>NZ_JADNOY010000009.1:0-51733 GCF_015557775.1 Streptococcus parasanguinis | reverse complement strand
AGCCCTACTCAACTGTGCGGAGGTGGGACGACGAAATCGAATTCTAACGAATTACCGATTTCTGTCCCACTCTCTTTTTTGCTCTCATAAAAGAGTAGTTCTTTTTCTTGAAATTTGATATACTAGTAATAGAACGAGAAAGGGATTGACCATGTTTGAGAAACAAGAAAGAACAGGCTTGATTGTTAAATTGTATTACAATCGAGACGGGAAAAAATTACAATCTGTCGGAGATGTCTTGTACCATTCTAAGAAATGCCGTTATGTCCAATTGTATGTGGACAGTGACAAGGCCGATCAAGTCATGGAAGACTTAAAGAAAGAACGTTATGTCAAAAAGGTCTTGCCTTGCCATCTCAAAGATTTAGATACAGATTTTGTGGGGAGTTTGCAACGATTGGAGACCCCATCTGTGGTCACAGAAGTTTAGAAAACGCAATCATTTGATGGATTGCGCTTTTTTTATTGACAATTGTCAGATAATTCGGTATATTCTTAATGTATTTATTTTAAGATTCATTTAAGGAGATCATTACAAATGAAGAAAAAATTTGCTCTTTCATTTTTAACCATTGCAAGTGTCGCTCTTCTTGCTGCTTGTGGTGAAGTTTCTACTTCAGGTTCAAACACAACTGGTAACGAAATCGGCAAGGAACTAAAAGTCGGTTTTAACTTTGAAAAAACTGGTGAAGTAGCAGCCTACGGTAGCGCTGAACAAAAAGGTGCTCAATTGGCCGTTGATGAAATCAACGCTAAGGGTGGAGCTGACGGTAAGAAGATCGTTGTCACAGATAAAGATAACAAATCTGAAACAGCTGAAGCAGCTACAGTCACTACAAACCTTGTCACTCAATCAAAAGTGAACGCTCTTGTAGGACCTGCAACTTCAGGTGCTACTGCAGCAGCGGTTGCCAACGCTGGTAAAGCAGGTGTTCCATTGGTCACACCATCAGCAACTCAAGATGATTTGACAAAAGGTCAAGATTACCTCTTCCGTGCAACCTTTATCGATAGCTTCCAAGGAAAAATCATCGCTAAATACACAACTGATAACTTGAAAGCGAAGAAAGTCGTTCTCTACTACGATAACTCATCTGACTATGCGAAAGGGATTGCTGAAGCCTTCAAGAAATCTTACAAAGGTGAAATCGTAGCAACAGAAACGTTCCAATCTAAGGATACAGACTTCCAAGCTGCTCTTACAAAAATCAAAGATAAAGACTTCGATGCGATTGTTCTTCCAGGGTACTACACTGAAACTGGTAAGATCGTAAACCAAGCGCGTGGTATGGGAATCAAACAACCAATCATTGGTGGTGATGGATTTAGCGATGAGAAGTTCGTTGAACAAGCAACACCTGCTGCAGCTACTGATATCTACTACGTAGCTGGATTCTCTACTGAAGGTGAAATGACTGATAAAGCCAAGAAATTCGTAGAAGCATACAAAGCGAAATACAATGAAGAACCTTCAATGTTCGCAGCTTTGGCTTATGACTCAGTTTACATGGTTGCAGAAGCATCTAAAGGTGCTAAGAACTCTGTCGAATTGAAAGACAACCTTGCCAAGTTGAAAGACTTGGAAGGTGTGACTGGTACAATGTCAATCGACAAGAACCACAACCCGGTTAAATCAGCTCTTATGATTGGCTTGAAAGATGGTAAAGTCAAATCTGTTGAGTCTGTTAAACCATAATTATCATTTGTTGTTTGTACAAGAGGCTGGGAGAATAAAAATTCCTGGCCTCGCTCTTTATTGTTAGAAAGGATGGTTCAAATGCTCCAGCAATTAGTGAACGGTCTAATCTTGGGAAGTGTCTATGCACTTTTGGCCCTTGGTTATACCATGGTGTATGGAATTATCAAATTGATCAACTTTGCCCATGGGGATATCTACATGGTAGGTGCCTTTATGGGATATTTCTTATTGAACTCATTGAAGGTTAACTTCTTTGTAGCCTTGCTCCTAGCCATGGTTGGGACAGCTATTTTAGGGGTTGTGATTGAATACCTGGCTTATCGTCCGCTTCGTCATTCGACTCGGATTGCTGCCTTGATCACAGCGATCGGTGTCTCCTTCTTGCTTGAATATGGGATGGTCTTCTTTGTAGGAGCCAATACCCGTTCCTTCCCTCAAGTGATTAAAACGGTTCGTTACAACTTCGGTCCTATTTCAATCTCCAATATTCAGTTGATGATCTTGGGAGTGTCTGTTTTCTTGATGGTCGCTCTTCAATTTATTATCCAAAAGACAAAGATGGGGAAAGCCATGCGTGCTGTATCTGTCGATAGTGATGCGGCTCAATTGATGGGGATTAACGTAAACCGTACGATCAGCTTCACCTTTGCTTTGGGTTCAGCCTTGGCAGGTGCTGGTGGGGTCTTGATCGGTTTGTACTACAACTCGATCGAGCCTTTGATGGGGATGACACCAGGGATCAAAGCCTTTGTCGCAGCCGTTCTTGGAGGAATCGGAATCATTCCAGGTGCGGCCCTAGGTGGATTTGTCATCGGTTTGTTGGAAACATTCGCTACAGCGATCGGTCTTTCAGACTTTCGTGATGCCATTGTGTATGCCATCTTGATTGTGATCTTGCTCATCCGTCCAGCAGGAATCCTCGGTAAAAATGTGAAAGAGAAGGTGTAAGCCATGAAACAAAATTTAAAAGTGAATTTAGTCTGGCTTGGTCTTTTGGTCGCAGGTTTTGCCTTGATCCAAGTCTTGGTTGCAGCGGGTGTGCTCAACCTCTTCTATATCCAAATTTTAGAACAAATCGGAATTAATATTATCCTTGCAGTTGGCTTGAACCTCATTGTTGGTTTCTCAGGTCAATTCTCACTCGGACATGCCGGTTTTATGGCGATTGGTGCCTATTCTGCAGCCATTCTCGGTTCTAAATCACCAACCTATGGGGCTTTCTTTGGTGCGATGGTTTTAGGTGCTTTGATTGCTGGTGTCGTTGCCTTGATCGTTGGGGTTCCAACCCTTCGTTTGAAAGGGGACTACCTCGCGATTGCGACACTTGGGGTTTCTGAAATCATTCGGATCTTGATCGTCAATGGTGGTACTCTAACAAATGGTGCTGCTGGGATCCTTGGTTTGCCAGCCTTTACAACTTGGCAATTGGTTTACCTCTTTGTTGTCATTACAACGATCTTTACGATTAACTTCTTACGCAGTCCAATTGGACGCTCTACCCTTTCTGTTCGTGAAGATGAAATCGCAGCAGAATCTGTTGGGATCAATACAACCAAAGTCAAAGTCATCGCCTTTGTATTTGGTGCGATCACAGCGGCGATTGCTGGATCTCTCCAAGCTGGCTTTATCGGCTCTGTTGTTCCTAAAGATTACTCTTTCACCAATACCATTAATGTCTTGATCATTGTCGTGTTTGGTGGTTTGGGATCAATGTCAGGAACAGTTTTGGCAGCCATCGTCTTGGGTATCTTGAACATGGTGCTTCAAGACTTCTCAAGTGTACGTATGATCATTTACTCATTGGCTTTGATTCTCGTGATGATCTTCCGTCCAGGTGGTCTTCTTGGAACATGGGAATTCAGCTTGAAAAAACTACTCTCAAAAAAGGAGGCTAACTAATGGCACTTCTTGAAGTAAAAAATTTAACAAAAAACTTTGGTGGTTTGACAGCCGTTGGGGATGTGACCATGGAACTTAATGAAGGGGAATTGGTTGGTTTGATCGGACCCAACGGTGCCGGTAAAACAACCCTCTTCAACCTCCTAACAGGGGTATATGAACCAAGTGAAGGGACCATTACCTTAGATGGTCAGTTGCTAAATGGTAAAGCACCTTATAAAATCGCTGCAGGTGGTCTGGGACGGACTTTCCAAAATATTCGTCTCTTTAAAGATTTAAGCGTTTTGGACAATGTCTTGATTGCCTTTGCCAATCACCACAAACCACATGTCTTTGCGAGTCTTTTCCGCTTGCCAAGCTATTACAAGAATGAAGAAGCTTTGAAAGCGAAAGCCCTTGAATTGTTAGCGATTTTTGGTTTGGAAAAAGAAGCAGATACCTTGGCCAAAAACTTAGCTTACGGACAACAACGTCACTTGGAGATCGTTCGTGCCCTTGCTACAGAGCCAAAAATCCTCTTCTTGGATGAACCTGCTGCAGGGATGAACCCTCAAGAAACATCAGAATTAACCCAACTGATCCGTCGCATTCAAAAAGAATTTAATATTACGATCATGTTGATCGAGCATGATATGAGTTTGGTTATGGAAGTAACAGAACGGATTTATGTATTGGAATATGGCCGCTTGATTGCCCATGGTACGCCAGATGAAATCAAGAACAACAAACGTGTAATCGAAGCCTATCTAGGAGGTGAAGCCTAATGTCTATGTTAAAAGTTGAAAATCTTTCTGTACACTATGGCATGATCCAGGCTGTCCGTGATGTCAGTTTCGAGGTAAATGAAGGAGAAGTTGTTTCTCTTATCGGTGCTAACGGTGCTGGGAAAACATCTATTCTTCGTACCATTTCAGGTTTGGTGCGTCCAAGTGCTGGGAAAATTGAGTTTTTGGGTCAGGAGATTCAAAAGGTTCCAGCTCAAAAGATTGTAGCAGCAGGACTCTCCCAAGTTCCAGAAGGCCGTCACGTCTTTCCAGGCTTGACCGTTATGGAAAACTTGGAAATGGGAGCTTTCTTGAAGAAAGATCGAGAAGAAAATCAAGCTAACTTGAAGAAAGTCTTCTCCCGTTTCCCACGTTTGGAAGAACGGAAGAACCAAGATGCAGCCACCCTATCTGGTGGGGAGCAACAAATGCTTGCAATGGGTCGTGCCCTCATGTCGACGCCAAAACTTTTGCTCCTGGATGAACCTTCTATGGGATTGGCCCCAATCTTTATCCAAGAAATCTTTGATATCATCCAAGATATCCAAAAACAAGGAACAACTGTTCTCTTGATTGAACAAAATGCCAACAAGGCCCTTGCCATCGCAGACCGCGGTTATGTTTTGGAAACAGGGAAAGTCGTTCTTACCGGAACAGGAAAAGAACTCTTAGCCTCAGAAGAAGTCCGCAAGGCCTACCTTGGTGGATAAGATTTTTAAGTTTGTTTGAAAGGAAAGGTCGAATGGCCTTTCTTTTTTTCACCTCTCTTGTTTGATTTTTCTAAATTTTGAAAACAAGAGAAAACTGCTGAAAGCGTTTGAAATCATTCTTAAAATCAAGTATAATAAAAATAATAAAAGCATAGGAGAACTTGTTATGGCTGTTAAAGATTTTATGACACGTAAAGTGGTTTACATTAGTCCAGATACTACAATTGCCCACGCGGCAGATTTGATGCGCGAACAAGGTTTGCACCGTTTGCCAGTCATTGAAAACGATAAATTGGTTGGTTTGGTGACAGAAGGTACGATTGCAGAAGCAAGTCCATCTAAAGCAACAAGCTTGTCTATTTTCGAGATGAACTATCTGTTGAACAAGACTAAGGTTAAAGATGTCATGCTTCGCGATGTCATTACCGTCTCTAAATTTGCAAGCTTAGAAGATGCTACTTACCTCATGTATAAGAACAAGGTGGGAATTCTTCCAGTCGTGGACAATGACCAAGTATCCGGTGTCATCACAGATCGTGATATTTTCCGTGCCTTCCTTGAAGTATCCGGTTATGGAGAAGAAGGAGTTCGTGTTCGCTTTGTGACAGAAGATAAGGTTGGCGTTCTAGAACAAATCATTCACTTGATTGTAGAAGAAGGGTATAACATCGCAAATACAGTCAATATCCCAACCAAAGACGATCGTGTCGTTATCGAAGTTCAAATTGATGGGGTGACAGATCTAGAAGGAATCCGTAGTAAATTTGAAGCCAACGGTTTGAAAGTCGATGAAATCACTCGAACAACCGCAAAAGCTATTTAATAGAAAAATCAGGCTGGATGACAATCCAGTCTGATTTTTCTATTAACGGTTAATGGGTTGTTTTTCTTTATCTAAAGTGAAGCCTTCGCCCAGAATTTCATGGGCTTCTGAAATGGTGATAAAGGCGAATGGATCGATCTGATTGATGATGTCTTTCATTTGTTTCATCTCATTCCGTGAAACGACACAGTAGACAATATCCAGATCTTTACGGCTGTAATAGCCCATCCCGCGAATAAAGGTAATCCCGCGACCCAGATCGTCAGAAACCTTTTTGGCAATTTCTTCTGGTTTAGAGGTAACGATAAGGAAGCCTTTTCCAGCAAAACCACCTTCCCCAATCAAGTCGATGACAAGGGTGTCAATCAGGATAAAGAAGAGGGTATACATAGCGGTGCGGACATCTTGGAAGACTACGACAACAGTTATCAGAACAATGGCATCGACAATCAACATGAGTTTTCCCATGGTGAGGGAAGTGTATTTGTTAAAGATGCGAGCGAGGATATCTGTTCCTCCAGTGGTTCCTCCAGCATTGAAGATAATCCCTAGCCCCAAACCAAGTACAACCCCTGAGGCGATACAGGCAAGCAGAATATCTCCTTTAAAGGCGTTAAAGATGAAGTGATGGTAGCGGTGGCTGAGGGATATCGCTTCAAAAATCGCCATCCAAGCGGAAACCGAGAAAGTCCCCAGTAAGCTCAGGTAAAGAGATTTCTTGCCCAGCAGTTTCCAAGCCAGAATGAAAAGAGGGATATTGATCAGCAAGTTCATGATGGATACGGGGATTTTGAAGAGGTAATAGGTGATCAAGGTAATCCCTGTTGCTCCTCCTTCATAGAAGTGAAAGGGAATGACCAAAAAATAGATCCCAAACGAAAAAATGCCGGCCCCCAAGATGATAGCCAGAATATCTTTAAATTTAAACATGATAGGTTGTCTCCTAAAACTTTATAAGATCATTGTAACAAAAAAGTAAAAAAATGAAAATGACTTTGAAAAATTTTCTCTCCTAAAATACAAGATTTTTACCCTTATTTTTGGTAAAATAAAAAGAAGAAAAACAGAAAGAGGATACTATGGTAAACGGTACATTAATTTCATTTGAAGGTCCAGAAGGAGCGGGGAAATCATCGGTCCTAGAAGCCGTTTTGCCTCTACTTGAAGAAAAAGGGATTCCTTTTATTACAACCCGTGAACCAGGCGGTGTAGATATTGCCGAAAAGATCCGCCAAGTCATTTTAGATCCAGACCATACTAGTATGGATGCCAAGACCGAGTTGTTGCTCTATATTGCTAGTCGCCGGCAGCATTTGGTGGAACGTGTCTTACCGGCCCTTGCAGCTGGGAAAATCGTCTTGATGGACCGCTTTATTGATAGCTCGGTCGCTTATCAAGGGTATGGTCGCGGTCTGAGTGTGGAAGATATCGAGTGGCTCAATCAATTCGCGACAGATGGTCTTAAACCAGATCTCACCCTTTACTTTGATCTGGATGTCGAAGAAGGGCTCGCTCGAATTGCCAAAAACCAAGAGCGGGAAGTCAATCGTTTGGATTTGGAAGGATTGGAGCTTCACCAAAAAGTCAGACAAGGTTATTTGGCCTTGTATGAAAAGGAACCAGAGCGCATTGTGAAAATCGATGCCAGTCAATCCTTTGAGGCAGTCTTTGCGGATGTTTTGGCTGTTTTAGAAAATCGCTTGGGGATATTGAAATGAAGCTAGAAGAGATCCAACAGCTCCAGCCAGAATTGGTGGAGCGCTTCACCCAGATCTTAGAACACAAACAGCTCAGTCATGCTTATCTCTTTACGGGTTCTTTTGCCAGTTTTGAGATGGCCCTCTTGCTAGCTCAAAGTCAATTTTGCGAAGATTTGCAGGGAGTCTGGCCTTGTGGCAAATGCCGTTCCTGTCGCTTGATTGCTGAAGAAGAATTCTCAGACGTAAAGATCGTGCGTCCAGTCAACCAGATCATTAAGACCGACCGCATTCGCTCGCTCGTTCAAGACTTTTCTCAATCAGGATTTGAAGGAAGCCGGCAGGTCTTTATCGTCCAAGATGCGGATAAGATGCATACCAATGCGGCCAACTCTCTCTTAAAAGTTATGGAAGAACCCCAGAGTGAGATCTATCTCTTCTTGTTGACATCCGATGAAAACTTGATCTTACCGACCATCAAGAGTCGGGCCCAGCAGGTCCATTTTCCTAAAAAGCAAGCCTACCTAACCGAACTGCTAGAAAAAGAAGGCTTGATCAAATCACAGGCAAGTCTAGTAGCTCGTTTTAGTTTTAGTCTCGAAGAAGCAGAGCAGCAAAAAAAGAATGCTACGTTTTTTGAACTGGCAAAAGTTTGTGATCAGTTCATCGAACGTTGTCAATCCAATTTGAATCGTGCTTATTTGGAAGTGACCCGCTTAGTGAGCCTAGCAGATGATAAGGAAAAACAAAGCCAGGCCTTTCGTTTGATGGAGTTGGCTTTAGAAGAGCAGTTGCGCTTGAGTAGATCCCAGCAGTTGCTTGAGAAATTGAGTCTTGCTCGCAGGATGTGGAAGGCCAATGTTTCTTTTCAAAATGCTCTAGAATATATGGTTTTGAGCTTAGAAAGTTAAGGAGTCAGAATGAATAAAAAAGAATTATTTGATGCTTTAGACGGCTTCTCTCAGAATTTGTTGGTCACCTTGGCTGAAGTCGAAGCCATCAAGAAAAATTTGAAACAAGTCATCGAAGAAAATACAGCTCTTCGCTTAGAAAATGATAAATTGAGAGAGCGTTTGGGGGAAGTTGAGAAGACTTCATCCGCAAAGTCACAACACCATGGACGTGAAAATTTGCAACGCATTTACAACGACGGTTTTCATATTTGCACTTATTCTTATGGTCAACGCCGTGAGAACGATGAAGAGTGTATGTTTTGTGACGAGTTGCTATTTAGGGAGTAAGCATGCAGATCCAACGAAGTTTTAAAGGGGAAAAGAAAACAGGGGTGCTTTACCTGGTCCCAACACCGATCGGCAATCGGGAGGATATGAGTTACCGCATGGTCCAGACCTTAAAAGATGTGGACTTGATCGCAGCTGAGGATACTAGAAATACAGGCCTCTTGCTCAAGCATTTTGAGATTGCGACGCCCCAGACTAGCTTTCATGAGCACAATGCCATGGAGAAAATTCCAGATCTGATCGCCCATTTAGAATCCGGAAAGGATGTGGCGCAAGTCTCAGATGCAGGACTTCCTAGTATCTCTGACCCCGGTCATGATTTGGTCAAGGCAGCGATTGAACGAGAGATTCCTGTCGTAGCTGTGCCTGGTCCTAGTGCGGGTATAACGGGTTTGATTGCCAGTGGCCTAGCCCCTCAACCTCATATTTTTTATGGATTTCTGCCTCGCAAAGAGGGGCAACAGAAAGCCTTTTTCCAAGAAAAAGTAGCCTATCCGGAGACTCAGATCTTTTATGAATCGCCCCATCGAGTGAAGGCAACCTTAGAGAATATGTTGGCTGTCTATGGGGATCGTCCTGTCGTCCTGGTTCGTGAATTAACCAAAATCTACGAGGAATATACTCGCGGCAGTATTTCTGAGTTAGTCGCATTTCTTGAAGAAAATCCCCTCAAAGGGGAGTGTCTCTTGATTGTCGAAGGAGCCAAGAAAGAAGAACTAGATCTAGAAGAGGTCGACTTGATCCAAGAGATCGATACCTTGGTCCAAGAGGGCATGAAGAAAAATCAAGCAATTAAACAGGTCGCCAAACAATACGGCCTGCAAAAGAGTGAGCTCTATGCTCGTTACCATCAAGACTAGGAAAGGTTGGAAGCAGGATGGAAATTAGAATGGCTTATCCCAATGAGATTAAGCGAATTATGGAAATCATCCAAGATGCCAAGGAAAGCCTGGCTCAAAGACAGGTCGACCAGTGGCAGGATGGCTATCCAGATGAAGAGATCATTTTTGAGGATATTCTAGAAAGTCGAGGCTATGTGGCGGTTGAAGATCAGGAAGTCGTCGCCTATGCAGCCGTCTACAAGGGCAACGAAGCGGCCTATAATGAGATTTACGATGGCAAGTGGGAGCATGACAACTATATGTATGTCACTTTTCACCGTGTTGCTGTAGCCAAAGAAGCTGCTGGCAAAGGGGTGGCTCAGACCTTCCTTCAAGGTTTAATCGAAGGAGAAAAAGGGCCAGATTTCCGTTGCGATACGCACCCGGATAATCTGGTCATGCAACATTTGCTTGAAAAATTAGGCTACCATTATTGTGGAAAGGTCCCTATTGATGGTGTCCGCCTGGCTTATCAAAAGATCAAGCGAAAAGCAGAAACCAGTTTATTCCAAGTGGTCTCAGAAGAGGACCGCTGGGACCAAAGAGCAGAAGCGGCCTACAATGACTCTCTATCTTAAACAATTCTATAAAAGCCCTATGGGGCTTCTTTCGATCATTGTCAGTGAGGAAGGTCTTGTAGAGCTTGATTTTTATGATCCGAAAGAGGAGGCGCCGGATCCCTATGGGGCGCCGGAGCAGATCCATCCCTACCATGAGAAGGTGAAGGAGTGGTTGGACCACTATTTTGCTGGGGATCCAATCGCTATCAGCTTTCCATTAGCACCGCAAGGGACAGCCTTTCGAGAGCGGGTGTGGCGGTTATTGCGAGAGATCCCATATGGTGAGACCAAGACCTATGGCCAGCTTGCCCAGGATCTTTCTTGTGGTTCAGCCCAAGCCGTAGGACAGGCTGTTGGACGCAATCCCTTGACGATCTTAGTCCCTTGCCACCGTGTGATGGGAAAAGATGGACAACTGACGGGCTATGCGTCTGGACTTGATCGCAAACGCTGGCTTTTAAAACACGAAGGAATTACCTGGAAGGAGAAATAAAATCGATGTATACATTTATTGAATACCCAAAATGTTCGACTTGTCGAAAAGCTAAATCAGAATTGGACGGTCTCCAATGTGAGTTCCAAAGCCAAAACATCGTCACAGAAACACCGACTAGCCAAGAATTGCAAGAATGGATGACAGCTTCTGGGCTACCGATCAAGTCTTTCTTCAATACTAGCGGAATGAAATACCGAGAACTCGGTTTGAAAGATAAGGTGGATCAACTGACAGTGAAAGAAGCGGCGAATCTCCTTGCTTCAGACGGTATGCTGATCAAGCGGCCTCTCCTTGTCAAAGACGGAAAAGTTGTTCAAGTGGGCTACCGAAAACCATACGCAGACTTAGGTTTGTAAAAGAAAAGGGAGTTGGGCTCCCTTTTCATTTTGCAGTGAAGATGATATAATCATACGAGTGAAATCAATGAAAGAGAGTCAAGCATGAGTATTTTAGAAGTGAAAAATTTGAGTCACGGTTTTGGGGACCGGGCGATTTTTGAGGATGTGTCTTTCCGTTTGTTAAAGGGAGAGCACATCGGTCTGGTCGGAGCCAATGGTGAGGGGAAATCGACCTTCATGAGCATCGTGACTGGTAAGATGCAACCTGACGAAGGAAAGGTGGAGTGGTCTAAGTATGTGACGGCAGGTTATCTGGACCAGCATTCGGTCTTAGAAGAAGGACAAACGGTTCGCGATGTTTTACGGACCGCTTTTGATGAGTTGTTCACAGCTGAAGCTCGCATCAATGACCTCTATATGGCCATGGCGGAAGAGGGAGCCGATGTCGATGCTTTGATGGAAGAAGTAGGAGAACTCCAAGAGCGTCTAGAAAGTCGTGATTTTTATACCTTGGATGCCAAGATCGATGAAGTGGCGCGTGCTCTTGGGGTTATGGACTTTGGGATGGATACGGATGTGACCTCCTTGTCAGGTGGGCAGCGGACCAAGGTCCTTTTGGCTAAATTGCTTCTTGAAAAACCAGATATCCTTCTCTTGGATGAGCCAACCAACTACTTGGATGCGGAGCATATCGATTGGCTTAAACGCTACTTGCAGAACTATGAAAATGCCTTTGTCCTCATTTCCCACGATATTCCTTTCTTGAATGATGTGATCAATATCGTCTACCATGTGGAAAATCAGCAGTTAACCCGCTATTCCGGAGACTACTACCAATTCCTTGAAGTCTATGAAATGAAGAAATCGCAATTGGAAGCGGCTTATGAGCGTCAGCAAAAAGAGATTGCTGATTTGAAAGATTTCGTAGCCCGCAATAAGGCGCGTGTGGCTACACGGAATATGGCCATGTCTCGTCAGAAGAAGCTGGACAAGATGGAACTCATTGAGTTGCAAAGTGAGAAACCAAAGCCATCCTTTGAATTTAAAAATGCCCGGACTCCTGGTCGCTTTATCTTCCAGGCCAAGGATCTCCAGATTGGCTATGACCGTCCTTTGACCAAGCCTTTGAACCTAACGTTTGAACGCAATCAAAAGGTAGCCATCATCGGAGCCAACGGGATCGGGAAAACCACTCTCTTGAAGAGCTTGCTTGGAATCATCCCTCCGATCGCTGGAGAAGTCGAGCGTGGAGACTACCTAGAGCTTGGCTATTTTGAGCAAGAGGTCGAAGGTGGCAATCGCCAGACACCGCTTGAAGCAGTTTGGAATGCCTTTCCGGCTCTCAACCAAGCAGAAGTCCGTGCCGCCCTTGCCCGCTGTGGTTTGACCACCAAACATATCGAGAGCCAAATTCAGGTGCTATCCGGTGGGGAGCAAGCCAAGGTACGCTTCTGTCTCTTGATGAACCGTGAAAACAATGTCTTGGTACTGGACGAACCGACCAACCATTTGGATGTGGATGCTAAAGAAGAATTGAAACGGGCTCTGAAAGAGTACAAGGGATCTATCCTCATGGTTTGCCACGAGCCAGACTTCTATGAAGGCTGGATGGACCAAATCTGGGACTTTAATGAATTGACGTAAATACAAAAAGAGAACCGCATGGTTCTCTTTTCAGATTCTTCTTAGAAACTTTCCTTAGGTGAGTACGGAGGTTAGGTGAAATTATCCAGTGGATGATTTCAGCAATCCAGGAAGTTCCATGACTAATTATTGAGCCTAAGGTCTCAATAATTCCGTGTGCCTGAAACAAATCTGTTTCAGGCACTTTTCTCACGGCGGAAAGTTTCAGTAGATGAATGACTTAAATAATTAGAATTCATTTTTTTACCAATGAATCTATTAGCTAATTTTATGTAAAATGTTTATCAATATCTTAAAAAGAGAACCGTTTGGTTCTCTTTTCATTATTTCTTGAAATCATAGTCTTTTAAGATTTCAATTTTTTCAATCTTGATATCTGTTTTTGGTTTGTCCTTATCATCAGTTTCAGCAGAGGCGATTTTATCGACCACATCCATGCCATCGATCACTTGGCCAAAGACAGTGTAGTTACCACCATCGAGGGTTGGATTTCCACCATTTTTATAAGCGTCGATGATTTTAGCTGGGAAGCGGTCAGTTGGGAGCTTGCTAGAAATATCTTCCTTATTTTGGTTAATATAGAATTGACTACCATTGGTATTTGGACCAGAATTGGCCATGGCAAGGGCTCCACGAAGGTTGTAAAGGTATGGAGAATACTCATTCTCAAAACCAGTACCTGAATCTTTGGATTTGTCTTTGCCCTTCCAGATGGATTCGCCACCAGTACCATCTCCCTTAGGATCCCCAGTTTGGATCATAAAGTTGTTAATGACACGGTGGAAAAGTAAGCCATTGTAGTAGCCTTCTTTTGCGTGGGTCAAGAAGTTTTCAACTGCAAGTGGGGCATATTTAGGGAAGAGCTTCACAGTGATGTCGCCTTCAGTTGTCGTGATTTTAACCTCTGCTTCGTCTTCAGCCACTTCATTTGAGAGCTGTGGGAAGACAGCATTTTCATTGGTCATGGCATCGTTAAAATCTTTGCGCAGTTGTTCTAATTTCTTTTGTTCTTCTTCAATTTTCTTTTGATCTTTTTCACTAGAGCTAGAAGTTGCTGTCTGCTCTGTCTTTTCTTTGCTTGAACTTGAAGAGTTAGCGTCAGTCTTATTAGACGAACAAGCTGTCAAAGCCAAGCCGGAAAATAATAGTAGTGCGATTAATTTTTTCATATTCTTCCTTTCCAACATAGTTGTCTTTCTCTATTGTACCTTAATTTTGCGATACTTTCAAATCTGGACGGGATTCTCTATTTTCTGAGGTTGTTTCAAGATTGATAACATTTGATAAATCACTAATTAAGAAGGAAGTTGCATATAGATAGATAATTCGGTATGATGGAAGATAAGTTGATTTGGTGGAAAATGAACGTATTAAAAATTATATGAGTAGCCTCTTTAGAAAAGGCAAAACGTTAGTCATTACTTATCAAAAAGGTGGAGCAAGAAGATGAAAAAATGGATTAAGGGACATAGAAAAATTGTGATGATCAATACACCAATAGTTATTTTATGTTCAGTTTTTATTAATATGGTTATTTCTAAAAATATGAGTAAAATTGAACCGGAAAAGATATCTTTTGCCACCTTATCAAAAATGAAACGTTCTGATATTCAATTATTTGGGGATAAAAATCAATATGTTCTCGCACCTAGTAATGCTTATTTAGCTATTGGGAAAAATATGCGGCTACTAATGAACGAAAGCTTGCAGAAATATCTAACAGAGATAAGATGAAACTTCAAATAAAAGGAGAATATTGGAATTTAATCCTTTATGATTTGGAAAATGATGGTTTGCCAGAGAGGAAACTAGATCTTTTTCAAATTGTTCGTAATTATAACAAAACTAGCATACCAATTAACTTAGTTGGCTTTTATTATTATAATGGCGTTAGTTATTATAGAGTAAGAATCGAAGATTTTTCGGGAGAAGGTCCCACCTTTAAAGATGTTTTTCTTAATATAGAATCGGGAAAAATTGAAGAATTTCCAGAAGGGACCAAATTTTCTCAAGACTCAGATGTGTTTAACGTAACTTATGCTACAAACTTGTCGGAAGTTATTCGTTCAATGGGATACTATCATCCATCAAATGAGATAACACAATCCTCTGCAAGCGATAAAATTCCGGATACAAATATTAACCTTTATACACTTTATCCAGATCTAGAGACGAAAATGGTTAAAGAAGAATGCAAACTTTATATTCGTTCTGATAAGGTAACAGCAGAGGAAGCATTTGAAACTCTTCTTCACTGGTTTGCACCGAAAGGACAAGACATTCTACCAGCTTATGGCTTTAATGATGATTTCTCAGTATCTGATACTCAAATTCATAATAGTCAAGAAGCCAAGGCGTGGTTAGAAGAGCATCCGAAACTTCGTGAGGAGATTATGGGAGAAGGATACACTGATAAAAATGAGGATAAGTAGAGGTTGAAGGAACGGCTATTGAGATTAAATTGTTTGATTTTGGAGAAGCTGATTCCTTAAAAAAATCATGAATAGGAGGCTACAAATTGGATTATAAAACTCTACGAAAAAACTATAGACTCTATATTAGATCTGCTGGCTTGTTGGCAATGCTTCTCATTATTTGTATTGGGTTCGTGGTCAGAGATACTCTTCTTCAGACTGCTGCGCTCTTATTGGTCCTTGCAGGCTTGTTTTTATTCATCCAATTGCTCAAGAAGAGCTATACCAACAAGTGCAACACCTTGCTCCATGTAGACTTAGATTTAGCTTTTTGGCAGCAATACCTTCAGTTGAACAAGAATGTGAAAAATGCCATTTTACAGATAGATATTAAGCTGACATCAGTCGCCTATTCTTTTATGATGGGAGATTTCGATACTGTCATAAAAGAAGCTAGGGAAGCACTCAGTCAGAAGGATTGTCCGCAGAAATATAAGAACTTTTTTGAGAGTTATCTTATTCGTTCGATCGTGCTGACAAATCCTGATTTGACTAGAGAAGAGCTAGAGGCTCAGTTTAATGAATTGACTATCACAGACTCGATACTGGCTGAGAAAACAAGAAAGGTCTGTCTTGCCCTTTATGATTTAACCATTGCGCACCAAAATAATGACTATTTCGAAGATTTAAGCAATGATTTCAAGTACCAGCAGTTAGAAATGATCTACTACCAAGCCTTGAATGCTACTCTTAAAGGTGATCAGCACAGAGCCAATGATCTCTTTCACAAGTTAATCTCAGAAGATGAGTCACTCTATATCGTTCGAAGGGCTAAACAATACTTGAACAAACACAAGGAGTTATTGGAAGGTAAGAATGAAGAAATCGATCTTTAAAGCCAGTTTTGAAGATAGTCTCAATCTCGAAGACGATGGGTTTGTAAAGTTACAGCAAGAGCAACATGATAAGACAGCAAAATTTTTTAAGAATGGGCATGCTTCCCTTTGGTTTCGAATTCGAAGTTTGATTTTATCCCTTATTTTTCCTATCGGTTTTAACTTCTTTGTGCTGATTGTATCAATGGAATTTCATGAAAGTAAGACGTTAACTCTTCCAATAGCCAGGCGTGAGTCCTTAACAGTAAATGTGTTTTTAATCTTACTTTTCATTTGGCTTTCCTTCGTTGTGATTGGAAAGTGGGTGAAACGAGCTTACCTGTTACCATATCGCTATCAGTTTCACGTTTTTACATTTTTGGTTTGGTTCATATTGGAAATAGATCTAGTTGTTTTTGACATTTTATTGGCCAATCTATCCACTGCGGAAATCATTGCCATTTATGGAATCATGATGATAGCGACATACATGCTATTTACAATTGCACTAGCAGGATTAAGAAAACTTATGTATGCTGAGATTTCGGGGGATACTTTACTTAATAAGATCGCCAAAATAATTTCTCTTTATGGGATGGCTATTTTAGGAATAGGGATCATTATCAAGCATATTTTGGGAATCTTTTCATTAGATGTTTCAACTTCCATCAAGGCATTTGGCTTTTTATTGCTGTGGATCTTTTGTAATATAGTAGTGCTTGCTATCAGTGCTTTTATAGGCTTACCATACTTCCTGCAAGCCTACTACAAATGGAAATATCCTGAGGAATACCGAAGCTGGGAAGGTAAGTCAGTAGAAGAATGGTATGGGAAAAAGTACTTGAAAAAACACAAGGAGTTATTGAAAAATGAATAAGAATTTTAACCAGATGTCTTTTGATGAATTGAAATGCTACCGTAGAGAAGGTTTATGGAGATCTTTGGGACTATTGCTGGTCATTTTTTTAGTGATTGTGGGAATGGTCTTGATGGAAGTGAATCATGTTTCTCCGTCCAATCAGAATCGTTTTCGGGTTATTGGGTTGACAACGGTTATTGCGCTCTTTGGCTACCTGATGCCTCTGATGGCAGCTAATCGTGTCATGCGAGACCATCCGGATTGGGTCAAGAAATCAGGGATTCGAGCAAAAATTCCCTTGCCAATGGCCTGGCATGTCAAAAGACTTTGCGTCCTTGGAGCGAGTCTACTGGTGATTGGAGTAGGATTTTCCTCGTCATTCAAACCACAAGTTCCGCAGACAAATCTTAAGGATCAACAAGATAATATCCAAGTCAATAATGTAATCGATGTGCCTGAGATTGAAGTGCCTATGAGTGGTAGTCAGGACTAGTTAGTGAAAGATTGAATCTAAAATGGAGAAATATGAAACTTTTTACTTACTCATTTGAAGAAAGTCAATCCTTCGTAAATGAGACCATTATTAGCCGCTTTAACGATAAGGGAAATTGGAAAAGATTTATTGGTATGCCTTTATTTTCTGCAATAGTCTATCTACTTTATATCCTTCTTCCAGCAGTCTTTAAGGGAATAAGATTAGATGGAGATGGGGATGTTGCCTATCAATGGTTAAATTTACCTCTTTTGTTTGTTCTACTTTTATTTTATTTGGTCTACATTTTCTATTCGTTTAAATATCGAAAGAAAAAAATGATCTTGAAATATCTCACTTATTGTTATATGTACCTTCTATTACTATTTATGGAATTAGGATTTGTATTAATTGGGATTTTTTGCAGAAAACTTCTCGGTTTTTTATCAGCTGGATTAACGATAGTTGTTGTGATATATCTCTTTAGGAAGGTTCCTAAAAAGATAAAGGCTGCGGTTGAAGAAAGAAAACCCTATGCTTCCTTGGCTGCCCTAGCAACAGAAAAAATGACAGATCAATTATTGATCTTGGGAGGAAGTGGAGTTACAGCGGGTTTTGTATTGTTTGATCGTTCAAACAATACAAATGTAAGAGGGAGCATTGATGCTATCTTAACGCCATTCTGCCCCGCTATTATGGCTGTTGCTCTTTATGTCTTCTTTTTAGAAATAGTAGGGGGTTACTACCTATTTTTGTACTACGAACAATACAAAGAAAAATATGATATTTTAACAAAGGTTTAGCTTAAGAAAACTTATAAAAACAGTGCCTACTCGGTGCTGTTTTTTACTTTATACTGCAAAATTGAGGAAATGATTTTACTAGAGAACTGGCTTGGAATTGTGATATAATAAAAGTTATGGCAAACAATAATCAATCAAAAAAAACACGGTCGACGAGACGACTGTCCAAAGCAGAATTAGAAAGAAAAAAAGCAATTCATCGCATGATTGTGACCATTCTGATTAGTCTGGTTTTAGTCTTTGCGGCTTTGAAATTGGGAGCAGTAGGGGTCTTGGCCTACAACTTAATCCGACTCTTTGTTGGGAGTTTGGCTTACTTGGCTATTTTAGCGACCTTTTTCTACCTCTATGCCTTTAAATGGCTGGATAAACACGAAGGGGTGATTTCAGGATTCCTAAGCTTCTTTGCTGGGCTTCTCTTGATGTTTCAGGCCTTCTTTGTATCCTCCCTTCATTTAGACAATAATGGGATCAAGGTCACCTTTTCAAGAATCATGGCAGACTTGATTCATCTGCGAGTGGAGAGCTTTGCCGGTGGTGGTATGATCGGTGCCCTTCTTTATGCTCCGATTTCCTTCCTCTTTTCAAATATTGGCTCTTATTTTATTGGCCTTCTCTTTATTGGATTGGGGATCCTCTTGATGAGTCCTTACTCCATCTATGATTTGTTTGAAAAGGGGTCACAAGCCTTCCACGCTTCTATGGAAAAACGCAAAGAACGTCGCGAGCAGAAATTCCTTGAAAAGGAAGCGAGAGCTGCTGAGGAAGCTGCGGCAGCTGAAAGAGAGCAAGAAGAAGCAAGTGCAGTTCTTCCAACTCCCCTTTCAATGGAAGGGCATCCTGTAGACCCTGAAACGGGAGAGGTGTTAGCGGAGGAGCCGTTCACAGAGTCCTTCCCAGAAGCCGAAATTGTCGCACCAACAACACCAGAGATCTACCTGCCAGATGAAGAATGGCCTGAAGATCCTGAAGCATACGAAGAGTTTCCGGAAGCCGAAGAATTCGAGGACGATGGGGAAGAAGTTCAAGTGGATTTCACACCTAAGGAACTCCTCCAGTACAAGCTTCCAACCATTGATCTCTTCGCACCTGACAAGCCGAAAAATCAATCCAAAGAGAAAAACATCGTTCGCCAGAACATCCGCATTTTGGAAGAGACCTTTGCAAGCTTCAATATCAAGGCGACAGTGGAGCGGGCAGAGATCGGTCCTTCTGTCACCAAGTATGAAGTTAAGCCAGCTGTCGGTGTGCGGGTCAACCGCATCTCCAACCTAGCAGATGATTTGGCCTTGGCTCTAGCAGCCAAGGATGTGCGGATTGAAGCACCGATTCCAGGGAAGTCTCTGGTCGGGATTGAAGTGCCTAACTCAGAGATTGCGACCGTTTCCTTCCGTGAATTGTGGGAGCAGTCCAAAACAGATCCAGCTAAACTCCTTGAGATTCCTCTTGGGAAGGCTGTAGATGGCTCGGCACGAACCTTTGATTTGGCTCGGATGCCCCACCTCTTGGTAGCGGGTTCTACCGGATCTGGTAAGTCGGTAGCGGTCAATGGGATTATTTCGAGTATCTTGATGAAGGCCCGTCCGGACGAAGTCAAGTTTATGATGGTCGATCCAAAGATGGTGGAGCTTTCTGTCTACAATGATATTCCTCACCTCTTGATTCCAGTGGTGACCAACCCACGCAAGGCCAGTCGGGCCCTGCAGAAGGTCGTTGATGAGATGGAAAATCGCTATGAGCTCTTCTCGAAAGTGGGTGCTCGTAATATTGCTGGCTTTAATGCCAAGGTGGTGGAGTACAATGCCCAGTCTGAGATGAAGCAAGTGCCCCTTCCATTGATTGTGGTCATTGTCGATGAGTTGGCAGACTTGATGATGGTCGCAAGTAAAGAAGTGGAAGATGCCATTATCCGCCTTGGACAAAAGGCTCGTGCAGCAGGGATCCACATGATCCTTGCAACCCAACGGCCATCGGTTGACGTTATCTCAGGTTTGATCAAGGCCAATGTGCCTTCCCGTGTTGCTTTTGCGGTATCATCTGGGACCGACTCACGGACCATCTTGGATGAAAATGGAGCTGAGAAACTGCTCGGTCGTGGGGACATGCTCTTTAAACCGATCGATGAAAATCATCCAATCCGTCTACAAGGATCCTTTATCTCAGATGACGATGTCGAGCGGATTGTCAACTTTGTCAAAGAGCAGGCAGAAGCAGATTATGATGATGCCTTTGATCCAGGAGAAGTATCGGAGTCAGACTTTGATGGAGGTATGGGTGGCTCAGACGAGGGTGATCCTCTCTTTGAAGAGGCCAAAGCGCTCGTCATCGAGACCCAAAAAGCCAGTGCTTCGATGATCCAGCGTCGCTTATCGGTTGGTTTTAACCGAGCGACTCGCCTCATGGAAGAGTTGGAAGCAGCGGGTGTGATTGGACCAGCTGAAGGGACCAAGCCTCGAAAAGTATTGCAACAATCATAAGGATAGGGAAAAAGGGCATATGCCCCACTCCCTTTTCTTTTTATAGAAAATAGAAAGTAGGACCAGATGAAGTTAGACACGATTCATCATATTGCCATCATTGGACGGGATCGCGACGCTATGTTGCATTTTTATGTGGACCAGTTGGGCTTTGCGATTGTCAGTGAGTATGACCGTCCCGAACGCGGAGATATCTTGATCAATCTCCGCCAAGGGGAATTGACTTTAGAACTCTTTATCAAACCGACGGCCCCAGAACGTCCAAAGCTCCCCTTGCCCGAGCATGCGGGACTACGTCATCTGGCCTTTAAAGTGGACGATGTCGAGGCGTATCTAGCTAGATTGGATCAGCTAGGTATTGCAAATACAGGCCTTCGCTATGATGACTTTGATGGTAAGAAGATGGCATTTTTCTTCGATCCAGAAGGATTGCCCTTGGAAATACATGAGTGAGGAAAGCAATGGTTAGATTAGAAGGACTCAGTCAGGAAGAAGTAGCGAAAAAGATCCAAGAGGGCAAGCAAAATAAGGTCACGATTAAGACAGAAAAAAGTATTGGGCAGATCATTCGAGACAATGTCTTTACTTACTTTAATCTGATTTTCCTGGTCTTAGCGGTCTTGCTGGTAGCGGTGAAGTCTTGGAACAATCTCTTGTTTGTCCCGGTCGTCGTGGTCAACTCCTTGGTAGGAATTGTGCAGGAAGTCCGCTCTAGACGGATCTTGCGTCAGATGCAATTTCTGCATATGAGTGAGGCGATCGTTCTTCGAGAAGGAAAAGAAGTCGCTCTACCTATCGATCAGCTGGTGGAGGGCGATCTGGTTCGCTTTCAAGCTGGAGATCAGATCTATGCGGATGGGGTCTTGCTGGAGGGCGAGCTAAAAGTCGATGAGTCGCAATTGACAGGTGAAGCCGATGAGGTCAAAAAAGGAGCACAAGACGAACTCATGTCAGGTAGTTTTGTGATCGCTGGTCAAGGGCTGGCACGATTGGAAAAAGTTGGGAATGACTCCTACATCAACCAATTGAGCCTGGAAGCCAAGCAGGTCAAGTCTCATGAGGAGTCTGATATGGTCCATGCGGTCAACCGAATCGTGGGGATCATCGGCCTTCTCATCATTCCGCTAGGTTCGCTCCTTTTTCTTCGCAGCTATATCAGCCTAGGCGATAGTCTCAAGCTCAGTGTGACTTCAACAGTCGGGGCCTTGATCGGGATGATTCCGGAAGGCTTGTATCTCTTGATGACCTTGGCGCTGGCTCTGGGTGCTGTCAGATTAGCCAAGGAAAAGGTCCTGCTCAATAGTATGAAGGGGATTGAGACCTTATCTCGCGTGGATGTTCTTTGTGTCGATAAGACAGGGACCATTACAGAGCCGGGTATGGAAGTGACAGAGATTCGTCCAGTTAAAGACGCTCAAGACTTGGAAGCACTAGCTCAGTATGTCAAGGCTAGTATGGATCAAAACGATACCATGGATGCCATCCGAAAATTTCACAAGACTCCAGTCAGCCAGCCTTGGAAGGCTAAAGACATTCAGCCCTTTACGTCTAAGAAAAAGTATGGGGCGATTATCTTTGAATCTGGGATCTATGTATTAGGGGCACCAGAATTTGTCTTACGAGAGGGCTTCTCTGAGCTTGAACAAGAGATAGCTCCTGCTACTCAGGCAGGCAATCGGGTCTTGGCCTTTGGGAAATATAAGGGAGAACACCTGGGAGAGACTTTAGAGGCTCCTGTAGACTTGGTGGCCTGGATCATTCTCTCCAATCCTTTGAGAAAAAATGCCAAAAAAACCTTCGCCTACTTTAAACAACAAGGAGTGACCATTAAGGTCATTTCAGGGGACAACCCAGCTACGGTTTCAGCTATTGCACAAAAAGCAGGCATTGAAGGAGCAGAGAATCTAATCGATGCCAGAAGCTTACTGACGGAAGAAGACTTGCACCAGGCGGCGAGCCAATATACGGTATTTGGTCGGGTGACACCAGAGCAAAAGAAAAGCCTTGTAGAAGGCTTGCAGGCAAAGGGGCATAAGGTAGCGATGACCGGAGATGGCGTCAACGATATTCTGGCCCTCAAAACAGCGGATTGTAGTATTGCGATGGAATCTGGAAATGATGCGACCAAGAAGATGGCGCAAGTGGTCTTACTGGATTCTGACTTTGGGAAGATGCCGTCCATCGTGGCAGAAGGTCGTCGGGTGGTCAATAATATTCAACGATCAGCCAGTCTCTTTTTGATCAAGAATATCTTTTCTATTTTGTTGGCTATTTCAGTGACGCTCTTAGCCTTTACCTATCCCATCATGCCGTCGCAGATGTCTTTGATCAGTGGTTTTACGATTGGGATTCCAGGTTTCTTTCTAGCGCTTGAGCCCAATAGCGAGCGCATCAAAGGACGCTTTATCGAAACGGTCTTTAAAAATGCGCTACCTGCTGCCTTGACGGATTTTATACTGATCTTTAGTTTGGTATTGCTCTCTTCAACATTTGGCATGAGGTCGGAAGAACTCTCAAGTGCAGCCATCTGCTTGATGGCCTTCGTCGGTTTTACCATCATCTACCAAGAATCCCAGCCTCTCAATCACTACAAGAGACTGGTTCTTCTAGGAAATATCCTAGCTTTTCTGGTTTCAAGCAGTATCCTAGGGAAATTCTTTAACATGAGCCCCTTGAGGCTTCAAACGCTGGTTATCTGCGCTATCATGGCAGTTCTTGCTCTCTTCTTGATTCAAGTATTCAAGAAACTAGTGGGCTGGTTCTTTCATCGAAAGAAATAAAAAAAAGACAACTCTTAAAGATAGAGTTGTCTCAGATTGAAGAAAAAGATAATTTTGAAACTTTCCTTAGGTGAGTACGGACGTCAGCGAACTTCCACGAAGTTCCATGACTTAGTTTTGAACCTAAAGTTTCAAAACTCCCGAGTGCTAGAAACAATCGTGTTTCTAGCACTTTTCTCACGTCGAAAAGTTTCAGTAAATATTTGGAGAATTTAAAATTAAAATGACTTCAGTCTATGCAGTATCATCAGGGTTATTTATAAAAAAACAACTCCAAAGATAGAGTTGTCTTTTGGTATTAGATAAACAAACTAGCGGTTAGGATCAAATAGAGCAAGAAGGTGATCAGAAACCCAGCGCGCCAGAAGTATTTGATAAATTTAGGATAATAAAAACACTTTTTCTTTTTTAAGAAATAAATCGTTAGCCCCAAGGCCAAAAGCGAAAGGCTCAAGGCTAATAGTGGTAAGAGGCTGTGGTAAAAGGCGCTGTCTGAGATCAGGTAGTACTCCAAGGCAAATAAAGGAAAGGCAATATCGGTAGATCGCCATCCTCTTTTTTGGAGTTTAAAGAGGTGAACAATGATGCCGCTCAGAATCAGCGTTAAAAAAATAAATAATACAGAAGCAACTTTGATTAACATAGCTTCATTCTATCATAAAACGAAAAAAAAGTTTACTATATTTTAATTTTTTCTTGCAAAAAAAGAGAAATCGTGTATAATAGAAAGGTATGCACAAAGCATACTTGTGGGAGGTAAAAATCTGTAATTACCGCCAAAACCACAAAGGAGGATTTAAGAAATGGCTAAAAAAGTCGAAAAACTTGTAAAATTGCAAATCCCTGCTGGTAAAGCTACTCCAGCTCCACCGGTTGGTCCAGCGCTTGGTCAAGCAGGTATCAACATCATGGGATTCACTAAAGAGTTTAACGCTCGTACAGCTGATCAAGCTGGTATGATCATCCCAGTTGTTATCACTGTTTATGAAGACAAATCATTCGATTTCGTTACAAAAACACCACCAGCTGCTGTTCTTTTGAAAAAAGCTGCAGGTGTTGAAAAAGGTTCAGGTACACCGAACAAAACGAAAGTTGCAACTGTAACTCGTGCACAAGTACAACAAATCGCTGAAACTAAGATGCCAGATTTGAACGCTGCAAACATTGAGTCTGCAATGCGTATGATCGAAGGTACTGCTCGTTCTATGGGATTCACTGTTACTGACTAATTGTAACAATCCTATTTGCCCGCAATACACTTGATCAAATGACGAGTGACGTGGGAGATGAAAATCGATATGACCACATTACAAGGAGAAAGATAAAATGGCTAAAAAAAGCAAACAACTTCGTGCTGCTCTTGAAAAAATCGACAGCACAAAAGTCTACAGCGTAGAAGAAGCTGTAGCTCTTGCAAAAGAAACTAACTTTGCAAAATTTGACGCAACTGTAGAAGTTGCTTACAACTTGAACATCGACGTGAAAAAAGCTGACCAACAAATCCGTGGTGCAATGGTATTGCCAAACGGAACTGGTAAAACAGCTCGCGTACTTGTATTTGCACGTGGTGCAAAAGCTGAAGAAGCAAAAGCTGCTGGTGCAGACTTCGTAGGTGAAGATGACCTTGTTGCGAAAATCAACGATGGTTGGTTGGACTTCGATGTAGTTATCGCTACACCTGACATGATGGCTCTTGTTGGACGTCTTGGACGTGTCCTTGGGCCACGTAACTTGATGCCAAACCCTAAAACTGGTACAGTAACAATGGATGTTGCGAAAGCAGTTGAAGAGTCTAAAGGTGGTAAAATCACTTACCGTGCTGATAAAGCAGGTATCGTTCAAGCGATCATCGGTAAAGTTTCATTCGATGATACTAAATTGGTTGAAAACTTTAAAGCTTTCAACGACACAATCCAAAAAGCAAAACCAGCTACAGCTAAAGGTACTTACGTAACTAGCTTGACTTTGACTACAACTCAAGGTCCTGGTATCAAAGTGGACGTTAACTCACTTTAATTGAAATGAAAAGCTGCCTTCGGGTAGCTTTTTTTGTACGCCATTTTTATTTGCTACAGTTGGTAAAACTAATCGGATGGAAAAAAGAAAATTTTAATGGATATGACTATATAAAAAACGTAATTTATGGTAAAATAATACAGATCAAAAAAGGAGAGAGAAAATGGTAGAACCTAAGTATAAACGTATCTTAATCAAGCTATCTGGTGAAGCCCTTGCTGGCGAACGTGGTGTCGGAATCGATATCAAAACTGTCCAAAATATGGCTCAAGAAATCAAGGAAGTTCACGAACTTGGAATTGAAATTGCCTTGGTGATTGGAGGGGGAAACCTTTGGCGTGGAGAACCTGCTGCAGAAGCAGGGATGGATCGTGTCCAAGCAGACTACACAGGGATGCTTGGGACTGTCATGAACGCCCTTGTGATGGCTGATTCGCTTCAACAAGTTGGCGTGGATACCCGTGTTCAAACTGCGATTGCTATGCAACAAGTTGCAGAACCATATATCCGTGGTCGTGCCCTTCGTCACCTTGAAAAAGATCGGATCGTGATCTTTGGTGCAGGGATCGGTTCTCCTTACTTCTCAACAGATACGACCGCAGCCCTTCGTGCAGCTGAGATTGAAGCAGATGCCATTCTCATGGCTAAAAATGGGGTCGATGGTGTTTACAATGCCGATCCGAAAAAAGATGCTTCAGCTGTGAAATTTGAGGAATTGACTCACCGCGATGTGATCAATAAAGGTCTTCGCATCATGGACTCAACAGCCTCTACTCTCTCCATGGACAACGACATTGATTTGGTTGTCTTTAATATGAATGAACCAGGCAATATCAAACGCGTTGTCTTTGGTGAAAATATCGGTACAACCGTATCAAATAACGTAGAAAAATAATAGAAAATAGAGGAAGATTATGGCAAACCCAATCGTAGAAAAAGCAAAAGAAAGAATGACTCAGTCTCACCAAAGTTTGGGACGTGAATTTGGTAGCATCCGCGCTGGACGTGCAAATGCAAGTCTTTTGGATCGTATTTTTGTAGAATACTACGGAGTAGAAACACCATTGAACCAATTGGCATCTATCACAATTCCAGAAGCGCGTGTCTTGTTGATCACACCATTTGATAAATCATCTTTGAAAGACATCGAGCACAGCATCAATGCTTCTGACCTTGGAATCACTCCAGCCAACGATGGATCTGTTATCCGCTTGGTCATCCCAGCTTTGACAGAAGAAACTCGTCGTGACTTAGCAAAAGAAGTGAAAAAAGTTGGTGAAAATGCTAAAGTAGCGATCCGTAACATCCGTCGTGATGCTATGGATGAAGCGAAGAAACAAGAAAAAGCAAAAGAAATCACAGAAGATGAATTGAAAGGTCTTGAAAAAGAGATCCAAAAAGTTACGGATGATGCTGTTAAGCATGTAGATGAAATGACAGCTCACAAAGAAAAAGAATTGATGGAAGTTTAATCCATCCCAACCATTACAGGAAAGAAAGACTCAGTTGGCACTGCTGGCTGGGTTTTATTTCCATTATTCTTGTGAAGAGGCAAGAGGAAAGAAGGAAACATGAATACGAATCTAGCAAGTTACATCATGGGAATGGTCATTGATGAAAATGATCACTTCTATTTTGTTCAAAAAGATGGCCAGACCTACGCGCTTGATAAAGCAGAAGGCCCACACCAAGTCGGAGAAAGTGTCAAGGGCTTTGCCTATACAGATATGAAGCAAAAACTACGACTCACGACACTTGAAGTCACTGCAACTCAAGAAAGCTTTGGCTGGGGAACGGTCACGGAAGTGCGCAAGGATTTGGGAGTCTTCGTGGATACAGGGCTTCCAGATAAGCAGATTGTTGTCTCACTAGATATCCTACCGGAGATCAAAGATCTATGGCCTAAAAAGGGCGATCGTCTCTATATTCGTTTAGAAGTCGATAAGAAAGATCGGATTTGGGGGATCTTAGCCTACCAGGAAGATTTCCAGCGTTTGGCTCGTCCTGCTTACAACAATATGCAAAACCAAAACTGGCCAGCCATTGTCTACCGCTTGAAATTGTCTGGAACCTTTGTTTACCTTCCAGAGAACAATATGCTGGGCTTTATCCACCCAAGTGAGCGCTATGCAGAACCTCGTTTGGGAGAGGTCGTAAATGCTCGCGTCATCGGTTTTCGTGAGGTGGACCGGACCTTGAACCTATCTTTGAAGCCACGCTCCTTTGAGATGTTGGAAAACGATGCCCAAATGATTTTGACCTATTTGGAAACCAATGGTGGCTTTATGACCTTGAATGATAAGTCCTCTCCAGAAGAAATCAAAGCAACTTTTGGGATTTCAAAAGGCCAGTTCAAAAAGGCTTTGGGTGGTTTGATGAAGGCCAAAAAAATCAAGCAAGACCAGTTTGGAACAGAGTTGATTTAAGAGGAGGCTTATGCGAAAATCGTTTTATACTTGGCTGATGACGGAGCGCAATCCTAAAAGCAATGCTCCTAAGGCCATTTTGGCGGATCTTGCATTTCATGAGTCCGCTTTTCCCAAGCATACAGATGACTTCGACGAGGTCAGTCGCTATCTAGAAGAGCATGCGAGCTTTTCCTTTAATCTTGGCGATTTTGATGCGATTTGGGAAGAATACCAAGCCCACTAGAAAAGGACAGGTCGAGGATGGTTTTTTCTCGGCCTCTTTGTTATAATAATAGAAAAACACAGGTAGAGAGGTTCTTTATTTGCAAGAACATTCAGTTGAAATTACATTAACGCATCCAGACGATCTCTTTCATTTGTTTGGATCTAACGAACGCCATCTTCGTTTGATGGAGCAAGAATTTGGGGTGACTATTCATGCCCGGACAGAAATAGTCCAAATCATTGGGGAAGAAGAAACCTGCGAGCGAGTTCGTCAAGTCATCCAGGCCCTTTTGGTCCTCGTCAACCGTGGCATGACCATTGGAACGCCGGATGTGGTGACCGCCATTACCATGGTGAGAAATGGGGAATTGGATAAGTTCATCGCTCTCTATGAAGAAGAGATTATCAAGGATAGTTACGGCAAGCCCATTCGGGTTAAAACGCTTGGTCAAAAGATCTATGTCGATAGTGTCAAGAACCATGATGTTACTTTTGGGATTGGACCAGCGGGGACTGGGAAAACCTTCCTAGCAGTGACTTTGGCTGTGACTGCCCTCAAGCGTGGTCAAGTCAAGCGGATCATTTTGACTCGTCCTGCTGTTGAAGCTGGAGAGAGCCTTGGTTTCCTACCAGGGGATCTCAAAGAAAAAGTGGACCCTTATCTACGACCGGTCTATGATGCTCTATACCAGATTTTAGGGAAAGACCAAACAATTCGGATGATGGAGCGGGAGATTATCGAGATTGCGCCTTTGGCTTATATGCGGGGGCGGACCTTGGACGATGCCTTTGTCATCCTCGATGAAGCGCAAAATACCACCATCATGCAGATGAAGATGTTTTTGACCCGTCTTGGTTTTAACTCTAAGATGATTGTCAATGGAGATACTAGCCAGATTGACCTTCCTCGAAATGTCAAATCCGGCTTGATTGATGCCCAGGAGAAATTGAAAAATATTTCTCAGATCGACTTTGTGCATTTCTCTGCCAAGGATGTTGTTCGCCATCCTGTAGTAGCAGAAATTATCCGGGCCTACGAGCCCATCCCAAATTCAGTGCTCAAAGAAGAATCGGATGTGGAAGAAGAAGAATAAAAGAAAAGGCAAAGATCATCAGATCTTTGCCTTTTTTATGTTAGAAATTAAACCAATTCATCGATTGGTGTGAAGTCGCGCTCTAAACCAGTAGCAACAGGTTGGCTTGTGATATGGCCTTGGTAAGTAGTGACACCTTGGCGCAAGCCTTCATCGAGGGCAATTGCCTTGTGGAAGCCATTGTCAGCCAGGGATTCAACATAAGGAAGGGTCACATTGGTAAGGGCGATAGTAGAGGTACGTGCGACAGCCCCTGGGATATTGGCAACGGCATAGTGGAGCACGCCATGTTTTTCGTAAACTGGTTCCGTATGCGTTGTGACACGGTCTGCTGTTTCGATAACACCACCTTGGTCAACGGCCACATCGACGATGACTGAACCGGGACGCATTTGTTTGACCATATCGTCTGTCACTAATTTAGGAGCTTTAGCCCCAGGAATCAAGACAGCTCCGATGACAACATCGGCATCACGGACGCTGGCTTCAATGTTAAATGGATTGGACATAAGGGTTTGGATTTGGTGACCAAAGACATCTTCCAGAACAGCCAAACGTTTAGCACTGATATCTAAGATGGTCACTTGGGCACCGAGTCCAAGGGCGATACGAGCTGCGTGGGTTCCAACGACCCCGCCTCCGATGATGGTAACTTTTCCTTTGGGAACACCTGGCACCCCACCTAGGAGGACTCCTGATCCACCTTCTTGTTTGGTCAGGAAGTGAGCACCGATTTGCACGGCCATCCGTCCAGCCACCTCACTCATTGGCACCAAGAGTGGCAATTGTCCATCTAAGTCTCGAACGGTTTCGTAGGCTACACCAGTTGTCTTGGCTGCAACCATGGCATCTGCTAATTCAGGAGCAGCAGCCATGTGCAAGTATGTGAAGAGCAAGAGGTCTTCGCGAAGGAAGCCATATTCTTCAGCGAGGGGTTCTTTGACTTTGACCACCATCTCAGCGGCCCAAGCTTCTGCAGCAGTCGCAACGATGGTTGCCCCTTGCTTCGTGTAATCTTCATCCGCAAAGCCAGAACCAAGTCCGGCATTTGTTTCCACCAAAACGTGATGACCTTTCTTCACCAAGCTTTGTACGCCTGCAGGTGTCAAACCGACCCGATTTTCGTTGTTTTTAATTTCTTTAGGAATTCCAATGAGCATTCTTGCCTCCTTGCTCAGATTTAGGTGTAAAAAGGCCATTGGTGTGAGATGGCTCTCTTGACTCAATGACCTTTTCACTCCTTATCTGATTGTTTTGATTGATTTAATTGTATAGAAAAGTGGGTTAAAAAGCAAGAAAAATTTGAGCTTGCCTTCCTTTATGTTATTTGCTAAACTAATCCCTAAAGAAGGAGAGTCAAATGGAAAATTTATATGTGAAGTTAGCGGCTTATCGAGAAATAGAGACTGAGCGCTTGCACTTGCGTCCGGTCACTCTTGAAGACGCACCGGCTATGTTTGAGTATGCTTCTGATGAGACAGTTACGCGCTATACCTTTGCAACCAATCAAAGTCTAGAAGAGACGCGTAATAATATTGCCCTCTTATACCTAGCGAGCCCACTTGGAAGATGGGGGATCGAGCTCAAAGAGAATGGAAAATTTATCGGGACGATTGATTTACTGGATTTGGATCTTTGTCTGAAGAAGGGGAGTATCGGCTATGTTCTGAATAAAGACTATTGGAACCAAGGTCTTGCGACAGAGGCTACCAAGGCAGTCATTGCCTTGGCTTTTGAACAGTTAGGGATGAACAAGCTCATTGCCGTTCATGATAAGGACAACCCAGCTTCTGGACGGGTGATGGCAAAATCAGGAATGAAATATTCTCACGAGGAGCCCTACGCGATGCTAGACTTGCATGAAAAAGGGAGAATGGTGACGAGAGTTCATTATATCCTCACTAAGGAAGAATATTTGGCAGAAAAATGAGTCAGGATATTGACAAAAGACCTATCTCCATGATATAGTAGATAGGTACTGCTGGTTTAGCTCAGTCGGTAGAGCGCATCCATGGTAAGGATGAGGTCGCCGGTTCAATCCCGGCAACTAGCATAGCAGAAGAGAGAAGCTTAGAGAAGATCTAGGCTTCTTTTTTTGCGACTCCATCTTAAAAATTTTGCTTTTTTCAACAATTTTCAAAAAAACGTTGACAAGCAAGGAAATACGTGGTAAAGTTAGAACAACAAAGAGAAAGGAGAAAACCATCATGAACAAAGTAGATGTTTTGATGACACAATTGAATACACAGCTTCTCCAATCTCAGTTGAGTTCGATGTAAACTATAAATGGAACCCAAGATGGAGGAGTCTGTCTTGGGTTTTTTGTATGCATTTTTACCTGCCTTAACTGAATTGGTGATAGGTATCAGAAGGCCCAAGTGTGGACTGAGACTGCTCTCAGCTCCTTGCTTGGGTTTTTCTGTGCCATTTTGAAAAGGAGAATATATGATCAGAGCTATTTGGGAGTATATCAGGGAGCGCAAGTGGCGATATGTGAAGATCGCTATGGTCCTGATTCTTTATGATTACACCTTATTGATCCCGACGCAAGTCATCCAGCGCTTAGTGGATCATTTGAGTCAGCGGACGCTGACGCAATCGAACTTTGTATGGGATATGGTCCTCTTGGTAGGATCAGCCATCCTCAATTATCTAACGGCTTTTTATTGGCAGTTGCGACTCTTTCAGTCGTCAGTCCATTTCAAGGCAACCCTTCAGGGACAAGCGTTTCGTAAGCTAGTAGCCATGCGGCGTCCCTTTTTTGAGAAATTCCGTTCAGGGGACCTCTTGACGCGCTTCACGACAGATGTGGATGGGATGGCCGATATGGCTGGTTACGGGATGATGGTGCTCCTGTTTGGCGGTGGCTTGTTTGCCTTTATTATTCCGACCATGTTTTTCATTTCTTGGCAATTAACCTTGATTTCCTTTATTCCTATGATCTTCCTCGTCGTCTCTACCTATTTTTTAAGTAAAAAGCAGGAGGAGTATGTTGAGCAAAACCGGGAAGCAGTCGCTCAGTTGAATGATGAAGTCTTGGAGTCCATCGAAGGAATCCGGGTCATGCGGGCCTATAGTAGACGGGACCAGCAAGTCAAACAGTTTCAGAAGAAAACAGCCAGTCTATCCAAAACAGGGGACAAAATTGCCTCTATCCAGTATTCTTTTGGACCTTTAGCCCTGTTGTTTATTGGATTCTCGACAGTCTTGCTCCTGCTATTTGGAGGCCAGTCCCTGGCAAGCGGGCAGTTGAGCCTTGGTAAGTTATTGGCTTTACAGCTGTATTTGGTCTTTTTAATTGAGCCTATGTGGATGATGGCGGACCTGATCTTGGTCTACCAGACAGGGCAAATGTCCTATAAAAAATTAAAAGAAGTGATTGATGAAACGGATGATCTGGAGCCAGATGGTTCTCACTACTTAGAGCAGATTGATTTGGTGCAGTTTAAGGACTATTCTTTCAGCTATCCTGGTGCTGAGCGAAAGAGCCTATCAGGCATTGATTGGACTATCCAGCGAGGACAGACGGTTGGAATTGTTGGTCGTACCGGAGCAGGAAAGACAAGCTTGGTTCGACAATTCTTGCGGCAGTACCCAGTTGGTGAGGGAGAGTTTTTGATCAACCAGCAACCGATCGTGGACTATCAGCGACACTCCATCGAAGAAAAAATTGGCTATGTTTCCCAAGAACATATTTTATTTTCCAAGTCTATCCGTGAGAATATAGCGCTTGGTAAAAAAGGAGCCAGCCAAGAAGACTTGGTGGAAGCAGTAGCCCAAGCTGCATTTGCGGATGATCTCGAGCGGATGTCTCATGGAATGGATACCCTGATCGGTGAGAAAGGGGTCTCTGTATCAGGAGGTCAAAAACAACGGATCTCCCTGGCGCGTGCCTTCTTAAGAGATGCTGAGCTCTTGCTGTTAGATGATTCCCTTTCGGCAGTAGATGCGAAGACCGAACAGGCCATTATTGACACCATTCAAACAGAGCGAAAAGGCAAGACGACCCTCATTGTTTCCCATCGCTTGTCTGCTGTCCATCAGGCGGATTGGATCATCGTCTTGGATCAAGGACAGATTGTAGAAGAAGGTAGAGCTAGTGATTTACTGGCTCAAGAGGGTTGGTACTACGAACAATATCAACGGCAACAAAAACAGGAAGGAGAATAAGATGAAAGTATTGAAACGATTATTATCTCGGATCACACTTTATCCGACGGTTTTTCTTTCCGGCTTTATTTGCCTCTTACTAGCCACCATTTTTTCTGAATTGTCTCCTTTTCTTCTCCAAAAGATGATCGATGGGCCTTTGACTGCACTGACCCACGGTGGAGGACAAGGGGACTTGCTTCAGATGGGAGGATTCTATCTCTTAGTCTTAAGCCTAGGACAGCTGATTAGCTACCTAGGAAATCGGATCTTATTGCATGGAAGTAATCAAGTAACCGCTAGTCTGAGAGACCAAGCCTTTCAAGTCATGCAAGGTCTGCCTATTTCTTATTTTGATGACAAGCCGGCTGGAAAGATCGCAACAAGAATTGTCAATGATACGGAGACCTTGCGGACCCAGTTTTATAACTCTTGTATGATACTAGTCATCTATTTGGTGCGATTTCTCTTTATCCTAGGGATTCTCTTTTACCTGAGTCCTATGATGGGGCTACTCTTGTGTCTGGTTTTTCCAATTTTCTATGGAATCCAGTATCTCTACAAGGTCATGACGGACCAGCCTATGAAGGATTTCTTTGATGCGAGAAGCGAGGTCAATACCCAAGTCAATGAACTCTTGCATGGTGCCAGTATGATTCAGCTCTATCATCAAGAGCCTGGTGTGGTAGAGGAGTTTGAAGCCACTACCCAGAAGATGCTAGGAGCCAATGATCGGATCCTCTTAGCTGATTCCATCGCTTCTTGGACCTTGACAGAATTGCTCAAGTTTTTAGTGATTGCAGGTATATTGACCATCGCTGGAATTTCTTTCCTACAGGGCAATATCGGTGTGACAGCTGGTTTCTTATTTATCAATATCAACTATGTCATCAATCTGTTTGATCTCATGGCCAATCTCAGTCGTCAATTTCCGAATATTCGGCGATCACTAGAGACGGGGAGTCGCGTCCTTGCCTTCTTGGATCAACCCTTAGAGGCCGATGGTGTATCGGAACTGAAGATAGAAAAGGCTCAAGTCGTGTTTGATGATGTTCAATTTGCTTATGAAGAAGGCAAGCCAGTTTTACAGGATATTGCCTTTCAGGCGAGTCCCGGGGAAACCATCGCTCTTGTGGGCCACACTGGATCGGGTAAGTCTTCTATTATGAATCTGCTCTATCGTTTCTATGATCCTCAAGAAGGAGCGATTTTGATCGATGGTCAAGATATTCGCCAAGTCTCTCGTGAGAGCCTGCGAAGCCACATGGGCATTGTTCTGCAAGATCCTTATCTATTTACAGGAACCATTGCCAGTAATGTGGCCATGAGTCAGGATCATATTGACCGGGATGCGGTCAAAGATGCGCTGAAAAAAGTCGGGGCTTGGCCCTTTGTAGAGCGCCTTGAAAAGGGAATCGACCATCCAGTCGTAGAAAAAGGATCTGCCTTTTCAAGTGGCGAGCGCCAGTTGATTTCCTTTGCGCGGACGCTCTATATGAATCCGAAAATTCTGATTTTGGATGAGGCAACCTCTCACATCGATACGGAAACAGAAGAAATCATCCAACAAGCTATGGCGGTCCTGCAAAAGGGCCGGACCACCTTTATCATTGCCCATCGCTTGTCCACTATCCAAGATGCGGATCAGATCTTAGTCTTATCTGAAGGACGTATTGTAGAGCGTGGTAGACACGAGGAACTGGTTGCACAAGGCGGGATCTATGCCCAGATGAATGCCATCCAGCAAACAGTAGTGTAAGATGATCATGCAAAGAAAAAGTTTGAAAACCAGCCTGTATCTAGTATATAGGCTGGTTTTTGTGATATAATAAAGTGATAATAGTGAGGTGATCCAGATGTATATTGAAATGGTAGATGAGACGGGCCAAGTCTCTGACGAAATCTTAAAACAAACGCAAGAAATTTTAGAATTTGCTGCTCAAAAAATTGGGAAAGAAGACAAGGAAATGGCTGTGACTTTTGTGACCAATGAACGCAGTCATGAACTAAATCTTGAATACCGTGATACGGATCGTCCGACAGATGTCATCAGTTTAGAATACAAGCCAGAGATGGAGATTTCTTTTGACGAGGAAGACCTTGAAGAAAATCCAGAATTGGCAGAGATGATGGCGGAATTCGATACCTATATTGGTGAGCTCTTTATTTCAATTGACAAGGCGCGGGAGCAAGCGGAAGAATATGGCCATAGCTTTGAGCGCGAAATGGGATTTTTGGCAGTACATGGTTTTCTTCACATCAATGGCTATGATCACTATACGCCAGAAGAAGAAAAGGAAATGTTTGGCTTACAGGAAGAGATTTTGACAGCCTATGGACTCACAAGACAATAAGCGAAAATGGAAAAATCGAGACTTCACTTCAAGCCTGGAGTTTGCGATAACAGGAATTTTCACATCGATCAAAGAAGAGCGCAATATGCGCAAGCACGCCTTATCAGCCCTTGTAGCAATGCTTGCTGGTTTGGTGTTTAGGATTTCTGCGACGGAATGGCTCTTTTTATTGCTCAGCATCACTTTGGTGATTGCTTTTGAAATTATGAATTCAGCCATTGAAAATGTGGTGGATCTAGCTAGTAACTACCATTTCTCTATGTTGGCAAAGAATGCCAAAGACATGGCGGCTGGAGCGGTCCTCGTTGTATCGGGTTTTGCCTTAGTGACAGGATTGATTATTTTTGTGCCCAAATTCTGGGCCTTGGTATTTGGATAAGAGGGAGCATGCCCTCGTGAAAGGATAATATGACATTTAAATCAGGCTTTGTAGCCATTTTAGGACGTCCCAATGTCGGGAAGTCAACATTTTTGAACCACGTCATGGGGCAAAAGATTGCTATCATGAGTGACAAGGCGCAGACAACGCGCAATAAGATTATGGGGATTTATACGACCGATAAGGAACAGATCGTCTTTATCGATACCCCAGGGATTCACAAACCCAAGACAGCGCTTGGAGACTTCATGGTGGAGTCGGCCTATAGCACCCTTCGAGAAGTGGATACCGTTCTCTTTATGGTGCCAGCAGATGAGCCACGTGGGAAGGGCGATGACATGATCATCGAGCGCCTCAAGGCTGCTAAGGTGCCGGTTATTCTGGTGGTCAACAAGATCGACAAGGTGCACCCTGACCAACTCTTGGCGCAAATCGATGACTTCCGTAGTCAGATGGATTTCAAGGAAATCGTGCCGATTTCAGCCCTTCAAGGAAACAATGTTTCGCGTTTGATTGATATTTTAAGTGAAAACTTAGAAGAAGGTTTCCAATATTTCCCTGCCGATCAAATCACTGACCACCCAGAGCGTTTCTTGGTCTCTGAAATGATCCGTGAAAAGGTCTTGCATTTGACGCGGGAAGAAATTCCCCATTCTGTTGCCGTAGTGGTGGATTCTATGAAGCGGGATGAAGAAACCGATAAGGTTCATATCCGTGCAACCATCATGGTCGAGCGTGATAGCCAAAAAGGCATTGTCATCGGAAAAGGCGGGGCCATGCTTAAGAAGATTGGAACCCTTGCGCGTAAGGATATCGAGCTCATGCTAGGGGACAAGGTCTTCTTAGAAACATGGGTTAAGGTCAAGAAAAATTGGCGGGATAAGAAATTGGATCTTGCCGATTTCGGATACAACGAAAAAGAATATTAAGAAGAGGTGGGCAGAAGGCCTGCTTCTTGTTTTTGAAAGGAGTTCTATGCCTGAATTACCAGAAGTAGAGACGGTTCGACGCGGTCTTGAGAAATTAATTCTTGGAAAAACCATTCAGTCAGTGGAAGTAAAGTATCCTAAGATGATTCAGACGGATCTAGATGCTTTTTGTCAAGATCTTCCAGGTCAAGAAATTCGGGCCATGGGGCGCCGTGGGAAATACCTTTTATTTTATCTGACGGATCTGGTCCTCATCTCGCATTTGCGGATGGAAGGCAAGTATTTCTTTTATCCAGACGAGGTTCCTCTTCGCAAGCACGCCCATGTCTTCTTTCATTTTACAGATGGCAGCACCCTGGTTTATGAAGATGTCCGTAAGTTTGGGACCATGGAAGTCCTCATACCTGAGCTTGTCGACAGCTATTTTTTGGCGAAAAAAATTGGTCCAGAGCCGACAGAAGCGGATTTTAAAGCACCAGCCTTCCAAGCAGCTCTTAAAAAATCAAAGAAACCCATTAAATCAGCTCTTTTAGACCAAAAATTAGTGGCTGGTCTGGGCAATATCTATGTGGATGAGGTTCTTTATCGAGCCAAGGTTCATCCAGCCCGTTTGGGTCAAAACTTGACTGCTAGAGAAGCCAAAGCAATCCGCAAAGAAACGATTGCCGTGCTTGCTCAGGCTGTTGAAAAGGGTGGTTCCACCATTCGCTCCTACAGCAATGCTTTTGGGGAAGATGGCACCATGCAGGAAGAACACCAGGTCTATGGGAAAACAGGCCAGCCGTGTTTGCGTTGCGGGACACCGATTGAGAAAATCCAGCTGGGGGGACGCGGAACCCATTTTTGCCCCCACTGTCAAAAGGAGAACTAGATGGCAAGAATCATCGGATTAACAGGAGGGATTGCTTCAGGAAAGTCCACTGTCACCTCCTATTTGAAAGAAAAAGGGTATTCTGTCATTGATGCTGATCAAGTGGTTCATGGTTTGCAGGCACCAGGAGGAGCCCTCTACCGTGTCTTAGTGGATCATTTTGGGAGAGAGATCCTTACCAAAGAAGGAGAGCTGGATCGCGTCGCTTTGGGTCAGCGGATCTTTTCAGACCCTAGTGAAAGAGACTGGTCCAATCGCGTCCAAGGCAGGCTTATTCGTGAGGCTCTAGCAGAGGTAAGAGATAGACAAGCTGCACAATCCGATCTCTTTTTTATGGATATTCCACTCTTAATTGAACAAGGCTATGAAGGGTGGTTTGAATCTGTCTGGTTGGTAGCTGTATCAAAAGAAACCCAGCTCAAACGCCTGATGGAACGCAACCACTTATCAGAACTGCAGGCCCAAGAACGCATCGCGTCTCAAATGCCGCTAGATGAAAAAAGAGCCCATGCAGATCTGGTCTTAGACAATAATGGCGATCTAACGGCCCTCTATGCCCAATTAGATGCAGCCCTACAACAATTAGAAAGAAGATGATTTTATCACAAGAGAAATCAATTGGCGTAAAAATCTATATATTGCCTGGATCGGGTGCTTTTTCATCGGAGCCAGCCTTTCTTTAGTCGTTCCTTTTATGGCCCTCTTTGTGGAAGAGTTGGGTGTCACGGGCAAGGCTGTTCCCTTTTATGCTGGGATAGCCGTCGCAAGTTCTTCTGTAACCTCTGCGATCATGTCTCCCATCTGGGGGAGCCTAGCCGACCGCTATGGTCGAAAACCCATGATGCTTAGAGCTTCCATTGCCATGACGCTGACCATGGGAGGCATTGCCTTTGTCCCATCCGTCTTTTGGCTTTTGGTCCTGCGCTTGCTCAATGGGGTCTTTTCAGGCTTTGTCCCTAATAGTACAGCCCTGATTGCCAGTCAAGTTCCCAAGGACCAATCCGGCTATGCTCTAGGGACTTTGTCGACTGGTGTCGTAGCTGGAACCTTGATGGGCCCTTTGATTGGGGGACTCATTGCTGAAAATCTAGGCATGCGCAATGTCTTTCTCTTGGTCGGCTTCTTCTTATTTTTAGTTTCCCTCTTAACCTTCTGGGGCATTGAGGAAGACTATGAGTCCCTTCCAAAAGAAGAACAAAAATCTAGCTGGGAGTTGCTCATGTCCATTCAGCAAAAAGATATCCTCTTGGGCCTCTTTTTGACCAGCATGACCATTCAAATGATCGCTCAATCTATTTCTCCGATCCTGCCTCTTTATGTGCGAGCTTTGGGACAAAGAGATAATCTGATCTTTGTATCGGGGATGATTGTTTCGGCTATGGGAGTCTCCAGTATGCTCTTTTCAGGTTGGATGGGAAAACTCGGAGACCGAATCGGGAATCACCGGCTCTTATTAATTGCCCTTCTTTATAGTGGCTGTCTCTATATCCTTTGTGCCCAAGCGCAATCACCCCTGCAATTAGGGATTTTACGCTTCCTCTTTGGAATCGGGACAGGAGCCCTACTACCTGGAGTTTCTGCATTATTGAATCGTTTAACCCCTCCTGAAGGGATTTCTCGGATCTTTAGCTACAACCAGCTCTTTTATTACTTAGGTGGTGTATTAGGGCCAATGATGGGATCGAGTATTTTCATGCATTTTGGCTATCATTGGGTATTTTACGGTACAGCCCTTTTGGCCTTTACCGATTTGATGTTCCTCTTGTTCTTATTTAGAAAGTATTTGAAAGTGAGAGACGTACGTGCGAATTAAAGTTCAATTGACCTGCACCAGCTGTGGGAGTCAGAATTATTTGACCAGTAAAAATACCAAAACCCATCCTGAAAAGATCGAGGTCTTGAAGTATTGTCCCAAGGAAAGAAAAGTAACCTTACATATTGAATCAAAATGATTTTCATGGTATAATAGTGAAGATTTTAAGGAGTTTTGAATATGAGCGGAGCATTAACAACTATTTTACTAGTATTATCAGTATTGATTATTATCGCAATTTTTATGCAACCAACAAAAAACCAATCGAGCAACGTCTTTGACGCAAGCTCAAATGACTTGTTTGAACGTTCAAAAGCGCGCGGGTTTGAAGCCGTGATGCAGCGTTTAACAGCTATTATGATCTTCTTTTGGTTATTGATCGCGATGATCTTAATGGTACTTTCTAGTAGATAAGATAGGCTCAGACAATGTCTTTGCCTATTTTTATTTTGTAAAACAAAGACACAAGTAGATAGAAAAAAGGAGGCTGGATAACCAGCAAATAAATCAATGAAAACAAGTATTAAAGAATATTTACAGGAGCATGACAAAGCCCAGATCAATGATCTGGCAGCAGCTCTAGGAAAGGAAGGGTCTAAGGATTTCCGTGACTTGGTCAAAACCATCTCGCTGATGGAACGCCGTCATGAGTTGAAATTCGAAGATGATGGCTCTCTTCGTTTGGCTCAAAAGAAGGCCCCAGCTATTACCCTCAAGGGGATCTTTCATGCGCATAAGAATGGATTTGGCTTTGTCAGTTTAGAAGGCGAAGAAGAGGATCTCTTTGTTGGCCGAAATGATGTCAACCACGCTATCGATGGGGACACCGTTGAGATCGTCATTACTAAGGTGGCAGACCGAAACAAGGGAACGGCAGCAGAAGCTAAGATTATTGATGTCTTGGAGCATAGCATCAAAACGGTAGTTGGACAAATCGTTCTGGATGAGGAAAAACCTAAATATGCCGGCTACATTCGTTCGAAAAATCAAAAGATCAGCCAGCTGATCTATGTGAAGAAGCCAGCCATCCAATTGGAAGGGACCGAAATCCTCAAGGTCGAAATTGATCAATACCCGAGCCGCAAGCACAATTATTTTGTGGCGACGGTGCGGGATGTGGTCGGTCATGTAACAGATCCAGGAATCGATGTCTTGGAAGTGCTAGAATCCATGGACATTGTCTCAGAATTTCCAGAAGAAGTGCTGAAAGAGGCTGAGCAGGTTCCAGATGCACCGTCTGCAAAGGATTTAGAGGGACGGTTAGATCTGCGAGATGAGATCACCTTTACCATTGATGGGGCAGATGCCAAAGACTTGGACGATGCTGTCCATATCAAGCTACTCAAGAACGGCAACTTTGAGCTGGGTGTTCACATCGCAGATGTTTCTTATTACGTTCAGGAAGGTTCAGCACTCGACAAGGAAGCTCTAAATCGGGCGACTTCTGTCTATGTGACCGACCGAGTAGTGCCCATGTTGCCAGAGCGTCTCTCCAATGGGATCTGTTCTTTAAATCCAAATGTGGATCGCCTGACCCAGTCTGCCATCATGGAGATTGATCCTCATGGCAAGGTCGTCAAGCATACCATTACCCAAACAGTGATCAATACAACCTTCCGAATGACTTATAGCGACGTCAATGATATCTTAGCGGGCGACGAAGAAAAGGCTCAAACCTTTAAGAAAATTGTCCCAAGTATTCATCAAATGGCCACCTTGCATGGTATTTTAGAGAGCATGCGGATTCGTCGCGGAGCTCTCAATTTTGATACCAATGAGGCTAAAATCCTGGTCAATAAAGAAGGAAAACCAGTTGATATCGTTTTGCGTCAAAGAGGAATTGCCGAGCGGATGATCGAGTCCTTTATGCTGATTGCTAATGAAACAGTGGCGGAACACTTTACGCGACTAAAACTGCCGTTTATCTACCGGATCCATGAAGATCCAAAAGCAGAAAAAGTACAGAAGTTTATCGATTATGCTTCTAGCTTCGGGATCCAGATCTATGGAACGGCTAGTGAGATGAGCCAAGAAGCCCTGCAAGAAATTATGCGCAAGGTCGAAGGGGAACCCTATGCAGACGTTCTCTCAATGATGTTGTTGCGCTCGATGCAACAGGCCCGCTACTCAGAGCACAACCATGGCCACTATGGGCTTGCTGCTGAGTATTATACTCACTTTACCAGTCCCATCCGTCGTTATCCGGACTTGATGGTTCATCGAATGGTGCGCGAATATGGAAAATCCCAAGAAGTGGCAGAGCATTTCGAACAAGTTCTTCCAGACATTGCCAGCCAATCCTCTAGTCGGGAACGCCGGGCTATTGATGCGGAGCGCGAAGTAGAAGCCATGAAGAAGGCAGAATACATGGAAGACTATGTTGGGGAAGAGTACGATGCCGTGGTTTCCAGTGTGGTAAAATTTGGCCTCTTTGTGGAGTTGCCAAATACGGTTGAAGGCTTGATCCATATTACCAATCTTCCTGAATTCTACCATTTTAACGAACGGGATCTAACCCTTCGCGGAGAAAAATCGGGAGTGACCTTCCGTGTCGGTCAGCAAATCCGGATCAAGGTAGAAAGAGCCGACAAGATGACAGGAGAGATTGATTTCTCTTATATTCCAAGTGAATGGGATGTCGTTGAAAAAGGCCTCAAGTCTAAAGGACGTGACCGAGATGGCAACCGCCGGGATCGCAGACGCAAGGACAAAAAAGTTTCTAAGGGATCAACCACTAGAAAAGATGACAAGCGGAAAGATTCTTCCTCTAAAACCAAAAAGAAAAAAGGGAAGAAACCATTTTACAAGGAAGTAGCAAAGAAAGGAGTCAAACATGGCAAAGGGCGAAGGAAAGGTAGTCGCACAAAATAAAAAGGCGAGACATGACTACACCATCGTGGATACAATAGAAGCAGGGATGGTGCTGACGGGTACAGAGATCAAAAGTGTCCGTGCAGCACGCATTAACTTGAAAGATGGTTTTGCACAGGTTAAAAATGGAGAAGTTTGGCTCAGCAACGTCCATATTGCCCCTTACGAGGAAGGCAATATCTGGAACCAAGATCCAGATCGTCGCCGCAAGCTCCTGCTTCACAAAAAGCAAATCCAAAAGCTGGACCAAGAAACAAAAGGGACAGGAATGACCCTGGTGCCTTTAAAGGTCTATCTCAAGGATGGCTATGCCAAATTGCTTTTGGGACTCGCTAAAGGGAAACATGATTATGACAAGCGTGAATCCATCAAACGTCGGGAACAAAACCGAGACATTGCACGGGTCATGAAACAATACAATACACGTTAAAGAAAAAGGCAGTTTTGAAACTTGTTTCAGATCTGTCTTTTTTCTTAGAGATGGGCTCTCCTTTTTCCAACTTGTAAAAAGGGTCTTTTTTCTGTATGATAAGGGTACTGAAAGAAAAAGGAGAAGCAGCATGACACAAAAATTGATCGCTTACAAACGCATGCCTATCTGGACCAAGGATACCATGCCAGAAGCTCTTCAAAGAAAGCACAATACCAAGGTGGGAACCTGGGGGAAGATTACAGTTTTAAAAGGTCAGTTACGATTTATTGAATTGACCGAAGAGGGGGAAGAAATCGCGAGCCACCTCTTTGAAGCCGGAGCAGAGAACCCCATGGCCGAGCCCCAGGCCTGGCATCGTGTCGAAGCGGCGACTGACGATGTGGAGTGGTACCTAGAATTTTACTGTGAGCCAAAAGACTATTTCCCCAAAAAATACAACACCAATCCTGTCCATTCAGAAGTGCTAGAAGCAGTGGGAATTGTCCCCGCTGGAAAGGCACTGGATCTAGGATGCGGGCAAGGACGCAACGCCCTCTTTTTGGCCCAACATGGCTTTGACGTGACAGCTGTAGATCAAAATGAACTGGCTCTTGAGATCTTACAAAGTATTGTCGCTGAGGAAGATTTAGATATGCCAGTGGGACTCTATGATATCAATGCTGCAGCTCTTACTCAAAACTATGATTTCATCGTATCGACTGTGGTCCTCATGTTTTTAGACGCTGATCGGATTCCAGCGATTATCCGCAATATGCAAGAGCATACCAATCCAGGTGGCTACAATCTCATTGTCTGTGCCATGGATACGGAAGATTATCCTTGCCATATGCCCTTCTCGTTCACCTTTAAAGAAGGAGAATTGGCGGAGTATTACAAGGATTGGGAGTTGGTCAAGTACAATGAAAATCCAGGCCATCTCCATCGTCGAGATGAAAATGGCCATCGGATTCAACTTCGATTTGCAACCATGTTGGCAAAGAAAAAATAAAGAAAAAGCAGGATCCTAGCATCCTGCTTTTTGCTTGTCTACAAACAAGTTGAACAAGGTGATCTATATGTTGTTCATTTGCCAAAAAGAAAAACCTTCTCCATAAAGGTAGGAAAAGGTTGGGGAATTTAGTTCCAGTTAGCAAAGTCGCAGACGCTGAGAATGATCGTCCCGATTTCGATTGGCTCTTCCTTGGCACCGGATTCTAACCAGGTCACAATCACAGATTCAATCGTAGCGATGAAAATTTCTAGCCCATACTTGTATGGAACTTGAAAGTCTGAAATGATGTGTTCTTTCGCATGGGGAGTATCGTCTAGTGCATGAAGGGTAAAACTTCTTACCAATTTACGGAAGTCCGAGCAACAGGATTGTGACAATGCGTAAATAAAATCATAATTCTCTTTAATAGCGGTTAACACATTGAGAAAGTTTACCTTGACAGGGCTTCCTTCAACGAAGAGGCTATCCAATTCTTGCATCATGTCCATTTTCATTTGCTCAAACATGTCGTATTTATCGACATAGTGCAAGTAGAAGGTCCCGCGGTTAATCCCAGCGGTTTCAGTTAATTGTCGAATAGTGATGCTTTCAAAAGGTTGTTGCAAGAGGAGTTTTGAGAGCGCATTTCGTAAGTCTGACTTGGTTGTTGTTTGTCTTTGGCGTACCATATGTTCCTTTCTGTAGTTGTATAAATTTATTCTTATTTATTTGACGTTAAAATAATTTATATGTTAAATAATTTCACGACACTAACAAAGAGCATTATACTCCAAAAGAATAAATTAGACAACAATTCTCATTTTTGTACAGATAACGAAAAGTGTACAAAAATTTTATAAGTTTATGAATGACGGGCACTGGCAAGATTTTGTGAAAACCTCACAACAATTAGTGATTTAAAATAATTCCCTCCTAAAAAAATGGTCAGGAAATTTTTAGGAAATGGAGGAACAAGATGGAAAAGAGAGTGTAATAAATAAAAAGAGGCTGGGACAAAAGTCCTAGTCTCTCAATTATTTTTGGATTGTCGAGCAAGACGCAGTGGTTGAGTGGGCTCTACTACGCTGATTTCATCAGCTTTTACAGCCCTACTCAACTGTGCGGAGGTGGGACGACGAAATCGAATTCTAACGAATTACCGATTTCTGTCCCACTCTCTCTTTATTTGATAAAAGTTGTCACGATCAAATTGAAATTTAAGATAGTTAAGACAATCGCAACGAGATAGCCTAAGAAAGTATTCCATTTCGCATTGACATGCTCTCCCATGATTTCCTTGTTGGAGGTGAAATAAACCAGAGGGAAGATGGAGAATGGAAGAGCCGCTGATAGGAAGACTTGAGAATAAACCAGAAGGTCATCAAGGACATGTTCCTGATCTCCAAATAAGATCGCAACGATGATGACAGGAAGAAGGGCAATGATCCGAGTCATGAGACGAACGACCCATTGTGGCAGGCGGAATCTCAAGAAACCTTCCATAACGATTTGACCAGTTAGGGTCCCAGTAATGGTTGAATTTTGACCACTGGCTAACAAAGCGATGGCAAAGAGGGTGGACAAGAAGGGACTAGCGATAGCACCGGCAATGTGGTTATCCTTGAGGGCATTGTACATGCTAGAAAAAGCACCGATCTTATCCCCGTGACCGAAGAAGAGGGCCGCTCCAAGAATCAAGAGGAGGGAGTTGACGACGAAGGCCAAACTCAATTCAATATTTGAATCCCAGGTCATAAAGCGCACTGCCCGTTTGATATCTGCTGGATCTTTGTAATCGACCTTACGCGTTTGCGAAATGGAAGAGTGGAGATAGAGGTTGTGGGGCATCACCGTTGCTCCGATGATTCCAAGCGCCAGGGTTAAGGCTTCATTTCCTTTTGGTAGCCCAATTCCTAGCACCTCTTTTTGAGGGAGGAAGCCAGCGAAGATTCCCCCGATATCTGGCTTCGAAAGAAAGACGAGATAACCAAAAATCGCAAGGATCGTGAGGATCAAGGTTGATACGATGGCCTCGATCTTTCGAAATCCTAGATGCATGAGCCCCAATAAGAGGAAGACATCAAAGATGGTGATCAGAATGGAAAAAAGCAAGGGCCAGCCAAAAAGAAGGTGGAGGGCAATCCCTGATCCGATGACTTCTGCTAAATCTGTCGCCATCAGGGCAAGCTCGATCACAATCCAAAGGGTATAGCGAAGCCATTTTGGCAAGTGATGGGCGGTTGTTTGGGCCAGGTCCTTACGATGGACAATTCCTAGTTTACCAGCCATTTGTTGCAACTGCATGGCGATTAAAGAGGAGAGAAGAACCACTGATAAGAGGAGGTAGCGGTATTGTGCCCCTCCGACCACACTAGTAATCCAGTTTCCCGGGTCCATATAGCCGACAGCTACCAGACTTCCTGGTCCTGAAAAGAGCAGGAGGGTCTTCCAAAAAGGGATGCCTTTTGGCACGTCAATAGACTGGTTGATTTCTTGAAGAGATTTCCTTTCAAACTGTTGTAAACTCATGATGAGCCTTCTTTCTAAGAATAAATCAAATTTCTCTCTAATTATAGCATAAAATTTATAATAGTTCATGATAATGAGGAAGAATCACTATTGGTGATGCCTCGATTTCTTTGTAATCTATACGAAAAGGACTATAATATAGATAGGAAATAGGAGGGAGGAGAGAAAAAATGGCCTACATCGAAATGCAGCACTGTTACAAGCGATACACTAGTGGAGAAACGGAGATTCTCGCTAATCAGGATGTTTCTTTTGAGATTGAAAAAGGCGAATTGGTCATTATTTTAGGGGCGTCAGGAGCTGGAAAATCAACAGTTCTCAATATCTTAGGAGGGATGGACACGAATGACGAAGGACAGGTCCTGATTGATGGGGTGGATATTTCTAAGCTCAATTCCCATCAACGAACGGATTATCGACGAGATGACGTTGGCTTTGTCTTTCAATTTTATAATTTAGTAGCCAATCTGACAGCCAAGGAAAATGTCGAATTGGCTTCAGAAATCGTCTCTGATGCCTTGGATCCGGAAGCCGTTTTAAGAGAAGTAGGACTTGGCAATCGTCTTGATAATTTTCCTGCACAATTGTCAGGTGGAGAGCAACAACGGGTGGCGATTGCTCGGGCAGTGGCGAAAAACCCTAAAATTCTCCTTTGCGATGAGCCTACAGGAGCCTTAGACTACCAGACAGGTAAGCAAGTATTGGGGATTTTACAGGATATGTCTCGAAAAAAGGGAGCGACGGTCATCATCGTAACCCATAATGGGGCTCTAGCTCCGATTGCAGACCGTGTGATTCGCATGCATGATGCCAAGGTCAAGTCAGTAGAAATCAATGAGCTTCCTCAAGATATTGCTACACTAGAGTATTAGAAGAGGTGGTAGCATGAAACGAAAAGTCTATTGGAAGGATTTGTTTGCTTCCTTTACACATTCAAAAGGACGTTTTCTCTCCATCTTAACCTTGATGTTATTGGGAAGCTTGGCCTTGGTTGGCTTAAAGGTGACCACTCCAAATATGCATCGAACGGCTAACCAGTTTATTCAGCAACAAAAGATGCTAGATCTTGCTGTCATGGGGGACTTGGGATTAGACCAGGCAGACCAAGAGGAGCTTTTAGGAGTCAAAGGGGCGCGTGTCGAATTTGGTTCACTGCTGGATTTGACAGTGAAAGGAACAGGAAAGGCAATTCGACTTTTTTCTGCTCCAAAAAGTCTTTCTTCTTTTCGTGTGACCAAGGGGCGCCTGCCCAAAAAAGAAGGGGAACTGGCCCTAGCAAGTTTTTGGGAGGATCGCTATCAGATAGGGGATACCCTCACACTTGAAGAAAAGGCTGGAACTCGCTCTAGTTTAAAGCGAAAGCAATTCACCATTGTTGGCTTTGTTCAATCCTCTGAGATGTGGTCTCAAAAGAATTTAGGCACTGCCATGAGTGGCAGTGGAAATCTAGATGCCTATGCACTAGTTTCAAAAGAGGTCTTTACGACTAAACTTCCCGCGATGGCTCGGATCCAGTTTGATGATCTGAAGTCTTTAGATTCTTTTTCGCAAGTCTACCAAAAAGGGCTCAAAGCTCATCAAGAAGAGTTAGAAAAACTTCTGAAAGACAATGGAAAGGCCCGCTATCAAAGACTCAAGCAGGAGGCGGATGGGCAGATTCAAAAAGGCCAGAAAGAACTCAGTCGTGCCGAGGAAACACTCCAGTCAGCTAAAAATCAGATCGATCAGGCTCAAAAACAATTAGACTTGCAGGAGGCCCAGTTCAAGAAATTAGCTCCATTTCTGCCAGCTAAAGAGCACCTAGCCAGTCAAGAAAAGCTCCATCAAGCCCAAGAACAAATTGATCAGAAAAAGAAGGACTGGACTGCAGGTGAAACGGAGCTCGCAAAAAAAGAGGAGGAGCTGAAAAAAGCGCAAAGGGAGCGAGATCAGCTGGAAATTCCAACTTATCATGTCTATGACCGCAAGACCATGCCAGGTGGACAAGGTTACTTGATGTATAGCAATGCCAGTAGTAGTATCTCTGCTGTCGGAAATATTTTTCCAGTCGTTCTTTATCTGGTAGCTGCCATGGTGACCTTCACCACGATGACCCGCTTTGTCGATGAAGAGCGAACCAATGCAGGTATTTTTAAGGCGCTGGGCTATCGTACCAGGGACATCATTCTCAAATTTGTTCTCTATGGATTCTTTGCAGGGACGATCGGTACCCTTCTAGGAACCTTGCTGGGCCATTATTTCCTATCGGGGATCATTTCCAACATTATCACGCAAGGGATGGTGATTGGAGAGAGCAGAGAGTATTTTTATGGAGATATGACTCTGATTGCGCTCGGACTGTCTTTCGTTGCGAGTGTGCTTCCGGCTTACTGGGTTTCTCGCAAGGAATTAAAAGAAGAAGCCAATCTTTTATTACTGCCCAAACCACCGGTATCTGGTTCGAAGATTTTCCTGGAGCGTCTCCATTTTATTTGGAAGCGTCTGAGTTTCACACACAAGGTCACTGCTCGTAATCTCTTTCGTTACAAACAACGGATGCTGATGACCATATTTGGAGTGGCAGGTTCTGTTGCTCTTCTCTTTGCAGGGCTAGGGATTCAATCTTCTGTAGGAGGGGTTCCCAAACGCCAATTTCAAGAGATCCTATCTTATGAGTTGATTGTAGTCAAAAAAACCAATGCATCAAGCCAAGAAAGCAAGGAACTAACCAATCGTCTGGAAAAATCAGATATCAAGGATTATCGATTGATTTATAGTAAGGTCATCGAAGCTTCTTTAAAGGGGGGACGCGACAAGCAGACCATTACGATGATGGTTACAAATCGTGCAGATTTTTCTCCCTTTGTCAGCCTGCGTTCTCTTAAGCAAGGAGAGCCCTTGTCTCTCAAGAAAGGGGTTATCATCAGTAGTAAGCTAGCACAACTTGCCAGGGTTACAGTTGGCGATCGACTAATCTTAGATGGTCACACTTTTAAGGTGGGGGGAATCACTGAAAATTATGTCGGCCATTTTATCTATATGGATCAGGCAAGTTACCAAAAAATCTACGGAGAGCGGACTTCAGCAAATAGCTATTTGGTGCAGTTGAAAAATCCTTCTACACGACAAGTGCAGGCTGTCAGTCGGGATATGATGGCACTTGTAGCTGTGAAGGCGGTTAGTCAGAATGCTTCGATGATTTCCCTCTTTAACTCAGTTGCCAAATCTTTGGACACCACTATGATGATTCTAGTAGTCGTATCGATCTTGCTAGCCATCGTGATCTTGTATAATTTAACCAATATCAATGTGGCAGAACGGATACGTGAATTATCGACCATCAAGGTCTTGGGATTCCATAATAAGGAAGTGACACTCTATATTTACCGCGAAACCATCTTATTGTCTATCATAGGGATCCTCATGGGGTTAGTGGGTGGCTATTATCTTCATCAATTTCTTATTGCCATGATTGCACCAGATGCCATTCTCTTTTACCCCAAAGTAGGACTTGGTGTTTTCCTCTTCCCTGTTGGAGGACTGATCCTTCTCTTGGTCCTGTTAGGAATTTATGTTGACCATTATCTCCGAAAAGTAGATATGCTCGAAGCCCTCAAATCAGTAGACTAAGATACAAAGCCGTTAAGCAACTCTTTGGAAAAAGATAAATCCAACGACGAAGCGTCCGCTTCTAGCCTGAGTTTTCATTTCTGGTAGCATGGAATGTTCATAAAACTTTCACCTTTGGGTGGAAGTTTTTCTTCTCTTTGTTATAATGGAGAGAAGGAGAAGATCATGACTAAAATTGCTTTACTTTCAGATATTCATGGAAATACGACAGCATTGGAAGCTGTCCTAGAGGATAGTCGAAAAGCCAAGGTGGATGAATATTGGCTCTTAGGAGATAGTTTGATGCCTGGAACAGGGAGACGGGCCCTCTTGGAGCTGTTAGAGGAGTTACCGATTACGGTAAAAGTCCTTGGAAACTGGGAAGATAGCCTTTGGCGGGCCATGAGGGGAATGTTGGATGAGACCAGACCCAGTCATCGCTACCTCATGCGCCAGTGTCAATATATTCTTGAAGAAATCACGCCCCAGGAAATTGAAGACATGCAGAAAATGCCCATGCAGGTCCATAGAGAAATCGCAGGTTTAAAGATCGGCATTACCCACCACTTACCTGATAAGAATTGGGGTCGCGAATTGATCCACATTGGTGAGCAGAAGGATTTTGATCGCTTGGTGACAAATCCGTCTTGTGATATTGCAGTCTACGGACACATTCACCAGCAGTTTTTCCGCTACGGGACAGGAGGAGAACTGATTATCAATCCTGGATCGATCGGTCAACCTTTCTTTTTGGAAAAGAATCTTCGCAAGGACCTTCGGGCCATGTATGCCATTCTCGAATTTGATCAAATGGGGCTAAAAGATGTCGATTTTAGACGGGTGGACTATGATGTCCAAAAAGAACTGCAACTGGCAAAAGACCTCCATCTTCCTTATTACCAAGTGTATTATGAAAGTTTGGTCAATGGCATTCATCATACCCACAATCATGAGCTCCTTCATGAAATTGAGCAGAGAGAAGGTCATGATCTAGAAATCGATGCTTGGCTAGCGGATTTCTTCCAATAGTGTAACTATTGACATTACAACTAAAAAGAGTATAATAGGAATAACGAAAGTCGTCCCTTGACGGTTGTTCAATAGACTCTACCTTCAAAAACGGGTAGAAAGGAGTGAAGTTATGCAAATTTCGAGTCGCTTTACCATTGGGACTCATGTCTTGATCATGATTGCTCTACAAGGAGAGAAAACAAAAGTAACCAGTGATTTTTTGGCAGGAAGTGTCGGCGTGAACCCTGTTATTATTCGAAAGACCTTGTCTCAGTTGAAGAAAGCTGGATTGATTCATGTAGCGCGTGGGACAGGCGGAGCTGAGCTCGCAAAAGCAGCCGATGAGATCAGCCTGCTGGATATCTATCAAGCAGTAGAATGCTTAGGTTCGACAGGTCAATTATTTGGTTTTCATGACAATCCGAATCCAGCCTGCCCAATTGGCCACAATATCCATAATGTTTTAGATGGAAAGCTTGAGGACATTCAGACTGCTATGGAAAAAGAAATGTCCCAAACCACTTTAAAAGACGTCGTAGAAGATACGCAGAAAAGAATGAAACTCGAATCGGTTTCATAAGAAAAAAGAGAGTGGGACAGAAATCGGTAATTCGTTAGAATTCGATTTCGTCGTCCCACCTCCGCACAGTTGAGTAGGGCT
>NZ_JADNOY010000008.1:0-89084 GCF_015557775.1 Streptococcus parasanguinis | reverse complement strand
GCCCTGCACATTGGTTCGTCTTGTTCAGTTTTCAAAGGTCTTTGTCGCTCTCGCGCGACAACTATATTAGTATATCATGACCTGGCCTTACTGTCAACACTTTTTTTCAAAAAAATTTTATTTTCTTAAAAAATATTCTTACTCTTTTGGGTTATCTAAAAAATCAGGAGCAAAATTGCTCCTGATCCTTCTATAATTTAATTGATGTTTTTAATCTCTATTCTTTTACTTCCAATAGACCAATATCTCCATCTTCTCTACGGTAGATAACATTAGTTGTGTTGTCTTCCACATCACGATAAATGAAGAAGTCGTGTGCTAATAGATCCATTTGAAGAATAGCTTCATCTAAATCCATTGGTTCTAGATCAATTGTTTTTGAGCGAACAACTTTTTCTGTGGTTGTTGCTTCTTCTACAACTGCATCGGTAAATAACTTACCTGCACCAGACTTAATACGATTTTTCTTTTCGATTTTTGTTTTATTCTTACGAATTTGACGTTCAATTTTATCTACAACCAGGTCAATTGAACCGTACATATCCTGAGACACATCTTCTGCACGAAGTGTAATAGATCCAAGTGGAATGGTTACTTCTACTTTTGCGGTCTTTTCACGGTAAACTTTTAAGTTTACACGAGCGTCTAGCTCTTGATCTGCCTGAAAATATTTTTCAATCTTTTCGAGTTTAGAAACGACATAGTCGCGAATGGCTTCTGTTACTTCTAGGTTTTCACCACGGATACTATATTTAATCATATTAGTACCTACTTTCTAAACATTATGTTTTTATTTATATGTATATTATAACGCTTTCATAATTTTTTTGCAAATCTTTTTTTATCTCGCGATTGAAAATGTCTTTATTTCTTTCACACCTTTTTCAATTAACAGGCGCTTCATTAATTCGATTGTTTTGCCAGTTGTGTAAATATCATCGAAGATAAGATACTTTCGCTTTTCTGGAACTTCTTCTGTTAATTGAAAGTGTTGAGAGGTTTTTAATCTTTCTTCTCTTGTTTTTTTTGATTGTGCCAAGCTGTCTTCTTTTTGAAATAGAGGGCTGTACTTTATTTCTGCAAAATCAAGTATTGTCGAGACTTGATTGAATCCTCTCTCCTGCTTTTTTTCATGGCTAATTGGAGTTGGTATTATTGTATAGTTTTTATACTTTTTCAACGCTTTTTTGATGTCACTTGCAAATACCATTCCTAACAAACGATCTCCTTCAAATTTATATCGTTTGAAATAGTCTTTCATTGCTCCATTATATCTATATAAAGCTTCATGTTGAACAGTATTCCCTTTGTCTTCCCAGAACTCACAATCTTTACATACTTTCTCCTCCTTATATTTAAAGCACCTAGGACAATGAATTTCGCCAATTTGTTCGAAGTTTTCTTTGCATTCTTTACAAATCCATTTTTCTTGTTGATTTATAAAAATAAGATCTGTGAAATGTTCACTAGTTTTTAACTCTTTATTACAAAGCAGACATTCTTTCAAAATCCAGCCTCCTGATTCATTTGTTTTATTTCCTTGATTGCTTTTTTCATTTCTTTTGTTATTCCATCTGATAAAAAGAGCAATTGGCCTGTTGTTCTTTCTTTGCTACGTCCAACTCTTCCTGAGATTTGTACAAGGGCGCTTTTCGTAAACAAGCGATGGTTGCTTTCTAAAACAAAAACATCTACAAGCGGAAAGGTCACTCCTCTTTCTAGAATGGTAGTTGAGACTAGTATTGTTTTTTCTTTATTTCTAAATTCTTCTACAATTCTCAAGCGATCCTGTGTCTGAGAGGATACAAAACCTACTTTTTCTTTCGGAAAGTATTTTTTTATATTCTCTTTAAATTGTTGTCCTAATTCAATTTCAGATACAAAGATTAACAATGGGTAGTGAGTCTGTCTTTGCTTCTTGATCAGTTGCAATAGTTGGTAAGGGATTCTTCCTTTTTCTATTTTTTCTCTAATTTTCGGCACCCATTTTATTTCAGGGACCACTAGTGGGTTCCCATGAAATCTTCTTGGAAGACTATAACGAATGATTTCTTTTTTCTTGACCTTTTTATCTAACTCATCTGTAGAGGTTGCTGTTAAATATAGGGTATTCCCCTCTTTTTTTATTGCATTCTGAGCTGCTTTATATAAGATTGGATTGTCTACATAGGGAAAAGCATCTACTTCATCTATAATAAGGAGATCAAAGGCCTGATAAAACTTTAGCAATTGGTGGGTTGTAGCGATCACCAAGGGTGTTCTAAAATAGGGTTCCGATTCTCCATGAAGCAAAGAGATGGGGCAGGAAAAATCTTCCTTCATTCTTCCGTACAATTCTATACAGACATCGATTCTTGGGGTAGCAATACAGACTGCTTTTCCTGCCTTGATCGCTGTTGCTACAACCTGATACATCATTTCTGTTTTTCCAGCTCCTGTCACAGCATGTACCAAGGCATGTTTTCCTGCTTTAACTGCTTGGATAAGTCCTTCAGATACCTCTTGTTGATAGGAAGTCAAGGTTCCCTTCCAGTTTAACACCTCCTGTCCTTCAAAGTCCTTCTGTGCAATAGCATAAAGTTTTTGATCACTCCGGATCCTTCCCAATTGGATACAGGCTCTACAATACAGCACCTCCTCACTCAACTTCCAAAGTTTTTGATCAATCAAACTGCCACATCGAAAGCATTGGTACCTTCCATTCTGTTTTTCTATAGCGGGAAGTTCTTGGGCAATTTCTTTTAAATCATTTGTCATTTGACTCTCCGTTAAGAGTCTTCCATAAGATTCTTCTATCTTCATACTTATTAATTCGCAAAAGTTGGAGAAAATCATTCTTTTTTTGTAAAATAAGAATATGGAATATGTTACATTTAAAGAGAACGGCACTGTTCAAGAAGAAATCAAAAAATCAAAATTCATTTGTCATGTCAAGCGAGTCTCCTCTGAAGAGGAAGCTAGAGATTTTATCAATGCCATCAAAAAGGAACACTATAAGGCTACACATAACTGCTCTGCTTTCATCATTGGGGAACAAAGTGACATCAAACGGACCAGTGACGATGGAGAGCCTAGTGGAACCGCTGGGGTACCGATGTTAGGAGTTTTGGAGAATCATCGCATCACTAATAGTTGTGTCGTGGTTACCCGCTATTTCGGAGGTATTAAATTAGGCGCTGGCGGTCTGATTCGTGCTTATGCTGGAAGTGTTGCACAAGCAGTTCGAGAAATTGGACTGGTAGAAATCAAAGAGCAAGTGATTCTTGGGATCACACTTTCTTACTCCCAATACCAAGAATTTGCTAATTTCTTAAAAGACCATCAATTGGCGGAACAAGATCCGATGTTTACAGATCAGGTAATGACAACTATTTTTGTAGATAAAGAAAACACAAACTCTATCACAGCAGCTTTAGTCGAATTTTACAATGGCAAAGTCATTATTGAGGATCAAGGAATTCGTGAGGTTGAAGTACCCCTATTTTCTGTAGAAAAATAATTAAAATACTATCGGCAACGATAGTTTTTTTTTATCACACCCATAAAATTTCTATATTTTACATTCTTCCCGCAAGGGACTATACTTGTTAGTATCAAGAAAACCTAGAACTGAGGTATATTATGACTATTTATGAAAATATTACAGAACTGATTGGGAACACTCCGATTGTCAAATTGAACCGTCTTGTTCCTGAAGGAGCTGCAGATGTCTATGTCAAACTCGAAGCTTTCAATCCTGGATCATCTGTTAAAGACCGGATTGCTTTGAGCATGATTGAAAAAGCTGAAGCGGATGGCTTGATCAAACCAGGTGATACCATTGTCGAAGCAACTAGTGGGAACACAGGGATTGGCTTGTCATGGGTTGGCGCAGCTAAAGGCTACAAAGTTGTGATTGTCATGCCTGAAACCATGAGTGTGGAACGTCGTAAAATCATCCAAGCCTATGGAGCTGAACTCGTTTTGACTCCTGGAAGTGAAGGAATGAAAGGCGCTATCGCTAAAGCTGAAGCAATCGCTGCAGAAAGAAATGGCTTCCTTCCTCTTCAATTTGAAAACCCTGCTAACCCAGAGGTACATGAAAGAACAACAGGACAAGAAATCGTTGATGCCTTTGGAAAAGATGGTTTAGATGCTTTTGTCGCAGGTGTTGGTACTGGTGGTACTGTTTCTGGTATTTCTCATACTTTGAAAAAGAATAATCCTGCTGTCAAAGTCTATGCCGTTGAGGCCAATGAATCTGCAGTCCTTTCTGGCGAAAAACCTGGACCACATAAAATTCAAGGGATTTCAGCTGGTTTTATCCCAAATACTTTAGACACTAATGCATATGATGGTGTTCGTCGCGTATCTTCAGAAGAAGCTTTCGAACTTGCACGCGCTATTGGTGGTGCTGAAGGATTCTTAGTCGGTATCTCAAGCGCAGCTGCTATCTATGCTGCTATTGAAGTCGCAAAAGAATTGGGAAGCGGTAAAAAAGTTCTTGCTCTTGCACCAGATAATGGAGAACGTTACCTTTCTACTACCCTTTACGAATTTGAATAATTCTCTATATTAAAAAAACTTCGGTAGGTTTCATCAACCTATCGAAGTTTTTATTTTTTTTCTTGTTTGCTAAAGAATACCTTTCCTTCTTTGACCCAGGTCGGCATCTGTTGAGCTAAGGGCGCAAAACCACTCTTATGGCGGTCATTTGAAAAACGATGGTGTCGAATGCTTCGTTGTGGTGTTTCTTCTAGTGTTCTCAGAGAGAGGCTAGCTTTCTTAGAATATTCATCAACATCGATGACTTGGACAAAGACCTTCTCCCCAATCGACAGAATATCCTGAATATTACTTACATAACCACTTCTAATCTCTGAGATATGAATCAAGCCCATCACACCCGACTCCAGTTCGACAAAGGCGCCATAAGGTTGAATGCCTGTAATGGTCCCTTCTAACTTATCTCCAATTTTCATATTAGTCCTCAATTTCGATGGTTTCAATCACGACATCTTCTACTGGCTTATCCATCATCCCTGTCTCAACAGCCGCGATATCATCCAACACAGCAAAAGAAGCTTCATCCATCAATTGACCAAATACTGTATGACGTTGATCTAGGTGAGGAGTTCCCCCTTCTGTCGTATAGATTTCTGCGATTTTTTCAGGCCAGCCACCGCGGACCAATTCCTTTTTCGAATATGGAAGATGTTGATTTTGTACAATAAAGAATTGGCTGCCATTTGTGTTTGGTCCAGCATTTGCCATCGAAAGGGCTCCGCGAATATTGTACAATTCTTTTGAAAACTCGTCTTCGAAGCTCTCCCCATAGATGGATTCACCACCCATACCTGTGCCTGTTGGATCTCCCCCTTGGATCATAAAATCTTTAATAATTCGATGGAAAATGACACCATCATAATAGCCAGACTTAGCAAGAGCTACAAAGTTTGCAACTGTTTTTGGCGCTTGATCCGGGAACAATTGAATGTTCATCTCACCGTGATTGGTTTTGATCACAGCGACAGGACCGTCAACCGTAGCAAGTTCTAACTGTGGTAATGTCAATTCTTTTTCAACCATATTTAACTCCTCTAAGGCATAGAATATGCCATCTTCTTCTAAATTCTTAGTGATATAATCAGCTTTTTCTTGTAACTCTGGGGCAGATTTTCCCATTGCGATACTAATTCCAGCGTAATCAAACAGTTCTAGATCATTTAATCCATCCCCAAATACTAAAACATTCTCTGGCTTCAAGCCCAAATGATTTACAAGATGAGAAACTCCTGAAGCTTTTGAAGCTTCAAAGCGAACAACATCTGACGAATGGGGATGCCACGAAACTAGGCGCAAGTTCTCTTGCAAAGAAGGGGGCAACTCTAGCTCACTATCCTGTTCATCAAAGGTCCACATTTGGAAAATAGGTTCTTTCAAATGCAGGTCTGGATCTACTGGTAAGTTTGGATAAATGATGTCAATAGCATCACTGATCAAGGGTGTCCGATTAGACAGGGAAGCTTGATGACTAGCTACTAACCCATAATCAATCTCGGATTCTTTGGCCCAATCCACAAAAGAAGAAACGATTGCTTCATTGATTGGTGATTGGTAGATCACAGTTCCTTTTGTATCTTCTATATAGGCACCGTTTAAGGTTACTAGAAAATCAGGCTTTAAGTCCATGATTTCAGGAACAACCCCAAAAATCCCTCTACCCGTTGCAATCCCTGTTCGGATTCCTTTTTCTTTCAATTGATGAAAGACTTCTTTGACAGATTCTGGGATCAATCCAGTTTCTTTTGCACGTAATGTATCATCAATATCAAAAAAGACGATTTTAACTTTTTTGGCTTTATAACGTAATTTTGCGTCCACTTGTCTCCCCCTATGATCATGCTCTATTATAGCATGTTTCCCTTTAAAAATCTTCTTGATTCACCAGATGGTGTCGGAAGGCATAGACGACTGCTTGCGTCCGATCACTGACTTCTAATTTGGATAAGATGTTGGAGACATGGGTCTTCACTGTTTTTAAAGAAATGAAGAGTTCATCTGCTATTCGTTGATTTTCATATCCTTTCGTCAATAAAGCTAGAATATCTCGTTCTCTAGCTGTCAAATCATCATGCAATTCAGCATGATTCTTTCGTGACTCAACCTTTTGACTAACTTCTGTCTCAATTGCAAATTCTCCCTTTGCAACCTTTCTGACAGCCTGTAAGATCTCAGTTGCTGACGAGGTCTTTAAAATATACCCTTTTGCACCTGCATCTAAGACTGGGTAAATCTTTTCGTTATCTAAATAAGACGTCAAAATGACAATTTTAGCTTCCGGCCACTCTTTTAGGATGGCTAGAGTTGCATCGATACCATTTAGCTCTGGCATCACAATATCCATGATGATGACGTCTGGTCTTTCTTTCAGCGCCAACTCCACGCCTTCTTGCCCATTTTGTGCCTCTAAGACTTGCTCAATATCGGTTTGCATGGACAAAAAGCTTTTCAATCCCAATCGGACCATTTCATGATCATCTACTAATAATACTTTCATACAGTTTCCTTTTCATTTTTATCTTTTACAAGGAGGGGAACACGAATATCTACAGCCACTCCCTTTTGAGGACTCGTTCTTATTTTAATGGTTCCCGCCATGTCTTCTACACGTTCTTGAATATTTTTCAACCCATAACTCAATCGTTCCAATTTTTCCTGCTCAAATCCGATTCCATCATCTACCATCCGTAAATGAAGTTGTTTTCCTTCCTGATGCAAAAAGACATCCATTTGTTGAGCTCTAGCGTGTTTCAAGGTATTGCTGACAATTTCTTGGACGATCCGAAATAGATGTTCTTCCATTTCTTTTGGAATGCTCACGTCATTATGATGGAAGACAACTGCTAGGTTACTCTTTTCCTTCAATTCTCTAAAAATCATCTCCATCCCTTCTACCAAACTTTTTCCTTCCAATTCTGTAGGACGAAGATGTAGGAGCAAGACGCGTAAATCATTTTGGGCTGTACCTAGAATATCTGACACACCATTTAGTTGCTGCTGGATCTGACTTTTCTCTAACTCAAGAGCCCGTGCTGCCACTCCAGATAAAATCATATTGGCTGCAAACAATTCTTGACTAACCGTATCATGTAGATCACGCGCAATTCTCTTACGCTCGATTTCCACAATTTCTTCTTCATTTCGCATCACACGATTTTCACTCTTTTGTAAATTTTCTTCTAGTCGAAGTAATTTGCTGTCCAATAAATCTAACTGTTGATTCAATTCTTTGGGGGCAATTTCTTTTCGCTGTGAAGCAGTCAGGATAGATTCTACCTTTTGTTGTACTGCATGAACTGTTACAAATTGCGTGATTTTGATAATTAAGACAACCAAAGCCGTCAATGCAAGCGTCAGACTAAAAACCAAAAATAGGAATGACTGAAGCAAGGAAAGATCTGAGAGAAGTTTGCCCCACTGAAAACCAACAAAATGGAAAATGGTATGACAAATGACCGCAACCACCATTAGGGAATAGAAATACAATAGGAGATAGTCTAATTTCTTCATGCGCGAATCACCTCAACACCCCCAACAATACCAACTAACACAATTTTTATAGAACGGTGCGATCTCCGATAGTGTGCCGTTTCAATGTCTATGGTTTCATTCCTCATTTTACGGACAGGAAGATCCAAAAACTTCAGATCTCCATACAGGGTGTTAATTTGTAAATGCAATTCCAAATCAATCGGTAAGATAATTTTTGTATTTCCAAACCCTTTCCGAATGATCACTACATTGTCCCAATTGCAAATGGCTACCTCCTCTAAATGGAGGGTGTCATTCCCAAAAACTCGGATCACATTCAGATCTCGATACCCTCGACTTTGCTTTGAAAAATGTTGTAAATCACCAATCCATCGAGTTTTTTCCTGACGAATTTTCGTATCCTCTTCAACATCAAACACAACGGCTTCATTTTCCTTATACATATAAGGGTAGGCAATCAATAAACCATAAACCACCGCAAATAAAATGGCTGCAATCACAAAAGGATTCAGCATCACGATAAAAAACAAGAGCACACTCAGCGCGATTAATAGAAAATTTGCTTTTTGTTTGCCAAAATAGTAATACAAAAGGAGCAAAAAGAGAACCATCAAGACAACAAATCTGGAAAAATCGATTGATAAAATGGTGATAGCTGCTAATGTTAACAAAACGGCTTCAACGAAAATAAAAATTTGTATTTTCCACATAGTCTACCTCATCTTTTCCTATTTTATCAAATTTTTCCTCATTTGACTTCCGTCTGTGGTTGGATAAACGCAGACAATCAAAAAGACTCAGAAATCCATCTGAGTCTTAGACTGATTTATGAATCTCCACCAGTTGCACTACTGCTAGAACTTTCTGTATCTGATCGTTCACCAGAGGATGAACTAGATGTATCAGAACTTGATGAGGCTTTCGTACTTGAAGAAGCTGTCACTTTAGGCTCATATACAGTCAAAACAATTCGTGTTCGGTTAATATCCACCGTACTCGAAACTTCTGGAGTTTGACTAACAATTTGACCGGCAGAAACAACTACCCCATCAGGGAGATGTTCTGTTTTTCTTAATTCGATATTGGCTTCTTTAATACCATAGATCTCAATCAAATTACTTCTAGCAAAATCATAAGTTGATCCAACATAGTTTGGCATTTCAATTGAAGTCGTTTCTTTCGCTACTTTCAAAACAATCTTGGTTTTTGAATTCAGAGAATATTGCTCTCCTGGAGCTGGGGTTTGTTCAAGAACTGTCCCTGCAGCATAATCGAAGGTCTCAACTTCTTCAATCGTGATCATTTTGCTTGATACTTTATAAGTATTTTTCAGATCTTCCTCTGCTTTAGCTCGTGTTTCTCCTACATAGTTTGGCATTTCAAAACTATTTGGACCTTTTGAAACAATCAAATCAATGCGACTTTGTTCTTTCTTTTGAGCACCTGCATTTGGATTGGTTCGAATGACATAGCCTTCTGCAACCGAATCACTGTACTCTTCTTTCTCTTCACCGACTTGAAGGTCTTGTCCCTCAATAACCGCTCTAGCTTCGGCAATGGTTTTGCCGGAAACATCTGGAACGGTTTTATTGGCTGGGCTCATATACAACAAGAAAGTAAAGGCAGCAAGAACTAGGGCAATAGCAACAAACAAGACCTTGTAGCGCGCCCGCAAACGTCTTCTTGGCTTTTTACTTGGTGCCATGGTCTGCTGGTCAGATAATGGTCGATTAGGATCTACCGAACTAATTTCACTACGAACCTCAGAGATTGGAACAGGAGCTGTCTTTGGAGTTGGACTCATTTTTGGAAGAGTCTTCGTATCGGCTTTTACTTGGTCTTCAAAAACCAGTTTTTTCTCATTTCTTCTCTCATAGGACAAGCAACTTGAAAGATCCACATACATCTCTGCCACTGATTTATAGCGATCTGTCAGTTTTTTAGCTGTCGCTTTGATCACTACATTTTCTAAGGCTTGTGGAACATTCTTATTTTCCTCCCGAATAGAAGGGAGTGGCTTTTGAAAATGTTGCAAGGCGATGGTGACTGCACTATCTCCATCATAAGGGATGTGTCCCGTCAACATCTCATAGAAAATGATCCCCATCGCATAGATATCACTTTGAACCGTTGCTTTTGAACCACGTGCCTGCTCAGGGGACAAATAATGAACCGATCCCAACATTGAGTTGGTCTGGGTCAAGCTAGTCTCTGCAAAGGCCACTGCAATCCCAAAGTCTGAAACTTTTGCTGTTCCATCTGGTGTCAAGAGGACATTCTGTGGTTTTAAATCTCTATGGATAATGCCACGCGTATGGGCAAGACGCATAGCTAGAAGAATCTGTCCCATCAAACGAACAGCTTCTTCATTTGATAAAGGAGCATTTTCTTTGATATAGCGTTTCAAGTCTAAACCTGCAACATATTCCATTGCAAGGTATTGTTGTCCTTCTTCTTCGCCAATGTCTGTAATCCGAACGATATTTGGATGGTCCAGCTCTGCCATCGCCTTTGCTTCACGCTGAAAACGCGCAACTGCAATGGGATCCGTCTGGTAATTCGTACGCAGTACCTTGACTGCAACTTCTTCCCCATCTAAAATCAAATCACGCGCAAGATAAACATCTGCCATCCCGCCGCGTCCAATTTGTTGGATGATTTTATATCGCCCGGCAAAAATTTTGCCGATTTGAATCATGCTGCGTCCTCCTCAGTAAAGTGGAGCAGTACAACAGTGATATTATCCAAGCCTCCAGCATTATTGGCAAAACGAATCAAGGTTTGAGCTTTTTCGTCCAGTGAAACATCACTCAAGACAATATCTCTGATTTCATCCGGGCCAATCATATTAGTTAAACCGTCACTATTGATCAAAATATAATCATCTGCTTCAACCGTCACCAAACCATAATCCGGCTCCAACTCATCTTTTTGGCCAATGGACTGAGTGATGATGTTACGTTGAGGATGATGGGCTGCTTCTTCCTCTGTGATTTGACCTGCTCGCAAAAGAGCATTTACAAGAGAATGATCACTGGTCAACTGCTGGTATTCGCCCTGACGAATGAGGCCAATCCGCGAATCTCCAACATGGGCATAAATCACTTGTCCTTCTACAAAAGCCAAAGCTTCCAGTGTCGTTCCCATTCCTTTGTGCTCATCATCTTGCCCAGCTAAATGGATCCGACGGTTCACAGCTTCTAAATGTTCTGCAAACCATTCCCGTACTTGATTAACCGTCTCGATCTCAGAAGAAACCCAAGCCGCACCTAGGTCTGTGACTGCCATTTCACTAGCAATATTTCCGGCACGGTGTCCTCCCATACCATCAGCAAGTAAAACCATAGATTTTCCTGCCTTGTTTTTATATTGATTTGCATAGTCTTGGTTATTTGTCCGTCTTTGACCTACATCGGTTAAGATCGTAATATCCATACTGTCAGTTTCCTCCTGATATTATGAGATTCTCTTAAAACGACTGATAAAGAAGCCGTCGCTTCCATATAATTCGGGTGTAATAAGGAAACAATCATTTTTAAGAATATCTTTTCTTTCGTGATCCAATGGGACTTGTTCGAAATTTGGATGGTTTTTCAAAAATTGGTCCACCACTTCAAAATTCTCTTTACCCATAATTGTACACGTACTGTACACTATTATACCACCTTTACGCACACTTTGACAAACACTATCCAGAATGGCCAATTGAATAGCTTGTAAAGATATAAAATCTGCACTCTCTTTATTGTACTTGATATCAGGCTTTCTCCGTATCAAACCAATCCCGGAACAAGGCGCATCCACCAAAATTTTATCGAAAGCATCAGGTCCAAATGTTTCAAAGACTTTTGTCGCATCTAACTTCTTTGTCAAAATTTTGTCCGCAACATGGAGCCGATTAGCATTTTCTTGAATCAATTTGAGCTTATGGTCATAGAGATCCAAGGCTGTGACTTTCCCAGTTGTGAGATAAGAAGCCAGGTGAGTCGTCTTTCCACCTGGCGCCGCACAGGCATCTAAAACCCACTCATCTCCTTGCAAATCCAAAGCCGGTGCCACCAATTGACTGGACTCGTCTTGAATAGTAATGCGCCCTTCTTTGAACAAGGAATGCGCTGCAAAATGTCCCTGTTCTTTCACGAGAGCGGACGGAGCAAGTAGAGAGGAGGTTGCTTCGAGTAGCTGAGCCAACTCTTCTTTTTCGTCTAGATCAATCACACGAATACTGGATTTATTACGCTGATAGAGACTCTTAAAAATAGCGCAAGCACGTTCCTCACCGTATTCTTCGATCAATGCTTTGACCAACCATACAGGTAGGGAATACTCTACCGAATAACGTTTGTTCTTTCGCTTGATCGTATCAATAGCTGGTAGCCCCTCGCGGAGGAGCTTTCTAAGAATAGCATTGACAAACTTCTCACTGCCTTCTTTTCGACGTTTTGCTATCCGAACAGCTTCATTGACGATGGCATGATCGGGAATGCGGTCTAAATAAACAAGTTGATACAAACTCATCATCAAAAGATAATAGAGCCAAGGATCCAATTTCGTCCGGTCTTCAATTACGTGGGCGAGATACCACTCGAGTGTTATCTTCCGTGCTACAGTACCGTATACAACTTCCGTAACAAAGCTTCTATCTTTATCTGAAAGTTGAGAGTGTTCTAGCGCTTGATTTAGGGCAATATTAGAATAAGCCCCCTGTTCAAAAACCTCTTCTAACACTCGAACGATCTGTTCACGCGCATTCATTTGTTTAACTTCCAAAGTGATCTCCTACTTTCAATTGACGGCCAGCGCCATTCAAAAAGTCTGTGATGGACATTTTTGGTTTTCCTGCCGGCTGCACAACTTTGAGGGACAATGCGCCTTCTCCTGCAGCGACCAGCAACTCTTTTTTGCTCAAACCAATCACTTCTCCAGGATTTCCATTTCCTTCGCATAGCTCTGCTTCATAGACTTTGAAGCGTTGACCATTTAATAACGTATGAGCGACCGGCCAAGGATTCATCCCCCGGATCTGATTAAAGACTTGGCGATTGGTTTTGGTCCAGTCCAAAACCTCTTCTTCCGGTGAAATATTCGGTGAAAATGTGACCAAACTTGGATCTTGTGGACTTGGCTTGATCTCCCCTGCCAGGTAAGCTGGCAAAGTATCTAGGAGTAAGTCACGTCCAAGGACTGCCAATTTTTCAAACAAAGTTCCCACATTGTCCTCATCTAAAATTGGGAGAGAACGAGCTGAAATCATGTCTCCGGCATCCATTTCCTTGACCATTTCCATAATTGTAACCCCAGCTTCTTCATCACCATTGATCAGGGCATAGTGAATGGGAGCTCCACCTCTATATCTAGGCAATAAAGACGCGTGGACATTCACCGCAAATTGGAAGTTCTCCAACAATTTTGTCGGTAAAAATTGTCCAAAAGCAGCGGTCACAATTCCATCTGCATCAAGTGATAAGAGAGTTTCCATTTCTGGACTACCCGATAATTTCTCCGGCTGAAGAACCGGTAGTTGATGTTCCAAAGCTACCTGCTTCACCGGGGTCATTCGAATCTCTTTTTTGCGACCTACTTTGCGGTCTGGTTGAGTCACAACTGCCAAAATTTCATAGCGCGAATCTGCTAACAATCCCTTTAAAACCGTCGCTGAAAAATCAGGCGTTCCCATAAAAATTAATTTTGTCATTTCTTTCTTCCTTACATAAAGCTTTGAGGTTCATTATCAATACTGACACGTAGATCTTGGTTGCCTCTTTCTTGTGTAAATTCTAGGATTTGATTCAAGACCTGTGTCATGCCTTCTTCGAAACGATATTTCACAATGATTTGATAATGATACAAATTATGTGTGCGTGCAATTGGTTTAGGTGTTGGTCCTAAGATTTGGACCTGATCAGATAAGCCAGATCGGAGAATTTCCATGACCTGATGTGACTTCTCCATCACAATTTCCTCACTCTTATGGGATAGGGTTAACCCAACTGTGAAGTAATAAGGCGTATAGCCTAACTGCCGGCGAATCTGCATTTCATAGGCAAAAAAGCCTTCATAATCTTGGTCTTTGGCAAATCGAATCGCATAATGATTGGGGTTGTAGCTCTGAATGATAACCTCTCCTTCTTTCTCTGCTCGTCCGGCCCTTCCTGCCACCTGAGTCAAGAGTTGAAAGGTTCTCTCAGAGGATCGATAATCCGGTAAATTTAAAGAAGTATCCGCATTCAAGACACCCACTAATGTCACATTTGGAAAATCCAAGCCCTTCGCAATCATTTGCGTCCCTAACAAAATATCCGCTTCTCCATTCCCGAAAGCATCTAATATCGCTGCGTGGCTCCCTTTTTTTCGAGTGGTATCCACATCCATGCGCAGAATTTTAGCCTCAGGAAAGATCTCTTGTAACTCATCATAAGCTTTTTGCGTTCCTGTCCCATAATAACGAATGGAAGGACTTTGGCAATTTGGACAGTGTCGAGGAATCGCTTTGCTATAGCCACAATAATGACAGTTCATGGTTTTAGTATCCATGTGGAGGGTCAGTGAGATATCACAATTGGGACAAGTATCTACAGTTCCACACTCACGACACATGACAAAGCTGGAATAACCACGGCGGTTCAACATCAAGACAACCTGTTCTTTTTTCTGCAAGCGATCAGCAATAGCTTCCACTAGAACCGGAGTGAAGTTACCAGCTTCATTTTGGCCAATATAATCACGGAAATCAACGACTTTAACTTCTGGAATTTTGGCTGCCGGATTGGCCCGCTGGGTGAGACGAATTAATTCATAAACTCCTTTTGTTGCACGAGCCCGTGATTCTAGACTTGGAGTAGCAGATCCAAGAAGCAAGACTGCTTGATTGTACTGAGCCCTTAGGACTGCGACTTCCCTTGCGTGGTAGCGTGGATTACTATCTTGTTTGTAGGAAGCCTCATGCTCCTCATCAATAATAATCGCTCCGATGTTTTTTAAGGGAGCAAAGATGGCTGAGCGTGCTCCAACGACTACCTTGGCCTCCCCACGTTCAACTTTTCGCCATTGATCATACTTCTCACCATTTGATAAGCCCGAGTGTAGAATGGCTACTTCCTGACCAAAACGAGAGATAAAACGATCCGTCATCTGTGGCGTCAGGGAAATCTCAGGAACCAACATAATAGCCGTTTTCCCCTTATTTAGAACTTCTTGAATAATCTGCAGATAAACTTCTGTTTTCCCACTTCCAGTCACACCTTCTAATAAAAAAGGCTTTGATGATTTCCCAATTTGAGAAACTACTGTTTCGACAGCTTTTGCTTGCTCTGAATTTAAAAGCAGAGCCTGGGTCTGTCCTTTGCCTTCATAATATGCAGCCGCCCGATTCACTTCTCGTTCTGTTATTTCTAAAACACCCTGATCAATAAAATAGGCCACTACTTCTCGTGAAAAATCCTGATACAATCCTGCTAAGGGTTGCTCCCCTTGCTCTAATAACAGGTGCTCTTTCAATGCTAGCCTTTTTTTTGCTCTCGCTGATGGTTGAAGTTCTTTTAATCCTTCCTGGTTAACGCGATACCATTTTTCTGTTTTAATTTGTTTCTTATCCTTGGCCTTGTATTCGAGTACCAAATCTCCTTTTCTGACTAACCGCATCACTTGGGCTTGATCGGCCGCATCCAGAGAAGAAAAAGAAACTTCATTTTTTTCACCAAAAAGTTTCACTTTGAGAGGGGAATCTAAAGAAGGTTGAGGATACAAAATCTTATCATAACTCGAATTGAGGAGAGAAGGAAGCATGGTTTTTAAAATCGTGATCTTATAAGAAAAAACACTTTTTCGTAATTGATCTGCCAACCAGAACTGCTCTTGATTTAAGACCGGAGTGTAATCCAAGACCTCCACAATCGCTTTTAATTCCTCGCTTGTGTCTGCCTCTTCTAAAACATCTACCACAATTCCTTGAATGAGGCGATTCCCTTTACCAAAGGGGACATGAACTCGCATACCTGCCTCCACCATATCCTCAAATTCTGATGGGATCTGATAAGAATAGGGTTTATCTGTCTGCATCAATGGGACATCTACGATGACTTTTGCTATCACTTTTTCACCTCCAGCCTCTATCATATGAGCTTTACTTTATCACGGAACCCTTTAAATAGCAAAAAATAAGATTGAGAAGCCCCAACCTTAAATTTTTTCACCATCTTCTTTTTCTTTGGCAATTTGTTCCTTAATTTTGCGCTCTTCTTCTTCTTTGCGAATCCGCTCTGCTTCAATCCGACGACGAAGCGCTTCACGTTTTGCTTCTGGATCCGGGTGAACAACTACGTTTCCAGACTCGATTTCTTCAAGCGCTTGTAATGTTGATTTAACTGATTGGAATTCTTGAGTTGGTACTGCACCACTTTCCAATTCGTGGGCCCGTTTTGCCTCAAGAATGACCAATGAATATTTTGATGGTACTTTGTCAAGCAATGTATCAATAGAAGGTTTTAACATCATATTCCTATACCTAATTTCTAATTATTTATCTCTTCACAATAGTTTGTGTTTTTGGTAACATATCCAGATAATGGCCAATGACACGGTCTACACGGAAATGCTCTGCTTCGATCACACGTTTGACACGTTCAGCAGCAAGAGGAACTTCATCGTTCACAATAGCGTAGTCATATTCACGCATCATGGCGATTTCTTCTTTTGCTTTTTCAATCCGTTGCGCAATAACTTCTGCACTATCTGTCCCGCGACCCACTAATCGATCTTGCAATTCATCCAAATCAGGCGGAGTTAAGAAAATAAAAACTGCATCTGGAACTTTCTTCTTTACTTGAAGGGCACCCTGAACTTCAATTTCAAGGAATACATCGATTCCCTTGTCCAAGGTTTCATTCACATAGGTTAAAGGAGTCCCATAGTAATTTCCAACGTACTCAGCGTACTCCAACATTTGCCCTTGACGGATCAAATCTTCAAATTCTTCACGTGTACGGAAAAAATAGTCGACACCATCCACTTCACCTGGACGTTGTGCACGCGTCGTCATCGATACAGAATACTGAAACTGATTGTCCGAGTTTTCAAAAATTTCTCGTCTGACCGTTCCTTTTCCAACCCCCGAAGGGCCAGAAAATACGATTAATAAGCCACGATCCGCCATGATTTCTCCTTCAATGTCTTTCTATCTAGTGTAACAAAAATCGGCCTAATTTTCAACTGATTTTTTCATTCAAAAAAGCTTGAGATGCTAGATCTCAAGCTTTTGTTTATTTTGCGTAATCTACTGCACGCAATTCTCGAATCACGGTAACCTTAATGTTTCCAGGATACTCAAGATTGGACTCGATCTTCTCACGAATATCATGAGCTAAGATCGTCACTTTATCATCCTTGATTGCCTCAGGGCTAACCATAATACGGAGTTCACGACCCGCTTGAAGGGCGAAACTTGTCTTAACTCCTTCAAAACTATTTGCAATTTCTTCAAGATCTTGCAAGCGTTTGATGTAGCTTTCAAGTGACTCACTTCGTGCTCCAGGTCGAGCTGCACTCAAGGCATCCGCTGCAGCGACAATGACTGCGATGACACTTTCTGGTTCCACGTCACCATGGTGACTGGCAATGGTATTGACAACCACTGGGTGTTCCTTGTACTTCCGTGCCAATTCAGTTCCAATCTCGACGTGACTTCCTTCCACTTCACGGTCAATCGCTTTTCCGATATCATGTAAGAATCCTGCACGTCGTGCCAAGGTAGCATTTTCACCCAACTCGCTAGCAATAATACCAGAAAGTTTAGCAACTTCAATGGAGTGACGCAAAACGTTTTGACCATAAGAAGTACGGAATTGCAACCGTCCCATGATTTTCATCAAATCTGGATGGAGGTTTGGCGCACCGATTTCATAGGCAGCCGCCTCACCGTATTCACGAATCCGGTTGTCAATTTCCTGGCGGTTCTTCTCAACCAGCTCTTCGATGCGGGCTGGATGGATCCGACCATCTTTGAGAAGGCTCTCCATTGTCATGCGGGCGATTTCACGACGAATCGGATCAAACCCTGACAAGGTCACCACTTCAGGCGTATCATCAATAATCACATCGACACCTGTCAAACTCTCAAAGGTACGAATATTGCGACCTTCACGACCGATAATCCGACCCTTCATACTATCGTCCGGCAAATGAACGGTTGAGTTTGTTTGCTCAGCAACAAAATCACCCGCCATTCGCTGCATAGCTTGCACGAGAATGTCTTTTGCGATTTTATCAGAACGTTCTTTCACTTCCAATTCAGCATCACGAATCCGTGAGGCAATTTCTTTTGAAAGTTGCTCTTCCGTCTGACTCAAAATAATGTCACGCGCTTCTCCTTGACTTAGAGCAGCGACACGTTCCAGTTCTTCTACTTTCTTGTGTTCAAGCTCTTCCAGCTGTTGTTCACGCGCATCAATGTGTTTAGTTCTATCTGTAAGACTTTGCTCTTTGTGTTCAAGAGACTGTTCTTTGCTTGTTAAAATGTCGTCTTTGCGATCAAGATTGCTAGCACGTTCTGCCAAACGGCTTTCTAATTGCTTCAATTCTTGTCGTTCTGACTTAAACTCAGCATCGACCTCTTCACGATATTTTCTGGCTTCTTCCTTTGCCTCCAAAAGTGCTTCTTTTTTAAGTGAACTTGACTCATGCTTCGCCTCTTTTAAAATCAAATCGGCTTCGCGTTCAGCCTGTCCACGTAAATTCGTTGCTTCTTGTTCAGCATTCAAAAGGGTGAGTTCCGCAGCTTCTTTTGAAGCTTTCATTTTAAGAGCAGTTCCCACATATCCAATGACTAAACCAATGACCGCGGCAAAAACACCTGTAATAACAAAATTCATGCTTTTACCCCAAATCTATTTAATTAGTTGAATTAAAAATTCTTTTACATTTTACCATAAATTACTAAAATTAACAATCTAAAAAAACAGGAAAAACCTTTTATATTTTTGCTTAACGCTTATTCTTTTATCGTCTTTTCTTTCATGGAACATCTGTGAGGAATTCATTTATTTCCACTTTGTTGAATCTGTTTTTTTATGCTATAATCAAGAAAAACAAAGAAGGATTTGAGTATGACAAAAGAAGTAATTGTTGAAAGTTTTGAATTGGACCACACGGCGGTGAAGGCTCCCTATGTACGCTTGATTGGGGAAGAAACTGGACCCAAAGGAGACATCATCTCTAACTTTGATATCCGTTTGGTGCAACCCAATGAAAATGCGATTCCAACTGCAGGGCTCCACACGATCGAGCACCTTCTTGCGATGCTTATTCGCAAACGCATCGATGGTATGATTGATTGTTCCCCATTTGGATGTCGCACCGGTTTTCATATGATCATGTGGGGACAGCATTCGAGTACGGAAATTGCTAAAGTGATTAAAGAATCTTTAGAAGAAATTTCATCAGTCAGCACTTGGGAGGATGTCCCAGGCACAACCATTGAGTCTTGTGGAAATTACAAGGACCACAGCCTCTTCTCAGCCAAAGAATGGTGTCGCTTGATTCTAGACCAAGGAATTTCTGACGATCCGTTTGAACGTCATCTTGTTTAAGACTAAAAAAAGGATGAACCTCTGGTTCATCCTTTTTTATTGTCATTTTTCCCAAAAAGGGGATGTCTGATCAAGCATTAATAATCCAGAGCATCTGAATGACCTTTTCCGTTTCCTACGAAATAACCCGTTTTGGCATTGATACTAAAGAGATAGGTTCCATCTGGTTTGAAGAGGTTGTAATAGCCATTACCGTTAATGATATTGACACGCTCTAAAATGTATTGATTGCCAGTGATATGTCCACGTTTACGAGCAATATTCAATACTTTTTCAAGGATCCCATCACCAAATACCCAAGCTGGGTTATTGACATCATTGATAGCTGCTTGGTTATATGGCACACGACTCAAGTTCCGCTGAAGTGGGACACCATCGCTTGGAAGACCGTACCCTGAATAGCCTGGGTTTGCCGTTCCTGCACTACCTGTAGCAGCATTGACAGCTGGGGCCGTAGGCGTTGCTGCTTGAGCTGGGGCTGGAGTTGCATTAGAAGTATCTGTACCACCTGTCCCTGTCACTGGTGCCGGTGTCGCAACTTGTTGTGAACGTCCTTGCGCAACCGCCTCATTCAATAAGCTATCTAATTTTTCATTGCCTGTCTTTGTTTCTGCAAAGGTCGCATCACTTTTCGCTTTGGCAGTTGCATCAAGAACTCCATCTTTGATGACTGGAGAACTAAATTGAGAATTCACTTTTTGAATGGCAGAAACTTGCTTCACAAGGTCTTCATATTTTGTTTTAGCCGCATTATAATCACTGCTTCCTTCTAATTTGTCCAGCAGTTTCTTCAGATTTTCCAAGTCTCCGAATTTATCATTTTTAAGAGCACTTTTTGATTCATCTACAAAAAAGGCATCGTAGGCTTTGGTAAACTCTTCCAATTTTTGAGCCTGTGTTTCACTGCTACTTGATTTAGAAGTAGAAGATGACTTGCTAGATGAAGACGATACAACAGTTGTACCACCAGATTTTCCACGACTGTGCATCCAGTTATAGGTCACAAAAATGGCCGAACCGACAATCGCAAGACCTAAGGCAGAGTATAGAACCGCTTTGATTCGTTTGCCCGCATTGCTTGGTGTTTCCTCAGGAAGTTCCTCAGCTTCTACAATTGGTTCAGTTGGTGTGGGTCCAAATTTAATCTTAGCAGGTAATTCAGTTGAGATAGCATCCATTTCAGGCCTTTGTTCCAAGACTGTTTCCGTCACTTCCGGCGCCTCCACTGCTTCAGCTACTTCAGCAACTGTTTCTGTAGCTGCCAACTCTTCAGCTTTAGCCAATTCTTCTTTGGCCAAAATTTTTGTATCGTATTTTTCAGCTTCAATTTCTGCTCGGTGTTGTTTGATGTATTTGTCTAAGACATTATCACCTTCAGTGACACCTGCCTCGATTTCTTCTGCTTTTCGATTGGCCTGCCCAATCGTCATCTCTTTAGCATCTTCAAACTCTAAAATTGATTCTGTTTCTTGCTCTAATGGCTTTTTATCCTTCTCTGTCATAAAAATCCTTTCTATGCCTTAATCTGCCGTTTTACTCGTTCCCCAAAATATTGGTAGAGATCAACTTTTAGGGTTCCGTTATAAAGTTTTCGTTTTTTATCTGCTTTACTACCGAATTTAGATTCAAAACCTTCATCACTGGTTAAGATAAATTTACTCCAGGTTTTGAGAGGTGCAAATACGTGCCCCATTTCAGTATATAATTTCGTCACACCTTCATCATCGGATAAGCGTTCTCCATATGGAGGGTTGGAGATAATCACCCCGTTGATCTTATCTGAGTGAAGATCTTGGACTCGCATCTGTTTGAAAGTAATGTCACTGCTAACGCCCGCTTTCTGGGCATTTTCTTTGGCAATCTCAACCATCCGTGCATCGATATCGGTTCCCATAATATCCAATTCGATCTCGCGATTGATTTTTCTGCTTGCTTCTTGACGGACTTCATGAATCAAGCGATCATCCATCCAGTTCCATTCTTCAAAAGAAAAGGTCCGACGTAAACCAGGTGCCATATTTCTCGCGATCATCGCTGCCTCAATACAAAACGTTCCAGAACCACATGTCGGGTCAATCAAGGGTTTATCTGGATACCAGTTTGACAGCAGAAGAATTGCTGCTGCCATATTTTCCTTAATAGGGGCTCCCCCTTTTTCAGTCCGATAACCACGTTTGAAGAGGCTACTACCAGTGGTGTCAATCAAGACAGTGGCTTGGTCTTTAAGGATCGATACTTCGATCTTGAACTCTGCCCCATTTTCCATGAGAGGAACACCTTCTGGTCGGGCATAGTGTTTTTGTAACTTTTTAACCACTGCTTTTTTCGAAATGGCCTGAACGCTAGGTTCATTATGGAGTTTTGATTTGACACATTTAGCCTTAGAAATAGGAAAACGTGCTCCTAAAGGCAAATAGTTTTCCCAATCCAAAGCAAAGACACCTTGAAAGAGTTCTTCAAAGGTTTTGGCTGGAAAAGTCCCAACCACAATTTTCACTCGATCAGCCGCGCGCAACCAGAGATTGGTCTCTATGATTGCTCGACGGTCTCCTTGAAATCGAACCCGTCCATTTTCAACCTGGCAATCGTAGCCGAGATCGCGTAGTTCTCGACCAACAACAGCCTCTATACCAGCAGCGGCCGTTGCAATCAATTCAAATTGTTTTTTCATCTTATTCCTATCACTTTAAAAAAGGAGGTTGAGATCTCTCTCCACCTCATCAACCTATATGCAATTTTCTATAAGCCATGTTTTGTTCCAGAAATGACTAGGTACCATTTCTTTCGATAATCATCTGTCTACTGTTTCCAGTCAGAATGCTATGTTCGTTTCCACGCATTCCATGCCCCGACCAAAGTTTGGGTTGCTAGCTTGAGGGGTTTACCGCGTTCCACTTTTTAGGTTTCCCTAAAAACTACGTCACTGTGGCACTTTCAGAGTTACTAGAGCTTATCCTTAGACTTAGCTCCTTCACTCGCCGTAACTTGAATACCAAGTCCCTAGGCTTATGGATTCACCTAGCACAAACACTACAGGCATCACAGCCTGTGCTAGCATGGACTTTCCTCATGAGAGTATTTTCTCACGCGATTATCCAAAAATTGCACAATCTATGGGATTACTAATCGCGATCTACGATCTGTTTCCCAAAAACTTCTTTTTCCAAACGATTGAGACGTTTGAGTATATCAAAGTTCGTCGCTGTTGTCACTTGCGGAAATTCTTGCGTAGCGGTGCTAGCAATCGGAGATGTTTGTGGTGTTTCCTGTGCTTTTTGGGCAAGATCTTCACGAAGGCGGGCGTTTTCTTCACGCAATTCCTTCACCAAAGCAGCATAGGTTTCATAGTCTTTTATGACATCATCCAAAAATTCATTTACTTCATCTTTATTATAACCACGAACTTCTCGTTTGAAATCTTGATCAAAAATATCTTTCGCAGTAAAAATAATACTCGCCATTACTCTCTCCAATCTAGTTCATCATCTCAATTATATAAAAAAATGGTAAGAAAAATCAAGGTATAACACTTAGTTTTCGTAAAAATTTTCAGCAAGTTCATTTAAGTCATCAAAACTTAATTGTTTGACATAAAATGGTTCTTTTTCTACCATCATTTTGTAAAGATATTTTAAATTGGTTTCATTTTCTGGATCATAAAAAACATAAGCTCCATCCGCGTTATCTATCAAAAACTGATTGTATTCTTTTAGTTGACCCGGATTGCTATAGTGAGGATAGGCATATTTCACGAAATCCACCTGTTTGAAGCGTGCTAATAATTCCTGATTGCTTTCATTCCAATTTTCGCCAACATTCTCAAATAGGAAGATCGTCGCCATTTGAAAATCGTAATCTTTTTTTAATGCAAAGGCGACCTCTAGTACCCAAGCCTCAAATCCCAAATTACCAGAAAAGACCAGCCATTTCACTCCTTCTTCAAATAGACGACGAAGATCTCTTTCAATGGCTTTTTTGATAATGGTCAGTCGAGGGTCTTTATTGGAAAAGACTCCCACATCAAAACTCTTATAACCTGCAACAAGTATGGTATTCATTTTTTCCTCATTATTCTAATTTATGATATAATAGAGTGATGTAATTGTACCAATAAGGAGAACTATGGTCAACTATCCACATAAAGTAGCCAAAAAAACCTTGGTCTCTACACAAAGGAAACATCCAGTCGACTTTGCGAATCGTGGGATGACATTTGAAAAAATGATCAATGAAAGCAATCAATACTATCTTTCTCGAGGTCTAGCAGTCATCCATAAAAAACCAACACCGATTCAAATCGTGAAAGTGGATTATCCACGTCGCAGTCGGGCAAAGATTGTTGAAGCCTATTTCAGGCAAGCCTCAACGACGGACTATTCTGGAGTATACAAGGGACGCTATATCGATTTTGAAGCGAAGGAAACACAGCAAAAGCAATCCATGCCGATGAAAAATTTTCATCAACATCAAATCGATCATATGGAGGCAGTTGTTCAGCAAGGCGGTATCTGTTTCGTTCTCTTGCATTTTGCAAAGTTGAGTGAAACCTACTTACTTCCTGCTCCTGCATTAATTCACTATTACAACATCGATCATGGTAGTAAATCCATGCCCCTCTCCTATATTCAGGAGCACGGCTTTCTAGTAGATAAGAATCGTCTTCCAAGCGTTCCTTATCTTGATATTATCGAACAGAAACTTCTAGGCGGTATTTAAATGAATAAACAAACAGTCATTCAATGGTTGAAATATGTTGCCATCGCAGCCATTTCATTTTTCTTACTTTTATTTGTCCTCGGTGGACTGATATTTAGTTACTATGCTATGAAAGCACCGACCTTGTCTGAAAAAGATTTGGTTGCAACAACATCTAGTAAGATCTATGACAACCAAAATAACTTGATCGCGGATTTGGGAGCTGAGAAACGAATCAATGTCACAGCCAATGAAATCCCTACTGATTTGGTCAATGCTATCGTTGCGATTGAAGACCACCGTTTCTTCAATCACCGTGGGGTCGACATCATTCGGATCGGCGGTTCCTTCCTTCACAACTTACGAGGAGGAAGTCAAGGTGGGTCAACCTTGACGCAACAATTGATCAAGTTAACCTATTTCTCCACTTCAGCCTCTGACCGTACCCTCTCTCGTAAGATCCAAGAAGCTTGGTTAGCAACCCAACTAGAAAAGAAAGCAACCAAACAAGAAATCTTGACCTATTACGTCAATAAAGTATTTATGGCGAATGGGAACTACGGAATGCAGACAGCTGCGAAAAGTTATTACGGAAAAGATCTAAAAGATCTTTCGCTCCCTCAATTGGCACTCCTTGCGGGGATGCCCCAAGCACCAAACCAATACGATCCATACTCCCATCCTGAAGCAGCGCAACAGCGCCGAAACTTAGTATTAAAAGAAATGCTCGATATGAAGACCATTTCTAACAAACAATACGAAGCAGCGGTCAATACACCTGTTACAGATGGTCTGCAAAGTCTCAGTTCTTCAAGCAGTTACCCAGCCTATATGGATAATTACCTAAAAGAAGTGATCGAGCAAGTCGAAGAAGAAACGGGCTACAATTTGTTGACAACCGGAATGGATGTCTATACAAACGTGGATACAGAAGCTCAAAAGAAACTATGGGATATCTACAATACAGATGAATATGTCAATTACCCGGATGATGAAATGCAAGTAGCTTCTACCGTTATTGATGTCAATACTGGTAAAGTCATTGCTCAGCTGGGTTCTCGTCACCAATCCAGCAATGTTTCCTTTGGTACAAACCAAGCGGTTGAAACGAACCGTGACTGGGGTTCAACAATGAAACCAATCACAGATTACGCACCAGCTCTTGAACATGAGGAATATACCTCTACAGCAGCTACTACAACAGATGCGCCATACAACTTCCCTCATTCATCAACGCCTGTCTACAACTGGGACCGTTCATACTATGGTAGCATGTCCATTACCTACGCAATTCAACAATCTCGTAACGTGCCTGCGGTGAAGGCCCTGGAAAAAGTTGGTCTTAAACAAGCTAAGAAATTCCTCAATGGATTAGGGATCGATTACCCAGAAATGGTTTACGCCAACGCTATCTCGAGTAACACTAGCGATTCTAGCAACAAATACGGAGCCAGCAGTGAGAAAATGGCAGCTGCCTATGCTGCTTTTGCCAATGGCGGTACCTATTACAAACCATCCTATGTTAGTCGGGTTGTCTTTAGTGATGGCACAACCAAGGAATTTGAGTCCGAAGGAACTCGTGCAATGAAAGCAACAACTGCCTACATGATGACAGATATGATGAAGACAGTTCTCTTGTCTGGTACCGGTACAAATGCTGCCATTTCGGGAATCTACCAAGCTGGTAAGACAGGTACATCAAACTATGCTGATAACGAAATCGGTAAATTGACAAAAAATGCTTATTCAAATATTGTAACACCGGATGAATTGTTTGTAGGCTACACTCCTGAATATGCCATGGCAGTATGGACAGGTTATTCCAATCGCTTTACACCAGTATTGGATAATGGAATACAGGTCGCAACGGATGTCTACCGTCAAATGATGCTCTATCTTGCTAATAATAATAACTCTGGTCATACGGATTGGACGCAACCAAGTGGACTGTATCGAAGTGGTTCTTATCTCTACTTAAACAATGGTAAGAACAACTACAATAACTACTACTATGAGCCAAGTTATTCCACTGATCAGTATTCGTATGAAGAACCATCGTCTAGCTCTTCGAACGAAGAAAATCAATCTAAACCATCTGAGCCTTCTTCGCAAGACTCTAACAATCATAACGAATAATAGAATGGAGAAGTCGGGCTTTTGCCCGGCTTTTTTTAAAACAATGGTTAAAAAACCAGAACGAATAAAATCTGATTTATTTAGTTAGACTTCCCAGCTTTTTTATTTTTGAGTATATAAAAAAAAGAGCCTTTCGGCTCTTATTAGAATGTAGACAAACTATTTTAAAGCAAAATAAGTTAAGTGATTCTGCAAAAAACAAAATTGAGTTCCAATATTTAAATCGATTTAAGAAAATACTGAAACTTTCCGCTGTGAGAAAAGTGCTTGAAACGTTATTGTTTCAGGCACTCGGAATTATTGAGACCTTAGACTCAATAATTAGTCATGGAACTTTAAAGAAGTTCGCTGACGTCCGTACTCACCTAAGGAAAGTTTTTAAGATATTTTGTCTTCAATCTGAAAAGAGCCTTTCGGCTCTTTTCTATATCATTATTTTGCTAAAGCTCCCATTGGATCCCACGGTGCTAGGACAATGGGTTCTGCTTCATAGGCTGCTAATTCGTCTGCTGTTAGGAATTCTTTACGAACCACGATTTGATAGGTATATTCATCCATCCAAGCATCAGAAGCCACAAAGTAACCATCTGTACCGACCTTGTCTCCCCATGAATTTTCAACCTTCCATTTACGAGGCTGACCTGCTTCGTCTAAATCAACCCCTGTCAAGACCATAGCGTGTGTCATGAGACTTTCTGCATAGTCCAAGCGACCCGCCTTGTCTTGTGTCAAATGAATGTCCATGCCTGCTTCAAAATCGTAGACATCTGTTGCCAGGATTCCGGCTTTACGGTTGCTGACTTGGCCTACATCTGAACCAAACCAGACAGTTTCTCCTGCTTTCATTTGAGCAATAGCTAATTCTTTCAATCGATCCATTGGAACATTTAGGTAGCGGACTGGACGGCTACCAACCACATTGCCCAGCATATCTACGGTGTAAGATTTTCCATATGGCTTATCTGTAGTTGGGGCATTGATAATGGAGACGTAATCGTCTAATTGAAGGTCTACATATTTTTTGTAGAAGCTTTGTGGAGTTAAGCCACTTTCGGTATGGAATTGGTTGTCCTTATCACGGTATGAAAAGTCAAATTCACGCGGAGGCAATCCTAAAGACATAGCCAAGAAGTTAAAGATTTCTTGCAACAACGCTTGTTTCTTGCTCGCAACTGCCTCACTATCTGCGCCTGAGTGAATCAAGTCACGCAAGATTTGCGCATCTTGACGCAAGAGTTTATTGAGGTAGGTGTTCAATTCCCGGCTATTACTTGAAGAAATCGATTCCGGATAAACTGATTTTGGAACCACTCCGTATTTCTCAAAGAGGGATACCACCATATCCCATTGACCACCATCTTGTTGTGGGGTTTGTAGGAGAAAAGCCACCTTACGGCTGGTCAATTCTTGATCTGCTGTAGCAATCACTTGCTCCAAAAACCAGTTTGATTTTTCATACTTATCCCAAAAGAAAGTATGTGCTTGAGACAATTCAAAATCCTCCAATTGGAAGCTTGAAATCATCTTGTGACGGAAGGTATTTAAAGCCGCAAACATCCAACAACGTCCAGATGCTTTTTGGTTTGTCACCTTATCCTTGGTCAAATCAAGTGAAAAAACTGGTGTATTTTCTACTGCACTCTTGCGCGTTTCAAGCGATGCATGGATCCCATTGTGGGTAACAGCATTTTCAAGAGCCGCATATTTCACATTTGCTTCATAATTAGCATAGAGCTGGTCTGTAAATTCTTTCGTTAATTCTGACATAGCAATCTCCTTTTTTCATTATTTACTATTATAATCCTTTGAGCAGAATCTTCAAGTAAAAATCACCCTATAGAGAGGGATTCTGTTTAGAATAGATGATTTTATCCCCGCAATATCCTTTGCGTTGAATGGCATGAGGGATGGTTTCTACATACTGCATTCCTGCCTTTTCCATGACTTTCCCTGAAGCAGGATTTAAACTGACATAAGTGGCTTTGATTTCTTTAAATCCGACTTTGTTCAATAAGAAATCCAAAACAGCTATGACGGCTTCTGTCATGAATCCCCGCCCCCAGAATTTCTTGCCAAGGATATAACCTAGCTCGCATGATTGACTTTCCTGGTCTTGAGAAACCACACTAATATCTCCAATTACCTGATCCAGTGATGTTTTCAAACAAAGCGCCCATTTATAAGTATCTGGTTTACGATACTGTTCGATCCATCTTTTGATCGATTCTCTGGTTCTCTCAGTAGATGCATGGGCATCCCAAGTGACATATTTCAGGGTTTCAGGATCCGAAGCCCAATTTTCAAACATCGCTGGTGCATCTTCCAAAACGAAAGGCCTCAAGTATAAATGCTCTGTCTCTATGACAAGACTTCCAAGATGATTCATAGATTGTCTCCCTTCATTTTTTCATGCAACTTGAACTTTGCAAGTTGGTTACTTTAATCTAGAAGAAAAGGACGGATGAAATCGCCCTTCTTTTTGATGCTTTTCACAATATTGTATGGTGAGACTACGAAATCGAACTCTGCGAGTTACCGATTTCTGTCTCGTTTTCCTATTTTAAGACTCGGGCTAAAAAGGTCCAGTGGACCTTTTTACTCCCAGAAATGATCAAATACTGTGATTGGCAGGTGGCGTTTGTGTTGGCCTTTGTACCACCATTTTTCAATAGTGGCTTGAGCTTCTGGGCTCACTTGTTTGCCTTCTAGGTAATCATCGATTTCATTATAGGTGACACCCAGCGCTACTTCGTCTGCTATTCCTGGTTTTTCTTCTTCCAAATCTGCAGTTGGGATTTTCTCATAGAGAGCAGGATCAGCTCCCAAGGCTTTAAGCAATTGTTTTCCTTGGCGCTTGTTCAAACGGAAAAGGGGTAAAATATCTGCACCACCATCTCCAAATTTTGTGAAGAAACCTGTAATATTTTCCGCTGCATGGTCCGTCCCAATAACGGCTCCACTCCGCGCACCTGCTAAAGCATACTGAGCAATCATGCGACTGCGAGCCTTGATATTGCCCTTGTTGAAGTCGGAGATATCCGTTCCTGTTGCTTCGACAGCGCGTTCCATGGCATCAACTGATTCCTTGATGTTAACGACTAGGCTGACATCTGGCTGGATAAAGGTCAAAGCTTTTTGAGCATCTTCTTCATCTGTCTGTACCCCATAAGGAAGGCGAACAGCAATAAATTGATAGGAGGCATCTCCTGTCTCTGAGCGCATTTCTTCCATGGCTAATTGAGCTAATCGCCCAGCAAGAGTCGAATCTTGTCCTCCTGAGATCCCTAATACAAATGTTTTCAAGAAGGGATGTTTTTTTAGATATCTTTTTAAGAAATCAACCGAGCGGCGAATCTCTTCCTGAGGATCAATGCTAGGCTTGACACCCAATTGTTGGATAATCTCTTCTTGCAAACTCATTTTGCTTCTCCTTCTCCATTGGCCTTGTTACGCATTTCCTCGATTAGATCCATCTTATCCTGCCAAATATCTTTTGCCAAGTCAACTGGGTAATGCTGTGGATTAAGGACACGCTTGTATTCATCCCACAATTGATCGTAATTTTTACGAGCATATTCTTGAATTTCTGATAATGGTGGTAGTTGATAAACCAATTGCCCCTCTTTAAAAATATCCACTAAAAGAGGAATAGCCTCAAAGTTTCGGACCGTTTTATTGATGTAGGTATAAGTCGGATGGAACATTTTAAGTTCTGTCAGTTGAGAAACATCTACTCCATCATAAGTAATGTAGTCCCCTTCTGACTTACCTTTTTCACGACTCGTAATCCGCCAGACTTGCTTTTTACCTGGAGTAGAAACTTTCTCTGCATTATTAGAAAGCTTGATGGTATTGATCATCTCTCCTGCTTCGTTTTCAACAGAAACAATTTTGTATACCGCCCCAAGTGCTGGTTGATCGTAAGCCGTAATTAGTTTGGTTCCCACACCCCATACATCAATTTTTGCTTTTTGCATTTTTAAGTTGAGGATGGTATTTTCATCCAAGTCGTTAGAAGCGTAGATTTTAGCATTTGTAAACCCAGCCTCATCTAATTGCTGGCGAACTTTTTTAGAAATATAGGCAATATCTCCTGAATCAATCCGAACGCCTAAGAAATTGATCTTCTCTCCCATTTCACGCGCTACCTGAATAGCTGCTGGTACCCCAATACGAAGGGTATCATAGGTATCGACGAGGAAGACACAATCTTTATGGGTTTCCGCATAGGCCTTAAAGGCTTGGTAGTCATTTCCATATACCTGTACAAGAGAATGGGCATGGGTTCCTAAAACAGGGATTCCAAAGAGTTTTCCTGCCCGAACATTACTAGTCCCATTAGCACCTCCGATGACTGCCGCACGAGTTCCCCAAATCGCAGCATCCATTTCTTGCGCGCGACGTGTCCCAAATTCCATCAAAGGCTCATCTTCAATGACCGAACGAATGCGTGCAGCCTTTGTGGCTATCAAGGTTTGAAAGTTGACTATATTTAAGAGGGCTGTTTCCACCAATTGACACTGAGCCAGAGGACCTTCGACCTGGACAATTGGTTCATTGGCAAAAACTAAGTCACCTTCTTGAGCCGAGCGTACTGTCAGTTCCAATTTAAGATCACGGAGATATTCCAAGAAGGCTCCATGATAACCAAGTGACTCTAAATAGGCAATATCGCTCTCAGAAAAACTCAAGTTTTCCAAATATTTCACAATTCGCTCTAAGCCAGCAAATACAGCATAGCCGTTTTTAAAAGGCTGTTGACGAAAATACACTTCAAATACAGCATGTTTATTGTGGATACCTTGATCAAAATAGACCTGCATCATGTTGATTTGGTATAAATCAGTATGCAACGTTAAACTGTCATCTGGATACATATGAATACCTCTTTTTTTAGATTTGTTCTATGAATTCCTACCATAAAATTAGTACCATTATAGCACATTTCAGCCCCATTGAATACTGAAAGGAAAGCACAAAAAAATCTGAGACACAAACCTCAGATTTTTAAAAGATTAAAAGTTTTCTGTGATATATTTATAAACTTCTTGGCCAGCAATCGCACCGTCTCCGACGGCTGTCGTCACTTGACGTAGGTCTTTTTGACGAACATCACCAACCGCAAAAATACCTGGGACTGTGGTTCTCATATGATCATCCGTCACCACCCAGCCATTTTCATCTAAAATACCAAGTTCCGTCGCAAAATCACTGACAGGATCTAAACCGACATAGATAAAGACACCACCAAAGGCCTGCTCTCTAACCTCTCCTGTCTTCACATCTTTTAAAAGGACAGACGTTACTTTTGGTTCCCCCTTAATTTCTTCAACAACCGTATTCCAAGCAAAGTGAATTTTATCATTGGCAAAGGCACGGTCTTGAAGAACTTTTTGGGCACGCAACTGATCACGACGATGGGCAATGGTCACTGTTTTTGCAAACTGAGTCAAAAAGACAGCTTCTTCTACCGCAGAATCGCCACCACCAACGACCAAGAGATCCTCGTCTCTAAAGAAAGCACCATCACAAACAGCACAGTAGGAAACCCCTCTACTATTCAGCTCCTCTTCACCAGGGACATTTAATAAACGGTGGTTGGAACCTGTTGCAATCACAATAGTTTTAGCTTCAAATTCTCCGTCATCTGTGACAATCTTTTTGGTTGCTCCGTGGTCTTCGATGCGCTCTACCTGTCCAAACAAATGTTCTACACCAAGATTCTCTAAAGGCTCGAACATTTTTTCAGCCAAGTCTGGACCACTAATATTCGCATAGCCAGGATAGTTTTCAATGTCAGACGTATTGTTCATTTGACCGCCTGGAATTCCTCTCTCAATCAATGCGACTTTTAAATTGCTTCGTGCTGCATAAAGGGCAGCAGTCATCCCTGCAGGACCTGCCCCAATAATCACTGTATCAAACATACACAACCTCTTTCTGTTTCGTTGTAATCATTATAATTCTAACACGGTCTTTTTGCAATTATCGTGCTTGAAAGATAAACAAAATCCCTATGACCGCAAAGGTTAAAATAGGAATCGTCATGATATCAATTAAAAGGATATCATACAAATGGGCTTGTCGTTGCTTGGCTGTTTTATCTTTCTTCTTAAGGGCACGGTAGCCAATCCAAATACAAGAAGCGATCCCAACTAAAATCGTTGTCGTCACTAAACTTTGTAAATATAAGGACAATAATTTATTTAACATCACGACTCCAAATATTTTTACATTTTCAGAAAACAAACCCAGCTAGCATCGCCAGCTGAGTCTTACCTCTCCTCTATTATATCAAACATAGGTCCGTTTGTAACTAGCAAAGAATTCTTTTGTCCGTTCTTCTTTTGGATGTTGCATGATTTCCTCTGGTGTTCCAGATTCAATAATCCGTCCTTTATCCAAAAATAAGACCTTATCTGCTACTTGCGCTACAAAAGACATATCATGACTGACCAGTACCATGGTTTGTCCTGATTTTGCTGCATTGGCAATGGATTTTTCAACTTCTCCAACCAATTCTGGATCCAAGGCTGAAGTCGGTTCATCCAACAAAAGAACTTCTGGTTTCATAGCCAAGGCACGGGCCAAAGCCACCCGTTGTTTTTGTCCACCTGAGAGGTGACGAGGATAGTGATTTTCACGATCCGATAAACCGACTTTTGCCAGTTCTTCTCGAGCAATTTTCGTTGCTTCTTGATCGGATAAGCCCTTCACAACAACGAGCCCTTCTTTCACATTTTCAAGGGCTGTTTTTCTACCAAACAAATTAAACTGTTGGAACACCATGGCCAATTTTCTTCTTAAGGTTAAGATTTGATCTTGAGTAATGTGCTCAAAATCAACTTCGAAATCATCAATCTTAATTCTACCACTATCTGGTGCTTCCAAATAGTTTAAACTGCGTAAGAAGGTTGATTTACCAGCTCCCGAAGACCCGATTAGGGCCACGACTTCCCCTTTTTGAATTTCTAAACTTAGATTATTTAAAACCTTTTGACCTGAAAATGTCTTTGATAATTCTGAAATATAAATCATTAGATCCGGACCTCCTGATCTGGTAAATCAATTGCTACGGGAGTCTCAATATCCAGTCGACGTTCAATGTGTCGGCCTAGCATTTCTATGAGGATATTCACAATCCAGTAAACAATCGATACCGTGATAAAGCGTTCAAAATACTTCAAATCGCTCCCCCCAATAATCCGTGCTTGGGCAAAAATTTCAACCACACTGGCACTAAAGGCTAGCGATGTCCCCTTGGTTAAACCAATGAGAGAGTTGATTAAGGTCGGGGTTGCAACAACTGCTGCATTGGGAATAATAATCCGGCGGTATACTTGACGGTTAGTCATCCCAAGACTACGTGCTGCCTCTATCTCACCAGGATCCACCGATAAAATCGCTGCCCGGATGGTCTCGCTCGCATACGCCGCCTCATTAAAGGCAAGGGCCACAATTGCAAATAGCTCAGCTGGAATGGCATTAATATTAAAAGCTGTTCCATAAGACTGATTGATCGCTTTTAAAATAAGAGGAATCCCATAATAGGTCAACATCAATTGAACCAACAAAGGAGTCCCACGTAAAAAGCTGACAAAAACAGCTTGAAGCGGGTAGAGGATTCGTACACGATTAATTTTGACCAGAGCAAAAATCATGGCAAAAATAATCCCCAAAAATGCTCCTCCCAGGGCTAGTAAAATCGTCACAGGCAGTTTCCCTATGACAGCCGGAAATGCATCCAATACAGCTCTCAAACTAAACAGCTTGCTATCTGGAACATGTTTTAAAAAGTCAGCATACCAGTTGGCTGTTAAAAGATTAGTTGTAAACATTTTTGTTACTTCCTTTCTCGAACATAAACATTCTATCATATTCATTATTGGAATTCCAAAAATTGCTACAGAAATAGAAAAATGATAGACTACACAAGTTTAGTCTATCATAATTTTAGACAAGTTCCCAATAGATTTTCTTTATGGAGTTCATAAAGAAAATCTATGTTTTCTTTTAAACATTTGAAACAAGGGATCAGAAAGTTTGGCGTTTGGCCTTTCGTTCTGCCCGACCACGCGCACGGTTTTCCGCTCGCTTAGTTTTTCTTCGCTTCTCATCAACTGCCCATTTGATTTTTTTCTTGTAGCCTGGTTTGATTTTTTTCTTTTTCTTCTTCACCAGACCAATCATTTCGATATCAAGTTTCTCTTGCTTTTTCTCACGATTCGCCCGTCTATCCCGATCATAGGTATCTTCAATAACCCCATTTTTCAACACTTTCGGTACGAAACGAATGCCCATTTTTTCTAGTTCACGGATATCTGAATCATCACTTGGTTGATAAAGAGTAATGGCTACACCTGGTAGGCCATTGCGACCTGTCCGACCAACACGGTGGACAAAGAAGGAAAGATCTTGAGGAATGGCATCGTTGATGACATGGCTCACCCCTTCGATATCAATTCCACGCGCCGCCAAATCTGTGGCCACAATATACTCAAAATCAAGATTTTTCACCTGATTCATGATCCGTTTTCGTTCACGTGGTGGGATATCTCCGTGAATCTTCGCCACTTTGAGTCCCTGAGCTACTAAATAGGCATGAAGATCATCTGCTCTTGTTTTTGTATTGACAAAAATCATGGCCAAATAAGGCTGCAAGGTCTTGGTCAATTGGAAAACTTGCTCATTTTTATCCCGTCCCTTGGTGGAAACCAGCCAATTATCAATGGTATCTGAAATCACCGTCTTGGTCTTAATTTGCTCCATAACTGGGTTTGAGAGATATTTTTTTAAGAAAGGCTGTAATTTTTGTGGAATGGTAGCTGAAAACACCAAAAACTGCAGTTGTTGCGGTAGTCTTGAAGCAATCTTATCTACGGTGGACAAAAATCCCATATCCAGTGTCATATCTGCCTCATCTACCACAAAGGTATGAGCCTTATGAATAGCCAGATCACCGGATGCAACTAGATCATAGATCCGACCTGGAGTTCCAATCACGATATGCGGTTGTTTGACCTGCAATTTTTCAATCTGACGACTTTTATCCGTTCCTCCAACATAATTGGCAATCCGAATCTCTTTTTCAGAATGACTAGCGATTTGACGAGCAGCTTGGTAAATTTGCGTTGCTAACTCCCGACTAGGAGCCGTAATCACCGCTTCAACTTGATCGTTGTCTTCATTTAACGTTTGAAAAATCGGCAAGAGGAATGTATGGGTTTTTCCAGATCCTGTCTTAGATTCCCCAACCAAATCATTCCCAGCTAAGACAATCGGAATTAGTTTTTCCTGTACTTCAGTTGCTTCTCTAAAATTGATTTCTTTCAGTGCCTCTTGAATATAAGGCTTAAAATTAAACTCTGTAAATTTCATTTTCTCAGTTCCTTTCATGATCTCTATTATTATATCAGAAAAGCTGCCTTCTTGCCTCTCTTATGAGTCATTTTTCCTAACCAACAAAGTCTCTCTGAGTCAGCAAAAAACGATGGGCAAGCCCACCGTCTTTTTTATAAGTAGAGAAGAACAAGAGTGATGACACTTGTTACCAAGGCAATGGACCACATAAAGGCATCCACTTTCCATTCTGACCAGTTTTGGCCATTACCAGAAAGGCCACCCAGTTCTAAATGATGGTGGAAAGGAGTCATTCGGAAAATCCGACGTCCTTCCCCGTAACGTTTCTTGGTCCATTTGAAATAGGTCACTTGTAGCATCACAGAACCTGTTTCAATGACATAGACAAGACCAATCAGGAGCAGGGTCCACTCTACATGCAGAGCCATTGACAAAGCTGCAAGCATCCCTCCAAGAGCAAGACTACCGACATCTCCCATAAAGATTTTAGCTGGCTTGTGGTTGAAGACAAAGAATCCAAGCAAGGCCCCAATCATACTTAAGGTGACAAAGAGAATATCCCATTTTCCTTGCATATAGGCAATAAAGGAATAGGCACTCAGGCTAATGGCAACGGAAATGCTGGCTAATCCATCAATCCCATCTGTCAAATTGACCGCATTTGAAAAACCAACCAACCAAAATAAAGCAAAGAGAATGTAGAAATGGCCCAAGTAAAGATCGTAACCAAAGACATTCAAAAGGCTTCCTGCACCGTGGCGTTCAGAAAAAATATAGAAGATGATTCCACCAACGAGTTGAAGAGCTAGTTTTTGCTTTGGATTGAGCCCTTCATTAATCTTACGAAAAACTTTTAAAAAGTCATCCAAAAATCCAACAATTCCATATAGAATCAAGATAAATAGAGTAAGTTGAACAGGGCGCGTGAAATTTCCAGTCAATACGGTAACGACAAAACTGACTAGAACTGCTGTAATGAGAAACACCACTCCACCCATTGTCGGAGTGCCAGCTTTCGCTTTGTGTTGTTTCACATCTTCATGCATTTGTTGCCCAGAAATATGAGCACGATGGTAAAATCGAATAAAGGCTGGAATAGCAGCCACTGTTAATAGAAACGATACAAGGATCGTAGCAATATACATCTTAGTCTCCTAATGTTAACGTAATCTTTTTAGTTTTATTGAGCGAGGTGTTCATTTTGACAGTTTGTTTGGTTACTTTCTTTCCACTACCTTTATAGGTAATTTCAATTCCAGTCCATTCTCCAAAGATATCTGCATTTTTCTTGGTCCACCCATACATATCTGGAACAACATCAAAGTCTTCTGTCAATAACAATACTTGTTGATTGGCTTTGACTTTAGAGCCCACATCCACAGACATCTTGCGGATATTTTTACCGGTCCCTAGTACAATTGGTTGCACCAAATTGCGACGCAATTCCTCTGAATAAGCACCTGGGCTTAGATTTTGTTTCAGATTCAACTCTTTAGAGAGAGTTTCCACAGAAGGGATTTTGTAGGTCGTTTCTTTGGTCACATCATCCAACGTTGGCGCCTCTGATGTCAAATGCAATTCGTCTTTTAAAGCAACTGCATCTTCCAAAATAGGATTGACCAGCTCTTCCCAGCTAGTGGCTGAGAATTTCACCTCTGGTTGTTGGACCGTCACATACATGATGAATTCAGGATCTTCTGCAGGTGTCATGGCTACAACCGAGTTGATATAATCATTTTCTCCTTGCAAGTATCCTTGATCTGTCGCCATCTGGGCAGTTCCTGATTTCACTGCAACGTTTTGACCTGGTACCTGAATGATGGGTCCATCGCTGTACAAGGTTCCATACTCTGGATCTGTTCCGACGGTGATCATATAGTTCCGTGTCTGTTGCGCAGCTGATCCTGAAACTGGTTTTCCAACAACTTCTTTTTTTGATTTGCGGGCTGTGTCTGATTTTTTATCGTAAATAGCACTAATAAACTTCGGCTCCAACATTTCCCCATCATTTGCAATGGCAGAAAATGCACGCAACATCTGCGTTTGGGTCACCGAAATCCCTTGACCGAAGGAAGACATGGCTTGAGTGACATAGTTATCACCTGGTAGCCCTCCAAAACCTTCGTCTCCCATTCCAAAACGTGTAGGAAGTCCGAACTTAAAGAGTGTGAGGTAATTCATCCAGACATTATTGCCCATCTTCTGTTCAAGCTTGGTCATCCCAATGTTACTTGAATAGGCAAAACCTTGAGCAATATTCATATAGCGACCTTCTGACAAGCCCATATTGACATCCCAGTCACGGATCGTCGCATCTTTTACTTGTAGTTCGTTACTGTAGTATCCTTCATTATAGGCTGGGAAGGTTCCATGATCAATCGCCGAAGCTAATAACATGACCTTCATCGTTGAACCCGGTTCATATTGATCTTGATAAAGGATGGTATTCCAGGTTTTCAAGTTTTTCAGATCCAACCCTTGTTTGGTATCCGCATTATAGGATGGACGTTGCGTTGTCGCCAGGATTTCTCCAGTTTTTGCACTCACAAGAGTCGCACTAACATACTTTCCTTTTACTTTTTCTTGGAAAACATCCATTCGCGTCTCAAGGTAGGTTTGTAATTCTGCTGAAATGGTCGTATAGACATCTTTTCCATCTTCTGTTTTGACAGAAACCTTATCTGAACCAGGAACGATATTGCCGTTTCGGTCTTTATCATAGGTGATAACCCCATTTTGTCCAGTGAGAATACGATCGAGGGATTTCTCCATCCCTGATTGTCCCTTCAGGGTTTTATTCCCCTCTTTATCTTCTTGAAGAGAGGCCTGACCTATAAATTGAGAAGCAAAAACTCCATTTTTATAGCTTCGATTTGGACTGGTTGTAAAAGCAACCCCTTCAATCTTCGCCGCTTCCATGGCCTCACGGATGGCTGTCATATTACTATAAGTTATGCCGTTTCCGTTCGAGCCAAAAGAAACTTGTTTCAATTTCTTTTGCGACAACTGTTGAATGACGTAATCCTCATCCATCCCTAAGTACTGCTTAAAGATTTCTGCTACTTTTTTAAATTGGCTCTCTTCTACATAGAGGATTTTCCCGGTTGCTGATTTGTACTTTTTATCAATAATGGCATAAACATTATAGGTCGTCGCATCTTCAGCAATTACTGCTCCATTTCGATCATAGATCGTTCCACGTTTTGCAGGAACAATGACCGTCTGCTCATGGACTTTTTTGGCTTGATCCGATAAGGTCACACCAAATTTTTTGTCAGTCCCAATGATCATTGCAAAATTAATCAGAAAGAGAAAAAAGAGGAAAATCGCCAGTACACTGAGATTTTTCCCAACTTGTTTTCGATTCTGATCCGGCAAGCGACGTTTCTTTATCGAATACCCGATCAAAAATTTTTTGAATTTATTCATCACTACTTGCACTCACTGTTTTTCGATTTTCTTTTTGCAGCTTCATTCCTTGGGAGCTAGCCAACTGTGATAAGCGGTCATAACGTGTTAATTCATTGACCTCTTGACGAACATCTGCCAATTCCGTCTTTTTGGCTTCTAGTTCCGTATTCAAATCAGTCAATTCACTTTGAACTTGTAAAATCCGTGTCTGCATAAAGACGATACTAATGGCTAAAATAACAGCTGTTAGGACAATCGACCCATAAAAAGCCTTTTCTACTCTAGAGAAACGGCGAAAGCGGTCTTGTAGTACCTGTGTTCTTGTTCTCTCATTTCTTGCTGCCATATCAATTCCTCTTACTTGTGTATTTTTCGAGCAACCCGTAGTTTTGCTGAATGGGATCGATTATTATCCTCAAGCTCTTCATCACTTGGCAAAATAGGTTTCCGGTTGACCAACTCCATCTTTGGTTTCAAATCATCTGGAATAAAGGGAAGTCCCTTTGGAACCTCAACCGTCGAAGCTTCTTTAAACAATTGTTTGGTCAATCGATCCTCTAACGAATGAAAGGTAATCACAGAAATACGACCATCGAGGGCCAACAAATCCATGGCTTGCTGAATTGATTCATCTGCAGCTCCCAGTTCATCATTGACTTCGATACGAATGGCTTGGAAAATCTGTTTAGCAGGATGGCCCTTTTTCTTGAGCTCCTTAGCTGGTTTAGCAGATTTAATAATCTCTGCTAATTCAGTCGTCGTTTCAATCGGTTTAATTGCTCGTGCTTGCTCAATTTTCCGCGCAATTTGCTTGGAAAATTTGTCCTCTCCATATTTGAAAAAAATACGGACTAGATCATGGTAATCGTAGCTATTTACGACCTCATAAGCCGTTAAGGAAGCTTCTTGATTCATCCGCATGTCCAGAGGCGCATCTTTCTTGTAAGAAAATCCGCGTTCCCGTTCATCTAACTGAGGACTAGAGACACCTAGGTCATAACAGATTCCATCAATTTCAGTCACACCCAATTCGTTTAGACGTTCCTTCAAATGACGAAAGTTATCCTTAATGAAGGTCACCATGCCTTTCTCGATGAATGGAGCTAAACGAATCTTAGCATTCTCAATTGCATGCTGATCTTGGTCAAAGGCATAAAGATGGCCCGATTCATTTAATTTTGTTAACAAATATTCGCTGTGGCCTGCCCCACCCAATGTGGCGTCTACATAGATACCATCTGGCTTAACATCCAGCATATCGATCGTTTCATGAAGCAAAACCGTTACATGATGAAATTCTTTACTCATATCTTTACTATTTTACCACAAATGGGACCAAGATGCACTCCTGAAAGAAAATTCACTAACTAATCCTATCGGGCCTTTTCGGATCCTACAAAATACCTAGACAGGCTTGATTTCACTTGTTTCCTCTAGGATTTATGATACAATATTCTTATGAAAATAAGAAAACAGATTCTCATCCCACTTTTATTGGTCGATGCTATCGCTCTCTACTTTTTTCTAACCACTATTGAGGCTGGGATTTTTTGGCTTGCTGCCCTGATCCTAGCCGGCTCACTTTGGTGGCTCAAAAAAGCCATTCAAGGACAAAAAACAGAGATGGAAGAAAAATAATTTCTTCCACCTCTGTTTTTCTTTTATTCCCTCCAAGTAATTCCTTAAAAGAAAGCAAACTAGCTCTGAAATAATAAAGAGGCTGGGACAAAAGTCCTAGCCTCTCAATTATTTTTGGATTGTCGAGCAAGACGCAGTGGTTGAGTGGGCTCTACTACGCTGATTTCATCAGCTTTTACAGCCCTACTCAACTGTGCGGAGGTGGGACGACGAAATCGAATTCTAACGAATTACCGATTTCTGTCCCACTCTCTTGCGGTTTATTTACTATGTTTCCAATTGCTGTAAATCCCAAAAAGAATGATCCAGATGGTTGCTCCAATCGCTCCAATGTATGTTGATTCTTGCAAGAAGAGACAAACGAATACAAAGAGGAAGAAAACGATGGTCAATGGATTCAACACTTTATAGGCTGGCATGATAAAACCATCTGGCATAAATTCTTTCGATTTACGGTACTTAAGATGGGCAAGCATGGTCAAAATGTAAATAGCAATGTAGACACCAGAAGAAGATGCCGTAATCAAGGCAAAAGCATCTGAGACACCTGGCAAGACATTGATAAAGGCTGAAACAGCAACCACAATCGCAGAAAAAATAATCGCGCGACTTGGAATCCCCATACGAGATAAGCTATTCAGTTTCAAACGATTCATCACTTTACTGTTTGGTGTTTCCTTTGCAATCTGGTACAAGTGACGCCCTGTTGAATAGAGGGTAGAATTCAAGGAAGATGCAGCAGCTGTCAGTACGACAAAATTAATCAATCCTGCTGCCCACTTGATTCCTACCATCTGAAAGACCGTTACAAACGGTGACTTATTGACAGGAAGCTGTTGCCAAGGGAAAATAGCCATAATCGCTAACAAAGCCCCTACATAAAAAATTACAATTCGGATTGGAATTTCTTTAATAGCTTTTGGCAATACTTGGCGAGGATTAGCTGTTTCAGAAGTGGTAATCCCAACAAACTCAATCGCTTGATAAGCAAAGAAGACCATTTGGAAGGCCATGACGAACTTGACCCAACCATTTGGAAACATTTGAAAACCACTAGTAATATTAGTTAAACTAGCGTGTCCAGCTGGTGTTTCAAAGTTCGTCGTCACCATAAAGATCCCTGTTGCGATCAGGGCTAAAATCGTGACAATCTTGATCATTCCAAACCAGAATTCAACCTCTCCAAAAACCTTCACAGCGATCAAGTTTACACAACTTAAAAGCGCTAAAAAGATAATTTGAATCTGCCAGGCTGGCCAATTTGGAAACCAAAGTTGGACATAGTTGGAAACAGCCGTGATCTCTGCCATTCCCAAAAATACCAAAGAGACCCAATAGGACCATCCTGAGAAATAACCCCAACCTTTTCCTAGATACTTGGTGATAAAGTTGATAAAGGTGTGTTGATCAGGGTCCATATAGAGCATTTCTCCGATTGCCCGCATCATCAAGTACATGAAGGCGCCAGTCAGCATATAGACTAAAATAATAGAGGGTCCTGTCAAAGAAAGGGAACGACCGGCTCCAAGAAAGAGTCCTGTCCCGATGGTTCCTGCAATAGCGATCAGCTGAACATGCCGATTTTGCAGACCACGAACCATCCCATTTTCGGTTTCTTGACTAGGATGATGTTTTTTTGACATATGATTACTCCAATTCTTTTTCTGTACATTTTCAGAAAAGTATACTTCAAATTTTCACACAATCTACTATACCATGTTTTTAAAAATTGGTCAATCTAGTCCAGAATATTCTGAATTTTAAATATACAAAAGAGTGCTGGAGTCTCTTCCAGCACTCTTTTGCTTATGAATTGGGATCATCCAAACTACGGCCATGCAAACCTTTTTCCCGTTGCACTTGGCGTAGTTTTTCAGGTGTCACATCGTTACCTTCTTCGTCCACCACCTTAATTCCTTCGATATGGTGACGAACGGAACGACGATAGCCTTCAATGTATTCTTCACGAAGTTTTGCTTGCTCCACTTCTTCTTCTGGCGTCAAACCTTCGGTTTTTTTCTTTTTAGCAAGCTCATTGATACGAGCGATTTTTTCAGGTGTCATAATAAGACCTACTTTCTACCTGTTACCAGGTACTTATTTTGTGTTCAATTGGTTGAAGGCTGCAACAGCGTTAGCTTTGGCTACAAGACCTGCAAGAAGGGCCAAACGGTTGTTTTTAACAGCCTCATCTTCTGCCATTACCATAGTATTGTCAAAGAAAGCATCGATGACTGGGCTAAGAGCAAAGAGTTGAGCCAATTTGTCGCTAGCTGAACCAGTCAATTCAAGATCTTCAATTGCTTTAGCAAGGGCTTTTTCTTGATCGTTTTCAAAGAGACTGGCATCGACTGCTACTGAAGCATCTGCTTTTTCTGCCAAGTTAAAGGCACGAGAGAGGGACTCAACAGCCGCCTTATAACCATCGGTCTTCGCAGCTTCTGAAAGAGCTTCAGCTGCTTCCAGCATATCAGCCACGACAAAGTTTGAACCAGCAAGAACAGCGTCTTTGATATCTTTTGGTGTGCGTCCCATCATCTTGTCCACACGCGCCTTGATGAAGTTGAGCACTTCTGCTTGATTGTCATAGGAAAGGCTATCAAATGAAAGTCCGTAAAGGCTGTCAATCAACTCATCCATAGGGATATGCCAACCAAAGGCATCCAAGATACGAACAATCCCTTGTGTTGCACGACGAAGCGCATATGGGTCATTGGAACCTGATGGAATCAAGCCAACTGAGAAGAAGGAAAGAAGTGTATCCAATTTATCTGCAAGGGCAAGAATGGCACCAACCTTAGTCTCTGGAAGGACTCCGTCTGCTGAATCAGGAAGGTAGTGCTCACGGATAGCTGTCGCTACCGCAGAATCTTCACCAGCAAGGAGAGCGTATTTTTCACCCATGATTCCTTGCAATTCATCGAACTCTCCGACCATACCCGTCAAGAGGTCAAATTTGTAGATTTCAGCTGCACGAGCGACAGCTGCCGTTTCTTCAGCAGTCAAACCAGCTTGCTCAGCTAGTGACGCTGCAATGACACCAGCGCGCGCCATGTGTTCTGAAAGAGAACCAATTTTTTCATGGAAGGTCACGTTCGCCAATTTAGCAACGAGGTCTTCAATCTTAAGTTTTTGGTCTTCACGCCAGAAGAATTCACCATCTTCGAGACGCGCCACCAAGACTTTTTCATTTCCTCGGATGACATTTTCCAAGTGCTCAGCGTTCCCATTACGGACGGAGATGAAGTTTGGTTTGAGCTTACCATCAAGGTCACGTACAACAAAGTAACGTTGGTGCGTTTCCATTGAGGTCACCAAAACTTCTTCTGGAACGTCCAAATATTTGGTGTCAAAACTTCCCATAAAGGCAGTTGGGTATTCGACCAAGTTCAAAACTTCATTCAAAAGTCCTTCTTCGATTTGGACCTGAACACCTTGATCTGCCTCGATGGCTTTGATTTGCTCACGAATCATGTTTTCACGTTCTTTGCTATCCGCAATCACGTAAACGGTACGAAGGTCTTCTTCATAAGAATCCGCATTAGTAATTTCTACTTCATGTCCAAGGAAACGGTGCCCACGGCTCACACGACCTGAGTGGATATCCAAGAAGTCAAGGTCGAGCGCTTCGTCGCCCAAAAGAACGATCAAGGTGTGAACTGGGCGAATGTATTCAAAGGTGTTGTTAGCCCAGTGCATGCTAACAGGAAAGGTCAATGAAGCAAGCACCTCTGGAACGCCAGCCAAGACTTCTTTAGCTGGTTTTCCAGCTTCGTGCTTCGTAACATAAACGTACTCTTCCCCTTTGACTTCACGGAATTCGATATCATCAACCGTCAAGCCTTTCCCACGGACGAATCCTTGAGCCGCTTTTGAGAAGTTTCCATCTGCATCCAAGGCGATTTTCTTAGAAGGTCCTTTAAAATCTTCAGTCAAATCAGATTGTTGATCCGCCAAACCAATCACACGGACAGCTAAACGGCGTGGTGTTGAGAAGGTTTGAATGCTTTCGTATGAAAGACGGTTGTCATCCAAGAAGGCTGCCATTTTCTCACCCAGTTGTTTTTCACTTGGTGTGACAACGTAGGCTGGCAACTCTTCAAGTCCAAGTTCTACTAATAAGTTTTTTGTCATGTTTTTTCTCCGAAAAATATCTTTTTTTTCCAGTTTGCCTTATGTGATTGGCACGCAGCAACCGACTTCGTCGTTTCATTGCTAAAATTGGAGCCTAAGGTCTCCAATTTTGCCTGGTATCGTTAGTTTCTCTAACGATACCTTTATCACTGCGGCAACTGGTTCTGTAGGATTGCTCTATCAGTCAATCCCATCTAATACGCTCTCTTTATTCTTCCTCTTCTGCTAGGAGTTTGGCGCGTGTGGCTTCGTCGAGAAGTGGGTAACCGAGTTTCTTGCGTTCTGCGACGAAAGTTTTGGCTACGACACGGGCCAAGTTACGGATGCGGGCAATATAGCCGGCACGTTCTGTAACGGATACAGCACCACGAGCGTCAAGCAAGTTGAAGGTATGCGAACATTTCAAAACGTAGTCATAGGCTGGGTGAACAAGGCCCAATTCCAAAGCACGTCCTGCTTCTTTTTCAAATTTTTCGAAGTTTTCAAGAAGCATATCTTGGTCAGAAACTTCAAAGCTGTATTTTGAGTGTTCATATTCTGGTTGAAGGAAGATTTCTCCGTACTTAACGCCGGGAGCCCACTCAATATCATAAACAGAATCGACTTCTTGGATGTAAGAAGCCAAACGTTCCAAACCGTAAGTGACCTCAGAAGTTACCGGACCAGTTGCCAAACCACCAACTTGTTGGAAGTAGGTGAACTGAGTGATTTCCATACCGTCCAACCAAACTTCCCAACCAAGACCAGCTGAACCAGTTGATGGGTTTTCCCAGTTATCTTCAACGAAACGGATATCGTGTTCCAAAGGATTGATCCCCAATTTTTCCAATGACTCAAGGTAGAGTTCTTGAATATTTGATGGTGATGGTTTCATCACCACTTGGAATTGGTGGTGTTGGTAAAGACGGTTTGGGTTTTCCCCGTAACGTCCATCTGCTGGACGACGTGATGGCTCTACATAAGCCGCATTCCATGGTTCAGGACCAATGGCACGAAGGAAGGTGTAAGGACTCATGGTTCCCGCACCTTTTTCATTATCATAAGCCTGCATGAGCATACAACCCTGGTCATTCCAGTATTGTTGCAAAGTCAAAATAATTTCTTGGAAGGTTAGTTTTTTTGACATCTTCTTCTCCTTTTTATAAATTCTTGCGACATGAGTCTGCCTCGTCGATTTTACGAAGCAAGACGAGTTAGTACTGCGTCTAGCTCAGGCACCAGGGTGCCTGAGCTTGGGGCAGTCCGACTGTAAGGAGGTATCTGCCACTAACGCAGTGAAAGGTTAGTTTTTTTGACATTGAATACTCCTTATTCATAAAGTTTCTTGTGACTTAGGATACAAAAAGAACCGTGTCTCTGCTCCTAAGTCCTTTGACCTAGGGGCGTCAGAAACGCGGTTCCACCCTAATTTATTACTTCATTTTATTTTACTTTACTCAGCTTTTTACTGAGAGAAAGCGCCACTTGCTTACTTTGCTCTACTTGGCTCTCACTATCCCAAGCTCGCTAGAAAAACGCCGTAAGCCCTTCTTTCTTGACTAGTATTATAGCAGATTTTTAGTGACTTGTAAATTAAAATCCGCATGAAACAATCGTTTCATACGGATTTTAGGCTAACAAACAATGTTGTTTTTCTTATGGACGTCTTGCAGCTTTTGGTTTTTTACCATGAAGTTTTTTCTTGGCATTCTTCAAGGCTGTCAAAGCATCTTTCACATCTTGTTGGCTTGCTCCTGGATTTGAAAGGATAGTTTGTGCATCCTTGAAGGCTGCTAGGTAAGCTTCTTTTTCTTCATTTCCAGCATAGATAAATTTAGCATTCTTTTCTTGGAACTTCAATTCTTCCTTGATGTATTTTTCAAGGCTTGAAAAATCAGTTGCTTTCCCGTTTAATTTTCCTTCCGCACGGCTAAGCTCAGCAAGTGCTTGATTGATTTGTTCTTGTTTCACAGTTGGATCAACTGCAAGCAAGGCAACTGTTTGGAAAGCACGATCGTAGTCGCGACGTACTTTTTCTTTGGCATTGGCATAACGACCAGTTTTAGTCGTAGCATCGTAAGCCTGCATGGCTTCTTTCAAGGCCGCAACGTTTGAATCTTTCCCATCCAAAGCTTGGCTGGCAGCTTCAAGACTAGCTAGAGCTTGGTTGACTTGCTCTTGACTAACCTTGTTGGTCAAGGCTGCTTGGGCAGCTTGCAAGGCTTGATCATAGGCTTCCTTCTTATCCGCACTGGCATTGAAGTATTGCGCTGTCTTTGTAACATCTGCTTGGTTGTTCAAAGCAGCTAAGAGATCCACTTTTGAGATCACTCCAATACGATAATTGTTGTTGCGCCCTGCGACAACTGAGATCACTGGTGCTTCCTCAGCTAATTCATAGCCTGTAGGAAGAGTTGCAACCAAGGTATATTGACCAGTTGCTACCGATTTACCAAAGCTATTTTTACCATATTTTTCAGCAGGCAAGACAAAGTTTTCACCATCTGCCCCTTTTAATACGATCGTAGCTGCTTTTGAAACCGGTTGATCAAAGCTGATGCTAACTGGTGCATATTCTAAAGTATTGGCAAGGAAAGCGATCGTTTGGAAACTATTATCCTCTGTCAAATCAAATTCTTGTGTCAAGCTGCTGACAAATTTCACTTCTGTACGATCATACGTAAAGATTTCTGCAGTATAATGACCAAAGTTCAAGAAGTTAATATCTTTTGTCTTATCAACTGATACGTATTGGCCATTGCTATCTTTGATTCGGTAAACATACATAGTATCCAAATCTTTGTTCGTTTTAGCGTCACGAACTGCAATTTGAACCCGACCACTATTTTGATCCCGAACTAAATCAGCTAGTGAAACATAATCTACGTTACCCGCAAAGTCTTCTACATAGTAGTAGATATTCTTCTTATCGATGTTTTCAGGAAGATCGAAGCTACCATCTGCATTGGCCTTGATCACATGGTAATTTTCAAGCGCACGTGTACCATTCTTATCTTCACTGGTTTGGACCATTGTCCCCTGATCATCGAATGGAGTCACGTAGACGAGTTTTTCAGTTAAGATACCACCTTCACCAACATCTTTGGCTTTACGTGCTACAAACTGTTGTGCTCCGTCTTTAAAGCGAATATAGCCAGATGTGATCACTGGTTTTTGAGTATCGACTTGAACCTTGAAGGTTGTTGATTGCTCCTCGGCTCCAGGAACCATTGGTGTGTAACGAATGACATAATCATATAGACCATCTGCTACTGCTTTCCCATTTGCATCGGTACCATTCCAAGCAGTATTATCTAACGTGTAGCTACGTGGGTTCTTTTGATCACCGTTGAAGAAGTTCTTACGATGGTCAGATGGAGTTCCTTCCCACAGTGGATTTTTATGTTCCGTATCACTTGCTGCGTAGACGGTTGCACGAAGATTTTCAATATTCCGAAGAGCAACTGTCTTGTATTCGACCAGGTCTTTATTTCCATCTTCATTTGGTGAAATGGCAATGCGAACATTTCCATTCTCATCTAGTTGAAGAGAGTGAGTTCCTTCTGCATTTTCTTCAATACCAAGGACTGTAATGCGACGTCCATCTCGTTTTCCTTGTGTGAGGAGAAGGTCATTTTGAAGGGTGACGAGGGCAGAAACATTGGCACTAGAGGAGATATTCAAATCTTTTGGAACATGATAGTAGAAGCCATCTTTTCCTTCGCGAACCAAATCATAGATTGGTTTTTCAACAGCTGGAAGGTTTTGGAATTCTCCCTTGAATCCCATAAACGGCAAGCTGACCACATCCCCATCATCTGCCGGATCTACAAAGCGAACAAATCCTTCAAGGAAATAGCCGTTCGGCATTTCTTTGCTCAACTCTTCTGTGAATTTACTTGTATCGACTTTCACCGTAACCGTTTCAGAGCTATGTGCTTTCACGGTTACTTCAGGCCAAGCTGTTTCAGTCAATTTACGTGGACGGAGGGTAAATTTACCATCCTTCACTTCATCTGTGTCAGTATTCACCAACATTTTCAAGGTACGATCGGTATCTGAAATATTGTGAACCGTCACATCAAAGGTAAAGCTATCTCCAACATTTCCAAGAGTAACGCTTGGATAGTTGTTTTCACCAGTCACATACAAGTCTGTTGAAACGGCTGCAGCTGTGTCTACAACCCCTGCTCCTTGTTGACGTGGAGAAGTATAAACACCGGTTTCTTTATTAACATGTGGTTTAGCCGTAGACATAATCAAGGCTTTGACAGTTTCAGAAACTTGTTCTGGAGTCAATTCTGGGTGGTTCTTCACAAGGTATTCTTTGACCAAAGCTGCCACACCTGCTACATGAGGAGAGGCCATACTTGTACCACTCATATCTCCGTAGGTATTATCATTCAAAGAAGAAAAGATATTTCCACCAGGTGCTGTGACATCTGGTTTCAACTGACCATCTGTTGTTACTCCCCAACTTGAGAAATCAGACAATTGATCTGCCTCTGGAGATGGACGGTTGGCCATAGTATTGTTAAAGACAATTTTGTAGGAACCTGCCTTAAGAGCTTCCCCATAACGTTTTGAAATAAAGACAGATGGGATCTTTTTCGCATCTCCTTCAATTGCCATTCCAAGGTTCGATCCTTCCACATTATTGTAGACCAAAGCTCCTGCTGCACCATGATGGAAGGCATTGGCAATCTTTTCTGAGAATGGAATTTCCCCGCGTTGGATTAAGGCTAATTTACCGGTAAGATCCAGATCTTTGAAATCATCTTCTTTTCCAAGACCAACTGACACATATTCGTACTCTTTGCCTTTTTCAAAATCAGCGTCTGCAGCAGATTTACTGTAATCAAACTTACCGTTATCCGCTTCCGCATTGCCTTCAAGGCCTTTGACTTCAAACACTTCTGTCGTAATAACATTATTATTGATAGAAGCAACAGAGATGGAGTCCTCTACTGTTGAAGGATTTCCGACCAAACCATAATCTGGATTTTCAGCAGAAGGTCTTGAGTAACCATTTCCAAAGCTATTGCTATTTCCTGCAGAAATTAAGACAGATACGCCTTTAGCGCGCGCCCGTTTAATGGCATCCACAATATCTGAATCCGCATTGACCGTAGAACCAGTCGTAGAACCAAGACTCATGTTGATAGTATCTGCACCAAGAGCTACAGCATCATCAATTGCTTTTACATAAAGAGCAGATCCCGTTGTTTTTTGGCGATCTGAGAAGACACGCATAAACATAACTTGCGCTTCTGGTGCTACACCATAGATCTTTTCTCCGTTTCCTGCTGCTTTATCAGGATTCCCTGTTGCAATCCCTGTAACGTGCATCCCATGAGAATCTCTTTCGGCCTCTTTGATATTGTCGGTACCATCAAAGTAGTCATAGGCATAGACAACCTTGTCGTTGTACCATTTACCATAATCAATTCCTGCTGCTTTCTTAGCAGCTTCTATTTCTCCTTGGTTTTTAAACTTAGCTTTTGAAGGATCGGTAATCCGAAGAACCTCGTGGTTCACATCCAAACCAGAGTCGATGACGGCGACAACCATCCCTTCCCCTTTATAACCTTGCTTCCAGGTTTGGGGAACAGTAATAATTTCGTCACTTTCGATGCTTTGAGGTTTTTCAGCTGCCTCATGGCGATTCGTTGTTTCTGAACTTGTCGCAGTAGCCACTGCTGTTGCTTTTTCTACAGGTTTTTCCGCTACTTCCGGTTTTGTTTCTGGAACAGTAGCTGCCTCTTTCGGAGCTTCTGTTTTTTCAACAAGAGCTGCTTCTGTTGCATTCGTTGTCTTTGCAGCAACTGTTGCTTCTTTTGCAACTTCTACTTTCTCACTAGCAACTGCTGTACTTGCTTCTGTTGCTTGTGAATGCTCTTCTTCAGCAGGTGCCTGTTGAGTAGTGGCTACAAGCTGTGTTCCAGCACTCGTTTGGCTGGCCGCTTGTTCTTCAGCACTCGCTTGTGCAGATCCAAATACCAAAACAGCCCCTAATAAAACTGAGGCTACACCAAATTTGTATTTTCTTAATGAAAAACGTTCTTGTCTATTCATAGAAACTCCCCTTTTATTTTAATAGCAACTATTATAACGCAAAATTATCTGAAAATTCATTCAAAAAACAAATTGTAACACAAATGTAACATTCACGAATGTTACTAACTATTAATTTATTTTCGTTCGGAAAAATGTAAATTAGTATGGGAAGGTATTATAGAACATCTGTTTTTATTAGAGTTTTAAAATTATTTAATCATTGAAAGGATTTTAAAAACCGAGAACGAAACTGTCCTCGGTTTTCATTAATGAATAGATATTCTTTCTTAAAAATCTTTGGTGTCTGGATCTGGTGCACCTGCTTCAACCGGAAGATGGCGAAGGAGTTCCATATCATCTGCCGTCAATTCAAAATCAAAGCAATTTAAATTACTCGCAATCCGCTCAGGCGTAACCGATTTTGGCAGTGGAAGGAAACCTTCTTGCAAACTCCAAGCCAAGGCTAGTTGAGCGACCGTCTTTCCATATTTAGTAGCCATTTCTTTTACTTGTTCATTTTGGAACAATTCTCCTTGGCCAAAAGGTCCCCAAGCCTCTAGTAAAATGCCATGCTTACGACTCGCTGCAATGGCTTCGCTTTGGTAAACCCCAGGTGCTAGACGAATTTGGTTCACAGACGGAATGACCCGAGCTGTTTCAAGGAGGGCCTCCAAATGATGAGGCAGAAAATTGCTAATACCAATAGCTCGAACCTTGCCAGCAGCTAGCATATCTTCCATTGCCCGCCAAACCTCAGCATTTCGTTGTTTCCAAGCATCATTTTCTCGAAGAGGTTTTGGATTTGGCCAATGAATCAAATAAAGATCTACATAGTCCAAGCCTAGTTTCTCAAGAGACTCTTCCAAAGCAGCTTGAGCGTCTTCATAGGTGTGATGAGTATTCCAAAGTTTGGTGGTAATAAACAGGTCTTCGCGCGCAAGACCACTGTCTTTAATGGCCCGACCCACACTCTCTTCATTCTGATAAATCGCAGCTGTATCGATATGGCGGTAACCTGCTTTTAAAGCAGCTAAGACAGCTTGATAGGCTTCTTCTCCATCTGCTGCTTTCCAGGTTCCAAATCCTAATACAGGAATCTCCACCTCATTATTTAAACGATAATTGTTCATTTTTTCTTTCCTTTCTTCGATTTCGGTTTCTTAGGCCCTCGAAGCTTGAGCTCTGGCTTAAAAATATTCTTCTTGGTTGGCTCCATCTTCTTGCTATAAAAACTATAGAGTAAAAATGCCCCACCAACAATCACAATAAAGATATTTTTTCTTACAATCCCATAGAGCAAGAAAAAAATTCCCATCAATAAAAAACGTATATCAATTGCCTTCATAAGCTACCTCACATTTCAATTCCCATTATAGCATGAAAAGACAGCATTCACAAAATTGCACTACCATCGGTAAACAAAAACCTCTCTAAGTATGACTTAGAGAGGAAGTATTCTATCTTCGATTCTTGAATCTAATTGGTAGCTTGGTAACGTTTGACCCCATCGAGATAGGTCGCAACCAGATCCAAATTTTGATCAAGCACGATGAAGTCCGCGTCATATCCTTCTCGAATTTGACCACAAACATCATCAATATGGACTGATTTTGCCGGATTGAGGCTGGCCATCATCACTGCTTCGTGAGGGTTAGCAATCCCCCACTCTACAACATTTTTTAATCCATCTTTCAATTTCAAGATTGAGCCAGCTAGATTACCAGTTGATTTCAAGCGAGCCGTCCCTTCAGCGACCACAACCGGGAATTCCCCAAGCATGTAGTCCCCGTCTTCTAAGCCCCCAGCTGTCATACAGTCCGTAATCAAGGCAACATTTTCTTTTCCTTTTTGTTTCATCAGGATATCACACGCTAGTGGATCCACGTGATGGCCATCACAGATCAACTCTGCTGTAGTATGAGGCAACTCATACATGGCACCAACCATACCGAGTTCACGGTGCGTCAAACCACGCATACCATTGTAGGCATGCACCCAGACACTCGCACCTGCATCAACCGCTTTTTTAGCTTCTTCAAAAGTAGCATTAGAGTGTCCCAGAGCGACAGTCACCCCTTCTCCTGTAATGGTCCGAACAAATTCTTCTACCCCTTCACGCTCGGGAGCAAGGGCAATCTTATTCAACAGACCATTGGCAGCTTTTTGCCAAGCCCGGAATTCTTCCATACTTGGATCCTTCATATAAGATGGGTTTTGAGCTCCCTTGTATTTTTCTGTAAAATAAGGTCCTTCAAAATAAATCCCGCGAATCTTAGCTCCTGTTGCTTCTTTGTATCGTGCACCGATATTTTCAGTTACTGCCAAAAGTTGTTCGTAAGAGGAAGTAAGGGTCGTAGGCAAAAAGCTCGTAACCCCTGTACTCAAGAGCCCTTCACTCATGGTATGGAGAGTGCCTTCGATATTATTATCCATCACATCTACCCCACCAAATCCGTGAATATGGGTATCTACGAGGCCAGGCGCAATGCTGTAACCAGAATAATCCAGCACATCCGCACCTTCTGGTAAGCTTTCCACATGTTTTCCAAACTTGCCATCAACAAGCTCCAAATAGCCTCCGCGGCGAACCCCATGTGGATAATAAAATTGATCTGCTTTAATATATGTAGACATAAAATCGTCCTTTCCATTGTAGGAACTGTGTTCCATTTATATTCATACATATTATAACGCTTTCACTTCCATTTGTAAATGGTCTAGACCTATTTTTGAATAGAATCCAACAAAAAACAGAGTAAGCTTCCTACTTACTCTGTTTGACGTTCCTTAAATTTGCTCGATTTGTACTTTTTCAGCGAGATTCATGGCATGGTCTGCAACACGTGTATAGTGAGAAATGATATCAATAAAGTTTACTCCGGCTTGAGGTGTACATTCGCCTTGGTTCAAACGACGAATATGGGTTTTCCGAAGTCTTTTCTCCAACTTTTCAATTGCCTCGTGACGTGCTACCAATTGGTTTGCAAGACTCACATCATTGTTCTCAACAGATTTTAAGGCATCCTCTACAAATTGATGGGTTTGGTTGTAAATATCTTCCAATTCAGCCAAGGCCGCTTCTGAAAAGACCACTTTCTTACGAATTAAATAATCGGTCAGATTGATCAAGGCTTCCGCGTGATCTCCAATCCGCTCCAAATCCCGTGAAGAATCCAAGATATTGGTGAGAACTTCACTTTCTCTCGGACTCAAGGCTTCACTTGACAAACGAATCAGGTAGCGAGTCAAATCATCATCAATGGTATTGATGGCTTCTTCTGTCTTATGACCCTTTTCAGCTGTTTTTTCATTTTGATGAACAATATAATCATAAGAGAGATTAAAAGCTTTGTCTGCATATCCACCTAAATGAAGCAACTCTTTTTTCGCATTTCCAAGAGCAATCGAAGGCGCTTGGGTGATCAAGTTTTCATCCAAGTAGAGCGGTTCATATTTGACAACCTCATCCTCACCAGGAATCAGCTTGGTCACAAAGTATGCCAAAGCTCCAATGAATGGGAACTGGATGATGGTATTGGTTATATTAAAGGTTCCGTGAGCAAAGGCTATGGTCATTTCTGGGGATAAATGAAGAGTCGTTTCAAACCATTGAATCAAAGAGGTAAACGGAACAAGGAAGACAAGACAGATAATGGTTCCGATAACATTAAAGGCTACATGGGCACCTGCCACACGTTTGGCCGCAATATTAGCTCCCAAGGAAGCAATGATAGCTGTAATGGTCGTTCCGATATTATCACCAAAGAGAACTGGGAGGGCTCCTTTCAGGTCAATCAAATGACTAGCATAGAGATTTTGCAAGATACCAATGGTTGCAGAAGAGGCCTGAATCAAAAGTGTTAAGCCTGATCCAACAAAGACACCCAAGATAGGACTTTTACTTAACTGCACCATATAGTCACGAAAGACTTGCAAATCTTTAAGAGGTTCCATAGCCCCACTCATCAAGTTGAGGGCAAAGAAGATACCACCGACACCAAAAACGATTCGTCCAACATTATTAACCAAACGATTTTTGGTAAAGAAGAGACAAACCGCTCCGATAAAGAGCATGGGAAGAGCGTAGTCTCCTAATTTAAAACCAATGATAAAGGAGGTAATAGTCGTTCCAATATTGGCCCCCATAACAATACCAATAGCTTGACGGAGGGTTAGAAGTCCTGCACTCACCAGACCGACCGTAATCACTGTAACCCCTGAACTCGACTGAATCAAGGCAGTCATCCCAATCCCTACTAGAACCCCTAGAAAGGGATTACTCGTATATTTATCAATATAGTATCGAAGTCGATCTCCTGCAGCCTGTTGCAAGCCTTCTCCCATGGTTTTAATACTATAGAGAAAGAGCCCCAGGCCTCCCAAAAAGTTAAATACAATTTCCTGCCAGTTAATCGACATGTTCATTCCTCCAAATTTGAGATCAGAAATAAAACTCCTCTCCTATTGTAAAGGATAATTTCCAATCACACAAGAGATTTCTGTAAATTTCTATTATTTTTTGAAACCGTTTTTCCTTCTGTTTTATTTTCCTCGTTTTAAGAGCCAAAAAAAGAGGGTGGAAAATTTCCAACCCGAGACTGTAGACAAACTATTCTTTTTTATAAATCTAATAAATTCTATAAAAAGAAATGTTACTCGTTAGAGTGATTCAATCATCTACTGAAACTTTTCGTCGTGAGAAAAGTACCTGAAACTTAATAGTTTCAGGTACTCGGAATTATTGAGACCTTAGGCTCAATAATTAGTCATGGAACTTCGAAGAAGTTCGCTGACGTCCGTACTCACCTAAGGAAAGTTTCTAAGAAGACTTTGTCTTTCAATCTGGGCGTGGAAAATTTCCAAGCTCTCTAGTCTTTGTTCAAATTGCGTAACATCTCATCGATCTTGTTACCGTATTCGATAGACTCGTCTTTGACAAAAGTAAGATCCGGAATCTTGTACAGTTTCAAATTCCGACCTAATTCACGCTTGATGGTTCCTGTTGCTTTTTCAAGGCCTGTCTGAGCCTTTTGATTGTCTGAAGCCAAATCACTCATAATTGAATAATACACTTTGGCCATAGACAAATCACCTAGCATTTGAACATCCGTAATAGTAACGCCTTGAACACGCGGGTCACGGACTTTCTTTTGTAAAATCTCATTGACTTCACGCTTGATTTCCATCCCTACTCGATCTGTCCGAAAATGACTTGCCATAGGAACTCCTTTCTGCTTTGTGTTTAAAAACTAGGAAATCAGAGAAAATTCCTCTTTTTTCCTAGTCAGCCTCTTATTTTTTAATTTCTTCCATGATGTAGGCTTCAATGGTATCGTCTGTCTTGATATCATTGTAGCCTTCAATCATCAATCCACCTTCACGACCATTTGTCACTTCTTTGACATCATCTTTGAAGTGTTTCAAGCTTGCAAGAGCACCGTCATATATCACGACACCGTCACGAATGACACGAACCTTGGAATCACGAGTGACCTTACCACTGAGGACCATAAATCCACCGATGGTACCCACTTTAGAGACCTTAAAGGTTTCACGAATAACTGCTTCCCCGATGACTTTCTCTTCGAACTCAGGATCCAACATACCCTTCATGGCATCTTCCATTTCTTCAATCACTTTGTAGATAATTGAGTGAAGACGGATTTCTACCTCATCAGCTTCAGCTTGTTGACGTGCTTGTGGCGTAGGGCGGACGTTAAATCCGATGATGAAGGCATTTGAAGCTTCTGCAAGGGTCACGTCTGATTCGTTGATGGCACCAACTGCTGAGTGAACGATGGTCACTTTCACACCTTCTACTTCAATCTTTTGAAGGGAAGCAGCAAGGGCTTCAACCGAACCTTGTACATCGGCTTTAATGATGACATTAACAGATTTCACTTCCCCAGCCTTCAAGGTATCAAAGAGATTTTCAAGGCTGACGCGGTTGGTTGCTTGACGTTGTTTCATCAGCGCACGTTTGGCACGTTCTTCACCCGCTGCACGCGCAGATTTTTCATCTTCATAAACCGCAAAGTGGTCACCCGCCATTGGCGCTTCGTTCAAACCAGTGATAGAAACTGGAGTAGATGGTCCAGCTACTTTCACACGACGGCCAAGGTCATTGGTCATGGCACGGACACGTCCAAAGGTATTTCCGACAACGATTGGGTCTTGGACATTCAAGGTACCTTGTTGAACAAGGAGGGTTGCCACCGCACCTTTTCCTTTATCCAAACGGGCTTCGATAACGGTACCGATCGCACGAACAGTTGGGTCTGCCTTGAGTTCTTGGATCTCAGCCACAAGAAGGACTGTTTCCAACAACTCATCGATGTTTTGGTTAAACTTAGCTGAGATTTCTACAAACTCAGAATCGCCACCCCAGGCAGTTGACATAACCCCATGCTCTGCCAATTCACCGATCACACGCTCTGGATTAGCGCCTGGTTTATCAATCTTGTTAATGGCCACAATGATTGGAACATTGGCAGCTTTTGAGTGGTTGATGGCTTCGATTGTTTGAGGCATCACCCCGTCATCTGCCGCTACGACCAAGATGGTAATATCGGTAACAGATGCACCACGTGCCCGCATAGAGGTAAAGGCCGCGTGTCCAGGTGTATCCAAGAAGGTAATTTTCTTGCCATTTTCCACGATTTGGTAGGCACCGATGTGCTGAGTGATTCCTCCCGCTTCACCTGTTGCTACACGTGAATTACGAAGGGTATCCAAAAGGGTAGTCTTCCCGTGGTCAACGTGTCCCATGATGGTGACAACTGGTGGACGTTCTACTAACTCATCTTCGTTGAGATAACCATCTTCCACGAAGAAACGTTCAATATCGGCATTGTCCACTTCAACCTTTTTCTTGGCTTCAATTCCATAATCCACCATCAAGAGTTCAATCGTATCTCCATCCAGCGATTGATTTTGAGTCGCCATGACTCCCATCATAAAGAGTTTCTTGACGATTTCAGCCGGTTCACGCTTGATGCGTTTTGCGATTTCGGCAACCGTCATTCCATCCGTATACTCAAATTCACTTGGTAATTCATGGAATTTACGCTCTGTTACTGGTTTTGGAGCATCATTACGGTTGTTCTTTCCTTTTTTATTTTTCTTATTGTTATTCCAGTTACTATTTCTCTGATTTCTCACTTGATTTTGACTATTTCGATTCCTTTGTTGTTTTCTTGGACCATCTTCTTCACGATCAAAATCATCGCGTTTCTTATCTGGTCGCGCTTGTTTCTTCCGACGTGTATCGACTTGAGCTGGAGCAGCAGCAACAGCTGGTTTTGTATGGTTCTCAACAGCTGGCTCCTGTACAGGTGCTTTCACTTCTGGTGCTTCTACCCGTTTCCGGCGCTGTTGACGTTCTTGTTCTGCTTTTGCAGCTTGTTGTTTGTAGCGATCTTCACTTCCACGTGCGTACTCAGCATTTTGTTCAGCTTTCAGTGCTGCTGCACGCGCTTTGAAATCAACTTTTGGTGCCACTTGGGGCTGTGCACCACGTCTTTGATCTGGTCGGTTATTGCGACGCTCAGAACCTTGATTTCGTTGTTCATTTCTCTCTTGTGGTCGTTGATTTCGGTTGTCACCATGACGCTGATTATCTTTGCGATCACGTTTTGGACGATTGTCTTGTTGTTTCCTACGTTCAGCCTGTTCTTTTGCACGCGCTTCTCGTTCCGCTTTAAAGTTACGACTCTTTGGTTTAGCAGCTGGCGTTACTGATTTTGTCTCAGTTGCTCCTTCTTTTTTGACAGGCGCTGCTTCTTTTTTCTCTGCGACAGCCGTTGTCTTGGCAGCCACTTCTGCTACTTTCTTTTCGACTGTTTCTTTTTTCGCTGCAAAGCTCTTGATCAACTTTTCAGCAACATCAGTATCGACACTAGATGCATGACTCTTGACGTCAAAACCTAATTCTTTCGCACGAGTGACGACTTCTTTACTTTCCTTGCCCAATTCTTTGGCAATTTCGTATAATCTTTTCTTAGACAATTGCTGTCCTCCTCTTCTATTCCATAAGAGACCTCATTTTCTTTGAAAATCCAGCATCTACAACAGCGACGACCTTACGAGAACGTCCAATTGCAGTGCTTAATTCTAGTGTTGAAAACACGGTAGATACTTGAACCTCATAATAGTGACCCTTATCTGTCACCTTTTTTGTCAGGTTACTAGCTGCATCATTTGCCAGAAAAACTAATTTTGCTTTTTCTTCCTGGATTGCTTTGATCACGAGTTCTTCTCCAGAAATGAGTTTTCCTGCTCTTTGCGCCAAACCCAACAAATTACTTATCTTTTGCTTATTCAAGGCCTAACTCTCTTCTCTTCACCTTATGATCTACATAAGCGATCAATTCATCATAGAAAGCTTCTTCCACTTCCATATTAAAGCTACGATTAAAAACTTTCTTTTTCTTAGCAAGTGCCGCTTCTTCATTGTCTAGCTTGATGTAAGCACCTCGACCATTGGCTTTGCCAGTTGGATCGATAAAGACTTGTCCTTCTTTATTTTTGACAATGCGGAGCAAATCGCGCTTATCAATAATTTCATTTGAAACGACAGATTTTCTTAAAGGGATTTTTCTTGTTTTTACCATTTTCCCTCCCTCTCTTAATCGACTTGCTCTTCGTCACTTTCTACTTGGTCTTCAAAAGTTTCCTGAGCTGCTTCCATTTCTTCGAACTCACTAGCAGATTTGATATCGATGCGGTAACCAGTCAAATGAGCTGCTAAACGAACGTTTTGACCACGACGACCAATGGCAAGAGATAATTTGTTGTCTGGGACCACAACGAGAGCATGTTTGCTATCTTCATCATCAAAAATAACTTGGTCCACTTCTGCAGGAGCGATCGCATTGTAGATAAATTCAGCTGGATCTGGAACCCATTCGATGACATCGATATTTTCTTCTGTCGGAACCATACGGTCTAATTTTTGATCGTATCGAGCTGGGTGGAACTTGCTGGTAATCTTTTTAATATTCGATCCACCACGACCAACGATAGTCCCAATCGCATCTACGTTTGGGTTATGGCTACGAACCGCAACTTTTGTACGATCTCCAGCTTCACGCGCTACACTCATAATCTCAACAGTTCCATCATAGACTTCAGGAATTTCCTGTTCCATCAAACGTTTGATCATTTCAGGGTGGCTTCGACTAACAAAGACATTGACACCACGTGGATTATCTTCTACCTTGTAGACAAATACTTCAATTCGATCATGAGATTGGAACACTTCTCCTGGAATTTGGTCTTGCTTAGACAATTGTGCTTCGATTGAACCAAGATTGACATAGATAAATCGATTGTCAAAGCGCTCCACCGTTCCACTCATGATTTCATTTTCATGTTCTTTATAAGTATTATAGGTTATGGTGCGCGTTTGCTTCCGCATTTTTTCCATGATGGTTTGTTTGGCAGATTGAGCTGCTACACGACCAAATTCAGCTGGTGCTTCTTCAAATTTGATCTTGTCACCCAACTCATAAGCAGAGCTAATGGCTAAGGCATCCTTCAAGCTGATTTCTAAACGGCTATCAAAGACTTCATCCACCACTTCACGAACCGTATAAACACGGAAATCTCCAGTTTTTTCATTGAATTCAATCGCTGCACTTTCTGATTGTCCATAACGACGGCGATAGGCTGAACGCAATGATTCTGTGACTGCTTCGATGATATCTTCTTTTTTGATCCCTTTGTCTTCTTCCAAAATGCGGAAGGCTTCTAGCATTTCTTTACTCATGTTTTTCTTGCCTCTACTATAAAGGCATCCTTTCTTTCATTCTGTTACAATTTTACAGCCAACCTTGCTTTGGACACAAGGTTATAAGGAATTTCTACAGTTTTCTTTCGTGTTTTATCCATATACTCAATGGTCAAAACATCCTCTTCAAAACCTACCAAGTTCCCCTCAAAGACCTTTTGCTTTTCAACAGCCTTATACAAGCTGATATTGACATACTTGCCAACAGCTCCCTCGAGTGCTTCCTTGGTTTTCAAAGGTCTCTCCAAGCCAGGACTGGTAACTTCTAAAAAGTACTGTTCTGGAAATGGATCTGGTTTGATTTGATCCAATAGCGGGCTAATGATTTCTGTCAAATCCGCTGTATCATTCAGTGTGATCCCTTCTGGTTTGTCTACGAAAATGCTTAAGACGTAGTCACCACCCATTTTGCCATATTCAACATCGACCAATTCAAATGGTTCCTGGATGGCAGGCTGAATCACTTCTGTTACTAAATCAACAATCGTTGCGATGGTTGCCACCTCCTCATAGATAAGAGGCGAAGATATTTCCCCGCCTCTCCTTTTCTATTCATTTAAAGTATTATAACACGATTCCCCAATGATTGCAAGGAATATGCTAAAACTGTGCTTCTACACGGTAAATGACCTGGCCTTTACTTGAGAACTTTTTCTCATATTCCGTCATGACATTCCCCTCAAAATCACTATCATGAAGATCTAGCCAGACTCCCTTCAAAGTCATACCATACTGTGAAAAGCTCACCAAACTGTATTCAAACAGACCTCGATTATCTGTTTTAAAGTGAATCTCCCCATGTTCTGGAAGAATTTGCTTGAAGGTATCCAGGAAGGTCTTGTAAGTCAAGCGACGCTTCTCATGACGTTTCTTAGGCCAAGGATCTGAAAAATTCAGATAGAGTTGATCAATTTCCCCATCTTCAAAATAGTTGGTCAAGCTATCTCCGTCTACCCAAAGCAATTTAATGTTAGGAACATCAGCTTCTAAGACCTTATCTAAAGCATAACTCAAGACCGATTTTTGAATATCAATTCCGATGTAGTTGATCTCTGGATTGGCCTTGGCCATCCCAGTAATAAAGGCCCCTTTCCCGCTGCCCACTTCGATATGAATAGGATGGTCATTCCCAAAAATTTCATGCCACTTTCCCTTGGCATCTTCTGGATTTAGGACCACATATTGCGGATTCGCTTCTAATAATTCAGTCGCTCCCTTGCGATTTCTAACTCTCATATTTCCTTTCCATATTTCAACCGGAAATTGCGCAGAGCATAGATCTCGCGATTGACATTTTCTAAATCATTATTTTCATAGTATTTAGCAATTTGGCACAAGAAAGAGTATTGACCAAACCAATAGAGTTTATCAAATACTTTTTGATTGTACTTGTAGCCATAATAGCCTAACCAATCGCGCCAATTAGAATCTGGGATATAGTGACTCAAGATATGCGCCACATCCAACATCCGGTCTGTCAAACGAACAGAGTCCCAATCGACTAGATAAATCAAGCCGCTCTCTGTCTCAATCCAGTTACTATGACGAACATCTCCGTGGACGATCGTCGCATAATCCTCCCGAAAGGCAGGCACTGTCTTACGTAAATTCTTTACGACTGATTGGATATAGTGGTTCTGACGTAGGGCAATTGGCAACCGGTTACTCCAAGAATTGAGCAATTCTAATGGAGATTCCACAGGATAGCCAAGTTTTTTTAATTGAGTCATCAAAGGTCTAGAACGGTGCAATCTCGTTAAAATATTGACGACTTGTTTTTTCGACATCCCATTTGGCGTGAGAATTTCCCCATTCAACCATTCTTGGGCACTCATCACATTTCCATCTGGCAAGCGTCGACTCCATAACAATTGAGGAGCAATCTGTTCTTTTGCTAGACCCGCAAGGATTGGGGTCGTATTCATTTTTACAAAAACGCGCCCACCATCTGGGTAGGTCCCCATGTAGGCCTTCCCACTCTTCCCAGGAATTGGGGTGAGGCTTAGCTCTTTTTCATTCGAGTCCATCTTTTCCTCCGTAAAAAGTTTCCAATCTATTTTACTAATTTTAACGACTTTCGTCAACCAAGCGCGCCATCTTAAATGGAAGATAGAGTAGGATTAAAGCAACTGTATAAGCCAGTAGGCCTAACAACAGGACTTTATCTGAAATAAAGACCAGGCCAATTCCTCCTTCTATCACCGTTATCATCCCCATGACCAGCTGAATCGTTTTGTTCAACCCTGCCTTTTTACTGCCCTTTTTCATCGGGAAAAGGAGGGTCAAGGGTTGGTAATCAAAAGCACTGTAAAGCCCCAGTAATTGAAAAATAACCAAGTAATTGAGCAAGGCTACAAGGGCAATCACTACGAGAGGCTGGGGAATAAAGATGATAGCGAGAATGGAAAGAGCCAAGAGTCGTAGAGTCATAGAGAAAAGATCTCCATTCCGTAGGAAGGAGCGCATATATAAGTGCAGCCACGTATTGCCATGTGTTTTGGGAAGAAGCCCTAAGAAACCATCCAAGTACGCTCTTCTTTTGACACTGTTAGTAATACCTTTCACCGTTGTAAACAAGGCAAAGAAGCGAAGAATCAATTGTTTCCTTGCATTCTCACGAGCAATAGCCAAGGGCCAATTTAAATTTTCATCCTGGTAGAAACGCGCTTCCTTCCAGCTAAAAACAGCCCCTTTAGCCACCCCTAAGACAAGGATATAAGCTACAATAGCAAGTTTATCCAGCCCTGTTGCCAGAAGAAGAGGCACAAATAATAGAAGGACAAAACTTTGAATCAAAAACCAAAACACAAAAGACTTCTTGGCCTGCCCTTTGACATAACGTTTCACTTCCTCTTCCTTTACCAAAAGGAATAAAGCATCGGGCTTCTCTAAGTAGGTCGCAATGGAGCCTATCGGAACCAAGAGGAGCAAGCCAATCATGAGACTCCAGCGGATCAGGCTTGTATCTTTGGGTAGATCTTGCAAGAATTGGCTGTATTGAACCGCCAAAAATCCTATGAAAATCAGCATAAAGAGGACGAAATGATCATTGAGAACATAGCGGCTATATTTTACACATTGAGTTCGAAACGTTTCTTGCCGTTTTTTCATCAACTCTTTCATGCTGTTTCCTCTTCTGTCAAGGTCATGTAGATATCATTTAGACTTGCTTTCTCATCCCCAAAAGTTGAGCGCAGCTCGTCCAAGGTCCCTTTTGCTCGGATCTGACCCTTATGTAGGATCACAAAACCATCACACATCTTTTCAGCCGAATCCAGAACGTGGGTACTCATCAAAATCGATTTTCCTTTTGCTTTCTCATCGGCCAATAACTGAATCAAATCTGCAATCGCAACAGGATCCAATCCCAAAAAGGGTTCATCGACAATATAAAGACTTGGATCCACTGCATAGGCACAAATAATCATGACCTTTTGCTTCATCCCTTTTGAAAACTGGGTCGGGAACCAATCTAATTTTTCAGCCAAACGGAATCGTTCCAACAAAGGCTGGACGCGCACCATGACCTGATCCATGTCTAAATCATAGGCCATAGCTACGGTCTCGATATGCTCTCTCAGGGTTAATTCTTCATATAGGCTAGGGGTTTCTGGAATATAGCCGATTTTTTTACGATAGTCAGTTGGAGCTTCTTGAAGACTCAAGCCGTCAATCCGTACTTCCCCAGCATAAGGATGCAGGAGACCAATAATTTCATTAATCGTGGTTGACTTCCCAGCTCCATTTAGTCCAATCAAACCAATCAATTGGCCATCCGGAACTGAAAAACTCACCTCTTTCAGGACAGGGATGTTGACATAGCCCCCTGTCAACTTGTTGATTTCTAACATATTTTCTCCGATTTCTGGTATAATGTTCTTATATTATAACAAAATTTAGTCTAAATGAGGTGTATTTATGGTTGATGATTGTATTTTTTGTAAGATTATAGCTGGTGACATTCCTTCCTCCAAAGTCTATGAGGACGAGGAAGTCCTCGCATTTTTGGACATCTCTCAGGTTACACCAGGTCATACGTTAGTGGTTCCAAAAAAACACGCTCGCAACCTCCTAGAGATGGACGAAACCACCACAGCTCAACTATTTGCACGTGTTTCTAAAGTTGCTAAAAAAGTAGAAGCTGCTACCCAAGCTAAGGGAATGAATATCATCAGCAACATGGAAGAAGTTTCTGGACAAACCGTTTTTCACACACATGTCCACATTATCCCTCGCTATTCCGATCAAGATGAGCTTGGCATTTCATTTACTGAACACGAGCCTAATTTTGAACAACTAGCAGTTCTCGCAGAAACCATCAAAAACAGTTAAAAAGGAGGCCATATGAAACTCAAAAATCTCTTTTGGTTTGCAACAGGAGCTAGCATTAGCTACCACCTAGTAAAAAACCGCAAAGAAATCAAAACAGAGGTGACTGAATCCAGCCAATTGGTCAAGGGAATTCAAGATAACCTAGCAAAAATCCAACGCAATCTGGATATTATCCAAGACCAAAAGACCAATCTTCAAGAATTGGTAACGGATTTCCAATACAAGACCAAATTATTTAGTCAACAAGCAACAGCCTCTCTAAAAGAAATTCAAGACATCTGGCAACCAAGTAAAAACGATTGAGAAAACTCAATCGTTTTTTTCTTATTCTGAAGGTACCGTAGGTGTCACACTGCTCGACTCTGTAGCTGCAGGAGCAACTGGTGTCACTGGTGCAACAGAACTTTGAGGCGTCACCACTCCCGTATCCTGGGTCGATGGTACAACTGGTAGTTGGTTAAACTCTTGGTAAACAGGTGCTTCCTCAGATGATGCCGCTGGCGTATCATTTTGAGAAGAAGTATTCTTCAACTCTTCATCTCCATCTAATAGGTAAGCATTGGTTTTCAATGTTTTAATTTCTTTCATCCCCAAAGCTTTGCGGATGATATTTTGAATTTTCAAGATATGTTTTGAAGTGACAATCTGATAACTTCCACCATCTGCTAAGGTGGCATCTTCTCCTTTCAGCTGGTACTGATGAATCGTTGAAAGAGCATCTTTATATCCTAGCAATTGAAGAAGGCTATTACTGTCAAGCGCTATGTTGGTTTGCATATTGTCACTAACAGACTCAATGATTCCTTTGTAGTGACTCAAACTATTGAGGCTTAAAACTTTCTCAACAATCTTTTTGATCACTTCACGTTGGCGTTTTTGACGTCCGTAGTCTCCTTCTGGGTCTTGGTAGCGCATGCGTGAATAAACGAGAGCTTGATCCCCATTAATCTCCTGACGTCCTGGTGCGATCTTAGCCGTATATTCTGGCTCATTATCCTCGATCGAGATATCGAAGTCAAATGGATTGTTAACCGTGATACCACCAACCTTATCCACTAATTGAACCAATCCCTTCATATTGATCATGACATAGCGGTCAATATGGATATTCAAAAGATCTTGAATGGTCTTAATGGCTAACTTGGCACCACCTTGAGCATAAGCCGAATTCAATTTTGCTTGGACCGTTTCGCCATCTGAAGTAATATTGGTTAGGATATCTCTTTCCAAGCTCGTCATGGTTGTTTCTTTTGTTTGAGGATTGACAGTCACCAAAATCATGGTATCACTATTGCCGGCCCAAGGATCTTCCCGAGAACCGCTACCTGTATCAACCCCCATCAAAAGGATAGTCATCGGCTTGTTTTCTGCAATGACATTGGTCTCATTTCCAAAGCCTTTATAGGTCTTACTGAGAGTCCCAGTCGTTTGGTTTAGGATGGTAAGGCCATAGGCCCCAATCCCAATCACTGTTACCGTCAATAAGCTCAAAAACATCAAAATAATTTTTTTAACCATTTAGAATCTCTCTCTAATCTATCAGTTTCCCCATAAGGTAAACATCTAAGAATTCTCCTTCAGCTGAACAAGCTCCACGAGCTTGACAACCTTCGATCTCAAAACCTAACTTTTTATACAGGTGAACTGCTCGTTCATTGCGCACTTGGACATTCAAGACTAGTTTCCTAAGAACACCCGTCGAGTGCGCCCACTCAATTCCTTCTTCCAACAAGATCTGTCCAAGTCCTTGATTCCAATAAGTTTTTCGAACCACAATAAAGACATCACCAATATGCCGAACAGACCGTTGAGAAGCTGCAGTGATATTTAACAAAGCTGCCAGTTCCTGATCTAGAAATAGCAAGAGGCAAATCCGATTTTCCGCCATTTCTTGCACCATTAGAAATTGCTCCATGTCTGCTGGAGACATGCCAATTCCAGCTTCATCTAGCGTCATGTAATCTGACTCTTTCCCAACTTGATTTAAGAAATCAACGACAAGAGCCGCGTCTGCACTTTCAGCTTGCCGAATTTCTACTGTCACTTCCTTTTCCTTAGTCATCGGTTTTTTCCACCTGCTCAAAGGATGCCAGTAAAGCTTCTGCACGCGCTCCATGAGCTTCAAAAGCTAACTCTCGACCATCTTCTAATTTTCGGATAAAAATTTTTAGATAAGCATCCGAGAGACTCGGCTCAATCAGCTCTCCCCATTCAATAATGGTAGCACCATCTCCAAATAGGAAATCATCTAAATCAATAGAATCTGGATCATTCCCAATCCGGTAAACATCCAAATGGTATAAAGGCAAGCGGCCTTCGTATTCACGAACAATGGTATAGGTCGGGCTTTTAATCATCTGATCAATCCCTAACCCCTTTGCAATTCCTTTGGTAAAGGTCGTTTTTCCTGCTCCTAGATCACCTGATAAGATAATCACGTCTTGCTTTTCTAAGAGTTTTCCTAGCTGTTTTCCTAGAGCGATCAGCTCCGTTTCATTATGACTAATCATTTCTCTATTATACCAAACTTTTTAAAAATCTGCTCTTTCTTTTAGAAATTGTTCGACTCCGGTTTGTTTTTGAGAAAAAGGAATCAAAGAAAACAGGAAATTCTCCCATTCATTCCCTCGATCTAACTAAAAAGGAATGGGAGACAACTCCCATTCCTTTTTGGCACTTTCTTGATGCTTAATTCAAGGCCATGCTAACGTAGTTTAAAATAAAGAGAACATCTAGGATCCAGATCATGCTGTGCACTTCTTTGGCTTCTCCTTTAACCACTTTCACTAAGCTATAGGTGATAAATCCAGCAGCGATCCCTTGAGTAATCGAGTAGCTGAAGCCCATAAAGATAGAGGTGAAGAAGGCAGGAACTGCTTCTGACATATCTTCCCAATGGATATTTTTCAAGCCACTCAACATCATGATCCCAACAACAATCAAAATTGGAGCTGTAGCAGCGGTCGGTACAATCGCCAACAACGGACTAAAGAGACTTGAAATAGCAAAACAGATCGCTACAACCAAGGCTGTCAGACCAGTGCGTCCACCAGCTCCAATACCAGCTGCAGATTCAACATACGTCGTTACGTTTGAAGTTCCTGCAATAGCTCCGACTGAAGTCGCTACAAGGTCTGAATAGAGGGCCTTATCTAATTTCGCTGATTGATGGTTTTCCCCATTTGTCGCAACAATCCCAACTTTTTCACCCGTACCGATTAAAGTTCCAATTGTATCAAAAATATCCGTCAAGGAGAAGGCTAAGATTGCCATTAAGGTCTCAGGCAAACGAGACGTATTGGAAATCAAAGAACCCAATCCTTTTGATCCCAAAGCTTGACCAAAGATCTTGCCTAAATCATTAAAGGCAGCTCCTAGATGATTACTTGCAAAGTCGATTTTAGTGATATCAACCACATGGATGAGAATTCCAAGCACAGTCGTTGCTAAGATAGAAAGGATAATCCCTCCCTTAATCCCTTTGACAACAAAGAAAATAGTAATCGCAAGACCAACAAGAGCCAAGAGGACAGCCGGATTGTTAAAATCAACCAATCCAGGAACAGCAGATGCATTGGCTGAGATCGTTGCATTCGCCTTATCTGCTCCTTCTCCAACCACTGTATAGGTATGAGGGTCAATCGTGAATTTCAAAAATCCCGCATTCTTAATTCCAACATAGGCCAAGAAAATCCCGATCCCAGCTGAAATAGCAGAGCGAAGAGCGGTCGGAATCGATTCGATGATCATCTTCCGAACATTTGTCAATGTGATAATCAATGAGATCACACCACAAATGAAGACCATTCCCAAAGCTTCCTGCCATGAGTAGCCCATACCAAATACAACGGTAAAGGTAAAGAAGGCATTCAAGCCCATCCCAGGTGCTTGTGCATAAGGTAAATTGGCATAAAAAGCCATCATCAAGGTTCCGACAACGGATCCAATAATCGTTGCAAGGAAGACTCCTTGAGCTGGCATACCTGTTTGTGACAACATTTGAGGGTTTACGAAGAGGATATAACTCATCGCAAAAAAGGTTGTCAAACCAGCAAGAACCTCTGTTCGAACAGTGGTTCCATGTTCTGAAAGTTTAAAAAACTTATCCATTTCAGAATAAACTCCTTTTTCATCATTCTCGCTCCCAATCAATTTGCGAACGTTATTTCTATTTTACCAAAAGATCTTTCGCCTTTCAAGAAATCCTACTTCTCTTCTCGATTTTTGAGCGCTTTTCCGATTTTTCTGATATAATGGTCTCATTCTTCTCGAAAGGAACTGAAATATGCATAAAAAGATGATCGCTCTAGATCTAGACGGCACTCTCTTAAATTCCGAAAGCAAATTGAGCGACTTTACCATTGATACGATAAAAAAAATTAGTGCTCTTGGCCATAAAGTCATTATTACAACAGGCCGCCCCTACCGTATGGCACATACCTATTACAAACAACTAGAGCTAGATACTCCGATGATCAATTTTAACGGCTCCCTTACGCATCTACCTGAGAAAAAATGGGGGGATGAACAATGTTTGACTTTAGATAAAAAATACCTGCTAGATATGGTCGCTAACCGGGATACCATCCAAGCGGACTTTATAGCAGGCGAATACCGCAATAAATTCTTTATTACCGATCCAAATGAGCACGTTGCAGACCCTAAATTATTCGGTATTGAATCTTTCCAACCAGAAAATCAATTCAATCCCGAGCGGGTAACGAGCGACCCAAACTGTATCCTCTTTCAAACGAAAGCGGAAGACAAATATGCTCTGGCAGATGAAATGAATCGGCATTATGACTACAATCTGTCTATCAATACTTGGGGTGGTCCCTTAAATATTTTGGAATGCAATCCAAAAAATGTGACCAAAGCATCCGCTCTAACCTACCTTCTGGATAAACTCAATATGGATCAGAAGGATTTGATTGCCTTTGGAGATGAGCACAATGATACTGAGATGCTAGCTCTTGCTGGTTATGGATACGCCATGAAAAATGCCAGCTCCATCCTTCTCCCCTATGCAGACTCCATCACTGATTTCACGAATAATGAAGATGGTGTCGCGCGCCAACTCATTCAATTATTCTTATAAAACTAACAGACATGAGTTATCCCCTCATGTCTTTTTCTGCGCCAAATCCTTAATCGGTTAATCAATACCGCCCCTTTTTTCCATTTTTTTCATTGCCTCGTCATCTGGTTTGTGATATTATTAACATAGTTATTAAAGAAGCGCTTTCAAAAATTTTAAACCGCTTCTCGTTCACTTAAGGAGGAACAAAATGAAAGCTGTTGTTGTAAATCCAGAAGGTACTGGTGTTGAAATCGTTGCAAACAAAGACATGCGTCCACTTGAAACAGGGGAAGCTCTTGTTCAAATCGAATACTGTGGTGTCTGCCACACTGACTTGCACGTTGCTCACGGAGACTTCGGTAAAGTTCCAGGCCGTGTTCTTGGACACGAAGGAATCGGTATTGTTAAAGAAGTTGCTCCAGATGTCAAGAGCCTAAAAGTTGGGGATCGTGTCAGTGTCGCATGGTTCTTCGAAGGATGTGGAACTTGTGAATACTGTACAACTGGTCGTGAAACTCTTTGCCGTACTGTAAAAAATGCTGGTTACTCTGTTGATGGAGGGATGGCTGAACAATGTATCGTTACTGCAGATTACGCAGTGAAAGTACCTGAAGGATTAGATCCAGCCCAAGCATCTTCTATTACGTGTGCAGGTGTTACCACTTATAAAGCCATCAAAGAAGCCAAAGCTGAACCAGGACAATGGATTGTTATCTATGGAGCTGGTGGACTAGGAAACTTGGCTGTTCAATATGCTAAGAAAGTCTTCAACGCACATGTCATCGCTGTCGATATCAACAATGATAAACTAGAATTGGCGAAAGAAGTTGGTGCAGACTTTGTCATCAACGGTCGCGAAGTTGAAGATGTCCCAGGATTGATTAAAGAAAAAACAAATGGTGGAGCTCACTCTGCTGTCGTAACAGCTGTTTCTAAAGTAGCTTTCAACCAAGCAGTAGATTCTGTTCGTGCAGGCGGCCGCGTGGTTGCAGTTGGTCTTCCTTCTGAAATGATGGATCTCAGCATTGTGAAAACTGTATTAGATGGTATCCAAGTCATTGGTTCTCTTGTAGGAACTCGTAAAGACTTGGAAGAAGCCTTCCAATTTGGTGCAGAAGGCTTGGTAGTCCCTGTCGTTCAAAAACGTCCAGTAGAAGATGCTGTCAAAGTCTTTGACGAAATGGAAGCCGGAACCATTCAAGGACGTATGGTACTTGACTTTACAAACTAAACAACTGAACCTACAGGACTAGCCCAACTGGGCTAGTCTTTTTGAGTGCTCTCAATCACTCTCATATACAATTTGTTATATATTTATTTTTGTTTTCGAGAATATCGTTTGATTCTCGGAAACTTTTCATTGAGAACAAAATCCTATAAAACATATCTATTATTGATTTTTTAAGCATCAACAAGTAATAAACAAAATTCATTCAAGAGCATTCTTTTTCTATCTAACGATGATTTAATATAATAAATCAATGTTTTTACATCGAGATTTTGATAGAAAAATTGACTTAAGTGTGGAAACGATTTATAATAAAGTAGCTTAAAGTTTTCTTAAACTGAAAGTCAAACAAATTTTATAAGGAGGAATGTCAATAATGAGTATTGGTATCATTATTGCTAGCCACGGTGAATTTGCAGCTGGAATCCACCAATCCGGCTCGATGATCTTTGGGGATCAAGAGAAAGTTCAAGTGGTTACGTTCATGCCAAGTGAAGGCCCGGATGATCTCTATGCTAAATTTAATGCAGCTGTTGCCGCATTTGATGCAGAAGATGAAGTCTTGGTTTTGGCTGACCTTTGGAGTGGTTCTCCATTTAACCAAGCAAGTCGCGTCATGGGAGAAAATCCAGATCGTAAATTTGCGATCATCACAGGATTGAACCTTCCGATGTTGATTCAAGCTTATACAGAACGTTTGATGGATGCAAATGCCGGCGTTGATCAAGTCGCTGCAAACATCATCAAGGAAGCAAAAGACGGTGTCAAAGCCCTTCCAGAAGAATTGAATCCTGTTGAAGAAGCTAGTACTGCCGCTGCTGCTCCTGTAGCCCAAGCTGCTATTCCAGAAGGAACGGTTATCGGAGATGGAAAACTCAAGATTAACCTTGCCCGCTTAGATACACGTCTTCTTCATGGACAAGTCGCAACTGCTTGGACACCTGATTCAAAAGCCGATCGGATCATTGTTGCTTCAGATTCTGTTGCCAAAGATGAACTCCGTAAGGAATTGATCAAACAAGCGGCACCAAATGGTGTGAAAGCAAACGTTGTCCCAATTCAAAAATTGATCGACGTTGCTAAAGATCCACGTTTTGGAAATACCCATGCTTTGATCTTATTTGAAACACCTCAAGATGCTCTTCGCGCCATCGAAGGTGGTGTTCCGATTAAAACCTTGAACGTTGGTTCAATGGCCCACTCAACTGGTAAAACCATGGTTAACAATGTGTTGTCAATGGATAAAGATGATGTGGCTACATTTGAAAAAATGCGTGATCTTGGAGTTGAATTTGACGTCCGTAAAGTGCCAAATGACTCTAAGAAAGATTTGTTTGACTTAATTAACAAAGCTAACGTTCAATAATCGATTACTTACGAAAGGATTTTAAACATGTCTATTATTTCTATGGTATTAGTGGTCGTTGTTGCCTTCTTAGCAGGTCTTGAAGGTATCCTTGACCAATTCCAATTCCACCAACCCCTTGTTGCTTGTACCTTAATCGGTTTGGTAACAGGTAACTTGACTGCTGGCATTATGCTTGGTGGTTCACTTCAATTTATTGCACTTGGCTGGGCAAACATTGGTGCCGCAGTTGCACCCGATGCTGCCCTTGCATCTGTCGCTGCTGCCATCATCATGGTACTTGGGGGAGACTTCAGTACAAAAGGAATCGCTGTCGCTCAAGGTGTCGCTATTCCACTTGCAGTTGCTGGTCTTTTCTTGACCATGATCGTCCGTACCCTTTCCGTTGGTTTGGTTCACACTGCCGACGCTGCTGCTAGAAAAGGGGATATCAAAGGTGTAGAACGCGCTCACTTTGTGGCCCTTCTTCTTCAAGGTCTTCGTATCGCCATTCCTGCAGCCCTCTTGTTGATGATTCCTGCTGAAACTGTCAAAACTGCTCTTGAACAAATGCCAAAATGGCTCTCTGATGGAATGCAAATCGGTGGTGGTATGGTTGTAGCCGTTGGTTATGCCATGGTTATCAACATGATGGCGAGCCGTGAAGTATGGCCATTCTTTGCCATCGGTTTTGCTCTTGCAGCCGTTAGCCAATTAACTTTGATCGCTCTTGGAGCAATTGGTGTTGCCCTTGCCTTGATCTACCTTACTCTTTCTAAGAAAGGTGGCAATGGAGGTGGCGGTGCCGCTACTTCTAACGATCCAATTGGCGACATTCTCGAAGACTATTAAGAAAGGTGTGACACTATCATGACTGAAAAATTACAATTATCTAAATCAGATCGTCAAAAAGTTTGGTGGCGTTCAACCTTCTTGCAAGGTTCTTGGAACTATGAACGGATGCAAAACTTGGGTTGGGCATACTCATTGATCCCAGCTATCAAAAAACTCTACACAAAGAAAGAAGACCAAGCGGCTGCTCTTGAGCGTCACATGGAATTCTTTAACACTCACCCATACGTTGCCGCTCCTATCATCGGGGTAACGCTTGCTCTTGAAGAAGAAAGAGCAAACGGTGCTGCTATTGACGATGCTGCTATCCAAGGGGTTAAAATTGGTATGATGGGTCCTTTGGCGGGTATCGGAGATCCAGTCTTCTGGTTTACAGTACGTCCAATTCTTGGGGCTCTTGGTGCATCACTTGCTGCGTCTGGTAACATCCTTGGCCCACTCATCTTCTTTATCGCATGGAATGCGATTCGTATGGCCTTCTTGTGGTACACGCAAGAACTTGGCTACAAAGCAGGTTCTGAAATTACCAAAGATATGTCTGGTGGGATCTTGCAAGACATCACTAAAGGGGCTTCTATCCTTGGGATGTTCATCCTCGCTGTCTTGGTAGAACGTTGGGTATCTATTAAATTCGTCTTCAATGTTTCTTCTGTCAAATTAGACGACAAAGCTTATATCCACTGGGATAAACTTCCTGAAGGATACAAGGGTATCCAAGAAGCCTTCGCTCAAGTTGGTTCAGGTCTATCTCAAACACCTGAAAAAGTTACAACTTTCCAACAAAACTTGGATTCATTGATTCCTGGTTTGATGGGATTGCTTCTTACTTTCGCTTGTATGTGGTTGCTTAAGAAGAAAGTATCTCCAATCACTATCATCATCGCCCTCTTTGTAATCGGTGTCTTGGCACACGTTGCTGGCTTGATGTAAGCAAAGATCAACAAAAAAGAAGGTTTCGACCTTCTTTTTATTATGATATAATGGAATGAATAGCAATACAGGAGGATCTCATGGCTCAATCATTGAATAAAACCGTTGAATTCCATACTACAGGGGTTTCTTACCTTGGAGTGGGGGGAAAGGTTGGAAAAATCCTAGTCGGGAATGCCGCTTTTGAATTTTATGCGGATGCTAATGTTGAAGACTACATCCAAATTCCCTGGCAAGAAATCGATCAAATCGGAGCCAATTTATCCGGACGTAAAATTAGCCGCCATTTTGAAATCTATACTAGAGAATCAAAATTTCTCTTTGCTTCAAAAGACTCTGGAAAAATTTTAAAGATTGCTCGGGAACATCTAGGAAATGATAAAATTGTCAAACTTCCTACATTGATCCAAACCATCACGGCTAAAATTAAAAATCTATTTGCAAAATAGGATCTTTTCTTGTATAATAGACGCAAACGGATAAGTAAGTTAAGAGGCTCTTTCAGAAAGTCTGCGGTTGCTGCGAGCAGATAGAAATCTTAATTGAAATTCTACCGTTTCTTTAAAATACAATATTGAATCAAGTGCACACCTGTGAAGTTGGATGGAACCGTGGCTCTGCCACTCCAACACTCTAACAGGTGTGTTTTTTGTTAAAGGAGAAGCTATGTTAGATATTAAACGGATTCGTACAGACTTTGATGCGGTTGCTAAAAAATTGGCAACACGTGGCGTAGATGCAGCTATTTTGAATGAAATGAAAGAAATCGATGCCAAACGTCGAGATATCTTAGTCAAAGTAGAAAATCTCAAAGCAGAGCGTAACACTGTATCTGCTGAAATCGCACAAGCTAAACGCAACAAGGAAAATGCAGATGATAAGATTGCTGCCATGCAAACCCTCTCTGCTGAAGTCAAAGCCCTGGATACAGAATTGGCTGAAATCGATGCAAAATTAACTGAATTCACTACTACCCTTCCAAACATCCCTGCTGATAGTGTCCCTGTTGGAGCAGATGAGGATGACAATGTTGAGGTTCGTCGTTGGGGAACACCGCGCGAATTTGGCTTTGAACCAAAAGCTCACTGGGATTTAGGTGAAGACCTTGGTATCCTTGACTGGGAACGCGGGGCTAAAGTCACTGGTGCTCGTTTCCTCTTCTACAAAGGACTTGGAGCTCGCTTAGAACGTGCTATCTACAACTTCATGTTGGATGAACATGGCAAGGAAGGCTACACTGAAGTCATCCCTCCTTACATGGTCAACCATGATTCTATGTTTGGTACTGGTCAATATCCAAAATTCAAGGAAGATACTTTTGAACTTAGCGATACCAATTATGTCCTCATTCCAACAGCTGAAGTTCCTTTGACAAACTACTATCGCGATGAAATTCTTGATGGGAAAGATCTTCCAATCTACTTCACCGCTATGAGTCCATCTTTCCGTTCAGAAGCTGGTTCAGCCGGTCGTGATACCCGTGGCTTGATCCGTTTGCACCAATTCCATAAGGTTGAAATGGTGAAATTTGCCAAACCAGAAGAATCATATGATGAATTGGAAAAAATGGTTGTCAATGCTGAAAATATCCTTCAAAAACTCAACCTTCCATACCGTGTGGTAGCTCTCTCAACGGGAGACATGGGCTTCTCAGCTGCCAAGACTTATGACTTGGAAGTATGGATTCCAGCGCAAAACACCTACCGTGAAATCTCAAGCTGTTCCAATACAGAAGATTTCCAAGCTCGCCGTGCGCAAATCCGCTACCGCGATGAAGCAGATGGCAAGGTAAAACTCCTTCACACTTTGAACGGTTCTGGATTGGCAGTCGGACGTACCGTCGCTGCTATTCTTGAAAACTACCAAAACGAAGACGGTTCTGTGACCATTCCAGAAGTCCTTCGCCCATACATGGATGGCGCAGAAGTCATCGCACCAAAATAAAGTTTAAAAAAACTGAGTCTTGCAAATTGCAAGCTCAGTTTTTTAATATTTACGAAAACGTTGGTAGCGTTGCTCCAGAAGCTCTTCGAGAGGTAAAGCTTGTAAAACCTTTAACTCTTCCTGTAATTCCTTCTTCACTTGAGCCAGTAGTTCTCCATTTGAAAATCCATGCTCGGGAATCACCTTATCGACAATTTCCATATTTAACAATTCATGAGAAGTAATCTTCATCAACTCTGCTGCTTCCATGGCACGACTTCCATCTTTCCAAAGAATAGAGGCAAAACCTTCTGGACTCAAGACCGCATAGATGGAGTTCTCAAGCATCCAGACCTTATCTGCCACAGCAAGAGCCAAGGCACCACCAGAGCCACCTTCTCCGATGATAATCGCGATAATTGGAACTTTTAGATCACTCATTTCCATGAGGTTGCGGGCAATGGCTTCCCCTTGTCCTCGTTCTTCAGCACCAACACCGGGATAAGCACCCGCTGTATTGATAAAGGTCACAACTGGACGGCCAAATTTCTCCGCTTGCTTCATGAGACGCAAAGCTTTTCGATAGCCTTCTGGATGTGGTTGCCCAAAATTACGTTTTAGATTATCCTGAAGATTTTTTCCTTTTTGGATTCCAACGACTGTAACCGTTTGATCGCCTAAGCGTCCAATCCCACCAATCACCGCACCATCATCACGGAAGTTTCGATCTCCATGCAATTCGATAAAATCATCAAAAATTCCTTGAGCAAAATCAAGCGCAGTCAATCTTCCTTGGTCACGTGCCTCTTTAATAATCTGTGTTATTTTACTCATGTTTACCTCCATGAAGGGCTAATAATTGTCCAACTGTCGCTCGGATTTGACTTCTCTCCACGATCAAGTCTACAAATCCATGTTCTTGTAGAAATTCTGCTTTTTGGAAATCATCAGGCAATTTTTCACGCACAGTTGATTCGATCACGCGTCGACCAGCAAACCCGACCAAGGCTTGACTCTCTGCCATGATAATATCACCTTCCATAGCAAATGAGGCTGTCACCCCACCAGTTGTCGGATCTGTCAATACCGTCAAATAGAATAATTTTTCTTTGGAATGGCGTTGAACAGCCGCAGAAATTTTTGCCATTTGCATCAAACTCACGATTCCTTCTTGCATCCGAGCACCACCGGAAGCGGTAAAAAGAACAACTGGCAATTTTTCTTTTGTCGCAAATTCAAATAAACGAGTAATTTTTTCGCCTACTACAGAACCCATTGAAGCCATGATAAAGTTGGAATCCATGATCCCAAGCGCAACTTTTTGACCTTTAATCAAGGCAGTTCCAGTCAGGACAGCTTCATCCAGTCCTGTCATTTCCCGCACTGCTGCTAGTTTCTTCTTATAATTTGGGAAATTCAAAGGATCTGTCGTTTCGATTCCTGTAAACATTTCTTCAAAGCTAGCTGGATCCACTGTCAGCGCCAAGCGTTCTTTAGCAGAAATACGGAAGGTATAGCCACAATTCGGGCAGACACGCTCACTACCTAAATCCTTTTGGTAAATGGTATGTTTACAACCTGGGCATTGTGAAAATAGTTCATCAGGAACTTCAGGTTTTGGCTGAGGCTCCTTCCAGGCTGACCTATTCGGATTGATCCGAATATATTTATCTTTTTTAGAAAATAATGCCATTACTTACTCCTTATAATATGCTACAGTATCTGCAGCATTACTATAAAAGCCTGAAACTGTGAAGATGATGTTCATACTTCCCTCACAAGTCCAGGCTTTTTCATCATTCCTTATTATAATTTGGAAGGAATTGTTCCATCAAAAATGCAGTGTCGTAATCACCAGCGATCACATGCGAATCTGAGATCAAATCCAACTGGAAACTACTATTGGTGGTGACACCATCGATTTCCAACTCATAAAGAGCACGCTGCATTTTCATCAGTGCATCAAAGCGATTTTCCCCATGGACAATGATCTTGGCAATCATACTATCATAGTATGGTGGAATCGTATAACCAGGATACACAGCAGAATCCACACGCAAGCCAACCCCACCACTTGGAAGATAGAGATTAGTGATCTTACCTGGGCTTGGTGCAAAGTTAAAGGAAGGATTTTCCGCATTGATCCGGCATTCAATCGCATGGCCTTTAATGACAATATCCTCTTGAGTAACGGATAATTCTTGGCCAGCTGCGATTTTAATCTGTTCCTTAACAATATCCACTCCCGTTACAAATTCCGTGACAGGATGCTCTACTTGCACACGGGTATTCATTTCCATAAAGTAGAACTCACCCTTGCCTTCATCATACAAGAATTCAATCGTTCCAGCATTCTCGTACCCAACTGATTCAGCTGCACGAACAGCTGCAGAACCAATCCGATCACGAAGAGTTTTTCCAATAGCAATCGAAGGGGATTCTTCTAGAACTTTTTGGTTATTTCGTTGAAGAGAACAATCGCGTTCACCTAAGTGAATGACATGTCCATGCTGATCCGCTAAAATCTGTACTTCAATGTGGCGTGCCGGATAAATCACCCGCTCCATATACATGGCCCCATTCCCAAAAGCAGCTTGAGCTTCTGAGGAAGCAGATTCAAAAGCAGCAACCAAATCTTCTGGTTTTTCAACCTTCCGAATTCCTTTACCACCACCTCCTGCAGATGCTTTCAACATCACAGGGTAACCAATACGCTCTGCAATCTCGAGGGCTTCTTCAGCAGTATACACTTCACCATCTGATCCAGGAATAACAGGTACTCCTGCTTTGATCATCTGTTTACGAGCATTAATCTTATCCCCCATCAAATCCATGACTTTAGCAGAAGGACCAATAAATTTAATGCCCACTTCCTCACACATGGTCGCAAATTTTGAGTTTTCACTTAAAAATCCAAAACCAGGATGGATAGCTTCTGCTCCTGTTAGAACAGCTGCAGACAAGACAGCACTCATATTCAAATAAGACTCTGTTGATTTAGCAGGTCCAATACAGACTGCTTCATCCGCTAGTAAGGTATGCAAGGCTTCTTTATCAGCAGTAGAATACACTGCAACCGTCTCGATGCCAAGTTCACGAGCCGCACGAATAATACGAACTGCAATCTCACCACGATTGGCGATTAAGATCTTACGAAACATAGATAGGCCTTTCTTAATTTCCAATTGCAAACGTAAGCGTTCCTGAAGCTGCAAGCTTACCGTCTACTTCTGCTTTCGCTTCAACAACAGCAATTGTTCCACGACGTTTGACAAAAGTAGCTGTCATCACCAGTTGATCTCCTGGAACGACTTGTTTTTTAAACTTCACCTTGTCCATCCCTGCATAAAAGACTAATTTTCCTTTATTTTCAGGTTTTGACAACTCTAGTACACCTGCTGTTTGTGCCAAAGCTTCCATGATGAGAACACCTGGCATAACAGGATATTGTGGAAAATGTCCATTAAAAAATGGTTCATTAATTGTCACGTTCTTAATGGCAACAATCGTATCTTCGCTTGTTTCCAATACGCGATCCACCAAAAGCATTGGGTAACGATGCGGCAAAGCCTCACGAATAGCATTAATATCAATTGTCATTTGATTCGAACCAATCCTTTTCCAAATTCAACCATTTCTTCATTCGTTACCAAAATTTCAGTGACTACCCCATCTTTAGGTGCTGGGACTTCATTCATCACTTTCATGGCTTCGATAATCAAGAGTGTTTGACCCTTAGTAACTTTGTCTCCTACAGATACAAAGGCTGATTTATCCGGTGCTGGCGACAAGTAAGCCACCCCAACCAATGGACTTTCAACCACATCACCTTCTGCAGCCTGAGCTGGAGCAGCAACTGGTTCAGTCGCTACAGCTGGAGTTGCTGGAGCTTCAACAACAGGGGCTACTACAGGAGTTTGAGGAGTTGCTACCACTTCAACTGCAGGAGCAACCGGTGTAGCCGCAACTGAACTCGTTTGGTTTTTACTCAAATTCAATTCTTCGCCATTATTTTTATATGAGAATTCACGCAAAGTTGACGCATCAAATTGAGCCAACAAATCTTTGATTTCAGAAATATTCATGAATTAACCCTCCCAACGTTTAAAGGCCAGAACAGCATTGTGTCCTCCAAAACCAAAGGTATTTGAGATAGCATACTGAATATCCGCTTCTTGACCTTCACCATAAACAACGTTTGCTTCGATATAGTCAGACAATTCTTTGGTACCAGCAGTTTTTGGTACAAAGCTGTGACGAATCGCTTCGATGGTAGCAATCGCTTCAACCGCACCAGCAGCACCAAGCAAGTGTCCTGTAAATGATTTAGTAGATGATACAGGAACTTCTTTACCAAGTACAGAAACAATAGCTCCGCTTTCACCTTTCTCATTGGCAGGTGTAGAGGTACCATGCGCATTGACATAATCGACATCTTCAGGTTTGATACCAGCTTCATTGATCGCTAATTTAATCGCTTTAGCCGCACCTGAACCATCTGGTGTTGGTGTTGTCATGTGGTAGGCATCACAGTTTGAACCGTAACCAACAATCTCAGCTAAAATATTAGCACCACGTTTTTGGGCATGTTCCAAACTTTCGATGACAAGAACCCCTGCACCTTCCCCCATCACAAAACCATTGCGGTCTTTGTCAAATGGAATAGATGAGCGTTCTGGGTCTTCCGTTGTTGAAAGGGCCGTAAGGGCATTGAAACCACCGATACCAATCTTAGTAATCGAAGCTTCAGCACCACCTGCCAAAACAACATCATGCATACCAAATTTAATTTCACGGAAAGCTTCACCAATTGCATCATTGGCAGAAGCACAAGCTGTTGTCACGGATTTACATACCCCTTGAGCCCCAATCTTAAGTGCGATATTTCCAGCACCCATGTTTGAAAGAGCTTTTGGAATAAACATTGGTTGGATTCTCTTCATCCCACGTTCATGCATCCGGATAATTTGATCTTCCAATTCTTGCAAACCACCGATACCAGATGATACAATCACACCTACACGATCGCGGTCTTCTTCTTCCATGTTCAAGCCTGAATTTTCAATAGCTTCCATCGCAGCATAGATTGCATACAATGAGTAAGTATCCATACGATTTTGATCTTTTTTTACAAAATATTTATCGAATGGGAAATCTTGAATTTCACCAGCATTAAAGACTGGAATTTCAGAAGCATCAAATTTCGTAATAGGTTTGATCCCAATTTTTCCTTCATGAAGGCTATTCCAAAATTCTTCTGGTGTATTTCCGATTGGTGAGGTTACACCATAACCTGTAACAACAACACGATTTGTAGACATATATATTCTCCTTTTGTCGGATGGATATTTAAGTAAGTGATTTTCGATCAGTGAGCATTCATTATTGCATAGTCATTCCGCCATCAATGGCAATTGTTTGACCAGTTAAATATTCTTGACCTGCTAAGAAAGCCGCAACTTCTGCCACTTCTTCAGCTTGACCAATTCGTTTCATTGGCACTTGAGCTAGCATGGCATCTTTCATTTTCTCTGGAATAGCATCAGTCATATCTGATTCAATGAAACCAGGTGCAATGGCATTCACACGAACGCCACGAGCCGCAACTTCACGCGCTACTGATTTAGTGAAACCAATCAAACCAGCTTTTGAAGCCGCATAGTTCGCTTGACCGATATTCCCCATTAGACCAACAACAGAGGACATGTTGATAATGGCCCCTTGACGAGCTTTAGACATCGGTTTTAAGACAGCTTGAGTCATATTAAAGGCACCTGTCAAGTTGATTTTCAAGACCCGTTCAAAATCTTCTTCAGTCATTTTCAACATCAACTTGTCGTTTGTGATGCCAGCGTTATTGACCAAAACATCAACACTTCCAAGCTTTTCAATTGCTTCAGCTACCATACGTTGCGCATCTTCGCCATTAGAAATATCCCCAGAAATACCAACAACAGTCACACCATAGTCAGCAAACTGCGCAAGCAAGTCCTCAGAAATTTCAGAACGTCCATTTAGGACAACATTAGCACCGAGACTCGCAAATTTATGAGCCACAGCCAATCCAATTCCGCGTGTTGAACCTGTTACAAAAACATTTTTATTTTTAAGTTCCATCTTTACCTCGTTTTAAGCATTCAGAAGTGCATCTAGACTAGCCTGATCTTCGACGTTATGAGTTGGAAGAGTTTTATCAATTTTCTTCAAGAATCCTGACAAGACTTTTCCAGGTCCAATTTCGATGACCTCATCTACACCAAATTCTTGAATCGTAGCAATTGAATCATAGAAACGAACCGGTTCTTTTACTTGACGGGCCAAAAGTGCTTTCACATCTTCTGACTTCATGATAGTAGCTTCTGTATTCCCAACTAAAGGAAGATCAAAATCATTAAATGATACTTTTTCTAGTTCAGCCGCCAATTTTTGACTAGCTGATTTAAGTAAAGCTGTGTGGAATGGACCTGACACATTCAAAGGGATCAAGCGTTTGGCACCTGCTTCCTGCAATAGTTCCACAGCATAGTCCACAGCCGCAACCTCACCACCAATCACAATTTGTGCTGGCGTATTGTAGTTAGCTGGTGTTACTACACCCTTTTCGGATGCTTGTTGACAAATCTCCTCGATCAAACTTGGGTCTGTATTCATAACAGCAACCATTTTCCCACTTCCAGCGGGAGCTGCCGTTTCCATGAATTCACCTCGTTTCGCAACCAAAGCTACTGCATCTTCAAACGAAAGAGCTCCAGCCGCAACCAGGGCAGAATATTCCCCCAAAGAGAGACCGGCAACAATATCAGGAGTGATACCATTTTCTACTAAGAGACGATAAATGGCTACTGACATTGTCAAAATAGCTGGTTGAGTATAGCGTGTCTGATTCAGTTTTTCTTCGTTAGAATCAATCAATTCACGCAAATCATAGCCTAGAATACGACTAGCCGTATCAAATGTCTCTTTAACAACGGGATAAGCCGCATACAAATCGCTCGCCATGCCCAATTTCTGAGCCCCTTGACCAGCAAATAAGAACGCACGTTTTGTCACTATCCTAATCCTTTCGACGTTTTTAGACGTTTACATCTGCCCAACGAGCAGCTTCTTCTTTAATCACCTTGGCAGCACCTGTGTAAAGGTCTTCCAAGATTTCTGCACATGTTTCTTCTTTACGAACAAGACCTGCAATTTGTCCAGCCATAACTGAACCATATTCCACATCTCCATCAACAACAGCGTTACGAAGGGCACCTGCACCAAGCTCTTCAATTTCCTCTTGAGTCTTCTTACCAGCCAAGAAATCTTTTTCAGCTTGGTTATATTCTGTAGCCAATTTATTCTTAATCGCACGAACTGGGTGTCCAACAACTGAGGCTGAAATAACAGTATCAATATCTTTAGCCTTCAAAATCTTATCTTTGAAGTTTTGGTGTGCATTAGATTCCTTAGCAACAGCGAAACGAGTACCAACCTGAACAGCTTCTGCTCCAAGCATAAGAACAGCAGCCATACCACGTCCATCTGCAACACCACCAGCACCAATAACTGGGATAGATACCGCATCCGCAACCTGGCGAACAAGTGCCATGGTTGTCAATTTACCAATGTGACCACCAGCTTCCATACCTTCTGCGACAACAGCATCAGCTCCAAGTTTTTCCATACGTTTAGCAAGTGCTACCGATGGAATAACTGGGATTACTGTAATTCCAGCTTCGTGGAAACGCTCCATATATTTACCTGGGTTTCCGGCACCTGTTGTAACAACCTTAACACCCTCTTCGATAACGAGGTCGACGATGTCATCTGCAAATGGTGACAAAAGCATGATATTAACACCGAATGGTTTGTCAGTGATTTGTTTTACTCTATCAATATTAGCTTTTACCACTTCTTTAGGGGCATTACCACCACCAATAATTCCGAGTCCACCAGCATTTGAAACGGCTCCAGCCAAGTCACCATCAGCGACCCATGCCATCCCACCTTGGAAGATTGGATATTTAATATTCAATAGTTCAGTAATTCGTGTTTGCATTATACCTACCTCTTTTTTCGCTTAAGTAATAGTTTGAGTTTAAAAGATTGTTTCTTTGAGCCTCAAACTATTACCTAAACAAGAGAGAATATCTTTCGATACTCTCATCTATCATTATTTTGTTTTTTCTTCTACGTAAGCGACAAGATCACCAACTGTAGACAATCCTTCTTCAGTTTCGATTTGGATATCAAAAGCATCTTCGATTTCAGAGATCACTTGGAACAAATCCAATGAATCAGCTTCTAAATCTTCGAATGTAGATTCAAGAGTTACTTCTGATGGTTCTTTACCAAGTTCTTCAACGATAATTTCTTGTACTTTTTCAAATACTGCCATGACAGGCCTCCTTAAAAAAAAATATATAAATTTTTAAAATGTGTTTCCACATGTTTAACTAGATTGTAACAAGAAGTGTGCCCCATGTCAAACCTCCACCGAATCCTGTAAGAAGAATTTTTTGACTTCCATCCATCTTGATTCGATGATTCTCGACACACTCCGATAATAGAATGGGGATACTAGCAGCACTAGTGTTCCCATATTCCATCATATTTGCTGGGATCTTCTCTCTAGAGACACCCAGTTTTTTTGACATCTTATCTAACATTCGGTCATTCGCCTGATGTAAAAGAAAATAGTCAATCTCTTCTGCTTCCATAGAGGCGTCTGCTATAATCTTTTGAATGCTTTTCGTGACATCACGAATAGCAAAATCAAAAACTGCCCGCCCATCCATCGTCAGATATCTTCGATCGGTAACTTCCTCTGAATAAGGAGAAGACAGACCCAAATAGCAAGATTCAAGACTAGAACCACGGCTACCATCCGTAAAAAGACTTTCAGCTAAAAACGATTTTTGATCGCTCGCTTCAAGCAAGACACCGCCAGCTCCATCTCCAAAAAGTACTGAAGTAGAGCGATCTGACCAGTCTAATACTTTTGAAAGCGTCTCACTACCGATCACAATCCCTCGCTGGTACATCCCTGAAGAAATGTATTTTTCAGCAGTGGCTAATGCAAATACAAATCCGCTACATGCTGCAGTCAGGTCAAAAGCAAAGGCTCGAGAAGCTCCAATATTAGCTTGTACCCGGGCTGCGGTCGATGGCATTAAGCTGTCTGGAGTAATTGTAGCGACAACGATAAAATCAATTTCTTCAGCGTCTAAGTTTGCTTTTGCTAATAATCTTTGTGCGACAACTGTTGCAAGATCACTGGTCGTCTCATCTCTTGAAATGTGACGACGAAGAATGCCTGTCCGACTACTGATCCATTCATCACTTGTATCCATAATCTCAGCTAAATCATCATTCGATACGACTTGGTCAGGTACATAATGAGCGACTTGACTAATTTTAGCAAAGACCATTATTTAATTTCCTCCAAGAAACGATACAGATTTTGCAATCCTTTTTGCATCACTTTCTTCTCTTCAGGACTCATATCTCCAATAATCTGGTTGACCATCCGTTTATGGAATTGTTGATGAAGTCGATAAAGTAGACGACCATTCTTTGTTAAACTCAAGTGTACAACCCGGCGATCAACTTCAGATCTTCTTCTTTCGATATACCCTTTGCGCTCAAGATTATTCAAACTTGTCGTGACAGTCCCCAAAGTCACCATCAACTCCCGTGAAATATCACTCGGGGTTGCATTCGGTGTCGAACCAATCACGTCGATCGTATGCATTTCTTTAATAGAAACATCTTTAAATCGACTTGCTCTTAGGCTCGTCTCCTCGATAACCAAAACATTATTAAAGATGGATGTTAAATAGTCATTAACTAATTGGTAATTCAAAACTCCACCTCCTAATTTTACTTTGATAGTCAAATTTTATCAAAAATGAAAATAATTTGCAAGCTTTTTTCACAAAACATAGAAAAAAATACAAATTTATTTTCCTTTAAATTGTGGCCGACGTTTTTCAGAGTAGGCAATAACCCCCTCTTTAAAATCTTCTGTAAATGCTAGTTTCTTTTGCAAATTTAATTCAAGATTCGCATATTGATCCCATTCTTTCAAGAAGGCTTCCCAAACCATTTCTTTCATGGCAGCATAAGAATTTGAAGATCCTCTTCTTAATTTTTTAAGCAATTGATCAACCGTTTTCTCAAGTTTTTCAGATTCACAAACACGGTAAGCTAGGCCATATTCCAATGCTTTTTCTGCGGTCAAAGCTTCACCCGTCATTACTAAATGAGTAGCCCGAGACATACCAATAGCTTTTCCTAATAAGAATAAGCCACCCGCATCTGGTGCTAAACCAACCCCAACAAAGGCTTGAATAAATTTAGTACGATCACTAATAATACAAAAATCAACAGCTACTGCTATGTTGGCCGCCGCTCCTGCGACCGCTCCATCAGCTACCATAATAACCGGCTTAGGTAATTGCTTAATCTTCTTAGAAATAGTATTAACTAATTCAGCAATTAAAACAAGAGACTCAATGTCATCTGCATCGACTGCGCGTTTCATTTCACTCAAATCTCCACCAACTGAAAAGATTTTCCCTTCTGCTGATATAATAATGAATTTTACTTCCTCATTTTTTTCTGCATCTTCCAAGGCAGCTAAAATTTCCTGACACATTGGAATGTTAAAACCATTGGAAACTTCAGAACGATTTAAAGAAATTGACGCGAGATCGTTTTCGACAGAATACAAAATTGTTTCAAACATCACAGACTCCTTTTGTTTAAATATAAAATATTTTGATATTAAAACTTTTTAATTATAACATATCATACCATAAAAAATAAGAATAGTAAAATATATCTATAAGATGTAACAAAATTGTAAAATTTAAATCATGAAAATTTCTAGCCTCATAAGATCCACCTATTCTATGCCCTATTTATAAATACATTGTATCAACAACTGAAGTTTGGTATAATGTACTAATGAAACTATTAAGGAGAAAATATGAAAGTAACTAAATTCGGTGGAAGTTCTCTAGCATCAGCTCCACAATTAAAAAAAGTACTTAATATCATTAAAGATGATCCAGAAAGAAAATTTGTAGTTGTATCAGCTCCTGGTAAGCGAAATGCAGAAGATACAAAAGTAACAGATGCACTGATCCGTTATTATAAAGAATTCACTTCAGATAAAGATGTTACGCAAACACAACAGTGGATTATTGAGCGTTATCGTGCCATTACAGAAGAATTGGGTCTCAAAGATTCTATTATTCAGGAAATTGCTGAAGATATCTATGATTTAACAAATTTACCTAAAAAAGGGAATCCATTCACATACGATGCATTCCTAGCAGCAGGCGAAAATAACAATGCTAAACTCATTGCTGCTTATTTCAATCAAAATGGATTAGAAGCAAGATATATCCATCCAAAAGAAGCAGGAATTACGGTCACTGCTGAACCTTCCAACGCTCGTATTTTACCATCTAGTTACGATAAAATTGAAGAACTAAAAGATTCAAGTGAAGTGATTGTCATTCCAGGTTTCTTTGGTGTTACTCAGGATGGCGACATTTGTACATTTTCTCGTGGAGGATCTGATATTACAGGATCAATCATTGCAGCAGGTGTAAAAGCAGACTTATACGAAAACTTTACAGATGTAAATGGTATTTTTGCGGCACATCCAGGTATCATTAAACACCCACATTCTATTCCTGAATTAACCTACAAAGAAATGCGTGAATTGGCCTATGCTGGTTTTTCAGTCTTGCATGATGAAGCACTCGTTCCAGCATACAGAGGTAAAATTCCATTAGTCATTAAAAATACTAATAATCCAGACCACCCTGGAACCCGCATTGTTTTGGAACATTCAAATGATCATGTGACTGTTGTAGGAATTGCAGGTGATTCAGGATTCGTTAGTATTAACACTACAAAATACCTTATGAACCGTGAAGTCGGTTTTGGTCGAAAAGTCCTTCAAATTTTAGAAGATCTCAATATCAGTTGGGAACATATGCCAACAGGAATCGATGACTTGTCCATCATTTTGCGTTCTCGTGAACTGACTCCAATCAAAGAACAAGAAATTTTAAAACAATTAACGCAAAAGCTCGAAGTTGACACAGCCGAAATTGAACATGATCTTTCCATCATTATGATTGTTGGTGAGAAAATGAAGAGTCAGGTAGGGGTTACTGCCACTGCAGCCAAAGCACTATCAGAGAATGAAGTGAATATTCAAATGATCTCGCAAGGTTCTAGTGAAGTTTCCATCATATTTGTTGTAAGTAAAGATCAAGAAGAAAAAGCAATTAAAGCCTTATATCAAGCATTTTTCCCAAATAACTAAATAGAGAAAAGCTCCGTTAACTAAACGGAGCTTTAATTAACATTAAAATGAAAAGTAAAAAAGAGATCAATTACTTGATCTCTTTTATTCTATACTCCGCCAGTAGGACTCGAACCTACGACATCATGATTAACAGTCATGCGCTACTACCAACTGAGCTATGGCGGAATCAAGCTAAGCGACTACCTTATCTCACAGGGGGCAACCCCCAACTACTTCCGGCGTTCTAGGGCTTAACTGCTGTGTTCGG
>NZ_JADNOY010000007.1:0-119337 GCF_015557775.1 Streptococcus parasanguinis | reverse complement strand
TGGGCGCGTAGCTCAGGTGGTTAGAGCGCACGCCTGATAAGCGTGAGGTCGGTGGTTCGAGTCCACTCGTGCCCATTTTGGAGAATTACTCAAGAGGCTGAAGAGGACGGTTTGCTAAATCGTTAGGTCGGGTAACCGGCGCGGGGGTTCGAATCCCCCATTCTCCGTATAATTTCCAAGTTTGAGATTTCATCTCAAACTATTTTTTATATTTTTGAAGGTTTTGTCTATGTTCTTGAATCGATTCTTTAAAATTTTTAGTTTTGTCTTTGTTTTAACTGTTTCAGGAATTTTATTTCTTTTTCCATCTGTTAGAACTTCGATTGTTTTAAAATCTTCTGATCTATTAGCTATTGTTGATAAGGCAGTATCGGTACCATTTGTTGTTGTAGAATCTAAGGCAAAGGATTTAAAGAATTTATCTGAATTAAATGATGAAAACCGTTCGTTAAAATCACGTCTTTATCAAAAGGATATTGACCAGTCAAAACTTAACCGTTTGGAATCAGAAAATAGAGAATTAAAGGATTTGATGTCAATCAAGAATTCTGTATCGGGTTCTAAACAAGTCGTTAGTGAGATTATTGACCGTAATTATGGTTCGTGGGATCAGGAATTTGTTATTGATAAAGGTAGTTCAGATGGGATTTCTGATTCTATGTTTGTTCTTTCGTCTGGTGGCGTCATTGGTGTGGTAGAAAGTATAGAGAAAAATTCTAGCAAAGTGAAATTATTAGTCGAAGATACTATTTCTTCACAACACCTGACGTTTAAAATTGAGAGTCAAGGTCAATCTATTTTTGCTTTATTAAATGGTTATGACGAGAAGACAGGTGAGTTTCGGTTGTTGCAAATTGGTGATCCAGTTGAAATTAAAAAAGGATCTCTGGTTTCAACAAGTGGTTTAGGAAAATATAAGAGTAGTGACTTACCTCTTGGTACAGTGACTTCTACTCAAAAGGCATCTGATCAGTTAGGTCAAGAAATTCGTGTGAAACCAAAGGCTAATTTAGATGTTAATCGTTATGTACTATTGATCGGAGAGTAGTGTGAAAGTCATACGTAAGTACCATTTTTTTCCTTTAATCTTATTCTTATCTTTATTTGTTGACGGGCAGATCTCTTTTCTTATTTCTGGTTTCTGTCCAAACTCCTTTGAACCTACTTCATTTTTATTTCTATATGGTTTTATGTTATTGAGTCTCTATTTCTCTGAGATAGCTAGTATTTGGTGGGGAGTCTTCTTTGGTTTTTGTTTTGATGTGTATTTTTTACACACTCTAGGAATTTCATTCATAGTATTTCCTATACTACAGGTGATTTTTTATAGGTGTAATCAGATTATTTTGGTCAATCGATTGACTCGTTTTTTTACATTTTTATTAACTATTCTATTATTTCAGATTTTAACAAACCTTCTTTTGATTCTTTTTATCGGTATAAAATTTAACTGGATTACATTAATTATTTACCAAATTTCCCCAAGTTTAATTTTGAATGTACTTCTATTAATAGTATTACAGCCATTACTTGAAAAGATTTATTTATAAACTCGAAATAAAAATGTAACAATAGCGTAATATAAATTTTTAAAAAATTTGTTATACTAGTTAGTGTCTTATTAGAAAGGGAAAATTTATCTAATGAAGAAAAAATTATTTGCCACAATCTTATTGAGTACAGTTGCTTTATCACAAGGTGCTGTCGTAGCTGGTGTATCAGCTGATTCAACAGATGATAAGATTGCTGCTCAAGATAACAAAATCAATAGTATTAATCAACAACAACAAAGTGCACAAGCTCAGGTAGATCAAATTCAAGGTCAAGTATCTGAAATTAAAAAACAACAAGAAAATCTTCAAGCTGAAAATGACCGTTTGAATGAAGAATCTGAACGATTGTCAGCTGAGATCGATGAGTTGTCAAAAAATATTGTTGCTCGTCAAGAATCACTTGCAAATCAAGCACGTAGTGCTCAAACAACTGGGACTGCAACAAGCTATATTAATGCGATTGTTAGCTCTGGATCTTTGACAGAAGCTATCTCACGTATTTCTGCTATGAACGAAATTGCAGATGCTAACAACAAAATGTTGCAAGAGCAAAAACGTGATAAAGAAGAGATTGCACAAAAACAAAAAGAAAACAACGATGCTATCAATACTGTCATTGCAAACAAACAGCAATTAGAAGATGATGCGCAAGCTTTGTCAACAAAAGAAGCTGAGTTGAAAGTAGCACAATTGAACTTGGCTGCTGAAAAATCAACTGCTGAAAACGAAAAGAATGCTTTGTTGCAACAAAAAGCGGAAGCTGAAAAAGCAGCAGCAGCAGCGGCAGCAGCTGAAGCAGCTTACCGTGCAAAACAAAAAGAACAACAAGCAGCTGTTAAAGCTTCAGCTAATACAACTCTTCAAGCACAAGTTCAAGCGGCAGCTCAAACACCTGCTGCAACACCAGCGGCAGCACAAACTCAAGCAGCACCTCAACCTGCTGTTCAAATTCAAGCAGCGGCTGCACCAGTAGCAACTACTTCTCGTCCAACTTATAGTACATCTGCATCATCTTATCCAGTTGGTGAATGTACATGGGGTGCGAAGACATTGGCTCCATGGGCTGGTGATTACTGGGGTAATGGTGGACAATGGGCAGCAAGTGCAGCGGCAGCAGGATTCCGTACAGGATCTCAACCACAAGTTGGTGCCATTGCATGTTGGAATGATGGTGGATATGGACACGTAGCAGTTGTTACAGCCGTTCAATCTACAACAAGCATCCAAGTTTCTGAGTCTAACTATAATGGTATCCGTAGTATTGGTAACTACCGTGGTTGGTTTAACCCAACAACAGCACAAGGTACTGTTACTTATATCTATCCAAACTAAGAATTATACTGAAGCAGAACATTTGTTCTGCTTCTTTTTTGATAGAATTTAGGTAGTGATAGATTTTGTAATTTCCATAAATTAATATTTGAATATTTGCTTAAAAAGCGATAAAATGATTACAGGAGAAATTTGTGCTGACTGTACAATATGGTTTTAGATTTTACTGGAGGAAATCATGTCATTTTCTGATTTAATGCTCTTTGCTTTGTCGTCAAATCAAGAATTGGCTCAACGTGTGTCTCGCGAAATGGGATTACCGCTTGGAAAGTCAACGGTTCGTCAATTTTCTGATGGAGAAATTCAGGTTAATATTGAAGAATCAATTCGTGGGAAAGATGTTTATATATTACAATCTACTAGCTCACCGGTTAACGATAATCTGATGGAAATTTTGATTATGGTAGATGCCTTGAAACGGGCAAGTGCGCAATCCATTAATGTGGTGATGCCGTATTACGGCTATGCTCGTCAAGATCGGAAAGCTCGGGCTCGTGAACCAATTACTTCTAAGTTAGTAGCCAATATGCTTGAGGTTGCTGGAGTTGATCGTCTGTTGACAATTGATTTGCACGCTGCTCAAATTCAAGGTTTCTTTGATATTCCTGTTGACCACTTGATGGGTGCGCCTTTGATCGCCGACTATTTTGAACGTCGCGGGATGATTGGAAAAGACTATGTTGTTGTCAGTCCAGACCATGGTGGTGTGACTCGTGCTCGAAAGTTAGCGGAATTCTTGAAGACACCGATTGCGATTATTGATAAACGCCGGAGTGTCGATAAGATGAATACGAGTGAAGTCATGAACATCATTGGAAATGTTGAAGGCAAAACGTGTATCTTGATTGATGATATGATTGATACAGCTGGTACAATCTGTCATGCCGCGGATGCCCTTGCAGAAGCAGGTGCTGTTGAAGTCTATGCGAGCTGCACTCACCCTGTTTTATCAGGCCCAGCGATGGATAACATCCAAAAATCAGCCATTAAGAAGTTGGTGGTATTGGATACGATTTATCTATCGGAGGATCGTTTGATTGACAAAATTGAGCAAATTTCGATTGCGAAACTTCTAGCTGAGGCTATTGTTCGCATTCATGAAAATCGTCCTCTGTCCCCTCTATTTGAAATCGGAAATGCCAAAAAATGTTAAGAATAAGGAGGCTGGGAAACTAGCCTCTTTTGTATAGGAGGAAGTAGAAATGGGAATCAGACAATGGTGGCAAGCGCTAAAAAAAGAAAAGAAGCGAAAAGAACTAATTCGAGCGGCTCAAAAACTAGAAAACAAGGTGGATCCAAGTATGCCAAAGAAGACTCTGCCCAAAAATCGTGCGGTAAAATAGGAAATAATTGGAGTGGAAAAGAAGAGGGAACTGGTAAAATTAGGGGGAGCTGTCTATTTCATAGAGAAACGATTGAGTAAAAGTGTCCAAAAACCGAACAATTCTAATAGATAAGTATAATATGTTACTAAATCGTAATTTCGGGTATCAAATAGACCTAATTTTAAAATTAATTTGTTGATATTAAAGTGTTTTATTGTAAAAACACTTGACAAACCCAACATATATGTATAAAATGTTCAATATAGAGCAATCTATATTAAATATGAAAAAGGAGATAAAACTATTATGAAAAAAGTTTTATTATCAAGTGTATTAGCATTGTCAGCAATCGCTAGCGTTTCTTATGCAGCTACTAAAGTTCCTTCTATCCCAGGAGTAACTGCTCCAACTACTGGAACAGTTACAAAGGCAAATGCTGCTAATAACCACAACAACCGTTTTGGTTATGCTGTTTCTCCATTAAGAGGAGAAAAAGCTATTAATTTTGCAGGTGCTGAAACTTATCCAGCTAAGCCAGTTGCAGGTACTGATGGTAAACCTTTGGATGATGCAACTCGTAAGTTTGGTGACAATACTCGCTTTGGTGCAGGATTTAACGCTGCTAAATCAGCTACTCCAGCTAAGCCAGCTACTCCAGCTACTCCAGCTACTCCAGCTAAGCCAGCTACTCCAGCTACTCCAGCTACTCCAGCTAAGCCAGCTACTCCAGCTACTCCAGCTACTCCAGCTAAGCCAGCTACTCCAGCTACTCCAGCTACTCCAGCTACTCCAGCTAAGCCAGCTACTCCAGCTACTCCAGCTACTCCAGATCCAAAAGCAATTCCTGGTGTAACACGTCCAACTACAGAAATTGTTACAGAAGCAAATGCTGCTAATAACCACAACAACCGTTTTGGTTATGCTGTTTCTCCATTAAGAGGAGAAAAAGCTATTAATTTTGCAGGTGCTGAAACTTATCCAGCTAAGCCAGTTGCAGGTACTGACGGTAAACCTTTGGATGATGCAACTCGTGAGTTTGGGAACAACACTCGCTTTGGTGCAGGATTCAATAAATAATCTAAGTTATTTATCTATTTTCATTAACTTTTATTAAGTTAGTTAAAGGAGAAAACAAATTGGTTTTCTCCTTTTTCATTTTACTAAAAATATAATTTTTCTGTTTAATTGTTTTGTATTTAAAAATTTTAGAACCCTAATTGTCAAGTCGAGTTCAACAAAGTTGTTCTTCTGATTAAGTGAGTATCTTTCGAGCTGTTTGTATTAGCTCAAACAGCTTTTTTGCGGACTGATAGCCATGAATTCGTCTAGGTCTTTCATTGATAGCCTTTGTATAGTCCTCTAAAAGATTCTGATTTAGTTCTTTTAACGAAGCCCTCTTCGGAATGAACTCTCTTAGTAGTCCATTGTCGTTCATAAGATGAATAGGCATGTGCAAAATAAACATCTAACCCTCTATCTTACTCAATGATGAAAATTCGTTTCTATTATCTGCAGTTATGGACTTAATGGGATAAAGTTTCATACACTCTAAGACTGCTTGATTGACATACTCTGCTTTCTTTTTCACGAGTTTCTTTGTGACAACATAGCGTGTCTTTCGTTCTACTAAGGTCAGAATAGAAGGTTCTCCTATTGTCTTTCCACCCAGAATCGATTCCCCAATCTCCAAAACGGGAACGATTATTGCTTTCTTCTGGTCTTTCTTCAATTGTCTTTCCTAGATGTTTCTTGGTAGAGGGGAGCTTGCCCTCTTTTTACGGTTTTAGAACCATGAATTAAAGTAGAAATACAATAAAATTTTATATCTGTAAAGAAATATTCATTTGAAACAGGAAAAAAATCGATAGTTTTTTTCAAAAAAAATAAGAAAAGTCTTGACATAGGCAGAATATCCTAGTATACTAGTTTTAGTTACGAAGTAACGAATAATTTTTGAAAAGAAAAAAGGAGATAAAACAATGAAAAAAGTTTTATTATCATCAGTAGCAGCTCTTGCAGTATTTGCAGCAGCAGCACCAGCATTTGCATCTGACAACTACTACAGCTCAAATGCTTTGATCCAAAAACACTATGTTTCTGAACGCGATATCGCTGACGAAGCAAACACACAAGTAGCAGCACACGAAGCTGATATCCAAGCTGAAGTTAATGCTTACCCAACAGTTGTTGCAGCACAACAAGCTCTTGATGCATACGGATCAGGACATGAATACGAAGCTTACAAAGCTAAAGTTGATGCAGCTCGCGCTGAAGCATACAACATCATCCGTAACAAATATGTAGCTAACCTTCAAGATACTTACCGTAAAGCAGCTATCGCATCAGGTAAATACTGGAACGATCCAACTGGTGTTCAAGATAACAAAACAAAAGATATGCGTGATGCAGAAGATAAAGCTCTTAACCATGGTGGTTCTGCTGATGCAGCTAATGCAGCTGGTGCTAACGGTCAAGCTACAAGCGAAGCTAAATCTAACGAAAACAAAGGTGGAGACGCAGCTAAAGCTGGTAAAGCTGATTCAAAACAAGCTGGTAAAGCTCTTCCAAAAACAAGCGCAGTTAAATAATTTGATTATTAATTAGCTCGTAAAATATCACTGGACCTTCGGGTTCAGTGTTATTTTTTAGAAAAAATCATCAAGAGGAGATCGATCAATGAAAAGAGCTGGGGAAAAAAGTTCAAATAAATTGGGTCTTGTGATTGCTGCTCTTGTTGCAGTTGTTGTTCTTGTTGCTGGATTTATTTTCTTTAATCCATTTGGAGGAACTAAGTCATCTAGCACGGCTAAAAAAACAACTGGAACAAGTTCAACCAAGCAAGAAACTAAATATGAACCAAGTCAAGAAGAAAAAGATTACTTGAAAAATCGTTTTGCTCAGTTAACAGCTGTTAACCCTGAGGCAATCGCTTATGTCTATGCACCGGGTACTGAGTTGGATGAACCTGTTGTACAAACCACTGACAATGAAACTTATTTGAATAAGACGTTTGATGGTGGAAATGAACCATACATGGGGACAGTCTTCATGGATATGGACAACAAGAAAGACTTCAGTGATCGTTTGACTTGGTTGTTTGGTCATGCTCGTGGTAGTAAGGTCGGCGATCATCGCATGTTTAATGATGTCAACTACTATGACAAACAAGAGTATTTAGACCAACATCCGTATGTTGTGATTGAGACACCAGAGCGGAAATATTATTATGAAGTAATGGGATTGGTCATTGTCCCAGAGGACACCGCTTTCTACCGTACAAGCTTTACTGATGACAATGATTTTACGACACAATTGAAGAATATCTATGAGTCAGCTCGTACGAAGAATCCTAATATCAAGATCAAAGCATCTGATAAGTATTTAGTATTGTCAACTTGTCGTGAAGAGGATGAAACCATTCGTTCTAACCTCTACCTTCGTCAAATTCCTGATTCAGAAATGAAGGATTTTGTGGCAAAACATGCGGATCAATTGAAATATGTGGCAACACGTGGTCAACAATAATGGCTTGAAAGACTTAGCATTGCTAAGTCTTTTTTTCATGGAAGGATTTTTGAAATGTCCTTTGGTGGTCAGCAAAAGGTGGGGATCTGGCTTGTTCTTTTGCGATGGGGTCCTATTTATAGTATAATGAATATAAGTGTTTTGGAGGTGTTCTATGGATTTAACGAAACGTTTTAATAAAAATCTGAATCGGATCGAAGTTTCTTTGATTCGTCAGTTCGATCAATCAATTTCTTCCATTCCTGGTGTCTTGCGTTTGACTTTGGGGGAACCGGATTTTACAACTCCTGAACATGTAAAAGAAGCAGGAAAGGCTGCCATTGATGCGAATTTTAGCCATTACACTGGGATGAGTGGTTTGCTGGCTTTGCGTGAGGCTGCGAGTCAGTTTGTGGCTGATAAATATGGTATTTACTACCGTCCTGAAGATGAGATATTGGTGACGATCGGTGCGACTGAAGCCCTATCTGCAACCTTGACAGCAATCTTGGAACCTGGAGATGTAGTGCTTCTTCCGGCACCAGCTTATCCTGGTTATGAACCGATTGTGAATTTGGTTGGGGCGGAGATTATTGAAATTGATACGACAGCAGATCGTTTTGTCTTGACTCCTGAAAAGTTGGAAAAGGCCATTCTAGAGCAGGGTGAAAAATTGAAGGCTGTTATTCTTAATTATCCAGCTAATCCAACGGGTGTCACTTATTCGTGCGAACAGATGGCAGAATTAGCTGCTGTCTTAAAAAAATATGAAGTCTTTGTGATTTGTGATGAAGTCTATTCAGAGTTGACTTATACTGGAGAAGCGCATGTCTCTATGGCCTCCTTTATTCCTGAGCAGACTATTGTCATTAATGGCTTGTCCAAATCTCATGCCATGACAGGCTGGCGGCTTGGCTTTATCTTTGCGCCTGCTGCATTGACGGCCCAACTCATCAAGAGCCATCAGTATTTGGTAACGGCTGCTGGAACCATGAACCAGTATGCTGCGATCGAAGCTTTGACGGAAGGTCGGGATGATGCGGAGCCAATGAAGAAGGAATATGTGAAGCGTCGGGATTATATTATCGAACAGATGTCCGCGCTTGGGTTTGAGATTATTAAGCCAGATGGAGCTTTTTATATTTTTGCTAAAATCCCAGCTGGTTATAATCAAGACTCCTTTGCTTTCTTGCAGGATTTTGCGCGTGAAAAAGCAGTTGCTTTTATTCCTGGTGCTGCTTTTGGTCAATATGGTGAAGGCTATGTGCGTTTGTCGTATGCAGCCAGCATGGAGGTTATCAAGGAAGCAATGAAACGCTTGAAGGAGTATATGGAAGAACATGCTGGAGTCAATTGAGACCCGGGGAATTGTCCTGTATAATCGGGAGTTTCGTGAAGATGACAAGCTGGTCAAAATTTTCACGGAGAAGTCAGGGAAGCGGATGTTTTTTGTGAAACATGCGGGAAAATCACGGTTGAATCCCATGTTGCAACCTTTGGTAACGGCAGATATGTTGTTGAAAATCAATGATGATGGGTTGAGTTATATTGATGATTTTCAAGATGTGCAGGTTTATAAAAAAATCAATGCAGATCTTTTTGCCCTTTCTTATGCGACCTATGTTCTGGCGCTTGCAGATGCAAGTATTCAGGATAATCAGGTGGATCCAGCCCTGTTTGCTTTTTTGGAAAAGACCTTGTCTTTGATGGAAGAGGGACTGGATTATGAGGTTTTGACCAATATTTTTGAGATTCAGATTCTATCACGATTTGGAGTTATCTTGAATCTGCATGAATGCTGTTTCTGTCATCGGGTTGGACTTCCTTTTGATTACTCTTTTCGCTATAGTGGGGTCCTTTGTCCGGATCATTATGATCAGGATGAGAGACGCGCTCACTGGCATCCGAATGTTCTCTATTTATTGGATCAGTTTCAAGCAGTACGATTCAATGAGTTAGAGACGATTTCTCTACAAGCAGAGATGAAAGCAGCTCTGCGTCAGGCAATTGATCAGTTGTATGAGGAGTATGTAGGGATCCATTTAAAAGCTAAAAAGTTTATCGATTCCTTGAGTGATTGGGGAGCGATTATGAAAGATTCATCTGGAGGTGAAACATGAAAAAAATTGCAGTAGATGCAATGGGGGGCGATAATGCACCTCAAGCCTTGGTAGAAGGTGTGAATCAAGCCATTCGTGATTTTGATGATATTGAGATTGTCTTGTATGGCGATGAGGCAAAAATCAAAGACTATTTAACCGCAACAGAACGTGTATCGATTGTGCATACGGAAGAAAAAATCGATTCAGATGATGAGCCAACGCGGGCCATTCGTCGGAAGAAACAGGCTTCGATGGTCTTAGCTGCCAAGGATGTGAAGGATGGTGAGGTCGATGCCATGCTATCTGCGGGGAATACAGGTGCCTTGTTGGCAGCAGGTTTCTTTATTGTTGGCCGCATCAAGGGCGTGGAACGTCCAGGTTTGATGTCGACACTTCCGACGGTTGATGGTCGTGGGTATGACATGTTAGATTTGGGTGCTAATGCGGAAAATACACCGGAGCACTTGCATCAGTATGCTGTGATGGGGTCCTATTATGCTGAAAATGTTCGTGGGATTCAAAAACCGCGCGTGGGTCTATTGAACAATGGGACAGAAGCTAGTAAGGGAGATCCTTTGCGCAAGGAAACCTACCAATTGTTATCTGAGGATGAGTCGATTCATTTTGTTGGAAACGTGGAAGCGCGTGACTTGATGGATGGCGTTGCTGATGTCGTTGTGGCGGATGGTTTCACGGGAAACGCTGTCTTGAAAACGATGGAAGGAACGGCTTTTGGGATCTTGAAGCAATTGAAACAAGCAATTGCCACAGGAAACTGGAAGGCGAAATTAGGAGCTTTTCTGCTCAAGGACCGTTTGAAATCATTGAAGCAAACCTTGGATTTCTCAGATGTTGGAGGAGCGGTCTTGTTTGGTCTTCAAGCACCTGTTGTTAAAACGCATGGTTCGAGTGATGCCAAAGCTGTCTATAGCACGATTCGTCAGATTCGGACCATGTTAGAGACAGATGTTGTTGGAAAATCAGTGAAGGAATTATCGAAGGAAGGGTAATGTATGAGTAAACAAAACGAAATTTTAGTTACAATTGAGGAATTTCTCAAAGATCGCAAGGGTCCAGACTTTCAAGTATCTTTGGAATCTGACTTACGTAAGGATTTACAGGCGGATTCTGTTGAATTGATGGAATTTATTATCAATCTTGAGGATGAATACCAAATTGAGATTCCGGACAAGGCTATTGATGAATTTAACACAGTAGGGGATGTTGTCGACTATATCGAAAAACGAACTGCTGGTCACTAATGAAAAAGGGATCGTTCAGAGATTATTCTGGATGGTCTTTTTTTCTGTTCTTTTTATTCGGATTCTGCTTATATTGTACGGAATTTTATTGAAAATACACTTTGTATGTGATAGAATGAAGGTGATAAAATACGAAAGGCGAACAAAGTCATGACCAATCAACTTATTTATACTGGAAAAGCTAAGGATATCTATACTACTGAGGACGAACATGTGATTAAGTCGGTCTATAAGGACCAGGCAACCATGCTAAATGGGGCTCGTAAAGAGACTATTAAAGGAAAAGGTGTGCTAAATAATCAGATTTCGTCTCTTATTTTTGAAAAATTGAATGCTGCGGGTGTAGCTACTCACTTTATCGAACGTATTTCTGACACAGAACAACTCAACAAGAAAGTAAAAATTATTCCTTTGGAAGTTGTTCTTCGTAACGTGACTGCGGGTTCCTTTTCTAAACGTTTTGGCGTGGAAGAAGGTTTGGAATTGAAAACTCCAATCGTTGAATTTTACTACAAGAACGATGAGTTGGATGACCCATTCATCAATGATGAGCATGTGAAGTTTTTGGATATTGCCAATGATGAACAAATTGCTTATATTAAGGAAGAAACGCGTCGTATCAATGAATTGCTGAAGGATTGGTTTGCACAAATTGGTCTTCGCTTGATTGACTTCAAATTGGAATTTGGTTTTGATAAGGATGGCAAGATCATCTTGGCGGATGAATTCTCTCCAGATAACTGCCGCCTTTGGGATGCTGAAGGGCACCATATGGACAAGGATGTTTTCCGTAGAGATTTGGGCAGTTTAACGGATGTATATCAGGTTGTGTTGGAGAAATTACAGGGCTTGAAGTAATCTTGGTAGCTTGATAGATGTTTATGAAGTTGTATTGGAAAAATTGCAAGGTTTGAAGTGATCTTTTTGAAATAGAAAACCTTCGTCTTCGATAACATGTTTGAATAGAAATAAAGGAAATAAAATGGATAAACGTATTTTCGTTGAGAAAAAAGCTGATTTTCGTGTAAAATCGGACTCTTTAGTAAAAGAATTGCAGCATAATCTTCAGTTGAAAACCTTGAATGATCTTCGTATTGTTCAAGTTTACGATGTCTTTGGTTTGGCAGAGGACTTGTTTGCGCGTGCGGAAAAACATATCTTCTCTGAGCAAGTGACCGATACTGTTCTGGATGAAGCTGCGGTTCAGGCTGATTTTGAGAAATATGCTTTCTTTGCGATTGAAAGTTTGCCGGGTCAATTTGACCAACGTGCGGCATCTTCACAAGAAGCTTTGCTTTTGCTTGGTAGTTCAAATGACGTAACAGTGAATACAGCGCAATTGTACTTGGTTAACAAGGATATCGATGCGAATGAGTTGGAAGCTGTTAAAAACTACCTTTTGAACCCAGTGGATTCTCGTTTCAAAGATATCACTGTTGGTATTGCGAAACAGGATTTCTCTGAGTCTGACAAGACCATTCCAAGCTTGGATTTCTTTGAAACTTATACGGCAGAAGATTTTGCACAGTATAAGGCTGAGCAAGGATTGGCAATGGAAGTGGATGACCTTCTCTTCATTCAAGATTACTTCAAATCCATTGGACGTGTACCAACTGAGACTGAGCTTAAGGTTTTGGATACTTATTGGTCTGACCACTGCCGTCACACAACTTTCGAAACTGAGTTAAAAAACATCGATTTCTCAGCTTCTAAATTTGAAAAACAATTGCAAGCGACTTATGACAAGTATATTGCCATGCGTGATGAGTTGGGACGTACAGAAAAACCTCAAACCTTGATGGATATGGCGACTATTTTTGGCCGTTATGAGCGTGCTAATGGTCGTTTGGATGACATGGAAGTGTCTGATGAAATCAATGCCTGCTCAGTTGAAATTGAAGTGGATGTCAATGGTGTCAAAGAACCATGGCTTCTTATGTTCAAGAATGAAACACACAACCACCCAACGGAGATTGAACCATTTGGTGGTGCGGCTACTTGTATCGGTGGTGCCATTCGTGACCCATTGTCAGGTCGTTCCTACGTTTACCAAGCTATGCGTATCTCAGGTGCTGGTGATATTACAGCTCCAATTTCAGCGACTCGCGCTGGTAAATTGCCACAACAAGTGATTTCTAAAACAGCGGCTCATGGTTATTCTTCATACGGTAACCAAATTGGTCTTGCAACAACTTATGTTCGTGAATACTTCCACCCAGGTTTCGTTGCTAAGCGTATGGAGCTAGGTGCAGTTGTCGGTGCGGCTCCTAAAGAAAATGTTGTCCGTGAAAAACCTGAAGCAGGTGATGTCGTGATTCTTCTCGGTGGGAAAACTGGACGTGACGGTGTCGGTGGTGCGACAGGTTCTTCTAAAGTTCAAACAGTTGAATCTGTTGAGACAGCTGGTGCTGAGGTTCAAAAAGGGAATGCCATCGAAGAACGTAAGATTCAACGTCTTTTCCGTAATGGGGAAGTGACACGTTTGATCAAGAAATCAAATGACTTTGGTGCTGGTGGTGTCTGTGTGGCGATCGGTGAATTAGCAGATGGACTTGAAATTGATCTAGACAAAGTGCCATTGAAATACCAAGGTTTGAACGGTACAGAAATTGCTATCTCAGAATCTCAAGAACGGATGGCTGTAGTGGTTCGTCCAGAAGATGTAGATGCCTTCGTTGCAGCATGTAACAAAGAAAATATTGATGCTGTTGTCGTTGCGACAGTGACGGAGAAACCAAATCTTGTCATGCACTGGAATGGTGAAACCATCGTTGATTTGGAACGTCGTTTCCTTGATACAAACGGTGTACGTGTGGTTGTGGATGCTAAGGTGGTTGACAAGGATGTCAAGCTTCCAGAAGAACGTCAAACATCTGCTGAAACCCTTGAAGCGGATACTCTTGAAGTCTTGGCTGACCTGAACCATGCCAGTCAAAAAGGGTTACAAACCATCTTTGATAGCTCAGTTGGTCGTTCAACAGTCAATCACCCACTTGGTGGTCGCTACCAAATCACACCAACGGAAGCTTCTGTACAGAAATTGCCAGTTCAACACGGCGTGACAACAACTGCTTCTGTTATGGCGCAAGGGTTTAACCCTTATATCGCCGAATGGTCTCCATATCATGGTGCGGCTTATGCGGTCATCGAAGCAACCGCTCGTTTGGTTGCTGCTGGTGCAAACTGGTCTAAGGCTCGTTTCTCTTACCAAGAGTATTTCGAGCGGATGGATAAACAAGCAGAGCGCTTTGGCCAACCAGTATCAGCTCTTCTTGGATCCATTGAAGCTCAGATTCAACTTGGCTTGCCATCTATCGGTGGTAAGGACTCTATGTCTGGAACCTTTGAAGAATTAACAGTTCCACCAACCTTGGTTGCTTTTGGGGTGACAACTGCAGATAGCCGTAAGGTTCTTTCTCCAGAATTCAAAGCTGCTGGTGAAAATATTTACTACATCCCAGGTCAAGCATTGGCACAAGAAATTGACTTCGATCTTATTAAATCTAACTTTACTCAATTTGAAGCCATCCAAGCTGACCACAAAGTGACAGCAGCATCAGCTGTTAAATATGGTGGTGTGGTTGAAGCTCTTGCCCTTGCAACATTTGGTAACCATATCGGAGCTAACGTTGAATTAGATGATCTTGACACTAGCTTGACAGCCCAATTGGGTGGATTCGTCTTCACATCGCCTGAAGAAATTGAAGGTGTTGCCAAGATTGGACAAACAGTGACTGACTTTACACTTACTGTCAACGGTGTAACGATTGATGGACACAAACTTGACAGTGCCTTCCAAGGTAAATTGGAAGAGGTTTACCCAACGGAATTTGCACAGGCAACTGAGTTGGAAGAAGTACCTGCTGTAGCATCAGATGCTGTGATCAAAGCTAAAGAAACAGTTGATACACCAGTGGTTTACATCCCAGTATTCCCAGGTACTAACTCTGAGTACGATTCAGCTAAGGCCTTTGAAAAAGAAGGTGCAAAAGTCAACTTGGTACCATTTGTCACACTGAATGAAGAAGCTATTGTCAAGTCTGTTGACACTATGGTTGACAATATCGAAAAAGCTAACATTATCTTCTTTGCAGGTGGCTTCTCAGCAGCGGATGAACCAGATGGATCAGCTAAATTTATCGTGAACATCTTGCTCAATGAAAAAGTACGTGCAGCCATTGATAGCTTCATCGAACGTGGTGGTTTGATTATTGGTATCTGTAACGGATTCCAAGCCCTTGTTAAATCAGGTCTTCTTCCATACGGTAACTTTGAAGATGCAAGCAGCACGAGTCCAACCCTCTTCTACAATGATGCCAACCAACACGTGGCTAAGATGGTTGAAACACGGATTGCCAACACCAACTCACCATGGCTTGTCGGAGTAGAAGTTGGTGACATCCATGCCATTCCAGTATCACACGGTGAAGGTAAATTTGTCGTGACAGCTGAGGAATTCGCAGAGCTTCGTGACAATGGTCAAATCTTTACCCAATATGTTGACTTCGAAGGGAAACCAAGCATGGATTCAAAATACAATCCAAATGGTTCTGTCCATGCGATCGAAGGTATTACCAGCAAGAACGGTCAAATCATCGGGAAAATGGGTCACTCAGAACGTTTCGAAGATGGTCTCTTCCAAAATATTCCAGGAAATAAAGACCAACATCTCTTTGCATCAGCGGTTCAATACTTTACTGGAAAATAAAAGGTATACAAAATGACATACGAAGTTAAATCTCTTAATGAAGAATGTGGTATTTTTGGGATCTGGGGACACCCAGATGCTGCAAAACTGACTTATTTCGGATTACACAGTCTTCAACACCGTGGTCAAGAAGGGGCGGGGATCCTTTCGAATGATGCGGGTCAACTAAAACGGTATCGTGATACGGGTCTTCTCTCAGAAGTATTTCGAAATCCTGCTAACTTGGATAAGTTAACAGGAACGGGAGCGATTGGCCATGTTCGCTATGCAACAGCTGGGGAAGCTTCGGTGGATAACATCCAGCCCTTCCTCTTTCGCTTTCATGATACCCAGTTTGGACTAGCCCACAACGGGAATTTGACCAATGCCAAGTCCCTCAAACGGGAGTTGGAAAATAACGGAGCGATCTTTAGCTCAACTTCTGATTCAGAAATCTTGGCCCACTTGATTCGTCGGAGCCACAACCCTTCTTTCATGGGTAAGGTGAAAGAAGCCTTGAATACGGTGAAAGGTGGATTTGCTTACCTTCTCATGCTGGAAGATAAGCTGATTGCGGCCTTGGATCCAAATGGTTTCCGTCCTCTTTCGATTGGGAAAATGGCCAATGGCGCTATCGTAGTTTCCTCTGAAACCTGTGCCTTTGAAGTGGTTGGTGCTGAGTGGATCCGCGATGTGAATCCAGGTGAAGTCGTGATCATCGATGATAACGGCATCACTTACGATAACTATACAACGGACACCCAATTGGCTGTTTGCTCGATGGAGTATATCTACTTTGCCCGTCCGGACTCCAATATCCAAGGGGTCAATGTCCATACAGCACGTAAACGTATGGGCGCTCAATTGGCACGTGAATTCAAACATGAAGCAGATATTGTGGTCGGTGTACCTAATTCATCACTTAGCGCAGCCATGGGATTTGCGGAAGAATCTGGCCTACCAAATGAAATGGGCTTGATTAAAAACCAATATACCCAACGGACCTTTATTCAACCAACACAAGAACTACGGGAGCAAGGGGTTCGGATGAAGCTCTCTGCCGTATCCGGTGTCGTGAAAGGCAAACGGGTTGTCATGATTGATGATTCTATCGTACGTGGGACAACATCACGTCGAATTGTGAAGTTATTGAAAGAAGCAGGAGCTACAGAGGTCCACGTAGCAATCGGTAGCCCAGGCCTTGCCTACCCATGTTTCTACGGGATCGATATTCAAACACGTAAGGAATTGATTGCTGCCAATCACACAGTAGAGGAAACACGCGATATTATTGGTGCAGATAGCTTGACGTATTTGTCAATCGATGGCTTGATTGATTCTATTGGAATTGATACAGATGCTCCAAATGGCGGTCTTTGTGTGGCTTACTTTGATGGAAAATATCCAACGCCTTTATATGACTACGAAGAACGCTATGTGGAAAGTTTGAAAGAACATACTTCTTTCTATTAAGAGCAGTGCAAAAGAAAAGGAATGAAACAAATGACAAATAAAAATGCTGATGCTCCACGTCTCACTACTGACTAAAAGCTAAAGCATTTGTCAGTAGACGCTTTGCCCTATTGGACCAAAGCTAGAGACCTGACTAGTATTTTTAGATAAAATAATTGTTTATCTAAAAATACGTCGCACTCTTTCTCAAAAAAAGAAAAGGATTAAAAAATGACAAATAAGAATGCATACGCTCAATCTGGTGTAGACGTTGAAGCGGGTTATGAAGTTGTTGAACGGATCAAAAAACACGTTGCTCGTACGGAACGTGCGGGTGTCATGGGAGCTCTTGGTGGTTTCGGAGGCATGTTTGATCTTTCAAAAACAGGTGTCAAAGAGCCTGTTTTGATCTCAGGTACAGATGGTGTTGGTACTAAGCTGATGCTTGCCATCAAGTACGACAAACACGATACGATCGGTCAAGACTGTGTGGCCATGTGTGTTAACGATATCATCGCTGCAGGTGCGGAGCCCCTTTACTTCCTTGACTATATCGCAACTGGTAAAAATGAACCTGCTAAATTAGAGCAAGTCGTTGCTGGTGTTGCAGAAGGTTGTGTGCAGGCTGGTGCAGCCCTTATCGGTGGAGAAACGGCTGAAATGCCTGGTATGTATGGTGAAGATGACTATGATTTGGCTGGGTTTGCTGTCGGTGTTGCAGAAAAATCTCAAATCATTGACGGTTCAAAAGTAGCTGAAGGGGATGTGATTCTTGGACTTGCTTCAAGCGGTATCCACTCAAATGGTTACTCACTTGTTCGTCGTGTCTTTGCGGATTACACAGGTGAAGAAGTTCTCCCAGAATTGGAAGGGAAGAAACTTAAAGACGTTCTTTTGGAGCCAACTCGTATCTACGTCAAAGCAGCATTACCACTCATCAAAGAAGAATTGGTCAACGGAATTGCCCACATTACAGGTGGTGGTTTCATCGAAAATGTACCACGGATGTTCTCAGATGACTTGGCTGCTGAAATTGACGAAAGCAAAGTCCCAGTTCTTCCAATTTTCAAAGCTCTTGAAAAATATGGCCAAATTAAACATGAAGAAATGTTTGAAATCTTTAACATGGGGATTGGTCTCATGCTTGCAGTGAAACCAGAAAATGTGGAACGTGTCAAAGAACTTCTTGACGAACCTGTTTATGAAATTGGTCGGATTGTGAAGAAAGATGGCGCAAGTGTGGTGATTAAATAATGGTGCTATCACCATTTTATACGGAGAAATTGTAGAAAGGAGTGTTTAGTTAGCTAGCCTAACTGAACACGGGACTTATTTTCTAGGAAAAAAGAGAAATCATTTTGTGTGCAAGCACCCAGCAATGATTTCCTATTTTTCTACGAAACTGTTCGGCTAGCCGAAACGTCCCTTTGTATCGAATATGAAAATTGCTGTTTTTGCCTCTGGCAACGGCTCAAACTTTCAGGTGATTGCGGAACAATTTCCAGTAGAATTTGTCTTTTCCGATCACCGGGATGCCTATGTCTTAGAACGTGCCAAAAACCTTGGCGTGGTGAGCCATGCCTTTGAACTCAAGGAATTTGATAATAAAGCAGCTTATGAAGAAGCTATCGTTAAACTCTTGGATGAGCACCAGATTGACCTAGTTTGTTTGGCCGGCTATATGAAAATCGTCGGTCCAACCTTGCTAGCAGCTTATGAAGGCCGTATCATCAATATTCACCCGGCTTATCTCCCTGAATTCCCTGGTGCTCATGGTATTGAGGATGCTTGGAATGCAGGCGTTGCTGAGAGCGGTGTGACCATTCACTGGGTGGATTCTGGTGTGGACACTGGTAAGGTCATCAAACAAGTCCGTGTGCCACGTCTAGAAAGTGATACCCTTGATACTTTCGAAACTCGCATCCACGAAACAGAGTACAAGCTCTATCCAGAAGTCTTGGAACGTTTGGGAGTAGCACGAAAATAAGGAAGCCATTGATTGGAAAGAACATTTTCGACTGTAGCAGATAAAGAACTTTTTAAAAAAGGAAAAGAAAGAAAAAATGACTAAACGCGCACTAATTAGTGTTTCAGACAAAGCGGGTATTGTTGAATTTGCCCAAGAACTCAAAAAACTCGGTTGGGACATCATCTCAACAGGTGGGACTAAAGTTGCCCTTGACAATGCTGGGGTAGATACCATTGCCATCGACGATGTGACTGGTTTCCCAGAAATGATGGACGGTCGTGTGAAGACTCTTCATCCAAATATCCATGGTGGTCTGCTCGCTCGTCGTGACCTCGATAGTCACCTAGAGGCTGCTAAGGACAATAATATCGAGTTGATCGACCTTGTTGTGGTCAACCTTTACCCATTCAAGGAAACGATTCTCAAACCGGACGTGACTTACGCTGACGCGGTGGAGAACATCGATATTGGTGGACCATCTATGCTTCGTTCAGCAGCTAAAAACCACGCTAGCGTAACAGTTGTGGTAGATCCTGCTGACTATGCTGTGGTTTTGGACGAATTGGCAGCCAACGGCGAAACAAGTTACGAAACTCGCCAACGCTTGGCAGCGAAAGTCTTCCGCCACACAGCAGCCTATGATGCTTTGATCGCAGAATACTTCACTGCTCAAGTGGGTGAAGAAAAACCTGAAAAACTCACTCTGACTTATGATCTCAAGCAACCAATGCGTTATGGGGAAAACCCTCAACAAGACGCAGACTTCTATCAAAAAGCTTTGCCAACGGATTACTCTATTGCTTCCGCTAAACAGTTGAATGGGAAAGAATTGTCCTTCAACAATATCCGTGATGCGGATGCCGCTATCCGGATCATCCGTGATTTCAAAGACCGTCCAACCGTTGTGGCTCTTAAACACATGAACCCATGTGGGATTGGTCAAGCTGACGACATCGAAACTGCTTGGGACTACGCTTATGAGTCTGACCCAGTATCCATCTTCGGTGGTATCGTCGTTCTCAACCGCGAGGTAGATGTTGCGACAGCTAAGAAGATGCATGGTGTTTTCCTTGAAATCATCATTGCACCAAGCTACACAGACGAAGCGCTTGAAATCTTGACTACCAAGAAGAAAAACTTGCGGATTCTTGAGCTACCATTTGACGCTCAAGATGCTAGTGAAGTGGAAGCAGAATACACTGGTGTTGTTGGTGGTCTCCTCGTTCAAAACCAAGACGTGGTGAAAGAAAGTCCAGCTGACTGGCAAGTGGTGACGAAACGCCAACCAACTGAGACAGAAGCGACAGCTCTTGAGTTTGCTTGGAAGGCGATCAAGTACGTCAAATCAAATGGGATCATCGTGACCAATGACCACATGACCCTTGGGGTTGGCCCAGGTCAAACCAATCGTGTGGCATCTGTCCGCATCGCTATTGACCAAGCCAAAGACCGTCTTGATGGTGCTGTTCTTGCTTCAGATGCCTTCTTCCCATTTGCAGATAATGTGGAAGAAATCGCTAAAGCAGGGATTAAAGCGATCATCCAGCCAGGTGGATCAGTTCGTGACCAAGAGTCAATCGAAGCGGCTGATAAATACGGCTTGACCATGATCTTCACAGGAGTGAGACATTTTAGACATTAATCAAAAAAGGCACGCATCAATGGATGGTGCCTTTTTTGTTGGTTAAGAAGACCTTAATCTGGGTAGATGTAGGTGACGGTTCCCCAGATAGGGTTGGTCGGATCGAACCAACCGCGGAAGTTGTCGATATAGCGATGGCCGTTGTAGTTAGCCTCTTGGATCTGAATTTTTTGGTCATGTTCGACGTCCGTAACCAAGGCGACATGGCCATATCCTCCATTGTCCCAACAGGCGATAGCGCCGACCTCTGGAGTGTCTCCTGTCCGGAATCCAGCAGCGCGTGCACTAGTTGCCCACATGCCGCCATTTCCCCACCAGTTGTGGGCCCAAGGGGCTAATTCTTTGGCTCCCCAGGTGCACTCACCAATGGGATAGGTGTTTCCCGGATGTGTTGCGAGTGGAGTGAGCTTTAGCTTTGCCTTTTCTACTTGAAATGTAGTGGGGAATAGCCCTTTTAATTGTCCCTGGCTTTTCTGGTATACGTGGAGATGAAATAGACCACTTCCCTTGTGTTTTTGAGCCTGAAAGCGAAGTTGGAAATGTCCAGGTGCAATCTTCTTTGCGGGGTACCAGACCAGATCATCCTGCCCATTTTCTTCAGACCAGATGGGGAAGACAATTTCGTCAACGTCTTCGAATAACTTCAGGTCTACCTCAAATTCTTGTGAGGAGATGGGTGTGATCGTGATTTTGGGCTGGGAAGAAGCCAGGTCTTTTTGCTGGACGCTGGTCGTGAGAGGGTAAAGACTGGTTAACTGTTCATTTGCCTCCACCCCATAGACATGGACATGATAAAGTCCGGCTTGATCAGAATGGTTGGTCAATGGCACTTGTAGGTCAAATCCCTTGTCACTGCGTTGCACAGGATACCAAATCAGGTCATCTTGACCATTTTGGTCAGACCAGACGGGAACTTGGATCTTTTGATATTTATCCGGGACGTTTCCAAGATGAATCATCAGCTGCCCTTTTTCGGCATAGATAGCATTGGTCGCTTGATCTGCATGAGCAATAGAGGCTTGCATCCCCCATGTCGCACAAGTCAGTACGACAAATTTTTTGATTGTTTGCATAATACTCCTTTTCGTCAATTAGTAGGTCTCACCTATACTATTCGGAAAAAAATGAGAAATAGGAGAAAATAGCAAAAAATGTTTGGATTCTACTGAAAATAGGAGACTTTTGCTGAAATCATTAGAATAAAACGAACGATTATGATATAATTTAATAAAATAATTCGCAAAAGAGGTTCGAGATGAAACTTTTGGTTGTTGGATCTGGCGGTCGTGAGCATGCGATTGCTAAGAAATTGTTGGAGTCTACAGACGTTGAGCAGGTTTTTGTGGCTCCTGGTAATGATGGGATGCGATTAGACGGTCTGGATTTGATCAATATCGGAATTTCCGAACATTCTAAGCTGATTGATTTCGCAAAAGTCAACGATATTGCTTGGACCTTTATTGGTCCAGATGATGCCCTTGCAGCTGGAATTGTGGATGACTTCAATGCAGCTGGTCTCAAAGCCTTTGGTCCGACCAAGGCTGCGGCTGAGCTGGAGTGGTCCAAGGATTTTGCTAAGGAAATCATGGTCAAATACGACGTTCCGACAGCAGCCTATGGCACATTTTCAGATTTCGAAGAAGCCAAGGCCTACATCGAAGAAAAAGGAGCTCCAATCGTCGTCAAGGCAGACGGCTTGGCCCTAGGGAAAGGTGTCGTCGTTGCGGAGACAGTTGAGCAAGCCATCGAAGCCGCTCACGAGATGCTTTTAGACAATAAATTCGGTGATTCAGGTGCGCGTGTGGTCATCGAGGAATTTCTTGACGGGGAAGAGTTTTCTCTCTTTGCCTTTGTCAATGGAGATAAATTCTACATTATGCCAACGGCTCAGGACCACAAACGTGCTTATGATGGGGACAAGGGCCCTAACACTGGTGGGATGGGTGCCTATGCGCCAGTTCCTCACTTGCCACAGAGCGTGGTTGACACAGCGGTTGACACCATTGTCAAGCCAGTTCTTGAAGGCATGATCAAAGAAGGGCGTCCGTACCTAGGTGTCCTTTACGCGGGGCTTATCTTGACAGCTGATGGACCGAAAGTCATCGAGTTCAACGCTCGTTTTGGAGATCCTGAAACGCAAATCATCTTGCCTCGTTTGACATCTGACTTTGCACAAAATATCACTGATATTTTGGATGGCAAAGAGCCAGCCATCACGTGGACGAACAAGGGTGTGACACTAGGCGTGGTTGTGGCCTCAAACGGCTACCCACTCGCTTATGAGAAGGGTGTCAAACTTCCAGCCAAGACAGATGGTGACATCATCACTTACTATGCTGGTGCCAAATTCGCTGAAAATGGTCAAGACCTTCTCTCAAACGGCGGACGCGTCTACATGCTGGTTACCACAGCAGACACCGTCAAAGACGGCCAAAACATCATCTACAACCAACTCGACAAACAAAACACAGAAGGCCTCTTCTATCGTACGGATATCGGTAGCAAGGCTAACAAATAAAACTCTTTGAAAACCTTCGATTGCCTGTGTTAAAGCTCCTTGCTGAACGTTAGTTCTATCTTCGTCGCTTTGCCTTGTCACTCTGTGGTTTTCTTCGAGTTTTTGAATATTAGTGCTATATTAGGCGACGAAGTCGCCAAACACGATAATGGTCGCCGTGGTGAAAAGACCAGAACAGCATCTGTTCTGGTCGGGGGAAACTTTGAGACCTTAGGCTCAAAGTTTAGGAATGAAACCGAAGGTTTGCTTCCGTCCCCACCACCTAAGACCATTATCAAAAAAAGAAAAAGGAAAAATTATGACTAAACCAGTAATTTCCATCATCATGGGCTCAAAATCTGACTGGGCAACCATGCAAAAAGCAGCTGAAGTCCTCGATAACTTCGGTGTCGCTTACGAAAAGAAAGTTGTTTCCGCCCATCGGACGCCTGACCTCATGTTCAAACATGCCGAAGAAGCACGTAGCCGTGGCATCAAGGCCATCATCGCGGGTGCAGGTGGCGCAGCTCACTTGCCAGGGATGGTCGCAGCCAAGACTACCCTTCCGGTTATTGGGGTACCCGTCAAGTCTCGTGCCCTTAGTGGTGTGGATTCGCTCTACTCTATCGTTCAGATGCCAGGTGGGGTACCTGTTGCAACCATGGCGATTGGTGAAGCTGGTGCGACTAACGCCGCCCTCTTTGCCCTCCGTCTTCTTTCGGTAGAGGACCAGGCTATTGCGACAGCGTTAGCGGATTTCGCAGAAGAACAAGGAAAAATCGCAGAGGAGTCTACAAATGAGCTCAACTAAAACCATTGGGATTATCGGTGGTGGCCAGCTCGGTCAGATGATGGCAATCTCAGCTATCTACATGGGGCACAAGGTTATCGCACTGGATCCAGCAGCTGATTGCCCAGCCTCTCGTGTGGCGGAAATCATCGTAGCTCCTTACGACGACGTGGATGCCCTTCGTCAGTTGGCAGATCGCTGTGATGTTCTCACTTATGAATTTGAAAATGTGGATGCTGATGGTTTGGATGCCGTTATCAAAGATGGACAACTCCCACAAGGGACAGACCTGCTTCGCATCTCCCAAAATCGCATTTTTGAGAAGGACTTTCTTTCCAAGAAGGCACAAGTCACTGTGGCTCCTTACAAGGTCGTGACCTCAAGCAAAGACTTGTCAGATATCGACCTCTCGAAAAACTATGTTCTCAAGACGGCGACCGGTGGTTACGATGGCCATGGTCAGAAGGTCATTCGTTCAGAAGAAGATTTGGAAGAAGCCTATGCGCTAGCTGACTCGGCAGACTGTGTCTTGGAAGAATTTGTCAACTTTGATCTTGAAATTTCGGTCATCGTGTCTGGAAATGGCAAGGACGTGACGGTTTTCCCCGTTCAGGAAAATATCCACCGCAACAACATTCTTTCAAAAACCATTGTGCCTGCTCGCATTTCAGAAAGTCTAGCTGAAAAAGCCAAGGCCATGGCAGTGCGAATCGCAGAACAACTGAACTTGTCTGGAACTCTTTGTGTAGAAATGTTTGCGACAGCTGATGATATCATCGTCAACGAAATCGCGCCACGTCCACACAATTCAGGGCACTACTCAATTGAAGCATGCGACTTCTCTCAGTTTGATACCCACATCTTGGGTGTTCTCGGAGCACCACTCCCAGCAATCCACCTTCATGCGCCTGCTGTCATGCTTAATGTACTCGGCCAACACGTCGAAGCTGCTGAAACATATGTGACAGAAAATCCAAGCGCTCACCTCCACTTATATGGTAAACTAGAAGCAAAGCACAACCGCAAAATGGGACATGTGACTTTGTTTAGTGATGAGCCTGATGAAGTTGAGGAATTTGGGAAAGGGATTGATTTTTAAAATGGTAGAAGAATTCGATGATGTATTCGAAGATGATATTACTACTCTAACATTTACTTATGCGGACGATGTAGGGATTCCAGAAATTCCTGATGCAGAAGGGATCCATGTTGTAGAGATAACAAATAATCAATTAGTTATAAAGCATATCCGCGATGATGATGAGGTCTATGATTATATAAAGAGTTTTGGATTAACAAGTCGCCCTATAAAACTTTCGATTGAATTTTGTGTTTACGAAGATTCTGAGGAAGAATAGTATTTAAATTGAATGGGGAGAATTTAGGATTCAACTCATCGTCAACTCATTTGTTAAACAAGAGAAGCCAGACAACTACTGAAGGAAAGGAATTGATTTTTAAGTGAAAATAGCGATTTTAGGACTTGGAGTGATCGGGACGACGTATGCCTACGCCTTCCAAAAAGCAGGTCATCAGGTGGAACACGTACTGAGAGATAGTAGGAAAACCACTGCTACGAAGGAGTTGTCAGTTGATCTGCTAGATGGTCGCTATCATTCCAAGGGTGAAAATAAGCACGACACCTATGAGGTTCGTGTGGCAGAAGTCGATTCGGAATATGATTTTATTTTTCTCAGTGTGCGCCATGGATTTGTCAAAGAAGCTGTGGAGACCTTGCAAAAGAATAATATCAAAGGCACTCTCGTTTTCTTCTGCAATTTCTGGGATACTCGAAAAGAGGTCCAAGAGTGGGCAGGGGATTACGACTATATTTTGGCCTTTCCGACAGCGGGCGGTCACATGCAAGAGGACCATTTGGATGGTGTCCTATTTGATCATTTAATGTTAGAAGGTGAGCAAAAAGCACACATTTCTAACTATGGTGATCTGACGACTTTACTGACTTCTGCAGATTTGAAGTGGGAAGTGCCTCATGATATGGTCGAGTGGATTTGGATTCACATGGCGATTAATGCAGGTGTCACTTCGACAGCTGCGCGTTCGGGGAATTTGGAAAATCCAGAACAGCTGGCTCTGAACTTGATGAATAGTTCTTCGGAATTATCATTGGCCATCAAGGTCATTCGAGAGGCTTTGAAAGTCGTAGAAGCACGTGGTGTAAATTTGAAGCTTTATAAAGCTGAACTTTTACCTTACAAAATTCCCGCTTGGATTGCAGGAAAAGCCATGAAAATCATGTTTGCGAAAAATGAGCTGACACGAAAAATCATGACCTTACACAATGATAAACAGGATATTTTCTACTGTTGTCAAAGTGTCTATCAGACTGGTAAGGAGTTAGGTGTCAAGATGCCTATTCTGGAAGCAAATATGAAGGGCATTTCGATTTAGGAGGTTTTATGATACAACTCATCGTCAACGCATTTGTCGAAAAAGAGAAGACTGGAGCAGTCGTCGAAGTTTTGTATGCTAGTAGCAATCACGAAAAAGTGAAAGCGAAGTATGAAGAGCTAGTTGCACAATATCCTGATAACTATTTAGCTATCTATGATGCCCCGCTGGATACGGATTTGAATACACTAGATCATTATCCATCTGTGTGGATTGGGAAAGAAGAATTTGAATAAGATTTCCATCGGTTGCTTAGCTGATGTGAAATATCAACAGAAAGGAAAATAAAACAACATGATCGAACGTTACTCTCGCCCCGAGATGGCGAATATTTGGACTGAAGAAAATAAATACCGTGCTTGGCTTGAGGTGGAAATCTTGGCTGACGAGGCATGGGCTGAGTTGGGGGAAATCCCTAATGAAGATGTGGCTTTGATTCGCGAGAAAGCGGACTTTGACATCGACCGTATTTTGGAGATTGAGCAAGAGACTCGCCACGATGTGGTGGCCTTCACACGTGCGGTTTCTGAGACTCTTGGTGAAGAGCGCAAGTGGGTCCACTATGGGTTGACTTCTACCGACGTGGTGGATACGGCCTACGGTTACCTCTACAAGCAGGCTAACGACATCATTCGTCGTGACCTTGAAAACTTCCTTAATATCATCGCTGACAAGGCCAAGGAGCACAAGTTCACCATCATGATGGGGCGTACCCACGGTGTGCATGCGGAGCCGACAACTTTTGGTCTTAAATTGGCCACTTGGTATAGCGAAATGAAACGTAACATCGAGCGTTTCGAGCATGCGGCTGCTGGTGTGGAAGCTGGTAAGATTTCTGGTGCGGTTGGTAACTTTGCCAACATTCCACCATTCGTTGAAAAATACGTCTGCGATAAATTGGGTATCCGTGCTCAAGAAATCTCTACACAGGTGCTTCCTCGTGACCTTCATGCTGAGTATTTTGCAGTTCTTGCGAGCATCGCAACTTCTATCGAGCGTATGGCTACAGAAATCCGTGGTCTTCAAAAATCTGAACAACGGGAAGTGGAAGAGTTCTTTGCCAAAGGTCAAAAAGGATCTTCGGCAATGCCTCACAAACGGAACCCTATCGGTTCTGAAAACATGACCGGTCTTGCGCGTGTGATCCGTGGTCACATGGTGACAGCTTATGAAAACGTAGCCCTTTGGCACGAACGTGATATCTCTCACTCATCAGCTGAGCGGATTATCGCACCAGACACAACCATCTTGATTGACTATATGCTCAACCGTTTCGGAAACATCGTTAAGAACTTGACAGTCTTCCCAGAAAACATGATCCGCAACATGAACTCTACATTTGGTTTGATCTTCAGCCAACGTGCCATGTTGACTTTGATTGAAAAAGGGATGACACGTGAGCAAGCTTACGACCTTGTTCAACCGAAGACTGCCCAATCATGGGATAACCAAGTAGACTTCAAACCACTTCTTGAAGCAGATCCAGAAGTAACTTCACGTCTCACTCAAGAAGAAATCGATGAAATCTTCAACCCAACATACTACACCAAACGGGTGGATGAAATCTTCGAACGCATCGGTTTGGGTGACTAATCGCAACGAAAAAGGGAATTTGAAAAATAGACGAAAGAGGCTGGGACAAAAGTCCTAGCCTCTCAATTATTTTTGTATTGTCGAGCAAGACGCAGTGGTTGAGTGGGCTCTAATACGCTGATTTCATCAGCTTTTACAGCCCTACTCAACTGTGCGGAGGTGGGACGACGAAATCGAATTCTAACGAATTACCGATTTCTGTCCCACTCTCTTTTTAAACTTTTTATAGCTAAACTATCACTAATTATATATATTTTTAAAGAGGTCTTCAGAAATCGTTTTCAACATGCTATACTGGAGCTATAAAAAAGACCGAGATGTCTCAGTCTTTTTGGTTCTTAGTGATCGCGGTCACAGGAGATGAACTTGATCTTGTAGTAGTCACCGCGTTTATAGGTTTCCGTGTATTCAAGGATTTGGCCAGTCGCTTCTAGCTTGGTCATCTTCACTTGTTTGACTGTTGGGAAATTTTCGTCGATCTTCAATACCTTAGCAATCTTGCTTGGTGTAGGAAAGACGATTTCGTTGACTTCTTCGAAGTGCTCGTCATTCATATGAATGTGGTAGTCTTCTTTGAAGCGATCATAGATAGAGCTGTAGTATTCCAAATTTGGATAGTTTGGATTGATGTATTGTTCGGGAACATAGGTTTGGTGGAAGATATAGGTATCATCCCCTGTCTGGCGAGTCCGTTCGATTTTATAATAGAATTGCGTTGGGTTGAGGCCTAGTTTGTCTAGGATGCTTAAGGTATTTCCACGTTTAATAGAGAGAACTTTGACTTTGGCCTTTTGGATGGGGAAGGTTTCAACATCTGAAAATTCTACCAGTTTGTGTTTTCGAGCACGAGAAACAAAGGTTCCCTTTCCTTGCTGACGGACAATGTAGCCATCGGCGGCGAGGTCGTTCAAAGCACGGACAACGGTGATAGAGCTGACATCATAAATTTTGATGAGTTCAGCTTCCGTATAAAATTTATCTCCATTTTCAAATTTTCCTGAGATAATTTGCTGCTTCAATTCATCTTTGATGTGTTGGTACTTTGGAATTGCCATAGTGCTACCTCTCTTTAGATTTCTCTTATTTAACCCTATTTTAACATATTTTTTATAAAAGTGTTGACATTTTTTAAATAATTTATTATATTAATAAATGAAAAGGGTTACATATAAGAAAGGGGGGCATTTATGGGAGTTTTTGAGATTCGCGATGCTTTCTATTTAAAAGATCAACCCTTCAAGATTTTATCCGGAGCGATCCATTATTTCCGAATTGACCCAGCAGACTGGTATCATAGCTTGTATAATCTAAAGGCTTTAGGTTTTAACACGGTTGAGACCTATGTCCCTTGGAATGCGCATGAACCCCGCAAAGGGCAGTTTGACTTTAGTGGTCGATTGGATCTAGAGCGTTTCATTCAAACAGCCCAGTCCCTAGGACTTTACATGATTGTAAGGCCGTCGCCCTTTATCTGTGCAGAGTGGGAATTTGGTGGATTACCAGCCTGGCTCTTGGAAGAAGACCTGCGAATCCGCTCATCAGACCCAGCCTTTATCGAAGCGGTGGATCGTTATTATGATCGCTTGCTTGGCTTGTTGACACCCTACCAAGTGGATCAAGGTGGTCCAATCCTCATGATGCAGGTGGAAAATGAGTACGGCTCTTATGGAGAAGATAAGGATTATCTGCGTGCCATTCGGGATTTGATGAAGGAAAAAGGCGTGACCTGTCCTCTCTTTACATCGGATGGGCCATGGCGAGCAACGCTAAGAACAGGAACCCTGATTGAAGAAGACCTCTTTGTGACGGGAAACTTCGGTTCCAAAGCAGCCTATAACTTTGGTCAGATGAAAGAATTCTTTGACGAATACGGCAAGAAATGGCCCTTGATGTGTATGGAATTCTGGGATGGCTGGTTTACCCGCTGGAAGGAACCCGTGATTCGAAGGGACCCAGAGGAGTTGGCAGAAGCTGTACATGAGGTCTTGGAGCTCGGCTCCATCAATCTCTATATGTTTCATGGCGGAACCAATTTCGGCTTCATGAATGGTTGCTCAGCTCGGGGTACGCTTGATTTGCCACAGGTGACATCCTATGACTATGGGGCTTTGCTCAATGAGCAGGGCAATCCGACGGAGAAGTATTATGCTATTCAAAAAATGATGGCGACCTATTATCCGGAATACCCACAGCAAGAACCACTCATCAAAGAGTGTTTGCCAGAGCAGACTTTACATTTGGCAACCAAGACTAGTCTTTTTGGGAATCTGGACAATTTGGCTCAAGTCAAAACCAGTCTCTATCCGGAAAAGATGGAAGGGTTAGGGCAAACCACAGGTTATCTGCTATATGAGACAGACCTTGAGTTGGATGCGGAAGAAGAAAAACTGCGCATCATTGATGGCCGGGATCGGGTACAGATTTACCTGGATGATCAACATGTAGCAACGCAATACCAAACAGAGATCGGTGAAGATCTTTTTATCAAAGGAAAAAAGAAAGCGGTTACGAATTTAAAAATCTTGCTTGAGAATATGGGACGTGTCAACTACGGCCACAAGCTCTTAGCTGATAGCCAGCACAAGGGCATTCGCACAGGTGTCTGTGTGGATTTGCATTTCCACCTTCATTGGAAGCAGTACCCACTGGATTTACAAGATCTCAGTCAGCTCGATTTTTCAAAGGAATGGCAGACAGGTGCTCCAGCCTTTTACCGATATGATTTTCAGCTGGACCACACCCTTGACACTTATCTGGATATGACAGGATTTGGGAAAGGGGTCGTCTTTGTCAACGGCCATAACCTTGGTCGCTTCTGGGAGGTCGGACCGACCACTTCACTTTACGTGCCTCATGGCTTCCTCAAAGAAGGAGCCAATAGCCTGATCGTCTTTGAGACAGAAGGGCGGTACCAAGAGACACTTCAACTTGTTCAACAACCTACATTCAAAGAAGTAAAGGGGGAAAACTTATGACTATTGTAGGATGCCGTATCGATGGACGTTTGATCCACGGGCAGGTAGCCAATCTTTGGACTACCAAACTAAATGTTTCACGTATCATGGTGATCGATGATGAAGTCGCTCAAAATGATATTGAAAAAAGTGGCTTGAAACTAGCGACACCACCTGGTGTTAAGCTCAGTATCTTGCCAGTCGCAAAGGCTGCGGAAAATATCTTGGCTGGAAAATATGATAGCCAACGACTCTTTATCGTAGCTCGCAAACCTGATCGTTTCCTTCGTTTGATCGAAGCAGGTGTTCAGCTTGAAACGCTGAATGTCGGCAATATGTCTCAATCTGATGAGACACGTGCGATTACCCGCTCGATCAATGTGGTGGACGCGGACGTGGAAGACTTCAACAAGATCCACGAAAAAGGTGTAAAGATTACGTCTCAGATGGTGCCAAACGACACTGCAGAAGACTTTATGAAGTTATTAAAGTAAAAGAAAATTTTTAGGAGGAAATTGTCATGATACAATGGTGGCAAATTTTACTACTTACTTTGTACTCAGCTTATCAAATCTGTGATGAGTTGACGATTGTTTCATCAGCAGGCTCACCAGTCTTTGCTGGTTTCATTACAGGACTTGTTATGGGGGATTTAGGAACAGGTCTCTTTATCGGAGCGTCTCTCCAATTGACAGTGCTCGGTGTAGGTACTTTCGGTGGAGCTTCTCGTATTGACGCCACTTCTGGTGCCGTTCTTGCAACTGCCTTTTCAGTAGCGCAAGGTATTAAACCAGAAATTGCGATTTCAACTATTGCCGTTCCCGTAGCTGCTCTCTTGACCTATGCAGATATCCTTGGCCGTATGAGTACTACTGCCTTTGCACACCGTATTGATGCGGCGATCGAACGCTTTGATTATAAAGGAATTGAACGCAACTACCTTCTTGGTGCTGTTCCTTGGGCTCTCTCTCGTGCTCTTCCAGTCTTCTTGGCTCTTGCCTTTGGTGGTGCTTTTGTCCAATCTGTTGTTGACTTTGTTGCAAAATATCAATGGTTCGCAAACGGCTTGACTCTTGCAGGACGTATGCTTCCTGGTCTTGGATTTGCGATCTTGCTTCACTACTTGCCTGTGAAACGTCACCTTCACTATCTTGCCCTTGGTTTTGGCTTGACAGCGATGTTGACAGTGCTTTACAGCAATGTTCAAAGTGTTGGTGCTGCAATTTCTGCTATGCTTGGAACAGATGCGTTTGCAAAACTTCCAAAAGAACAAATGGTTGCCTTCACAAACAACTTCAAATCTGTATCTATGATCGGGGTTGCCATCATCGGTATCTTCCTTGCAGTGCAACACTTTAAAAACAGCCAACGTACAGTTGTAGCTGCTCCAGCAAGCAATGTAGAAAGCGGGGAAATTGAAGATGACGAATTCTAATAACTACAAACTCACTAAAGAGGATTTTAAACAAATCAACAAACGTAGCCTCTTCACCTTCCAATTAGGTTGGAACTACGAACGGATGCAGGCTTCTGGTTACCTTTACATGCTTCTTCCACAATTGCGGAAAATGTATGGAGATGGCACACCTGAATTGAAAGAAATGATGAAATTGCATACGCAATTCTTCAATACTTCTCCATTCTTCCACACCATTATCACTGGTTTTGATTTGGCTTTGGAAGAAAAAGATGGTGTCAACTCTAAAGATGCGGTTAACGGGATCAAGACAGGTCTCATGGGACCATTTGCCCCTCTTGGAGACTCTATCTTTGGATCTTTGGTTCCAGCTATTATGGGATCTATTGCAGCAACCATCGCGTCACAAGGTCAACCATGGGGTATCTTCCTTTGGATTGCTGTGGCAGTTGCTTATGATATCTTCCGTTGGAAACAGTTGGAATTCGCTTATAAAGAAGGTACCAACTTAATCAACAACATGCAAAGTACCTTGACAGCTTTGATCGAAGCAGCTTCTGTACTTGGTATCTTCATGGTCGGTGCCTTGATTGCAACGATGATCAATGTGGATGTAACCTGGATGCCACACATCGGGGACAAAGCCATCGATATCCAAGACATGCTCAATTTGATCTTCCCACGCTTGGTTCCAGCTATTATCACAGGTGTGATTTACTGGTTGCTTGGACGTAAAGGAATGAACTCAACTAAAGCTATCTTGTTGATTATCGTCGCAGCGATTGCCTTCTCTGCCTTTGGTCATTTCTGCTTCGGCATGCAGTAATGGAGTAGGGTATGGCAAAAGAGTTAGTACTGGTCAGCCATGGTCGCTTTTGTGAAGAGCTCAAAGCGAGCACAGAGATGATTATGGGACCACAAGAATCCATCCATACGGTTGCACTCTTACCAGAAGAAGGACCAGAAGACTTTACTGCTAAATTTGAAGCAACAGTCCAAGGTCTAGAAGACTATATTGTATTTGCAGATCTCTTGGGAGGAACTCCTTGCAACACCGTGAGCCGCTTGATCCTTGAAGGGCGTGCGATTGACTTATACGCAGGGATGAATCTTCCGATGGTCATCGAATTCATCAATAGCAGCCTGACTGGTAATGAAGGGGACTACCCTGAACGTGCAAAAGAAAGTATTGTCAAGGTCAATGACCTCTTGTCAAACCTTGATGATGATGAAGATGAGTAGGTTGGTATGGGAGTCTGGGAGCATCATCTCAGGCTCCTTTCCCATTTATCAACGTTAGATTGTAGAAAGGAACAACAGGTTCTATGTTAGACTATACAAAAAAAGACTTGCAGGAGCTAGGAGCAGAGATCACAACACGTGAGATCTACCAACAACCAAGGGTTTGGAAAGAAACAGCCCGCTTGTATCAAGAAAGAAAAGCGGAAATCAAAGCTTTCTTAGAAAAGATTGGCCAAGAGCATGACTATATCAAGGTCATCTTGACAGGGGCAGGGACCTCAGCCTATGTGGGAGATACCTTGGTTCCATACTTGCAGGAAGTGCACGATGAACGCCACTGGAATTTCCAATCCATTGCGACGACGGATATCGTAGCTCATCCTCAAACCTATTTGAAAAAAGAGGTTCCGACGGTTTTAGTATCTTTTGCCCGGAGTGGCAATTCGCCAGAAAGTGTCGCCACCGTGCAGTTGGCTCAAGACTTGGTTGATGAGCTCTATCAGATCACCATTACCTGTGCGGAAGAAGGAAAGCTGGCCCAGCAAGCCCACGGAGATGAGCGCAATCTTTTGTTTCTCCAACCTAAAGAAACCAATGATGCTGGCTTTGCGATGACCTCTAGCTTCACCTCCATGCTCTTGACAGCTCTCTTGGTCTTTGATCCAAGTGAGGAAGAGATCAAGGAAAAACGAGTAGAAGAGCTGGTTGATCTGTCTGAGCAAATCTTGGAGAAGGACCGTGAGGTCAAGGAAGTGGTCGATCTAGACTTTGAGCGCGTGATTTATCTGGGAGCAGGACCTTTCTTTGGTCTAGCCCATGAAGCCCAGCTCAAGATTTTGGAATTAACCGCAGGCAAAATCGCGACTATGTATGAGAGTCCTGTCGGCTTCCGTCACGGTCCAAAATCCCTCATCAATGACCAAACCCTCGTCTTGGTCTTTGGCTCCATTGATCCTTATACCCGTCAGTATGATCTGGACTTGGTTCGAGAAGTTGCAGGGGATCAAATTGCCCGTCAAGTTGTCCTCTTGACGGATCAAGTTGCAGGGATTGAGCATGTACGGGAAGTGTTAGTAGAAGCATCAGCAGACTCACTAGATATTTACCGTGCCTTCCCATACATTATCTATGGTCAATTGATTTCTCTCTTGACTTCGCTCAAGGTGCAAAATCGCCCAGATACGCCTTCACCGACTGGTACCGTCAATCGGGTTGTGCAAGGGGTGATCATTCATCCATTTCATAAAGAATAGCCACTAATTTTCTATAAAAAGTGGAGTGTTTCTTCTTGTGAAACTGATACAATGGAGAAAAACAGTGAGAGGAGAAGGTTTGTGAAACAGTATCAAGAAAGCGTGTTTGGAGAATGGCAGAATCAAGAGGTTCGGGCTTATCGCCTCGAAAATGACAAGGGCTATCAATTATCTGTCATGACCTATGGGGCGACGATCTTAGAATATGTGACGCCTGATAAAGAAGACCAGTTTGCTAATATTATACTAGGCTTTGATCGCTTTGAGGACTATGTGGGTAATAGCCCTAAATATGGGGCTAGTATTGGCCCGGTAGCAGGCCGGATTGCAGGAGCCAGCTTTGAACTCAATGGTCAAACCTATCGTTTGGAAGCTAATAACGGTGCCAACTGCAACCACAGTGGACCGACGGGTTGGGACAGCGCCTTGTTTAGCGTGGAGTCGGTAACGGATCAGGAAATCACTCTCTACACAGAGCGTGCAGAGGGTACCGGCGGTTTCCCTGGAAATCTCAAGATCTGGGTAACCTATGGTTTGACGGAAGATGGTGAACTCGAGATTGCCTATCGGGTAGAAACGGATCAAGATACCTTGGTCAACCCGACCAACCACAGCTATTTCAACCTATCTGGGAACTTCACCCAACCGATCAACAACCATGTCTTTCAGATCAACCATCAAGGGCTTTACCCTATCCATCCTGACGGTGTCCCTCTTCAGACCGTGGATAGAGAAAGTCCGGTTGTCCAGCATCTCTATCAAGCTATGCTCTTGGAGGATCTTTTTAAGGACTCTGATCCGCAAATCCGCCTTGTAGAAGGATTAGACCATCCATTTGCTCTGCCAGAAGGGCATGAAAATGCTGGCTTTCTTTACCATCAGCCATCTGGACGCTTTTTGACCTTCAAGTCAGAAGCTCCCGCCTTGGTGGTGTATTCAGCCAATTTTGTAGATGAAACCGTCCATCTGCAAGGCCAACCAATGGTTCAACACAATGGCCTGGCCTTAGAATTCCAAACAGTGCCAGATGCCATTCACAGTGCCCAAGCTGAAAAGGTCATCTTGAGGGGAGGTCAAGTCTTCACTAGCAAGACCAGCTACCACGCTATCGCTAAGAAATAATATGAAAAGGGGGGGCCCAAACAAGGATGTAAAATTCTTGATTGGAGCTCCCTCTTTTTCTCGAAAAAAATTTTTTAGAAAAACTATAAGGAAAGTTTAAGCTTCCTGTCGTATACTAATACCATCATCAAAGACCTCCTAACTTTGAATGATAAAACTCCTAAAACTTTTTCATAATAATCTCCCTATAAGAGCCACCAAAACCGGTGGCTTTTTTCTACGTTCCTTATTCTTTACGAGCATCAGCGAGTTTAGGTACGTTGACGCAGTTCGAACGCTAGTGAGAACTAGGATCTTTAAAAAACACATTCTATTTGTGGTACCGAAGGTATCATTTTTTGCTATAATAGACTGTATGAGTAGAATTTTAGACAATGAAATCATGGGCGATGAAGAGGCCGTTGAACGGACGTTGCGCCCGCAATATTTACATGAATATATCGGTCAAGATAAGGTCAAGGACCAGCTGAAAATCTTTATTGAGGCGGCTAAGCTTCGGGATGAGGCGCTGGATCATGTCCTTCTTTTTGGCCCTCCGGGGCTTGGGAAAACCACCATGGCCTTTGTCATTGCCAATGAACTGGGTGTCAATCTCAAGCAGACTTCTGGTCCTGTCATTGAAAAGGCTGGTGACTTGGTAGCTATCCTTAATGACTTAGAGCCGGGGGATGTCCTCTTTATCGATGAGATCCACCGTCTTCCTATGTCAGTCGAAGAAGTGCTTTACAGCGCCATGGAAGATTTTTACATCGACATCATGATTGGCGCTGGTGAGAGCAGCCGGAGTGTCCATCTGGACCTTCCTCCTTTTACCTTGATTGGGGCGACGACGCGAGCTGGTATGCTGTCCAATCCCTTGCGCGCTCGCTTTGGGATTACGGGGCACATGGAATACTATGAGCAAGATGATTTGACAGAGATTGTCGAGCGGACCGCCGAAATCTTTGAGATGGAGATTACCCACGAAGCTGCCGAAGAGCTTTCTCTTCGTAGTCGTGGGACCCCTCGGATTGCCAACCGTTTGCTGAAGCGGGTGCGCGATTTTGCTCAGATCATGGGCGATGGCTTGATTGACGATACCATTACCGACAAGGCCCTCTCTATGCTGGATGTGGACCATGAAGGACTGGACTATGTCGATCAAAAGATCCTGCGCACCATGATTGAGATGTACGGCGGTGGCCCGGTTGGCCTTGGAACTTTATCGGTCAATATTGCCGAAGAGCGAGAGACCGTAGAAGATATGTATGAGCCTTACTTGATTCAAAAAGGCTTTATCATGCGGACCCGGACAGGGCGCGTGGCGACCCGCAAGGCTTATGAACACCTGGGTTATCCCTACAATGGAGACTAGAAGAAGATGCTGACGGAAGAAGCAATAGTAGAACAAATCCAAGCGGATCCGGAGATGATGAAAGTCTTGGCTATCATTCGGGATCTCAACTTGGCAGATGCCTGGTTAGCGGCGGGCGCGGTGCGAAATTTCATCTGGAACCAGCTCTCTGGAAAACCAGGGTTTGATGCGACGACCGATATGGATCTGGTCTTTTATGATCCTGAGATCAGCTATGAGGAGACTCTCCAGATCGAGCAGGAATTAAAGAAGACCTATCCCCAGTACGCATGGGAAGTGAAAAATCAAGTCTATATGCACCAGCATAGCCCGGGGACGGCTCCATATCATAGTGCCTGTGATGCGGTTTCTAAATACCCCGAGCAGTGTACGGCTCTTGCGGTTCGCTTAAGGAAAGAGGGTCAGCTAGAGCTCTTTCTCCCTTATGGGACAAAGGATATCGAAGACTTCATCGTTCAGCCGACTCCGCATTTTTTAGCCAACCCAGAGCGTTTAACGGTTTATACAGAGCGGATGAAAAAGAAAAATTGGCAGAGTAAATGGCCTCCATTAGAGGTTCGTTTTCCAAAATAGAGAAACAGATCAGATTTGAAAAAGGAATCTGATTTTTCTTTAAAATGATGGAGCCCCTTTGTCATCTTTCTGTCACATTTTTGTTATAATAGTAATAGTATGCTGGTTTTCCATAGTGGAAAGCGAAGAGCTCAGCTAGGTTGGGCAGTCCGAACAAGGAGTTAGGTGGAATCATGAAAAAAATCGTCTTTGTCTGCTTAGGAAATATTTGTCGGAGCCCCATGGCGGAGTTTGTCATGAAGGATTTGACGGATCAGTATGAGATTGAAAGTCGGGCCACCTCGAGCTGGGAACATGGCAATCCCATCCATAGGGGAACCCAGAAAATCTTTCGACAACACCAAGTCCCTTATGATCCAGCCAAGACGTCCTTACAGATCAAGGAAGAGGATTTTTACAACTTTGATTTGATCCTAGGGATGGACGAAAACAATGTAGCAGATCTGAAGCAAATGGCTCCTTCGGGGACAGAGCACAAGATTCATCTTTTTGCTGCTGAAAGTGTGCCAGATCCGTGGTATACCGGTGATTTTGAGGAGACCTATTCCAGAGTCCTGAGTGGCTGTAAGGCTTGGTTAGATCAGTTAGCAACTTCTTAAGAGTTTGATATGTGAGAGAATACAGAATATGAAAGAATTTTATGAGACTTATAAGGTCTATCTGACGCGAAAAAATTTAGAAATAGCAGCATTAGTCGTGATTATTCTATCTGCTTTGCTGGTTTTCCTTTCAGCCATTCCAGGTCAGGGCGTCTTGACCTTGGACAAGGGGGCGATCCGTTACGACGGAAGTTTGGTCCGTGGCAAGATGAATGGCAAGGGAACCGTCACCTTTAAAAATGGGGATACCTATACAGGTAACCTCGTCAACGGCACTTTTAGTGGTTATGGAAAGTTCAAGTCTAAGGATGGATGGACCTATGAAGGGCAGTTTGTCAACGGCCAGCCGGAGGGCAAAGGCACCTTAACCACAGAAGCCAACGTCGTATACAAAGGAACATTCAAGCAGGGGATTTATCAAAATGCGCATTAAATGGTTTTCACTAGTCCGTGTTACAGGACTCTTATTGGTATTGCTTTACCATTTCTTCCAAAAAGCCTTTCCTGGAGGCTTTATTGGGGTAGATATTTTCTTCACCTTCTCAGGATTTTTGATTACAGCGCTCTTGATCGATGAATTTGCGCGCAAGCAAGGAATCGACTACCTGGCATTCTTGAAACGGCGCTTTTACCGGATCGTACCACCCCTTGTCTTTATGGTCTTGGTCGTGATGCCCTTTACCTTTATGGTCCAACGGGACTATGTGGCTGGTATTGGGACTCAGATTGCGGCGGTCTTTGGTTTTGTGACCAATTTCTTTGAGATGGCAACGGGTGGTAGTTACGAAAGCAACTTCATTCCGCATCTCTTCCTTCATACCTGGAGTTTGGCCCTAGAAGTGCATTACTATGTGCTCTGGGCACTTTTGGCATGGTTCTTGGCTAAGCGGGCTAAGACGGTTGGAAAGTACCGAGGCATGCTCTTCCTGGCATCCAGTGGGCTCTTTCTCTTCACCTTCTTGTCCATGTTCATCCGCGCCTTTCTGACAGCTAATTTCTCCACCATCTATTTTTCTAGCTTCACTCACATCTTCCCCTTCTTTGCGGGATCATGCCTAGCAACGGTGACAGGGATTGCCAATGTCAGCCCGAACTTTACAAAGCTGGTGCAGTCTTGGAGCATGAAAAAGACCTTATCGGTCTTGGGTGGAAGCTTTGCCTTCTTGTTTGTGCTCAGTCTTTTCTTGCCATTTGATAGCTTGTGGACCTATCTGTTTGGCTTTTTAGCAGCGACAATCGCAGCTTGTGCCATGATTCTGTCGGCCCGCATTCTCCATGAGAAGACGCCGGATAAAAAGGAACCAGCCATCCTCAATTTCTTGGCAGATACCAGTTATGGTGTCTACCTTTTCCACTGGCCTTTCTTTATCATCTTCTCTCAACATTTGGGAAATATGATGGCAGCCCTTGTGACGACGATCGTTTCCTTGATTCTAACGGCTCTGTCCTTCTATATTTTGGAGCCAACCATTGCAGGCAAGGAGCCTCGTGTCTTTGGTATGAAGATGGATCTCAGCTTTTTGACCAAGCCAATCTTTTACCTCATGATTCCATTAGCTCTCTTGATGATCGGGATCTCTGCCTTTGCACCAACCGTCGGAGCTTTTGATGAGAGTTTGGTAGTGAGTGGGCTCAATCAAGCAGACAGCAAAATGCAGGTCACACGGACGCAGGTAGACAATGCGACTGCAACAGACTATAACGTCTCAAATGGTGTGACCATGATCGGTGATTCGGTTAACTTGCGAGCGCAGGACTACCTGATTAAAGCCATCCCTGGCATCCAGATCGATGCAGTGGTGAGCCGTCAGTTAGAAAATGGAATGAAGGTCTTTGAGACCGATATCTCCAATAAAGTTCTCCTAAAAAATGTGGTCATTGCCCTAGGAACCAATACTGTAAGTAACTACAAAGAATTGCTGGATCAGTATGTTGAGAAACTTCCAAAAGGCCGTCGCCTGATCCTTGTGACACCATATGATGGTCGCTATGCCAACGATCAGTCCAGTGAATCGGTTCAAACGCGTCTTTATGAGTTGGAACTAGCTAAGAAATACGACTTTATCACGATTGCGGACTGGTACCAAGTAGCAATTGAAAATCCAAACATTTGGGTGGGAACAGACTCTGTTCACTTCAATATGGAAACCAATGGTGGGGAACTCTATGCTCAAACAGTCAAAGAAGCCCTTGATAAGGCCGAAAAAGGTCCGGTCAAGAAGTAAAACTGCTTCTCTGAAACTGAAACAAAACAAATCCTAACAAAATAAAACAAAAAGCAACTTTTTACTTGTAAAAAGTTGCTTATTTTAGTAAGATTAAGAAAACGCTTACAAAAATCAATTGAAAACATCTCTTTGTGAAGAAAAAATTTTTTTAATTATTTTTTCACAATTTTGCTAGATGATTGCTTTCACAGCAATAGGATTGATAAAATTTTCACAAGCTTCAAAAAATTCTTTGTGAAAGTTGCTTGGAAGTGTTTACAAAAATCTCAAAATAGAGTACAATTATATTGTGAATTAATTAACAAATCGAAATTTCTTACACTATTCTTGAAAATTTCCGAAAACATGAAAAAGTTCTAGAAAAGGATAAGGGTTTCAAACATTGGAGGAAAGCATCAAATGGCTGATAAAAAAACTCTCTCACCTGAAGAAAAGAAACTCGCTGCTGAAAAACACGTAGACGAGTTGGTGCAAAAAGCGCTGGTGGCGCTTGAAGAAATGCGCAAATTGAACCAGGAGCAAGTGGACTACATTGTAGCGAAAGCATCTGTAGCTGCTCTTGACGCACACGGTGAGCTTGCTCTTCATGCTTATGAAGAAACTGGTCGTGGGGTCTTTGAAGACAAGGCAACAAAAAACTTATTCGCTTGTGAACACGTTGTGAACAACATGCGTCACACCAAGACAGTTGGTGTCATTTCAGAAGATGACGTCACTGGTTTAACGCTGATTGCAGAGCCAGTCGGAGTTGTCTGCGGGATCACTCCTACAACCAACCCTACTTCAACAGCAATCTTTAAAGCATTGATTTCCTTGAAGACACGGAACCCTATTGTATTTGCCTTCCACCCATCTGCTCAAGAATCATCTGCTCATGCGGCACGAATCGTACGTGATGCAGCAATTGCAGCTGGAGCACCTGAAAACTGTGTGCAATGGATTACCCAACCTTCTATGGAAGCAACCAGTGCCCTTATGAACCATGAAGGAGTTGCGACCATCCTTGCGACCGGTGGTAACGCCATGGTAAAAGCTGCTTATTCTTGTGGAAAACCAGCTCTTGGGGTAGGTGCCGGAAACGTACCTGCTTATGTTGAAAAATCAGCTAACATCCGCCAAGCAGCACACGATATCGTCATGTCTAAATCATTTGACAATGGTATGGTCTGTGCGTCTGAACAAGCGGTCATCATCGATAAAGAAATCTACGATGAGTTTGTTGAAGAATTCAAATCTTACCACACTTACTTTGTTAACAAAAAAGAAAAAGCCCTTCTTGAAGAGTTCTGCTTCGGCGTAAAAGCCAACAGCAAGAACTGCGCGGGTGCGAAATTGAATGCGGACATCGTTGGGAAACCAGCAGCATGGATCGCTGAACAAGCTGGCTTCACTGTACCAGAAGGAACCAATATCCTTGCGGCAGAATGTAAAGAAGTTGGTGAAAAAGAACCGTTGACTCGTGAAAAATTGTCACCAGTCATCGCTGTTTTGAAATCTGAAAGCCGTGAAGACGGAATTAACAAAGCTCGCCAAATGGTTGAATTCAACGGTCTTGGTCACTCAGCAGCCATCCATACTGCTGATGAAGAATTGACCAAAGAATTTGGTAAAGCAGTCAAAGCCATTCGTGTGATTTGCAACTCTCCTTCGACTTTCGGTGGTATCGGGGATGTTTACAATGCCTTCTTGCCATCATTAACACTTGGATGTGGTTCTTACGGACGCAACTCTGTTGGGGACAACGTTAGTGCCATCAACCTCTTGAATATCAAAAAAGTCGGACGCCGGAGAAATAACATGCAATGGATGAAACTTCCTTCAAAAACATACTTTGAACGTGATTCAATTGAATACCTACAAAAATGTCGTGACGTTGAACGTGTCATGATCGTTACAGACCACGCTATGGTAGAGCTTGGTTTCCTTGATCGTATCATCGAACAGCTTGACCTTCGTCGCAACAAGGTGGTTTACCAAATCTTTGCAGACGTAGAACCAGATCCAGATATCACAACTGTTGAACGTGGTACAGAGATCATGCGTGCCTTCAAACCAGATACGATCATTGCTCTCGGTGGTGGATCACCAATGGATGCGGCCAAAGTTATGTGGCTCTTCTACGAACAACCAGAAGTGGACTTCCGTGACTTGGTTCAAAAATTCATGGATATCCGTAAACGTGCCTTTAAGTTCCCATTGCTTGGTAAGAAGACGAAATTTATTGCGATCCCAACAACATCTGGTACAGGATCTGAAGTAACTCCATTTGCCGTTATCTCTGATAAAGCAAACAACCGTAAATACCCAATCGCAGACTACTCATTGACTCCAACAGTTGCCATTGTAGACCCTGCCTTGGTATTGACAGTTCCTGGATCTGTTGCGGCTGATACTGGTATGGACGTTTTGACGCACGCTACAGAAGCTTACGTATCACAAATGGCTAGCGACTTCACAGATGGTCTTGCTCTTCAAGCTATTAAACTTGTCTTTGAAAACTTGGAAAGCTCAGTCAAGAATGCGGACTTCCATTCACGCGAAAAGATGCACAATGCGTCAACGATCGCAGGTATGGCCTTCGCCAATGCCTTCCTCGGTATTTCTCACTCCATGGCCCACAAGATCGGTGCGCAATTCCACACCATCCACGGACGGACCAATGCCATCTTGCTTCCATACGTTATCCGCTACAATGGTACACGCCCAGCCAAGACAGCTACATGGCCTAAGTACAACTACTACCGTGCAGATGAAAAATACCAAGATATCGCTCGTATGCTAGGACTTCCATGCTCTACTCCAGAAGAAGCCGTTGAAGCTTACGCAAAAGCTGTATACGAACTTGGTGAACGCTGTGGTATCGAAATGAACTTCAAAGCACAAGGCATCGATGAAAAAGAATGGAAGAAACATTCTCGTGAATTGGCCTTCCTTGCTTACGAAGATCAATGTTCACCAGCGAACCCACGTCTTCCAATGGTAGACCATATGCAAGAAATCATCGAAGATGCTTACTATGGTTACAAGGAACGTCCAGGACGTCGTAAATAAGACGCCAAGGAACAACTGATGTTTATCAGCTATCCCTCGCTCGTAAGAGTGGGGGATTTTTGCTATTTGGGTCCAAAACTCGTTTTTTCATAAAAAATTAGACTTTTTTTCAGAAATTGTGTTATTTTTATAGCATTCCGAGCTATTTTATGTTACCCTATAGTGTGTGAATCTGCCTGTAGCTGAAGGGTTATGATCCTTTTTCAGTTATAGGAAATGAAAAAACAAATCCAAGAAAGGAGGCCATCTCAAATGGAGTTAGAAGGTGACGTGCAAGGAAGACAAGATCAGGCACAGAAAATTATTGAAATGCCCCAACGAGATCGGGAAGCTTCCACTTCAGAAAATCAGCCATCATCTGCTTCGGTGGTCTCCATGTATGGGCAGGAAAGACCAAGCATTTCTAGCCTCCATCAGCAACTAGCGAGCGCGTCTGGAACCCAGACCATTCAATTGCGGGAGGAATTGGTGCTGGCAGTAGCACAGAATGCTTCAGCGCAAGCAACTGTCTTTGAGGCAGAAGTTAAGGATAAGCTGGAAGAGGCCAAGGAGACGGTTTCCCATAAGGTTGCTGAGGTGTCTCAAATGGCCCACAGCATGGCCCAATTTTTAACAGATGCAGAAGTGGAGCAACTATTAGGAGAGTTCTCCATGGATGCTTGTTGGGACCAAGCGGTAGAGGCGGAAAACCTCGCCCAAGCAAAGGCCTATTCCACTCGCTTGTCAGATTTGGCAGGTCAGTTGGAGGCAGCATCAGCTCAATTGGTGGACTTGGACAAGGGACAAGCGACGGCCTTTGATTTTTCATAAGTAGGAGAAAAAGATGTTAGAGATCCTGGGAGAGGACAGAGAACGAATTGAGGAGCTCCATCGAGAGATTAAAAAGGAGCAAGAGCGGATTGCGATCAGAAGTTTGATTGCAACGCAAAAAGCCTTGATGATGTTGGAAGGGATGAGTTTGCAGGTAACCTTGGGCGGTCAATCCGAAAAGATGCGCTCTTTTGCTACAACGACTCTGGTTAGTGATTTGAAAGATGGATTTACAGGAGGAGCAGCGGACGCGGTAGAGACAGCACTGAAAGCAGTGAAGAAGCCGATTTTATTGAGTCCGATTAAAGGAGGTATGTGATGTACCATTCAGGAAATAGTGAATTAGAACAACTAGAAGATCGACATTACCGCTTCAATCAAAAGCTTAGCGAGTTGGAGTGGGATTATGCGGATATGCGTATGGATGTCCGTCAACATACAGAAAATTTAGTGGACTGGCTGAGTGCCTTTCATTTTCAAGCGCCAAGTGCGGAGGCTCAAAGTGGCTTGGAGCGTTTATTTGCCTTGCAAGAAGAGTTTGAGGCAGAACTCAAGCGCTATGAAGAGCGTTTAGAAGAAGAACGTGAGCGCGAGCAGCAAGAGTACTATAAGCAGCGCCAACAATTAGAACAAGGTGATTGAAACATTCCTCTGGTAGAGATAAGAGGAATGTTTTTGTTTGCTCAAAAAACTTTTAAAAATGTGCTCATAAAATCTTGTAAGCGTTTACTTAATATGTTATAATATTCACAAAGAAACGAAAATAAAATGGTTTTATCAAACCAACAAAGAAAAGGAGTCGCTTATGAAAGCTGCAACCTATGTCTCTGCAGGCAATCTGCAACTGATTGACCAACCAAAACCAGTGATCAAAAACTCAACGGATGCCATTGTGCGTGTCTTGAAGACAACCATCTGTGGGACAGACCTTCATATCCTAGGAGGAGATGTTCCAGCTTGTAAAGAAGGCACGATTTTAGGTCACGAAGGAATCGGGATCGTCGAAGAAGTCGGTGATGCGGTTACCAACTTCAAGGTGGGCGACAAGGTCATTATCTCTTGTGTCACAGCTTGTAATACCTGCTACTACTGTAAACGTAGTCTGCCTTCTCACTGTGAAGATGGTGGTTGGATTTTGGGTCACTTGATCAACGGAACCCAAGCAGAGTATGTCCACATTCCACATGCGGATGGCAGTCTTTATCATGCGCCTGAAACGGTGGATGACGAAGCCTTGGTCATGCTCTCAGATATTCTCCCAACGTCTTATGAAATTGGGGTGCTTCCATCTCATGTGAAACCAGGGGACAATGTCTGTATCGTTGGAGCTGGTCCGATCGGTCTTGCGGCTCTCTTGACTGTTCAATTCTTCTCACCAGCTACGATTATCATGGTGGACTTATCTGAATCTCGTCTTGAAGCAGCTAAGAAATTTGGAGCTACTCATACCATCTGCTCCAGTGATATCGCTGAAATCAAGGCCTTTATCAATGAAGTGACTGAAGGCCGCGGTGTTGATATCTCCATGGAATGTGTGGGTTATCCTGCTACCTTTGATGTCTGCCAAAACGTCATCTCTGTCGGAGGTCATATTGCCAATGTCGGTGTTCACGGAAAACCAGTTAGCTTCAATTTGGACGAATTGTGGATCAAGAACATTACCCTCAACACCGGTCTCGTCAATGCCAACACCACTGAAATGTTGCTCAATGTCTTGAAATCAGGCAAGATCGATGCAACCAAGCTCATCACCCACCACTTCAAACTCTCAGAAGTCGAAAAGGCCTATGATGTCTTTAAACATGCGGGTGAAAACCATGCTCTCAAGGTGATTATCGAAAATGATATCAGTAAATAAGGTGGGAGTTACTCTTTGTTCATAGTTTTTTTAGTAGGGCTGGGAGGTAACTTCTAGCCCTTTTTCAGAGGATTAAGAGATGAGAGATATAAAAAGTGAAATTGGGAAAAAACTAAGACGATTAAGAGAAGAAAAGGGGTTGACGAGAGAAGTACTTTGTAACGATGAAAGTGAATTAACAGTTCGTCAGTTAGTACGTATTGAAAAGGGGGAGTCTTTGCCTAGCTTAAAAAAATTAGAATATATTGCGAATATGCTGGGTATTCCAGTATCGAATATTGTAGATCATGATAAAGCGGTGTTACCTCGTAGATATCTAGAGTTGAAATTTCTAGTTACTCATTTTATGACATATGGGGATGAAGAACGGATAAGACTAAAGGAATCCTATTTTGATGAGATTTACGAATCGTATTTTGAAGATTTACCAGAAGAGGAACAAGTTGCTATTGAAGCTGTAGATGCAGCGTTAAATGTTTTTTCAACTGAGAAAGCTGAATATGGAGAAAATTTGATTGAGGAATATTTTGGGCAATTGATGACTAAAAAAGAATTTTCTCAAAATGATCTATTAATCATCAAATTATTTTTGTTCAAGTGTCTCGCGAGAGCCAAGGATAAAAGAGATGCCATGATTTTAGTTGATAAAATGATTGCAACCAAAGATTCATCTGATAAAACGAGCCTATATTTAATAACCAGAAATTTGATAGCGATGACTTCTATCTTATATCAAGATGAAGATTATGAACAGTTGGGTCCATATATAGATGAATTGGATAAATTGGTACAAGAAACTCAATATTTTCAACAACAGCCGGGTATAGATATGATGAAAGGAACCTATGCATTCTACGTGGAAAAAGATATAGAAAAAGCAAAAGTATTTTATCACCAAGCGATGGTTTGTGCTCATTCATTTGGCGAATTTGATCTTGAAAATAAAATAAAAAAAGAAATGGAAAAACATATAAAAATAAAATGGACATGACATTTATGTCATGTCCATTTTATTTTTAAAGTGATACTATTACTATCGAAAGCGAATAAAGGAGGATAAGCCAGATGTTGGGAGTAATTGTAACTGTACTATCTTTAGTATTTTTAGTTGATTAAAAATACTAATTTAACAATTAAGTAGAGAAGGTGATGATATGAAAAATATTAAAAAAATGATACTTCTTTCGATTATAGGATTCTCCTTAATAGGATCTTTTGTATCTCCAGTTAGTGCCAATGCTATAAAGCCCATTGAAGCAACAATTTCACGGGACCGTGGTGTTTGTGGAGATATGAATAAAAACAGTACAACCTATAAGCGCTATTGTCTCAAAGATGGTAATGCTTCAGCTCATTTGACTCAACGACAAATAGATTGTATTTGGTCTTTGTTTGGAGTTGCTGTGTCCCCAGCTGGTGGGTGGGTATCTGTAATTAGAGAACTTGGTAACGTAGCGTACAAGTGCTATAATGTATGATTAAAAGGAAATAGTTTATAAGATTACGTTAAAATAATCCTCCTTTGTTTGTTATTATTAATATGGTTCGTGAAATGAATTTTAAGAAATTTAGTAAATTAATGCTAGGTATTATTCTTCTATGCCAGTTAAATGCTTGTGTTTTATCATCAGGATTGGCTGATAAAGAAAATTTACAATTAACAAAAGTTGAAATCGATAAAGATTATGAATTAAAAATGAAAAGATTGTATCGCTCTATAGTAACAAATTATACAAAAGTAAGTGCTGGAAATATCATAGATAGAAATTTAAAAAATAACAGTTTTGTATATATAGGCAGAGAATCTTGTCCATTTTGTAGAGAGTTTGTGCCAATGTTAAATGAGCTTTTATTAAAGTCAAATAACAAAGTCTACTATTTAGATACTGAGTCAGATTCAAAAAATCCTAGAATACAGGAGTTTTATCAAAAATTTAGTATAGATGGAGTACCTGCTTTGTTATATTTTAAAAAAGATGGGGCATACGAAATATTACATGAAGATGATGTTTTATCTGAGTGGATTAATAAAATGATAGAAAATTAATATCATATATAAATTTATAATTTTCACTTCATATTGCTTGTAAATAACCTATTATAGTCTTATAATATAAGTGCAGAAAACGATTACATAATAGAAAGGTGTGATCTTATGAAAGGCTTTCGTTACCATCATGAATTCTGGATGGACTTCCATTTCTGGCTCTTGGTCTTGCTTTTAGCAGCTGTAGCTTTGATGATGCAGGCTCCGCTTTCGGTAGTTAGCCTAGCTTATCTTGCTTTTGTAGGGATTTTGATTCTGTTGCAGGTCTTTCAACCGCCTGTATCGACACGTCAGTACCCAGAAGGTAGCTACCATTTCAATTGGAACTTCTACCGGGATACCCGACTGTATATCGATCTCTTTTTATTAGCACGTCTCTTGGCAGGGCCAATTGTTTCGTCAGATGTGCTCTATTGGATCTTGCTTGGTGCCGTCGTCGGCTCTATTGGCTTTGTATTTGTCGTAAAGGAAAAAGCGACTCAAAAGATGGCTTAGGGAATCACCATGTCCTAGATCTCTGAAACTAGTTTCAGAGATCTTTTTATTTTTGCCTAAAATGTGAAACTATAATCCAATTGCACGATTAATATTGTAAGCGCTTTAAAAATAGATTATAATCAATTTACAAGTACTCGAGTTGCCTTATTATCAAAGGAGAAGGAGTTATGTCAAAGATTACAAAAGATGAACTGATTGAACAAATCAAAGACGGCATCATTGTTTCTTGTCAAGCTCTCCCTCATGAACCGCTCTATACAGAAGCAGGAGGAGTCATTCCTCTCTTGGTCAAAGCGGCTGAACAGGGTGGAGCTGTCGGAATCCGAGCCAATAGTGTCCGGGATATCAAGGAAATCAAGGAAGTGACCAAGTTACCAATTATTGGGATTATCAAACGTGATTACCCACCTGAAGAACCCTTTATCACGGCTACTATGAAAGAAGTCGATGAGCTGGCAGCTTTGGATATCGCGGTCATTGCGCTTGATTGTACCAAACGTCCGCGTCATGATGGACTTTCGATTAGTGACTTTATCCATCAAGTCAAAGAGAAATATCCAGATCAACTCTTGATGGCTGATATCTCTACTCTGGAAGAAGGATTGACAGCTGTCGAAGCGGGCGTGGACTTTGTCGGAACGACCCTTTCGGGCTATACGGACTACAGTCCAAAGGTTGATGGTCCAGATTTTGAACTGATTCATCGTCTCTGCCAAGCAGGAGTAGATGTCATCGCAGAAGGCAAGATCCACTACCCTGATCAGGCCAAGAAAATCCATGATCTCGGTGTTCGTGGTATCGTCGTAGGTGGCGCCATTACTCGACCAAAAGAGATTACAGAGCGCTTCGTCGCAGCCTTAAAATGAGAAAACAAAACAGTAGATTGAAGGAGGAGGAGACCGAATAGAGAGTAGTCGAATCTGAAACATGAACAAGAATAGGCGTCCTCATTGAGGATAACCCCCTGTAAGAGTAATCTTACCGTAAATTGTGAGGAGAAATCACATGAAAATGAAAAAAGTATTGTGCTCGTTGGTAGCTGGTGCAGCTCTTCTAGCACTCGCAGCTTGTGGCTCTAGCGGAGGATCAAAATCAGAATCTTCTGGTGGAAATTCTGGTAAAACAGAAATCACTTGGTGGGCCTTCCCAGTCTTTACTCAAGAAAAAGCAGAAGATGGTGTCGGAACCTACGAAAAATCAATTATTGCAGCTTTTGAAAAAGCAAATCCAGATATCCACGTGAATTTGGAAACGATTGACTTCAAGTCAGGTCCTGAAAAGATCACAACGGCTATTGAAGCAGGAACTGCTCCAGATGTGCTCTTTGATGCACCTGGACGGATCATTCAGTATGGTAAAAATGGAAAATTGGCTGATTTGAACGATCTCTTTACCGAAGATTTTGTCAAAGATGTCAATAATGAAAATATCATTCAAGCCAGCAAGGCAGGCGACACAGCTTACATGTATCCAATTAGTTCAGCACCATTCTACATGGCGATGAATAAGAAGATGCTCAAAGATGCAGGCGTGTTGGATCTTGTCAAAGAAGGCTGGACAACAGACGACTTTGAAAAAGTATTGAAAGCTTTGAAAGACAAAGGTTACACACCAGGATCACTCTTCAGTAACGGTCAAGGTGGAGACCAAGGAACTCGTGCCTTCATTGCCAACCTTTATGGCGGTTCTGTTACTGATGAAAAAGTAACCAAGTATACAACAGATGATCCAAAATTTGTCAAAGGTTTGGAAAAAGCTTCTAAATGGATCGATGACGGCTTGATGATGAATGGTTCTCAATTCGATGGTGGAGCAGACATCCAAAACTTTGCGAATGGTCAAACTTCTTACACTATCTTGTGGGCGCCTTCACAAAACGGTATCCAAGCTAAATTGTTGGATGCAAGTAAGGTCGAAGTAGTAGAAGTGCCATTCCCATCTGACTCAGGCAAGCCAAAATTGGAATACCTTGTCAATGGATTTGCAGTCTTCAATAATAAAGATGAAAAGAAAATTGCTGCTGCTAAGAAATTTGTACAGTTCATCGCAGACGACAAAGAATGGGGACCAAAAGATGTTGTGCGTACAGGAGCCTTCCCAGTTCGTAGTTCATTTGGTAAGTTGTACGATGACAAACGGATGGAAACCATCAGCACTTGGACAAAATACTACTCACCATACTACAACACGATCAACGGTTTTGCAGAAATGCGGACCCTATGGTTCCCAATGTTGCAATCTGTTTCAAACGGGGATGAAAAAGCAGAACCAGCTTTGAAGACCTTTACTGAAAAAGCAAACGAAACCATTACGAAAAAATAATCAGTCTATGAAGCAGACCTAAGTCTTTCATAGAAACGAGAATTTGCAGGCCTCTTCGAATCCGTATTTCTCTTTTTGGAATGGAACGAAGGGGTCTTCATTCTTTCTGGATCTTCTTTTCTTAAGTCGTAAGATATGTTTAGAAAAGAAAATAGAAAAAGAACACTAGGAGGTGCCTTACTGTGAAGGTAAACAAAATCCGAATGAGGGAGACACTCGTTTCCTACGCATTCCTAGCACCCATTTTAATCTTCTTTACAGTCTTTGTCCTAGCACCCATGATTATGGGCTTTGTGACAAGTTTCTTCAACTATTCTATGACATCCTTTAAGTTTGTCGGTTTAGAAAATTATTCCCGCATGTTTGCGGATAAGGTCTTTGTGAAGTCCTTGATCAATACTGTCATCATCGTTATCGGATCGGTTCCGATCGTCGTATTGTTCTCCTTGTTTGTGGCTTCTCAGACCTACCATCAAAATGCGATTGCGCGTTCCTTCTATCGTTTCGTCTTCTTCCTTCCAGTTGTTACAGGGAGTGTAGCGGTAACGGTTGTATGGAAATGGATCTATGATCCACTATCAGGGATTTTGAACTTTGTATTGAAATCTGGACATGTCATCAACCAAAACATTTCTTGGTTGGGGGACAAACACTGGGCTTTGATGGCCATCATCATTATTTTGTTGACCACTTCAGTTGGTCAACCGATCATCCTCTACATCGCTGCTATGGGAAATATTGATAATTCTCTCGTAGAAGCCGCGCGTGTGGATGGTGCGACAGAATTTCAAGTTTTCTGGAAGATCAAATGGCCAAGCTTGTTGCCAACAACTTTGTACATTGCCATCATTACGACCATTAACTCTTTCCAATGTTTCGCCTTGATCCAATTGTTGACATCCGGTGGTCCTAACTACTCAACGAGTACCCTTATGTACTACCTCTATGAAAAAGCCTTTAAACTCTCTGAATACGGTTATGCCAACACCATGGGTGTCTTCCTTGCGGTGATGATTGCCATTATCAGTTTTGCGCAATTCAAGATCCTCGGAAACGACGTAGAATACTAAAGAAAGGAGCCTCAGATGAAACCAACACAAAAGAAACCCATCACTGCCTTTACAGTGATTTCAACCATCATTTTGCTCCTTTTGACAATCTTGTTCATTTTCCCTTTCTATTGGATTTTAACAGGAGCTTTCAAGTCTCAACCGGATACGATTATGATCCCACCTCAGTGGTGGCCAAAGACACCAACCATGGAAAATTTCCAACAGTTGATGGTACAAAACCCAGCTCTACAATGGCTGTGGAACAGTGTCTTTATTTCCCTTGCAACCATGCTTTTGGTATGTATGACCTCTTCTTTGGCGGGTTATGTCTTGGCTAAGAAACGCTTCTATGGGCAACGAATTCTCTTTGCCATCTTCATTGCAGCTATGGCCCTTCCGAAACAAGTTGTCTTAGTTCCATTGGTACGGATTATTAACTTTATGGGAATCCATGATACCCTTGCAGCGGTTATTCTACCATTGGTTGGATGGCCATTCGGGGTCTTCTTGATGAAGCAATTTAGTGAAAACATCCCAACAGAACTCTTAGAATCTGCTAAGATCGATGGTTGTGGAGAGTTGCGGACTTTCTGGAGCGTTGCCTTCCCAATTGTCAAGCCAGGATTTGCAGCCCTTGCCATCTTTACCTTTATCAACACCTGGAACGACTACTTTATGCAATTGGTAATGCTGACCTCTCGTCAAAACTTGACTATTTCACTAGGGGTTGCGACCATGCAGGCTGAAATGGCCACAAACTATGGCTTGATCATGGCTGGGGCAGCCCTAGCTGCAGTGCCAATCGTTACGGTCTTCCTGGTTTTCCAAAAATCCTTCACACAAGGGATTACCATGGGAGCGGTCAAAGGATAAGTCGTCCGCTTGGACAAACGATAGTTGTGTACAGATCGGTTTTCTAGGCTGAGAAGTATCGAAAGGATGAGAATATGATATTTGATGATTTAAAAAACATCACCTTTTACAAAGGAATCCACCCCAATCTAGATCAGGCCATTGACTTTCTCTATGAGCATCGGAAGGATTCTTTTGAATTGGGGAGATACGATATTGATGGGGATAAGGTCTTTCTCGTCGTTCAAGAAAATACCCTCAACAAAGCAGAAAATGATCGCTTTGAACACCACAAAAGATATGCCGATTTGCATTTATTAGTAGAAGGGCATGAGTTTTCGAGTTATGGATCTCGTGTGACAGGTGAGGCTATCGCATTTGATGAAGCATCGGACATCGGTTTTGTCCATTGCCAGGAGTCTTATCCGCTTCATCTAGGCTATCATAATTTTGCGATTTTCTTTCCAGGGGAACCTCACCAGCCCAATGGCTATGCAGGGCAAGAAGATATCGTGAAAAAATATCTATTTAAAATTGCGATCGATTGATCACGTTAGAAAGGAGTGCCTATGTCATCTAAGGGAGCAGGATTGATCAAAACCGTTTTTAACACGGACAATGTAGTGATGCGTATCAGTGAGAAGGTCCTCGACTTGGTAACCGTTAATCTTTTATTTGTGCTAAGTTGTTTACCAGTTCTCACGATTGGAATTGCGAAAATTAGTTTGTATCAGACCTTATTTGCCATTAAGCACCAGCGTCGAGTTCCGGTGATTCGTAGTTATGCGAAGGCTTTTCGGGACAATTGGAAAATAGGCTTGCAACTAGGAAGTTTAGAACTGATTGTTGCAGGTATTTGTCTCTTTGATTTATTCTTATTTTGGGGGCAAACTTCCCTAGCTTTCCAAGCTTTGAAAACCATTTGTTTAGGCCTCTTTCTCTTTCTTGTGTTGATCTTATTGGCTGCTTATCCTATTGCGGCCCGCTACCAATTGGATTGGAAAGAGTGTTTGCAAAAAGCCATGATTGTGACAGGCTTGCATTTTCCTTGGTTCTTCGTCATGGGAAGTGCTCTCTTGCTTCTATGTATGGCTCTTGCAAGCTCAGTTTTAGCTTTCCTATTGGGGCTTATGATCTTTTTCTTGTTCGGCTTTTCAAGCTTGGCTTTTGCACAAGTTGGATTAATGGAAAAGATTTTCGCCCAGTACCAAGAATAAAATGAATTTATTAGTGACAAAAGGAGAAAAAATGTCAGATTTAAAAAAATATGAAGGAGTCATCCCCGCTTTTTACGCCTGCTATGATGACCAAGGAGAAATTAGCCCGGAGCGGGTACGTGCGCTGGTAGAATATTTTATCGCGAAAGATGTGCAGGGCTTGTATGTCAACGGATCCTCTGGCGAATGCATTTACCAGAGCGTGGCCGATCGCAAGCTGATTCTAGAAGAAGTGATGGCAGTAGCTAAAGGGAAATTGACCATCATTGCTCACGTAGCCTGCAACAACACCAAGGATAGCGTGGAATTGGCACGACATGCGGAAGAACTAGGAGTGGATGCCATTGCGGCCATTCCACCGATCTATTTCCGCTTGCCAGAATACAGTGTGGCCCACTACTGGAATGAAATCAGTGCAGCCGCACCCAATACAGACTTTGTCATCTACAATATCCCGCAATTGGCAGGGGTCGCTTTGACACCGAGCCTTTACAAGGAAATGTTGAAAAACCCACGGGTGATTGGGGTCAAGAATTCTTCGATGCCTGTTCAGGACATTCAAACCTTTGCTTCTTTAGGAGGCGACGACCACATCGTCTTTAATGGTCCGGATGAACAATTCTTAGGTGGCCGTCTCATGGGAGCGCATGCTGGGATCGGTGGCACCTATGGTGCGATGCCAGAACTTTTCTTGAAGCTCAATCAGCTGATTGCTGAGAAAGACTTGGAGACTGCGCGTGCCTTGCAGTTTGCCATCAATGATATTATTGGAGTCTTGACATCTGCTCATGGCAATATGTATGCGGTCATCAAAGCGGTTTTGCGCATCAATGAAGGTTTGGACTTGGGATCTGTTCGCTCCCCTTTGACGCCAGTAGTAGAAGCGGATCAAGAAGTGATTCAACGTGCTGCTCAACTCATTCAGGACACAAAAGCCAGATTCCTTTGATCAAAGGAGGTCTAGATGAATCCATATGTTGTAATTGATATCGGAGGGACCAGTATCAAGTATGGTCTAGCCGATGCAAAAGGGCAACTCCTAGAGACCCATGAAATGCCAACGGAGGCCCAAAAAGGAGGACCTCACATTCTTAACACAACAAAGGAAATCGTAGCCCGTTATTTGAAGAAGCATCCCTTGGCAGGGGTTGCGATTTCTTCGGCCGGAATGGTCGATCCTGATAAGGGAGAAATCTTTTATGCTGGTCCGCAAATTCCCAACTATGCAGGCACCCAATTCAAAAAGGAAATCGAAGAGACCTTTCAGATCTCTTGCGAGATTGAAAATGATGTCAACTGTGCCGGTCTCGCAGAGGTCACTACAGGTCATGCAAAAGGTTCGAACAATGCTGTTTGCTTGACGATTGGAACAGGGATCGGCGGTTGCCTCTTGCTTGATGGTCAGGTCTTTCATGGTTTTAGCAATTCAGCCTGTGAGGTTGGCTATCTTCATTTGCCAGACGGTGCCTTTCAGGATCTAGCTTCAACGACGGCTTTGGTCGAGTATGTGGCAGAACATCATGGTGATCCTGTGGAACAGTGGAATGGTCGCCGGATCTTCAAGCAGGCAACTGAAGGAGATAAAATCTGTATGGCTGGAATTGATCGAATGGTGGCCTATCTCGGAAAAGGACTGGCCAATATCGCCTATGTGGTCAATCCAGAGGTCATCGTTCTTGGAGGGGGAATTATGGCTCAGGAAGCCATCCTGAAACCTAAAATCTATCAAGCCCTGTGTGCCGAACTGGTTCCTAGCCTAGCAGATAAGATTCGTTTGGAGTTTGCCCACCATCAAAACGCTGCGGGTATGTTGGGGGCCTACTACCACTTTAGACAAAAACATGGAACATAAAACAAGTCGCGTTGGCGACTTGTTTTTGATTCATCAAAAAAAGCATGAAAGATGAAGAAAATCTGATCTTTCATGCTTTTTAAATAGGGAGACCATATTAAGATTTTCGAGAACGTTGACTAGAAAGTTTTTTGTTTTCCCAGTAACTATTAAAGACAATTTCCTTTTGTTCTCGACTTTTATTAAGAAAGTGAGCATAGATCAAATCGACCACAATGAGGAGTGGTAAAATAGCAGAGATTCGATCGATATAGGTACTACTAGGAAGAGGTGTGGCCGGTAACACTTCTGTGAATCCTTGGTGGATGGCAGCCGGGTTAGCAGTCACAAGAACCGTTTTAGCCCCTTTTTCTTTGGCGTCCAGGAGACTGTCTGTAATGGAGTTGGTGCCTCCTGACAATGAGAAACCGATGACTAAACAAGAGGAATCGAGAATACTGGTCGTCCAAGCAAAGCCATCTTGATCAGTCAGAGCTTCACAAACGACGCCCAGTCGCATAAAGCGCAATTTCATTTCTCGGGCGACTAAACCGGAACTACCGATCCCGAAGAAATAGACTCGGTCTACTTGATCGATTAGTTCAGCTACCCGATCTAATTGGGAATCTTTTACCAGACTTTCAGTGACGTTACTGATATGGTGGTAGCGTTGCAAGACGCTGAGAGTGAGTTCGTCATGCACTTGCACCTGTTTTTGATTTTTGGTTTCTTCGTTAAAGTGATAGATAAATTCCCGATAGCCAGTGAAGCCACATTTTTGAGAGAAACGCGTCAAAGCTGCCTTTGAGACATGGAGTAACTCCGTTACACGAGAAGAGGACAGGGAGTGCTGTCGTGCTTCGGATGATAAAAAATATTGGGCAATGTCGCGTTCCATATCTGTTAACTCAGCTTCATGGCTGGCGATAATGGCGCGTAAATCTTGATCTTGTTTCACAGCAATCCTCCTTTCTCGCGAGATGAAATAACAGGATGCTCCTATAATATATTACACATTATAACATGGGTAACCGCTTTATTCAAGTAAAAGAAATCAAGAAATACTGAAACTAGGAACAGGATATAAGAAAAGAAGAGAACGCTACCAATCTTGGCAGTAGGGGCTTGTTGGTTGTCCAAAATTTTCTGAAAATTCCCGGTTGGGCCTGAACAAACGATATGAATTGTGGTATAATTTAAGATAATTGTACTGTTGTTGGAAGAACAATAGTTGAATAAGGAGGTGTGACGATGTCGAATGCAACACTCGAGATGATGCAAGAGATCGAGCAAGCTGCTCAGGGCGTGATCGTAGGTTATGAAGCTCAAGTTGAACAAATCCGAACGGATTCGCGCGATCGCCTTGCAACAGTGGCACAGCATTACGATGAGGAAACCAAGCAATTGGTCACAGAGGCAGAAAAAAACGCCCAGGAAAGACTCGTCCGTTTAACGAAAGATCTGGAAGAAACGGTTGCGCGCAATGATGCCAAGGTACAACAGGCGATGACCGACAAGCGAGCTGGGTTAGTTGAAGCCATTGTAGAAAAGGTGGTAGCAAGCTATGGCCGTTAGTCAGATGCAAAAACTGTCCCTCATCTTGCCTAAAGATGACTTGGACAGTCTCCTACTAGCGCTACAGTCTGAGGCAAAAATCCAGATTTATGACCTTAGTGAGCATGAAGAGTGGCAGGCTGCTTTTGAGGCAAAGACCTTGTCTCAACCCTTGACAGAGGACAATCGTCAAGCCTTGGTAGAGCTGCAAAAACGTCAAGAACAAGTTGAAAAAATGATTCAGACTCTAGAGCCCTATATGCCTGAGAAGAAGGCCCTGCAAGCTCTGAAGGAAGAACCCTTAAGCTTGTCTTTTGATGACTTGCAGGCCCACGGGATGATTCGAGACGAGGATCTTCTATTGACCAAGTTGAAACGCCAATTGCGTGTGTTAGACAAGGCCCGGCAGAAGATTGCGGATGCAAAGGGAGAGATAGAGCGCTTAGAAAAATGGCGACCGTTAGAGGTAACGCCAGCTGCTCTCGCTAATTTTCACTATGTGCATGGCTTGATCGGGACCATCCCAAATAGCGATACAGACGCTGTTCGTTCTTCCTTAAAAGCTCATCCTGAGCTGGAGCTAGAAGAAGTCTTTACGTCTGAAACCGAACACGGCTATATCATCTTGTATCGTTCGGGAGATCGTGTAGCTGTTCAGGAGCTTCTAGAAGACCATGGGTTCAAAGAATTGGGCTATGAAGAAGAGCAGGTCCCGGCCGTCTACTTGGATCGCCTAGAAGGGGAAATCAAAGAGCAAGAAGCTGTAGTTGCAGCAACCCTAGCAGAGTTGCAAAACTCCCAGAATGAGTTGGACCAGCTCAAGTACCAGATGGATTACTTGCTGAGTTCGGGAGCTCGGGAGGAAGCCAAGTCGCTTCTTGCCAGCACGCAAAGCTTGGTAGCTCTAGAGGGGTGGATTGAAACCTCCCAAGTGGCCTCATTGCGAGACTTCTTGCAAGAAGGTTTTGGTTCTCGGATCTTACTAGAGACACGAGATGTAACGGAAAAAGATTGGGATGACGTTCCGATCCAGTTGCGAAATAATGCCTTGGTAGAGCCCTTTGAATTAGTCACAGAGATGTACGCCCTGCCTAAGTATTACGAGAAAGATCCGACACCGATCGTTTCTCTCTTCTACTTTGTTTTCTTTGGCATGATGGTCGCAGATATCGGTTATGGACTGTTGCTAACGGTGGCGACAGGCTTTGCCCTTAAAGCCTTTAAGCTCAAGCCTAGTACAGCCAAGAACCTTCGTTTCTTCAGCCTCCTCGGAATTTCAGTTGCCCTTTGGGGTGTGGTCTATGGCTCTTTCTTTGGATTTGAGATGCCTTTTGCCTTGATCAGTACGACCAGCAACGCCATGACCATCCTGATCCTCTCAGTGGTCTTTGGTTTTATCACCGTCTTAGTGGGCCTCTTCCTAGGAGGAATGAAAAATGTTCGCCTCAAAGACTACACGGAAGCCTATAATGCTGGCTTTGCTTGGGTCTTGATCCTACTTGGTTTAATGCTTCTAGCAGTAGGCAATATCTTGCCAGGGATGAGCATTTTAGTTCCGATTGGCAAGTGGCTGGCTATTTTGAATGCCATTGGGATCTTGATTGTTTCCATTGTCAGTGCCAAGAAGCTGTCCGGCTTAGCCTCTGGTCTCTTTAACCTCTACAATGTTAGTGGCTATGTTGGAGACTTAGTCAGCTTCACCCGTTTGATGGCTTTGGGCTTGTCTGGAGCGAGTATCGGTTCGGCCTTCAACCTCATTGTCAATCTCTTTCCACCGCTTGGACGGTTTACGGTAGGGCTTGTGCTCTTTATCGTCCTACATGCCATTAATATGTTCCTGTCCTTCTTGTCGGGATATGTGCATGGAGCCCGTCTGATCTTTGTGGAGTTCTTCGGTAAGTTCTACGAAGGAGGAGGCAAGCCATTTCGTCCTCTCAAACCTTCTGAACGCTATATTAAAACAAAAAAATAAGTATTATCTTTAATAAATAGGAGTATATTCATGGAATCTTTAGCATCATATTTTTCAGCCCATGGGGGCGCCTTCTTTGCAGCATTTGGTGTGGCGATCGCCGTTGCACTTAGTGGAATGGGATCTGCCCTTGGGGTTGGTAAAACGGGTCAAGCAGCAGCAGCGCTCTTGAAAGAACAACCTGAGAAATTTGCCCAAGCCTTGATTTTGCAATTGTTGCCAGGTACACAAGGTTTGTACGGTTTCGTTATCGGGATCTTGATCTGGTTGCAAATTAAGCCAGATATGCCACTTGAAACAGGGGTTGCTTACTTCTTTACAGCTCTTCCAGTTGCGATCGTTGGTTATTTCTCAGCAAAACACCAAGGAAATGTTGCGACAGCAGGGATGCAAATCTTAGCCAAACGCCCTGAAGACATGATGAAAGGGGTTATCCTTGCGGCCATGGTTGAAACTTACGCCATCTTGGCCTTCGTTGTGTCCTTCCTATTGACCCTACGCGTCGGCTAAGAGCTAGCTTTGATGGATTCGCCTTACGAGGCGAAAAACACAAGACGCATGCAATAGGAGAAAAAACGATATGGATGAACAAACCCAATTAAAGGATTCGATCTTGGCCCAAGCCCACGAAAAAGGGCGTAAACTCTTAGAAGAGGCCAAGGAAACCATCCTAAAAGAAGAGACTGCGCAAGAAGAGCGTTTGATCCAAGACAAACTTAATCAACGCTCCGAGCAGCTCAAGCGGATTCAACGTCAATTGCAACGTGAAACCCAACAAATCGAAAATAAAAAACGCCAATCCACCCTTGTCACCAAGCAACGAGTCTTAAAGGATCTCTTTGCAGATGCTTATGAAGCGATGGTGGCTTGGCCCCTTGAAAAGGAAATGCAGTTTGTAGATGCGGTCTTAGAGCGCTATCAGGGACAAGTTGTGACCCTGACCTTTGGGGCGGTGAGCGCTGCTAAATTTGATTCAGCAGCTCTTGAGAGATTGAAGCAGACGCATCAGAATGTGACAGTTGCAGATGCAACGATCCCAGCTCAAGCAGGCTTTGTCCTGTCGGTTGGGAAGATTGATGACAACTATCTCTACTTTGATTTGGTGGATTCCATTTGGGAGCAAGAAAGCTACCAGATGGCAGCCAGCATTTTCACAGATGAAGAGAACTAGGAGGTTGCAATGAGCGAACGGACCTATTCTCAAGTCAATACAGGAATCAGCGTACGTGAGGCTAGTTTTGTCAGTCCCAGTCAGTTTGAGCAGTTGCTTGCAAGTCCCTCAAGCGAGAGCCGAGAAGGCTTGCTACAAGGGACACCTTATGCTTTAGATAGCCAGGAGATCAAGGATTTATCAGTCCTTGAAGCCCGTCTGATGGCAGCCTTGTTGGCAGAATACCAATGGGCTTTTGAGGTAAGCCCTCAGTCAGACCTGGTTAGCCTTTTTACCTTGAAGTACACCTATCATAATCTCAAGGTTTATCTAAAACACAAGGCGACAGAGCGCAAGTTGGGGCACTTATTGATCCCTATCGGTCCTTATTCTCTTGATGTGCTCGAGCATTTGGTGGCGACCTTTTCTGCGGAGCATTGTCCGGCCTTTATGGCGGAAGAAGTGGCTGCAACCTGGCAAGAATTCCAAGACTATCAGGACTTGCGGGTCCTCGAAATCGGGATGGACTTAGCTTATTTTAAACACCTGAGATGCTTAGGGGACAGCCTAGATCATCCGATTCTGAAGCAGTTGGTGGACGTGACCATTGACTTTTACAATGCGATTACAGTTAAGCGGGCCTTGGATCAGCAAAAACCGCATAGCTTTATGCACCAATTGCTCTCAGATGAAGGGAGCCTCAGTGCCCATCAGGTGATCGACCTGCTAGAATCCGGTCAGTGGTTGACCTGGTTTTATCAAGTCAATCCGCTAGAGTACGATCTCGCTTTAGAGACTTATGAAGAAAAGATGCGCACCGGTCAACTAAAGACCGTAGAGTTGGAGTATTTAGAGAGTTTGGTGAAATTCAGTCTTCTAGACGCTGGCCGTTTTGAAGTTGATGGACCACTCCCTCTTGTTCGTTATCTTTACGGAAAAGAGTTAGAGGTGACCAACCTTCGTTTGGTCCTCTCTGGTTTGGACAATGGTTTTCCGCTAGCAGACATCAAAGAAAGGATGAGACCGATTTATGGACAAACAGACCTATAAGATCGCCGTTGTGGGCAATCGGGACGCCATCCTTCCTTTTCGCCTGATTGGCTTTCAAACCTATCCGGTCACAGAGCCACAAGAAGCGATCAATACCCTGCGAAAACTCAGTCGGGAAAACTTCGGGATTATCTACCTGACAGAGGATATTGCTCAGGCTATTCCAGATACAGTGGCTTTTTACGACCAGCAGCTGACTCCGGCTCTGATCCTTATCCCGACCCATAGAGGAACTACGGGACTGGGCCAACAGCGGATTCGTGATAATGTCGAAAAAGCAGTAGGACAGGATATTTTATGAGAACAAATGAATTTGGCCAAGCGATTGGCGATGCACTGCCGGATTTTACACCGGGGCGTCTGCCAGCTATTGAGCGGATCGAAGGTCGCTATACTGTGATCGAGCGCCTCTCAAAAGAAAAACATGGAGCAGATCTTTATCAGGTCTACGGGCCGGACTCTCCAGCAGCTATGTGGACCTTTCTGTTCAAAGGCCCTGCCCGCAATGAGGAGGAGTGGGACCACTTATTAGATGATCTCATGACAGCCCAAGGTCGCTTTTACTATGCGATTGTAGACAAAGATTCAGGCAAGGCTTTGGGGACTTTCTCTCTTATGCGGATCGATCAAGCCAACCGGGTGATCGAAGTTGGAGCAGTGACCTATTCACCAGCGCTCCAAAAGACACGCATGGCTACGGAAGCCCAGTATCTGTTAGCGCGCTACGTGTTTGAAGATTTAGGCTACCGCCGCTATGAGTGGAAATGCGATGCCTTAAACCAAGCATCTCGCAAAGCAGCTGAGCGCTTGGGATTCACCTATGAAGGCTGTTTCCGTCAGGCTGTTGTTTATAAAGGTCGTACCCGCGATACAGACTGGTTGTCTATCATTGACCAAGAATGGCCAGCAATCAAAGAGCGCTTCGAAGCCTGGTTGGATCCAACTAATTTCGATGCCAATGGCCAACAAAAGCAATCTCTAAGAGAGATAGCACAAAAGTAAAACAAAGAAACAAAGGATTCCCAGGAGGAATACATGACTCAAGGAAAAATTATCAAAGTTTCCGGTCCCTTGGTGGTTGCATCAGGGATGCAGGAGGCCAATATCCAAGATATTTGCCGGGTTGGCGATCTTGGTTTGATTGGCGAAATTATTGAGATGCGGCGGGATGAAGCCTCTATCCAAGTATACGAAGAAACATCTGGAGTCGGTCCAGGAGAACCAGTGGTAACAACTGGAGCTCCCCTTTCTGTCGAGTTGGGACCAGGCTTGATCTCTCAGATGTTTGACGGGATCCAACGCCCCTTGGAACGTTTCCAAGAAGTCACCGCCAGTGACTTCCTCGTTCGTGGGGTGCAAGTTCCTAATCTAGATCGTGACACCAAATGGACCTTCGAACCAAGTGTAGCAGAAGGAACTGAGGTAGTCGCAGGAGACATCGTTGGTACCGTTCAGGAGACCAATATGGTGGAACACCGCATCATGGTACCGTTCGGTGTCAGTGGACGTGTGACCAAGATCGCAGCAGGTTCTTACACAGTAGAAGAGCCGGTCTATGAGATCGAGCAGGCAGATGGTAGCCTCTTTACTGGAAGTCTGATGCAAAAATGGCCGGTTCGTCGAGGCCGTCCCTTTGCACAAAAACTGATTCCGGAAGAGCCTTTGGTTACCGGTCAACGGGTTATTGATACCTTCTTCCCTGTAACAAAAGGTGGAGCTGCAGCTGTTCCTGGTCCTTTCGGAGCTGGAAAGACCGTTGTGCAACACCAGGTGGCCAAGTTTGCCAACGTAGACATCGTGATCTACGTGGGTTGTGGGGAACGTGGAAACGAAATGACGGACGTTCTGAATGAATTTCCCGAATTGATCGATCCAACAACTGGTCAATCCATCATGCAACGGACCGTTCTGATCGCCAACACTTCGAACATGCCAGTAGCGGCGCGGGAAGCGTCCATCTATACAGGGATCACCATTGCGGAATATTTCCGTGATATGGGCTATTCCGTTGCCATCATGGCCGATTCTACATCGCGCTGGGCAGAAGCTCTTCGTGAAATGTCTGGTCGTCTAGAAGAAATGCCAGGGGATGAAGGCTACCCGGCCTACCTTGGTAGCCGGATTGCTGAGTACTACGAACGGGCCGGTCGAGTCAAGACACTCGGAACCACTGCGCGTGAAGGCTCTATTACGGCGATTGGTGCCGTTTCTCCTCCGGGTGGAGATATCTCAGAGCCGGTGACCCAAAACACCCTGCGGATCGTCAAGGTCTTCTGGGGACTAGATGCTCAGTTGGCGCAACGACGACACTTCCCAGCCATCAACTGGTTGAGTTCTTATTCTCTTTACCAAGATGAGGTGGGCCAATATATCGATCTACATGAACAAATCAGCTGGTCTGAAAAAGTGACACGCGCTATGAACTTGCTTCAAAAGGAAAGTGAATTGCAAGAAATCGTCCGCTTGGTTGGTCTAGATTCCTTGTCTGAAAAAGACCGCTTGACCATGAATGCGGCCAAGATGATCCGTGAAGACTACCTGCAACAAAATGCCTTTGATGAGGTCGATACCTATACTTCTTTCAGCAAGCAGGTGGCCTTGTTGACCAACATTTTGACCTTTGACCAAGAAAGTCAAAAAGCACTAGAATTAGGGGCTTACTTCACAGAAATCATGGAAGGAACCGTGGCTCTTCGAGACCGCATTGCCCGTAGCAAGTTCATCCATGAGGACCAGTTGGCAACCATTCAAGCCCTGAAAGAAGAAATCGTAGAAACCCTACACCAAATCGTCGCAAAAGGAGGAGTAGACAATGAGCGTGATTAAAGAATACCGTACTGTCAGCGAAGTTGTTGGCCCCTTGATGATTGTCGATCAGGTCGAAGGAGTTCACTACAATGAATTGGTAGAAATCAAGCTCCATGACGGAACGACCCGTCAGGGACAAGTCCTCGAAGTCCAAGAAGACAAGGCCATGGTCCAGCTCTTTGAAGGATCTAGCGGGATCAACTTAGAAAAAGCCAAAGTCCGCTTTACCGGACGTCCCCTAGAACTTCCTGTGTCTGAAGACATGGTGGGACGCATCTTTAACGGGATGGGCAAACCCATCGATGGCGGTCCAGAGATTATCCCAGAGAAGTACTTGGACATTGATGGACAAGCCATCAACCCTGTTTCACGGGACTATCCAGATGAATTTATCCAGACAGGGATCTCAGCCATTGACCATTTGAATACCCTAGTTCGGGGCCAAAAACTCCCAGTATTCTCAGGTTCTGGTCTTCCTCACAAGGAATTGGCAGCTCAGATTGCTCGTCAAGCGACGGTTCTTAATTCGGAAGAAAACTTCGCCGTGGTCTTTGCGGCTATGGGAATTACCTTTGAAGAAGCCGAGTTCTTTATGAACGATCTTCGGGAGACAGGGGCCATTGACCGCTCTGTCCTCTTCATCAACCTAGCCAATGACCCAGCTATTGAGCGGATTGCCACTCCTCGGATCGCCTTGACAGCCGCCGAATATTTGGCCTATGAAAAAGACATGCACGTCTTGGTTATTATGACGGATATGACCAACTACTGTGAAGCCCTTCGGGAAGTCTCCGCTGCCCGCCGGGAGGTTCCAGGACGTCGGGGCTATCCAGGGTATCTTTATACCAACCTCTCAACCCTCTACGAACGTGCAGGACGCTTGGTTGGAAAGAAAGGATCTGTGACCCAAATTCCGATCCTCTCCATGCCAGAAGATGACATCACCCACCCCATCCCTGACTTGACAGGCTACATCACAGAAGGCCAGATTATTCTGTCCCGCGATCTCTACAATAGTGGTTACCGCCCACCGATCAATGTTCTTCCATCCCTTTCTCGTTTGAAGGACAAGGGTTCTGGTGAAGGCAAGACTCGGGAAGACCATGCGGCGACTATGAACCAGCTCTTTGCGGCTTACGCGCAAGGGAAACAAGCCAAAGAACTAGCTGTAGTGCTTGGGGAGTCTGCCTTGTCAGATACCGACAAGCTCTATGTTAAATTTACAGACCGCTTTGAGCAAGAATACATCAATCAAGGTTTTACCACCAATCGGACGATTGAGGAAAGTTTGGATCTCGGTTGGGAACTCTTATCCATCCTTCCACGAACAGAGCTTAAACGGATCAAGGATGAGATGATTGACAAGTATCTGCCAAACAAAGAGGATTAGCCTATGGCACGATTAAATGTAAAACCAACTCGGATGGAGCTTAATATTCTCAAAGAGCGCCTCAAGACAGCAACCCGGGGGCACAAGTTGCTCAAGGATAAGCGGGATGAACTCATGCGTCGCTTTATTGAAGCTGTGCGTGAGAATAATCGTCTGCGCCAAAAGGTGGAGGCAGCACTGGTGGGCAATATGCAAGATTTCGTGATGGCCAAGTCCTTAGAGAGCGACCTCATGGTAGAAGAAATCTTTGCTGTTCCCACTCGAGAAGTGATGCTCCATATTGAGGAAGAAAATGTCATGAGTGTGCGCGTGCCCAAGCTCCATGCCCGTATCGATAATCCATACGGCGATGATGAAGGGGACGTGGTTTATAGCTACCTCGCCTCCAACAGTCAAATGGATAGCACTATTCAAGAAATGGGGGATCTACTCCCAGATTTGCTCAAGTTAGCGGAAATCGAAAAAAGCTGCCAGCTCATGGCAGATGAAATCGAGAAAACCCGCCGTCGAGTGAACGGACTGGAGTATGCGACTATCCCAGACCTCAAAGAGACCATCTACTATATCGAAATGAAACTCGAAGAAGCCGAACGCGCCAACCTCGTCAGAATCATGAAGGTGAAGTAAGATACATCAAGATACAAAGCCGTTAAGCGACTCAAAGGAAAATAGGGAGCAGGACAGAAGCACTGTTGTATAGAATGCTTCGTTGTCCTGCCCCCACAAGGCTGATTAGGATTTTTCCGAGCTCTTAAAGCGAGAGAAAAATCCAATCAGCTACTGTGCCTTTGGAAGTTAGTACTATTACAGTTTGCGTTTTTCACCCAGCATTTAGGGCGTGTTCAATTCACAAGATACAAAGCCGTAAAAAGCTGTGTTCAATTGCTTTAAAAAATACAAGAGCCTCATTAAGAAACCATTCCTTGATGAGGCTTTTTTTGTGCCCTCGCACTCTTCTTCCACCACCCTCTTTTTATGTTACTAGTTTGTAACAATGTGACAAGAAAGACGAAATGTTACAAGAAAAATACAGTTTTGTTAAATAGCCAAAAAGGCCTTTTATTATTTTTAAATTGTGATAAGATAGTATAGTAGTTAATTTGTCCAAGAAAATCTTGAGCAAAAAAACAAAGAAAAAAGAGGATAAAAGATGAAATTAAAAGTTAATACGAAAGCCTTGATCGCTTCAACAGTAGCTCTTGCAGTGATTCCATTTACAAAAGCCACTGCAGAAACACTTGAAGATTGGGTAGCTCGCTCAGTAGATGAAATCAAACATGATATCCAACAAAGCGGTGAAAACCAACAAACTTATACCATCAAATATGGTGATACATTGAGTTCGATCGCAGAAGCGCTTGGAATCGATGTACATGTGTTGGCAAACTTGAACAACATCAGCAACATGGATTTGATCTACCCAGGTACTGTTTTGAAAACAACAGTAAATGATCAAAAAGAAGTAACTTCAGTTGAAATCCAAACTCCTCAAGCAGGTGCGACAGATGCAACCGTTGCAAGTGCTGACTTGACAACAAACCAAGTGACAGTTGATGACCAAACAGTCGCTGTCAACGATTTGTCTAAACCAGTAAACGAAGATAACAAAGCTGTTCCAGTAGCTCCAGCAGCGGAAACTCAAGAAGCCCCAGCGGAAGCTCCTGTAGTTGAAGTACCAGCAGCAGAAACACCAGCACAACCAGCTGTTCCAGAAACACCAAACTACGGTGCTCCAGCTGTCAATGTTGAAGTACAAAATCAAGAAGCAGCCCCAGCTGCTGCTCCTGAAGCTCCAGCAACTCCTGAAGCTCCAGCTGCTCCTCAATCTGCTCCAGTAGCAGAAGAAGCTCCAGCACAACCAGCAGCAGTAGAAACTGCTGCAGCACCTGAAGTGCAACCAGTAGCATCAACTCCAACAACTGGTAATGCTATTCCAACTGATCCAAATCTTCAACCGCAAGCGGAAGCTTTCCGTCAAGAAATTGCAGCGAAATTCGGTATCACAAACATCGGTGGTTACCGTGAAGGGGATCCAGAAGACCATGGTAAAGGACTTGCAGTGGACGTGATGGTTCCAACAAATTCAGAGCTTGGAGATCAAGTTGCACAGTATGCGATTGATAACATGGACCGTGCAGGTATCTCATATATTATCTGGAAACAACAATTCTACATGCCAGTAAATAACATTTACGGACCAGCTAATACATGGAACCAAATGCCGGACCGTGGTGGAGATACAGCAAACCACAACGACCACGTACATATCTCATTTAACGGATAATAAAACTTCGAACTAGGACAAGTGCCTAGTTCTTTTTTGTATGCACAAAAAAGGCCAGAAGACGAATCTTCCAGCCGGACAATGGTTATAAAATATGATCGACTTTTTCCACCTGATAAAGGGCAATCGCCATGATAATGGTTAAGACCAGGAGCATAAGAATGGCAGGTGTCCAAGAGTGGAAGAGAGATTTACTGTAGCCGAAGAGGATGGGACCAAAGGCTGCAAAGACGTAGCCTCCTGTTTGGGCAAGACCGGAAAGTTGAGCCGTTTTTTCAGGTGTACTGGATTTCATGGAGAAAGCGACCATGAGGTAAGGGAAGAGCGAACTAACGGAACTTCCTATCAGGGCATTGATGACCAGCCAGTAGAAGAAGTTGCTAGTCGGGATTAAGAGCATGGCTACTCCCAGAATCCCTGCTCCGACAACAATGGCAAGCATCAAGCGTCGATTGCGATCGGATAACCGTGTCGTTAAACTTGGGATCGTCAAGGAGAATGGGAGACTGATCAGGGTAAACACGGAGGCAAGTAGTCCAGATTCAACCTTTGAAAGGCCAGCTTGAACAGCCATGGTCGGAAGCCAAGTCATACTTGTATAGAAAAGTAGTGACTGCAATCCTCCGAAAATCATGATAGCCCAGACATATTTATTGGTATACCACTTGCTACTAGATTCCGTAGTAGCAGCCTTTTTGAGTCGGTGGTTGTAGCGAAGGTTAGGAATCCAGATGACCAAAGCAAGAGCACACAAGGCTGTCAAGATGTTGACCAAACCTTGCCAAGAAGTGGCTTTGGTGATCGGAACAGCGACAGAAGAGGCGATCGCCGTGGACATCCCCATAGAAGTGATGTACAAAGTGGTCAGAATGCCTAGTTGGCGGGGTCTGTTCGCCTGAATCAGGCTTGGAAGCAGCACATTGAGAAAGGCGATGCCAGCTCCAATCAAGATGGTTCCCAGATAGAGGAAGGGGAGGTTGATAATCCGAATGGCAGATCCAATCGTAATCGCTATCAAAACTAGGAAAAAGAGGCGCTCAATCCCCAACTTTTTAGCAAATTGAATCGCAAAAGGTGAGAAAATGGCAAAGGTGAGAAGTGGTAAGCTAGTCAATAGTCCCAGAGAGCTCACATCTACCCCCAAACCAGCAGCGATGTCAGACAAGACCGTCGGAAGCGTAGTAAATGGTGTTCGTAAAACAATCCCAAGCATAATGATGCCCGGGATGAATAGCGTAGAATGTGTTTTTTTCATAAATCCTCCTCAGACAAAAATTCTCTTCATTATAACATAGATCGAGCATAAATTGGAGTATTAGTACAAATGAAGGAGAAGGATCGTCGTTCTCACGATCGTTTGCTAAGGGACTAAGGAACGTAGTTTTCGCTTCGCTCAAACCGCATCAATATCTCTAAATTCGGTTGAACTCTCTGAGTTCACCTCATTAAATTTCCTAAAGATCGTAGTTCTCACTATCGTTCGAACTGCGTCAACGTACCTAAACTCGCTAATGCTCGTAAAGGTACGTAGAAAAAAGCCACCGGTTTTGGTGGCTCTTATAGGGAGATTATTATGAAAAAGTTTAGGATTTTCTATCAAACAAAGTTAGGAGGTCTTTATTTGATGGTTTTATTATAAGGCGGTTTGCTTAAAGAAATCTTAAGAAAAGGTTGTGTTTAAAAAATAGGTCTTAAGTCTGACAAAATGCATTAATCATCATTCCAAACAGTAAAATTACTTATTCCATTCTAAGGAACGTAGTTCTCACTAGCGTTCGAACTGCGTCAACGTACCTAAGTTCGTCTACGCCCTTACTAGGTCTGGTTCACAAAAATAGATTAGTAACAATTGCATAACGCAGTGGTTGATTGGTATCTTTGTTCGCTCTTATAGCTCCAAAGAATACCTAATCAACTGTGCGGGGGTGAGACAACGAACAATTTTATAAAATTGTTCTGTCTCACTCCCATAGAAAAAGCCACCGGTTTTGGTGGCTCTTATAGGGAGATTATTATGAAAAAGTTTAGGATTTTCTATCAAACAAAGTTAGGAGGTCTTTATTTGATGGTTTTATTATAAGGCGGTTTGCTTAAAGAAAACTTAAGAAAAGGCGCTGATCGAAAGAATCGGTCTGAAGTCTGAGAAAATACATTAGCTAGCATCACAAATAAGCTGTGTTTTTATTTATAATAACTTTTTCTTTTTAAAGTATGTAGTTTCCGCTCTGCTTAAACTGCGTCAATGTACTTAAGCTCACTAACGTTCGCTAAGGAAATAAAGATCGTAGTTCTCACTGTCGTTCGAACTGCGTCAACGTACCTAAACTCGCTGATGCTCGTAAAGGTACGTAGAGAAAAAGCCACCGGTTTTGGTGGCTCTTATAGGGAGATTATTATGAAAAAGTTTAGGATTTTCTATCAAACAAAGTTAGGAGGTCTTCATTTGATGGTTTTATTATAAGGCTGATTTCTTAAAGAAAACTTAAGAAAAGACGCTGTTTATAAGAATCGGTCTTAGGTCTGATAATTTTTTACAACAGAAACTATTTAGATTTTTTTCTAAATAGAGTTGACAAACCCATCCGAAAGTACTAGAATCTATTTAGAAACATTTCTAAATAGAATAGAGGAGATAGAGAATGAATTTTGCGCAAACATTTAAAGCTTTATCGAATCCGATAAGAAGAAGTATCTTAGAACTGCTAAAGGCGGGGAAATTATCTGCTGGTGATATCGCTGGCCACTTTGATGTAGCAGGAGCGACGATTTCCCATCATTTAAGCCTCCTCAAGCAGGCAGATTTAATTCGAGAGGAAAAAGAGAAGAATTTTATCTACTATGAACTCAATACTTCTGTCTTGGAGGATTTAATGGTCTGGCTCGTTGATTTGAAAGGAGACTCTACTGATGAAAACGAATAAAAAACTATTGCTATTAACTTCTATGGTGATCCTTTTCCCCATGCTTTGGGGGCTGATGATTTGGTCGCAATTGCCTAACCAAATCCCGATTCACTTCAATTTTGCTGGCCAGGCCAATAACTTCCAATCGAAACCCCTGGTTGTGTTTGGTCTTCCTATTTTCGATCTCATGGTGCATCTGTTTATGATTTTCGTGATCGGACGTGATCCTAAGAATCGCACGATGAATGAGAAAATGATCAGAGCGATTTACTGGTTGACCCCAATCGTTTCCTTAAGTACCTCCTATCTCATCTATAGCAAGGCGCTAGGATCTACTACCAATCCATCAGTTTTTGTTTCGGTGTTGCTGGGTCTCATCTTTGTGATCATGGGCAATTACATGCCGAAGCTAAAAGTGAATCACACGGTTGGAATACGTCTGCCTTGGACTTTGCAGAGTGAAGATAACTGGCACAAAACCCATCGCTTGGCAGGGAAGTTGTGGGTCCTCGGAGGTTTGATCCTTCTACTTGAAGCAGGACTTCAATTCGCACTTTCTTATGTTTTGGTGCTGGTCATCCTCGCCATTGTGGTTATCCCTATGGTGTACTCTTATCAATTAAGTCGGAAAAATCGTTAGTATGAAAAACAACCAGAGAAGAAGCCAGTCGGGAACGGTTTCTTTTCCGGTTGTTTTTGTTTGTTCATCGTTTCAAATTCAAAACATTCAGGAAAATACGAATTTTTCGGAAAATTTTTTCTTACATTGTATTTTAAGGATGGATCTTTATTTCTTTCTATAATATACTGTAAATATGAAAAAGTACAGCGTTGAGGTAGCACCATGGAAAGAAATATGGATTTATGTCGATTGATTTTATTTAAGATTGAGGCAGAGTATAGATCAACGTCGCTATATAATCTAAATATTGATGGATTTGATCTTGATACAGTTGCCTATCATTGTAAAATACTGGCTGATGCAGGCCTCTTAGATAGCTTTGCACCTACATATGGAGATGATAGAATTTATACTTTTAGTGTAGGTTCATTGACTTGGGCGGGACATGATTTTCTGGATAAAATAAGAGAAAATACTATGTGGAATCGGACAAAAAATAAGATCAAAGAAAATGCTCTACCTATGACTTTAGAGATAATCAAAAGTGTAGCAACTAACTTAATTAACGATCAAATCAAAAATATGTTTTCTTAGGTCAACTTTTTAAGTAATATCATTGTATTTCCCCTCATTCAATAAAATTTATATAAATTTTTTGAAATTAATCAATAGATACTGTCCTGAAAAGCCTTGGAATTACGCTGTTTTTAGTCCAATTGAAACCCATACTTTCCAAACCAGGTCTTAAGAAAGCTCGTAAAGCATCACAATTATCAAAACGTTAATCAACACGCTTATATCAACGTTTACAGACATTTAAGAAATTTCTCTTGGATGTCTTTTTTTGTCTAGCTAAATTTTACAAATTGGGCAATTTAGGTTACTCAATAATATAAAAAAGATAAAAATTTAAAGTTCGAATTTTAATTTTAAAAAAAGTAATTATTATTGAATATCTGTTCAAACATTTTTTCTTTTCTAAGGTTAATATAAGTATATATACTTTAAAAAAGGAAGTCAAACATCTTGCTCATAGATTTTTGCATTTTTAAAAAATACATTTTGTCATATAATAATGTGGAAAATTGACGGATTCCTTAAATAATCATACAATATGAATATGTAAACCCTTACATACTATTCTACTTATACTTGATAAAATGCAAGTTCTTGAGGATCTATAAATATATAGACACTCTTCTATTTATAAAGTGAAATAAAGAATCACGGAGAAAGTTTATGGATATTAAAGAGACATTCAACCAGCTAGACAATACAAAATTTAATGATTTCAATAATCGCCTTGAAGGTTTTGAGAAACTTTTTAAAGACAAATATTATTTTACCCATCCCGAAGATTTTAGCTCAATCTTTAGCATTTTGGTAAAGTATGGAAAAAGTACAAGTAAATATATTTTATCGAAAGGAGAGATATATGAGTGAAATAGTTATTAATGCTCAGAATTTATCTAAAAATTTTTATAATTTTGATTCAAGACTCCCATTTATCAAGAGATTTTTGAAACGTAATCAAATAACGATTCGAGCTGTTCAAGATATTAGTTTTACGATTAAGAGAGGGAGTATAGTTGGCTTTATTGGGAGTAATGGAGCTGGTAAATCCACAACGATTAAAATGTTGACTGGGACTCTTTATCCTAGTTCCGGAAAATTAGAAGTGAATGGAGAAATTCCATTTAAAAGAAGTATAAATTTTAGAAAAAAAATTTCAATAGTAGTAGGAAATAAATTACAGTTATTTCAAGATGTTTCGGCTATGGATTATTTTCAATTGATTGGTACTTTATATGAGGTAGAACCGGCGATTTTACAAGAACGAATTCAGGAATTAAGCAATTTGTTGAATGTAAAAGATCAGCTTTACCAGCAGGTCCGGACCCTCTCTCTTGGACAAAAAATGAAAATGGAGTTTATCGCGGCATCTTTAACAAGTCCGGAAATATTATTTTTAGACGAGCCTACTATAGGGTTAGATATACAGTCTAAAAAAGATATCAGAACATTTTTAAAGAAAATGAATGAAGAATGTCATACTACTATTATTTTAACGAGTCATGATATGGATGATATTTCGTCTGTTTGTGACGAATTAATCGTCATTGACAAAGGAAAAATTATTTTGCAGGAGTCAATGGATGTTATTTTATCTAAATTTTCTGATTTTAAATATTTAAAGATAAAAATGACATTAGATTTGGTACCAGAGTTATGCTCTGTTAAAGGAGTAGTAGTCATTTCTCAAACAAAATCGGAATGTATACTAAAAATACCTAGAGATTTTGTCTTTGAGACATTAGAATCAATCAATAAGTTTGTAGATATAGAAGATTTTGAAATATCAAATCTTTCTTTAGAAGAAATTATTTTACAAAACTATTTTACAAAAAAGGAGCACAATTGAAAAAAGAAATGTCTATTATTCTGATATCATTTCGATCTATTTTGAACTATAAATCAAGTGTACTATTGTTAATGTTACAGGCAAGTATACAAATTATGATATCAGTATTTTTATGGACGTATATATATCAGAGTAACCAGATAAATATAGCAGGATATGATTTTACCTCAATGGTTCAATACTATTTAGGGACTATAATTTTTTCATATTTTGTTTTTTATCCAGTTGATTGGGAAATCAATGACGATGTTCATTCAGGAAATTTTTTTAGCATATTAATAAAACCTGTTACTTTTTATAAGTATTATTTTTGTAAAATGCTTGGAGATAGGCTTGCTCATTTATTATTTATCATCATTCCTGTCATTTTATTCTCCAGTGTTTATTACAAGAATGAGTTATTAACCATTGAAATTCTTATTTTAGGAAGTATTGCAATTATTCTATCTATGGTTCTATGGTTTTTAATATCATGTTGTGTAGGTATGCTTTCTTTTTGGTTAGAAAATATATTTTTTGTCCTTACTGTTAAAGAAATAGTAATTCAGTTTTTATCAGGAATATTATTGCCTTTAAGTTTTTTTTCAAATAATTTTCGTCTGTTTTTAGATGTATTACCTTTTAAATACTTAGTATATGAACCGCTTCAGATGTTTAGTAATGATACATATAAATTAATAGACTATTTGAGAATTATTTGTATTCAATTGATTTGGTGCATCATTTTTTATATTATATCAAGATTCATATTGAGAAAAGGAGTGGAGCACTTCTCAAATGTGGGAGGATAAAATGTTTAGAATAAAAGTAATTTTTAGGCTACTTCATTTTGGTTTTAAATCTGATATGAATTTTCATTTTGACTTCTTTTGTGGTCTATTTTCGTCGATACTGTGGATTGGTTTACCTATTGTATTTTTTAGATTGATTTTCTTAAACATAGACTCTTTTAATGGTTGGGACTATTATCAAATTTTATTTTTGGTAGGTTCCTACACTATTGTAGATGGAGTTATGATGGGATTGTTAATTAGAAGTATGGGAATTTTAGAATCAGATATTTTGAGTGGTAACTTGGATCAAATTTTATTGAGGCCGTTTGATACTCAGTTGTTCTATATTTTTAGATCATTTAATTTAGTTCAATTCGTGAATACTTTTTTTGGTCTTGCGATCATTTTTATAAGTTATGGAAATTTAAATGTACATTTAAATTCATTAAAAATATTATTTTATATCCTTTCTTTAATGTGTGGTTGTATTATATATTATTCAATTTGGTTTCTAATAACGATTAGTTCATTTTGGTTCCCAACTAAATTTTCAAAAGTAGATGTATTTTTGAATTATATTGGAATTTCTAAGTATCCATATAATATTTTTACAGGTATTAACAGATTGATCACTATGTTATTTGTTCCCAATTTATTAATTGCCAATCCTGCAGTATTAATATTTTTAGGGAAAGATACATTGAACCTATTTTTCTATCAAATAGTTTTTACAGTTTTTTTGATTATTATCAGTCGTACAATTTTTAGAAAAGGATTGAAAAAATATGAAAGTGCAGGAAGATAAACAATGTTGTTCAGTTATATGTTTGACTAAAGGAAGTGATTCGCTGTACTTTGTTTTGTGGTCATTGAAACATCAGATAATTATAAACTATAATTTAAAGAATAGTATTATTAACTTATAGGTGCTAAGAAAAAATTTAAAGAAATTCCCTCATTCAATCAAACTTATTCATATTTTTTAAAATAAGAAAATAGTTGGATTTTGATGATGGTTGATATAAAGCTAAACTGAAAGTACCTGAAATCCAACTGTGTCAAACCAGGTCATACGATCTGTGAGAAAAAGAACACATAACAAAAAGAGGAGCTTCACAATAAAGTTCCTCTTCTTTTATATATCCGAATCATTATTCTTATTTCAAAAAAGGTAGTGAAAAAGGTAGTGATTCGGTTGATTTATATTGCAATGTAGTGAAATTTAGAATTTCAAGAATCGCTTAAAATCAAGGTTTCTAACATCTATTGACGTGTAGTGAACCCCTATTTCACCTCTGTAAACACAACGTGTTTGCGAAGTTTTGGTGAGTATTTCTTCAATTGAAGACGGTCTGGAGTGTTACGTTTGTTTTTAGAAGTAAGGTACAAGCGTTCACCAGATTCTTTGTGTTCAAGTGTAATATTTACGCGCATGGTATCTCCCTTCTATTATTCAGCTGATGCAGCTTTAGCGATCTTACGTCCTTTGTAGTATCCTTTAAGTGATACACGGTGTGAACGTGAGTAATCTCCAGTTGCTTCGTCAAAGTTTACAGATGGAGCTGTTACTTTGTAGTGCGTACGACGTTTGTTTTTCTTCGCTTTTGATGTGCGACGTGCAGGTACTGCCATTTCGTTTTTCTCCTTTTAAGATATAAATTCAATTAGGTTTGATTTTCATCAACTGTAACAGTATAACAAAACTTTTTTGTAAAGTAAAGTTACTTGACAAAAAATTATTAAAAAAATCTCCTGCCTCATCAAATGGGACAGGAGTTCTCCTTAAAGGTCTATTTCAAATGGCTCATCAATCGTTTCCGAAACGTATTTGCCATCCTTTTTTCGTTGCTTGACACATTCTGTCAGCAGGTACTCGATCTGACCATTGACCGATCGAAAGTCATCTTCTGCCCATGATGCGATAGCAGCATATAACTTGGCTGACAGTCTAAGTGGAATTTGCTTTTTCTTTTGATCAACCATTCTTAATAGAGACTTCCTGTGTTGACAATTGGTTGTGCATCATGATTGCCACAGAGAACGACTAGAAGGTTCGATACCATGGCAGCCTTCCGTTCTTCGTCTAGCTCTACAATCTCTCCTTCGCTCAAGCGTTCAAGGGCCATTTCAACCATCCCAACTGCTCCATCGACAATCATCTTCCGCGCATCGATAATGGCAGACGCTTGTTGGCGTTGAAGCATCACAGCTGCGATTTCTGGAGCATAGGCCAAGTAGGTAATACGAGCTTCTAGAATTTCGAGCCCAGCATCTTTTACACGTACTTGAATCTCTTCTCGAATACGACTGGCAACAATTTCACTGGAGCCTCTTAGGCTACCCTCATCTGCCTGGCCGTCTCCTGTCGTATCGACATTAGGAGCTACATCGTAAGGATAGATGCGGACAATATTACGAAGGGCACTATCACACTGCAATGAGAGATATTCTTTGTAGTTATCCACATTGAAGACTGCTTTAGCCGTATCCACTACGCGCCAAGTAACTGCAATACCAATTTCTACAGGATTCCCTAAGCAGTCATTAATCTTCTGGCGAGAGTTGTTTAAGGTCATCACTTTTAAGGAAATATTCTTTTTACCTGTCTCGATGGAAATATTGTTGCCTTCTGTTGTTTTACTGACAGACATGGGGGACTTGGTGGTGACATCACCACTTTGGCCCAAGCGGGTGTTATTGGCAGGATTGACAGCGACACAGAAGGGATTGACAAAGTAAATACCCGCTTCACGAATGGTTCCAATATAGTTCCCAAACAAGGTCAAGACCAAGGCCTCTTGCGGTTTAATAATTTTGATCCCCGCATAGCACACCAGACTAGCAATAAAGAGAAAAATACAGGTAATAACTCCAATTGCAAGCGGGAAACCTTCTGGTAAACTAGCAATCGCACTAATAAAGGCAAAAACTAAAACAAGATCTCCAACTAGCAAGCCTACAAGGACAGCTAAGCCGTTTTTCTTTTGGGTTAAAATTTTTTCTTCCATGGGACGAGCCCTTCTTTCTTTATGATATCTAAATGATATCACTTTGTTTTTAAAAGTCAAGATATAACTGTAAACTATTTTAGCAAGCAAGCAAGCAATTGAGCTAAATTGTCTGAAAATTCAAGAATTTTCTTCTGTCGTTGGGCCGTAAATTGTGCTATAATAATAGAAAAACGATGAGAGGGAATCAGATGACAGAATTAGATACACGCCATCGTAGTAGTGTCTACGACAGTATGGTCAAATCCCCTAACCGGGCCATGCTTCGGGCAACTGGGATGACAGATGAAAACTTTGAAAAACCAATCGTAGGGGTAATCTCTACTTGGGCTGAAAACACACCTTGTAACATCCACCTCCATGATTTTGGGAAACTAGCCAAAGAAGGTGTCAAAGATGCGGGAGCTTGGCCAGTCCAATTCGGCACCATTACGGTTGCGGACGGGATCGCTATGGGAACACCAGGGATGCGCTTCTCCTTGACGTCTCGTGATATCATTGCGGACTCTATTGAAGCGGCGATGGGCGGTCACAACGTGGATGCCTTTGTAGCCATCGGGGGCTGTGATAAGAACATGCCTGGTTCGATGATTGCCATTGCCAATATGGATATCCCAGCGATCTTTGCCTATGGTGGGACCATTGCACCGGGTAATCTGAACGGCAAGGATATCGACTTGGTTTCTGTTTTCGAAGGGATCGGGAAATGGAACCATGGTGATATGACTGCTGAAGAAGTGAAGCAGTTGGAATGTAATGCCTGCCCTGGCCCTGGTGGTTGTGGTGGTATGTATACGGCCAACACCATGGCGACAGCGATTGAGGTCCTTGGGATGAGCTTGCCAGGTTCCTCTTCTCACCCTGCTGAATCAGCGGATAAAAAAGCCGATATCGAAGAAGCAGGTCGTGCAGTTGTGAAAATGCTTGAAATGGGACTGAAACCATCTGACATCTTGAGCCGTGAAGCCTTTGAAGATGCCATTACAGTGACCATGGCACTGGGTGGATCTACCAATGCCACCCTGCACTTGCTTGCGATTGCTCACGCAGCTAACGTGGACTTGACGCTGGAAGACTTCAACGATTTCCAAGAGCGCGTCCCTCACTTGGCGGACTTGAAACCTTCAGGGAAATATGTCTTCCAAGACCTTTACAATGTTGGTGGTGTACCGGCCGTCATGAAATACCTTCTTAAGAATGGTTTCCTTCATGGGGATCGAATCACATGTACTGGTAAAACGGTGGCTGAAAACTTAGAAGCCTTCGCTGATTTGACACCAGGTCAAAAAGTCATCATGCCACTTGACAATCCAAAACGTGCGGATGGTCCATTGATTATCTTGAAAGGGAACTTGGCTCCAGAAGGGGCAGTTGCCAAAGTATCAGGTGTGAAAGTTCGTAACATCACGGGTCCTGCTAAGGTTTTTGACTCAGAAGAAGCTGCCATTGAAGCCGTTCTTTCGGATGAAATCGTGGATGGCGACGTTGTTGTTGTTCGTTTTGTAGGTCCTAAGGGTGGTCCTGGTATGCCGGAAATGCTGTCCTTGTCATCTATGATCGTTGGTAAAGGTCAAGGGGACAAGGTGGCCCTCTTGACAGATGGACGCTTCTCTGGTGGGACTTATGGTCTCGTTGTCGGACACATCGCACCTGAAGCTCAGGTTGGTGGCCCAATCGCCTACCTCCACACAGGGGACATGGTGACAGTTGACCAAGATACCAAAGAAATCACCATGCACGTTTCAGACGAAGAGTTAGCAAAACGCAAGGCTGAAACAACCTTGCCACCACTCTATAGCCGTGGGGTTCTGGGTAAATACGCCCATATCGTTTCTTCAGCATCACGTGGTGCCGTGACCGACTTCTGGAATATGAAACAGTCTGGTAAACAGTAATTACAAGGACGACTTTGTCCAAAGAGAGAGTGGGACAGAAATCGGTAATTCGTTAGAATTCGATTTCGTCGTCCCACCTCCACTCAACCACTGCGTCTTGCTCGACAATCCAAAAATAATTGAGAGGCTGGGACTTTTGTCCAGCCTCTTTTTTGGCTCAAAGTGGCTATTTTCGACCCTGTCGCTGAAACGTATGAATATTACTTTTTGGTGGATTTGAGTGTATCATCTGTCATTTTTTCTTGTAAATCAGTCTATAATTTGCTATAATTGTGACTAATCGAATCAATCCTTTAATACTGTCCAGAGAGGCAGGCAAGGAGCTATGGAAATGAAAGGCCTGGGAAGACCAGCCTATATTTTGTGTATCTCCTTGTTGTGGGGGATTTTTTTGTATATTGAAAAGTGGTTTGATAAAAAAGAAATCGCCGATGATGGAGCATGAAGCGCTCGCTTACAATTTGCTCATCGAAGGTAGATATTTTTGTCCAGCTACAAGCCGTTGCATCTGAATTTTAGGAGGTTTTTACGATCGTGAATAATGTAAAATATGATGTATCTGATATGCCAAAACCTGGTTTATTGCTTGGTTTGTCATTTCAGCATTTGTTTGCCATGTTTGGGGCGACAGTGCTGGTGCCGATTTTGGTTGGAATTGATCCTGCCATCGCCCTCTTCTCATCTGGTTTGGGAACTTTGGCTCACTTGACAGTGACCAAGTATAAGATTCCTGCCTACATGGGGTCCAGTTTTGCTTATATTGCTGCTATGCAGATGTTGATGAAAACAGATGGGATCGCGGCAGTTGCGCAAGGTGCCATGGCGGGTGGTTTGGTCTACTTGTTTGTGGCTCTGATTGTTAAGTATGCGGGGAAAGACTGGATTAATAAGGTCCTTCCACCAATCGTGGTTGGTCCCATTATCATGGTAATTGGTTTGAGTCTTGCGAAGAATGCAGTCACTGATGCGACAACCTTAAATAAAAGCTATAGCGGCTATGCTCTATTGATTTCGATGGTGACCCTCTTTGCAGTTATTCTATTTAATATGTATGGCAAGAAGATTGTCGGTGTCGTCCCAATTTTACTTGGATTAATTGTGGGCTATATTTTCTCAGTGGCTCTTGGTTTGCTGACAGGACATAGTTTTATCGATTTCTCAGAGGTCAGTGCGGCGCATTGGATTCAAGTTCCAAACTTTGACATTCCATTTGTGGATTATAGCTTTAAGCTCTATCCAAGTGCGATTTTGACCATGGCTCCGATTGCCTTTGTGACCATGACGGAACATTTTGGTCACCTCATGGTTTTAAATAGTTTGACGGAACGTGATTACTTCAAGGATCCAGGGCTTGACCATACGCTTACTGGTGATGGTTTGGCACAGATTATTGCCGGATTCTTTGGAGCTCCTCCAGTAACCTCTTATGGGGAAAACATTGGGGTTATGGCCCTTAGTAAGGTCTACTCAGTTTATGTTATTTCAGGCGCAGCAGTGATTGCGGTTGTCATGAGCTTTATTGGGAAGCTATCAGCACTCTTGCACTCTATTCCAACTCCTGTATTGGGAGGGTTGTCTATTGCCCTCTTTGGGGTTATCGCTGCTAGCGGTTTGAAAATTTTAGTTGAACATAAGATTGATTTTGATAATAAAAAGAATCTCTTGATTGCTAGTGTGATCTTGGTATCAGGGATCGGTGGTTTGATGATTGACCTCGGTGGTCTTCAAATCACGGGTGTGGCAACTTCAACGATTCTAGGAATCGTGTTGTATCAAATTCTTCCAGAACCAAAAGCTGACGAGGCTTAGTTTGTTCTGGTGTTGAAAAAGTTTAATGGATTTAATCATCATAAAAAACGAGGAACAAACTCTGATGGCAGAGCTGGTGTTCCTCGTTTTTTTATTGTGGATTGGATTTCCAAAGAGGCATTCCTTCATTAGTTGACTACATTTTTAAAAAGGCAATGCTTATTATCGTGGCGGAAGGCCAAGGGCGATGCGCCCGTATCGGCTGATTCGTGTAATTTTCCAAGCGGGTGACCAAGTCACTTCAACCTTGACATCTTCGATCCCCTCAATTTCTTTTAGGCGAGCGACGATTTCGATCGGAAGGCTCTCAGCACAGCTACAAGCCGTATCGGTGAAGGTCATGACCACCTTGCAAGTACCGGCTTCATCTAGATGGATCTCGTAGATCAGTCCTAGGTTATAGACATCTAACTCAACATCGGTATCAAATACAAGCTCCAATTTTTCGATTAACGACTTCTCTAGTGCGAGGGCGCGGTCATTGATTTTGATATCCTCTCTCATCGCAAGATCCTTTCAGTGTAGTATGGCTTCCATTTTCTCATAATTCGGCCGATAAGGCAAGAAGAGAAAGATGTTTTGAACGTGTGGGACAAAGGAAATGCGGTCCAGCCTCCATTTCTCTTCGAATTTGTGGTAAAATAGAGGCAAAAGTAAGACAAAGGATGAAGGCTATGAAATTACAAAAACCAAAAGGGACCCAGGATATCCTTCCTGGCGATTCAGCGAAATGGCAATATGTAGAAGGCTTTGCACGCAAGGTCTTTGCGCGATACAATTATGATGAAATTCGCACACCGATCTTCGAACATTATGAAGTCATCAGCCGTTCAGTAGGGGATACGACGGATATCGTTACCAAAGAAATGTATGACTTCTATGACAAGGGAGACCGTCATATCACGCTTCGTCCAGAAGGAACAGCTCCTGTTGTCCGCTCGTATGTAGAAAATAAACTCTTTGCGCCTGAGGTACAAAAACCAAGTAAGTTTTATTACATAGGCCCAATGTTCCGCTATGAACGTCCTCAAGCAGGTCGTTTGCGTCAATTCCACCAAATTGGGGTAGAATGCTTTGGATCGAGCAATCCTGCAACAGATGTCGAAACCATTGCCATGGCAGCGCAATTCCTGAAAGAATTGGGAATTGACAATGTGACCTTGCACTTGAACACCTTGGGAAGCCCTGCCAGTCGTCAGGCTTATCGCCAAGCCTTGATTGATTATCTCTTGCCAATGAAGGATCAATTGTCTAAGGACAGCCAACGTCGCTTAGAAGAAAATCCGCTTCGTGTCTTGGATTCAAAAGAAAAAGAAGACAAGGCGGCGGTTGAACAGGCTCCTTCCATCCTAGACTATCTAGATGAAGAAAGCCAAGCGCATTTTGATGCGGTTCGTCGGATGTTGGAAGACTTGGGGGTAGCCTATGTCATCGATACCAATATGGTGCGTGGCTTGGATTACTACAACCACACGATTTTTGAGTTTATTACAGAAATTGAAGGCAATGAATTAACTGTCTGTGCGGGTGGTCGCTATGATGGTTTGGTGGAATACTTCGGTGGCCCTGCGACAGCTGGTTTTGGATTTGGTATCGGTGTGGAACGGATCCTTCTCGTTCTTGAAAAGAAAGGCATTGAATTACCGATCGAAAAAGGATTAGATGCTTATATTGCCGTTCTAGGAGATGAGGCCAATGAAGCAGCGCTTAGCTTGGTTCAAGCTCTTCGAGTCCAAGGTTTCAAGGCAGAACGTGACTATCTTGGACGTAAGCTTAAGGCACAATTTAAGTCAGCAGATGTCTTTGCGGCCAAAACCTTGATTACCTTAGGAAGCAGTGAGGTTGAAAGTGGTCAAGTCACTGTGAAAAACAACCAAACTCGTCAAGAAGTAACGGTAGCTCTTGAAAGCTTGAAGAAAGACTTCCCATCTGTTTTAGCAGAGTTGGGATTGGCTTGATCGAACGGGAAAGACAAGGGGAGACAAGATTTATCTGGGAGTAGGGGCAAAATGGTTGCTCCTGCTCTCTTTTATTTTGATTCTGTTTGCCGACCTTTGCCAAGATTTGGCGAAAAGCCGTTAAATTTTCTGACATTTATGATATAATGAGAAGACTACTAGTAAAGGAATGAAACAGTCATGACATTAGTTTACCAATCAACACGAGACGAAAAAAATACTGTAACAGCTAGTCAAGCCATCCTTCAAGGTTTGGCAACAGATGGCGGCTTGTTTACTCCGGTCTATTATCCTCAAGTGGAGCTAGATTTTAACACCCTCAAAGACGCTTCTTACCAAGAAGTGGCTAAGCTTGTCTTATCAGCCTTTTTGGATGACTTTACGGCAGAAGAATTGGACTACTGTATTTCTCATGCCTATGACAGCAAGTTTGATACGCCAGCCATTGCTCCGCTTGTCAAACTAGATGGCCAATACAACTTGGAACTTTTCCACGGTTCAACCATAGCCTTTAAAGATATGGCTTTGTCGATCTTGCCTTACTTCATGACAACAGCAGCTAAAAAGCACGGTTTGGAAAATAAAATCGTCATCTTGACAGCGACATCCGGGGACACTGGTAAAGCTGCCATGGCAGGTTTTGCCGATGTTCCAGGTACTGAAATTATCGTCTTTTATCCAAAAGACGGTGTCAGCAAGGTGCAAGAATTGCAAATGACCACTCAAACTGGGGACAATACCCATGTCATCGCGATCGATGGAAACTTTGACGATGCCCAAACCAATGTCAAACATATGTTCAACGATGTTGAACTACGTGAAAAATTGGCAGCCAACAAGATGCAATTCTCATCAGCCAACTCCATGAATATCGGCCGTTTGGTGCCCCAAATTGTTTATTACGTATACGCCTACGCGCAATTGGTGAAGACAGGTCAAATCACAGCTGGAGAAAAAGTCAACTTCACCGTTCCAACAGGGAACTTTGGAAATATCTTGGCAGCTTTCTATGCCAAACAAATCGGTCTTCCAGTTGGGAAATTGATCTGTGCCTCAAACGAGAACAATGTCTTGACAGACTTCTTTACAACACGTGTCTATGATAAGAAACGCAGCTTCAAAGTAACCACTAGTCCATCGATGGATATCTTGGTCTCTTCAAACTTGGAACGCTTGATCTTCCACTTGGTAGGCAATGATGCCACAAAGACCAAAGAGTTGATGGAAAGCCTCGTTGCAACAGGTCAATACCAATTGTCCGACTTTGATGCAGATATCTTAGATTTGTTTGCGGCTGCATACGCAGATGAAGCAGAAACTGCTGCAGAGATCAAGCGGGTCTATGAAGCGTCTGATTACATCGAAGATCCTCATACAGCTGTAGCATCAGCCGTTTATCAAAAATACCGGGCCCAAACAGGGGATGCTGCTAAAACAGTCATTGCCTCTACAGCAAGTCCTTATAAATTCCCAGTTGTGGCAGTAGAAGCGGTGACGGGCGAGACAGGTCTAGGCGATTTCGAAGCCTTGGCCAAATTGCACACCCTCTCAGGTGTTCCTGTGCCACCGGCTGTAGACGGTCTTGAAACTGCGCCGGTTCGCCATCGTACAAGCGTAGCTGCTAAAGACATGCAAGCAGCCGTAGAAGAGTACTTGGGACTGTAATTCTCCCTATTAGAAAGATCAAAAGAGCCGTTTGGCTCTTTTATATACTCATGAATTCATACAAAAAAATCTTAAACATTGCCCTTCCTGCCATGGGTGAAAATTTCTTACAAATGCTGATGGGCATGGTGGACTCTTATTTAGTGGCTCACCTGGGCTTGGTTGCCATTTCAGGTGTTTCCGTCGCAGGAAACATCATCACCATCTATCAAGCCATCTTTTTGGCACTGGGTGCAGCAGTTGCCAGTGTCATGTCTAAAAGCTTGGGTGAAAAAAATCAAGACCACATTGCCTACCATGCGACAGAGTCCCTAAAGGTGACCTTGTTGGTGAGTGCTCTCTTAGGAGGGGCTTCGCTGTTGTTTGGACGCCAGATGATTTCGCTGTTGGGAACGGAAGCTGCAGTCGCCGAAAGTGGGGGGATTTACCTTTCCTTGGTCGGCGGGACCATTGTTCTCTTAGGATTGATGACGACCTTGGGCTCCTTGGTTCGGGTGGCCAACAATCCACGTATTCCCATGTATGTCAGCTTGTTGACCAATGTTTTGAATGCTTTATTCTCCTCTGTGGCTATTTTCCTTTTTGGTTGGGGCATTGTCGGAGCAGCTTTGGGGACTGTGCTAGCCCGTCTGGTTGGGGTCATCCTCTTGTGGCAAAAAGTCCAGTTACCCTTTGCCCCCCTTCGTTGGGGATTGGATCGTAAGCTCTTGAACTTAGCGCTTCCAGCTGCCGGAGAACGGCTGATGATGCGAGCTGGAGATGTGGTGATCATTGCGATCGTGGTTGCTTTTGGGACTGAGGCAGTCGCCGGAAATGCCATCGGAGAGACCTTGACCCAGTTTAACTACATGCCGGTGTTTGGAGTGGCCACAGCGACGGTCATGCTCGTAGCACGAAGCCTCGGTGAAGGGGATTTTGAGCAGATTGACCGCCTTCGAAAGCAGTCTTACTGGCTGTCCTTTGTATTGATGTTGCCCATTGCTCTGGGTATCTTTTTCGGGGGCACCCTTCTGACCCATCTCTACACACAAGATGCGAAAGCGGTAGAAGCTAGCCTATCGGTTGTCCTCTTTTCTTTGTTAGGAACACCCTTTACAGCAGGAACAGTCATCTATACTGCTGTTTGGCAAGGCTTAGGAAATGGGAAACTTCCATTTTATGCAACGACCATTGGCATGTGGGTCATTCGAATTGGAGCCGGTTATCTGCTTGGAGTAACCCTTGGCTTGGGTCTTCCAGGGGTCTGGACGGGGACGCTGCTGGATAATGGCTTTCGCTGGCTATTTTTGAGTCAGCTTTATAGACGAAAAGTAGGAGAGAGAAAATGACAAAACGAGCTTTTATTTGGGATTTGGATGGGACCTTGCTGGATTCCTATGATGCTATTCTGGCGGGTCTTGAGGAGACTTATGCATCTTATCAGCTTCCGTTTGACCGAGCGAGTATTAAAGACTATATCTTGAAGCATTCGGTTCAAGATCTTTTAGTAGCGGTGGCAGCAGAGTATCAACTGGATGTGACGGACTTAAATCATCGCCGAGCAGAAAGTCTAGCAGAGAAAAATGCCCAGGTCCTTCTGATGGAGGGGGCGCGTGATGTCCTGTCCTGGGCGAAGGATGCTGGTATAGAACAATTTGTCTATACCCATAAGGGAGAGAATGCCTTGGTCATCCTACGGGACTTGGGTTTGGAATCTTTTTTTAAAGAGATTTTGACCAGTCAAAGTGGTTTTGCACGCAAGCCTAACCCAGAAGCAGCCATTTATCTGATGAAGAAGTACGGGTTGCATCCGGAAAAGATCTACTATATTGGGGATCGGAGTCTGGATATTGACTTTGCAAGAAATAGCCAGATTCAGAGTATCAATTTCTTGACGTCTGACTATCAAGGTAATCATCAGATGAACACCTTACTAGATATTCCAGTTATTTTAAACGCTGAAAAGAATCTGTAAAGAATTTGTTTTCATTTTGAAATAAAGTCGTAAGCTTTCTTTAAGAAATGTCCGCTATAATAGAAGCATAAACAAAGACCTCCTAACTTTGTTTAGAAAAATCCTAAAACTTTTCTTTTTCATAATAATCTCCCTAAGAGTCGCCAAATCAGGCGGCTTTTTTTGTGCGAAAAAACAGTACAAGCTCTTTTTCTTGCAAGAGGATATGAAATGTTTTATAATTGATTAGTCAATTATTGATTTATCAAAAATGAATAGAGGAAGGAATATGGCAGAAATAAATGATTTGCTCTACCAACTACGCTTGGCAGATCAAACAACTACGCAACTCTTTGAAAAGCGCCTAGGGATTAGCTTAACACGTTATCAAATTTTGCAGGATTTATTAGAACAAGCACCTTGCAATCAGATCGCGGTTCAGGAGCGCTTGCAGATTGATCCAGCGGCTTTAACCCGGCATTTCAAAATATTGGAAAAGGAAGGATTTGTCCATCGGAGTCGAAATCCAAAGAACCAGCGGGAAATCTTAATTCATTTGACGGATACGGCCTATAATCGTTTGGTCAAACATCCCCCTCGCCATCATGTGGCGGTGAAAGAACAGATGAGTCGGATTTTGACCACTCAAGAACAAGAGCAATTTTCTTACCTGCTGGACAAATTAGTATCTGGCATTGAACAAATAACAGTTGAATAAAAAGGAGAATCTACGATGTCATTACTGACGATTATTTTAGCAAGTCTTGCTGCACTGGAGCATTTGTATATTTTTTATTTGGAGAGCATCAGAACCACATCTGATACCACAAGTCGGGTTTTCAACATGGATAAAGAAGAACTCGCTCGCCCATCTGTGACCTCTTTATTTAAGAATCAAGGGATATACAATGCCTTGATTGGGGTGTTTCTCTTGTATGGATTGTTTGTCTCTAAAAATAGTGAAGTTGTTACGATTTTTGTGCTTTTTATTATTGGAGCTGCGGCCTACGGTGCGATGACAGCCAATAAAAAGATTATCTTGACCCAAGGTGGTCCTGCAATTTTAGCTTTATTGAGTATCCTATTTTTGGGATAAAAAGGACGGGTCACTAGGGCTCTTTGAGCTGATTTTATTAAATTTGTGTAGAAAAAAGTATAAAAAAAGACTAAAAATTTTATTGACTTTCGAAGAAAAAGGGTTATAATGGTAGCAACAGAAAAGTAATGAGTCGGCTATTTCCAGGGAGCTTGTGGGAATTGTGAACAAGCAATAGCGACTGATGAAAATTGGACTGTTATGATCAATGAATTCTAACCCATGTGAATTCGGTTGGCACCCCTTACCGTGCAACTCCTTGATAGAGGAGATAGAGATGTAGGGAAAGACCAGCTATTTTTCCCTATAAAAGAGGTGGCACCGCGGGAACTACGCCCTCACACAGTTTTTTGTGTGAGGGCTTTTCTATGTGCCTTAGCAAGCGGGCACATAGATCCCAAAGTGAAAACAGATCGATGGGATACCCTTGATCGCCTTAGCAAGAAAAGCATGGGCCAGCTGAATTCCTTAGAATAAAAGAGTTCTAGAAAAGAGGTTTCTGAAATGAAAAAAGTTTTATCTGCTGATGTGTTGAGTCCAATTTTGGCTTATATGCGTTTGGATGCGCCCCATAAAATGATCTTAGAGTCAATTCCTCGTGAAAAAGAGAATGCGCGTTTTTCAATTGTAGCCTATCGGCCGGTCAGTGAAGTCAAGTTTGAACATGGCATCCTCTATTACAATGATCAAATTGTTGAAGAGGATCCTTTGGACTTTTTGAATCGCATCACGGTCAAAACGAAAACTTCCGAAGAACTCCCTTTTAACGGTGGGGCGATTGGATTTGTCGGCTATGACTTGATTGGTCTCTATGAGAACATTGGTTCTATTCCTGAAGATACGATCGGCACCCCAGATCTCCACTTTTTCTTATATGAAAGCTATGTGATTTTTGACCACAAAAAGGAAAAGGTCTATGTGGTGGAAGAAAACCTCTATAGTGGACGGAGTGAAGCAGAGCAAGCGTCGAGCTTGGAGCAAGTGTTAGCACAATTGGCAAGACCTGCAAAAGAAGAGTTTCAGGACAAGGACCTGCATGTGCTTCATTTCCACAATCATTTGGAGCAAAAAGAGTTTGAGGAAATGGTGGCCCTAGCGCGGGACTATATTCGAAAAGGAGATATGTTCCAATGCGTGCTCAGTCAACGTTTTTCAGCTGATTTTTCGGGTAAACCATTGGATTATTACCGCAATTTGCGCGTGACCAACCCTTCGAATTATCTCTACTTTTATGATTTTGGGGAGTACCAAATTATCGGTGCCAGTCCAGAAAGTCTGGTAGCGGTCAAGGACCGAGTGGTGACGACCAATCCCATTGCGGGCACGCGTCCAAGAGGGATCGATGAAGAGAGTGATCGGAAATTGGCAGCTGATTTGGCAGAGGATCCAAAAGAAGTCGCAGAACACCAGATGTTGGTGGATCTAGGGCGAAACGATATTGGACGTATCGCTCAAAATGGGTCGGTTGAAGTGACCAAATATATGGAAGTGGAATTCTTCCGTTATGTCATGCACCTGACGAGTGTGGTCAAGGGGCAAATACTTCCTGGACTAGCCTCCATTGAGGCTCTGAAGGCAACTCTTCCAGCGGGGACCGTTTCGGGTGCTCCCAAGATTCGAGCCATGAAGCGAATCTATGAAGCAGAAAAAGAAAAACGAGGCGTCTATGCGGGGGCTATTGGCTATCTCTCTGTGACGGGGGATCTTGATTTTGCTATTGCGATACGAACCATGATCCTCAAAAATAAGAAGGCTTATGTGCAGGCCGGAGCAGGAATCGTTTATGATTCGATTGCTGAAAATGAATACCAAGAAACCGTCAATAAAGCAAAATCGATGACAAGGATTGGAGAAGAAGGATGATTTTATTAGTCGATAATTACGATTCATTTACCTACAATTTAGCACAGTATATCGGAAAATTTGATGAGGTCCAGGTGCTTCGAAATGATGATCCGGATTTGTACCAGGTTGCCCAAGAAGCAGATGCCTTGGTCTTTTCTCCAGGTCCAGGTTGGCCAAAGGATGCGGGCAAGATGGAGGAGATGATCCGAGATTTCGCAGGGGTCAAACCAATCTTGGGGATTTGCCTGGGACATCAAGCGATTGCGGAAGTTTTTGGAGGGCGCTTGGGATTGGCACCACAGGTCATGCATGGCAAACAAAGCCAGATCCAGCTAGAAGCTCCCTCTCCGCTATACGCGGGTGTCGCAAAAGAGGTCCCAGTCATGCGTTACCATTCGTTGACGATTGAAGACATGCCAGAGGATTTTGTCATTACCTCTCGGACGACGGATGACCAAGCGATTATGGGGATTCAACATCGTAGCTTACCGATTTATGGTTTTCAATACCATCCAGAAAGTATCGGAACGCCAGATGGGCTCAAGACCATCGAAAATTTTGTCAAACTAGTCAAGGAGCGGAAGATGAAACAAGTGCTTGCAAAAGTAGCAGAAGGAATGGATCTAACCAGTGCAGAGTTAGAAGCGGCCATGGAGGAAGTCGTTGCTGGTCGTGCTTCAGAAGCACAGGTGACGGCCCTTCTTCTAGGTCTTAAAATGAAGGGAGAAACGGTTGAAGAGCGGACGGCTATTGCAAAAGTGATGCAGGCCTATGCCGTCGCTATTCCTACGGAAGTTCAAGGAGCAATGGACAATTGTGGAACGGGGGGCGATCGTTCGTATAGTTTCAATATTTCAACAACAGCTGCCTTCGTCCTTGCTGGTGGTGGGATTAAGATGGCGAAACACGGAAATCGTTCAATCTCTTCCAAATCTGGTTCTGCGGATGTATTAGAAGCTCTAGGGATTAACCTTGATTTGGGTCCAGAAGACTTGGGACGAGTGTTTGAAAAGGCGGGAATTGTCTTCCTATTTGCCAAAAATCTGCATCCTGGCATGCGCTATATTATGCCTGCTCGCTTGGCGCTAGGGGTTCCAACGGTGATGAACTTAACTGGTCCTCTAATCAATCCGATTCCTCTAGAAACCCAGCTATTGGGAACCAGTCGTCCGGACATGCTAGAAAGTACGGCAGAGATTCTAAAAAATTTGGGTCGGAAACGCGCAGTAGTGGTGAGTGGTCCACAAGGTTTGGACGAGGCAGGCCTTGATGGAGAAACCCAGCTCGCTATTCTGGAAAATGGACAGGTTACCTTATCCAGCTTTCAACCAGAAGATATCGGAATGGAGCGCATTGAAATTGATCAAGTACGAGGTGGAGACGCCAAACGCAATGCGGAAATTTTGCTCAGCGTCTTGGAGAATGAAGCAAGTCCCTTCTTAGAGGTGACTGTCTTGAATGCTGGCCTTGGTTTTTATGCCAACGGCAAGGTAGATTCTATCAAGGAGGGGATTGCCTTGGCACGTGAAGTGATTGCCAGTGGGGCTGCCCTTGAGAAATTGAGATTATTACAGGAGTATCAAAAATGAGTCAAGAATTCTTACCAAAGATTCTAAAGGAAAAGGCGCGTGAAGTGGCTGCGATGAAAGAAGAGGAACTCCAACCTTTGCGCGAGACTTACCGCCTGTATGATTACCTAAAGAGTCATCCAGAAAAGCTTCAGGTCATTGCGGAAGTGAAAAAGGCTAGCCCGAGTCTGGGAGATATTCATGTCGATGTGGATATCGTCGCTCAGGCTAAGACTTACGAAGAAAATGGGGCAGTTATGATTTCTGTCTTGACCGATGAAGTGTTTTTCAAGGGCAGTATCGAGTATCTCCGCGAAATATCTAGTCAGGTGTACATTCCCACCCTCAATAAAGATTTCATTGTGGATGAAAAGCAAATAATTCGGGCGCGAAATGCAGGGGCAACCGTGATCTTGTTGATAGTTGCAGCCTTATCAGAGGCTCGTCTGAAAGAACTCTTCGATTTTGCGACCCATCTTGGCCTGGAGGTCTTGGTGGAGACCCATAATCTGACAGAACTAGAGGTCGCTCACCAGATTGGGGCTCAGATCATCGGGATCAATAATCGCAACTTGGTGACCTTTGAGACTGATCTTCATACTAGCCTTGAATTGGCGACCAATTTTGAACAAGAACCGGTTTACATCTCGGAGTCTGCTATTTTTACAGCAGCAGACGCTCGCATGCTGGCTCCTTATTTTAGTGGCATTCTCGTTGGGACAGCCCTCATGAAGGCAGACAATGTGGCTGAAAAAGTAAAGGAGTTGCAGATTGACAAAGATTAAAATTTGCGGATTGTCCACTCCGGAAGCCGTCCAGACCGCTGTTGAGGCCGGTGCAGATTACATTGGTTTTGTCTTTGCACCAAGCAAACGTCAAGTCACGCTGGAGCAAGCCCGGCAGTTGGCTACAGGCATTCCAAAGGGGGTTCAAAAAGTCGGTGTTTTTGTATCACCACAAAGAGAAGAAGTGGAGCAAGCTTGCCAAGTTGTGGGCTTGGATCTGATACAAGTGCATGGACCGATGGATGAAACCATCTTGCAAGACCTTCCCCAACAAACGATTCGCGCTGTTCAAGTGGGGAAAGATACAGCTCTTCCTGGGACCAGTGCCGATTATCTGCTCTTTGATGCTCCTGTAGCAGGAAGTGGGCAGACTTTTGACTGGCAAAAGCTCGAAACCCAAAACTTCACAAAGCCCTTCTTTATTGCAGGAGGCTTGACGGAAGACAATGTAGCAGATGCCATTCGCTTCTTTCATCCTTATGCGGTGGATGTATCCAGTGGGGTCGAGACAAATGGAATAAAAGATCAAGAAAAGATAAAACGATTTATAGAAAGGGTCAAGCATGGCATATAAACAACCAGATAAAAACGGATTTTACGGGCGGTTCGGGGGACGATTTGTCCCTGAAACCTTGATGACAGCAGTTTTAGAATTAGAAGAAGCCTACAGAGAAAGTCAAGCAGATCCTTCTTTTCAAGCAGAATTGGATCAGCTTCTGAAACAATATGTCGGTCGGGAAACACCGCTCTATTACGCTAAGAATCTAACCAAGTATGTCGGTGGAGCCAAGATCTTTCTTAAAAGAGAAGACCTCAACCACACAGGGGCTCATAAAATTAATAATGCCCTAGGACAGGTTTTATTGGCACACCGAATGGGTAAAAAGAAGATCATCGCAGAAACAGGAGCCGGACAGCACGGTGTTGCAACGGCAACAGCCGCTGCTTTATTTGATATGGAATGTACCATCTACATGGGGGAAGAAGATGTCAAACGCCAAGCCCTTAATGTCTTTCGGATGGAGTTGTTGGGGGCAAAGGTTCAATCGGTAACAGATGGATCGCGTGTTCTCAAGGATGCAGTCAATGCTGCCCTTAGAGCCTGGGTAGCAAATGTGGAGGATACCCACTATATCATGGGTTCTGCTCTAGGACCTCATCCATTCCCAGAAATTGTCCGTGATTTTCAAAGTGTCATCGGTCGAGAAGCCAAACGTCAATTTGCAGAGCAAAATGACGGGGCGCTGCCAGATGCCGTCCTAGCCTGTGTAGGAGGCGGATCGAACGCTATTGGCCTCTTTTATCCTTTTGTAGAGGATACAACTGTTGCTATGTACGGGGCAGAAGCGGCTGGCCTTGGGGTAGATACAGACCAGCATGCAGCAACCTTGACCAAGGGACGTCCGGGAGTCCTTCACGGAGCCTTGATGGATGTGTTACAGGATGTGCATGGACAGATTTTAGAAGCCTTCTCGATTTCAGCAGGTCTCGATTATCCAGGGATTGGGCCAGAGCATTCTTATTTCCATGAAATCAAGCGGGCAACCTATGTGCCTGTGACAGACCAAGAAGCCCTAGAAGCTTTTCAATTGCTTTCAAAAGTGGAAGGAATCATTCCAGCCCTGGAATCGAGCCATGCTATCGCCTATGCGGTGAAATTGGCCAAGGAGATGGGACCTGAAAAATCCATGATCGTTTGCTTATCAGGTCGTGGGGACAAAGATGTGGTACAAGTCAAAGACCGCCTAGAACAAGAGAGAGGGGAGTAAGATGGGAAAGACCTTAACAGAGCATTTACAAGAGCTGAAAGACCAGCAGCAAGGGATCTTTGTTCCGTATATCATGGCAGGAGATCATGAAAAAGGCTTAGCAGGTTTGCAGGAAACCATCCAATTTTTGGAGGAGCTTGGTGTCTCAGCCATTGAAGTTGGTATTCCTTTTTCAGATCCAGTGGCAGATGGCCCTGTGATTGAAGAGGCAGGACTACGAAGTTTAGGCCATGGGACGACGACAGAGGGTCTGGTGCAAACGATCCAGTGTCTGGAGACAACTGTTCCTTTGGTCATCATGACCTATTTCAATCCCTTGTTCCAATATGGGCTCGAAAACTTCTTTAGAGATCTAGAAGGAACAGCTGTTAAAGGGGTGATTATTCCAGATCTTCCTCATGAGCATGCGGATCTGGTAGAGCCTCTGTTAGCGGATAAAGACATCGCTTTGGTGCCACTAGTGAGCTTAACCACAGGAATCGAGCGCCAGAAGAAATTGATCCAAGATGCAGAAGGTTTTATCTATGCTGTAGCGGTTAATGGAGTGACGGGGAAAGCTGGTAGCTATCGAGAAGATCTGGACCACCACTTGGCCCAATTACACGAAATAGCTTCGATCCCTGTTTTAACAGGTTTTGGAGTTTCCAGCATGGAGGATGTTCACCGTTTCAACAAAGTCTCAGATGGGGTTATTGTGGGGTCCAAAATCGTTAAGGCTCTCCACCAAGGAGAGACAGACGCTATCGCTTGTTTTATTTCTCAAGCAGTGAAGGGCTAGAAGGTTCATTCCATTCATCATCAGCTTGATTCTCCTAGATAAAGCTCTTTGTCTACTATTTTAAACATTCCCCTCGTTTGTCTTTACAAACGAGGGTTTCTCGTTACAATAGAGATAGTAACAAGAAAAGAGGAGAAGAGCATGATAAGCCTTGAAGAGATTGATCAAGTCATCCAGTTAGGTCCTTTTGAACCAACCTGGGCCTCTCTTAGCCATCAAGTCTGTCCAGATTGGTATTGGGATGCCAAATTTGGAATATTTATCCACTGGGGCGTCTATAGTGTACCTGCTTTCGGTTCGGAATGGTATTCGCGAAATATGTATATCCAAGGGAATCCTTGCTATGACTATCATCGAGCGCATTTTGGAGACCAGGCTAGCTTTGGCTACAAGGATCTCATTCCTCTATTTACAGCCGATCGCTTTGATCCGGCATCTTGGCTAGATCTCTTTCAAAAAGCGGGAGCCCAGTATCTTTTTCCAGTTGCGGAGCACCACGATGGTTTTCAGATGTATGCCTCTACTCTCTCGCCTTATAATAGCTTAGAAATGGGGCCGAGACGAGATGTCTTAGGAGAGCTGAGGGAGGAAGCAGAAAAACGTGGCCTGCACTTCTGTACGTCCTCTCACCGGGCAGAACACCAGTTTTTCTTTTCACATGGCAAGGAATTCACTAGTGACATTCCGCAAGAAGTCCCAAGAGACAGCCTTTATTGGCCAGCCGAGCCAGAGCCCAAGGATCATTTTGATCTGACTTCCAAGCCTTATCCAAGTAAAGAATTCTTGGAAGATTGGCTGTTGCGAACCTGTGAACTGGTGCGGGACTACCAGCCAGAGCTCCTTTATTTTGACTGGTGGATCCAGCATGAGAGTTTCCGTCCCTACTTGATGCGCTTTTTGGCTTATTATTACAATCTAGCAGCACAAGAGGATCGAAAGGTGGCTGTTTGTTACAAACAGGATGCCCTCCCTTTCGGTTCAGGAATCGTTGAGATGGAGCGGGGAGGATACGGAGAGACTCAAGCCTTTCCGTGGCAAATGGATACCGCGATCGCCCGTAACTCTTGGTGCTATACCCAGGATCTAGCCTACAAGACCAGTAAGGAATTACTACAAAATTTAGTCGATGTTGTGGCCAAAAATGGCAATCTTCTGCTCAATATTGGACCCAAGGCAGATGGCACGATCCCTGAGCAAGACCAAGACATCCTCACAGAGCTCGGGGACTGGCTGGCGGTAAATGGAGAAGCCATTTATCAGAGTCGGCCTTGGCGGGTGTCATCGGAAGGACCGACCGAGGCCCAGGAAGGTTCCTTCTCAGATGGAGAAGCACCACTCTATACCAGCCAAGATTTCCGCTATACCATGCGTGATGGCTTTCTTTATGCCATCCAGCTGGAACCAAGTGGAAGGACGGAAGAGTTGACCTTGCCGTCTCTCGCCTATGACCTCAAGCAACCGAGAATTCTTCATGCGCGCATTCAAAAGCTAGAGCTCCTTGGAGAAAGTCAGCTCCTTTCTTGGAGCCGAGATGAGACAGGGCTCCATCTTCAGTTACCAGCTTGTAGGAAAAAACAACCGCGTGTTTTGCGCCTCAGCTTTTAGTTTTCTTGAAGCTTTCTATAAGGAATCGTTTAGGTTTCTCTTGTATACTGTACTCATCCAATAAGAAATGAGGTACAGAAAATGAAAATCTCAGTTAATTATCCAAAACGCTTTAAGAAATTGCCACAACAAGGTTCTTGTTACGGCGAATAAACACTTCTCTTCATTTTTCATAAGAAACTCCTAAAGAAGGCTCTACCCGAAAGGGTAGAGTTTTTATGTACCAGAGACCTTGTGATTCGTGGTATAATAAGCCTATGGAAAAAAAGAATAAATTACTACTCATCGACGGGTCTTCCGTCGCTTTTCGTGCCTTTTTCGCACTTTACAATCAAATTGATCGCTTCAAAAATGCCAATGGTCTGCATACCAATGCGGTCTATGGCTTTAACCTCATGTTGAGCCATCTATTGGAGCGCATCCAACCGACCCATGTCCTCGTTGCTTTTGATGCAGGAAAGACGACTTTTCGGACGGAGATGTATGCCGACTACAAAGGGGGCCGTGCAAAAACTCCAGATGAGTTCCGTGAGCAGTTTCCTTTCATTCGTGAGCAATTAGATCATTTGGGAATCCGTCATTATGAGCTGGCCCAGTATGAAGCGGATGATCTTATTGGAACGCTAGATAAGATGGCAGAAACTAGCTCGGTGCCATTTGATGTGACCATTGTCTCTGGGGACAAGGATTTGATCCAGCTGACAGATGACAATACGGTGGTGGAAATCTCCAAAAAAGGGGTAGCAGAGTTTGAAGAATTCACTCCAGCCTATCTCAAAGAAAAGATGGGACTGACACCCGAGCAGTTTATCGACCTCAAGGCCTTAATGGGAGATAAATCGGATAATATCCCAGGTGTGACTAAGATCGGAGAAAAGACAGGGATCAAACTACTCCTAGAGTACGGGTCTCTCGATGGTATTTACGAGCATATCGACGAGATGAAGGCTTCTAAGATGAAGGAAAACCTCATCAACGACAAGGAGCAGGCCTACCTATCCAAGACTCTTGCGACCATCGATACCAATGCGCCTATTGAAATTGGCCTAGACGATATCACCTATACGGGCCCTCATCTAGAAAATCTCGCCAAGTTTTATGAGGAGATGGGCTTCAAGCAACTCCGTCAGGCCTTGGATCTCAGTGGAGAAGAAGCGGCTCCTGTAGCCATTGACTATACAGAAGTCGAGCAGGTCACTTCAGATATGCTCACGGAAGATAGTTTCTTCCATTTTGAGATTTTTGGGGACAATTACCATACGGAACCCATCATCGGTTTCGCATGGGGGACCAAAGGTCAGCTCTACGCGAGTACAGATACTGGTCTTTTACAAACACCGATTTTCAAAGAATTTCTCGAAAAAACGCCCCTCAAGGTCTATGACTTCAAACGGGCCAAGGTCTTGCTCAGCCACTTGGGCATTCCCCTTCAAAATCCCGCGTTTGACAGTCGATTGGCTAAGTATCTCTTGTCGACCGTAGAGGACAATGAAATTTCAACCATTGCGAGTCTCTATAGTCAGATTGCGCTGCCGCTGGACGAAGTCGTTTATGGCAAGGGAGCCAAAAAAGCTATCCCAGAAAAGGCGGTCCTATTAGAACATTTGGCACGGAAAGTCGCTGTTCTACTGGATACCGAAGAGCCTATGATGGAGCAGTTGCAAGCCCATGACCAGCTGGATTTGCTCTATGATATGGAGCAACCACTAGCAGCTGTTTTGGCCAAGATGGAAATCGCGGGGATCAAGGTAGAGCGCCAGACCCTAGAAGACATGCAGGTGGAAAACGAAGTGGTTTTGGAGCGCTTGACCCAAGAAATCTACGAGCTTGCAGGAGAAGAGTTCAACATCAATTCTCCAAAACAATTGGGCGTCATCCTCTTTGAAAAATTGGAACTCCCTCTTGAATATACTAAGAAAACCAAAACCGGCTATTCAACAGCCGTTGATGTCTTGGAACGCCTGGCTCCTATCGCACCGATCGTGTCTAAGATTCTTGAATACCGCCAAATTGCTAAGATCCAGTCGACCTATGTCATCGGTCTTCAAGATTGGATTTTGAAAGATGGGAAGATCCATACCCGCTATGTACAGGATTTGACGCAGACAGGCCGTTTGTCCAGTGTGGATCCCAACCTGCAAAACATTCCTGTCCGTTTGGAACAAGGTCGTCTCATTCGTAAAGCCTTTGTCCCAGAAGAGGAAAACAGTGTCTTGCTGAGTTCGGACTATTCACAAATCGAACTGCGTGTCTTGGCCCATATTTCGGGAGATGAGCATTTGATAGATGCCTTTAAGCATGGGGCAGATATCCATACATCGACTGCTATGCGCGTCTTCAATATTGCAAAACCAGAAGACGTGACGCCGAATGACCGTCGCAATGCAAAAGCAGTAAACTTCGGTGTGGTTTATGGAATTTCCGACTTTGGACTGTCTAACAACTTAGGGATCAGTCGAAAAGAAGCCAAGGCCTACATTGAGACCTACTTCGAACGCTACCCTGGCATCAAGGACTATATGGAGAGAGTGGTGCGGGAAGCGCGTGACAAAGGCTATGTAGAAACCCTCTTCAAGCGTCGTCGGGAGATTCCAGATATCAATTCTCGCAACTTCAATGTTCGAGGCTTTGCGGAGCGGACAGCTATCAACTCACCAATCCAAGGATCTGCAGCAGACATCTTGAAAATTGCCATGATCCACTTGGACCAAGCGCTAGAAAGAGGAGCATACAAGACCAAGATGCTTCTTCAAGTGCACGATGAAATCGTTCTGCAAGTACCAAGTGATGAACTGACGTCGATCAAAGAACTCGTCAAAGAGACCATGGAATCCGCTATCGAACTTGCAGTACCACTGGAAGCCGATGAAAACGAAGGCAAGACATGGTATGAAGCCAAATAAGATTGAGTTTGTCCAAAACAGAAAGCGGTAGGAGACTTTTCAGTTCCCTACCGCTTTTAACGACAAACACTTGCAATGCCTTCCGTATTGTTATACTATTTAAAGAAAGGAAACGCATACAAAAGGAGATTCTTATGGCTTATTCATTTCGCAATCCTAGTGATGGCATTATCAAACATTACCTAGAAACCAGCAAGATCATCGCTGTAGTTGGATTATCTGATCGTGAAGACACAACCAGTCATCGTGTCAGTAAGGAGATGCAAGAGCGGGGCTATCGGATTATTCCTGTTAATCCTCGTGCAGCCGGTGGCCAGATTCTTGGAGAAACGGTGTATGCTAGCTTGCAGGAGATTCCTTTCCCAGTAGATATCGTCGATGTATACCGACGCAGTGAGTTTTTACCAGATGTGGCACGTGATTTTATTGAGACGGATGCGAAAATTTTCTGGGCACAATTGGAGCTGGAAAATCAAGAAGCAGAAGAAATCCTTCGTGGAGCTGGACGAGAAGATATCGTCATGAACCGCTGTATCAAACGGGAACACACCCGACTGATCTTAGGAGACTCCCTATACGGTTTATAAATGATAAACAATTGATCATAGAAGAAAACCCCAGCTTGCTGGGGTTTTCTTCTTACTCTTATTCAGTTTCATGGCTTGAATGGCCTGTAAAATGGCGCGGCCCTTGTTTGATCTGCTTGATTTGATCATAAAAGGCAATTTGGCAGTTGATAAAGTAAGGCATGGTATAAAAGCCGATGACATCGCGCGTGAAGTAATTCAAGAAGTACCAACCAATCAAGGTTAGATCGAGTACCAAGCGATTGCTGCGGAACCCTTTCATGGTTTCACGACTTTGGCGAAGGACTCCAAAGGCTCCCTTGTAGTCGCCGTCTCGTAATTGCTCATAGAGGATCAATTCGACCAAGCTGAGACTGTAGTATTGTGGCAGGTAAAAGAGGAGGCCAATCAGGCCAAGTATGACACCAGCAGTCATCAGAGGCATTTGTTGCATGAGAGATTGGAATTCAGGACTGGAAGCACTCAGAGTGCTAGGGTTGCTCACCTTATCGTAGATCGCTAAAAATCGAATGCTGGCGTAGGTGCTGATGAGACTCCCCACATAGAGGATGAGTCCCCATAAAAAGAGGACGGCTTGCTTCAAGATCAAGGTGGCAAATACAGAGGTAAAGCGATCTTGTTTAAAGATATCTAAGACACGTGTTCGGTGTTCGATCTTGGGATTAATCGTATCTAAATAGCTAAAAGTCGCACCAACCACTAAAATGGAGATGACAAAGGAGACGACAGAAGGAAAGAGTTGCCGCTGGATCATGTAGATACTTGCTTGCTGCAAGGTCATATCCGGTAGTAGATCGACCAGATCTTGCCCGCTTAAGAGAAAGTTAGCAAGAATGGTCAACAGGACCGGAAGAGCAAAAAGGATAGCTAAGCCCGGTTGCTGGACTTGCATGGTACGTGCCCGGAGGCGAATCAATTTAAGGTTCATAGATGACACTCTCTTCATAGTAGTACTTTTTATTATAACATAAGTCCGTGACAGAGCCGGTAAAATTTGGTACAATCGTACAGGTGCTCACAGGAAAACTGTGACAGGAATAAGAAGGCTGGGACTGTTTTTCCCAGTACGGAGGTAACCATGACAGATTCACCGATTCAATATCGATTAATCAAAAAAGAAAAGCATACAGGTGCTCGTCTGGGAGAAATTATCACCCCTCACGGGACCTTCCCAACCCCAATGTTTATGCCTGTAGGGACTCAGGCAACCGTTAAGACCCAATCGCCAGAAGAACTCAAGGAAATGGGTTCCGGCATTATCTTGGCCAACACCTACCATCTCTGGCTTCGTCCCGGGGACGACTTGGTCGCAAAAGCAGGAGGACTGCACCAGTTCATGAACTGGGACCAGCCGATTTTGACAGATAGTGGAGGCTTCCAAGTCTATTCATTAGCGGATACCCGCAACATCACCGAAGAAGGGGTAACCTTTAAAAACCACCTCAACGGCTCGAAGATGTTCCTATCTCCAGAAAAGGCCATCTCCATCCAAAACAATCTAGGAAGCGACATCATGATGTCCTTTGATGAATGCCCTCAGTTCTATCAGCCCTATGATTATGTGAAAAAATCAATCGAACGGACCAGTCGTTGGGCAGAACGTGGCCTAAAGGCTCACCGTCGCCCTCATGATCAAGGTCTTTTCGGGATTGTCCAAGGGGCTGGATTTGAAGACTTGCGCCGTCAGTCTGCTCAAGATTTAGTCAGCATGGACTTCCCAGGCTATTCCATCGGTGGCTTAGCTGTTGGGGAAAGCCATGAAGAGATGAATGCCGTGCTTGATTTCACTACTCCGCTCTTACCAGAAAACAAGCCACGCTATCTCATGGGAGTAGGAGCTCCAGACAGTCTGATTGATGGCGTTATTCGTGGAGTGGACATGTTTGACTGTGTCTTGCCGACGCGGATTGCGCGAAATGGTACCTGTATGACTAGCCAAGGTCGCCTAGTAGTGAAAAATGCGCAATTTGCAGAAGACTTTACACCGCTGGATCCCGAATGTGATTGCTACACTTGTAAGAATTACACCCGAGCTTATCTTCGCCACCTCCTCAAGGCAGATGAGACCTTCGGCATTCGCTTGACCAGCTACCACAACTTGTATTTCTTGATCAGCCTCATGAAGCAGGTCCGTCAAGCCATCATGGATGACAATCTCTTAGAATTCCGTGAGCATTTCGTCGAAAAATATGGCTATAACAAGTCAGGACGGAATTTCTAGAAATAGATAAATAGGAAGAAAAAAGACTACAGCCATCTGAGAATAATAGAAATAACTGCTAGACGCAGTGGTTGATTGGTATCTTTGTTCGCTTGTTAAGCTCCAAAGATAACCTAATCAACTGTGCGGGGGCGAGACGACGAACAAATTGGATATAAATTTGTTCTGTCTCGCTCCCTTTTTCCTATATAATAGCAACTTTTTTAGCACGCTTTTTCTTTCGAAAACACTTTCATCAAAAAAACGAAAAAAATCTTCTCAAATCCCTTGCATTGGGCCTTTGTTTGTGTTAAACTACTATGGTGCTGTGAAAAACAGCTATTAGCTTTGATGCAAGAGGTTGCGACACGCTCGGTTGCATTGCCACGCAACGCGCGTCGGTTTTCTTGTGGAGCTAGCCTATTATCTTAAATAGACGAAAAGGAGAAAAAGATGGCAAACAAAAAAATCCGCATCCGTTTGAAAGCGTACGAACACCGTACACTCGACACAGCGGCTGCAAAAATCGTAGAATCAGCTACTCGTACAGGTGCACAAGTTGCGGGGCCAATCCCACTTCCAACTGAACGTAGCCTCTACACAATCATTCGTGCGACTCACAAATACAAAGATTCTCGCGAACAATTCGAAATGCGTACACACAAACGTTTGATCGACATCATCAACCCAACTCAAAAAACAGTTGACGCTTTGATGAAATTGGATCTTCCAAGTGGTGTAAACGTAGAAATCAAACTTTAATCTAAAGCTTGATCTAGAGCATAAAAAACGCTCGTTAAAAACTTTTTGAATAAAAAACTATAGAAAAGGAACTATTTTCTCATGACAAAAGGAATCTTAGGGAAAAAAGTGGGAATGACTCAAATCTTCACTGAAGCTGGCGAATTGATCCCTGTAACAGTTATCGAAGCAACTCCAAACGTTGTTCTTCAAGTTAAAACTGTTGAAACAGATGGTTACAACGCTATCCAAGTTGGTTTCGATGACAAACGCGAAGTATTGAGCAACAAACCTGCTAAAGGACATGTAGCAAAAGCTAACACGGCTCCTAAGCGCTTCATTCGTGAATTCAAAAACGTTGAAGGCTTGGAAGTTGGTGCTGAAATCACAGTTGACACTTTCGAAGCTGGAGACATTGTTGATGTAACTGGTACTTCTAAAGGTAAAGGTTTCCAAGGTGTTATCAAACGCCACGGACAATCACGTGGACCAATGGCTCACGGTTCTCGTTACCACCGTCGTCCAGGTTCTATGGGACCTGTTGCACCTAACCGCGTATTCAAAGGTAAAAACCTTGCAGGACGCATGGGTGGCGATCGTGTAACAATTCAAAACCTTGAAGTTGTACAAGTTGTTCCAGAAAAGAACGTTATCCTTATCAAAGGTAACGTACCAGGTGCTAAGAAATCTCTTATCACTATCAAGTCAGCAGTTAAAGCTGGTAAATAATAAGGAAAGGGGAATACAGTCAAAATGGCAAATGTAACATTATTCGACCAAACTGGTAAACAAGCGGGCGAAGTTGTTCTTAACGATGCGATCTTTGGTATCGAACCAAACCAAGCAGTTGTATTTGATGTGATCATCAGCCAACGTGCTAGCCTTCGTCAAGGAACTCACGCAGTTAAAAACCGTTCAGCCGTTTCAGGTGGCGGACGCAAACCATGGCGTCAAAAAGGAACTGGACGTGCTCGTCAAGGTTCTATCCGCTCTCCACAATGGCGTGGTGGTGGAATCGTCTTCGGACCAACTCCACGTAGCTATGCGTACAAACTTCCTCAAAAAGTTCGTCGCCTTGCACTTAAATCTGTTTACTCAGAAAAAGTTGCTGAAAACAAATTTGTAGCCGTTGATTCTCTTGAATTTACAGCTCCAAAAACTGCTGAATTTGCAAAAGTTCTTGCAGCTTTGAGCATCGATTCTAAAGTCCTTGTTATTCTTGAAGAAGGAAATGAATTCGCAGCTCTTTCAGCTCGTAACCTTCCAAACGTGAAAGTTGCGACTGCTACAACTGCAAGTGTTCTTGACATCGCAAATAGTGACAAACTTCTTGTTACTCAAGCAGCTATCTCTAAAATCGAGGAGGTTCTTGCATAATGAATTTGTATGATGTTATCAAAAAACCTGTTATCACTGAAAAGTCAATGGCTCAACTTGAAGCAGGCAAATATGTATTCGAAGTTGACACTCGCGCTCACAAACTTTTGATCAAACAAGCTGTTGAAGCTGCGTTTGAAGGTGTAAAAGTTGCGAATGTGAACACTGTAAACGTAAAACCTAAAGCAAAACGCGTTGGACGTTACACTGGTTTTACTTCAAAAACTAAAAAAGCTATCATCACGCTTGCAGCTGATTCTAAAGCAATCGAGTTGTTTGCTACTGAAGCTGAATAATCTAAGGAGGAAATATCGTGGGAATTCGTGTTTATAAACCAACAACAAACGGTCGCCGTAATATGACTTCTTTGGATTTCGCTGAAATCACAACAAACACACCTGAGAAAACTTTGCTTGTTTCTCTTAAAAACAAAGCAGGTCGTAACAACAACGGTCGTATCACTGTTCGTCACCAAGGTGGTGGACACAAACGTCATTACCGTTTGATCGATTTCAAACGTAACAAAGATGGAGTTGAAGCAGTCGTTAAAACGATCGAATACGATCCAAACCGCTCAGCTAACATCGCGCTTGTACACTACACTGACGGTGTGAAAGCTTACATCATTGCCCCTAAAGGTCTTGAAGTAGGTCAACGCATCGTATCAGGACCAGAAGCAGATATCAAAGTCGGAAACGCTCTTCCACTTGCTAACATCCCAGTTGGTACTTTGATCCACAACATCGAATTGAAACCTGGTAAAGGTGGAGAATTGGTACGTGCTGCTGGAGCTTCTGCTCAAGTATTGGGTTCTGAAGGTAAATATGTACTTGTTCGTCTTCAATCAGGCGAAGTTCGTATGATTCTTGGAACTTGCCGTGCTACAGTTGGTGTTGTCGGAAATGAACAACATGGACTTGTTAACCTTGGTAAAGCGGGACGTAACCGCTGGAAAGGTGTTCGCCCTACAGTTCGTGGTTCTGTAATGAACCCGAATGATCACCCACACGGTGGTGGTGAAGGTAAAGCACCAGTTGGACGTAAAGCGCCATCTACTCCTTGGGGTAAACCTGCGCTTGGTCTTAAAACTCGTAACAAGAAAGCGAAATCTGACAAACTTATCGTTCGTCGTCGCAACCAAAAATAATCATAAGCAACTAGCTTACACTTTCCGCCAGCTCGGTAGCGCTGCCTAGCAGCGCAAGCCGCTGTGGTACTAAATTTTAAAGGAGAAAATTACAAAATGGGACGTAGTCTTAAAAAAGGACCTTTCGTCGATGAGCATTTGATGAAAAAAGTTGAAGCTCAAGCAAACGACGAAAAGAAAAAAGTAATTAAAACTTGGTCACGTCGTTCAACGATCTTCCCAAGTTTCATCGGATACACTATCGCAGTTTATGATGGACGTAAACATGTACCTGTTTACATCCAAGAAGACATGGTAGGTCACAAGCTTGGTGAATTTGCACCAACTCGTACTTACAAAGGTCACGCGGCAGACGACAAGAAGACACGTAGAAAATAAGGAGAACATAAATGGCAGAAATTACTTCAGCTAAAGCAATGGCTCGTACAGTGCGTGTTTCACCTCGTAAATCACGTCTTGTTCTTGACAACATCCGTGGTAAAAGCGTAGCCGATGCCATCGCTATTTTGACATTCACACCAAACAAAGCTGCAGGGATCATCCTTAAAGTGTTGAACTCAGCAGTAGCAAACGCTGAAAACAACTTTGGTTTGGAAAAAGCTAACTTGGTAGTATCTGAAGCATTCGCAAACGAAGGACCAACTATGAAACGTTTCCGTCCACGTGCGAAAGGTTCAGCTTCACCAATCAACAAACGTACAGCTCACATCACAGTAGCTGTTGCAGAAAAATAAGGAGGTAAACTCGTGGGTCAAAAAGTACATCCAATTGGTATGCGTGTTGGTATCATCCGTGATTGGGATGCCAAATGGTATGCTGAAAAAGAATACGCGGATTACCTTCATGAAGATCTTGCAATCCGTAAATTCATTCAAAAAGAATTGGCTGACGCAGCCGTTTCAACTATTGAAATCGAACGCGCAGTAAACAAAGTTAACGTTTCACTTCACACTGCTAAACCAGGTATGGTTATCGGTAAAGGTGGAGCAAACGTTGATGCACTTCGTGCAGCTCTTAACAAATTGACTGGTAAACAAGTACACATCAACATCATCGAGATCAAACGTCCTGACTTGGATGCTCACCTTGTTGGTGAAGGAATTGCTCGTCAATTGGAACAACGTGTTGCTTTCCGTCGTGCACAAAAACAAGCGATCCAACGTGCTATGCGTGCTGGAGCTAAAGGAATCAAAACTCAAGTATCAGGTCGTTTGAACGGTGCAGATATCGCCCGTGCAGAAGGATACTCTGAAGGAACTGTTCCACTTCACACACTTCGCGCTGATATCGATTACGCTTGGGAAGAAGCAGACACTACTTACGGTAAACTTGGTGTTAAAGTATGGATCTACCGTGGTGAAGTTCTTCCAGCTCGTAAAGACGCTAAAGGAGGTAAATAACCAATGTTAGTACCTAAACGTGTAAAACACCGTCGCGAATTCCGTGGTAAAATGCGCGGTGAAGCAAAAGGTGGAAAAGAAGTAGCATTCGGTGAATACGGTCTTCAAGCTACAACTAGCCACTGGATCACAAACCGTCAAATCGAAGCTGCTCGTATCGCCATGACTCGTTACATGAAACGTGGTGGTAAAGTTTGGATTAAGATTTTCCCACACAAATCATACACCGCTAAAGCTATCGGGGTACGTATGGGATCTGGTAAAGGGGCTCCTGAAGGTTGGGTAGCACCAGTTAAACGTGGTAAAGTGATGTTCGAAATTGCTGGTGTATCTGAAGAGATCGCACGCGAAGCGCTTCGTCTTGCTAGCCACAAATTGCCAGTTAAAACTAAATTTGTGAAACGTGAAGCAGAATAAGGAGAGGTCATGAAACTTACAGAAGTAAAAGAATTTGTTAAAGAACTTCGTGGTCTTTCTCAAGAAGAACTCGCGAAGCGTGAAAATGAATTGAAGAAAGAATTGTTTGAACTTCGTTTCCAAGCGGCTGCTGGTCAATTGGAACAAACTGGACGTTTGAAAGAAGTGAAAAAACAAATCGCTCGTATCAAAACTGTTCAATCAGAAGCTAAATAATAGACTAGGGAAGGAGAATTTCAATGGAACGCAATAATCGTAAAGTTCTTGTTGGACGCGTTGTGTCTGACAAAATGGACAAAACAATCACAGTTGTAGTTGAAACTAAACGTAACCACCCAGTCTATGGTAAACGTATCAACTATTCTAAAAAATACAAAGCTCATGATGAAAACAATGTTGCTAAAGAAGGCGATATCGTTCGTATCATGGAAACTCGTCCGCTTTCAGCTACAAAACGCTTCCGTCTTGTAGAAGTCGTTGAAGAAGCGGTCATCATCTAATCATACCTGAAAGGAGAAAACGTAAATGATTCAAACAGAAACTCGTTTGAAAGTCGCTGATAACAGTGGCGCACGCGAAATCTTGACAATCAAAGTTCTTGGTGGTTCAAAACGTAAATTCGCGAGCATCGGTGATGTAATCGTTGCATCAGTAAAACAAGCTACTCCTGGTGGTGCGGTTAAGAAAGGTGACGTTGTAAAAGCTGTTATCGTTCGTACTAAATCAGGTGCTCGTCGTAAAGATGGTTCATACATCAAATTCGACGAAAATGCAGCAGTAATCATCCGTGACGACAAAACTCCTCGCGGAACTCGGATCTTTGGCCCAGTTGCACGTGAATTGCGTGACGGTGGTTTCATGAAGATCGTGTCACTTGCTCCAGAAGTACTTTAATCAATAAAAAAACAAACACAGTCCCCTGGCATAGCCAGGGTGCCCATCGGGCGTAAGAATAAAAGGAGAATAAAATGTTTGTAAAAAAAGGCGACAAAGTTCGCGTTATCGCTGGTAAAGACAAAGGCGTAGAAGCTGTTGTTCTTACTGCTCTTCCAAAAGTAAATAAAGTTGTTGTAGAAGGTGTAAACATCATCAAGAAACACCAACGTCCAAATAACGAAAACCCTCAAGGTGCGATCGTTGAAAAAGAAGCTCCAATCCATGCTTCTAACGTTCAAGTTTTGGACAAAAACGGTGTTGCTGGACGTGTTGGCTACAAATTTGTAGACGGCAAAAAAGTTCGCTACAACAAAAAATCAGGCGAAGTGCTTGACTAATCACGAAGGAAAGGAGAAGTATAATGGCTAATCGTTTAAAAGAAAAATACCTTAATGAAGTAGTACCATCATTGACTGAACAGTTCAACTATTCATCAGTTATGGCTGTGCCAAAAGTTGATAAAATCGTTTTGAACATGGGTGTTGGTGATGCAGTATCAAATGCTAAAAACCTTGAAAAAGCTGCTGAAGAGCTTGCTTTGATCTCAGGTCAAAAACCATTGATCACTAAGGCTAAAAAATCAATCGCCGGCTTCCGTCTTCGTGAAGGTGTTGCGATCGGTGCAAAAGTTACCCTTCGTGGTGAACGTATGTACGAATTCTTGGATAAATTGGTAACAGTTTCACTTCCACGTGTACGTGACTTCCATGGTGTTCCAACTAAATCATTTGATGGACGCGGGAACTACACACTTGGTGTGAAAGAACAATTGATCTTCCCAGAAATCAACTTTGATGATGTTGATAAAACTCGTGGTTTGGATATCGTAATCGTAACTACAGCGAACACAGACGAAGAATCACGTGCATTGCTTACTGGCCTCGGAATGCCGTTTGCAAAATAATATAGGAGGTAAAACTAATGGCTAAAAAATCTATGATTGCTAAGAACAAACGCCCAGCGAAGTTCTCTACTCAAGCATACACTCGCTGTGAACGTTGTGGACGTCCACACTCAGTTTACCGCAAGTTTAAACTTTGCCGTGTTTGCTTCCGTGAATTGGCATACAAAGGTCAAATCCCAGGTGTCACAAAAGCATCTTGGTAATTCTATGATACAAAGAGCGTAACAACCCCAGCAAAAATAGGAGATTTGGTGACGGAACGAAGCTCTGAATCTAATCTATCTTTTTTGCCCAGGTTGTAGCTCGTGTTCAAATGAGTATGTTCTCATTTGCATGTATCAAAACTTTCTGAGCCTAGCTCAATCATTAACTAGCAAGTGCAACTTGCAAACTACTAGTAAGAGGAGAAATAAAAAATGGTTATGACTGACCCAATCGCAGACTTCCTTACACGTATTCGTAACGCTAACCAAGCAAAACACGAAGTACTTGAAGTACCTGCATCAAACATCAAAAAAGGGATTGCTGAAATCCTTAAACGCGAAGGTTTTGTAAAAAACGTTGAATTCATCGAAGATGACAAGCAAGGCATCATCCGTGTATTCTTGAAATACGGACAAAACGGTGAAAAAGTTATCACAAACTTGAAACGTGTATCTAAACCAGGTTTGCGTGTTTACAAAAAACGTGAAGATCTTCCAAAAGTTCTTAACGGACTTGGAATTGCTATCCTTTCAACTTCTGAAGGTTTGCTTACTGATAAAGAAGCACGCCAAAAGAATGTTGGTGGGGAAGTTATCGCTTACGTTTGGTAATATTTAGCTCCCAATTTCGTTGTGACTCTTCGTTATTGTCTCTTGTCTAACCCAAAGTTATGTCTGCGAGACAATGCCTCGATTCACTTAGAAATTGAGACCTAAACATTAACTTTTAAATCAAAAAGATTTAAACCCCGTGAAAACTGGCCCGCAAAGGCCTGACAATTTAACAGGAGAATAAAAAACATGTCACGTATTGGTAATAAAGTTATCGTGTTGCCTGCTGGTGTTGAAATCACTAACAATGACAACGTTGTAACTGTAAAAGGACCTAAAGGAGAACTTACTCGTACGTTCTCAAAAGATATTGAAATCCGTGTGGAAGGTACTGAAGTAACACTTCACCGTCCAAACGATTCAAAAGAAATGAAAACAATCCACGGAACAACTCGTGCCCTTTTGAACAACATGGTTACTGGTGTATCAGAAGGATTCAAGAAAGAACTTGAAATGCGCGGGGTTGGATACCGTGCACAACTTCAAGGATCAAAACTTGTTTTGGCTGTTGGTAAATCACACCCAGACGAAGTTGAAGCTCCAGAAGGAATTACTTTTGAACTTCCAAACCCAACAACAATCGTTGTTAGCGGAATTTCAAAAGAAGTAGTTGGTCAAACAGCTGCTTATGTACGTAGCCTTCGTTCACCTGAACCATACAAAGGTAAAGGGATCCGTTATGTTGGTGAATACGTTCGCCGCAAAGAAGGTAAAACAGGTAAATAATGTAGTTTGGTTGTTTTTCAACCAACCTTCATCTTACCAACTCAGTGCTTAGCACATGATTTTAAAATTAAGAGGTGAAAATTGTGATTTCGAAACCAGATAAAAACAAAATCCGTCAAAAACGCCACCGTCGCGTTCGCGGAAAACTCTCTGGAACTGCTGATCGCCCACGTTTGAACGTATTCCGTTCTAATACAGGCATCTACGCTCAAGTAATTGATGACGTAGCGGGTGTAACGCTCGCAAGCGCTTCAACTCTTGACAAAGAAGTTTCAAAAGGAACTAAAACTGAACAAGCCGTTGTTGTCGGCAAACTTGTTGCTGAACGTGCAGTTGCTAAAGGTATTTCTGAAGTGGTGTTCGACCGCGGTGGATATCTATATCACGGACGTGTTAAAGCTTTGGCTGATGCAGCTCGTGAAAACGGATTGAAATTCTAATAGGAGGACACTAGAAAATGGCATTTAAAGATAATGCAGTTGAACTTGAAGAACGCGTAGTTGCCATCAACCGTGTAACAAAAGTTGTTAAAGGTGGACGTCGTCTTCGTTTTGCAGCTCTTGTAGTTGTTGGTGACCGTAATGGCCGTGTTGGATTTGGTACTGGTAAAGCTCAAGAAGTTCCAGAAGCAATCCGTAAGGCTGTTGAAGATGCTAAGAAAAACTTGATCGAAGTTCCTATGGTTGGAACAACAATTCCACACGAAGTAACATCAGTATTTGGTGGAGCTCGTGTATTGTTGAAACCAGCTATCGAAGGGGCTGGGGTTGCTGCAGGTGGAGCAGTTCGTGCCGTTGTTGAATTGGCAGGTATTGCAGATGTTACATCTAAATCACTTGGATCAAACACTCCAATCAACATCGTTCGTGCAACTGTTAACGGTTTGGCACAATTGAAACGCGCTGATGAAGTTGCTGCCCTTCGTGGTATTTCAGTTTCTGACTTGGCTTAAGAAAGGAGATTCAAATGGCTCAAATTAAAATTACTTTGACTAAGTCTCCAATCGGACGCATCCCGTCACAACGTAAAACTGTTGTAGCACTTGGACTTGGCAAATTGAACAGCTCTGTTATTAAAGAAGATAACCCAGCAGTACGTGGTATGATCACTGCTGTATCTCACTTGGTAACAGTTGAAGAAGTAAAATAATCTATTTAAAATAGAAACAAAGTTTTCAGGGGTATGAGAGGTTCTCATCCCCTAAAACTAAATATAAGTATAGGCGAGTTTGTAGTTAGGACACCTTTTCCTGATTACATGCGTTAGCAATTTACAAAAGAGGAGAAAATAAATAATGAAACTTCATGAATTACAACCTGCTACAGGTTCACGTAAAGTCCGCAACCGTGTTGGTCGTGGTACTTCATCTGGTAATGGTAAAACTTCTGGCCGTGGTCAAAAAGGTCAAAAAGCTCGTAGCGGTGGCGGTGTACGTCTTGGTTTTGAAGGTGGACAAACTCCATTGTTCCGTCGTCTTCCAAAACGTGGATTTACAAACATCAACGCTAAAGAATATGCTATTGTGAACCTTGATCAATTGAACGCCTTTGAAGATGGTGCTGAAGTAACTCCAGTAGTACTTGTAGAATCAGGAATTGTAAAAGCTGAAAAATCAGGTATCAAAATTCTTGGTAACGGAGAATTGACTAAGAAGTTGACTGTTAAAGCAGCTAAATTCTCTAAATCAGCTGAAGAAGCTATCACTGCTAAAGGTGGTTCAGTTGAAGTCATCTAAGTGAGGTGACCTATGTTTTTTAAATTATTAAAAGATGCATTTAAGGTGAAACAAGTACGGTCGAAGATTTTATTTACGATCTTCATCATTCTTGTTTTCCGCATTGGGACCACGATTACAGTGCCTGGTGTAAATGCGAAAATTCTGAACAACCTTCAAGATGTGTCCTTCTTGAACATGCTCAGTTTGGTTTCTGGGAATGCCATGAGGAACTTCTCAGTTTTCGCATTAGGGGTTAGCCCATACATCACAGCTTCGATCGTCGTGCAACTTTTGCAAATGGATCTGTTACCTAAGTTTGTTGAATGGGGCAAACAAGGGGAAGTTGGTCGAAGAAAGCTCAACCAAGCAACACGCTATATTTCTTTGGTTCTAGCCTTTGTTCAATCCATCGGGATTACAGCTACCTTCCACACCTTGTCTCAGGCGAAATTAGTCGCAACTCCAAATACCAAGACCTATCTATTAATCGGTGCGATTCTGACGACCGGTTCCATGATTGTGACTTGGCTTGGAGAACAAATCACAGATAAAGGGTACGGTAATGGTGTTTCAATGATTATCTTTGCAGGGATTGTGTCATCAATTCCTGAGATGATTAAAGAAATCTATGAAAATGCATTTGTGAACGTTCGTTCTGGTCAAATGACCAATTCCCTCATTTTTGTTGGGGTATTAATCCTTGCCGTCTTGGTTATTGTTTACTTTACAACCTTTGTAGAGCAAGCACAATACAAGATTCCAATCCAATATACAAAGATTGCACAAGGAGCTCCATCAAGTTCTTACCTTCCTTTGAAAGTAAACCCAGCAGGGGTTATTCCTGTCATCTTCGCTAGTTCGATTACAGCAGCGCCTGCTGCGATTTTCCAAGTGATTAGCGCTATGGGTTACAATGCAGGATGGGTGAAAACAGCTCAAGCCATGTTGGCTACAAACACACCAACTGGTGTGGCAATGTATGCCTTATTGATCATTCTCTTCACCTTCTTCTACACGTTTGTTCAGATCAATCCTGAAAAAACGGCAGAAAACCTTCAAAAGAGTGGTGCCTATATCCCAGGCGTTCGCCCTGGTAAAGGGACAGAAGAGTTTATGTCTCGTTTGCTACGTCGTTTAGCAAGCGTCGGATCAGTATTCCTTGGCTTTATTACCATCATTCCAATCCTAGCTCGAGATTTATTTGGTTTGACAGATGCAGTTGCTCTTGGAGGAACTAGTTTGTTAATCATTATTTCAACAGGTATTGAGGGAATGAAACAATTAGAAGGCTACTTATTAAAACGTAAGTATGTCGGATTTATGGACACAACAACAGAATAGAATAAGGTTGACTTTGTCAGCCTTCTATTTTGTTTTTAAATGGAAATAGGAATTCGCTCCTGCTTCCATTTAAAAACAAAATAAGGAGAATTCATCATGAATCTTTTAATTATGGGGTTGCCTGGAGCAGGTAAGGGGACCCAAGCAGCGAAAATCGTGGAAGAGTTTCACGTAGCGCATATCTCTACCGGCGATATGTTCCGCGCAGCGATGGCTAACCAAACTGAAATGGGTGTATTGGCAAAATCATTCAATGACAAAGGTGAATTGGTGCCCGATGATGTGACAAACGGAATTGTAAAAGAACGTTTGGCTCAAGACGACATTAAGGAAAAAGGATTCCTTTTGGACGGTTTTCCTCGCACGATTGAACAAGCTCATGCCTTGGATCAAATCTTGGTAGACCTTGGTTTGGAGCTTGAAGGAGTGATCAATATTGAAGTGGATCCATCCTGCCTCCTCGAGCGCTTAAGTGGTCGTATCATCCATCGTGAAACAGGTGAAACCTTCCATAAAGTATTTAACCCACCAGCTGACTACAAGGAAGAAGACTATTACCAACGTGAAGATGACAAACCAGAAACAGTGAAACGCCGTTTGGATGTAAATATTGCTCAAGGTGAGCCAATTCTTGCTCATTACCGTGCAAAAGGATTGGTCCATGATATTGAAGGAAATCAAGACATCAACGACGTCTTCAAAGATATCCAAAAAGTCTTGGAGAATTTGAAATAAAAACGTTTTAGTCACTTGCAATATTTGACAACAAGTGATACAATTAGTTAGTCTGACTTATAATTGTTACCTCTGTGCTCAGAGGAATGAATCGAAATTTATGGAGGTACTTTTGCGTGGCAAAAGACGATGTGATTGAAGTAGAAGGCAAAGTAGTTGATACTATGCCGAATGCTATGTTTACGGTTGAACTTGAAAATGGACATCAGATTTTAGCAACAGTTTCTGGTAAAATTCGTAAAAACTATATTCGTATTTTAGCGGGAGATCGTGTTACAGTGGAGATGAGTCCGTACGATTTGACACGTGGACGTATCACATACCGCTTTAAATAATCGAAAAACTTGGAGGGATAAAAATGAAAGTAAGACCATCGGTCAAACCAATTTGCGAATACTGTAAAGTAATTCGTCGTAATGGTCGTGTTATGGTAATTTGCCCAGCAAATCCAAAACACAAACAACGTCAAGGATAAGATAGAAAGGAGAAAACATGGCTCGTATTGCTGGAGTTGACATTCCAAATGACAAACGTGTAGTAATTTCATTGACTTATGTGTACGGTATCGGACTTCCAACATCTAAGAAAATCCTTGCTGCTGCAGGCGTTTCTGAAGATATTCGTGTTCGCGATCTTACACCAGATCAAGAAGATGCTATCCGTCGTGAAGTTGACGCAATCAAAGTTGAAGGTGACCTTCGTCGTGAAGTAAACTTGAACATCAAACGCTTGATGGAAATCGGTTCATACCGTGGTATCCGTCACCGTCGTGGACTTCCAGTTCGTGGACAAAACACTAAAAACAATGCTCGCACTCGTAAAGGTAAAGCTGTTGCGATTGCAGGTAAGAAAAAATAAAATAAAATAAGGAGGTAAAAATCTTGGCTAAACCAACACGTAAACGTCGTGTGAAAAAGAATATCGAATCTGGTATTGCTCATATTCACGCTACATTTAACAACACAATTGTTATGATTACTGATGTGCATGGTAACGCAATCGCTTGGTCATCTGCAGGTGCACTTGGATTTAAAGGTTCTCGTAAATCTACACCATTTGCTGCTCAAATGGCATCAGAAGCTGCTGCAAAAGCTGCTCAAGAACACGGACTTAAATCTGTTGAAGTAACTGTTAAAGGTCCTGGTTCAGGTCGTGAGTCTGCTATTCGTGCACTTGCTGCTGCTGGTCTTGAAGTAACTGCAATCCGCGATGTAACTCCTGTACCACACAATGGTGCTCGTCCTCCAAAACGTCGCCGTGTATAATCATCAACAATTACACAGCTTTTCGTTTAAGAGGGAGTATAGCAAATGATTGAGTTTGAAAAACCAAATATAACAAAAATTGATGAAAACAAAGATTATGGCGTGTTTGTCGTAGAACCACTTGAACGTGGCTATGGTACAACACTTGGAAACTCACTTCGTCGTGTACTTCTGGCTTCACTTCCAGGTGCAGCTGTCACTTCAATCAACATTGAAGGTGTACTCCACGAATTTGATACCGTTCCAGGAGTCCGTGAAGACGTTATGCAAATTATTCTTAACGTTAAAGGAATCGCCGTTAAATCTTACGTCCAAGACGAAAAGATTATTGAACTTGATGTAGAAGGACCTGCAGAAGTAACTGCTGGAGATATTCTTACTGATAGTGACATCGAAATTGTAAACCCTGATCATTATCTATTTACAATCGGAGAAGGAGCATCTTTGAAAGCAACGCTTACTGTAAACAGTGGACGTGGCTATGTTCCAGCTGATCAAAACAAAAAAGATGATGCACCAGTGGGAACACTTGCTGTAGATTCAATCTATACGCCAGTGACTAAAGTCAATTACCAAGTTGAACCAGCACGCGTTGGTAGCAACGATGGTTTTGACAAGCTAACCCTTGAAATTTTGACAAATGGGACAATTATTCCAGAAGATGCCTTAGGTTTATCTGCTCGAATTTTGACAGAACACCTAAATCTATTCACAAACTTAACTGAAATTGCAATTGCAACAGATGTTATGAAGGAAGTAGATACAACTTCTGATGATCGCATTTTAGAACGTACCATCGAAGAATTAGATCTTTCAGTTCGTTCATATAACTGTTTGAAACGCGCTGGCATTAATACTGTTTATGATTTGACTGAAAAATCAGAAGCAGAAATGATGAAAGTTCGTAACTTAGGACGTAAGAGTCTTGAAGAAGTTAAAATCAAACTTGCCGACTTAGGCCTTGGGTTAAAAAACGATAAATAGAGGAGGAATACATGGCTTACCGTAAACTAGGACGCACTAGCTCACAACGTAAAGCGATGCTTCGCGATTTGACTACAGATCTTATCATCAATGAAGCAATTGTAACAACTGAAGCACGTGCGAAAGAAATCCGTAAATCAGTTGAAAAAATGATTACTTTGGGTAAACGTGGTGATTTGCATGCACGTCGTCAAGCTGCTGCATTCGTACGTAACGAAGTTGCATCACAAAACTTTGATGAAGAAACAGGTAAATACTCAGAAACAACTGCACTTCAAAAATTGTTCTCTGAATTAGCACCTCGTTATGCTGAGCGCAATGGTGGATATACTCGTATCCTTAAAACTGAACCACGTCGTGGTGATGCTGCGCCAATGGCTATCATCGAATTGGTATAATATCATCAATTTTGTTGAGTGTTATGATGATGGAATACACTGTTATTCTTAGTCTAGCTCTGGTCTACCGCTGGGGATTTTCCCCAGCGGGAACACTCATCATATTGAATGAATGGTAGACGCTTGTTTACGAAATTGCTTTAATTTAAAACAATTTCGTAAGCAGGCGTTTTGTCTTGCTTTTCATGAGTAGTCGAGAATAACAAAAAATGATATAATGAAACCCATATCTCCAATAGAAGAAAAAGGATTCAATGACAAAACAACAAGCAATTAAATTACTAAAAGAGAAGTACCTTAGTAATATGAAAGAGGATTCGGAACTCTTTGTCGGAGTTGAATTAGAGTTCCCGATTGTAGAAACAAATGGAAATAAAACAAATATAGAGGTGACGAAAAATCTTTTTCGAACCTTAGCCAACTTATCAGATTTTGAAGTCGAAAAAATAGATGACGATCAAAATCCCATTCAATTGGTTCACTGCTCTTCTAAAGATCGTATTCTATTCGAGTTGAGTTACAATACAATTGAATTTGCATTTGAGAGAGCTCATTCTATAAATGAGGTAGCCAAACGTTTTGAGGCCTATTTGAAGATTATTCAACCTATTTTGCAAGAAAATAATCACGAAATCCAAGGGCACGGAATCCATCCTTTGTGGAAAGAAAATGATAATAGCCCAGTGAAAATCGAACGATACAAGATGTTAATGGCTTTCCTTGCAATGAATGGTACAGGGATGAAGACACACTCCTATCCTTCGTACGGAGCATTTATATGCGGAAATCAGCTTCAATTGGATGTAAGGCGCGATAATTATCTTCGCATCATTAATGCATTTAATAAAATTGAAGCAGCAAAAGCATATTTGTTTTCTAACTCAGAATTTTCAGCAGAGGCTTGGGATACAAAAATTGCTAGAGATATTTTCTGGGAAGAATCCTTACATGGTTATTATAAGGAAAATGTAGGGGTTTATCCTAAGGACTACCAAAGCGAAGAAGAGTTTTTTAATAATCTCGCTAGAACGGCTATTTTTACAGCAACTAGAGAGGGGAAATCTTATTATTTTAAACCAATTCGAGTGGAAGATTATCTAGATCAAAAAGAAATTACAGCGTATACGGCTGATGGAAATGAGAAAATCATTAACCCTGTGAAAGAAGATCTAAAACAACATCGAAGTTACCAATTTCAGGATTTAACTGCTCGTGGGACTGTGGAATTTAGAAGTGTTTGTACACAACCATTAGAAACCACCTTTGCCCCGATAGCCTTTGAGTTGGGCTTATTTGTACAGTTAGAAAAACTAGAAAGCTATTTAGAGGATTCTTTATTCTTTAAAAATGAAGAACAGGACTACAGAAAACTTAGAAAGAAATATTCAAAGAAAAATCTAAGTGAAAAGGAAAAAGAAGCGATACAATCCTTTTCAAAAGATCTTCTAGACATAGCTAAAGCAGGATTAATTAAAAGAGGTTACAGGGAAGAAAAATTTCTCATCATTAACAAAGAACTAGACTAATAGAAAAGCCTTATTACAGGCTTTTCTTTATTACTTTCAAAAAAACTTTCAAAAAAATAAAATTTTTTGGAAAAAAGTGTTGACAGTAAGAGAAGGTCATGATATACTAATATAGTTGTCGCGCGAGAGCGACAAAGACCTTTGAAAACTAAACAAGACGAACCAATGTGCAGGGC
>NZ_JADNOY010000006.1:49686-170530 GCF_015557775.1 Streptococcus parasanguinis | reverse complement strand
CCGCACAGTTGAGTAGGGCTGTAAAAGCTGATGAAATCAGCGTAGTAGAGCCCACTCAACCACTGCGTCTTGCTCGAAAATCCAAAAACAATTAAGAGGCTATGATTTCTGTCCCACTCTCACTTTTCTCACGACGGAAAGTTTTTAATAAATGATTCATTCATTCTAACAAGTAGGAAATTAACTTTTTTTAGAATCATTCAAGTGATTTTATCTTCTACATATCATTCGTTTTTTCTGAGACGGAGATTTTAACTTCTCGGTCTTTTTTACCCTTTCTTATTGGAAAGTTCAGCAATTGAGGCTCCACATTTCTTCATAAGTTTGATATAATAAGAGGATAGAGATTGATTAGGAAAAGAAGCATTAGAAACAGGTATGTAAGATGAAAAAAATATTAGTAGTTGATGATGAAAAACCAATTTCAGATATTATCAAATTTAACATGGCAAAAGAGGGCTATGAAGTCTTGACAGCCTTTGATGGTCGGGAAGCTTTGGAAGTCTTTGCGGCTGAGAATCCGGATATTATTATTCTAGATTTGATGTTGCCAGAGATTGATGGTCTGGAAGTGGCGCGTACCATTCGCAAGACCAGCAATGTGCCCATCATTGTCCTTTCTGCCAAAGATACAGAATTTGATAAGGTGATCGGTCTTGAAATTGGTGCGGATGACTATGTGACTAAGCCATTCTCTAATCGAGAATTGCAAGCACGTGTGAAGGCCTTGTTGCGTCGTTCGGAGTTTGCGGCTGATCCTCAGCTTGAAAATGAGGCCGATACGGAAATTGTAATTGGTGATCTTCACATCCTTCCAGACGCTTTCTTGGTTCAAAAGGCCAACAAAGAATTGGACTTGACCCATCGTGAGTTTGAATTGCTCTATCACCTTGCGACCCATGTCGGTCAAGTCATGACCCGTGAGCACCTTCTTGAGACGGTGTGGGGCTATGATTACTTTGGTGATGTTCGGACGGTGGATGTGACGGTTCGTCGTTTGCGTGAAAAAATCGAGGACACACCGGGGCGTCCAGAATATATCTTGACCCGCCGTGGTGTCGGATATTATATGAGAAACAATGATTGATCAACTAAAACAATTTGTAATGTCGTCGAACTTTGTCTTTGTTCTGATTACGGTTGGGTTTATCATTGTGGTAGCCTTGCTTTTGCTAGAAAACCGTAGGGACAATATCAAGCTCAGACAATTAAACGCCAAAATTAAGGATCTGATTGCAGGGGACTATTCCGAAGTGGTCGACATGCAAGGAAGTCCAGAACTGACGGATATGACCAATAGTATCAATGATCTGTCGGAGGTTATTCGCCTGACGCATGAAAACTTGGAACAAGAAACCAAGCGTTTGACCAGTATCCTTTCTTATATGACAGATGGGGTGCTTGCGACCAACAGACGCGGTCAGATCATCATGGTCAATGAAATGGCAGCCAAGCAATTGAATGTTAATCCAGATGAGGTGCTCAATACCAGTATTCTAGATTTGCTTTCACTTGGAGATGACTATGATCTACGAAGCTTGATTACAGAAGTACCAGAGTTGACCATTGATTCCCAGGATGAAAATGGGGAATACATAAGTCTTCGTGTGCGCTTTGCCTTGATTCGTCGCGAGTCAGGTTTTATCTCTGGTCTGGTAGCTGTCTTGCATGATACGACAGAGCAGGACAAGGAAGAGCGGGAACGTCGCCTCTTTGTCTCCAATGTGAGTCATGAACTGCGAACACCTTTGACCAGTGTGAAATCCTATCTGGAAGCTCTAGATGATGGCGCTTTGTCAGAGCCAGTGGCACCAGATTTTGTCAAGGTTTCACTGAATGAAACCAACCGCATGATGCGTATGGTCACAGATCTTTTGAGCTTGTCACGAATCGATAATGAAACTAGTCAGTTGGACATCGAGTTGACCAACTTTACGGCCTTTATTACCTTTATTTTAAACCGGTTTGATAAGATCAAGAGTCAATCGCAAGAAGATACCAAGAAGTATGAACTGATCCGTGAATATCCAATCACCCCGATTTGGGTTGAAATTGATACGGATAAAATGACCCAGGTAATCGACAATATCTTGAACAATGCCATCAAATACTCACCCGATGGTGGGAAAATCAAGGTAGGGATGAAAACAACAGATGCCCAGTTGATTATCTCTATCTCAGATGAGGGCTTGGGAATTCCCAAGAAAGACTTGCCACGCATTTTTGATCGCTTTTACCGAGTGGATAAGGCGCGTAGCCGGGCCCAAGGTGGGACTGGTCTGGGCTTAGCCATTGCTAAGGAGATCATTAAGCAGCACAAAGGCTTTATTTGGGCCAAGAGTGAATATGGTAAGGGATCTACCTTTACCATTGTCTTGCCGTACGACAAAGATGCGATTAAAGACGACTGGGATACAGAAGAGGAAGAATAAGGAGTCAATGACAGAAGAGGGATTTAAGTACAGTATTTTAGCTTCAGGTTCTAGTGGAAATTCTTTCTACCTTGAGACACCAAAGAAAAAACTGCTCATTGATGCAGGTCTATCAGGGAAAAAGATTACAGGACTATTGGCTGAAATTGATCGCAAACCAGAAGATTTAGATGCCATTCTGATTACGCACGAACACTCAGACCATATTCATGGTGTGGGTGTTTTAGCGCGGAAATATGGGATGGATCTATATGCTAATGAAGCAACTTGGAAGGCTATGGAAGGCACCAAGTATCTAGGGAAGGTCGATGATGCTCAAAAGCACATTTTTGAAATGGGAAAGACCAAGACATTTGGCGATATCGATATCGAAAGTTTTGGGGTCAGTCACGATGCTGCTGCCCCTCAATTCTATCGCTTTATGAAGGATGGCAAGAGCTTCGTCATGCTAACGGATACGGGCTATGTGAGTGATCGCTTGGCAGGTATCGTCGCGGATGCGGATGGCTATCTGATTGAGTCCAACCATGATGTAGAGATCCTTCGAGCAGGTTCGTATGCTTGGCGCTTGAAGCAGCGGATCTTGTCAGACCTAGGCCACCTTTCTAATGAAGATGGGGCAGATGCCATGATCCGGACCTTGGGAAATCGCACCAAGAAGATTTATCTGGGGCATTTGTCAAAAGAGAACAATATCAAAGAATTGGCCCATATGACCATGGAGAACCAACTGGCTCGAGCAGATCTAGCTGTCGGTCATGATTTTGAGGTGCTGGATACATCACCAGACACTGCAACTCCATTGACGAAGATATAAGATAGAAAACCACCTGCGGGTGGTTTTTTATATGTCTATTTGAGGAAATCTATATCTAGTAATGAATTTGCTCTTTAGCCAAAATTCGTGTATGATAGGAAAGAATGAATTCTGAGTGAGATTCATGAAAGTAGAGGAGAGATAATAAATGAAAAAAATGATGTTATTACTGGCTAGTTTGGTTGCTTTAACAGCTTGTAGTCAGTCTAAGCAAGTTACGAAAGAGTCGACTTCCAATCAAACGACGAAGGAAACAAAAGTATCAGAGTCTTCTAAAGAAGAAAAAGGTTTGAAATTTGTAGTAGCACCTCAGTATGAAGGTAAAACGTCTGAGCTAATTGAGTTAGGAAAAAAATTGGTCAAGGACCATCCTGAACTCGGAAGTGAAGGTAATATGGCGCTCTACTTCACGGGAGCTATTTCTGAAGAAAGAGCTGCACTCATGCTGGTCAATAAGACAGATGTAGATATCAAGAAAGATTTAAATTTTTCAATTACGTGGTCTTATGATGGCAAGACTATTTTTGAGAATCAAAAGGTTAGCTATTTCATCAAAGATAGTGGTGAATTACCCTCTCATACAGCAACTCTGATATTATTACCATTGAACGAGGAGCAAATGAAGATTGTCGATGGAATGTCAGACCCTTCTAAGATGATACTTCGAATGTCAGATGTGAATGCTGTAGAGTGATTACGAAAAAAGAAACATACAAAGGAGAAGTAAATGCGCCTTGTTTATCTTACGATTGGTTTTGTGTCTTTGGGATTAGGAATCATTGGGATTCCTTTGCCGATTTTACCGACGACTCCCTTTTTACTGCTATCGATGGCCTGCTTTGCTAAAAGTTCCAAACGCTTTGAAACTTGGCTCTACCAAACCAAGCTTTATCAAACCTATGTAGCGGATTACCGAGAGACCAAATCGATTGCCAAAGAACGGAAGAAATGGATCCTTCTTCAGATCTACATTCTGATGGGCATTTCCATCTATCTGGCCCCGATTATTTGGGTGAAGCTCGCTTTAGGAACTTTGACGATTTTTATCACCTTTTATCTCTTAAAAGTGATCCCCAATAAGCCTGAAAAACCAACAGAAGAACATCCTGAGTAAAAATAGAGAATTCAGGACCTAGAACTAGGAAAAGAAGTGCGTTCGTGCTTCTTTTTTGGTATACTTAAGAGTATGAATTTATTAGAAAGTAGGCTTCCCATGGAGAAATTACAAGCCCTGTTATCGGAACGGTTTCAGATCGTTTTTTCAGATACCAGTTTATTAGATACAGCTTTTACGCACACCTCTTATGCCAATGAGCACCGCCTCTTAAAAATTTCACATAACGAACGTTTGGAATTTTTAGGAGACGCTGTTCTTCAATTAGTTATTTCCGAATATTTGTATAAGGAACACCCAAACAGACCGGAGGGAGATTTGTCCAAATTCCGTTCTATGATTGTCCGTGAAGAGAGTCTGGCTGGCTTTTCTCGGGATTGCCAATTTGACCATTTCATCAAACTGGGCAAGGGTGAAGAAAAATCTGGTGGCCGGGACCGTGATACGATTCTTGGTGACTTATTTGAAGCCTTTTTAGGTGCTCTTTTACTAGATCAAGGAGTGGAAGCAGTCAAACGCTTCATCTACCAGGTCATGATTCCAAAGGTTGAAACGGGTCAATTTTCTCAAGTCATTGACTACAAGACTCGCTTGCAAGAACTGTTACAGGTTCACGGAGATGTGGAGATCCAATACCAAGTGGTCAGCGAGTCCGGTCCAGCTCATGCCAAAGAGTTTGAAGTAGAAGTGTTCGTGAACGGTCAAACGATGGGACATGGTCATGGTCGTTCCAAGAAATTAGCGGAGCAGGAAGCAGCCCGCAATGCAGTTGAAACGAGGAATGATTCCCCATGTATCTAAAAGAGATTGAAATCCAAGGCTTTAAATCCTTTGCGGATAAGACAAAAGTCGTATTTGACAAAGGGGTCACTGCCGTTGTAGGGCCTAATGGATCTGGAAAATCAAATATCACGGAGAGCTTGCGCTGGGCCCTGGGGGAATCCAGTGTCAAGAGTCTACGTGGGGGCAAGATGCCCGATGTCATTTTTGCAGGGACAGAATCGCGAAAACCGCTGAATTATGCCTGTGTCACAGTTGTCTTAGATAACCAAGATGGTTTTATCCAACAGGCAGGGAAAGAAATTCGTGTCGAACGGCATATTTATCGTTCAGGAGACAGCGAGTACAAGATCGATGGCAAGAAAGTACGTCTCAGAGATGTTCATGATTTGTTCATGGATACGGGATTGGGACGTGATTCCTTCTCCATTATCTCCCAAGGTCGGGTAGAGGAGATCTTTAACTCCAAACCGGAAGAACGCCGGGCAATCTTTGAAGAAGCTGCAGGTGTCTTGAAATTTAAGACGCGGCGCAAGGAAACCGAGACCAAACTCAACCAAACCCAGGAGAATTTGGACCGTCTGGAGGATATCCTCTATGAATTAGAAGGACAAATCCAACCTCTTGAAAAGCAAGCGACTGTCGCTCGTCGTTTCTTGGAATTAGACCAAGAACGGCAGGTTCTCTTGCTAGATGTTTTAGTTGCTCAAGTCGATCTGACAAAAGAGCTCTACGAAAAGGCTGATCAAGAAGAAAAAGCCATTCAAGAACAGTTGGCTTCTTATTACCAACGTCGTCAGGTCTTAGAAGAAGATAATGTACGCATCAAGAAAGCCCGCCATCAGTTGGATGAAAGCTTAGCTGAGGACCAGGCCAGCTTACTTGAGGTCACTCGTTTGATCAGTGATTTGGAAAAGCAAATCGAAGTAGCTAAGTTGCAATCGAGTCAAGCAGCCCATAGTCGTAGGGAAAATCTTGAGCGTCTGGATGCTATTTTGGCCCGTCTGGAAGAAGCGAAAAATGAGCTGGCTCAAAAACAAGAGACGCTAGCTGTGCTTCAACAAAGACTGACAGAGAACCGTCAGCAACAAGAAGAGTTGGAAAAAGAATTAGCCAACTACGAAGAAGATCCGGAACAAGTCATTGAGCATCTACGAGAGCAGTATGTCGCGCTCTTGCAGACAGAGGCTGAAAAATCGAATGAGCGAACAGCCATTGAGAGCCGGATCCAAGCACTCTTGCAAGAATCAAGCCATCGTCAAGAGGATTTGACCAAGGCACAAACAAACTTTGAAACTGCCAAGGAAAAAGAAGTCCGACAATTGGAAGAGTTGGAGCAGGCACAAGCGACGGTCAAAGGCCTATTAGCAGAATACCAAGAGCAATTGGTAAAAGTGGAGCAGGCCAAAGCTGCCTACCAAGAGGCTCAAGCGGCCATGTTTGACTTGATGGATGAGAGCAAGAATAAGCGGGCGCGGATCAATAGCTTGGAAGCTATTCAGAAGAACCATAGTAACTTCTATGCAGGAGTCAAGAGCGTTTTGCAAGAAGCAGAACGGTTAGGAGGCATCTGTGGGGCTGTTAGTGAGAATTTGAGTTTCTCAAAAGACTACCAGACGGCGCTTGAAATTGCTCTGGGAGCTAGCAGCCAACAGATCATTGTCGAAGATGAAAAGGCTGCAACGCGAGCGATCGATTTCTTGAAACGCAATCGCTTGGGACGGGCAACTTTCCTTCCGCTCACGACGATCAAAGCTCGTCAACTATCCCCTCGGAATCTAGAATTGATTCAAGCCAGTGCAGGATTTCTAGGAATTGCGAGTGACTTAGTGACCTATGAGCATCGTTTTGAACAGATTTTCCAAAACCTGCTTGGCGTAACGGCTATCTTTGACACGACGGAGCATGCGCGTGAGGCGGCTCGTAAAGTCAACTATCAAGTTCGGATGGTGACCTTGGATGGGACCGAATTGCGGACCGGAGGATCGTATGCCGGTGGTGCCAATCGCTCTCAAAATACGGTCTTTGTCAAACCAGAATTAGATAGTTTGAAACAGGAAATGCAAGCTCTGGATGCTCGTTTAAGAGAAGCAGAGCAGGAGGCCGAGACCAAGGACAATCTGCTTAAGCAAGCGCAAGAATACTTGGCCTCTATTCAAAGCCAGGGTGAGCAAGCGCGTCTGGAGCAACAGCGGGCCCAATTGGCCTACCAACAAAGCCAAGAGCAACTGAAAGAAATTCAGGAACTCTTAGAGGCTTTGAAGTCAGAATTGGCAACAGATGCGACCCAGTCTCTTCAAGAAGAGCAGGAGTCCCTTACTGAGCAATTGGCAGCCATTGAGCTTCAAAAAGAAAACTTGAATCGCGACATTGAAACCATGAAGTCGGATAAAGATGTCCTGCAACAAAAAGTACAAAACCTGCAAGAGCAATTGGCAGAACTGCGACTCCAACAGACGGAATATAAAAGCCAACAAAGCTACGAGCAAACAGATGCTCGGCGTTTGGAAGAAACAATCTCCCGGTTGGAAGTAGAGGAGCATCAGTTGCAATTGCTGATTGAACAAGGCGAGGCTCAAGTTCAGACAGTCGATGTGGAGCAGCTAGCCAACCAATTGACGCAGGCTCAAGCCAAGAAAACGGACTTGGAACAAGGGGTTATTCGGAAACGCTTTGAGCTGGATGATTTGGAAGGCCAGGCCGAAGATGTGGCAGAACAGATGGAACAAGCGCGCAAGAAAAATGAAGAGTGGATTCGTCAACAAGCCAAGGCTGAAGCGACACGTGAAAAGCATGCAGACCGCTTGAACAAGCTCTTAACGCAAATTACTGATGAATTCATGCAAAGCTTTGACCAAGCCAAAGAACAGGCTAAACCGGTTGAAAATCTTGCGGCAGCTGAGAACCAGCTCAAGAGTATCGAAAAAGACATTAAGGCACTTGGTCCAGTCAATGTGGATGCGATCGACCAATACGATGAAGTGAAGGGACGCTTTGATTTCCTTTCTAGCCAGCGGGAGGATGTCTTAGCCGCGAAAAACATGCTTCTGTCGACCATCAACGACATGAATGACGAAGTCAAGGAACGCTTTAAATCAACCTTTGAAGCCATTCGTGAATCTTTTAAAGTTACTTTCCGTCAAATGTTTGGAGGGGGTTCTGCTGATTTGATTCTGACAGAGCCAGATCTTCTGACAGCTGGGGTTGAGATTTCTGTGCAGCCACCTGGTAAAAAGATCCAATCCTTAAACCTCATGAGTGGTGGAGAAAAAGCCTTATCAGCTTTGGCCCTCTTGTTCTCGATCATTCGTGTCAAGACCATTCCATTTGTCATTCTGGATGAGGTAGAGGCTGCTCTGGATGAGGCCAATGTCAAGCGCTTTGGTGATTATCTCAACCGCTTTGATAAGGAAAGCCAATTTATTGTCGTGACGCACCGGAAGGGAACCATGTCAGCTGCAGATTCCATCTATGGAGTGACCATGCAGGAATCTGGGGTTTCTAAAATCGTCTCAGTAAAATTGAAAGACTTAGAAAATGAAGAATAAAGATATTAAATTGATCGCTACGGACATGGATGGAACCTTTTTAAATGACCAACATCAGTACGATCAAGACCTTTTACGCAAGGTGTTAGCAAGCTGCAAAGAAAAAGACATTTATTTTGCTGCTGCGAGTGGCCGTGCCCTCCTTTCGCTCAAATCCCTCTTTAAAGGGTTTGAAGACCAGATGATTTTCATTGCTGAAAATGGCAGCGTGGTTGAATTTCATGGAGAAGACCTCTACGAAGCGACCATGTCCAAAGACTTTTATTTGGGTGTTTTTGAAGCTCTGAAATCTTCCCCTTATGCAGATCCTGATAAACTGCTTTTGACAGGGAAAAAGGGAAGTTATGTCTTGGAAACAGTAGATCCCGACTATCTGGCCTTGAGTCAGCACTACAATGAAAACATTCAAAAAGTGAAAAGCCTAGTGGATATTCAAGATGAAATCTTCAAATTGACCACCAACTTTGATGCAGCTCTTGTGCTTGAAGGTGAACAATGGGTCACTGAGAATATTCCTGGTGTCAAAGCGATGACGACAGGTTTTGAATCGATTGATATTGTCCTCGATTATGTCGATAAGGGAGTGGCGATTACTGCCTTAGCGGATAAACTAGGGATTTCGATGGATCAGGTGATGGCTTTTGGAGATAACCTAAATGACCTTCATATGATGCAGGTCGTGGGCCATCCTGTAGCGCCAGAAAATGCACGTCCTGAAATCTTAGCGATTGCTGAAACAGTCATCGGCCACCATGCGACTGGCTCTGTCTTGCGCTACATGGAGGAAATTGTATGAGTAAGATTTCCTTGATTGCGCTGGATTTAGATGGGACCCTTCTCAATTCGGAAAAAAAGATCTCCCCTCGCAATAGAGCAGCTCTCGCTGCTGCACAGGCCCAAGGTGTCAAGGTGGTTCTAACCACTGGTCGCCCCTTGAAAGCCATGGATTTTCTTTTGGAAGAATTGGGAACAGCAGGCCTCAAAGAAGAGTATACGATTACCTTCAACGGTGGTCTAGTGCAGCGAAATAATGGAGAGATTCTCTCAAAAGTGGTCTTGGCACCAGAAGATGTCGCAACCATCCATGATGAAACAGCTCGTCTCGGCCTTCCGCTGGATGCGATCAGTGAGGGAACGGTTTATGAGATTTATTCGGAACGGAAGTCCCTCTATTCCCATTACAATCCCTACCTGAATTTTATTGAGACAGATTTTAAAGACCTGCCATCCACGATTTCCTACAACAAGTGTGTGACAGCCGTTGATCAAGAATTTTTAGATGTGGCGATCAAGCAGATCAGGCCGGACTTATTTCAAGACTATGAAATTTTTAAATCTCGGGAAATGTTGCTGGAATGGTGCCCCAAAAATGTTCACAAGGCAACAGGTTTAGAAGCATTGGCAGCCATTTTGGGTCTTACATCTGATCAAGTCATGGCCTGTGGAGATGAGGCCAATGACCTGTCTATGATCCAGTGGGCTGGACTAGGGGTTGCTATGGGCAATGCGGTCCCAGCAGTGAAAGAGGTGGCGGCGCTTGTTGCACCCGTGACCAATGACCAAGACGCTGTCGCATGGGCAATTGAAAATTATGTGCTAAAGGAGAGTGAATAAATGGGATTATTTGATCGATTATTTGGAAAGAAAGAAGAAACTGAAAAAGTGCTTCCGTCTACTGAAGAAGTGACGGAAAGTAATGAGATTGAAGAAGTTGTCAAAGAGGAGCCGACGACGGCTGTCTCAAATGACAAGGAAGAGCAAAAAATCGCTGATATGGAGGCTTACTACCAAGAGCTTAAAGCGCGGATTGCAGCCACTCATCAACCTGTTTCAACCGTCACTCAAGAAGAGTCACCAGAGGAACCTCTTCTTGAAGAAAATGTGACTTCAGAGACTCATAAAGACCAAACAGCGGGAGAGGAGTCTCCGGTTGTCTTTGAATCCGCTCAAACAGAAACAACTCCTGAAGAAGTTTCACCTGTAGCTGATGAAACGGAGACGGAGCCTCTTGAAGAAGTGAAAATTGAAGCGGAAGAAACTGAAGATGGTGAGGAAGCAGATGGGGCTAACGGTTCAGAAATGGAAGAAGAGTCACCAATTGCCTCTCCATCATCTGACGCTGAGCCAGTAGAAGTGAGCACGACAGAAGAGAAGGTTCCAGAACCTGAAGTGTCAGAAGCGATCGCTGAAGTGGAGGAAACTTCAGAAGTAGCGGAAGCCGAGTCTAGCTTTCCTGAAGGAGAAGCTGCATCAGCTATTGAGGAAAGAACTGTTGAAGAGGCAGAGGAGCCAATTCAAGATGAGGTCGCACCTCAGCAAGAAACCATCCAGGAAAAATATGATCGTAGCTTGAAAAAGACACGGACTGGATTTGGAGCACGCCTCAATGCCTTCTTTGCAAACTTCCGTTCAGTCGATGAAGAATTCTTTGAAGAATTGGAAGAACTCTTGATCATGAGTGACGTTGGGGTTCAAGTTGCCTCTAATTTAACCGAAGAGTTGCGCTATGAAGCACGTTTGGAAAATGCCAAAAAACCAGATGCTCTCAAGCGCGTGATTATCGAAAAATTGGTAGACTTGTATGAAAAGGATGGCCAATTTAATGAAGCCATTCGTTTTCAAGACGGTCTTACGGTCATGCTCTTTGTTGGGGTCAATGGAGTTGGTAAAACAACCTCTATCGGGAAGTTAGCCCACCGCTACAAACAAGAAGGCAAGAAAGTCATGTTGGTTGCAGCAGATACTTTCCGTGCAGGAGCAGTAGCTCAACTGGCAGAATGGGGACGCCGCGTAGATGTTCCAGTTGTGACAGGTCCTGAAAAATCAGATCCTGCTAGTGTCGTCTTTGATGGAATGGAACGCGCGATCGCTGAAAACATTGATGTTCTGATGATTGATACAGCTGGTCGTCTGCAAAACAAGGACAACCTCATGGCCGAGCTGGAAAAAATCGGTCGCATTATCAAGCGTGTGGTACCTGATGCTCCGCATGAAACCTTGCTAGCCCTCGATGCATCAACCGGTCAAAATGCCTTGGTGCAAGCTAAAGAATTTTCAAAAATTACACCTGTGACAGGAATTGTATTGACCAAGATCGATGGAACGGCTCGAGGTGGGGTCGTCCTTGCGATCCGTGAAGAGTTGGACATCCCAGTGAAGTTGATTGGATTCGGAGAAAAGATTGATGACATCGGACCATTCCACTCAGAAAACTTCATGAGAGGCCTCTTGGAAGGCTTGATTTAAGAGTCAAATAGAAAAAGACAAATTGTTTAAAAGACAATTTGTCTTTTTGTTTCCTTGCGCTATCAAAAAAACCACCCGAAGGTGGCTTTCCTTAATTCTTAGGTTCAGGTTTCCAAACCCATTCGGCTCCGTATTCTGCAAGGAGATCATCGGATGCAGTTGGTCCCATGGATCCAGACTTGTATTCATAGAGCGGTGCTCCATTTTCGGCCCATAGTTTTTCAATCCGGTCAATCAATTGCCATGAAGCACGGACTTCGTGCCAGTGGCTGTAATTGGTTGAGTCATTGTTCAAAACGTCGAAAATTAATTTTTCATAAGGCTCTGGTGAAGCCCCAGTTGCAGTCGCATCTGTTTCATAATCAAAGGAAATTGGTGCGATGCTGAATTTTTCTCCGACCTCTTTTCCGTTGATGCTCAATGAGAAACCTTCATTTGGTTGGATATAAATTGTCAAGACATTTGGTTGCAAGCTATGTCCAAAGATGGAGTCGGTTTGCTTGAAGACCACATTGACCATGGTTCCTTTTTGCGTCAAGCGTTTTCCGGTACGGAAGAAGAAAGGCACACCGCGGAAGCGATCGCTATCAACAAAGAACGTACCAGAAGCATAGGTCTCCGTAGTAGATTCAGGGTCGACATTGGGCTCACTGCGATAAGAGATATCTTTTTTCCCTTTGATCGTACCTGAATGGTATTGACCACGGATAAAGAATTTCTTCAATTCGTCATCTGTTGGATTGTGCAATTGCTCAAATACTTTTACTTTTTCAGCCCGAATCGCATCCTTGGTAAAGGTAGCTGGTTTATCCATGGCAAGCAAAGACAAAAGCTGAAGGGTATGGTTTTGCACCATATCTCGAAGGGCCCCCGAGTGATCATAGTAGCCACCGCGTTCTTCAACTCCTAAGCGTTCAGCGAAGGTAATTTGGATATTGTCAATAAAATCTCGATTCCAAAGATTATCAAAAATAAGATTTCCAAAACGAATGGCAAAGATATTTTGGATCATTTCTTTTCCAAGGTAATGGTCGATACGGAAGATTTGTTCTTCATCAAAGGTTTCTTCCAATTCCTTGTTGAGCTGACTAGCCGTTTCTAGGTCTGTACCGAAAGGTTTTTCAACGATCAAGCGCTCAAAACCTTGTCCATCCACAATGCCTTCTGATTTGAGGTGTTTAGCAATGGTTCCAAAAAATTGAGGAGCCATGGACAAGAAGAAGACCTTGTTGTGTTCCGTTTGGTATTTTTCATCCAAGCTATTTTGCAATTCGCGCAGGGCGATGTAATGTTCGGTATCATTAACATCATGACTTTGGTAGTAGAAATGACTGGCGAATTCTTGGGCTTGTTGAGGGCTATCTGCCAGGTCTGTGATGGATTCTACCACGACTGATTCAAAGTATTCCTTGCTCCATGGTCTGCGGGCTGTTCCGATAACCGCAAAGTTTTCAGATAGATTTCCTGATTTATAGAGTCTAAAAAGGGATGGATAGAGTTTGCGCTTGGCTAAATCTCCACTGGCCCCGAAAATGGTTACAATAACTTTTGAAGACATTTAAGTACCTATTTCCTATTTTATTAACCATATTTTACCATAAAATCCACAAGATTTCTTTGATGGAATCGTTGTTCCGAATATTTTCCGCTTGGATTAGAGGATTTGAGAGGAAAGCATAGAAAAAGCTAGAACGAAGGAGCGTTCTAGCTTTCATGGGGTTAAGGCCTATCGAAGGAACTTAGTCTATTCATTAAAATACGCGGTAGACATAAGGATTATCTGGTTGTGTAATGGTTTGACAATCCGTCACGTGGAGGACAGGCAAGCTTTGCTTGAGCTGTTTGTGGTATTCAATGGATAAGGTTCCTTTTGCATGGATCCAGGTATTGTTTTCAAAATGTTGAGGGGCACCGGTTGTTAAAAGACCGTAAACACCCGAGTCTGCGATACAGTGGATGATCCCAAAGCGAAAGAGAAATTGACTTTCTTTGTTATTAGGGTCATTGTAAACAAAACCGGTCAACTCAATGGTCTTTCCTGCAAATTGGTCAGGATAATCATAAATCACTTCCATGACTTCCATGTAATTCTCAGTGGTCACCTGAATCACTTTTTTATCAACATATTTCTTTGCCGCCTGCTTCATTTCTGACTCATAGGCAGATTTGGTAAAATAGCTACTAGTATCTGGTTTGAGATACTGGGTTGTTGTCCCTTCGTCCTGCTGGATTTCCTTGGAAGATCCAGCCGCAACCGGGAAGTGGTAGCCTTTGGCAGAGACTGTTTGGGAATCCAGTGTCACTGTAGGAAAAAATAGCCCGACAAACAAAGGAATACAGAGCAAGAAAATACTCGCCACTTTTGCCCAGAAGCCAGAGAGATGACTGTGGATCTTCATCTGCTTGACCCAGATGATCAGCTGCACAAGAGCTAAAACAAAGGACAAGAACATGGAAATATAAGCCAAGTAAGAATAGTGTAAGTTGATGTATTGATTGAGCTTACCAGATAATTGCAGGTACATGGTGAGCTCAAAATAGCCAGCTAATATCAAGAAACGAATCATAGCACTACCCCCACAAACCAAGCATAAAGGAGCACAACTCCACTCACAATTCCGATAAATTGCCAGATAAAACGGGTCTTGAGATAATTTTTCATCATGAGGAGATTTTTGACATCAAGCATAGGCCCAATCACCAAAAAGGCAAGAACCGGCGCTACTCCAAAACTCGTCAGAAGAGAGGATCCAACAAAGGCGTCCGCCTCGCTACAAAGTGAGAGGAGAAAGGACAAGAGCATGAGAAGGAGAATAGCAATAACTGGTGTCGCGCTGATCGAAGTGAGGATCCGTGTTGGGACATAGACTTGGACGAGGCTGGCAAAGAGGCAACCAAATACCAGGTAACGTCCCGTATCAAAGAATTCATCAATGGCTTGTACCAAGACTTGGAAGAGCTTTTGACCTTTGCTCAAGTCCCTAAAATCATGTTCATGTACAGCCTTACGATGTTCTTTTTGGATCGAATCTGTCTGAATAAAACCAAGAAAGATCCCTAGCACCGTTGCGACCAATAAGGAACCAAGGGCGCGGTAGAGGGCCATCTTGACAGAATTCCCAAAGGCTGAGTAGGTCGCAAAGAGAACGATAGGATTGATGACCGGTGCTGTCACCAAAAAGGGAACAGCAGTATAACTTGGAACTTTCTTTTCTAGAAAGCGATTGATAATGGGAACAATCCCACATTCACAGGAAGGAAAGATAAAGCCGATAAAGGTCCCAAAGAAGATCCGCCCAAATTTATTCTTGGGAAGAAAGCGGTAGACCCTCTCGGGGGTGATATAGACCTCAATAATCCCTGAAATGATACTTCCGATTAGGACAAACGGTAGGGCCTCGATAATAATCGAGAGAAAAATAGCCCCAGCCTGCAAGACGCTAGAGGGAAGGTGTTGAAAGAATGTCATTACTTAGCCTTCTTTGCTTCTTTAGTGGTAGCAGTTTCTGCCTTCTTTTTTTCTTCGGGGAATTCGACTGTTTTTTCTACATCTGGAAAACTTGCAAAGTTTTCAAACATTTTATCAAGATCATCTGTTTTTGAGAATTTAATAGCCATTGTTGGGCCTCCTTTTTATTTTCTTTCATTATAACAAAAAGGAAAGAGCAAGGGGGAAATGGAGCATAAAAGACAAGGAGGAAGCTTCTATCAAACCCTATCAAATAGGTGGCTAGAAGCCTTGGCTACGGTAAAATATGCTATAATAGAAGCTATGGATAAATATGAAAAAATAGCCCAAGAATTGGGTGTTAGCTTAAAACAAATCGATACCGTATTGAGTCTGACCGCAGAAGGCTCAACCATTCCCTTCATTGCCCGCTATCGAAAAGATATGACGGGAAATTTAGATGAAGTAGCGATCAAGGCCATTATTGACCGGGACAAATCGTTAACGGCTCTAGCTGAACGAAAGGAAACTGTCCTTGCTAAGATTGAGGAACAAGGCAAATTGACAGAGGCGCTCAAGCAGGCTATTGAGGCCGCTGAAAAATTAGCGGATGTCGAAGAGCTTTATCTCCCATATAAGGAAAAACGGCGGACCAAGGCGACGATTGCCCGAGAAGCAGGACTTTTTCCTTTGGCACGTCTCATTTTGCAAAATAGTCCAGACTTGGAAGCAGAGGCTCAGAAATTTACCTGTGAGGCCTTCCCAACTGAAACAGCGGCTTTAGCTGGTGCAGTGGATATTCTGGTAGAAGCTATTTCAGAGGATACCCAATTACGGGCCCTCACCTATCAAGAAATTCATGGGCATTCCCTCATGACGTCAACCTTGAAGGATGAAAGCTTAGATCCTAAGAGAACCTTTGAAATCTATTATGATTTTTCTGAGAAGATCAAGAATATGCAAGGCTACCGGACTCTAGCTCTCAATCGTGGGGAAAAATTGGGCGTTCTCAAAGTCGGATTCGAGCACCAACTGGATCGGATCATTCGTATTTTTGAGGCTCGTTTTAAAACTAAAAATGCCTATGTGGATGAGGTTATTCAACAAGCGGTTAAGAAAAAAATCGTTCCTGCGATTGAACGTCGGATTCGGACAGAGTTGACGGAGGTGGCAGAAGACGGGGCCATTCAATTGTTCTCTGAGAATCTACGGAATCTATTGCTCATTCCTCCGTTAAAAGGGCGCGTGGTCCTTGGATTTGACCCAGCCTTTCGGACTGGTGCTAAACTAGCCGTTGTCGATGAGACAGGAAAGATGCTCGCTACCCAGGTTATCTATCCAGTTGCTCCTGCAAAACCAGCTCAGATCGAGCAGGCTAAAAAGGATCTGTCCTCCTTGATCAAGGAGTTCGGAGTAGAAATTATTGCGATTGGAAATGGAACCGCCAGCCGTGAAAGTGAGGCCTTTGTCGCAGAGGTCCTCCATGACCATCCAGGAGTTCGCTATGTTATTGTCAATGAAAGCGGAGCCTCTGTCTACTCAGCTAGTGAGTTGGCCCGTCATGAGTTCCCAGAGCTAACCGTTGAAAAACGCTCGGCCATCTCGATTGCCCGCCGCTTGCAAGATCCGCTAGCAGAATTGGTGAAAATCGATGCCAAATCCATCGGTGTCGGTCAATACCAACACGATGTCAATCAGAAAAAACTGACAGAAAGCTTGGATTTCGTGGTAGATACCGTAGTCAACCAAGTTGGGGTCAATATCAATACGGCTAGTCCCTCTCTCTTAGCGCATGTAGCAGGACTCAATAAGACCATCTCTGAAAATATTGTGAAATACCGGGAAGAAGAAGGAATGATTCTTTCACGAGCGCAAATAAAAAAAGTCCCTCGTCTCGGTGCCAAGGCTTTCGAGCAGGCGGCTGGATTCTTACGCATTCCTGAAAGTAAAAACATCTTGGATAATACCGGCGTTCACCCTGAAAGTTACAAGGAAGTTGAAAAACTTTTTCAACTTCTTGAAATTACCGACCTCGATGCATCAGCTCAGGAAAAATTAAAAGCTGTGAACATCGAGGAGATGTCTACTCAGCTGGATCTGGGACCAGAAACTCTGAAAGATATCATTGCCGATCTCCTAAAACCAGGTCGCGATTTGCGGGATTCCTTTGATGCACCTGTGCTCCGTCAGGATGTCTTGGATATTAAAGACTTGCATATTGGCCAAAAATTAGAAGGGGTTGTGCGCAATGTGGTTGACTTTGGAGCCTTTGTCGATATTGGCATTCACGAAGATGGCTTGATTCATATCTCCCATATGAGCAAGCAGTTTATCAAGCATCCAAGCCAGGTCGTCTCAGTAGGTGATTTGGTTACCGTCTGGGTGAAGAAGATTGATGTGGAACGCGAAAAAGTCAATCTCAGTTTGGTAGCTCCGAATGAATCTGACTGAGTATGTACGCCAAGTATCCCTAGAAGATTTTGGTAGGGAATTCCGCCATCAAGCAGTGTGGAATCCGCGTCTCCAAACCACCGGAGGCCGTTTCTTTCCTAAGGATCGGCATCTTGATTTCAACCCCAAGATTTATCAGACTTTAGGATTAGAGACCTTTCGGAAAATCGTCCGCCATGAGCTCTGCCATTACCATCTTTACGACCAAGGAAAAGGCTATCGCCACAAAGATCTAGCCTTTAAACAGCTCCTTCAGCAAGTGGATGGACTTCGATTCACACCACCGCTACCAGAAAAATCGAGAAAAAAGCGAGTTTATCTCTACCGATGTTCTCATTGTAGACAAGAGTATAGGCGAAAGCGAAAAATCGATCTGAAGAAATATGCTTGCGGTCGCTGTCGCAGCCACCTGCAATTCCTTGAAATGAGACAAGAGTAAGAATCGGTCTTTAGGCGGATCTCTTTCCAGTTCGACTCTGCTAAAATAGGTCTAACTAGAAAGAGGAAAATCAAATGACAGCATCATTTTACAAATTAAAACGACATCGCCTGGTTTCAGGTGTGCTAGCTGGCTTAGCCGATAAATTTGGTCTTAGTGTAACTCTCCTACGCTTCTTGTTTATTCTTTTTACGGTTTCTCATGCCTTTATCGGTGTGATTATCTATTTACTGTTAGATACGACCTTACCTTATAAGGACGAGGAGGAGCAGGAAATGTTTGACTATGGCCCTCGACCTCGTCGAAGAAAAGAGGCTGAACCCATCCATGATCAGAATGATAGTCCATTTTTCTAAAAGGAGATCCGAGTGAAGCAGAAGTTCTATTCCCTTGCTTTTATTCTATATCTCTTCTTCAGTTTTATAGGACAGTTTTTCATTTTAAATCGTTTTTTTGGGGAAGGAGTTGGAACAGTTTTGATGGGAATGCTCCTTTTTCCACTGGGCATTTGGAATAGTCTCTTCTACCTCTTGTTTCTGCCAACAGAAATGGCTAGAAAGCCACAAATTTATCGGTTTTCGATTTTATTTCTGCCGGTTTTGTATCTGGTTTTCTCCTTGTTGGGGGGAGGTCCTTTCGCCTTTATGCACGGCTTGATCGCATTTCCTTCAAATGCGGTGGTCTATGCGGTCTCTATCGGAATCAAATCTATGATTAAAGATTTCTTGCAAGGCTGAAGGCTGGAGCATTCTTCAGATGTTACCATCATTTTCTAGAGGTTAGAGACATTTGTCTTGGCCTCTTTTTAGTCGCATTAAAAAGGAGTTGAAAATGGATCTTTCAAATGACACTTCAGTCTCTCGTCTGAAGAGAAAATCTGCTATAATAGAGAGAGAATTTTAAAAGGGAGAATGATATGGCAGTTACTGTTCGCGATATACAGGAAAAGCTTCGTCTGTCAGTTGTTTATGGGGATGATAACCTCTTAAGCAAGGAAATTACGACTGCGGACATCTCACGTCCAGGTCTTGAAATGACGGGCTATTTTGATTATTACACACCTGAGCGGATTCAGCTTGTAGGAATGAAAGAATGGTCCTACCTGGTGAAGATGAGCTCTCACAACCGTCATCAGGTCCTGCGCAAGATGTTCCAGCCAGAGACACCTGTCATCATTGTCGCGCGGAATTTAGAAATTCCAGAAGAAATGTTGCGAGCTGCGGAAGAAAAGCAACTAGCCATTTTGAAGAGCAATGTTGCAACGAGTCGTTTATCTGGAGAGCTTTCTAGCTATTTAGATAGTCGGCTAGCAGAACGTACGAGTGTACACGGTGTCTTGATGGATATTTATGGGATGGGTGTCTTGATCCAAGGAGATAGCGGAATCGGAAAAAGCGAGACAGGTCTGGAACTTGTCAAACGGGGTCACCGCCTCGTAGCAGATGACCGAGTCGATATCTATGCGAGAGACGAGATGACCCTTTGGGGAGAGCCAGCTGAAATCCTACGCCACTTACTAGAGATCCGTGGTGTCGGGATTATCGATGTCATGAGTCTCTACGGTGCCAGTGCCGTCAAGGATTCTTCACAAGTCCAAATCGCTGTTTACTTGGAAAATTATGCTAAGGATCAGGTTTATGATCGTTTGGGTAATAATGCAGAAGAGTTAGAAATCGGTGGTGTGACCATTCCTCGGATTCGCATTCCTGTGAAGACTGGTCGGAACATTTCGGTCGTGATTGAAGCAGCAGCTATGAATGTTCGGGCCAAAGAAATGGGCTATGATGCTACCAAAACTTTTGAAGAACGTTTGTCCCAGTTGATTAGTCAAAATGAGGTGAAGGAATGAATCCAGTAGCCCTTCAATTAGGTCCGATCAGTATTCGTTGGTATGCAATTTGTATTGTCTCTGGCTTGATTCTAGCTGTTTATCTTTCCATGAAAGAAGCGCCCCGTAAAAAAATTGATCCAGATGCTATCATTGATTTCATTTTGATCGCCTTTCCGCTTGCGATTTTGGGGGCCAGACTCTATTACGTTATTTTCGAATGGGGTTACTATAGCCAGCACCTTGGTGAGATTTTTGCGATCTGGAACGGAGGAATCGCGATTTATGGTGGCCTCTTGACAGGTGCCCTTGTCCTCTATCTATTCTCTCGTAGACGCTTGATTGAGCCAATTGATTTCTTAGATATTGCGGCCCCAAGCGTCATGATTGCACAGAGTATTGGTCGCTGGGGAAACTTCTTTAACCAGGAAGCTTATGGAGCTGCTGTTAAAAGTCTCAACTACCTGCCCTCTTTTATTCGAGATCAAATGTATATAGATGGTAGTTACCGTCAGCCAACCTTCTTATATGAATCCATTTGGAATCTGCTAGGATTTCTCTTGATCTTGATTCTTCGTAGGAAGCCCCAATTTTTGCGGCAAGGTGAGGTCACAGCCTTTTACCTTATCTGGTATGGTTTTGGTCGGATGATCATCGAAGGAATGCGGACGGATAGCTTGATGTTTGCAGGCTTACGTGTTTCCCAGTGGTTGTCGATGATCCTGATTCTAGTTGGACTTGCCATTATCCTTTACCAACGTCGCAAAAAAGCCCCTTATTATGTAGAAGCAAAGGAGTAATATATGTTTATTGAAATTGCCTACGGCCTCTTAGGCCTTGCCTTAGTAGCGCTTGTCATTTATATGATTTTTTTCCTCTCAAAGATTGGAAAAGTTGTAGATGAGACGCAAAAAACCATCCAAGTTTTGACATCAGATGTCAATGTCACCTTGCATCAGACCAATGATCTATTGGCAAAAGTCAATGTTTTAACGGATGATTTGAATCAAAAAGTTGCAACGATTGACCCACTCTTTACAGCCGTGGCGGATCTTTCAGAGTCTGTTTCAGATTTGAATGATCAAGCCCGTCAATTGAGTGTCAAAGCTGTATCAGCTGGTGGAAAAACAGTGAAAGCCTCTATCGGATTAAAAGCGATTCAGATGGCTTCAAAATTATTTAAATAGAATCGAGGAAGAATATGGGACGTTTATCTAGTTTATTAATTGGTGTGATTTCAGGTGCTTCAGCAGCCTACTATTTATCAACTGAGCAAGGAAAGAAAGTCACTAAAAAAGTGGTGCGCTTCGTAAAAGATTATCAAGAAGATCCTCAAGAAGTACATGAATCTGTGAAACAAACCGCTAAGGATGTTTCAAAACAAGCAGCAGAAGTGATCCAACAAACCAAAGAAAAAGTTGGTTCTGGAGAAATTACGACAGGAACTGTTTTGGAATCTGTCAAAGAAAAAACGCAAGATGTGGTTGAAAAATCTCAAGAAGTCTATCACTCATTTAAGGATAAACTTCAAAAAGAAAATCTAAGTGGCAATGACTTGGTTCAATCCATTCGCAAACAAACAGAATCAGAAGACATCGTTTTAGAATTGGATGAAAAAGATTCTGAAGAAGCAGCTGAAGAAGATATAAAAGAAGCATAAAAAAATGAGGCTCACTGAGCCTCATTTTTTTTGGAAGGTAAGATGGCAATTGGCAGTTAAGTTTTGTCTTCCAATTGTTATTCCAATTAAAAAAATTCGAGTAAATAAAAAAATCAGGAAAACCTGATTTTTATTTTTTTCGTTTATTGTAGTAAATTCGGAATCCTTGAATACTAGCAAAGCTAGAACCAATCGCTAAAGCAAACGCAAAGAAGGTATTCATTTTTGTTGCTAAAAAGATAAAACTAAATACAACCGTCAACACACAGAAAACAGCGATATTCAAAAAATATAGCAATTCACTTAATTGAGGCGCGGGTTCAACTTCAGGAGCATAGTCCTGAATAGGGGTTTCTTGGGTTTGTTGGGTTTGTTTGGTTAATTCGATATAATCGAATTCTTCATCATAGTGTCTTAAATTTCTTACGGGCATTTTCTCTCTCCTAACAGTACTCTATTATTCTATCATGAATTCAGGTATATAAATGTTACAAAAATGTTACAAATTTTACAAAATGAATAAATTTTTCTAGAATATCGGAATTTTTGTTATAATGGTTCTATGAAAAATATTATTATTACAGCAACAGCAGAGAGTGTTGAGCAAGCGCAAGCCCTGATTGATGCAGGGGTTGACCGAATCTATGTCGGTGAAAAAGATTACGGATTACGATTGCCTCAAACTTTAAGCTATGACGAAATAAATCGAATTGCCCAACTTGTCCATGCTGCTGGCAAAGAATTGACAGTAGCTGTAAATGCACTCATGCACCAATCGATGATGGATTCAATCAAGCCTTTCCTAGATTTTCTAAAGGAAATTCAGGCTGATTATATTACTGTCGGAGATGCGGGCGTTTTTTATGTCTTGAAACGAGATGGCTATCCATTCAAAACCATCTACGATGCATCAACCATGGTTACTTCTAGTCGCCAGATCAATTTCTGGGGAAAACAAGCAGGAGCTTCTGAGGCTGTTTTGGCTCGTGAGATTCCATCTGCCGAATTATTCGTAATGGCTGAGAATCTTCAGATTCCAGCAGAAGTCTTGGTCTATGGTGCTAGCATTATCCACCATTCGAAACGACCTCTTCTTCAGAATTATTACAACTTTATCAAGACAGAAGAATCTGTGACCAAAGATCGCGATCTGTTCTTAGCTGAACCAGGAGATCCCAATTCCCATTATTCAGTCTATGAAGACAAACATGGAACCCATATCTTCTCAAATAATGACTTGAATATGATGACCAAATTGTCTGAGTTGGTAGAACATGGCTTTGATCATTGGAAACTCGATGGTGTCTACTGTCCGGGTGAAAACTTTGTCAAGATTACAGAGTACTTTGTCAAGGCCCGTGAGTTGATTCAAAATGGAACATTTACACAGGATCAAGTCTATCTGTTTGATGAAGAAATCCGCAAATTACATCCAGCTAATCGTGGTTTGGATACTGGTTTCTATGATTATGAACCTGATCGTGTAAAATAACAAATAATACTAGGGCTTCTTCGTTTGTGAGTTTTCCTTTTTCAGGGAACGAAGAGGCTATTCATCATATCGACAATCTTGTAAATTGGAGAAAACATGACAAATACAAAAAAACGTCCAGAGGTTTTGGTACCTGCTGGAACATTAGAAAAATTAAAAGTTGCCGTTAATTATGGGGCAGACGCTGTGTTCGTTGGTGGACAAGCCTATGGTTTGCGTAGCCGTGCCGGAAACTTCACCATGGATGAGCTTCGTGAAGGAATTGAGTATGCTCATGCCCGTGGAGTGGATGTGCACGTGGCTTCGAACATGGTAACTCATGAGGGAAATGAACAAGGGGCTGGTGAGTGGTTCCGTGAATTACGAGATATGGGACTTGACGCCGTGATCGTCTCAGACCCGGCCTTGATTGAAATCTGTGCAACCTATGCACCTGGCCTCAATATCCACTTGTCTACACAAGCTTCTGCAACCAACGTGGAGACCTTCCATTTCTGGAAAGAATATGGCTTGACCCGTGTCGTCTTGGCCCGTGAGGTATCCATGGAAGAGTTGGCAGAGATCCGTAAGCGTACTGATCTTGAGATCGAAGCTTTCGTTCATGGAGCCATGTGTATTTCCTATTCCGGACGTTGTACCCTTTCTAACCACATGTCTGACCGGGATGCCAACCGTGGTGGCTGTTCTCAATCTTGTCGTTGGAAATACGATCTCTACGATATGCCATTTGGCCAAGAACGCAAGAGTATCAAAGGGCAAGTCCCAGAAGAATACTCTATGTCAGCCGTGGACATGTGTATGATCGAAAATATTCCAGACATGATTGATAATGGGGTTGATAGCTTGAAGATCGAAGGTCGGATGAAATCTGTCCATTACGTATCAACAGTTGCCAACTGTTACAAGGCAGCTTGTGATGCCTATATGGAAAGCCCAGAAGCCTTTTATGCCATCAAGGATGATTTGATCAATGAATTGTGGAAAGTCGCTCAACGTGAATTAGCAACTGGATTCTACTACCAAACACCGACTGAAAATGAACAATTGTTTGGGGCACGTCGTAAGATTCCTCAATACAAATTTGTAGGAGAAGTGGTGGACTTTGATCCATCTACCATGACAGCGACGATTCGCCAACGGAATGTCATCAATGAAGGCGACCAAGTGGAATTCTACGGACCAGGCTTCCGTCATTTTGAATGCCAGATCCAAGACTTGCATGATAAGGATGGAGTGAAGATTGATCGCGCGCCAAATCCGATGGAACTTCTCACGATCACCGTCCCACAAGAAGTCAAGCCAGGAGATATGATTCGTTCTTGCCAGGAAGGTTTAATCAATCTCTACTCAAAAGATGGGGCAAGTAAAACTGTTCGAGTATAACAAAAAAAAAGAGAGGGTTAAACCTCTCTTCAGAATATAGACAAACTCTATTAGGACTAGAAAATCTTCTCTTTTAGAGTTTGATTACCATATAGTAAAAACTCTTTGAATGCCTATATAATAGCATTTGTAAGAGTTTTTTTCTTTATATAATTATGAAAAAAGATTGAAGAAAATTGTCCAAATGGACTTTTCCTTCAATCTGTATAATCAACTTTTAAATTGAATGCATTCTGTTTGGTTTTATTCTTTTCCATAAAGGTAACGACTAGCAATTAACCAAGTAGCAATATACATTATCACGTTAACCAAAAATGCGACAACGATAACCATATTCCAATTATGGGATAAATTAGTAGTTAGAATCCCCATAATTGTTGTACCAAAAAGTCCACCAATCTGTTTGTTAGCGTTTAGAGTAGCACCAGCAATTCCAGATAATTCTTGACCAGCAGCTTCCATAAGAATGGTAGTAGTCGCTGGAGTTAACACTCCGATACCTAGACTCATTAAAGAAAATAAAGGGATTAGGATGTATAGTTGAATTTCATGAAAAAGGACTCCAATTCCATAAATTCCTGCTGCTCCTACAATGGCAAAAATAATTGAGACAGTAGCGAGGCTTCCCACGGAAAATCGTTTTACAGCACGTGCGTAAAATAAATTACCAATAATTAAGACAATCATTCCTGGTAGAATGAGGAGTCCAGAAACCATTGAGGAGAAGTTTAAATAAGTTTGAAAATAAAGTCCTAGCACCAAAACAATACCATATAATGAAATGTTAACTACTAAACCTAACAGATTAGAGACAATAAACTTAGCATTTTTTAATAGTTGGTGGGGAACAATAGGTGCTTTACTTTTTTTATCGTGGACTACTAAACCAATAGTAAATAATATAAACAGGAGAAGAAACAATAAAAGATTTAGGTTACTATAGCCATATTGATTCCCTTCAACAAGGTAAATACCTAGACTTCCGATAGTTGCAACAAGAAATATATTACTGAAAATGTCAATTCTAGTCTTTGGATTGGCAATATTGTTTTTCACAAGAAGTAATATTGAAATTACTGTCAAAATTCCCAATGGAATATTGATTAAGAAAATACCCCTCCATCCGAAGTAGTTAATAATTAGTCCACCAATAAAAGAACCAGTACCGGTTGCAACAGAAATAATTGCTGTCCAAATTCCTAACATACGTGCTCTTTTAGTAGAATCAGGGTATGAAATGAATAAAAGTGCTAATGAACTAGGCATAAACAAAGAAGCACCGAAACCTTGAACGAATCTAAGTATGATTAATGTTTCAATATTTGGTGAAAAAGAGCACCCAAATGAGGCAAGTGTAAAAATTGTCATTCCAAATAATAAAATTCGTTTAGCACCATATTTTGTTGTTAGATTTCCTGAAAGTAGGAGTAAAGAGCCTAAAGCTAGTGTATAGGCGTTAATAATCCAAATGGATTGCTCTAATGAGACGCTCATAGCTGTTTCAATATGGGGAACAGCAAGAACCACTCCGGTTGTATCTAGGACCGCCATAATGTATCCTAGTGAAAGAATAAAAAGTAGATAAGCTGGCGCTTTTGTATTTGTTTTTTTCATCAAGCTTCCTCCGTTATTTCATCAAACCAATTTTCATTTATCAATCAAAAGCAATATATTTAACTTTCTGAAAATATTTTACTTGAGTATATCCAGTGCCAAAGTATCTTCCATCAGCGCAACCGAGAATATCTTTGATACGGTCAAACTTAGTTGTAATATCCATAGTAATTTCCCCTTTCAAATGATATAATTAGCTTATCATGTAATAATTTCTGAAACAAGAAGGGAAAAAAAGTATAGTAACTATCAAAAAAGGAGGAAATGAATGGAGACTTGCAAGAAGCAATCTTTGAAAAAATCAATTTGTCCAGAAAGAAGGGTCTTGAATTTACTAAAAGGTAAATTTACTCTTGAGATCTTATCTGAAATTATTGATGGTAATATACATTATAGTAGTCTTTTGCGTAGTGTAGAAGGTATTAATCCTAGAATATTAGCTCAACGATTACATGATTTTGAGCAAGAAGGTATTTTATCAAGAAAAGTTTTACCGACATCGCCTCCACAGGTTGAATATAAAATGACAAAAAAAGGTATTGCTCTAAGAAGTATCGTTGAAGAAATGAAAAAATGGGAGCATACTTATGGTGATTAGAGATTAGATTGAATTTACATAATTTATTACTAATATTTTTCTTTAAATAGATAATGTAATTATGAAAGATTTGGTGACCTTTTTAATCAAGGCAACGTCAATACTAGTAGTATGTACTGGAACTTTAACTTTTTACTAGGTTCAAAAGTTAAAGTTAAAATTTGATAGAATTTTTTTGATACTCTAATAAATTTAGAAATGAGATTAAAAGTAATAAAAACAAACGCCAAAAATGACGTTTGTTTTCAATATAAAAGAGAGGGTTAAACCTCTCCTTTTTGTTGAGCGATGCGAATATTATTGGGGACCAAACTGATTTTCTGGATCTCAGAAATCCGAATAATCGTGGACATACTCTTTTTAAAATTTTTCACGATCAGTTGTCGGCGTTCTTGGTCATACTTGACAATGTCGCCTGTAAAACTCTTATTTGAAAAAATAACATGTACCCCTTGTTTTTTTCGCAATGCTTGTTGAATGATGTCAATAATTCTCTCATCTTCTAATGGGGCAGGGGTACTGACTTTTCCATTGAAAAATTCATTTGCTCGGTCTTTAACGATCTCGAGAAATTTTTTCATAGCTAAATTCTCCATAACTTGATACAATATATTATAGATAATTTAAACGATTTTGTAAATGATTTACGAATATTAGAGATGAGAAGGCAAGAAAGGAGTCGTGAAATGGCAGAATTTTCATTCCAAATCGAAGAACATTTGCTGGTCTTGTCAGAAAATGACAAGGGTTGGACCAAAGAATTGAACCGTGTGAGTTTTAATGGTGCTCCTGCTAAGTATGATATCCGGACCTGGAGTCCCGACCATACAAAAATGGGGAAAGGCATTACACTCACAAACGAAGAGTTCCAAGTCATGCTCGATGCATTTAAAAATTAAGAAAAGGGGTCCTTCAAGGACTTCTTTTTTTGTTATAGTCTAAGGCTATATAGATATCAAAGATATTAGATTATCCCAAACCCTTGTTTATCAGGTGTTGGACTGCTATAATGGTTGCATTGATGAATTAATGTAAAACTTATAGGAAAGAGGGAATCATATTGACACATACACATGCACCTTATCGCGTAGACCATGTTGGTTCATTTCTTCGTCCAGCTACTTTGGTTCAGGCTCGTGAAGATTTCGCAGCTGGAAAAATCAGTCAGGCTGACTTAACAAAAGTAGAAGATCAGGCGATTCGTGACCTCGTTGAAAAAGAAATTGCCGCTGGTCTGAAGTCAGTAACTGATGGAGAATTCCGCCGAGCTTATTGGCATTTGGATTTCTTCTGGGGCTTTGGGGGCATTGATCATGTCCAAGCTGCTCAAGGCTATCAATTCCATGATGAAACAACCAAGGCGGACTCAGCGCTTGTCGTTGGAAAAATCACAGGAGCCAATCATCCATTTGTAGAGCATTACAAGTTCTTGCGGGATCTTGTGGCAGATGTAGATGGTGTAGAGGCTAAATATACCATTCCAGCACCTGCACAATTCTATTTTGAATTGATCCGTGATGCAGAACATGTAGAACAATTGAATACCATCTATCCTGATTTTGCGGCTGTTCGTGAAGACATCAAGCAAGCCTATCTTCAAGTGATTCAAGATTTGTATGATGCAGGTCTTCGGACTCTTCAAGTAGATGATTGTACTTGGGGTGTCTTGGTAGATGATAATTTCTTGACGGCTTGGGGAGCAGCTCAAGGCAAGTCAAAAGATGAGGTTCGCCGGGAACTCGCTGATCTCTTCTTGACCTTTAACAACGATGTCTACCAAAATGTTCCAGCTGGTTTGACCGTCAATACGCACGTTTGTCGTGGGAACTTCCATTCCACTTGGGCGTCATCAGGTGGCTATGCGCCGATTGCCAAAGAACTCCTTGGAGAAGAAGCCGTTAATGCTTACTTCCTAGAGTTTGATACCGATCGGGCTGGTGGTTTTGAACCACTTGCAGAAGTAACCCCTGGTAAAGGAGTGGTGTTAGGCCTCTTGACATCTAAGAGTGGTCAACTGGAGAATAAGGACGAAGTGATTGCTCGTATTAAAGAAGCGAGTCAGTATGTACCGTTGGAAAATCTTTACCTGTCTACTCAGTGTGGCTTTGCTTCGACAGAAGAAGGAAACATTTTGACAGAAGAAGACCAATGGAAAAAAATCGGTTTGATTAAGGAAATTGTCGCTGAAGTTTGGGGCGAATAAGGAGGAAGAAACATGTCAGATTTACTAAGTATTTATAAAGAATTGCAAGCTAAAAAATGGGTGGACTTGAGTCACCAAATCAATGCGGAAAGTCCACACTTCCCAGCCCTTCCTGCTTTGCAACAAGAAGATCTTTTCACATTAAAAGATGGTTTCCATGTTCAAAAATTTACAGTGGTTGGTCAATACGGAACGCATATTGATGCACCGATTCACTTTGTAGAAGGGGGTCGTTGGTTGGATGAGATTGACCTCAAAGATCTCCTCTTGCCACTCTATGTTATCGACAAGTCTAAAGAAGTTGCTGCCAATCCAAACTTTATCTTGAGTAAACAAGATATCTTAGACTTTGAGGCAGAGCATGGACAAATTGCTGAGGGTGCTTTTGTTGCCTTCCGTAGTGATTGGTCAAAACGTTGGCCAGATCAAGATGCTATGCGCAATCTTGATGAAAATGGGGTTCAACAAAGTCCAGGATGGAGCCGTGAAGCCTTGGAATTCTTGATTCATGAACGCCATGTTAAGGCTGTGGGTCATGAAACCTTTGATACCGATGCAGGTATTCCAGCAGCAGAGCATGGCTTGGTCAATGAATACTACCTCTTGGAACAAAATATCTACCAAGTTGAAGTCTTGAACCAATTGGACCAAGTTCCAGCTGTAGGTGCTTTGATTTCGATTGCTTTCCCTCACTGGGACAAGGCAACTGGTTCACCTGTCCGTGCCATTGCCATCTTACCATAAACAAAGAAAAAGAGAGTGGGACAGAAATCGGTAATTTGATAGAATTCGATTTCGTCGTCCCACCTCCGCACAGTTGAGTAGGGCTGTAAAAGCTGATGAAATCAGCGTATTAGAGCCCACTCAACCACTGCGTCTTGCTCGACAATCCAAAAACAATTGAGAGGCTAGGACTTTTGTCCCAGCCTCTTATTTTTTATCTCATAGTTACAAATTCTTCGGATCCGGTTGGGTGAATGGCGACAGTTGCATCGAAATCGGCTTTTGTCGCTCCCATCTTGATAGCAACTGCAAATCCTTGGATCATTTCATCGACTCCGTAGCCAAGACCATGAAGGCCAACGACCCTTTCCTCGGGACCAGCAGTGATGAGTTTGAATTTTGCTTGCTGGCGGTGTTGGGTTACAGCAGTGTACATGGAAGCAAATTGAGAAGTATAGACTTTGATATTCTCTTTACCATAAGTTTGCTGGGCTTCTTCCTCCGTTAGGCCAACGGTTCCGATAGCCGGGTGAGAAAAGACAACAGTCGGGATGTTTGTATAATCCATTTTGGCATTGACTTTTCCATTGAATAGTCGTTCAGAAAGAGTGCGTCCAGCTTTTATAGCGACAGGAGTTAATTCTTTTTCTCCTGTGACATCCCCAAGAGCATAGATTCCTGGAATAACTGTATTCTGGTATTCATCCACTGCAATGAATCCTTTTTCATTTAAGGTGACGCCTGCAGCTTCTAGATTGAGATCCTGGACATTTGGTTTTCGTCCTGTTGCCCAGATAACATGATCTGCCACGTGGCTGGTCATATCCTCAAAATAAATCTTCACACGACCGTCTTCTAATTTTTCAAGCTTCATGGGAACCTTGTGTTTGTGAAGCGGAAGGTTTTGTTTTTCCATTTCTTCCATTAAGCCATCGACAATGTAGGAATCAAACTTTCTTAATGGACGATCACCGCGAACGAAGAGATCGGTCTGAACACCAAGGGCATGGAGCACACCGGCTAGTTCCACTGCGATGTAGCCAGCTCCAATAATGGCAACAGATGTAGGAAGTTCTTCCCAAGCAAAGACATCATCAGAAGTTTCGCCAAATTCAGCTCCAGGAACAGAAGGAATAAAGGGATGGGCACCGGTCGCAATTACGATATGCTTGGCCTTAATGGTTTCTCCATTTACCTCAACCGTATGAGCATCCACAAAACGGGCACGTCCTTCAATTCGTTCAACCCCATTGCGTTTGAAACTGCCATCATAGGAATTACGGGAACGGTCAATATAGGCTTCGCGATTTTTTCTTAAGGTTGCAAAATCAAATTTTGTCTGTTCAGAAGTAAATCCATAGTCTGGTCCATAATCGCGAATTGCTTCTGCAATTTGTGCACCATACCACATAATCTTTTTAGGCACACATCCTCTGTTGACACAGGTGCCACCCAATTGTTTTTCTTCAATGACAGCAGCGCGCGCTCCGTACTCTCCAGCCCGGTTCATGGTAGCGATTCCTCCACTACCTCCACCGATTGAAATAATATCAAATTCTTTCATGTTTTCCTCCTAAATGGGACTTCAGTTTGATTGTAATATCAACTGTTACAAAAGTCAAGGGTTTAGCATGTTACCAAGCATTTAAATTTCATGTTGCCGTGTCAATTTTAGATAGAAAAGTAAGGAAATATGGTATACTATGGTATAGAATAAAACGCTTTCTTTGATGGAGAAAAACGATGAAGAAATTGAAAAAATGGCAACTATTTGCAGCTGCAGGTGCAGCTATTGCGGTGATTGGAACAGGAAGTGTGATGGTGTTTTCGCACCCAAGTACTCCTGATCAAGCAATCACGAAAGAAACTCCAATGGTGCAAACGGTCAAGGATGGATCGATCGCTTCTTCAGTCTTGTTAACTGGGAAAGTCACTGCCAACCAGGAGCAGTATGTCTATTTTGATGGAACCAAAGGGGATTTGCAGTCGATTTTGGTCAATGTAGGAGATCAAGTGACGGCCGGTCAGCCAATTGTTCAGTATAGTAGTACAGAGGCCCAAACCGCTTATGATGCAGCCGTTCGTGCTGTCAATAAGGCAGATCGTCAGTTAAATGACTTACTGACAAATGGTGTGACCATTGATACGACAGGCGATGAAGAAGCAGATGCCAAATCAGCTTCGCAGACCCAGCGAACAGTCGATTCTCAAGCTAGCGATTTACGAGATGCTAAGTCGGATGCGGTCGATAATATGAACAAGGCTAAGGCTCTTCTGGATGCGACAACAGTTAGGAGTAATACAGATGGTACCGTGGTCGAAGTCAATAAAGATGTTTCAAAATCGACTACAGGGACCAACCAAACTCTGGTTCACATTGTGAGCAACGGAAATTTACAAGTCAAAGGGGAATTGTCTGAATACAATTTGGCCAATATTTCTGAAGGTCAGGAAGTGGTCCTCACTTCCAAGGTTTATCCGGATAAAACCTGGACAGGAAAGATTTCTTATGTAGCCAACTATCCGACTGACGCGGGTCAAGCAGGTGCCAATGCAGCAGGTGGAACACAAGGAAGCGGAGGAGCCAAGTACCCATTCACAGTAGATATTACCAGTGAAATTGGAGAACTCAAACAAGGCTTTTCTGTCAATATTGAAGTCAAAAGTTCTACTCAACATCCCCTTGTTCCCGTGACAAGTGTCATGGCTGATGGGGACACGAGTTATGTATGGACGGTCGAAAATGGCAAGGCTAAGAAAGTAAAAGTAACGCTTGGTAACGCCGATGCTGAAAACCAGGAAATCTTGTCAGGCTTGAAGAAAGATGCTCAAGTTATTGTGAATCCTAATGAGAAACTGGAAGATGGAAAAGAGATCGGAAAATATGACAAAATTGATTGAACTAAAAGGAATCAATAAAACCTATAAAAATGGGGATCAGGAACTTCGTGTCTTAAAAGACATCGATTTAGAAGTCGAAGAGGGAGAATTTATGGCCATTATGGGTCCATCTGGCTCAGGGAAATCGACCTTGATGAACGTCATTGGCTTGTTGGACCGCCCGACCAGTGGAGAGTATTTCCTAGAAGGTCAGGAGGTTGGAAATCTCAGTGAGAAAAAATTAGCACGTGTTCGAAATGAACAGATCGGTTTTGTCTTTCAACAATTCTTTCTTCTCTCCAAGCTCAATGCCTTTCAAAATGTAGAACTGCCTCTCATTTATGCAGGAGTTCATCCTGCTAAACGGAAGGAATTAGCTGAGCAGTACCTTGAAAAGGTAGAGCTCCATTCTCGCATGCACCATTTGCCTTCAGAGCTCTCAGGGGGTCAAAAACAGCGGGTTGCGATAGCTCGAGCTCTCGTCAATCAGCCAGCCATCGTCTTAGCAGATGAGCCGACTGGAGCCCTAGATACCAAGACAGGGGAGCAAATAATGGACTTGTTAACCAAGCTAAACCAAGAAGGAAAAACCATTATCATGGTTACACACGAGCCAGAAATTGCAGCCTTTGCGCATCGTCGCATCGTCATTCGTGATGGAGTGATCTCCTCAGATAGCAAGCTGGAAAGGGGGACCTAATGCAAAATTGGAAATTTGCGATCAGCTCAATTATGAGCCATAAATTACGGTCTTTCTTGACCATGGTGGGGATCATTATTGGGGTCGCTTCTGTGGTTGTCATCATGGCTCTGGGAGATGGTATGAAAGCTGGTGTCACCAAGACCTTCACCAAGGACCAAGAGTATGTACAAATCTCTTATTCTCCCAACAAGAGTGGCTATGTGACTGGGATCAATATTGGCCCTTCTGATGATACTGGAGAAGGAGAAGGCGGAGGCGAAAGTGGCCCTGCAGCTGAAGACCGAGGGATGGCTGCTCCATCGGATATCGATGGGGAAAACGCTGAAGATGTTGATGGTCAAGTCCAAGAAGCACCACCAGTTGTGCAAGAATCTTGGGTTAAGGAATTAACCAAGATTCAAGGCATCGATGGTTACTATGTTAGCAATACCTCCAATGCAACCATTGCTTTTCAAAAGAAAAAAGCAGAAGGGGTAAACATCCAAGGAGTAAATGAAACCTATTTTTCTGTCAAAAAGGTTGAGCTCTTATCTGGACGAAAATTAACCCCTTCAGACTATAGTAATTTCTCCCGGGTGGTGCTCCTTGATGAAGGATTGGCCCAACAATTATTTGGAACGGAGAATCCACTGAATCAGGTGGTCTCTGTTGGGGATAACAATTATCGCGTCGTTGGTATTTTCAAGGATCCAAATGCAGGAACAGCTCTTTACGGAGCTTCCTCAGGTGGAAGTGCCTTGATGGCCAATACCCAACTCGCCTCTGAATTCGGAACGGATGAAATTCAAAATATTGTCGTCCATGTGCCAGATGTGAAGCAGATTAAAACCGTTGGGATTGAGGCTGCTCAAAAGTTAACAGAACTTTCAGGTGTTCGCCAAGGAGAATTTCAAATCTTTAATTTGGATAGCATCCTAGAGGAAACCAAAAAAGTAGTAGGAATTATGACGTCAGTGATCGGTGCCATTGCAGGGATTTCCCTTTTGGTTGGCGGGATTGGAGTCATGAATATCATGTTGGTTTCTGTGACAGAGCGGACGAGAGAAATTGGTCTTCGCAAAGCATTGGGAGCAACTCGAGGTAAGATTCTGGTTCAATTTTTGATTGAGTCGATGGTCTTGACCATCATTGGTGGGCTGATTGGACTTGGACTTGCTTATGGTGTGAATAGCTTGATTACTACACTCGCAGCAGCCTCCCTAGAAGGCCCACCGATTATTTCCTTAAATGTCGCTATCGGCAGTATTATTTTCTCTGCTTTTGTAGGCATCATCTTTGGAATTTTACCAGCGAATAAGGCTTCTAAGTTAAATCCGATCGAAGCACTGCGTTATGAATAAAAATAGGAGCGAGTCAGGATGAATGGTTTAAGATTCTCCACGCTCCTTTTTGCTGCTGTTGTTGAATAGTTTGTCGAAACCTTTTCAATTATCTCGCCCTGTACAGGTTAAACAGTTTAAGCAGTCAACGACAGTTTTCGGATATTATTTGAGTATAGCTTCGAGAGGTTACATTTTACCTAGCCTTATTTTTGTTTAATTGGTAAATATTAGTGAATTTCTGGTCCAAATATGATAGAATAGGGGAGAATAACTTAGGAGGTTCCAAATGACTACTGAACACATGGAAGAATTGAATGACCAGCAGATTGTCCGTCGTGAGAAAATGGCGGCCCTTCGTGAACAAGGAATCGATCCATTTGGGAAGCGATTCGAACGCACTGCAAATTCAGGTCAATTAAAAGAAAAATATTCAGAATTAGATAAAGAACAACTCCACGACTTGAACGAAACAGCTATTATTGCTGGTCGTCTCGTAACAAAACGTGGAAAAGGAAAGGTTGGCTTTGCCCATCTTCAAGACCGTGAAGGTCAAATTCAGATCTACGTTCGTAAGGACGCTGTTGGAGAAGAAAACTACGAAATCTTCAAAAAAGCAGACCTTGGTGATTTCCTTGGTGTTGAAGGGGAAATCATGCGCACAGACATGGGTGAACTTTCGATTAAAGCAACTCATATCACTCACTTGTCAAAAGCCCTTCGTCCCTTGCCTGAAAAATTCCACGGACTTTCAGATGTTGAAACCATCTATCGCAAACGTTATTTGGATTTGATTTCAAACCGTGAAAGCTTCGAACGCTTTGTAACCCGTTCAAAAATCATCTCTGAAATCCGTCGTTATTTAGATGGTCAAGGATTCCTTGAAGTGGAAACACCAGTGCTTCACAATGAAGCTGGGGGTGCGGCTGCTAAACCATTTATCACTCATCACAATGCACAAAACATTGATATGGTGCTTCGTATCGCGACGGAGCTTCACTTGAAACGTTTGATTGTTGGTGGGATGGAACGTGTTTACGAAATCGGACGGATTTTCCGTAACGAGGGAATGGATGCTACTCACAACCCTGAATTCACTTCGATCGAAGTGTATCAAGCTTACGCTGATTTCCACGATATCATGGACTTGACAGAAGGTATCATCCAACATGCTGCGAAAGCTGTCCATGGTGATGGTCCAATCGACTACCAAGGAACAGAAATCAAAATCAACGAACCATTCAAACGGGTTCACATGGTTGATGCGATCAAAGAAATCACAGGTGTTGACTTCTGGCAAGACATGACCTTTGAAGAAGCTGTAGCACTTGCAAACGAAAAACATGTACCAGTTGAAAAACACTACACAGAAGTGGGACAAATTATCAATGCCTTCTTCGAAGAATTCGTTGAAGAAACCTTGACACAACCAACTTTTGTTTACGGTCACCCAGTAGCAGTATCTCCATTGGCTAAGAAAAATCCAGAAGATCCACGCTTCACTGACCGTTTCGAACTCTTCATCATGACCAAAGAGTATGCCAATGCCTTCACGGAATTGAATGATCCGATCGATCAATTACAACGGTTCGAAGCGCAAGCGCGTGCCAAAGAATTGGGAGATGACGAAGCTACAGGCATCGACTATGACTATGTTGAAGCCCTTGAATATGGTATGCCACCAACAGGTGGACTTGGAATTGGTATTGACCGTCTCGTTATGTTGTTGACCAATGTGACAACGATTCGCGACGTCCTTCTCTTCCCAACTATGAAATAAGCTAAAAGAAAACACTGATCGCAAGATCAGTGTTTTTTAGTCTTCCATATAAGAGGTGTCGTTCCAAGTATCTAAGTGATAGTGCTCAAAATCATCTGTTGTTAGAATCGTCACGCTGGCATTATCTAGTCCGCCATTTTTGCGGAGTTCTCCTGTTTCATAACCAAGCAAGGTTCGAATAGAAGCTGTCAAATTAGCCCCATGTCCAACGATGAGAACAGTATCGAGCTCTTTTCCTTTCAGGCTTTTTACAAAATCACAGGTACGTTTAGTTGTTTCATAGACAGATTCTGCATCAAAGATTTCATTTTGAAAGCGGGCGAGGTTATGGCGAAAGGCATCCATTTGTTGGGGATAGATAGCTGAAATGGTAGAAATTTTAGCCCCTTCCAGTTTTCCTAAATTCCACTCACGAAGAGCAGGCGTTGCTTGCAATTCTAGAGGTGTCTCCAATTGATCGAGGATGATCTGTGCGGTATGGACTGTTCGTGGCAGATCACTTGCAAAGGCTGCATCAAAAGGAACACTAGCTAGGTGCTTTCCTAATTTTTCAAGCTGATGAATGGAGGCTGGTAACAGCGGAGAATCGCCATTTGATCCCTGAAAACGTCCTTCTTCATTCCATTCTGTCCGTCCGTGTCGAATAAAATATAGTTTCACAATCTTGTCTCCTTCTCTGTCATTATTCTAAAATATCTGCAAAAGTCGCTTGTACGAAGTCTGCTAGAAGTTGTGGTTTGATTTGAATACTATGGCCGATTTCCCCAGCAGATACGATCATGCTCTCTAACTGAAGGGCTGATTCATCGATAAAGATTGGGAAAGGATGCTTTTGACGAATGCCCACCGGATTATTGGCACCATGAATATAACCTGTGGTTTTTTCGAGATCCTTTTGAGGAATCATAGCCACTTTCTTATTTCCCGATAATTTGGCCAATTTTTTCTCTGAAAGATGCTCCGTAATAGGAATGATCCCAATCACGGGCCCCGTTTTATCTCCTTTGAGAGCTAGGGTTTTGAAAATAGTAGAGCGATCAATCCCTTCTGGTAAGATCCCTTCTAAAGCGTTGATTTGTAGGCCTACGTGCTCAATTTTTGCTTTTGTCAAGATCTGCTCGACCAAGGTTTTTTTTACTTTATTTTTTTTTGCCATGGCTTTCTCCTTTTCTCTTTTTCTCTACAAAATCAGATTTCATTAGACCATTATAACATATAATAGCGGCAATATTGCCTTCTCCTGAAAAATAGAAAACAGCAGAAAAAGTGAAGATCACTTGATCTGCTGTTTTAAGGCTATGAGGAAGAGTTATCTTTTTGTACCTTGAAAAGTTTCCGATAAATCGCTTCTTGGTCTTGCGTCGGAGCAATTTGGTTGAGATCCAAGTAGTGTGAGAATCCATTTAATTGCCCTTGAGAGGTATATTGATGCAAGTCGTATTCCGTGTTGGTATCTGGTGCAGCATTATAGTAGCCATCATCAAATCCATAAGTAGGAATCCAAAGAGCCGTAAATTTATCAGTGGAGATACTGTGTTCTTCCATGAAGTAAGTTCCGATATAGAGTCCAATATTTTTTGCACCCAAAGCTTGTAGTTTTGCTCGGAAAGCTTCAACGCCTGCATTCATATCCTTCATGGTTTTTTCCTCAACGTCTAACCAATAGTAGGTCGGTTTGTAAGGAGAAGCAGCCTTGTAAAATTCTTCTGCTTCTTTTTCCATTTCTTTTTTATCCTTAGCAGCGACATAAGCATAGACTGCGACAGGGATATTTCGTTTTTGGAATTCTTGGATATGGGTTTTAAAAGATTTATCCAGACCATTTAAGTAGGTTGCTGCATTTTCCTTTTTCGCTTGAGCCCCACTATGGACACGAACGATTACACCTCCCACATTTTGGGAGAGGACATCGTAATCAATTTCACTAGGCAATTGCCAGCCTGAAATATCAATGATCGGGCGGCCAACCAGTTCTGGATTGATGTCTTCTTCTTTTTTAGAAGAAGAGCTTGCAGTAGTTGTTTTTCGAGGTGTATTGGAGTTCGGAATGGTTTTGGTTGTTTCTTGTCGCTCTCTGGCTTGTAGATCGGCAATCGTTCGTGAAAGAACGAGAAAAGAAATGATACCGATAAAAAAGACCAAGAGAACAACGGGTTTTATCCTTTTTCTCATACAGAAACATTTTACCGTAAAAAAAACGAAAAGGCAAAACTTAATGCTTAAAAGATGCTGATTTCAGCCATTATTTTCAAAAAAAAGGAATCTTTTCATCGAAAAAGGATAAAAATATATGAAAATAAGAAGAATGATTAGAATATTTCTTGAAAATTGGGAAGAAGCCGAATCTTTTCTGGACTTTTCTTGGTTTTGCTTCTTAAAAATGATATAATGAAGGTTGAACATTAGGAATATGGTGAATTATGAAAATTGAAAAAAGACATCTTTTAAATTATTCCATCCTCATTCCCTATTTGATTTTATCCATCATTGGCTTGATTGTTGTCTATTCGACAACAAGTGCCTTGGCAATTCAAAGTGGAGTGAGTTCGATTCGGATGGTACGGACACAGGGGCTCTTTTTCATCCTAAGTCTTCTAACCATCGCCTTGATTTATAAATTTAGCCTAAACTTCCTTCGAAATAAAAAGGTGCTGGCTTTTGTCATTTTTATTGAAGTGATTTTGTTGATTCTGTCTAGGTTTATCACAGATACGGTCAATGGAGCTCACGGTTGGTTGACCATTCCTGGAGGGTTTAGTATCCAGCCAGCTGAATACCTTAAGGTGATCTTAGTCTGGTATCTGGCCTTGATCTTTTCGAAACGACAAGATGAAATCCGTGATTATGATTATCAAGCCTTGACCCATAATGAATGGATTCCAAGGAATTTAAACGATTGGCGTTGGCTGACCTTGATTCTGATTGGAATCGTTGTGATTATGCCGGACTTGGGAAATGCGACGATCTTGGCCTTAACGGTCTTGATCATGATTACGGCTAGTGGAGTGGGTTACCGTTGGTTTACCTCTTTACTTGGTTTAGTTGTTGGGGTATCCACCATTGTCCTTGGTTCAATATGGATCATCGGTGTGGATCGTGTCGCTAAAATTCCTGTCTTTGGTTATGTGGCCAAACGTTTTAGTGCCTTCTTTAACCCCTTTAATGACTTGTCTGGCGCAGGTCACCAATTAGCTAATTCTTACTATGCCATGAGTAACGGTGGTTGGTTTGGCTTGGGGCTAGGAAATTCCATTGAAAAACAAGGTTACTTACCAGAAGCGCACACAGACTTTGTGTTTGCCATCGTGATTGAAGAATTAGGTTTTGTTGGAGCTAGCTTGATCCTTGCTCTCCTATTTTTCTTAATTCTTCGGATCATTTTAGTCGGTATTCGAGCAAAGAATCCTTTTAATTCGATGATGGCCATTGGGATCGGTGGGATGATCTTAGTGCAAACCTTCATTAACATCGGAGGAATTTCTGGTTTGATTCCGTCTACAGGAGTGACCTTCCCCTTCTTATCCCAAGGGGGAAATAGCTTATGGGTCTTATCCGTAGCGATTGCTTTCGTTTTGAATATCGATGCTAGTGAAAAACGGGCTAAGATGGAACAAGAAGGCATGGTTTTTGAAGAAAAAGGTAAAATCAAACCTTATTATTAAAAGGGAATTGTTGAATGGCTATTCAAAAAGGAGAAAAAATGGTCTTACAAAAATTAGAGAACTTCACAAATAAAGATATTATCAAAGAAGAAGCCGAAATCTTAACCAATTTATTAGATGATATTACGAAAAATTTGGTTCGTCCGGAAACCTTTGATAAAATTACGCAGTTGAAGGATCTATCAAAAACACAGAACTATCGTGAGTTGAATCAAATAGTGGAACAATTGACAAATGAAGAAATGACAGTGATTTCACGTTATTTTGCCATTTTACCACTCTTGATTAACATCTCAGAAGATGTCGATTTGGCCTATGAAATCAATCATTTGAATAACGTGGATGGTGAATACCTCGGAAAACTTTCTTCAACCATTAAAGAAGTTGCAAAAAATGAAGATGCACAAGAAATTCTTGAAAATCTCAATATTGTACCTGTTTTAACAGCCCATCCAACTCAAGTGCAACGAAAAACCATGCTGGATCTAACCAATCATATTCATGCTCTTCTTCGTCAGCACCGGGATGTTAAAGCTGGTTTAATGAATGAGAATAAGTGGTATAACAACCTCCGTTGTAATATCGAAATCATGATGCAAACGGATATGATTCGTGACAAAAAATTGAAGGTTACTAATGAAATCACCAACGTCATGGAATATTACAATAGCTCCTTCTTGCAAGCTGTTCCAAACCTGATGTTGGAATACAAACGCTTGGCAAAAGAGCATGGATTAGAGCTTGAACAACCACGTCCGATCACAATGGGTATGTGGATCGGGGGAGACCGGGACGGGAATCCATTTGTAACAGCTGAGACCTTGAAGCGTTCAGCAACTATTCAAAGTGAAGTCATTTTGAACTATTACATCGAAAAGATTTCAAAATTATACCGTCATTTCTCCCTTTCAACGAGTCTTTCTAAAACAAGTGAAGCAGTAGCTGAAATGGCCGCCCTATCCAGTGATACATCCGTCTTTCGTGAAAAAGAACCTTACCGTCGGGCTTTCCACTATATCCAGTCAAAATTGATCCAAACCTTGGTCAATTTAAAAGAATGGACTATGGTTGGGGAAACTAGAGAAGATCGTTATGCTGTCGAGAGGTTATTAGGAGCAAATGCTCATCAACAAGGGCCAGTTTCTGATTATATCGGCAATCGTATCTCTGGGGCTCTAAAGAAAATTTCTGAGAAAGAAGCTCCAGCTTATGCATCAGCTCAAGAATTTAAAGAAGACCTTGAAAAGATAAAAGATTCCTTGTTAGAAAACAAATCAGAGTATTTGATTTCTGGTGAATTTGCAGAACTTCTAGAAGCCATCGATGTTTTTGGATTCTATCTGGCCTCTATTGATATGCGCCAGGATTCGAGTGTGCATGAAGCCTGTGTGGCAGAATTGCTGAAATCAGCTGGAATTAATGACCATTATTCTGATTTATCAGAGGATGAAAAGTGTCAAGTTCTCTTGAAAGAACTTTTAGAAGATCCACGTATTTTATCAGCAACTCATGCTGAAAAATCTGAACTGCTTGAAAAAGAATTAGCGATTTTCCAAACGGCCCGTGAATTGAAGGATCGTTTAGGAGAAGAAGTCATTCGTCAAAACATCATTTCTCATGCAACCAGTGTGTCAGATATGTTGGAATTGGCTGTGATGTTGAAAGAAGTGGGCTTAGTCGATACGGAAAAAGCTCGTGTGCAAATCGTGCCTTTGTTTGAAACCATCGAAGATTTGGATCACTCAGAAGAAACCATGAGAAGTTACTTGTCTCTTCCGATTGCCAAACGTTGGATTGCTTCTAAGAACAACTACCAAGAGATTATGTTAGGTTATTCTGATTCCAACAAAGATGGTGGATACTTGTCTTCTTGCTGGACCCTCTTTAAAGCCCAACAACAATTGACCGCTATCGGAGATGAGTTTGGAGTGAAGATTACCTTCTTCCATGGTCGTGGTGGTACTGTTGGTCGTGGTGGAGGTCCTACTTATGAAGCCATCACGTCTCAACCATTGAAATCCATTAATGACCGTATCCGCTTAACTGAGCAAGGGGAAGTAATCGGCAATAAATATGGAAATAAAGATGCTGCTTACTACAACCTTGAGATGCTCGTCTCTGCAACCATTAACCGAATGATTGCCGAACAAAAGAGTCCATTCTCTATGTTTGATCGTTTCGGGGAAGTCATGGATAAAGTCGTGAATCGCAGTTACGATATCTATCGTGATTTGGTCTTTGGAAATGAGCACTTCTATGACTACTTCTTTGAATCAAGTCCGATCAAAGCAATTTCAAGCTTTAATATTGGTTCACGTCCTGCTGCTCGTAAGACCATTACAGAAATCGGTGGTTTGCGTGCTATCCCATGGGTCTTCTCATGGTCACAAAGTCGGGTGATGTTCCCTGGTTGGTACGGAGTAGGTTCTAGCTTTAAGGAATTTATCGATGAGGATCCTGAGAATATCGAAACCCTTCGATACATGTATAAAAACTGGCCTTTCTTCCAATCTCTCTTGTCAAATGTGGACATGGTCTTATCCAAAGCCAACATGGACATTGCCTTTGAGTACGCCCAATTGTGTGAAGAAGAAGAAGTTCGTAATATCTATCAGATCATCTTACATGAATGGCAATTGACCAAGGACATCATCTTGATGATTGAAGAGCAAGACGAGTTGCTCGCTGAAAACCCTTATCTGAAAGAAAGTTTAGATTATCGGATGCCGTACTTTAACGTTTTGAACTATATTCAGTTAGAATTGATTCGACGTCAACGGACCGGAGAATTATCAGCCGATCAAGACAAGCTAATCCATATCACCATCAACGGTGTGGCGACAGGATTACGTAATTCAGGTTAAAAAAATCGGAACGACTGTTCCGATTTTTTTATTCCCTGAACCCAAAGAAGCAAAAGGTACAGAAAGGCTTAAATAGCAGATTTTAAATGAGAATTTTCAAAGCTAGATCAGGATCTTTCAGCAAGCTGATAAAATAAAAGAAAAGAAGAGGAATAATTAAGAAAATATAGGTAAAAGGCTTGCAATTTTATCTAAAATTCGATAGAATAGTAAGGAAAGTTAGACTGTATTGCCTACTGTCTATCTATAAAATATATTTTATTGGAGGCTTTTACTCAAATGGCAAAAGAAAAATACGATCGTAGTAAACCGCACGTTAACATCGGTACAATCGGACACGTTGACCACGGTAAAACTACCCTAACTGCAGCAATCACAACTGTTTTGGCACGTCGCTTGCCTTCATCAGTTAACCAACCTAAAGACTATGCGTCTATCGATGCTGCTCCAGAAGAACGCGAACGCGGTATCACCATCAACACTGCACACGTTGAGTACGAAACTGCTAAACGTCACTACGCTCACATCGACGCTCCAGGACACGCGGACTACGTTAAAAACATGATCACTGGTGCCGCTCAAATGGACGGAGCTATCCTTGTAGTAGCTTCAACTGACGGACCAATGCCACAAACACGTGAACACATCCTTCTTTCACGTCAGGTTGGTGTTAAACACTTGATCGTCTTCATGAACAAAGTTGACTTGGTTGACGATGAAGAATTGCTTGAATTGGTTGAAATGGAAATCCGTGACCTTCTTTCAGAATACGATTTCCCAGGTGATGACCTTCCAGTTATCCAAGGTTCAGCTCTTAAAGCTCTTGAAGGTGACTCTAAATATGAAGATATCATCATGGAATTGATGGATACTGTTGATGAGTACATCCCAGAACCAGAACGCGATACTGACAAACCATTGCTTCTTCCAGTCGAAGACGTATTCTCAATCACTGGACGTGGTACAGTTGCTTCAGGACGTATCGACCGTGGTGTTGTTCGTGTCAACGATGAAATCGAAATCGTTGGTATCAAAGACGAAATCCAAAAAGCAGTTGTTACTGGTGTTGAAATGTTCCGTAAACAACTTGACGAAGGTCTTGCAGGGGATAACGTTGGTGTGCTTCTTCGTGGTATCCAACGTGATGAAATCGAACGTGGACAAGTTATCGCTAAACCAGGTTCAATCAACCCACACACTAAATTCAAAGGTGAAGTTTACATCCTTACTAAAGAAGAAGGTGGACGTCATACTCCATTCTTCAACAACTACCGTCCACAGTTCTACTTCCGTACAACTGACGTAACTGGATCTATCGAACTTCCAGCTGGAACTGAAATGGTAATGCCTGGTGATAACGTGACTATCGACGTTGAGTTGATCCACCCAATCGCCGTTGAACAAGGTACTACATTCTCAATCCGTGAAGGTGGACGTACTGTTGGTTCAGGTATGGTTACTGAAATCGAAGCTTAATTCGATCTAGTTCCCAGATTAACAATTATATAGACAGACAGAAAACCCCGTGAAGACGGGGTTTTTATTTTGGTAAAAAGTAAAATGAGCTTGTGCAACCTTTCATTATGACGAAAATTATGGTAAAATAGATAGTATAAAATTAGAAAAAAGAGGTATGTGAAATGTCACGTAAACCATTTATCGCTGGTAACTGGAAAATGAACAAAAATCCAGAAGAAGCAAAAGCATTCGTTGAAGCTGTAGCATCAAAACTTCCTTCAGCTGACCTTGTTGAAGCTGGTATCGCAGCTCCTGCAGTTGACTTGACAACTGTTCTTGCTGCTGCTAAAGGTTCAAACCTTAAAGTTGCTGCCCAAAACACTTACTTTGAAAATGCTGGTGCCTTCACTGGTGAAACTAGCCCACAAGTTTTGAAAGAAATCGGTACTGACTACGTTGTGATCGGTCACTCAGAACGTCGTGACTACTTCCATGAAACTGATGAAGATATCAACAAAAAAGCAAAAGCAATCTTTGCGAACGGTATGCTTCCAATCATCTGTTGTGGTGAAAGCCTTGAAACTTACGAAGCTGGTAAAGCAGCAGAATTTGTAGGGGCTCAAGTTTCAGCTGCTCTTGCTGGATTGACTGCAGAACAAGTGGCTTCAACAGTTATCGCATACGAACCAATCTGGGCGATCGGTACTGGTAAATCAGCTTCACAAGACGACGCACAAAAAATGTGTAAAGTTGTTCGTGACGTTGTAGCTGCTGACTTTGGTCAAGAAGTGGCTGACAAAGTACGTGTTCAATACGGTGGTTCAGTGAAACCTGAAAACGTTGCTGAATACATGGCTTGTCCAGACGTTGACGGAGCTCTTGTAGGTGGTGCATCACTTGATCCAGAAAGCTTCTTGGCATTGCTTGACTTCGTTAAATAATGACATATAAAAAGGCGAGAGGTTTCTCGTCTTTTTTATAGTAGAAAAGACCAGCTACAAAGCTGGTCTTTTAAGTTAGGAACGTCCTAATAGTTTCTTAACGAGAGAAATCAGTTTGTATTTCAGAGGACTTGGGTAATAACGGAAGGTCCCCATCTTACGGACGATGTAGCCGTTGAAGTTTTGTTTGAAACGAAGAACACCGTCTGACCCGTCAAAGATTCCTTGAATACCAAGGAAGTTATATCTTGGGATACCACGTTTGATGGTTTCAAGCATCATATATTCCTGGAGAACAGCAGGAGCATAGAACTTATTAAATTCTGTATAAGAGCCACTGAATAAATAGGTGGATTCTTGTGGCATATAGACGAAGAGGCTACCTGCAAGAATGACGTCTTGATCTCCATATTTTTCAATATATTCTTTTGCGTCCCTCTTTCTCACCTCAAAGGTATCAAACTGGCTAGAGAATTCACGAAGTTGATTTTGTTTTTTCTCTGAATTGGGGTTGACTTCAAGATCCTTCTGTAATTTCTCAATCTTCTGTGCTAGTTTTCCTTGGTCTTTTTCAAGATTCGTGTAGTAATGGTGGAAGTTCAGTGTTGCGATCATGAAATCTGCATTGTCGCCAAAACTGTCATAGAAAGTTTGGTAATAATCCAAGGTCTTATCCTGATAGTCGCGACGGTCACTGGTAGAGGAAGTAATATCCTTAAAGAGTTGCAGTTCATCTCGGTTTAATCGTTTCAGTTCAATACCGAAAGATTTGGCTTTCTTGACAAGTGGCTTTCCTTTTTTACTGAAGCTCTTGAGAAGATTTTTCTCGGTGATACCCTCCATATCTTTCACATAATGCCAATCACCTTCTCCACCTGGATAACCTGTTGTTAAACCATCATGCTGATAGCCCAATTTTTTTAGGGTATCCATAAAATGGGTTTGCTCTTCACTGGTTGGATTGCCGTCACTGTCAAAGGTTTGATAGGTATCATAGGGCTTGATAACGAGTTCAATAGCCCCATTTTCTTTCGCATAGTCTTTTAAGGCTGCATAGAAGGGTTCTAGCATAGCTTCCTCTTGGTAAAGGGGGCCAGAATTGATTTCCATATGGAGACCACCTGTCATAGGAAGACTGTACAAGATTGCTGCCACTTGGACTTGATCTTCTTGCTTCCAAGCGATAAATTGGACGGTATTTCCTCGCTTTTCAAGCAGATCTGCCATTTCAGCAGACTGGATAAAAGAGCGATGGGAGACAGTATTTGCAAATGAGGTAAATTCTTCTTTTGAAATTGTCGTAAGAGTCATGTAACTTATTTACTCCTTAATTTTTTCCGGATCTTGTAAGCTGTGTTAACAAGTGGATAGAGTGGACTTGTTGGAAGGTTGAATTCCCCAACAAATTCTTCAATAATAGGATTAAATTTAGATTTAAAATGATAGAGTCCACCATCTAGTGAATTTTCAATGCCTCCCATATTTTGCCAAGAAGCACCACGGTCGAAAGCGTGTTGGGCAGTTTCATACCAGGTGAGGATGGCGGGTTGGTAACGGCGGAATTCTTCATCCATCCCTGCATAAACATTTTCAGATGTCCCACCGAATTCAAGGCTTAAGGTACCAGATAAAGGAACGACCTTTTTACCTGCCTGGAGATGGTGCTCAAGAAATTGCAGTTCTTCCTCTATACGCTCTTTTTCTTTTTGATTGTTCTCAACTTTGCCAGGCTTTGTTTTTTCGGTGAATTTTTCAGCCTCGGCCTTGTTTTTTTCAAGATCTTTTGTAAGGGAGGCTTTCCGTTCTGTGAGATCAAGAGTAGACAAAGTAATGTAGGATTGTCCTTGGTAGGTCGTGAGCAGTTTTTCGTAGTAATCTTTTCCACGTAAATGAATGCTTTTACGTGCTTCTGTCTTTTTCATGAGAGAAGCAAAGTCCTTTAACAATTCAGTCCCGCCAAATTGGACTTGGATCCCTTTGTTTCGAGCAGTTCGGATGGCTTGTCGAGTAGATTTTGAAAGGTCTTGTTCGGTGAAAAACTCTTTGTGGATATTCGCTTGAAAGCGTGGTTGGATATTTTCTGCCAGATCACTTGTTCGGCCAGTCCATTCAACCCCTTCTTTAGTTAAGGTATCGATCACCGCTTGTACATCAGTGGTTTCCGTATTTTCTTGTCCAATCAAGTGTTTGCTCAAGAAAAGACTTGGATCAAATTTAACAAACAAGGCCTTGTGTTGTTTGGCTATCTTTTTAAGGGATTGGATCACATATGAAACCAGCTCCTTGTTTTGGTAATCCATAATAGGGCCTCGAGGAATGTAGAGCATGGAAAAGCCAAGTGGCAGGGGTTGAATCAAGATGCTTGCAACAGCGACTAATTGATCTTCTTGATAAAAACCAACACGTTCATTTCCCCAATTATCTTTAATTTTTGCCCATGAACTGCTTTGTAAGAGATTGGTTTGGTCACTCTGAATAACAAAGTCATCATGCTCACTAGCAGAAATTCCTAGCTGGTAATGGTACATTTCTTATAATACCCACTTTCTAATGGCGTATGCAACGCCAGATTCATCATTTGATTTGGTAATAGTTGTAGCAATTTTTTTAAGAGCTGGATTGCCATTTTCCATAACGACAGCATGTTCCACGACTTCTAGCATGGAACGGTCATTTTCTTCATCTCCGATAGCCATGGTTTCTTCTTGCTGGATTCCAAGTCGTTCAGCTAGATGAAGAACAGCTGATCCCTTATTAGTTGTTTTCCCTAGAATTTCTAAATAAAAAGGGGCTGATTTGACCATGGTGAAGCGGTCCTTGAATTCTTTAGGGATTTTTGCAATCGCAGCATCTAGAATATCTGGTTCATCGATATACATGGCCTTGACAAATTCTTTCTCACGAACTTCTTCAGGCGTCCGGTAATAAAGGGGCATGTTGACCAGTTGAGATTCATGAATGGTGTAGCGTCCGATATCTCGATTGCTGGTATAGATGCCGTCTTTAGTAATAGCATGAGAGTGGATTTTGAGTTTGTTAGCAAGAGACTCGATATCGAGATAGTCCTCATAATGTAAAAGGTCCTTGATGAGTTCTTTTCCAGTAGCGGTTTCTTGAACCAGACCACCATTAAAGGTAATGACATAGTCTCCAGGATCCATCAAATGGAGTTCTTTTAAAAGTTTTGAGACCCCTGCGATAGGGCGACCGGTTGTGATAACGATTTTAACGCCTGCGGCTTTAGCATCTTGAATGGCTTCAAATACAGAAGGTGTGATCTCTTTTTTTGAATTGAGAAGTGTACCGTCGATATCGATCGCAACTAATTTAATGGACATCCGTCTCTCCTGTAAAATAATCATTGGTAATATAGGAAGTGAATTCCTCTACCTGCTTACTGAAAAGTCCATTAACCTCCAGCATTTCTTTGGGGAAATAGAAGCGGTTGTCCCCATAGCGTGTTCCTGCAAGAGCAGCGACGAGTGGTGACAATTGAGACAATTCTGCGAGACTCCCATCTTTTCGAATCATCTCGATCTGGGTCCGCGGTTTTTCAAGCTCTGGTCGATAAATATCGTAGGGAAGGTCGAAATTTTGATGAATAGCGGTGTAGTAGGTTGGATTAAACCCAACCTCTTTAATCAAATTTTCAAGGATTGCTAAGTCTTTTCGCTTATCTTCTGTAAATAGAATCGATTTAAAGACTTTCCGATTAATATAGCGCTGAGCAAGATCAGACAAGATGGTATCCGGACTATCCATCCAGACTTGGAAATAGGTATTCATCACACCGTCATCTAGATTTAGGTAGTCTTGAATGGTGACCTCTTCTTCAAAAAATGGAATCAAGCGAGGTGAAGTCAGTTGAAAATACTCTTTCTGATCTGGATAAATGGTTCTAGCTCGTTTGAGTAGATTTTGAAGGAGGACTTCCATGGCACGAGTAGCCGGGTGGAAGTAGACCTGCATATACATTTGGTAACGGCTGACCACGTAATCCTCGACAGCGTGCATGCCATTTTGTTGGAAGACAATGCCATTTTCAATCGGTCGAATGACGCGCAAAATACGGGTCAAGTCAAATTTTCCATAGGAAGCACCCGTAAAGTAGGCATCCCGCAGTAAATAATCCATCCGGTCCACATCAATTTGACTAGAAATCAATTGCACCACTTGTTTATTGGGATAGGTATGATCAATGACGCTGGCTACACGATTTGGGAAATCAGGTGCTACCTGTAAGAGGATTTGATTGACCTCCGTCTCTGGGCTGGTGATGATCAGCTGGGTCATTTTTTCATGATCGGTCCCAAAGAGTCCTTCGAAGGTATGGGAATAGGCACCATGTCCAATGTCATGAAGAAGGGCGGCTGTCATGGTCAGTAAGTTTTCATCAGAATTCCATTGCTCTGCATACTTTTCCTCAAAAATAGACAGAATCCGTCTTGAAATTTCATAGGCACCAAGACAGTGAGAAAAACGACTATGCTCCCCACCGTGGAAGGTAAAACCAGATGTCCCCAGTTGTTTGATGCGGCGTAGTCGTTGAAATTCTTTACTATTAATTAATTGATAAATGATGGGATGATCCACATGAACGTAATCATGCACGGGATCGCGAAAGACTTTTTCATTCATGGGTCTATTATAGCAAAAAAAAGCCTATTTTGCGATCTAGAGGCTAATAGGGGCAGTCAAAATGCGTAAAATTTGATAGAATAGTAAGGCAAGAAAAGAAGAGAAGGAGACAAAGATGCAGATTCGCATTCAAAATACCATTCGATTTGGAGAAGAAATGGAAATCGTTGATCAGTACTATCAAGGTGAATGGAAGGAAAAAGCAGGTTTTCAATATCTCTTATATACCAATGAAGAAGATGAAAAGGTTGCTTTGAAATTTTCCAACGATGAATTGGTCATGACACGATTCTCAAGTCCTAAATCCATCATGCGTTTCTACAAAAAAGAAGATGGTGGGGCAATCATCCCAACTCCGATGGGCATTCAGCAGTTTTTGATTACAACAGACCTCTTTCAATTAGAAGCAGGTCATTTGCAAGTCTCTTATCGCTTGTTAACTCTCGATGGAGAACAGGAATTTGCTAATTATCAATTACTGGTGGAATGGGAAGAATAGACCTCATTAAATTATTAGAGATCCCGCTTGCTTTATTCTATAAAAATGGTATAATGAAACCACTCAAGGGAGTAGCTGGCGGATTTCCCGCGATAGTGTCGTCATTCCGAATTATTTCCGGCACTATATTAAACAGCGAGACTTATTTTTTTAAAAAACAGGTCTCTTTTTTTTGTAAAAAGAGGCCAAAAAGGAGGAGACTGTTTTGTCAAAAGAACAAAATAAAGATTTGTTTTACACGCAATCTTCTGAGGAAGTCCTAAAGAACTTGGACTCATCTGTCGAAGGTTTGTCAACCGCCCAGGCTCAAGAACGCTTAGCGACTTATGGTCGTAATGAGTTGGAAGAGGGCGAAAAACGTAGCCTACTAGCTAAATTCCTTGATCAATTTAAGGATTTGATGATTATCATCTTGCTTGCGGCAGCGGCACTTTCTGTGATTACAGAAGGAATGGACGGTCTAACGGATGCCATTATCATCTTGGCCGTTGTTGTCTTGAATGCTGCCTTTGGTGTTTACCAAGAAGGGCAAGCTGAAGCAGCCATTGAAGCGCTGAAAAATATGTCTAGCCCGATGGCCCGTGTTCGTCGTGACGGTCATGTCATTGAGATTGACTCAAAAGAATTGGTGCCTGGGGACATCGTCTTGCTAGAAGCAGGGGATGTCGTGCCTGCTGATATGCGCTTGTTTGAAGCAGCTTCCCTTAAAATCGAAGAAGCAGCTCTTACAGGGGAATCTGTCCCAGTTGAAAAAGATGTGACAGGACTTGTTGAAGCAGATGCTGGTATTGGGGACCGCGTTAATATGGGTTACCAAAACTCAAACGTAACTTACGGTCGTGGTATTGGTGTCGTGACTAACACTGGTATGTATACAGAAGTTGGTAAGATTGCGGATATGTTGGCTAATGCCGATGAGACAGAAACACCATTGAAGCAAAGCTTGGAACAATTATCTAAAGCCTTGACTTACTTAATCGTTGTGATTGCTGTTATCACTTTCTTGGTTGGTGTCTTCGTTCGTGGTGAACATCCGTTGGAAGGCTTGATGGTTGCGGTAGCCCTTGCGGTTGCGGCGATTCCAGAAGGTCTTCCTGCCATTGTAACCATCGTTCTATCTTTGGGAACGACAACCCTTGCTAAACGCAATTCAATCGTTCGTAAATTGCCAGCCGTTGAAACACTTGGTTCAACAGAAATCATCGCATCTGATAAAACAGGTACCTTGACCATGAACCAAATGACGGTTGAAAAGGTTTATACCAACGGTCAATTGCAAAGCTCGGCAGCTGAGATTGCTGCTAGCAACAATACCCTTCGCATCATGAACTTTGCCAATGATACCAAGGTAGACCCATCTGGCAAATTGATTGGGGACCCAACTGAGACAGCCCTTGTACAGTTTGGTTTGGACCACAATTTTGATGTCCGTGACGTCTTGAAGGATGAGCCACGTGTGGCTGAATTGCCATTTGACTCAGACCGTAAGCTCATGTCTACTATCCATAAGGAAGCAGACGGTTCTTACTTTATCGCTGTTAAAGGTGCCCCTGACCAATTGCTCAAACGTGTGACACGTATTGAAGTCAATGGGGAAGTTCGCCCTATCACAGAAGAAGACAAGAAAGCTATTCTTGCTACCAACAAAGACTTGGCTAAACAAGCCCTTCGTGTCTTGATGATGGCTTATAAGACAAGCAAGGAAATCCCAACCTTGGAATCTGAAATTGTTGAGTCTGACCTCATCTTCTCTGGTTTGGTCGGCATGATTGACCCTGAGCGTCCAGAAGCAGCAGAAGCTGTTCGTGTCGCTAAGGAAGCAGGTATCCGTCCGATCATGATCACGGGTGACCACCAAGATACAGCTGAGGCCATTGCCAAACGTCTCGGTATCATCGATCCAAATGACACAGAAGATCACGTCTTTACAGGAGCTGAGTTGAATGAACTCTCTGATGAAGAATTCCAAAAGGTCTTCAAACAATACTCTGTTTATGCTCGTGTATCACCTGAACACAAGGTTCGGATCGTAAAAGCATGGCAAAAAGAAGGTAAAGTTGTTGCCATGACAGGTGACGGAGTCAACGATGCGCCATCACTTAAGACAGCTGATATCGGTATCGGTATGGGGATCACTGGTACAGAAGTTTCTAAGGGAGCTTCAGACATGGTCCTTGCAGATGATAACTTTGCAACCATTATCGTAGCGGTAGAAGAAGGACGTAAGGTCTTCTCAAATATCCAAAAATCTATCCAATACCTCTTGTCTGCCAATATGGCTGAAGTATTCACCATCTTCTTTGCAACCCTCTTTGGTTGGGATGTGTTGCAACCAGTACACCTTCTCTGGATTAACTTGGTAACAGATACCCTACCAGCTATCGCTCTTGGGGTGGAACCAGCTGAACCAGGTGTCATGACCCACAAACCTCGTGGACGTAAATCTAACTTCTTTGATGGCGGAGTCTTCGGAGCTATCCTCTATCAAGGGATCTTCCAAACTATCTTGGTACTTGGTGTTTACGGTTGGGCCATTCTCTTCCCAGAGCACCAAGGTCATGCAGAGATGCATGCAGATGCCCTTACTATGGCCTTTGCGACTCTCGGTTTGATCCAATTGCTCCATGCCTTTAACGTCAAGTCCGTTTACCAATCGATCTTTAAAGTGGGACTCTTCAAGAACAAGACCTTTAACTGGTCTATTCCAGTAGCCTTTATTCTCTTAATGGCGACGATTATGGTACCTGGATTCAATAAACTCTTCCACGTTTCAAACTTGAGTTTGACGCAATGGTTGGTGGTTGCTGTAGGTGCAATTATGATCGTGTTCCTTGTTGAGATTGTCAAAGCTGTTCAACGATCTCTTGGTAAAGATAAAAACGCGATTTAAGCATAAAAAGTCATCTTCGGATGGCTTTTTTATCTGACAGAAAATGACTAGGCATATTTCTTGAGGCAAGAGTCGATTTTTGATAAACTAGACAACAGTTTTAAGAAAGGAAACTTGATTATGAAAAAGTTTATTGCTGAAGTCATCGGCACATTTATGCTCGTCTTTATCGGGACTGGAGCAGTTGTTTTTGGGAATGGGACAGAAGGACTTGGGCATTTAGGAATTGCCTTGGCATTCGGTTTGTCAATTGTTGCAGCTGCATACTCCATTGGGACTGTTTCTGGTGCTCACTTGAACCCAGCTGTTTCCATTGCTATGTTTGTAAACAAACGCTTGTCTTCAAAAGACTTGGTCAACTACATTGTAGCGCAAGTAGTGGGAGCTTTCATTGCGACTGCTTCTGTCTTCTTCCTTTTGTCCAATTCAGGTATGTCAACAGCTAGTCTTGGTGAAAATGCCTTGGCTAAAGGAGTGACTCCATTTGGCGGTTTCTTGTTTGAAGTGATTGCTTCCTTTATCTTTATCTTGGTCATCATGACAGTGACATCAGCTTCTAAAGGAAACGGGAAAATCGCTGGTCTTGTGATCGGTTTGAGCTTGACCTTGATCATTCTTGTTGGTTTGAACATTACAGGTCTTTCTGTTAACCCAGCTCGTAGCTTGGCACCTGCCCTCTTTGTTGGTGGTGCAGCACTTCAACAAATTTGGATCTTTATCTTGGCTCCAATTGTGGGAGGAATTCTCGCAGCAATCGTTGCAAAAAATCTCTTAGATACAGAAGAGTAAAAAATTGGTCCCAGAGGGGCCAATTTTTTATTATAGTTCAAGGATGGTCATGGCTTGAGAAAATTCATGAGCCAGTTGTTTTTTCTTGTATGCTTTAAATTCAGGAAGGTCTTTGATTCTGCGATAGCGTTTGTAGGGATCGTATCGTTTTGGAAAATCATATTCAGGAAAAGCTTCGAAAAATTGTTTGCAAAGATCCCATTCTCGGACATAGCCTAAAGGTCTGGCATGATAGGTGATCGTGTCAATCGTTGTTGCTGGCATTCGGTGGTGGCTATGACCAAAAATCGCCTCTCTGACAGGATATTGTCTAAAGAGTTCATGAAAGGCTTGGCTCCCTAGAAAAGCATTAAAGCGTTCAAAATAAGGGTGGCGCAGGAGAAACTGACTATGAGGCACAAAGTGCATAGCGATGATCAAGGGTTGATCCACTTGCATGAGTTCTGTTTCGAGCTCTCGCAACAGACGTTGGGTAATGGCTGGATCAGATCCCATTCGTTGGAGGCGTCTATCAAACCAAAACAGATTCTTGGTTTGGAGATGTTTTTGGGGAGAGAGAGTAGGAACAAAGCTGTAGTCATACCAGCCGGAAAAGGCAAGGAGTGTATGCTTTGAAAAAGGAATCTTTTGAAATTCAAAAGGACTTATGGCGTTTTCTGATAGCCCAAGCATATCATGGTTCCCCAGACTGAAGGTTACGGGGACTTGGTGTTGAAGTTGGGCTATAAAATCTTGTGAGATCTTTTCAAAGCCATTGGCAATATCTCCTGCGATATGGAGGTGTTGAATCTCTTCTTGCTTGAAAAGGGTGATGAGGGTCTCTATTTCTTCTTGGCCAAAGAGGTTTGAATCAATATGTAAATCGGACATAAAAGCTACTCTTGTCATGCTAACAAGTCTAGCATATCTGGCTCTTTTTTTCTAACAATTAGGTTACAAATAAATAGAAAAACGCTGAAAATCAGCTGGATTCGCAATGGTCAACTAGCAGTTCCAATATTGAAAGGTGGGCAAATAGTGAAGGTTATGATATAATAGACTAGATACATAGAAAGAGGTACTTATGGACATTTCAGAAATTCGTCAAAAAATTGACGCAAATCGTGAAAAATTAGCTTCTTTCAGGGGGTCTCTTTGACTTAGAGGCATTGGAAGAAGAAATTGCCATTTTAGAAAATAAAATGACAGAACCTGATTTTTGGGATGATAACATTGCTGCGCAAAAGACATCCCAAGAATTAAATGAACTCAAGCAGACCTATGAAAATTTCCATCAAATGGTGGATCTCTTTGATGAGTCAGAAATCCTGTTAGACTTTTTGACCGAAGATGATTCGGTCAAAGAAGAATTGATTGAGAAGTTGGAGGAGCTGGATAAACGTATGACCAGCTATGAGATGACCTTGCTATTGTCTGAACCTTATGACAATAATAATGCCATCTTAGAAATCCACCCAGGTTCAGGAGGGACAGAAGCTCAGGACTGGGGCGACATGCTTCTTCGGATGTATACTCGTTTTGGAAATGCCCACGGCTTTAAAGTTGAAGTCTTGGACTATCAGGCTGGAGATGAGGCCGGAATCAAGTCTGTGACTTTATCCTTTGAAGGGCCACATGCATACGGTCTTCTGAAATCTGAAATGGGGGTACACCGTTTGGTTCGAATCTCTCCATTTGATTCTGCTAAACGACGTCACACCTCCTTTACTTCTGTTGAAGTCATGCCTGAATTAGATGATACCATCGAAGTCGAAGTTCGGGATGATGATATCAAGATGGACACCTTCCGCTCTGGTGGAGCTGGTGGACAAAACGTCAATAAGGTCTCTACAGGGGTACGCTTGACCCACATCCCGACAGGAATTGTTGTCGCATCTACTGTGGACCGGACCCAATACGGAAACCGTGATCGAGCAATGAAGATGTTGCAAGCTAAACTCTACCAATTGGAGCAAGAGAAAAAGGCTGCAGAAGTAGACTCTCTTAAAGGGGATAAAAAAGAAATCACCTGGGGAAGTCAAATTCGCTCCTATGTCTTTACCCCTTATACCATGGTTAAGGACCACCGGACCAACTACGAAGTAGCACAGGTGGACAAGGTAATGGATGGAGATATTGATGGCTTTATTGATGCCTATCTCAAATGTCGTCTCCAATAAGCTTGAGAGAATCACCCAGAAAAGAATGAAAGGAATTTCATTACATGTCAATGATTGAAATGAAAGATGTTGTCAAAAAGTATGACAACGGGACAACAGCCCTTCGCGGGGTAACGGTCTCAATTGAACCAGGAGAATTTGCCTACATTGTAGGACCTTCTGGTGCAGGGAAGTCGACCTTTATTCGACTCTTATATCGTGAAGTCAAACACGATAAAGGAAGCTTGAAAGTGGCTAATTTTGATTTGGATAAAATCAAAAAACGCGATATTCCTATGTTGCGACGCAATGTGGGAGTGGTCTTCCAAGATTATAAATTGCTTCCAAAGAAAACCGTTTATGAAAATATTGCTTACGCAATGCAAGTTATCGGTGAGCGCCGTCGCAATATTAAAAAGCGTGTGATGGAAGTTTTGGATCTTGTCGGATTGAAACACAAGGTCCGCTCATTCCCGAATGAATTGTCCGGTGGGGAGCAACAACGGATTGCGATTGCTCGTGCGATCGTCAACAATCCGAAAGTCTTGATTGCGGATGAGCCAACGGGGAACTTGGACCCAGATAATTCATGGGAAATCATGAATCTTTTGGAGCGGATTAATCTGCAAGGGACCACAGTATTGATGGCGACTCACAATAGCCAGATTGTAAATACTTTACGTCACCGTGTCATCGCGATTGAAAATGGTCGTGTAGTGCGTGATGAAGCGGAAGGAGAGTACGGATACGATGATTAGAAGATTTTTCCGACACTTAATCGAATCGCTTAAAAGCTTGAAACGAAATGGTTGGATGACGATGGCAGCGGTCAGCTCGGTTATGATTACCCTTAGCTTGGTTGCTATTTTCGCCTCTGTGATTGCCAATACCATTAAGCTTTCAGATGATATTCAAAATAGTGTGCGGGTTGTAGTATACATGCGCAAGGATATTCAAGATCAGAGCGAGCAGATTGAAAAAGACGGTCAAACCGTGACCAATGAAAACTACCATAAGGTCTATGATGCTCTGACAGCCATGAAGCATGTCGATAAGGTTGATTTTTCTAGCAAGGAAGAACAGTATGATAAACTGATCAAAACGGCTGGGAACAACTGGAAGATTTTTGATGGAGATGCCAATCCTCTCTATGATGCTTATTATGTAGAGACAACAGCTCCTAAATATGTGAAGCAAGTCTCAGCAGATGCTAAAAAAATTGAAGGAGTTTCTGAGGTTAAAGATGGTGGGGTCGATACCCAACGCTTATTTGCTCTTGGAACCTTCATCCGAAACTGGGGCTTGATTGGTGTAGCTTTATTGATCTTTATCGCAGTCTTCTTGATTTCAAATACCATTCGGATTACCATCATTTCACGTAGTCGTGAGATTAAGATTATGCGACTGGTAGGAGCAAAAAATGGCTATATTCGTGCACCATTCCTTTTAGAAGGTGCTTGGATCGGTCTCTTGGGAGCCTTGGTTCCTTCAGCTTTGGTCTTCTATGTGTATAATGTTGTCTATACATCTATGAACAATAACTTGGCAGATCAAAACTTGTATCTCTATAGTCCTCATCTCTTGGTACCGATCATGGTCGGTGGCCTCTTTGGATTAGGAATTTTGATTGGGGCGATTGGTTCTTCAATCTCCATGAGACGTTTTCTTAAGATATAATAAAAAAGCAAGTTCGCACTTGCTTTTTTTGTCTACTTTGATGAGGACAGGAAGGATGATAAAGACTCTTTAGGATTGTCTAAAGAAGGGATTGAACATCTTCTCGTGACCAATAGAAGTTTCAGGGCCATGCCCGGGATAGACAGTGTAGGAAGATGGAAGGGTAAAGAGCTCTTCTCTGATACTGCTAAGCAACTGTGCCGCGTTCCCTGTTGGAAGATCGGTCCGTCCAATGGTTTCGCGAAAAAGGGCATCACCGGATAGAACCAGGTGATCCTCGGGAAAGACGATAGAGACTCCTCCTGCAGAGTGGCCTGGTGTCTCCAGAACATAAAAGTGGAAATCAGCTATTTGGTAATCGGAGCGAATTTCATAAAGGAAGTCGGCCTCCTGACAGACTACATCTTCTAAATCCGCATGACGATCCAAACCAGATAAATTATCGAGAGGAGAAGACAACCAACCGGCTTCTGCCGAATGGACATAGACTGGTGGGAAATGATACTTCTGACGGGCCTTTTCAAGACTCATAATGTGATCGTAGTGGGTATGGGTTAAAAGAATGGCTACAATTGGTTTTCCAATGCGATCTATTTGTTTTTGAATGGTCGCCCAGTCGCTACCTGGATCGACAAGAATAAGGGAGTGTTCATTTTCAAGGTAGTAGGTATTTTCATAAGCTACAGGATTTACAGTACGATAGATTTTCATAAGGACTCCTTTCTAGAATAGTGTATCAAATTGTCAGGAAAATAACAGGATTGAAGTCATCGATAAAGGAGAAAAAAATCTGCATAGCTGGCTCAAACGTGATATAATTTTAAGTGCTATGACAAGACAGAAACGGAAATACGCCATTGTGGATCTGGAGGCAACCAGTGCTGGGAGCAATGCTAAGATCATTCAGGTTGGGATCGTTATTATCGAGGATGGCCTAATTACCCAATCCTATGAAACAGATGTAAATCCCCATGAACGATTGGATGAGCACATCAAACAATTGACCGGACTAACAGATGCTCGCTTACGCAAAGCACCAGAGTTTGCACAAGTGGCAAAGGAAATTTTTGAATTAATAGAAGATGCCGTCTTTGTGGCCCATAATGTCAAATTTGATGCGAATTTATTGGCAGAAGCCCTCTTTTGGGAGGGATTTGAGTTAACGACCCCTCGGATTGATACGGTTGAATTGTCTCAAGTCTTTTACCCAACTCTAGAACGCTATAATTTGGGGGCGTTAGCATCTGAGCTCGGTATTGACTTGCACCATGCTCACTCCGCCTTGGCAGATGCCATGGCTACGGCCCAATTACTTTTGAAATTGAGAGAAAGAATTGTCGCATTTCCGAGAGGTTTTGTTGAAAATCTCTTATCGATGGCAGATTGTTTGATTTATGAATCGCGACTCTTAATCGAAGATGCGCTTGAAGACAGTACTCTCTTTTTACCCTCCCATTTGAAAGAAGTTCATGGACTCTATTTGCGAAAGCCACAGCAGTTCCTAAAAAGTCACCAGTTATCAGAGCAATTTGATTTCAATATGCAGTTATTAGGAATGGAAGCTTATCTGGAGCAACAACAGTTTGCCTCCTATGTGGAAAAAAGTTTGCAGCACTCCCTCCCAAGTTTTATCGAGGCGCCAACGGGAATTGGGAAGACCTATGCCTATCTGTTAACGCTTTTGGCCAAAACTTCTAAGCGCATTCTTGTGAGTGTTCCAACTAAAATTCTTCAGGATCAAATTATGAAGAAGGAAGGAAAGACCATCCAAGATCTTTTCCAAATTCCCTTTCATAGCCTGAAAAGTCCCAAAGATTACATCCAACTTGATAAATTTTATGAGACCTTACAGAGTGAGTCAGATAATGGGATGATCCGACGTTTTAAAATGCAATTGTTAGTTTGGCTGACGATGACAGAGACTGGAGAGTTGAGTGAAATCGGTCAGCTCTACCGTCATCTCCATTTTGTAGCTGATATTTGCCACGATGGTCAATTGTCGAAACGTTCACTATTTTATCAGGAAGATTTCTGGCGTCTCGGTCAAGAAAAAGTGAAAACTAGCCGGGTGATTCTGACCAATCATGCCTATCTCTTAACCCGTCTGGAAGATGATAAGAGTTTACTTCAAGAATCTGTTCTGGTAGTGGATGAAGCGCAGAAACTCTTCTTTGCTTTAGAGCAGTTTTCACAGAGAGAAGAAACCTTGCAATCTCTTCTTTTAAGCTTGCAACACGCCATCGAAGAGGAAAAAGATCTTCTGCAGCGACGATTGCTAGAGAGTATTCAATTTGAGTTAAATGCCTGCTCCAAAGAAGTTCAACAAGGGAAAACAGCTGTTTTATCAGATTCAACGGTAGCAAAAATACGACAGGATGTATCGGAGTTAAAAAACAAATCTTTAGAGAATCTAAAGGAATTGTTTGATGAACGTTACCAAATTTTTTGGTTAGACAAAGAAGTGGTTGAAAGCCACCAGAATCTTCGTCTCCATGGAGGAGTCGAGGATTTACTATCCTTTAAGGAGTTTGTACCTGAAGAAGTGCCGGCGCTCTTTGTATCAGCTACAATTGCGATTAGTCGCAAAGTGAACCTGCCTTCTTTGTTAGGATATGAGGAACAACAACTTTATCAAGTGCCTACACAAGTCAAACAGCACCAGGAATTGCTGGTGCCGACTGATTTTCCAGATGTGGTTTCTTTATCTCCAGCAGCCTATGCAGACGAGATTTGTCAGCTTGTTGAAAAACTCCTTCCTCTAAGAAAGCCCATTTTTCTTTTGTTTACTTCAAAAGAATTGTTACTGCAGACATCTAATGCATTGAAGGTTCCTCATTTGGCTCAGTATCGAAACGGTGATGCAGCTAATATTAAGCGCCGATTTGACCGAGGTGAAAGCTCTATTTTATTAGGAACGGGAAGCTTCTGGGAGGGAGTCGATTTTTCCCAACAAAAAGAAGTGATTCAAATCATCACGCGCCTTCCTTTTGACAATCCAAAAGATTATATGGTTCAAAAACTGAATAATCATTTAAGAGAGCAAGGAAAGAATCCATTTTATGACTACAGTTTGCCAGTTGCTATTTTGAGATTGAAACAAGCGATTGGAAGAACCAGTCGTACTCAAGATCAAGAATCTTTGGTGCTGTTATTAGATAATCGAGTGGTGACCAAACGATATGGAAAACAGATTTTAGATGGGCTAAAACAAGTCTTGCCTCTTCAGACAACTCTGAGGGGGCAACTAGTGGATCAAGCCCGGCTCTTATTTGAGAGGAATACAGAAAAATGAAAACAAAAAGTTTAGGAGTTGCTATAGCTGCAGGATTTGCTCTTTGCGCTATGTTTTTAGGGAACATGTTTCCCATCATTGGATCAAGTGTTTTTGCCTTAATTTTAGGAATTGCCCTTAATGAATTTTTGGATTTACCAGAGAATTCACGACCAGGCTTGAACTGGTCCGGTAAGAAATTGTTGCAGTATTCGATTATCTTTATGGGATTTAGCTTGCCCATTGCAACAGTAGCCTCTACTGGTCTTTCATCTTTAAAGATTAGTCTGCCAACGATAACCGTTGCCTTTCTTGCAGCTATTATTTTTGGGAAAGTCTTTCATCTGAAATCTCATCTACGGACCTTAATTGGGTTTGGTACGGCCATTTGTGGTGGATCAGCCATTGCAGCAGCAGCGCCGATCATTGAAGCTGATGAAGAAGAAATTGCCCTATCTATGTCAACTATCTTCTTCTTCAACATTTTAGCTGTCTTTATCTTTCCAGTATTAGGGCATTTATGGCATATGTCTAATTTCCAATTTGGCCTCTGGTCAGGAACAGCCATTAACGATACGTCATCTGTTGTGGCTGCAGGTTTTTCATACAGCAAAGCTGCTGGTGAAATGGCAACAATTGTAAAATTATCAAGAGCTCTCATGATCGTACCGGTATGTCTTGGATTAATCGGTTTGAAATTGTATCGCACAAAACAACAAGGAATCCAAAAAGGGATGTTGAAAAAAATCGTACCTTGGTTCATCGTTTGGTTTATTGTTGCTTCAATTCTTTCTTCAATTGGGGTAGTTCCAAAAGTCGTTATTCCTTATCTAAAGGAAATTTCACAACTCTTTATGGCTATGGCCTTGGTTGGTATTGGTAGCAAAGTTTCTTGGAAACAATTTCGTTCAGCTGGAGCAACCCCATTATTGGTGGGCTTAATTGCCTGGTTCTGTGTAGCGGGTTCTAGTTTGATTCTGCAAATGTTACTCTATTAATCCATCATTGAATCTTTACAGAAAGGAACGTGAATGAAGAAAAATCATTTTTGGACAATCCACCTGGATTATTCGATCATTGGGATTGTCTTCACCCTACTTATGATTGGGATCTTATCCGTTTATGTGGCGGTTTCTCATGATTATCCCAAAATGGTTTGGCCTTTTTTGGGGCAGCAATTGGCTTGGATTGGTGTGGGATGTGTTATTTGCCTGATTGTAACGATTTTTAGTACGAAATTTCTTTGGAAAATCACACCCTTTCTTTATCTATTAGGTTTGGCCTTGATGGTTCTTCCTCTTGTTTTTTATAATCTCAACTTGGTGGCTTCGACTGGTGCTAAAAACTGGGTGGCTTATGGGAACATCACCTTATTTCAGCCTTCAGAATTTATGAAGATTTCCTTCATTCTGATGCTGTCACGTTCCATTGTCCGATTTTTTCAAAGAAATAAGGGACGTGAGCGATTGTTACGACAAGATTGGTTTTTGATTTTAGAGTTGATCATCTATACCATCCCAGTCTTTGCCTTATTGGCCCTCCAGCATGACTTGGGAACAGCCTTAGTATTCTTGGCCATCTTTGCGGGCTTAGTGCTCGTTTCAGGAGTTTCTTGGAAAATAATCTTGCCGGTCATCTTGCTTCTAGCAGGTGGGTTAGCAGGATTTCTCTTTCTCTTTCTATCAGAAGGGGGTCGGGCTTTTCTGCACCAGCAAGTAGGGATGCCAACCTACCAAATGAACCGTATTTTAGCCTGGTTAAATCCTTTTGACTATGCACAAACAACCACCTACCAGCAGGCGCAAGGACAGCTAGCCATTGCCAGTGGTGGCCTCTTTGGTCAAGGATTTAATGTCTCTAATTTATTGGTTCCCGTAAGGGAAAGTGATATGATTTTTACAGTAGTAGCAGAAGACTTTGGCTTTGTTGGAGCTCTTGTGCTGTTGATTTTATATGTGTCCCTGATTTACCGTATTTTAAAAATCACCCTCCAGTCCAACAACCAATTTTATACCTATATTTCTATTGGATTTATTATGATGCTGGTCTTTCATATTTTTGAAAATGTCGGAGCGGTAACGGGCCTTCTCCCCTTGACGGGGATTCCTCTCCCCTTTATCTCACAAGGAGGTTCCTCTATTATTAGTAATCTGATTGGTATTGGTCTAGTACTCTCAATATATAATCATAGTAGTAAAAAGAAAGGACCAGAAGAAGAGGTTCCAATCCGTAAAAAAGTAGTCCTTAAAAAGGCGCAATAGTTAGAAAGAAGGAATGAAAATGAAAAAAGTAGCAACGATTTTAGCAAACGGTTTTGAAGAAATTGAAGCCTTAACAATTGTCGATGTTTTGAGACGTGCTGGGATCGACTGTGACTTGATTGGTATGGAAGAAACAGTCACAGGTTCTCACCAGATCACAGTTGAAGTTGACCGCTTGTGGAATGGAGACTTATCTGATTATGATGGGATTTTCTTACCCGGTGGAATGCCGGGAGCAGCGAATTTGAGGGATAATGAAGAATTGATTACAGCTCTTCAACAAGAAAGTGGCAAAGGGAAAACCATCTCTGCGATTTGTGCAGCGCCAATTGTCTTGGCTCGCGCTGGCCTCTTAAAAGATAAAAACTATACGTCTTACGATGGTTTTGAAGAAGAGATTCAAGATGGACACTATCAGAAAGAAACTGTAGTAACAGATGGAAATCTCATCACCAGTCGCGGACCTTCAACTGCGCTAGCCTTAGCTTATACCTTGGTGGATCATTTTGGAGGAGATGCCCAAAGCCTTCGTCATGGAATGCTCTATCAAGACGTCTTTGGAGATGCCTAAAAGGGTTCTTTTGAACACCATTTTTCTGCTGAAAGATAACATTTTATGACAGAAAAAGCCCTCTCTTTGATTTGAAACAAAATGACTTTAAAAACTGGCTAAAATCCCCCCTAAATGAGGGTTTTAGCTTATTTTTTTTGTTCATTTATGGTATAATATTGACTATGAATTATCATGATTTTATATGGGATCTTGGTGGAACGCTCTTGGATAATTACGAAACGTCCACAAATGCCTTTGTAGCGACATTGAAGGACTTTCACATCCAAGCCGATCATGATTCTGTTTATGCAGCGTTAAAAATCTCAACACAGGATGCTATCCATACCTTTGCGCCTCATATTCCTAATTTTCGTACGGAATACAAGAAAAAAGAAGCCTTAGGTTTGCAAGATCCGGTTTTATTTGATGGAGCAAAAGAGTTACTAGAAGAGATTCAAGCACATGGAGGACGTCATTTTTTGGTATCTCATCGAGATCGCCAAGTTTTGACCCTTATTGATCAGACGGGCATTGCTCCCTTCTTTACTGAGATTGTAACAGCAGACGAGGGCTTTCCTCGCAAGCCAGATCCAACCTCGATGCTCTATTTGAAAGAAAAATATGGCATTCAAGATGGTCTGGTCATTGGAGATCGTCCGATCGATATAGAAGCTGGGAAGGCGGCAGGGCTGACAACTTATTTATTTGATACCATGCCCCACTTACACCAGTTTATATTTGAATAGAAAAGGGAAATTATGACAGAGGATAAACAGCAAGAAATTCAAGCGCAAGAATATGATGCCAGTCAGATTCAGGTCTTGGAAGGACTAGAAGCCGTTCGCATGCGTCCGGGGATGTATATTGGATCTACCTCAAAAGAAGGTCTTCATCATCTGGTCTGGGAAATTGTAGATAACTCGATTGACGAAGCCTTAGCCGGTTTTGCTAGCCATATTGAAGTTTTCATTGAAAAAGACAATTCGATCACGGTTGTCGATGATGGTAGGGGAATTCCAGTGGATATCCAAGAAAAGACGGGTCGACCTGCCGTTGAAACTGTCTTTACCGTGCTCCACGCGGGAGGAAAATTCGGCGGAGGTGGCTACAAGGTTTCTGGTGGTCTTCACGGGGTAGGGTCATCTGTTGTCAATGCCCTTTCCACATCCCTCGATGTTCGCGTCTATAAAAACGGCAGTATCCATTACCAAGAGTATCGTCGTGGACAAGTTGTGGATGATTTGAAAGTCATCGGGGAGACAGATCGGACAGGGACAACCGTCCACTTTATTCCAGACCCAGAAATCTTCACGGAAACCACCGAGTATGATTTTGAAAAATTAAATAAACGGATTCAAGAGTTAGCCTTTTTGAATCGTGGCTTGCGTATTTCTTTGACGGATAAGCGAGAAGGCTTGGAGCAAGAAAAGCATTACCACTACGAAGGTGGGATCTCTAGTTACGTCGAATACATCAATGAAAACAAAGATGTCATCTTTGATAAACCCATCTACACAGATGGTGAAATGGATGATATTACCGTTGAAGTAGCTATGCAATATACCACAGGCTACCATGAGACGGTCATGAGTTTTGCGAATAACATTCATACCCATGAAGGTGGGACGCATGAACAGGGCTTCCGTACAGCTCTCACTCGTGTGATCAATGATTACGCTAAGAAAAATAAACTCTTAAAAGAAAACGAAGACAATCTAACTGGGGAAGATGTTCGAGAGGGCCTAACAGCAGTGATCTCTGTTAAACATCCAAATCCACAGTTTGAAGGACAAACCAAGACCAAACTTGGAAATTCAGAAGTTGTTAAGATTACCAATCGACTCTTTAGTGATGCCTTTTCTGATTTCCTTTTGGAAAATCCGCAAATTGCTAAGAAAATCGTTGAAAAAGGGATTTTAGCGGCGAAAGCTCGCGTAGCTGCTAAGCGAGCGCGTGAGGTGACCCGTAAGAAATCGGGACTTGAGATTTCTAACCTGCCTGGTAAATTGGCAGACTGTTCTTCAAACAACCCACAAGAAACAGAACTCTTCATCGTCGAAGGGGATTCAGCCGGTGGATCTGCAAAATCTGGTCGAAATCGGGAATTCCAAGCGATTTTACCAATCCGTGGTAAGATCTTGAACGTTGAAAAAGCAAGTATGGATAAAATTCTAGCCAATGAAGAGATCCGTAGTTTATTTACTGCTATGGGAACTGGATTTGGTGCAGAATTTGATGTTACAAAAGCGCGTTATCAAAAATTAGTCATCATGACCGATGCCGATGTCGATGGCGCTCATATCCGAACCCTTCTATTGACCTTGATCTATCGCTATATGAAACCAGTCTTGGAAGCGGGATATGTTTATATTGCGCAACCACCAATCTATGGGGTCAAAGTCGGTAGTGAAATCAAAGAATATATCCAACCTGGTGCCAACCAAGAAGCCGAATTAGCTGCAGCTTTGGAACGCTATTCAGAAGGTCGCTCAAAACCAACCATCCAACGTTATAAAGGTCTTGGAGAAATGGATGATCACCAATTGTGGGAAACAACCATGAATCCAGAACACCGCTTGATGGCACGGGTATCAGTAGACGATGCTGCGGAAGCAGATAAGATATTTGATATGTTGATGGGGGATCGGGTGGAACCGCGTCGTGAATTCATCGAAGAAAATGCTGAATATAGTACACTCGATGTATAAAATTTACTGAACGCTTCCCATTAATGGATATTTTATGGTATAATGACAAGGATTACGTGCAAGTAATACGATGAAGGAGTTTTTATATGTCTAGTGGACTAATTGCTCTCATCTTTGTTGTAGCCCTTATCTTGATTGTCGGATATGTGGTTGCAGTAATTTTGAGAAAACGAAATGAAGCCTTACTGGCAGCACTGGAAGAACGAAAAGAAAGATTATACAACCTTCCAGTCAACGATGAAGTAGAGGCTGTAAAAAACATGCATTTGATTGGTCAAAGTCAAATTGCATTTCGTGAATGGAATCAAAAATGGGTAGATTTATCCTTGAATTCATTTGCTGATATCGAAAACAATCTCTTTGAAGCGGAAGGCTATAATAATTCTTTCCGTTTCATGAAGGCCAAACAAGCCATTGACAATATCGAAAGTCAGATCCAATTGATCGACGAAGATATCAAGGCGATTCGCAAAGCCCTTTCTGATCTTGAAGAGCAGGAACAAAAGAATAGCGGTCGTGTAGTTCATGCCTTAGATATGTTCGAGGAACTTCAAAAAGAAGTTACTTCGGACCCAGAACGTTATGGTAGTGCTCTTCCTGAAATTGAAAAACAAATTGGAAATATCCAAGCTGAGTTTTCACAATTTGTAACCTTGAATTCTTCAGGTGACCCTGTTGAAGCGGCTGAAATCCTAGATACAGCTGAGAATCATATCGTAGCCTTAAAACAAATTGTTGAACGAGTGCCAGAAATTGTCACTGCCCTTCAGTCAAAACTTCCAGATCAATTGGAGGATTTAGAAAGTGGCTACCGCAAACTTTTGGAATCTGGCTACCACTTCACTGAGACAGATATTGAATCCCGTTTCCAACAGTTGCATGCTTCCTTGAAGAACAATATGGCCAATGTATCTGCCCTTGAATTGGACAATGCCATTTATGAAAATGAACAAATTCAGGAAGAAATTGATTCTTTGTATCACATCTTTACACGTGAAATTGAATCACAAAAAGTTGTGAAGAAGTTAGTGAAACAACTGCCTGGCTATTTAAAACATGCAAAAGATAATAACAGCAATCTTGCGGCAGAAGTGGAACGTCTTGGTAAAACATTTGTCCTGAATGAAGGCTTCAGCCAACAGTTAAAAGAGTTGGAAGCTGAGCTATCTTCACAAGAAAATGTGGTAGAAGATGCCTTGAAAGATTCATCTGAAACTCAAAAAGCCTATTCCATCATGGAAGAAGAGTTGGAAGCTATTGAGGCTCGTCTGAAAGAAATCGAAGATGAGCAAATCAACTTAAGTGGATCTCTTTCAAAAATTGAAAAAGACGATGCCAATGCTCGCCAAAAAGCAAATATCTATGCAAATCGTTTGCATGCTATTAAACGCTATATGGACAAGCGCAACTTGCCAGGAATTCCACAGGAATTCTTAGAGCTATTCTTCACAGCAAGCAACAATACAGAAGCTTTGATGGATGAATTAGAAGGCGAAAAAATTAACATTGAATCAACCAATCGTTTGTTGGAAATTTTAACTAACGACATGAATGAATTGGAAGAAGCAACTTATCGTATTGTGCAAAATGCGACTTTAACAGAGCAGTTGTTGCAATACTCAAATCGCTATCGTTCCTTTGATGATCATGTGCAGGCAGCCTTTGACGAGTCACTCTATATTTTCGAAAGAGAATATGACTATGCAGCTTCCTTCAAAGTCATCTCAGATGCTTTGGAAATGGTAGAAGCTGGTGTAACCGATCGCTTTGTTACTTCCTATGAAAAAACTCGGGAGCAAATTCGCTTCTAATAACAGAAAAATGACCTTTTAGGAGGTCATTTTTTTATCTTCAAATCATCATTGAAACTTGAAATTTAAACCCTATTTTTGTATAGTAAGGGAGAAATAAGAAAGGAAAGCGATGAAAGAAGTAACAGGTCTCCTCCTTATGGATGTAGATGGAACTTTGATCCAACAAGAAGGAATTGATTTACTAGCTCAAGAAGCTGGCGTGGGACAAAAAGTAGCAGAGATCACGGCACAAGCAATGAATGGCGAGCTGGATTTTTCAGCATCTTTAGAGGCGCGTGTCGCTTTATTGAAGGGATTAGAGGCCTCTATTTTTCCGAAAATTATAGAGCAGATGGACGTTACACCGGGAGCTAAGATCTTAATCACGGAACTTCATCAAAGAGGTTACAAGGTTGGCCTTGTTTCAGGGGGATTTCATGAAGTCATCGATCCTATCGCGAGGTCTTTAGGAATTGATCTGGTTCGTGCTAATCGTTTGCAGACTTTTGATGGCCGTCTGACAGGGAAAGTTCTCGGTGAGATTGTCACATCTAAAAAGAAAAAAGAGACCCTGCTGACCTGGGCAAAGGAACATTGCATAGAGCTAGATCAGACCATCGCTATTGGGGATGGTGCCAATGATCTTCTCATGATAAAAGCATCTGGAATTGGAATTGCCTTTATGGCAAAGCCAATTGTATCTGCACAAACCCCTTACCGAATTGAGAAAAGAGATTTGAGATTGGTGTTGGACATTATTGATAGGCACAGAAAGGAAAGAGCATGCATATCCTACTAGCACCGGATTCATTTAAAGAATCCTTATCCGCCAAACAAGTAGCAGAAGCCTTAAAAAAAGGATTTCAAGAGGCTCTACCAGATGCAACTTTTGACCTCCTTCCCATAGGGGATGGTGGCGAAGGAACCATGGATACACTTGCTGTCGTTCTAAATTTAACCAAGAAGTATACTCAGGTAACAGGACCATTTGGGAAGCCTGTTTCAATGGCTTACTACCAAAAAGATGAGATGGCATTTTTTGAGATGGCCTCTCTTGTTGGCTTAGGCTCTATCCCAGCTGAGAAACGCAATCCACTAGAACTAGAGACACGAGGAATTGGTGAACTGATTTTGCAATTGGTTGACCAAGGGGTTAAAACGATCTGTGTGGGAATTGGTGGTTCGGCGACCAATGATGGTGGGATTGGGATGGCAGCCGGATTAGGGGTAGCCTTCTATGATGACCAAGGTCATCTGCTTCGTCCTGTAGGTGCTTCGATCGGTCGTGTGGCTAGAATAGATACCAGTGCGGTTCCAAAAGCTATACAAGGCATCGAGCTCCAGGTCTTAACGGATGTCACCAATCCTCTCTGTGGCAGTCAAGGAGCAACCTATATCTTTGGTGGGCAAAAGGGATTGAATCCCCTTCTGTTTCCAGCTGTCGACCAGGCTATGCAGGATTTTTACCAGCTAGTTGATCCCCGAATCTTGTCTATGGCTGGCGCTGGAGCTGGAGGTGGCATGGCTGCAGGCTTGATCGCTTTTGCGGGAGGTCAGATTTCATCAGGAATTGAGAAAAGTTTGGATCTAATCGACTTCGATCGTAAGGTTCAAAAAGCAGATCTGGTCATCGTGGGAGAAGGTAGGATGGACCTCCAATCTCTGTCTGGAAAAGCTCCTGTCGGGGTAGCCAAACGAACGCCAGAGAAGATCCCAGTGCTTGCTATTTGTGGTAGCTTAGCGGAGGATTTGCCTGCTTTACCTAGTCATCACATTGAAGCTGCCTTCTCTATCGTACCTGGTCCTTGTGAGGTAGCAGATGCACTCGCTCATGCTGAAAGGAATCTGATTTCTTGCGCTCGAAATATTGGGAACCTTTTGAAAATGAAAGCAAACTAAAAAACCAATTGAGAAGGAAATTCCTTTTCAATTGGTTCTTTCTTTAGCCAAAGAGGCGTTTCCAAAATGATTTTTTTTCAGGTGCTGTGCTCTCTTCTTTCTTTTCAAACAAATTTGGATACTGGAGGCTGATATCGGTTGGAGAAATTCCAGATGGATGATCAGTATGGATGATGAGACCAAAGGGAGAGTGGCGACAGTCATCCGAAACGATGCTTGCTACAAGACCAAGATCCTTGGTTTTTTTCAAATATTGTAGCTGGCTGCTTTCATCTAAAACTGGGGAGATCTTGACCAAAACAGGATGAAAGCGATCTGAAATATCAGTGAGGATTGTCGAATACTGCTCCAGGTACATCTTGTCCCTTGCCTCCTTCAAGGTGCATGAAGCAATCACCCGCTCCTCATAAGTCTCCAAAAATCGACGCTGCTCATCCGGATTGAACCGAGTAGGCCCTGCAGCTTTTTCCATAATAGTTTTATTAATATCTGTCATAAGCATAGTATAGCATAAAGCGAAGCGGAAGAGTAGAGGAATGCTAAAAAATTAAATATGATGGGAAGATAGAAGAAAAAAGAAACTGGAACCGTTTTCTTGTTAAAAACTTCTCAATTTTCGTAGATTTCCTTGTTTTTTCTTGAAAAAATAGCCTAATTACGATATGATAGAGGAGTAAAAAATATAACTCAATAAGGAGAGTAAGAAATGTCAATTATTACTGATGTTTACGCTCGCGAAGTCCTAGACTCACGCGGTAACCCAACACTTGAGGTAGAAGTTTATACTGAATCAGGTGCTTTCGGACGTGGTATGGTTCCATCAGGAGCTTCTACTGGTGAACACGAAGCTGTAGAACTTCGCGACGGTGACAAATCTCGTTACGGTGGTCTTGGAACTCAAAAAGCTGTTGACAATGTAAACAACATCATTGCTGAAGCAATCATCGGCTACGATGTTCGTGACCAACAAGCTATTGACCGTGCAATGATCGCTCTTGACGGTACTCCTAACAAAGGTAAATTGGGAGCAAACGCAATCCTTGGTGTGTCTATCGCTGTAGCTCGTGCTGCTGCTGACTACCTTGAAATCCCACTTTACAGCTACCTTGGTGGATTCAACACTAAAGTTCTTCCAACTCCAATGATGAACATCATCAATGGTGGTTCTCACTCAGATGCTCCAATCGCTTTCCAAGAATTCATGATCGTACCTGCGGGTGCACCTACATTCAAAGAAGCTCTTCGTTGGGGTGCTGAAATCTTCCACGCACTTAAGAAAATCCTTAAAGGTCGTGGTCTTGAAACTGCCGTTGGTGACGAAGGTGGATTCGCTCCTCGTTTCGACGGAACTGAAGATGGTGTAGAAACTATCATCGCTGCTATCGAAGCTGCTGGTTATGTTCCAGGTAAAGACGTATTTATCGGATTTGACTGTGCATCATCAGAATTCTACGATAAAGAACGTAAAGTTTACGATTACACTAAATTCGAAGGTGAAGGAGCTGCTGTCCGCACTGCTGCTGAACAAATCGACTACCTTGAAGAATTGGTAAACAAATACCCAATCATCACTATCGAAGATGGTATGGACGAAAACGACTGGGACGGATGGAAAGCTCTTACTGAACGCCTTGGTGGTAAAGTTCAATTGGTTGGTGACGACTTCTTCGTAACAAACACTTCTTACCTTGAAAAAGGTATCGAAGAAGGTGCTGCTAACTCAATCCTTATCAAAGTTAACCAAATCGGTACTCTTACTGAAACATTCGACGCTATCGAAATGGCGAAAGAAGCTGGTTACACTGCCGTTGTATCACACCGTTCAGGTGAAACTGAAGATTCAACAATCGCTGATATCGCAGTTGCAACAAACGCAGGACAAATCAAGACTGGTTCACTTTCACGTACAGACCGTATCGCTAAATACAACCAATTGCTTCGCATCGAAGATCAACTTGGTGAAGTAGCTGAATACCGTGGATTGAAATCATTCTACAACCTTAAGAAATAAGCTAGTTTACTAGACTAAAAAGATCCTTGAGTTTTCTCAAGGATTTTTTTGTTATCGAGCCAAACAAAAACTCCTCAACTACAGCGTTGAGGAGTCGTGTTATTAGAACAAGCCTTTGATTTTGTCCAAGGCACCGCTGACCATTTCATTTCCAGAAAGAAGCCCTTTTGCTTGTTCAAGGTAGTCACCGAGGTTGTCTTTGTTGTCTTCAACAAATTTCTTTGCAGCGTCGAAATCTTTCTTTTCGATCATTTCTTTTACTTGGTTAAATAAGTCCATTGGATTCATGCTTGGATCTCCTAAAATATAAGTTATGAAATCAGGCTTGCGCCTTTTTCTCATTTATTTAATCATTTTTTTAGAGCTTTGACAACTAAAACGACTTAATGAAAAACCGTACAAACTGCCTCTGGAACATAGAAGTCGTCGGATAGAAGGGTCAATTTTCCGCTAGCTAGATCCCGCTTGAAGACGCTTGCGTTTGGTGAATCTTGATGGGCTGCGATCAAATAGTTTTGATCAGGACTAAGTGTGAAATCACGTGGATTGAGCCCTTGACTTGGAACAATTTCAATCAGTTCTATGCTGCCATCAGCCACAACTTTGAAGACAGCGATGGAATTGTGAGCACGGTTAGATGCATAAAGGAATTTTCCATCGGCTGAGAGCTTGATGGCTGATGCCCATTTTTGTCCCTCGTAGTCGGATGGAAGAGTAGAGACGGTTTGGAAGTGTTCGAATTCACCCATGCCGTCATAAAAGAGGACGTCGATTGTAGCATTTAATTCATTGATGAGATAAGCAGTCTTGTAGTGGGAATGAAAGACAAGGTGACGAGGTCCTGCACCTGGAGCTGTTTGGTACTGATTGATCAGGGTAAGTTTTCCTTCCTCACTGACATCATAGACATGCAAACTGTCTGTTCCTAGGTCACACGTGATCAGGTACTGATCTGGCGTAAGGTCTGCATAGTGAGCATGAGGACTTGCTTGATTGGCGTGGGGACCACTTCCTTGGTGAGTGTCCTGATCGACAAAGGACAAACGCCCATCTGCCTCTAGCTTATATACGAGAACTTGCCCTTTGTGATAGTTAGCTCCATAGACTAGTTGACGGTTTTCATCGACAGAGACATAGCAGAGTGGAGCCCCTTCTTCGACAACGTGATTGAGCGGCTGAAAATCGGCTGTAAAACTAGCGATTCCCCCTTTTCCATCTTCAGCTCCGACACTATAAAGATTGCCTTTTTTAGAAAAAGCTATATAGGTTGGATTGGGCTCAGCTACCACTAGTTCAAGATGGCTCAATGCCCCTGTTTCAGGGTCGAATTGTGCCTTGTAAATTCCTTTGGATTCTTTTTTGGTATAGGTACCGAAATAAATTGATTGAGACATAGATCACCTCGTAAGATTTGTTAGGTTTATTATATCAAAGGTCCTATTGGAAGGCAATTGCTAGTTGAAGAAGGGAGTAGTCTTTCTGATTTTACTAGTTTTTTCGTAACTTCACGCTCAAAAAATGCTAAAATAGATACATGTTGAAATGAAAAGGAGTTTTCCGTGGATAATAAAGAAAAACAGTTTAGTATGTCCTGGTTTTTTAGATGGTTTTTAGACAACAAGGCTATTACCGTATTTTTAGTTACCTTGCTCTTGGGTCTGAATCTCTTGGTCTTGAGTAAGATCACCTTTATTTTTATTCCGATTTTTGAGTTTGCAGGAGCTGTCATGCTGCCAGTCATTATTTCTGGTTTGCTCTATTACTTGCTCAATCCTATTGTCGACTTTCTTGAAAGAAAAGGTCTTAAGCGGATTTATGCGATTTCCTTAGTCTTTTTCTTGATTGCAGTCCTCTTAATCTGGGGTCTGGCTGTCGTGATTCCAGCTGTCCAACGACAAGTGGTGAGTTTCTTTCATAACCTGCCAACTTATTTGGAAAAGGCCAATGCAACCATCGATGATTTTCTAGATAATCGCGTCTCCTCTGATATCAAACCTCAGTTAGATGAGATCACCAAGGAATTGTCTGCAAACATTACTTCTTGGGCCAGTTCGATCTCTGGGCGGGCTGTCAATTGGGTCAGCAACTTGATCGGAGTGGCTTCGCAAGTTATTGTTGCCTTGATCATCATGCCTTTTATTGTCTTTTATCTTCTTCGAGATGGAAAAAATTTAAAGGGCCACATTGTTCGCTTTTTACCGACTAAGATTCGTAAATCGGCTGAACAGGTTCTCTCAGATGTCAATACCCAACTCTCCAACTACGTTCGAGGGCAAATTACGGTAGCCATTGTCGTCGCCATTATGTTCATCATCTTCTTTAAGATCATTGGCTTGCGCTATGCGGTGACACTAGGGATCTCTGCAGGGATCTTGAATTTGATCCCATACTTGGGTAGTTTCTTAGCCATGTTACCTGCCTTAGTATTGGGCTTGGTAGCAGGGCCAGAGATGTTTATCAAGGTCTTGATTGTATTTGCAGTGGAGCAAACCATTGAAGGACGTTTTGTATCACCGTTGGTTTTGGGAAGCCAGTTAAATATCCATCCGATTACCATTTTATTTGTGCTCTTGACGTCAGGATCTATGTTTGGAATCTGGGGAGTTTTCCTTGGAATTCCAGTCTATGCATCTGCTAAGGTGGTGATCGGAGCTATCTTTGAATGGTATAAGGTCGTCAGTGGCTTGTATGAAGAACACAATGAAATAGAAGAGGAAACACACAGTGAGTCATAGTCAACAAATGGTAGAAGCTCTCGATCGGCAAGAGCTAGAAGAGGCAGAAGTTCAATTTCAACAGGCCTTGGTAGAAGATAGTGAAGCACAATTATTGGATTTAGGTCAATATCTTGAAAGTATCGGTTTTTACCCTCAGGCAAAAGAGGTTTACGAACAGATTGCAGAAACCTATCCAGAAGTGTATTTGAGTTTAGCAACCATCCTTGCAGAGGAAGGCCAAATGGAAGAGGCCTTTGCTTATTTAGAAGAAATTGGACCTGAATCAAACTGGTATGTGGCCAGTCTCTTGGTTAAGGCGGATCTCTATCAGATGGAAGGCCTAGCAGATGTAGCGCGTGAAAAATTAGTTGAAGCTGCTCATTTGTCTGATGATCCGATCATTCAATTAGGGCTAGCTGAAATTGATCTGGAATTGGAACGCTATCAAGAGGCTATCCAAGAGTATGCCCAGTTAGACAATCGGGAGATTTTGGAAGCAACAGGAATTTCCACCTATCAACGGATTGGTTTTGCCTATGCCAATCTTGGTAAGTTTGAAGCAGCTGTTCCTTTCTTAGAGAAAGCTCTGGAGATTGAGTTTGATGACCAGATTGCTTACGAATTAGCGACCCTATTGTCTGACCAAGAAGAATTCCAAAAAGCCCTGATCTACTACAAACAAATTGATACCTTGTCGCCTGATTTTGAGGGCTATGAGTATGGTTATGCCTTGGCTTTACAGGCTGAAAATGACCGTGAAAAAGCGCTTGAGATTGCTAAACAAGGGATCCAGAAGAATCCATTTGATGCCCAATTGAAGCTCCTTGCTTCTCAGCTTTCTTATGAACTCCACCAACCTGAGCAAGCAGAAGCTTATCTATTAGAGGCTAAAGAAGTGGCAGATGATATAGAAGAGATTGCTCTTCGCCTGACCACCCTTTATTTGGAACAGGAACGCTTTGACCAAGTCTTGGATTGGCAAAATGAAGAAGTCGAAACGGTTGTCACCCGTTGGAACATTGCCCGTGCTTTGGCTGCCTTGGAGAAAACAGAAGAGGCCGTCTCAGCCTACCAAGAGCTCTATGAGGATTTAAAGGACAACCCAGAATTCCTCGAAGCCTATGTTTATTTGTTGCGTGAGGCTGGAGATGTGACGAAGGCGCGTGAAGTGGCTAATCAGTATTTGGCGATCGTACCAGACGATGTGCAGATGCAAACCCTCTATGATAGCCTCTAATCAAAACCATATCGTGAAGATTCGGAATAGTTTGTGGTATACTGGTAGAAGATAGAATGAGGAGAGAAAAACATGGAACCAGTGAAACTTTTTCAATATAATACCTTAGGTGCCCTAATGGCGGGTCTGTACGGGGGGTCATTTACGATAGGAGAACTCTTAGAACATGGGAACCTCGGAATTGGGACGCTGGATTCTATTGATGGAGAGTTGATCGTATTAGATGGTAAGGCATATCAGGCCAAGGGATCTGGCGACCATCCTGAAATTGTTGAAGTTTCTCCGGATGCCAAGGTTCCTTATGCAGCAGTCGTTCCTCACCAAGCAGAAGTGATTTTCCGCCAACGTTTTGAAATGACAGACGAGGAATTGGAAGCTCGTATTGAGTCTTATTATGATGGGGAAAATCTTTTCCGCTCCATTAAGATTCATGGTGACTTTGCCAAGATGCATGTCCGTATGATTCCAAAATCAACACCAGAGATGAAGTTTGCAGAGGTTGCAACCCATCAGCCAGAGTATACACGAGAAAATGTCACTGGAACCATCGTCGGTTTTTGGACACCAGAAATTTTCCATGGCGTGAGCGTGGCTGGTTATCATTTGCACTTTATCTCAGATGACCACACCTTTGGTGGCCATGTCATGGATTTTGTCATCACAGAAGGAATTGTAGAGGTGGGGGCCATCGATCAGCTGGATCAACGTTTCCCAGTTCAAGACCGTCAGTACCTCTTTGCTAAATTCAATGTTGATGAGGTCAAAGAAGACATCAATAAAGCAGAATAAAAAGGTTGAGCATCGCTCAACCTTTCGTATTGAAGATAATGTTATTTAAGAAACTTTCCTTAGGTGAGAACGGACGTCAGCGAACTTCAAAGAAGTTCCATGACTTAGTTTTGGACCTAAGGTTCCAAAACTCCCGAGTGCTAGAAACAAGATTGTTTCTAGCACTTTTCTCACGGCGGAAAGTTTCAATATATGTTGAATGATCCTAAAAGTAGACCTCATTTTTTTCAGCATACGTAGAACAATTTGTCTACATTCTAAAAGGTTGAGCGTCGCTCAACCTTTTATATTTGAAATCAGTCCGTTAGTTTCATGGCTTTGATTTTTTCTTCTTCTGGGGTGACCCGCAGAGTCTTTTGGCCTGTGTAGGTGACAAAGCCGGGCTTTCCACCAGTTGGTTTATTGAGTTTCTTAGCTTCGATCATATCTACTTGGACCAGGTTTGAGAGACGGGCCTTGGAATAGTAGGCGGCCAACTCTGCAGCATCGGTCTTCACTTCATCCGATGGATTTAGATTTCCTGTAATGACGACATGACTTCCCGGGATATCTTTTGCATGGAACCAGAGCTCGTCTTTTTTAGCGATCTTAAAGGTCAGTTCATCGTTTTGCAGATTATTGCGACCCACTAAAATGATGGTTTTGCCATCACTAGCCAGGTATTTTTCTGGTTTTTTCCGTTTATGGATTTTTTCTCGGTTGCGCCGTTTGATAAAGCCGGTCTGGATTAACTCTTCACGAATCTCTGCCACCTCAGCCAGGCTCGCTTGAGAAAGGGCCGTTTCAACCGTTTCAAGATAAGAAATGGTTTCCTTGGTTTCTTGAATGAGGATGGTCAAATGTTTAACGGCTTCTTTTAACTTCTGGTAGCGTTTGAAGTAGCGTTGCGCATTTTGGTTGGGGGTCAGAGCCTTATTGAGTTGGATGGTGATGGGTTCGTTGGTATAGTAATTGTCCAGGACAACCTGGTCTTGGTCGTTTGGTACCTGATGGAGGAAGGTGGTCAGTAATTCTCCTTTTTGGCGGAATTCTTCCGCATTGTCGGTCGCCGCTAACTCCGCTTCTTGTTTGGCTAATTTTTTTCGGTTCTTTTCAAGATCGTTTTCGACCTTGCGGATCAATTCACTAGCCTGTTGTTGCACCCGATCGCGCTCAGCCTTGTCTCGGTAATAGTCATCTAGCAGATCGGAAAGTGTCTCAAAGGTTTGACTAGTGGCATCTTCAAAGGGAATAGCCGAGAAGGATTTGGTCGTTAGGCGTGGCTCAGTTGGAGCTTGGAAAAAGGCACGGAAGGTTTTTAATTTTTCATCCGTCTCAAGTCGCTTGGCCAATTCTTGAGACGTATCTCGCCCCAAACCTTGGAAACATTTTTGAAGGTTCTTTGGGCTTAACTCTTCTTTGTGAAGAAGGGCAAAAAGGGCTTCATCTCCAATTGTAAAAGGATTAACCGCGTCTGTTTTCGGAGGGGCTACATAGATTGATCCAGGAAGAATGGTCCGGTAGCTATTTTGTGAGAAGCCGACATGTTTGATGGCCTCGATGATTTTATTGCTGGTCCGGTCTAGGAGAATAATATTACTGTGCTTGCCCATGATTTCGATCATTAAGCTGACAGAAATGGCATCTCCAATTTCGTTTTTATTGGAGACACGGATTTCGAGAATCCGGTCGTTCTCCAATTGCTCAATCCCTTCGATGACAGCGCCTTGAAGATATTTACGCATGACCATAATAAAGGTATTAGGAAAGGCAGGATTTTCAAAGTTGGTTTGGGTCCGTTGGATCCGTCCGAAAACAGAATGGGCAGAGAGTAAGAGTTTTTGGTTTTTCCGATTGCCTCGGATTTGGAGTACCAATTCTTGCTCGAAAGGTTGATTAATTTTTTGAATGCGACCACTTAAGAGTTCGGCCTTCAATTCTTGCACCATATGGTGTAAAAAAAATCCATCAAAAGACATGGGATTCCTCATCATTCTAGCTGTTATTCTAGTAAATTATATCAAAAATAGAGCGGAAATCCCAGAAAGAAGCAAGGGGATGTAATATAGAAAATGCGAACGTTTCCAAAAAAATACTGAAAAAGTATTGACTTTTTTGAAAGAAAACTTTAAAATGTAAGAAATTAGAAAAGTAGTAAATGAAAGTTTCAAGAGAGCCCACGGTTGCTGAGAGTGGGTAGCGGCAGTTTATGAAATTGGACTAATGATGAGATGAATTTGAAACAATAAAAATTCGGTTGGCACACCTTATCGTGCAACTTGTTGCTAGACAAGACAGAGATATGGGGGGAGACTATCCTTTTCCCATAAGTGAGGTGGCACCGCGATGACACGTCCTCACATAGCTTTTGCTATGTGTGGGCGTGTTTTTTGTTTTAGATGAGAAGGGAGAAAAGATATGAAGAAACGATGGCGTCGCATTCTTTAGAGGATGAAAAATAGAAGAAAATGAAAAAATAGAAGAGGTAGTAAAATGAAAAATAAACGGTTAATGGGAATTATTGGTTTGATTGCAGCAGCAGTCATTGGGACAGCGATCTATTCAGCTACAGCTGGTAAGGACAACAAGGCAGCAACTAGCAATGAAAAGGCAAAAGTTGGGGTCTTGCAGTTGGTCAGCCACCCTTCGCTTGATTTGATCTACAAGGGGATTCAAGATGGTCTAGCTGAAGAAGGCTATGACAAGGACAAAGTGGACATTGATTTCCTCAATGCAGAAGGGGACCAAAACAAGGTTGCAACTATGAGTAAGCAATTGGCAGAAAAAGATAATCAAGTCTTGATTGGGATTGCAACCCCATCTGCTCAAGGTTTGGCTAGTGCAACCAAAGACAAACCAATTGTCATGGGTGCTGTAACCGATCCAGTCGGTGCAAACTTGGTCAAAGATTTGAAAAAACCAGGTGGCAATATCACTGGGGTATCTGACCACAATCCTACTGAGCAACAGTTGAAATTGATCAAAGAGTTGACTCCAAACGTAAAAACAATCGGGGTTCTTTACTCAACCAGTGAAGACAATTCTAAATCTCAAGTAGAAGAATTTACAAAATTGGCTGAAAAAGCAGGCTACAAGGTGGTTCCGTATTCAGTTCCTTCTACAAACGAAATTGCTTCAACAGTATCGGTTATGTCAGGTAAAGTGGATGCTATCTGGGTTCCAATCGACAATACCATCGCATCAGCATTCTCAACTGTTGTTGAAGCCAATAAAGATGCTAAAAAACCAATCTTCCCAAGTGCGACAGCCATGGTAGAAGCTGGTGGCCTTGGTTCAGTCGTTGTCGACCAACATGATCTTGGGGTAGCAACTGGTAAAATGGCTGCGAAGATCTTGAAAGGTCAAAAACCTGCAGACACACCTGTTGAAATCTTTAGCCAAGGAAAATCTGTCATCAATAAAAAAGTCGCAGATGAATTGGGCATTACTATTCCAGAATCTGTCTTGAAAGATGCTGGACAAGTCATTAAATAAAAAGAAAACGAATCACAAGAATGGCAGGGGAATTTGGCTTTGGCAGGTCTTAAAATCGTGACCTTTAACAATATCTACAGTGCTCACAACCAACTATGTTACTCATGGTAGAGGAGAAAGATATGGAAGTTAAGATAACAGACCTTCATCCGACCCAACTATACTTATCAGAAAAGAAGTTACAAGCTATCCAGATGCTTGATCAGTCGGCAGAAATCATCAATATGGATCCAATTAGTATTCTTACATTTGGAAATCGCTTCTTGATTACAGACGGGCATCACAGGGCTTATCAGGCTTTATTGGCAGGTCGGGATACGATTTCTGCTGAGTTTGATAGAGATGGTGGCGATGACTTGTATGCTCTCTATGCGCAAGCTTGCGAGGAAAGAAAGATAGACTCTGTCTTGGATTTAAAAAATCGTATCTTACCTCAAGATGAGTATGAAGCAAAATGGTATAACTGGTGTGATGGTTTTAACCAAGCAGCAACTCTTCTATTGAAAAGGAATGCAGATGAAACCGACCAGGCAAATAGATAATGCATTACGTCCTGTTCCTTCTTCTATTGAAATTAGTCTCATCTAACTTGTTTTTTAACTAAAAATCTGATAAACTAGATAGTAATTGAATAGAAATCTGCAAGACTAGTACCTCAAGGGAAGTGCGACAGGGAGAAGAGCCGTGACTGAAAGCTCTTTGCATGAAAGCTGGGTGAATTCACTTGCGCAAGGATTTAGAAATTAAGGTCTGGTTTACAGATAAAAAACGGATGGTACCGCGTGTCAACGCTCCGAATGAGGGTGTTGGCACGCGGTTTTTTTCTATGTCTGTAGGTGGACCATGATGGAGGAAATATGTCAACGATTGAAGAACAACTAAAAGCGCTTCGAGAAGAAACGCTGGCAGCCTTGAAGCAGATCTCTGCTGAAAATAAAAAAGAGATGCAAGAACTACGGGTCTCTGTTCTTGGGAAGAAAGGATCTCTGACGGAAATTCTTAAAGGGATGAAGGATGTCTCTGCTGAGATGCGTCCGGTTATTGGAAAACACGTCAATGAAGCCCGTGATGTCTTGACGGCTGCCTTTGAAGAATCAGCCAAACTCTTGGAAGAAAAGAAAGTCCAAGCTAAACTAGCTAGCGAAAGCATCGATGTGACCCTTCCAGGTCGTCCAGTTGCTAGTGGTTACCGTCATATTTTGACCCAAACCAGTGAAGAAATCGAAGATATCTTTATCGGGATGGGGTATCAAGTCGTTGACGGCTTTGAAGTGGAGCAAGACTATTATAACTTTGAACGGATGAATCTGCCTAAAGATCACCCAGCGCGGGATATGCAGGATACCTTCTATATCACAGAAGAAATCTTGCTTCGGACCCATACTTCACCTGTACAGGCGCGGGCTATGGATGCGCATGACTTTAGCAAGGGACCATTGAAGATGATCTCTCCAGGGCGGGTTTTCCGTCGGGATACGGATGATGCGACCCACAGCCACCAATTCCATCAAATCGAAGGCTTGGTCGTTGGGAAAAGCATTTCTATGGCCGACCTTCAAGGAACGCTTCAATTGATCGTGCAAAAGATGTTTGGTGCAGAACGTCAAATCCGTTTGCGTCCTTCTTACTTCCCATTCACTGAGCCATCTGTTGAGGTCGATGTCTCTTGCTTCAAATGTGGTGGAGCGGGATGTAACGTATGTAAGAAAACTGGTTGGATTGAAATCATGGGAGCCGGTATGGTTCACCCACGGGTCCTTGAGATGAGTGGGATTGATCCAACAATCTATTCAGGATTTGCCTTTGGACTTGGTCAAGAGCGTGTGGCCATGCTTCGTTACGGAATCAATGATATCCGTGGCTTCTATCAAGGAGATGTTCGCTTCTCAGAACAGTTTAAATAATCATGTTAGTTAGAGTAAAAATCGATCAATTAGAGACCTTACGTGACCTAGAAGTGGAAACCTATGGGGATACCTTTGGTCCCTATATTGTTGAGGAAGATTTGGAAGATTACTTCTCTACTGTGCTCTCTTTGGAGCAAATCGAGAAGGATCTGCTAGATCCAGAATCTGAAACCTATTTTGTCCTCAATGAAGATCAAGAAATCTGTGGTTTTCTCAAGATCAACTGGGGTCAGGCGCAGACCGAGCCAGTAGAGATGGATAAGTCCTTTGAGATCCAACGGATCTATGTCAAGAAGGAATGTCAAGGGGCTGGTTTCGGCAAGGAAATGTTTACCTTTGCGCTGGATCAAGCCAAGAGTCGTGGCTTTGAGTGGGCTTGGCTAGGTGTATGGGAACGCAACTTTAAGGCGCAAGATTTTTACTACCGCTTTGGATTTGAACGATTTAGTGAACACCAGTATATCACCGGAGATACCGTGGATACAGACTGGTTGTTGCGCAAGCATTTGAAGGATAATCCGTAAGCTTAATTGTGGGTTCAAATTGAGAGAAAGGAATTGAGAAGATCTCACCTAGTGGGATCTTATGATCGGAATTATGTTAGTATCATATAAATGGTTAAAACAATTGGTGGACGTGGATGTGCCATCAGAAGAGTTGGCTGAAAAAATGTCAACCACAGGGATCGAGGTAGAAGGTGTGGAATCACCTGCTGCTGGTCTCTCAAAAATTGTCGTCGGTGAAGTCTTGTCTTGTGAAGATGTACCCGAAACACACTTGCATGTCTGCCAAGTTAATGTGGGTGAAGAAGAAGCGCGTCAAATCGTCTGTGGAGCACCAAATGTGCGAGCAGGCATCAAGGTGATGGTGGCTCTTCCAGGTGCTCGCATCGCAGATAATTACAAGATTAAAAAAGGGAAAATCCGTGGGTTGGAGTCGCTCGGAATGATCTGTTCACTTGGTGAATTAGGGATTTCTGACTCCGTTGTACCGAAAGAATTTGCAGATGGCATCCAAATCTTGCCTGAAACTGCTGTTCCAGGTGAGGAAGTCTTCTCCTATCTAGACTTGGATGATGAAATCATCGAGCTTTCTATCACTCCAAACCGTGCAGATGCTCTTTCGATGCGTGGGGTAGCACATGAAGTAGCAGCCATCTATGACAAGGCAGTCAACTTCAAAGACTTTACCTTGACCGAAACAGACCAAGCTGCAGCAGATGCTCTTTCAGTCAGCATTGATACAGACAAGGCTCCTTATTATGCAGCTCGTATCTTGGACAATGTGACCATTGCACCAAGTCCACAATGGTTGCAAAACCTCCTCATGAATGAAGGTATCCGTCCCATCAATAATGTGGTTGACGTGACCAACTATATCCTGCTTTACTTTGGTCAGCCTATGCATGCCTTTGACTTGGATACCTTTGAAGGAACTGATATCCGTGTACGTGAAGCGCGTGCTGGTGAGAAATTAGTGACCTTGGATGGGGAAGAGCGTGAGTTGGAAACAAGTGACCTCGTGATTACGGTTGCTGACAAAGCAGTAGCCCTTGCAGGTGTCATGGGGGGAGAGGCTACAGAAATCTCTGAAAAGTCTACTCGTGTCGTCCTTGAAGCAGCTGTCTTCAATGGCAAATCGATCCGTAAGACCAGCGGTCGCCTCAACCTTCGTTCTGAATCATCTTCTCGTTTTGAAAAAGGCATCAACGTGGCAACTGTTAATGAAGCCCTTGATGCGGCAGCAAGCATGATTGCTGAATTGACTGGTGCAACCGTGCGTAAGGGCATTGTTTCAGCAGGACAGTTGGACACTTCTGATGTAGAAGTTTCTTCTACTCTTGCAGACGTGAACCGTGTCCTTGGAACAGAGCTTTCCTACGCGGATGTCGAAGATGTCTTCCGTCGTCTTGGTTTTGGCCTTTCTGGAAATGCAGAAAGCTTCACAGTGAGCGTTCCTCGTCGCCGTTGGGACATCACTATCGAAGCGGACCTCTTTGAAGAAATTGCTCGGATTTATGGTTATGACAAATTACCAGCAACCCTTCCAAAAGATGACGGGACAGCCGGTGAATTGACAGCGACACAAAAATTACGTCGTCAGGTTCGGACTATTGCTGAAGGGGCTGGTTTGACAGAAATCATCACTTATGCTTTAACAACTCCTGAAAAAGCCGTTGAATTTGCGACTGCGCCAAGCAATTTAACAGAGCTCATGTGGCCAATGACTGTGGATCGTTCAGTCCTCCGTCAAAATATGGTTTCAGGTATTTTAGATACAGTTGCCTACAACGTAGCGCGTAAGAACAAAGATTTGGCCCTCTATGAGATCGGAAAAGTCTTTGAACAGACAGGCAATCCAAAAGAAGACTTGCCAAATGAAATCAACAGCTTTGCTTTTGCTTTGACAGGTTTAGTTGCTGAAAAAGACTTCCAAACTCCAGCTGTTCCAGTTGACTTCTTCTATGCTAAGGGAATCTTGGAAGCCCTCTTTGCTCGCTTGGGTCTTGAAGTGACTTATACAGCAACACAAGAAATCAAGAGTCTCCACCCAGGACGTACAGCCTTGCTCTCACTTGGTGACCAGGTGATTGGGGTCTTGGGGCAAGTGCATCCTGTAACAGCTAAGTCTTATGATATCCCAGAAACCTATGTGGCAGAATTGAACTTATCTGCTATTGAAGCAGCTCTTCAACCAGCCGCAGCCTTTGTGGAAATCACCAAATTCCCAGCTGTGAGCCGTGATATCGCCCTTCTCCTCAAAGCAGAAGTGACTCACCAAGAGGTAGTCGATGCCATTCAAGCTGCTGGCGTGAAACGCTTAACAGCTATCAAACTCTTTGACGTCTTCTCCGGTGAAAAACTAGGACTTGGCATGAAGTCTATGGCCTACAGTTTGACCTTCCAAAATCCAGAAGATAGCTTGACGGATGAAGAAGTCGCACGCTACATGGAAAAAATCCAAGCTTCACTTGAAGAAAAAGTCAATGCAGAAGTGCGGTAAATCGTAAAAACATGAAACAGTTGAGAATTTCTCAGCTGTTTTTTTGAAATCAAATAATTATAATGATTGTCTATTCTGAGTTTATTATTCTTTAATATATTGACTAAATAATTATTTTATTAGATAATTAGGTTATTAATAATTAGTGTTTCATAATTGGTCACTACTATGAATGGAGTTTATTATGGATTTATTTAATCAAATTGGGAAAATGACATCTGATTTAGCTAATGGCATTGTCAAAGAAACAGGAAAAGTATTAAATGATGCAGGGAAAATTGCAGGAGATGTTACGAATAATATTGCAGGAGTAACGGGTGATGTTGCTAGAAATACAGGAAAATTTGTTGGAGAAGTTTCTAATAATGTTATAAAAACATCTAGTGATGTAGTACAAAATACAGGAAAATTTGTAGGCGAGGTGACTGATAACGTGGTGAAAGTCACAGGTGATGTCGTTACTGAAACAGGAAAGATTGCAGGAAATGTAGTGAATCAAGTCGGAAAATCTGCCAATAATATAAAAGAGCAAGTTAACTCTGTTGATTTATTTAATGATAAATTACGAAGGAAAGCAGTAGATGAGTTTAATCAATCTGTTTCAAAATATGAATTAAAATCAAAAGAGCTAATACATTCATCGAATGAATTGTATAATGTTAGAGAAGAAGCTGTGGAAGTCGTAGGAATTCTTGAGAAGAGAATTAGTGAATTAGCTAACTCTCCGAAAGAATTTAAAACAAATTTGCAAATGATAAAACATGAAATCCATAACTTTCAAGATAAGAAGGACCAGATAAAGAAAGCGGAGTTTGATGCTAAAGCTGCAGGCGGTAGTAGTGCTGCAACTGCATCTCTAAGTGCATTGGGAGTGGCTGTTGCAACATTAGGACCTACTGCAGCTATGGGTATTGCAACTACTTTTGGAGTAGCTTCAACTGGTACAGCAATTTCTAGTTTATCAGGAGCGGCAGCAAGCAATGCAGCTTTAGCATGGCTAGGAGGAGGAGCATTAGCAGCTGGTGGAGGTGGAATGTCAGCAGGTAATGGTTTGCTTGCTCTAGCAGGACCAGTTGGATGGACAATTGCTGGACTAATGTTAACTGCGTCAATTGGAGCAGGTGTGTATGCAAATTTTAAAAATGATGAAGCGATTAAAGAGGCAACTGAACAGAGGAAGAAGGTTGAATTTTTAATTAAAAGCACTCAAAAATCTAATGAAGAAATAAAGAAAATGATAGAATTCACGAAAAAACAGATTTTAGAGTTAAGTGAATTAAATAAAAATTTTACTGGAAATGATTATAGTTTATTTACTGATAATGAAAAGTATTTGGCAGGAATTCTAGTAAATTCAACACTTTCGCTTGCGCAGTTAGTTAATAAGGAAATCGTTATAGATGAAAATAAATAATGAATATATCCTGAATGAAGGGATTGCATATTATATTGATTTTTTAAATCATTTAAGATTGGAAGAATTATCGACCTCTTTAGAAAAAATAATACAAGCCAATAAAGATGAGTTATTAGAATTAGCAAAACATAATTTAAAAGCTAAAATTAGTCTAGACAAAGCTGAAGAAGAGATAAATAAGTTAATCCTTAATAATAGGGGAGGTAGTCGAGGATTACATGGATTCATTGCTGAGTTTGCGGAAGAAGGGGTCACAAATGCTTATAGAGCTTTTGAAGGAATGAGGAAATTAGCAAAAGTTTTAAATGATAATGGTCCAGCAGATTTAAATTTCGGAAAAAATCAAGTACAGATGAAATTTTACGATAATGTTTGTAAAGAATTGAAACAGGCTGCAAATTATCGAAATATGAAAATGATGATTCCGAAAGATCATGTTAAATTGATAAATAAAATTATGAATGGTGATGAATATATTACTTTCAATGGTAACCGACTGACAAAAAACACTATTGATAGAATTAAACTCTTAATAAGTGAAGAAAATAAAGCTAGACATGTGACATCTCATACTAAATGGTTAAATGCATCAAAATTGAATTATAAGGAAGTGCAGACTAAAAGTATTCGAAAAACACTATCTGCTATTAGAAAAGATATTTCAAATAAATCTGCTGAAAGAAGAGAATTAATTAATAACAATACTAATTTAGAGAAAAAAACCGCCTATATAAAATCGTTGCCTAGTTTAAAAGAGGCAAATCGTGCCGCTACAATTTCTTCAATAGTACAGGGAGGATTTAGTCTAAGTTCTAAATTGATACAGAAGTATCAAGAAGGCAAAGATATTTTGACATTCACTGATGAAGATTGGATAGACTGCGGAATGAGTGCAGGAGATGGTATTATGAAAGGTGGTATCTCATCTTATTCTATCTATGGGTTAACAAATGTTTGTGGAATGTCGGCTTCTAGTGCAGGCGCTATTTCGGCTGGAACATTTGGAATTATTCGACTTATACTTGATTATAGGATAGGAAAATTGAATGATGATGACTTTATTAATTTAGCATTATTTAATGCGATTGATGCAACAGGAGCTGCTTTAGGAGCATGTTTAGGGCAAGCGATTATTCCGATTCCTGTGGTAGGACCTGTAATTGGATCTATTGCAACAAGTATTATATTAGATATAGGTAAACAATTTTTGAGTAATCGTGAACGTAAGATGATTGAAGAGTATAACTCAAAAATGCAACATTATCTAAATAAACTAGATTTAAAATATCAAGAAATTTTTAATGAGATAGTTGAAAAGTATAAAAAACTAGGTGAGTTACAGAACTATGCTTTCGATGTTCAAATAAATATTTCCTTAAGACTTGAATATTCAGTTCAATTAGCGAGAGAATTGGATGTTGATGATAGTAATCTTTTACATAATATAAGTGAAATTGATGATTTTTTTTTGAGTTAGATTGTTTAATCTAATCATAAAATAGTAAGATTAACAAAGAAATTGTTTGTTTATGTTTGAAAGGTTAGTCAATGATAACTTCCATCAAGTTTTTTGAGGTTTCATGCCCTGCCTTTGATAGTAGTGTAGGGCTCTCCTTTATAGTCATTCCAGAAATGGAGTATTAGGTTGTAGCAACCGATTTTCTTGGCATAGTTGACAGGGAATGAATACAATTGATTGCCAATCTTTTGCCTCGAGCTACTTGATCTACACAAAAGAGGTTTTAATCAGACGAAGAAGTCGCACGCTACATGGAAAAAATCCAAGCTTCACTAGAAGAAAAAGTACACGCAGAAGTGCGGTAACAAATGTGTATAGGAAAAACCGTTGATGAGATGCATCAACGGTTTTTTGATCAGTTTTATAAGATGGTTTCCATGACTGTTTCTTGAGGCTTCATTCCCTGTCTTTGATAGAAGCGAAGGGCTCTTTCATTGTCATTCCAGACATTAAGTGTCATGTTGTAGCATCCGATTTCCTTGGCATAACGAAGGGCAAACTGATAAAGTTGATCGCCAATTTTTTGTCCACGCGTTGCTTGATCGACACACAAGTCCTCGATGAAGATGGTTTTTATCGGATGAAGAACAGGATTGTCAGATACTTCTTTAATAGTGACAAAGAGATGCCCTAGGATTTGGCCATCTTCATTTTCATAGACGAAAATCGGTGTCTGCTCTTGCGTCATTAACTTTTCCAATTCTTCTTCACTATATTTTCCGCCACTTTCCTTGAAAATATCGGGACGAGCTTGGTGGTGAACGGAAAGAATCTGTTCTAAGAGACCAATCAAAGCAGGAATATCTTTTGGTTGCGCTAAACGAATCGTCATGTAGGTTCTCCTTAGTCGTATTTTCTATATTATAAAAATTTTTTACAGAGCTTGTCAATGGAAAAAGGATCGCTAAAAGGTGCGCAAATGCGGGCATTTTATTTCTTACCTCAAAATATCTATGTCAACCATCCTGCTATTTTTGACAAATATTTTTATTTTTTTGACAAATATACTTGTCAAAAAGAAAAAGAAGTGTTACAATGATTTTAGTTGAAAGAAGGGGAGGGTTTCTTATGGACGCCATTTGGATTCTCTTTATCCCTTTTCTAGTTATATTTTATACAAGCTCAGAAAAGAAGATAAAAAGGTTGAACAAACGCATCAAAAGATTAGAAAAACAAGTGAAAGGAAATCAAGACATGTCTAGACTTTTAGAAGAATTGAAAGGCCAAACGGCTACTGTTACAGTGAATGGTTTTGGAACCGAATATGAGATTATGGATATCGATGAAGATTGGGTGAAATTGAGCCGTGAGAATAAGAAAAAAGAGAAGGAAACCAAATTAGTTCGCATCGAAGATATTCAAGGTATTCAACTATAAGGGGGCGAAAGCCATGATCTTAAAAAATCGACTGAAAGAGCTGAGGGCGCGTGATGGGCTCAACCAATCCGAGCTAGCAAAGCTAGCAGGGGTCTCGCGTCAGTCCATCAGTCTCTTGGAGCGAGGGGAATACACCCCTTCGGTTATCATTGCGATCACCATCGCCCAGATTTTCAAGGAACCGGTGGAAAATGTTTTTAGTCTAGTAGAGGAAGAGGAATGAGTATGAAAAAGAAATATAAAGAAAGGTCAGCGCGTTACCGTTTTTGGAGAAACATAGGTATGCTCCTTTTAGGATTAATCATTGGCTTTTTGACAGGTTATTTTGGTTCAGATCATCCTATTGAAATCCAAAAGCTATTTGATCGAGATATGCTCTATATAGGGTCAATCATTTTATATCTGGTGAGCTTCGGAATTGCGTCTACTTATCTATTGTCGTCTCGCCAGTCTTATCAGATGATGGAGGAGACAGAAGATGAGGATGAGGCCTAACATTATGAAGGCCAAACGAGAAGGCTTTATGACTTGGCCGCGATATTTAAAGGCGTCATGATTGTTCCCTATCTATTAGTGATTTACTTCTCTTGCCAAAAACTAGTCTATGAAGAAAAACTAACAGGTACCCTTGGAAAATACACCATCCCGCTTGTTTTCCTTGGCTTGCTCCTTCTCACTTTTGGACTGGAACATCAGTTTCGAAAGATGTTTAAACAGATTTATGGAAAAGCGATCCCACGCAATGCTAGTGGGGCAGAAGTCCGTGAATTAATGATGAGCATGATGGATGAAGCAGAAAAACAAATTTGCTATGAGGAAAACTTCGATATTGTCTTTAAGTTAAGCAATTATGTCTTACCGATTTCTTTAATGGCGATATTCTTAGTTGGCATTACATTCCAGGCAGATATCTTGTTAGCATTAGTAGTTGTATCACTGATTTATGTTTATATCTTGGTCTCTCAGTACAAGATTACCAAACGTTATTATAAAGAGTAAAGGAGTCATTCATGTTAGAAATTAGAAATTTAGAAAAAAGCTTTGGCAATAAGCAGGTCCTCTTTGGAGTGGATCTAACAGCTCAACAAGGTCATATTCTTGGTTTGGTTGGGAAAAATGGAGCCGGAAAAACCACCATTTTCCACAGCATCCTGCGCTTTTTGGACTACAGCGGTGAGATCCGCCTAGATGGCAAAGCGATTACGCAAGAAACTTACAAAGAAATTGGTTATTTGCCGGAAGAGCGTAGTCTCATGCCAAAACTCACGATTTTTGAGCAGGTCCGCTATTTGGCTGCCTTAAAAGGAATGAGCACTGCCGAGGTCAAGGAAAAATTACCGACCTGGATGGAAAAACTTCAAGTAAAAGGGAAATTAACCGATAAAATCAAGAGTCTCTCAAAAGGGAACCAACAGAAGGTGCAACTGATCATCACCTTGATCCATGAGCCTAAATTGATCATTTTAGATGAACCCTTTAGTGGCTTGGATCCGGTCAACACAGAAGTGCTCAAGCAGGTCATCTTTGAAGAAAAAGAGCGTGGGGCCACCATTATCTTTTCTGACCACGTCATGACCAACGTCGAAGAGTTGTGTGATGATATCCTAATGATCCGTGATGGTTCGGTGGTCCTTTCAGGGCCTGTCCAAGAGGTCCGGAATAGCTATGGCAAGACTCGCCTCTTTGTCTCTAACGACTTTAGCAAAGAAGAGTTAGAAGCTCTGCCACACGTGACCAAGGTCAGCATGACCAAGCAAGGGACTTGGAAGCTGATCTTGGATGATGCGTCAGCGGGTCCAGAATTATTTGATCGCTTAACCAAGGGCCACTACCTTGCGACCTTTGACCACCAAGCCCCAACTATTGATGAGATCTTTAAACTTGAATCAGGAGTAGAAGTATGAAACAGATGTTTGTCGTAATGAAAGAAACCTATATCAGACAAGTGAAATCATGGAGTTTTCTCTTCATGGTCTTCGGTCCCTTCCTCTTTTTAGGGTTGGGCGTTGGAATCGGTTATCTAACGGATTCTTCTACAGATGCGAAGAATCAGGTGGCCTTGGTGACCGAAGTGCCAGCTGTCAAAGAAAGCCTCAAAGGAACCGATGACTTGACCTTAGACTATAAAGATGAAGCTGCAGCTAAAAAAGCCATCAAGGATGAGAAAGCAGCTGCTTACCTAATGGTTGATGAAAAAGATGGCCAGCTAGAAGCGACTTATGTGGGTGACCAAGCCATGAAAACAGATTTAAAATCGCTTGTCACTGCGAAATTAAGCCAGGTCCAACAAGGGATCAATCTAGCGCGTGCCAATCTAAGCAAAGAGCAGCTGACAGCCTTGTCTCAACAGGTTTCTCTCAAAGAAAAAATTGATGAGAAAAAAGAAGGCTTGAAAATGGTGCAAACCATGGTTGCAGGTGGTCTAGGAATGTTGCTTTATATGATTTTGATCTTCTACTCGAGTATCACAGCCCAAGAAGTGGCTAGTGAAAAGGGAACTAAGATCATGGAAGTGGTCTTCTCTAGTATTAAAGCAACCGACTATTTCTTCGCACGCATGCTCGGACTCTTCGGAGTGATTTTTACCCATATTTTTGTCTATGTAGTTGGGCTAGTAGCTGTTTGGATCTTTAGAGCAGATATCCCAGTTGTCAAGGATATTCTTGCTCCAAACTCTCCAATTACCCAACACCTAGCAGAAGCGATCTCGCTTAATACCGTCTTCTTCATTATCCTTGGGATCTTTATGTATGTGGTGCTCTCTGCCTTCTTAGGCTCAACAGTTGCACGACCTGAAGATTCAGGAAAAGCGATTTCGCCACTAATGATGTTAGTTATCTTTAGCTTCCTTGGGGTAACCACCTTGGGAAGTGCCGGTGATGTCTTCTTATTGAAGATCGGTTCGTACATTCCTTTCATCTCAACCTTCTTTATGCCTTTCCGTACCATCAATGGCTATGCGACTGGTCTTGAATCTTGGGCTTCTTTGGGAATTGCGGTCCTCTTTACCATCGTGGGAACAGTGCTTATTGCCCGTATCTATGCGAGCTTAATCCTCCAGACCGATGACCTCGGACCGTGGAAGACCATCAAACGTGCTCTCAGCTATCGCTAATCAAATAAGCTCTCAGTTACAGCTGAGGGCTTTTTGATTTCAAATTGACTTTTGAAATCCTTTTCACTACAATAGAACTACAGAAAAGGAGGCGGACATGAACTATATTGAGTTTGCTGAAAATGAGCGTCTGTCCACGATTGTCCTTGGGATGATGCGGATCAGTCAGATGAGTGAAGATGAGGTGGAGGCCTTGGTGGAGGCAGCTTTGTCGATTGGGATCAACACTTTTGATCTGGCGGATATCTATGGCGATGGCCAGTGTGAGGTCCTGCTGGGTAAGGTTCTCAAGCGTCGTCCGGATCTTCGGGACCAGATGTGGATCCAGTCCAAGTGTGGGATTCGCAAAGACGGCTTTACCTATTTTGATTTTTCCAAGGACTATATTTTGGACTCCGTCAATGGCATTCTCGAGCGTTTGCAGATTGAGCGCTTAGATAGTCTTCTCCTTCATCGACCGGATGCTCTCATGGAGCCTGAAGAGGTGGCGGCAGCTTTTGATCAGTTGGAGCAAGCGGGCAAGGTCCGTCATTTTGGGGTGTCTAATCAAAATCCTATGATGATGGAATTGCTTAAGACGGCTGTCAAACAACCTCTCAAGGTCAACCAGTTGCAGTTGAGTGCAGCCTTTACGCCGAGCTTTGAAGCTGGTTTTCATGTCAACATGGAAGGGCCTAAAGCAGCCGTGCGAGATGGCAGTGTCTTTGAGTATTGTCGCTTAACTGATACGGTGATTCAGGCCTGGTCTGTTCTCCAGCATGGCTATTTCAAGGGGAATTTTGTCGGTAAAGAAGAGTTTGCGGCTCTCAATCACGTCCTTACTGACTTGGCGAAAAAATACCAGGTCACACCGACAGCTATTGCCCTCGCTTGGGTCCTTCGCTATCCAGGTAAGGTGCAGGCCGTCATCGGAACGACCAAGCCCAAGCATGTCCTTGAAGCAGGGAAAGCAGCAACAGTCACTTTGACGCGCAAGGAATGGTACCAAATCTACTTGGCGACGGGAAATGATTTGCCTTAGAATCTTGTTAGTAAACCAGATTCCACTCTTATCGGTGGTCTGGTTTTTTGTTTTGTGATTTTCAGATTTTTCTTGACAAGTCTTTCTTTTTTATGATATCCTTTATGCAACAAGTGTTGCGCAACGAATGTTGCGCGAAAGGAGTCTTATGCCACCAAAGGTTAAATTCAGTAAAGAGGCTATCATTGGGACAGCTTTACAATTGGTGAGAGAAGAGGGAATGGCTAGTTTAACGGCTCGAGCATTAGCGGAACAACTGGGAGCCACACCGAGAGTCATTTTTGGGCAATTTGCTAATATGGCTGAGTTACAAGCAGAGGTTATTGGTGCTGCGGAAATGGTCGTGGTGGAGTATATTCGCAAGGCCTTAGAAGATGAAAAGCCTTTCCGATCTGTCGGGGTTGCTTATATCCTTTTCGCCTCAAAAGAGCCCCAACTTTTTCAATTGCTTTTCCAAAATCCTAGCAAAGATCCGATTCGTCGCTTTCAAGATTTTCTTCCCATGAAGGATCATAGTTACCAATTGGTTCTGGATTCGATTGTTGCAGACTATCCTTTGACTGTAGAGGAAGCTAGTCGCTTGTACCAGCATCTATTTATCTACTCACACGGGATAGCCTCTATGGTTGCTTCTGGTATTTATCAGTTCGGCATGGAAGAAGTGATTGGATTACTGACAGAGGTTTGTCAATCTCTCATCAAAGAAATGGTAGGAAAGAAATGATTCAACTAGAAAATGTGCACAAAAGTTACGGCCAAACCAAGGTTTTAAAGGGGATTGATTTGCAGATTCAAGACCAGGATGATGTGGTTATCCTCGGTCCTTCTGGATCGGGGAAATCAACTCTCTTAAATGTGTTATCAGGCTTAGAAAAGGTAGATGAGGGGCATATCCTCATTCAAGGACAAGATTTGTCTCAACTCACGGATGCTCAATTGACGGCCTTTAGACGGGAGAAGATTGCCTTTATTTTCCAGCAGTATTATCTATTGCCGAATCTAACGGTTAGACAAAATGTAAAGATGGGGGCAGACCTAGCAAACAATCATGATTTTTTGCAGATCATCGAGGATTTGGGACTTGGCGATAAGCTGGACAAGTATCCGAGTGAATTGTCGGGTGGGGAACAGCAGAGAGTGTCCATTGCTCGGGCCTTGGCCAAAAAGCCAGAGATTCTTTTCTTAGATGAGCCGACGGGAGCCCTGGATGAAGAAACAGGGCGCAAGATTCTCGACTATATCTGGAAATTAAAGGAGAAGCTTGGCTTTACCCTCATCATGGTGACGCACAACCAAAATATTGCGGATATGGCTAAAACCATCATTCGTGTCAATAGTGGCAAGATTACCCAAGTTGTGACCAATGATCAACCTCAGACTGCTTATGAGATTGGATGGTAAGCCATGTTTTCAGTAAAAGATATTCGAAAATTAGTTGTCGTCAGTATCATTGGGGCTTGTGCGGTCTTTGTGGCCAATCTCTTCTTGAATTTTTACCTGGATATCGAGCAGTTGGAGATTTCGAAAACCAATCCCATCATTCAGACCTACTATGATGCCCAGGTTTCGCTTTCCTGGATGGTGGCCATGGTCAGTGGAGTCGTCTTGTCCTTGACGTCGGTCCTTCTCATGTGTTTTTATATCAAACAATTTGTCGATGATCACAAGGAACAATTAGGGATTTTAAAGGCTTTGGGCTATAGCAATGGCCAGTTGGCGAAACGGTTTTGGGCATTTGGACTCAGTTTTGGAGCTGGAGCGCTTCTTGGCTATCTCGCTTCATTTCTCATGATGGGACATTTTTACAACTTTCGTAATGAGAAGGGGATCCTGCCAGAAATCACCATTCATTTTCATTGGCAGCTCTTGCTTGCTTTGGTGATCCTGCCAACGAGCTTCTTTATGGTTCTTGCGATTGGTTATGCTAGAAGACAACTACAAACGCCAGCACTTCGCTTATTGAAAAAGTCCCCAAGTCCAATCAAGGTCAAAAGGAGAAAGAGGGTTCCTAAGAAAGAGAAAGACTTCCTAAAAGAGCTATCCTCGTCACTGGTATGGGGGAGAAAATCGATCTTGTTTTTTGTAGTCTTTGGCTCCATGTGTTTTGCGGCCATGGTCCAATTGTCCTTTGGCCTCAAGGATTACACAGATGACATCATCCAAACCATGATGATTATGATTGGTTTGATCCTTTCTTTCTCGATTCTCTTTTTGTCATTGGGGATTGTCGTCTCAGAAAGTCGTGAAACCTTGGCTCTTATGAAGGCTTTTGGCTACACCGATCGTGAATGCCAAAGTCATATTCTCGCTCCCTATCGTTTCTGGGCTTATCTAGGATTTGTTCTTGGGACGGTTTACCAATACGGTATCATGGAAATCTTGATCGGTGTGATCAAAGATACGGTTCCTGAAAAGATTGAGCATCACTTTGATGGGAATGTGTGCTTTTGGACCTTGCTTGGTTTTGCGGTGGTTTATGAAAGCCTCTTTTATCTATCCAACAGAAAACTCCAAAAGCAAACCATCAAAGAAGTGCTCTTAGCAGAATAAATAGAAAAGAGAGTGGGACAGAAATTGGTAATTCGTTAGAATTCGATTACGTCGTCCCACCTCCGCACAGTTGAGTAGGGCTGTAAAAGCTGATAAAATCAGCGTAGTATAGCCCACTCAGCCACTGCGTCTTGCTCGACAATCCAAAAACAATTGAGAGGCTAGGACTTTTGTCCCAGCCTCTTTTGTACTGGATAAACAGAAAAACGGATGCTGTCTAAAAATCTTGCATTTTTTTGCAATTTAGGTTACAATGAAGACTATAAAAAATGCGTAATCCCTAGGGTCTTTCCCTCAGGGAATTTTGTGTGTTTTGACCTATTTTCGATGGAAAGAAGCTTTGCTTCTACCGCAGGAAAAAGTATGAATAACATTGGAGGTAATAATGATTCGATCCTTAATTTCCGAGATCAAAGAATTTAAGAAGCCCTCGATTTTGGCTTCCTTGTTCATGGTCTTTGAAGTCATGTTTGAGATTTCGATTCCCTTTGTCATGGCGAGTCTTTTGGACCAGGGTGTTCAACAAAGAAACATGAACAATATTTTGTTTTACGGTGGGCTCATGCTGGTCTGTGCCTTTTGCTCCCTCTTTTGTGGGATGCAGTCTGCCCGTTATGGCGCCTATGCATCGGCTGGTTTTGCTAAAAACCTTCGTCGGGCCATTTTCAAAAAGGTTCAAACCTTCTCATTTGAGAATATTGATCAGTTCTCATCAGGTGGGTTAGTCACTCGGATGATGACGGACGTGACCAATGTGCAAAATGCCTATCAAATGGTGATCCGGATCTGTGTACGGGCACCGCTCAATTTGATCTTTGCCATTGTGGCTTGTTTCTTGATCAATCCGGAAATGGCCATGATCTTTGTCTATGTGACCATCTTTTTGGCAGCTGTCTTAAGCATCATCATGAAGATTGTGTATCCGCTCTTCACAGAAGTATTTGAAGCTTATGACAATCTCAACAACAGCATTCAAGAAAACATCACCAATATGCGAGTGGTGAAGTCCTACGTTAAGGAAGCAGATGAAACCGTTAAATTCAAAAAAGCTTCACGCCGGATTTATAACATGTTTATGAAGGCTATCCGTGTCGTTGTCTTGAGTAGCCCAGCTATGATGCTTTCCATGTATGCTTCTTTCCTTTTGATCTCTTGGATTGGGGCTCATCTGATCGTTGGTGGCCAACTCTCCACTGGGAATCTGACTTCTATGTTTAGCTACACCATGACCATTCTCATGTCGCTCATGATGTTTATGATGATCTTTGTCATGTTGTCGATTTCCATGGCCTCTGTCGAGCGGATCAATGAAGTCTTGACGACCAAAACGACGATTGACTCTCCAGAAAATGGGATCAAAGAAGTTGCTGATGGCTCCATCAACTTTGAGGATGTGACCTTTGCTTATACCGATGAAAATGGCGACAAGACCCATGTCTTACAAGGGATTAATCTTTCTATTCGTTCAGGGGAAGTGATTGGTATCTTGGGAGGAACAGGATCAGGAAAATCAAGCTTGGTGCAGTTGATTCCTCGTCTCTATGATGTCGAGTCTGGTCGGGTGACAGTAGCAGGCCACGATGTCAAAGAATACGATCTTGATTCCCTTCGTAAGCAAGTGGCCATGGTTCTTCAGACCAATGTCCTTTTCTCTGGTACGATTAAAGAAAATATGCGCTGGGGAAATAAGGATGCGACAGATGAAGAGATCATCGCAGCTTGTAAGATTGCCCAAGCCGATGAATTTATTCAAGATTTCAAAGAGGGTTATGACACCATGATTGAGCGTGGGGGATCCAATGTCTCTGGTGGTCAACGCCAGCGTCTTTGTATCGCGCGTGCCCTTCTTATGAATCCGAAGATCTTGATCTTGGATGATTCGACTTCAGCGGTCGATACCAAGACGGATAGTTTGATCCGTCAAGGATTGGCAACCAGCTTGAAAGAGACCACCAAAATCATCATTGGTCAACGGATTTCCTCTATTCAAGATGCAGATCGCATCATCGTGATGAATGATGGTCAAATCGATGCGATCGGTCGTCACGAGGAATTGCTTGCGACCAATGCCATCTACCAAGAAGTATATGAAATGCAAACACAAGGGAAAGGAGAAGCAGATGAAAACTAAGAAAAAAGCAAATCTAGGCTCTATCCTTCGCCTGCTCGACTTCCTTTGGAAAAACTACAAGGTATCCTTGATTGTTTCCTTTATCTTAATCATTCTATCATCTCTTGCGACGGTCAATGTAACAGCTTCGATTCAGTCCCTGGTCGATGTCTATGTAGAGCCTATGCTAACGTCAAACAGCCATGATTTCGGACCGCTCTTGTCCTTCTTAACACGGGTCGGTTTGATTTGTTTGATCGGGGTCCTTGCTAACTATGGCTTTACCTTGATTATGGCGACCGTTTCACAAGACTCACTTAGAAGTCTTCGAAATCAGTTGTTTGCCCGCATGCAAAAACTGCCCGTTCGTTACTTTGATACCCACCAACACGGGGACATCATGTCTATCTATACCAATGATATTGATGCTCTTCGCCAAGCGATTGAACAATCCATTCCTCAACTCTTATCCTCAGCGATTACCATCCTTGGGGTAACGTTTACCATGCTGACGGTTAGTCCACTCTTGTTCTTAATTGTTCTTTTCATGGTCATCGTCATGGTCTTTATCATCAAGGATGTCTCTGGCAAGTCAGGTCGTTACTTCGGGGCCCAACAAAAGAACTTGGGGATTGAGAACGGCTTTATTGAAGAAATGATGTCTGGTCAAAAAGTGGTCAAGGCCTTTGTACATGAAAGAGAAAGCATTGAGGATTTTGATCGCATCAATGATCAACTCTTTGAATCTTCCTACCAGGCCAACCGCTATGCCAATGTCCTCATGCCGATTCTTGGGAACTTGGGAAATGTTTCCTTTGTTCTGACAGCCTTGATCGGTGGGCTCTTTGCGCTAAACGGCGTCGGTGGTTTAACCATTGGTGGTCTCATGGCCTTTCTGCAATTGAACCGTTCCTTCACAGGTCCGATTGCCCAGGTCTCTCAACAATTGAACTTTGTCCTCATGGCCTTGGCTGGTGGAGATCGTGTCTTTGATCTTTTAGACGAAGAAGAAGAAGTCGACCAAGGAAAAGTGACGCTGGTCAATTATGAACTGGTCGATGGAGAAATGGTTGAAACTGATCAGAAAACCAACAAATGGGCTTGGAAACACCCTCGTCCAAATGGGGATTATCAGCTTGTCAAGATGGTCGGAAATGTGGTCTTTGATGATGTTGATTTCTCTTATGATGGGAAGAAACAAATCCTTCATGGCATCAACTTGTACGCGGATAAGGGGCAAAAAGTGGCCTTTGTCGGAGCGACTGGTGCAGGAAAGACAACTATCACCAACTTGATCAACCGCTTCTATGACATCCAGTCAGGAATGATTACTTATGATGGAATTGATATTAAATTGATTGAGAAAGATTCTCTGCGTCGTTCCCTCGGAATCGTTCTTCAAGATACTCACTTATTCACTGGTACGATTGCGGAAAACATCGCTTATGGCCGTGCTGATGCAACACGGGAAGAGATCCTTGAAGCAGCTCGGATTGCTAATGTGGATTCCTTTGTTAAGCACTTGGATCAGGGCTATGAGACAGTCTTGACAGATGATGGGGCTGGCCTTTCAAATGGTCAACGACAATTGATCGCCATTGCCCGTGCAGCCCTTGCCAATGCGCCTGTCTTGATCCTGGACGAAGCGACGTCTTCGATTGACTCACGGACAGAGAAGATGGTGCAAGAAGGGATGGACCGCTTGATGGAAGGTCGGACTGTCTTTGTTATCGCTCACCGTCTATCGACAATTGTCAATTCCGATGTCATCATGGTGATGGACCACGGGCGCATCATCGAACGAGGCAACCATGCTTCCTTGATGGCAGAACGTGGCACCTATTACCGCTTGTACACCGGTGGACTTGAAATTGATTAAAGAAAAAAAGCTTGAGCGTTAGCTCAGGCTTTTTTGGCTTTTGGATAATGACTTCTTAGAAACTTTCCTTAGGTGAGTACGGACGTCAGCGAACTTCGAAGAAGTTCAATGACTAATTATTGAGCCCCTTCGCTCTTTAATTTCTGGGCTCAGGCTAAAACAGTTTCCCAAACTGTTTTACTCTCAAAATTCCTGAGTGCCTGAAACGTTATTGTTTCAGGCACTTTTCTCACAGCGGAAAGTCTCGAAAATAAATATTCATTCATCAGAAAGCTTGAGTTCACGCTCAGGCTTTTGCTTATTTCTCAAGTAATTCTTGGATTACGTCTCCCATAGCAGCTGGTTCTGTTTTGGAGGAGAAGCGTTGGGCGACTTGGCCTTGTCGGTCGATGACAAATTTTGCAAAGTTCCATTCGATGCGTTTGCCCAGTGGTCCAGTTGCTTGGCTTTTGAGCCAGTCATAAAGAGGAAGGGCTTCTTTACCATTGACCTTGGCTTTGGCGAATCGTGGAAAGGTGGTCTGGTAGTTGAGGCTACAGAAGCTATTGATTTCTTCTGCAGTTCCTGGAGCTTGCCCCATGAATTGGTTACAAGGGATGTCTAGGATTTCAAGCCCCTTATCTTGGTAGCGCTGGTAGAGATCTTGCAATCCTTGGTATTGCGGGGTTAGGCCACAGCCTGTTGCTGTATTGACCACGATGAGGACCTTACCTTGGTAGTGGGAAAGAGAAATTTCTTCCCCTTGCTGGTTTTCTAAAGAAAAATCATAAATGCTGGTCATCGGGATCATCCTTTCTGTTTCTTTAGCTTTTATTGTAGCACAAATGTCCTAAAATTGGGGCAAGAGGAGCATGACTTCTTGCTTTAGTCCCTCCTGTGAAAATGATATAATAAGAAGATAATAAGCTCTCAAGAAAGTGCCCAAAGGAGAACGGATCGGATGAAATTACTCTATACGGATGTTCGGACCCCCTTGACCCAGGTCCTGACACAAGAAGCCGTAAGGTTAGTAGAAGATGGCAAGCGTGTATTTTACATTGCACCCAACTCTCTTTCCTTTGAAAAAGAAGCCAAGGTCCTGTCCTATTTAGAAGCTCAGGCTTCTTTTGCCATAACCGTTACGCGCTTTGCTCAAATGGCCCGTTATTTCATCCTGAATCAAGTTTTTGAGGAGCAAGCCTTAGATGACATCGGACTGGGCATGTTATTTTTTAAAGCCCTTTCCCACATGAAGGAGCAGGATCTTAAAGTTTACGGAGCCCTGCGCAAGGATCCTCAGTTTATCCAGCAACTGGTTCAGCTCTACCATGAATTACAGACAGCCCAGATGGATTTTACAGATTTAGAGTTGCTCGGGGAAGCTGAAAAAAGAGGGGACCTCTTGGCGATTTTTGAAGCTGTCTCTGAGATGCTGGTCCAGCACCAGTATGAATCCCAGTCCAAGATTGCCGTTTTCCTCAACCAGGTTGAAGAGGGGTACTTGGAAGAGCAATTGAAGGATGTGGCGATCGTCGTCGATGGCTTCACGCGTTTTTCTGCGGAAGAAGAGGCCTTGATTGGTCTCCTTCACCGAAAAGGAGTGGAGATTGTTATCGGGGTCTATGCCAGTGAAAAAGCCTATCGAGCAAGCTTCAGAGAGGGCAATCTCTATCAGGCTAGTGTTGACTTTCTGCTCCAGCTGGCTAAGACTTTTCAAGTTCAGCCTCAGTATTGTGGGCAAGCCATCGAAGATTCCTTTAGTCGCATGACCCGCATGTTAGAAGCGCGCTACGATTTTTCACAAGTGGAAGATGAGCTGGAGAACCAAGATCGAACCGCTGTTCAACTCTGGCAAACCAATACACAAAAAGAAGAGTTGGAATTTGTCGCTAAATCCATCCGTCAGCGCCTTCATGATGGGGCGCGCTATCGCGATATTCGGGTCTTGCTAGGCGATGTAGAAGCTTATCAACTGCAACTCAAGACCATTTTTGATCAGTATCAGATCCCCTTTTACTTAGGACGAAGTGAGGCCATGGTCCACCATCCCTTGATTCAGGTCATTGAATCGCTAGGGCGGATCAAGCAGTTCAATTACCAGACAGAAGACGTCATCAATCTGTTGAAAACGGGTCTGTATAGTAATCTGGCGCAAGCAGAAGTCGATGCTTTTGAACAGTATCTTCGCTTTGCGGAAGTAAAGGGTGTTGCAAAATTTCAAAAGCCTTTTACCAGCAATCGTCAGGGTAAGTTTCATCTAGAAGAGCTCAATGCCCTCCGAGAACGCGTCGCAGAACCTTTAGCTCCTTTCTTTTCACAGCGCAAACAAAAGGTGAACCATCTCTTAATGGCCTTTACAGAGTTTCTGCAAGAGGCTCAGCTTTCTCAGAATCTACAAGCTTTGATCAAGGATCTAGCTCTGGAAGAGCAGGAGCGCTATGACCAGGTCTGGAAGGCCTTCCTCCACGTCTTAGAAGAATTGAATCTGGTTTTTGAGGATCAAGAACTGTCAGTGGATGACTTTTTAGCTCTTGTCTTATCCGGCATGCAATTGTCACAATACCGGACAGTTCCTGCTACGGTCGATGTAGTGACGGTTCAGTCCTATGACTTGATTGAACCCTTGACAGCCCCTTATGTCTACGCGATCGGGCTGACCCAGGAACGTTTTCCAAAGATCGCGCAGAATACCTCGCTTCTCAGTGAAGAAGAACGACAACAGCTCAATGAGGCCACCCAAGAAGGAGCAGAGCTCCAGGTGGTGACCAGCGAAAATCTCAAGAAGAATCGCTTTGTGGCGGTTTCGCTACTCAATGCAGCGACCAAGCAGTTGGTCCTATCGGCCCCTAGCTTGGTGAATGAAACGGAAGATAGTGTCTCTCCTTATCTTCTAGAATTGGCCAAGGAGCCTATTGCCATCGAGTGGAAGACCAAACAAGCCCAAGCTTCGAGTGATGATATCGGGACCTACCGAGCCCTCTTAGCGCGCGTGATCGAACTCCATCAAGAAGAAATTACGAGTGAGTTGTCTCCTGAAGAAGCCAGCTTTTGGGGTGTGGCCGTGCGGGTCTTGCGAAAGAAATTGGCCGCTGAAGGCATCCAGATTCCTCAAATTTCAACGGAATTGAAGAGTCGCCAGCTCCAGTCGGATACGCTTCAAGCGCTCTATCCAAAGGGCAAAGCCTTGACTTTATCTGCTTCTGCCTTGAATGAATACTACAAGCACCAGTATGCCTTTTATCTGCGCTATGTCTTGGGCTTACAAGAAGATGAGACGATCCGGCCAGACGCTCGCAGTCATGGGAATTTCTTGCACCGAATCTTTGAAAAAGTCTTAAAAGACAGCTCCGATCAAGCTTTTGATCAGCGCTTAAGCGAGGCGATTCGAGAAACCAGCCAAGAAGCAGAGTTCCAGCAATTGTATGGAGAAAATGGAGAGACCGAGTTTATTCGAAACTTGCTTCTTAATACCGCTAAAACAACGGGGCGTGTCCTCGCCCAGCAAAATGGCATCGAGACCATTGGTGAGGAGACCCTCTTTGGAGGGAGCGCTCACACCTCTTATCCTTTATCTGATGGCAGGCTCTTACAGCTACGAGGAAAGGTGGACCGAATTGACCAATTACGAGAACAAGGAGCTCTTGGCGTTGTGGATTACAAGTCGAGCTTGACGCAATTCCACTATGACAAGTTCTTTAATGGTCTGAATTCTCAATTGCCAACCTATCTCTCTGCCATTCAGGATCTGAAGGAATACCAAGAGGAACAAGGGATTTTCGGAGCCATGTATTTAGAAATGGGAGATCCCCTAGTGGATCTGAAAAAGACCAAGACAGTAGAGGACGCCATCAACCAAACTATGAAAAGTCAACAGTACAAGGGGCTCTTTATGGCAGATCAGGCCCCTTATCTGGGCGAAGCCTATGATAAGAATAAGGCTATGATGCTGAGTAAGGAAGAACTGGACTTGCTTCTCTTGTACAACGCTTATCTCTATAAAACAGCAGCAGAAGGGATCCTCAAGGGGCAATTTGCCATCAATCCCTATAGTGAAAATGGGCGCAATATCGCACCATTTGTGGAGCAGTTTAAATCCATCACGGGATTTGAAGCCGATCGTCACCTAGGTCAGGCACGGTTCTTGACCAAACTAGACCAAAAAGGAATACGCGGTGAAAAGGTGAAAGCCGCTTGGATCGAGAAGATGAAGGAGGTCTTGAACAAATGATCAAACAAGCATTTTTGACAAGAGAAGAAATCAAGGCCCTTCAGGCCCAAGAGGCAGCTTCTACCAAAGAGCAAAAGCGGACGCCAGAACAGATCGACGCCATCTATAGTTCGGGGACCAATATCCTGGTGTCAGCCTCTGCTGGATCAGGAAAGACCTTTGTCATGGTGCAGCGGATACTGGATCAGATCCAGCGAGGCATTTCGATTAAGGAGCTCTTTATCTCGACCTTTACGGTCAAGGCAGCAGGAGAGCTCAAGGAGCGTTTGGAAAGTGAACTTGGAAAAGCCTTGCAAGCAAGTGATGACTCAGAGCTCAAGCAACACTTGGCCCGTCAAATCGCAGATGTCGCCACCAGCGATATTGGAACCATGGACTCCTTTACCCAAAAGGTCCTAACGCGCTATGGCTATTTGCTTGGGTTGGCGCCTCAGTTTCGCATTTTACAAAACGCCAGTGAGCAACGCCTCTTACAAAATGAAGTTTTTCAAGCTGTTTTTGATCGCTATTACCAGGGAGAAAACCAAGAAGCCTTTGTGCAGATGGTCAAGAATTTCACCGGCCAGCGCAAAAATTTGACCTTGTTTAAAGAACAGGTCTACCAGATCTATGACTTTCTTCAGTCGACCAGTGATCCGGAGAAATGGCTGGAAGAGCATTTTCTAAAAGGCTATGAGGAGACCGATTTTGAACAGGTTGAAGGCGATCTAATGGAGAGCATCCAGCAGGCCCTTTATGAGGCAGAAAGCTTTTTTGCCTTTCATTTGTCCAATGAAGGCCAAGCATTTGGTAAGGCTAAATATTTGGAAGCTGTAGAAGAGGTGCTCGATCAGATTGGAAGCCTGACAGGTCGCACCAATAAAGAGCAATTGACCTCTGTCCTAAAGGCGGTCGTGGCGATTAGTCGGGCTTCAAATGGGGGAGCCTTGACCAACAGAGCCCGAAAAGAAGAGTTGAAAGAGTTAGTCACGGCTTATAACCAGGATAAAACCATACATATCAACCGCCTCAGAGACTTGGAAAATCAGCTCTATCAGCTGGAATTTCAACAAGCCTACCACCAAGAAGAAGGCCCCATGCTCTACTTGCTACGGGACTTTATCAGAGACTTTGCTCGCGCTTATCTGGAGCGAAAAATCCAAGAAAAAGCTTATGAATTTGGGGATATCAGTCATTTTGCCATTCAAATTTTAGAGCAATTCCCAGAGGTGAGACAAGCCTTTCAAGAGCGTTATCATGAGGTCATGGTCGATGAGTACCAGGATACCAACCACACCCAAGAACGGATGTTGGACTTGCTGTCAAATGGCCACAATCGCTTCATGGTGGGAGATATCAAGCAATCCATTTACCGCTTCCGTCAGGTAGATCCACAGATTTTTAATGATAAATTTAAAGCCTACCAAGAAGAAGGGGCGAAAGGGCGGTTGATCCTCCTCAAGGAAAATTTCCGAAGTCATGTGGAAGTACTAGACGCGACCAATGATGTCTTTCGCCATTTGATGGACGAAGAGGTGGGCGAGATTGACTACAATCAAACCCACTATCTGGTCGCAGGAAGCGACAAGCAGCGGATAGCCTTGCCACAACATCGGGCAGAATTTTTGCTCTATGATGGCTCCCAAGATCAGGAAGAAAAGACCGAAGACGAGGAAGCATCCCTTGGAGTCGAGACGATTTCCAAGGGAGAAATTCTCCTGGTCATCAAAGAAATTTTACGCCTCCATCGGGTGGAAAAAGTGCCCTTTAAAGAGATCACGCTCTTAACGGCGACTCGAACGCGAAATGATGAGATTCTGGAAGCCTTTGACCAGTACCATATTCCTCTTGTGGCAGATAGCGGACAGGCGCATTATCTTGAGTCAATGGAAGTGATGGTCATGTTGGATACCTTGCGGACCATTAACAATCCCTTGCATGATTATCCCTTGGTTGCTCTCATGAAATCCCCCATGTTTGACTTTGATGAAGATGAGCTGGCACGGATTTCCTTGCAGACGCTTCCAGAGCAAAAGCAAGTGGCCTTCTACCACAAGGTCCAGTTAGCCCTTGAAAAGACTGCAGAGCATGCAAATCTGATTGATGCCAAGCTCTCAGCTAAAATCGAGAACTTCCTCAAGGTTTTATCTACTTGGAGAGCTGCTGCCAAGACCCATTCGCTCTATGATTTGCTGTGGAAAATCTATGAGGATCGCTATTACTATGACTATGTCGGCGCCCTTCCAAATGGGGCCCAGCGCCAGGCCAATCTCTATGCCTTGACGCTTCGGGCCAATGATTATGAGAAGGCCAGCTTTAAGGGCTTGTCGCGCTTCATTGCCATGATCGACAAGGTGATCGAAAATGAACACGATTTGGCTAGCGTCCCTCTTGCGGCTCCAAAAGATGCCGTCCAGCTCATGACCGTCCATAAGAGTAAGGGGCTGGAATTCAAGTATGTCTTTATTCTCAATATGGACAAGGCTTTTAACCGTAAGGATCAATCGGGGCCAATCATTCTCAGTCGCCAAAAAGGGATTGGCTTTAAATATGTTGCGAACCTGCCGGTTGAGACAGAGAATCCAGCTGCTCCAAAAACCATTCGCCTGCAGATCGAAACGCCTTGCTACCAACGCAATGTGGAAGAAACAAAATTGGCCACAATTTCTGAGCAGATGCGTCTTCTATATGTCGCCATGACACGGGCTGAGCTCAAACTCTATCTGGTTGGAAAAGGCCGAGAGGACAAACTGCGTGATACCGATTGGGGGACCAGTCGCAATGGCAAGCTGGATCCGGAAAAACGAAAAGAATGGACCTCTTATCAGGACTGGCTCTTTGCTATTCAAGATGTGTTTACCAAGAATACCCTGGCCTATGACACACGTTTTGTGACAGACGAAGACTTGACACCAGACCAGCTGGAACCCATAGAGAAGGAGAAAGATTCTCGGCTTGATCAGCTAAAGGACGTCCGTCAGTCAGAGGATATTCGTCGGGCCTTGGATATCTTGGAAAATGTTGATCGGCTCAATCAGCTCTATGCTCCGGCCATTCATTTGCCAAGTGTCCGTACCCCTAGTCAGATCAAGAAATTCTACGAGCCGGTCATGGATGCCAATGGCGTCCAGATCATGGATGCAAAGACTGTGACGCCTGACTTTGAGATGCCAACTTTTGGTCAAGAAAAAGCCGTGACAGGAGCCCAGGTCGGTAGTGCTATCCATGAACTCATGCAGCGCGTGCCTCTTAAAGAAGAAATCACGCTGGATACACTGCGTCAAGCCTTGGAGCAAGTCCAAGCAGAGCCAGCGGTCAAAGCCCGTATTAAGCTAGAGGCCATCCTTGCTTTCTATGAGACACCTTTGGGGACCTTGCTTCAAAAAGAAGCCTCTCGAGTCCGGCGCGAAGCTCCCTTTGCCATGCTGAAGAAAGATCCAGCCAGTGGTGAGGACTTCGTCGTGCGGGGGATCTTGGATGGTTATTTGGTGCTAGAAGACCGGATCCTACTTTTTGATTACAAGACGGATCACTACAAGGTCCCTAGTCAATTGGTCGAACGCTACCGGGATCAGCTCGATCTCTATGCAGAAGCTCTTCGTCGTTCTTATGGCAAAGAGCAAGTAGAAAAATACCTCGTGCTTCTAGGTGGTCCCCATCTAGAAGTGGTGAAAGTGGAGTAAATCATGGCAATTGCACAGAAAAACATCGAACGGATCCAAAGAATGGAAGGTTATTTGAATGACTATGCCAAGACTTTGGAAAAAACCAAAAAAGTAGTGGATCAGCTAAGAGAGCATCAAGAAAGCTATATCCAACTGCGCGATTATTATAGTAGTCAGGTCTATTTTGATGATTTGGACTTGTCCAATCAAGCTGACTTTCCGGCAGATCTTCCTTGTGGTGTCTTGTCCGAAGATGCCGTCTATGATTTGTTAGACGAGCACTTTCAGATGGGAGTGGAGCTCTTGGAGATCGCAACGAAAATGATCAAAGAACGGTGAAATTTCAATCTAAAAGCTCCGGGAAACCGGAGCTTTTAGATTGAAGACAAACGTCATCATAGAAACTTTCCTTAGGTGAGTACGGACGTCAGCGAACTTCGAAGAAGTTCCATGACTAAATCAAGATACAAAGGGCGACTGCGGATAAAGTCAAAATAGGAAGTTTGACGAAGAATCTTTAGATTCTAGGAGAACTTATCTTTTTGACACAATCCGCAGCCCGTGTTCAATTATTTTTGAGCCCCTTCGCTCTTGAAATTCTTAGCACAGGATAAAACAGTTCCCCGAACTGTTTTACTCTCAATAATTCCGAGTACCTGAAACAGATGCTGTTTCAGGTACTTTTGTCACTGCGGAAAGAAAAATATAGTTAAATAATAGTATAGAAAATAGAAATATAGTTTTGAAGAGCCATCTTTATATGTTAAGCGTTTACAATTATAACTATATAGTGTAGAATATAGTTATTAAAAACACTACTTGTAGTATTATTTGGGAGGTTCTTATGAACAAAAAAGTTAAAAAGGTATTAGGGTATGGACTAGTGAGCTTAATGCTATGTGGTCCAGCGTTAGTTAGTAAGGTTGGTGCGGAAGAATCTGGATCTATCCAAACCACAGTCCAATTTAAAAATCATAAAGATGGTAGCCAGTCAGTTATAGGTAAGACAACGCCAAATACTAGATTAAGAATTGGTTATGATGGTACGGTAGAGACTGTATCCGATGGAGAAGGAAATTATGAATTGAAGATCCCAAGTGAGAATGCTTTTAAGAATTATGAAAGGTTTACAATTTATAAAATTAATTCTGATGGAAACTCACGTTATGATACAGATGGTGTTGCAGATACTGAAGCTCCAAGTATTCCAGATTTTCATCTTATTGCAGGAGATAAAGTTATCAATGGAGAAGCAAATTACAATGATAGAGATGGAAATGCAACATTTAAAATAATTTTACCAAATGGAGATACTAAGGAGACTTCTACTGATTCTGAAGGAAGATGGGAATTCGAATTACCTGATGTCGGTCCAGGTGAAAAAATTAAAATTATTTCAAGTGACAAAGCTGGTAATATTTTTGAAAAAGAAATTGTAGTTTCTGAAGTTGAATCTCCAGAGGTGCATAAATCAATTCAGTATAGTCCTAATTATCAAACTTTATCGGTATATACCTATCCAAATTCTACAGTATATGTATTGTTACCAGATGGTACTAAATTATCTGGTGAAACAGGAGAAAATAATTTTTATACAATTAATATTCCTGAAGAACACTATTTTTATAAAGGTGAAGGAAAAGCAGAAGTTTGGGTTTCTAAAAATAACAAATTTAAATCAAATAAAGTAGAAGTTGAAGGCTTTTCTGATGATGAATCGAATTCAAATAGTAGTGTAAAGGAATTAAATGGTACTTTATATGTAAAGAGTGATAAAAGCCAACAATTTATTGGTGTCCCAAGTACTTTTCCAAAAAATGTGTATTCCTTACTTGAACTTCCTGATGGATTTGTAATAGAAGGTAGGACAGACGATATTGGATGGATAAAATTTAATATCCCTGCGGAACATGCACTAAAGAATGGTGAAAAAGGTATTGTTACTTTTAAATCTCCAGGAGGAGTATTTAAAAACGAATTTACTGCTTATATTGTTCCGCCAGAAGTTGGAGAGATAAATAATGTCATAGAAGGAAACAATACAATTGGAGGATTAGTTAATCATCAAATAACGGATGAAAATGCACTAAATGAAAAATCAAAAGTTTTAATCATTCATGTGATACTTCCTAATGGGACAGAACGTTTAGTTGAGCCTGATAGTAAAGGAAATTGGATTTTATCAACCCAAGTATTAAAAAAAGGAGATGTCTTTAAAGTATTCACAGAAGATACAGTAGGTAATTTATCAGACACCTATATTATTAAAGTTGGAGAGACTCCATCAGTGGTGAAACCAGAAAATAATAAAGAAGAACAAAAAGTAAATAACAAACAAGGTACAAATAACGAAACTGAGAAGAAAAGTGAAAGTATAGAGAAAGGAAAAACGGAAGTTAAACCTACTGAAGAAAAAGTAACATCAAGTTCTCAGACTAGTCAAAAAGGAACAAGTAAAGAGACTGATTTGAATAGCACATCCGGTGAGAAAACTTTAAACCCAAACTCTAATGTTTCAAAAGATAAGCAAACTACTTCTAATAGTGATCGTAAAGAGAACAATGGTACAGTAGTAGGTGAGAAATCTAAATCTGGATATTCTAATAATACGAATTCAGGTTTAACTTCTTCTGTTCAGAAAGTCCAAGGTAAGCAAAACAAGTCATTACCAAATACTGGTACAGTAAATCATTTGTTTGCTATGATTTTAGGTCTTGTTTCATTTATAGTTGGATCAGTCATTTTTAGACTGAAAAGAAGCAACTAACAGATACAAAAAAAGCTCCGGTTTCCCGGAGTTTTTTCTTTTGATTAGTGTGAGACACGGCGACGTGCTGCTTTTTTGCGGTTTTCTTCGATGAAAGCTGCTTTTTGTTCTTCTGGTTCGATTACTTTCTTCTTGAATGTGTAAACTGCACCTGCGACAGCAGCAACTGTACCAGCAACACCAGTAACAAAACCTTTACCAAATCCTTTAGCCATGAGAATTTCTCCTTTTCTGAACTTTAAATATTTATGTTATAATATATGGTAACGAAAAAACGTGAATTTTGCAAGGAAAAACGATGAAAACCAAGATAATTGTGATTGTGGGACCGACTGCTGTTGGAAAAACAGCTCTTGCGATCGATTTAGCGCAAGCCCTCAATGGTGAAATTATCAGTGGCGATAGTCAACAAGTCTATCGCAAGCTAGATATTGGAACAGCCAAGGCGACACCAGAAGAGCAAGCAGCAGCTCCCCATCATTTGATCGATGTACGGGAGGTGACCGAGTCTTACTCGGCTTTTGATTTTGTAAGAGAAGCTAAGACTGCGATTGAAGAGATCACAGCTCGAGGCAAACTTCCTATCATTGCAGGTGGGACGGGTCTTTACATCCAAAGTCTGCTTGAAGGTTATCATCTAGGTGGTGAAGTTCCTCATGAAGAGATTCTGACCTATCGGGCTCAATTGGACGTTTTGTCGGACGAAGACTTGTACCAAAGGGTAGCGGAGCAAGGACTTGTGATTCCTCAGCTCAATCGCCGTCGGGCCATGCGGGCTCTTGAAATTGCATATTTTGGCCAAGAATTAGCAAACCAAGAGACAGATTATGAACCCTATATCATTTGTCTAGATGATGAACGGTCCTTGATCTATGATCGCATCAATCGTCGAGTAGATCGCATGCTAGAGGAAGGCTTGCTGGATGAAGCCCGTTGGCTCTATGATGACCATCCGGAGGTTCAGGCAGCTAAAGGGATTGGTTTCAAGGAACTCTTTCCTTACTTTAAGGGAGAGCAGAGCCTTGCGGAAGCCAGTGAGATCCTCAAGCGCAATACGCGGCGTTTTGCCAAACGGCAGCTGACCTGGTTTCGAAATCGAATGGAAGTGAAATTTTACGCCATTTCTGCCCCCCATTTCAAGGAGCAGGTTCTTGCAGATGTAAAGGAGTTTTTACAGCATGATTGAAACAGAAAAAAAACAAGAACGCATCCTTTTGGTTGGTGTGGAACTTCAAGGCATGGACAATTTTGATATGTCTATGGAGGAGTTGGCAAGTCTAGCTAAAACTGCAGGTGGAGATGTCCGGGGCTCCTACACACAAAAGCGGGAGAAATACGACACCAAGACCTTTGTCGGCTCAGGAAAACTAGAAGAAATCGCTCAAATGGTCGAAGCAGATGAGATCACGACGGTAGTGGTCAATAACCGCCTAACCCCCCGTCAAAATGTCAATTTAGAAGAAATCCTTGGGGTCAAGGTCATTGACCGGATGCAGTTGATTTTAGATATCTTTGCCATGCGGGCTAGGAGTCATGAAGGCAAGTTGCAGGTACACTTGGCCCAGCTCAAATACCTCTTGCCACGCCTTGTCGGTCAAGGGATCATGCTCAGCCGTCAGGCTGGGGGAATTGGTTCTCGTGGACCAGGGGAAAGTCAGTTGGAGTTGAACCGCCGGAGCGTTCGCAACCAAATCACCGATATCGAGCGCCAGCTCAAGGCAGTTGAAAAGAACCGGGAAACCCTTCGTGAAAAACGCTTGGAATCACCTGTCTTCAAGATTGGTTTGATCGGCTATACCAATGCAGGAAAGTCGACCATTATGAATCAGCTGACCAGTAAGAGCCAGTATGAAGCCGATGAACTCTTTGCGACTTTGGATGCCACAACCAAGAGCATCCACCTAACAGGCAATCTGCAAGTGACTCTGACCGATACGGTTGGCTTTATTCAGGACTTGCCAACAGAGTTGGTATCGAGCTTTAAGTCGACCCTGGAAGAAAGTAAGAATGTAGACCTCCTGGTCCATGTCATCGATGCTTCTGATCCCAATCATGAGGAGCACGAAAAGACCGTTCTCTCTATCATGAAGGACCTGGATATGCTAGAGATCCCTCGCTTAACCCTCTACAACAAAGCGGATAAAGTAGCGGACTTTACCCCAACCCAGACACCTTTTAGCTTGATTTCAGCTCGCTCTGAAACAGCCCGTGAGGATCTGCAGGCTTTGTTTCTAGAAAAACTGAGAGAACTCTTTGTTCCCTTTACTATTCGCGTTCCCTTTTCAAAATCCTATCGGACACATGACTTAGAGACGGTCGCGATCATTGACCAGCGAGAATTTGAAGAGGATGTCGAGGTCATTCAAGGCTATATCGCAGAGAAAAATAAGTGGAAGTTGGAAGAATTTTATGACGGATTATGTTGATTTAGCGATAAAATATGGAGGTTATACTAGCCTCGATCGGGTCTATCTGACCAATCTTTTAAGCACGATCCCTGAGGACTTACGTCTCCGTGTGATTACACCTCCGCCAAGTGTGATCAACGCTTATTTCGCAGAGCTCTACCAAAAGAAGAGTCCCAAGGAGGCCATGGATTATTTCTTGGACTTGAGCCGAGCATTTGACTTATTCACAGTTCAGCAAAGTTTTGATGAACAAAAACCTTTTATCCGCCTCAACTTATCAGGTCAATCTTACGGTTTGGCCTACCTAAATGAAGAGATAGCCTGTGTCTTTGCTGAACATCCAGCGGCGGAAATCACCCCTTCGATTTTATTCGAAATCGCAGAGATCTTTCCGCATTGTTTGGTCTTTGAAAAAGATGGCAAGATCTGTCTGCAAGAGGCCGGCCCAGAAGTGGTCACTAAAACAGAAGCCCTCTCAGCCCTGACAGATTTGATGACCTTGGAAGATGGACGCTTGAAACTGTCAGGTTATAACCAGGAGGAGCTGCTTGAGCAGGCTCAAGCCTATCCTTTCAACCTTTCGTTCCGTTCAGAGAACCGGACGGCCATGATTTATATAGATAGAAAGTAGACAATGGACATTCAATTTTTAGGAACGGGAGCTGGGCAACCCTCAAAAGCCCGGAATGTATCGAGCTTAGCGCTCAAATTACTAGATGAGATCAATGAAGTCTGGCTCTTTGATTGTGGCGAGGCGACACAGAATCAAATTTTAGAAACGACCATTCGTCCGCGAAAGGTTAGCAAGATCTTTATCACTCATTTACACGGAGACCATATTTTTGGTTTGCCAGGTTTCCTCTCTAGTCGGGCCTTTCAGGCCAATGAAGAGCAGACGGATCTAGATATCTATGGACCAGTAGGGATCAAATCCTTTGTGATGACTAGTCTTCGCGTATCAGGCTCTCGCCTGCCTTACCGCATTCATTTTCATGAATTCGATGAACATTCTCTGGGCAAGATTTTAGAAACCGATAAATTTACGGTTTATGCGGAGGCTTTGGACCACACCATTTTCTGTGTCGGTTACCGGATCATGCAAAAAGACCTCGAAGGGACGCTCGACGCAGATAAGCTGAAGGCAGCGGGTGTTCCCTTTGGGCCGCTCTTTGGTCAGGTTAAAAATGGCCAAGATGTCACCCTGGAAGATGGGACTAAGATCATTGCAGCGGATTATATTTCAGCCCCTCGGCCTGGTAAGATTATCACGATCCTCGGAGATACCAGAAAGACTGATGCCAGCGTCCGCCTTGGAGTCAATGCGGATGTCCTCGTCCATGAGTCTACCTATGGCAAGGGTGATGAGAAGATTGCTAAGAAACACGGTCACTCGACCAATATGCAGGCAGCAGAAGTGGCGCGTGAAGCAGGGGCCAAGCGCCTTCTTTTGAACCACATCAGTGCTCGCTTCTTATCAAAAGACATCAGCCAATTGCGCAAGGATGCGTCCAGCATTTTTGAAAATGTCTATGTCGTCAAAGATTTGGAAGAAGTGGAGATCTAAGATGCGAACTATTCTCATAACAGGAGCAAGTGGAGGCTTGGCCCAAGAAATGGTCAAGCTCCTCCCTGAAGATCGGCTGATTCTCCTAGGCAGAAATCAAGAAAAACTGGAAAAGCTCTATGCCAGTCATCTTCAAGCTGAATGCATCGGGATCGATATCACTGATTCTTCAGCCGTTCAAGATTTGGTAGAAGAGCTCTATCAGCGCTATGGGCAGATCGATGTCTTGGTCAACAACGCAGGCTATGGGATTTTTGAGGCCTTTGATCGCATTTCTGACCAGCAGGTGCAGGAAATGTTTGAGGTCAATACCTTTGCCCTCATGCAGTTTTCACGCTTGATGGGTGCGCACATGAAGGCAGCAGGAAAGGGGCACATCGTCAACATCGTCAGCATGGCGGGTCTCGTCGCAACTGCCAAATCCAGCCTTTATTCGGCTACCAAGTTTGCGGCCATCGGCTTCTCCAATGCTCTGCGGTTGGAACTCATGCCTTTTGGTGTCCATGTGACGACGGTTAATCCAGGCCCCATCCGGACCACTTTCTTTGATCAGGCAGACCCAGACGGAAGCTATGTCAAAGCTGTGGATCGCTACATTTTGGAACCAGACTTTGTGGCTAAGAAGATTGTTAAAAACTTTGGAAAACCAAAACGTGAGCTCAATCTTCCTTGGCTTTTGAACCTGACCCACAAGCTCTATACCCTTTTCCCACGCATCTCGGATAAGATAGCTAGCAAGATGTTCAATTTCAAATAGGAGGAGATCGATGGCCACAAATATTCAAGCCTATTTAGAAAACCTTCGGCAACCCTGGGGACAGATCTATTATGATATCCTTTTTGAACAATTACAGGACATCAAGGGGAAGCGAGTGCTTGATTTCGGCAGTGGTTTTGGCCTTGTAGCCAACCACCTGGCGCAAGACAATCAAGTCCTTGCTGTGGAACCCAATGAGGAAATGGTGGCCTTGCGGGTCCAGGACCATCCCTACCAGCAACTCGTTGGGAGTCTGGACCAGATAGAGAGCTTTGAAGATGCCAGCTTTGATGTCATCCTCTGCCATAATGTCTTGGAGTATGTAGAGGATCGCAAGGTGGTTCTCAAGAAATTCATCCGTCTCTTGAAACCAGGAGGCTTGCTCTCTATCGTTAAGCACAATGAAGTTGGCTGCGTCCTGCAGACCGTCGTTTTTGAAAATGATACTCAAAAGGCGCTTGATCTCTTAGCAGGTCAGGATCTGGAAACCCACTCCATGGGTTTGGCACAGGCCTATGATCTCGGTGCAGCAGTAGAAGACTTAGCCCTTGAAGTCAAGGATTACCAAGGGATCCGTGTCTTTTATGCCTTGCAGGACAATCGCTTCAAGGGCCAAGAAGGCTGGCGAGAGTCTATGCTCAAGATGGAGCTGGCTGTTTGCCAAGAGTCCCCTTACCGGGATATCGCCTTCTTCCAGCACTATAGGTTAAAAAGGAGTTAAGATGTTAGATTATAAAAAAGAAATTCCAGCGATGACAGACCTACTCGAACTCTACAGCTCGGTGGGTTGGACCAATTATACCAACAACCCATCTATGCTGGAACAAGCTGTCAAAGCCAGTCTCTGGCAGTTGGCCGTCTATGATGAGAAAGAGCTCGTCGCCTACATTCGCTTGGTAGGTGATGGCCACTCGGTTATTTTTGTGCAGGACCTTTTGGTAAGACCAGATTACCAGCGTCAAGGTATCGGAAGGAAACTCTTAACAGAGGCTTTAGCGACCTTCCCTACTGTCTATCAACGGCTCCTCGTCACTGAACGTAGCGAGAAAAATCTAGCCTTTTACCAGTCTCTCGGCTTTGTCGAACTTTCAGAGCAAGCCTGTACAGGGATGATTTATATGAAATAGAGAGTGGGACAGAAATCGGTAATTCGTTAGAATTCGATTTCGTCGTCCCACCTCCGCACAGTTGAGTAGGGCTGTAAAAGCTGATGAAATCAGCGTAGTAGAGCCCACTCAACCACTGCGCCTTGTTCGACAATCCAAAAACAATTGAGAGGCTAGGACTTTTGTCCCAGCCTTATCTATTTGACTGACAAAAGGGGTGATTGATGGTAAAATGAGGATGAGATTAGGAGGAGATGGAATGAAGAAGAAAATAAAATGGGGACTTGTCTTATGTTCGGTACTTATACCAGTATGTTTGAGTGCCTGCAAACAAGGAACTGTAGAAAAACAAGGTTCTTCGAATAAAGAAGTACAGAAGAAAATCGATCGAAAAAACATTCATTTTGACAAGACAGGACCTGCAGCAACATTTGATTGGGATGCAAAGAACAGTATCAGATACATAACGTTTGAAAAACTTCCACAATATATGAGGTCAGATGATAGCGATGGTATTTCAATATATGGACAGCAACCGAATGAAGCCTCTCTATCTGAGGAAGGAAGAGTTCAAAAAGCTTTGCAGGTCGTTGAAGGAGTCTATGTAGATCCAAGGGGAATAGACACAGTAATCAAGGCCAATGGGGCAAAAAATCAAGAGGATATGTATACTCGACTCTGGAACGATTATATTATCCCTAAAATTGAAAAAAACAGTAGTACTTTTGATCCAAATACTTATGTGGAATATCTTGGTGAGAAGTACCCCCTCAAAATATATGGTCCCATGTATTTGAAGCTCATGACGAATGCATTGAGCTTTGGAAAAAAATATGAATTAAAGGGCTATGCAGTTAAGGGAAACAAAGTATTTATTCGCATTCAGGTACCAACGTACTTCCCAGAGCTTTTACCGAGAGGGAATAAATATTATAAAAATCCTAATGAGTCAGATTTCAATCAAGCCTTCTATGATTGGCTCGATGAATTCCATCAAAGGTATGCTGAAAAAGAAATAAATCGAGATGATCATATTTCCTATATCATGCTTTCAACAGTTTTACAACAGTTAGTTAACAAAAATTTCGAGGCAACCTCATTATCCGGTTATGCTTATAGTAAAACTTCGCCTACGGAATTCACGGTTGAAATGGAAGTGACAAATCAAGGTGATGTTCGAATTGATTTAAAAAACTTGGCTATTCTCTTACAAATCCCTCAACAAATGAAGGGGGATAATCAGTATGGTAAGCAAGATGAGAATAATATCTTTTGGACCATCCCATCTGGAAATAATAATGACGGACAAAAGATAAAAGAAAAATTAAAGAATTTTAATCCCAAAAATCCTGTTAAAAGTTATGCAATTGGAGAGCCAGTTGTATTTGCTAATGGCTTAGAAGTTACACTGAATAGTGTAACAGACGATCCAAATTTGGATGTTCAGGATGATCAAGACCGTATCGATACAAGGAAAAAACAACATCGATTGATCGTCGAATTCACCCTATCGAATACAACACCTCTCAGTATTGAAAATACTCCAGATTATACAAATGTAGATCTCTATGATGGCCATGGCAAATCTGCTTATATGTTGAATAATACTTTAAATTACAAACAGCCAACAGTCCTTGAAGCAGGAGAATCTGGTATATATAAAATTAACTATTTAACAGATGGGGATGGGCCGTTTACGATCGTTTATGGTGACGCCAAATGGGTCATTCAAAAATAGTCAAGATATAATAGGAATTTCTCAATTATCATTAGAATTTTCAATCGGTTCATAGGTTGTTCAGATATGACTATATAAAAAATTAATCGATTAGGTCGAATTTAGCAAGGAGGTCAGGCTATGAAGCCCAACTATTTCAAACTATTCGCAGGAATCCCACTTATTCTATGTTGCCTGTTTCTTTCCAGTTGTAAGATCATGAAACCGAGTGATTATAAAAAAGCGAAGGAAGTTGTCAGCAGTGAGCTTGCTAAGGTTGGTCTGCATGGGGATGTGGCCATAAACAAACTGGATTGGACTGCTTTGGAAATCCCAACTTATCATGTGTCTTATACCTACTCTGAGAAAACCTATGATGGACAAACAGTGACATTAGAAACGGATACGGTGTTTCATAATGATTGGACAGATACAACTAGTAACCATCTTCCAGAGTATAAGGAAGCGTACTTGAAGCAGCAATCTGTCCAAAAGAAGGAGAAGGAAATTGAGGGACAATTAAAGAAGCAATCTCTAGGTCTTCCTATTAGTTTCTTTGGTTTTTTATCGAACTCCAACCGTGATGAGAAGGAGCAAATTCTAGATAGTATCGCAAGTCAAAATCTCAAAGAAGGGAAAAAGGACTTTGCCGGTTACTATCAAATCCCTTTTCAGACCTTAATTGATCAAGAGTTAATCACTATGACCATTTATATAAAGGATGGTGTATCCGTTAAGGAAAAAGACTTAAAAGCAGCTGCAAAAAGATTAGACGCTAGCAAACTACCGGATGGTGCCTATGATTTCTACTATTCCAAAGGCAGTTATGCTGATTCCATCAGTTACTCATTCAAGGTTAAAGATGGGAAAGTTGTTTTTTATGAAGATCAAAATATTCAGAATTGAGTAACCGAATACAAGAAAAAGATCTAGTCGTGTTTGACTAGATCTTTCATGTTGCTTAGAAGTCTTCCTTCTTCTTAAGTGTCATAGAAGCAATAGCTGTAGCGATGAATGTCAAACCAGTTACAAGAAGTCCTAAATGATCTTCCGTTCCTGTTGAAGGAAGGGATCGTTTACTTTCTTTAGGCTTGTCACTAGATTTAGGAGTTTCACTAGATTTAGGTTTGTCACTAGGCTTAGGCTTATCTCCATTTGGTGATGGAGTTTTAGGTTTGCTATTACTTGGTGTTGGTATATTTGGAATATCTGTTGATGGTGGAGGTGGAAGAAGTTTATTCACCACGTTTCCTTTATCAACGACAAGGTTTGTAGCTGAAGCAAAGTCACTTGCAGAAACCTTGATGGCTGTATCTGAAAGTTGATAACCACTAGGAGCAGAGAGCTCTTTGATGACATACTCTTTAGCTTCAAATCCAACGAAGCTTGCAAGTCCGTCTTGACCAGAAATCGCTTGTGCTTGGCCTTGACCATAAGGATTTGCAACAGGTGTCACACCATCCGCTTCAAAGAGTCCAAATACCGCACCGGCAAGGTAATCACCCTTTTCATCTACCTTACGAACTCTAAGGGTGTAAAGTTTCAATTCAGGATTATTCACTGTTGGTGGAGTTGGTGGGATGACCTTATTGATAAAGGTTTTCTTCGCACCGTATGAAACAACTGCTTGGATAGCGTTTGATGCTTCATCTTTTGTGACGGTCACTGTGACATCCACTTGACCTTCGTCATATTGGATATTTGCCTGATCAGCTGGCACGACTTCTTTAATGGTATATTTATGAGTACCAATCATCGCTTCCGTGTAGGCAATCGCATCAAATGTCACTGTACCATCCGCAGCATTTTGTTTTGTTTGAAGAACAGTTCCATTTTCGTCCAAGAGGTTAAAGCTAAATTCACCACCTTGAAGGTCACGACCTTCTAAAATCTTACTTGTGGTAATTTGTTTTTCACTTGGAGTTGGAGGTGTCGGAGGTGTATACGTGTTGGTAAAAGTAGGAGTATCTTTCTTACCGTCGTATTGCACATCCGCATTCAATTGTCCAGTTTCATCTTTTGTGACAGTCACTGTTACAGTATGAACAG
>NZ_JADNOY010000006.1:0-49589 GCF_015557775.1 Streptococcus parasanguinis | reverse complement strand
TTTCTTACCGTCGTATTGCACATCCGCATTCAATTGTCCAGTTTCATCTTTTGTGACAGTCACTGTTACAGTATGAACAGACTCATCATAAGTGATCGCTGATTCTGGTGTAGCTGGTTTTTGTTCAACAATTGTATAGGTGAAAGTACCAGCTTCATTAAAGCTTACTGGATTGAAGAGAATATCCCCATTCTCACCATTTGTCTTGGTATCAACGAGCGTACCATTTTGATCCTTGAGAAGGAAAGTAAACTCATTTGCTTTCAATGTACGATCGCTCGAACCGTTGATCGCCAATACTTTTTTAGCCTTGAATTGAGCTGTCGTTGGTTTCACTGTTGGAGGAACAGGCGCTGGAGGTGTATAAGTGTTGGTAAAAGTAGGAGTATCCTTCTTACCGTCGTATTGCACATCCGCATTCAATTGTCCAGTTTCATCTTTTGTGACAGTCACTGTTACAGTATGAACAGATTCATCATAAGTAATCGCTGATTCCGGTGTAGCTGGTTTTTGTTCAACGATTGTGTAGGTGAAAGTACCAGCTTCATTAAAGGTTACTGGATTGAAGAGAATATCACCATTCTCACCATTTGTCTTGGTATCAACGAGCGTACCATTTTGATCCTTGAGAAGGAAAGTAAACTCATTTGCTTTCAATGTACGATCGCTCGAACCATTGATCGCCAATACTTTTTTAGCCTTGAATTGAGCTGTCGTTGGTTTCACTGTTGGAGGAACAGGAGTTGGAGGTGTTTTCGTATTTGTAAACGTATCTCCTTTTTCAGCATCCCCACCTGAGTAAGTCACAGTAGCGACGAGTTTGTCGTTTGCTTTCTTCACATCGACAGTAGCCGTGATGCTTTGTGTGCTATAGTTGATAGAAGCATCCGTACCTTTATTTTCGGTAATGGTATAAGTATGTGTTCCTTCTTCACTATAAGAAAGGTCCTTAAAGGTTACAGTACCATTTGCCTTGTTCTTGGCAGTTTCAAGGGTATTGTTTCCTTCTTTCAAGACAAATTCAAATTGATCGTCTGTCAACGGTAAGGATGTTTCACCTTCTTTAAGGAGCTTGTTCACTTGAAGTGTAGCTTTTACACTTTCTGTTTTAGGAGCTTCTTTTTTGTTGGTGAACGTATCTGTGCCAGTTTGACCATCAGAGTAGGTGGCTTGTTCTACAACCAAGGCATTGTCTTTTTCAACCACTACAACCGTAGCTGTGATGGTTTTATCACTGTAGGTAATGGTTTTGTCCGTACCTTTTGTTTCAGTGATCGTATATTTGAATGTCCCTGCTTTATCTACAGTGATGTTATCAAAAGTAATCGAACCATTTTTTTGGTTCTTAGCTGTAGCAACAACTTTATCGTTTGCATCTTTTGCAACAAATTCAAAGTCATCGCCCTTGAGTTCACCACCTTCAAATGCTTTTTTAAGGTTTAAGGTCACCTTAGCATTTGAAACTTTTGGTTTGTTTTGAGTATTGGTGATCGTATTTTTTTGTTCACCATCTCCACCTGAGTAAGTGACACTAGCAACGAGTTCATCATTTACTTTTTTCACATCAACTGTAGCTTTAACGACTTGTGTACTATAGTTGATACTAGCATCTGTACCTTTATTTTCGGTAATGGTATAAGTATGTGTTCCTTCTTTATTGAAGGTCAGAGAATTAAAGTTAACAGTGCCATCTGCTTTGTTTTTAGCAGTTTCAACTACCGTATTATTTTCATCTTTCAAGACAAACTCAAATTGACCTTCTGTAATCGGAAGTTGTGTATGTTCCTGATCACTGGCTACTTCGAAAGCTTTTTTTACAACAAGATTTGCTGAAACCGGGCTAATAGTTGGTTCGCTATTGAAAACTTTAGCATCGGCTGAGGCAGCTTTATTCACCCAAGTGTTTTCTTTTGAAACACTTTCTTGGTGTTGATCACTTTTTAGGCTAGCTACATTAGTAACACTCTTAATTTGATCAGCATGTTGCAACAGTGTTTGGTAAGAAAGAGTAATTACATCTGTTGATGCATTTTTAAATTGGTCACTAATCTTAGTTAGATCAAGTTTAAATCCGTGTTCAGTCCACTCAATATATGGTTCTAACCCAAGGCCAGCCATTGGGACTCCATTGGCAACAAAAGTTTTTCCATTAACCCTCAAGTCAAATGAAGCAGGAAGATAAGTTCCTCCCTTAAAGTATTGAGCAACATCTTGTCCTTTAGCAGATTTAATACGGCTAAAATCAAGTGATGGAAGGTTAGGCATTTGGTCAGTAAAGACAATGCTTGATGCAGGTGCTTGTTTATCGACAGCATTATTTACTGAGATATGCCAAGTTAAAAACCCATCTGCTTGTTCATCAGTTACTGTTAAAGTATCTCTCCAGTCAGGAATTCCTGTTGGTCCCCAAATTTTCTGAGCATGTTGTAAATTAGTATTATCAGTAGCACCAGAATTGTACTTTTTAATTGGAAGTAATAATGGAACTGGGCCCTGTCCAGAACGTTTAACGATAACGGATTCGGTACCGATTTTAATCGTTCGTTCTTGATCTTTTCCGGTCGTATTGTCTTTATCCCATTTGTAATAGAAGGAGACATTTCCTTCAGCCCCTTTATTTCCACCTTTAACAAAGGTGATGGTTAGGGTCTTTCCGTCGTCTGAGACTTTACCAGTTGCGATCTCTTCTCCCTTTTCGTTCTTCATTGAATTGAAGGCAGAAGAAGCGAATTTGACGTCTTCTGGCATAGAAATTTTAAAGGTATCACCTATTTCTACGCCAGTTTCGATTTCCCAGTGGTAAGAGATTTGATCTCCGTCCAATTTTGCTTGGGTTATCTTTACTTGGGTTGTTAATTCTTTTGCTTGTGTTACTTTACTTCCTGCTACAAACAGTAAAAGCACAGCAGCTAGCAATGAAAAAACAACTAAAATTGGTTTTTTCATAATTCCTCCTAATTTTTAGTATTACCAAACAAGTCCATTGTACTAATATATAGTAATAAAGTCAAAGAAAAAACACTATTTTATTATACTGTTTTGTCATAATGATTTTATACCAAAAAAATCGTTTATTTCCCGCCATTTTAGCCTTTCATGTTATAATATTCAGATAGGAAAAAGAGGAGACCAAAAGCTAGATGATCACTTCAAAATACGATTGGCAGTTAGCTTCGCCAAGTGCAGATGAGGCCTTTTTAGCCCTTGCCAAAAAAGCAGGCCTAGAAGCATCTGTAGCAACCTTGCTGTATGAGCGTGGTATTCAGACCAAAGAGGATTTAGAAGACTTTTTAGAACCCAAGCTGGAGAAGCTACACGACCCTTATTTGCTCCATGATATGGACAAGGCAGTGGGGCGCATCCGACGGGCCATCGAAGATTATGAGCAAATCTTGATTTATGGTGACTATGATGCGGACGGGATGACTTCGGCCTCTATTATGAAGGAAACTTTGGAGCAGATGGGAGCAGAGGTGCAAGTCTACCTACCCAACCGCTTCACAGACGGCTATGGTCCCAATGAGAGTGTCTACAAATACTTTATCGAGCAGCAAGGCATTTCCCTGATTGTCACGGTGGACAATGGTGTGGCGGGCAATCAAGCCATTGCCATGGCTCAAGCAATGGGGGTTGATGTTATCGTGACGGACCACCACTCGATGCCAGAGGACTTGCCGGATGCTTATGCGATCATCCATCCGGAGCATCCAGATGCGGATTATCCCTTCCATTATCTAGCAGGATGTGGTGTGGCCTTTAAGTTGGCCTGTGCCCTCCTAGAGGAAGTACCAGTCGATCTCTTAGACCTGGTAGCAATTGGGACCATTGCTGACATGGTCAGCCTGACAGATGAGAATCGGATTCTGGTCAAATACGGCCTGGGTGTTCTCCAACATACCCAGCGCATGGGCTTGCAGGAACTCTTGGAGATCGCAGGGATTCGTCCGGAGGATATCAATGAAGAAACAGTTGGTTTTCAGATTGCTCCTCGTCTCAATGCCCTTGGACGCCTCGATGATCCCAATCCGGCCATTGAACTCCTGACAGGATTTGACGATGAAGAGGCGCACGAGATTGCCCTCATGATTCATCAAAAGAATGAAGAACGTAAAGAAATTGTCCAAAGCATCTATGACGAAGCTAAAACTATGGTCGATCCGAGCTTGTCCGCCCAAGTCTTGGCCAAGGAAGGCTGGAATCCAGGGGTCCTTGGTATTGTAGCTGGCCGTCTATTAGAAGAGCTTCATCAGCCAGTAGTTGTTTTAAGCATCGAAGATGGGCGTGCTAAAGGAAGCGCTCGGAGTCCTGAGTCGGTCAATATCTTTGATGCCCTCGCTCCCCACCGGTCGCTCTTTGTCGCCTTTGGCGGGCATGCCGGTGCAGCAGGGATGACCTTAGATGTGGACCAACTCCCTTCCTTGTCTCAGGCCCTTACGGATTATATTCGAGAGCAAGAGATTGATCTCAGTAGCAAGTCCACCTTAGCCATCGATGAGGAACTACATCTAACAGAACTAACGCTTGAGACCTTGAAAAACTTTGATCGCTTGAGCCCTTTTGGCATGGACAATAAAAAACCAGTCTTTCTGGTCCGTAATTTCAAGGTAGAAGGGGCACGCTCGATGGGAGCTGGCAATACCCACTTGAAACTCAAGATCTCTCAAGAAGATGCGACCTTTGAGGTGGTTGCCTTTGGCTTGGGAAGTTTAGAGGCAGAGTTTGCGCAAGCGCAAGACCTAGAGCTAGCCGTGCAGTTGTCGGTCAACCAATGGAATGGCCAAACAACCCTTCAGCTCATGTTGGTTGATGCGCGTGTGGACGGCGTGCAGCTCTTTAATATCCGCTCTAAAAATGTCAGCCTCCCCGCAGGTGTTCCCGTTCTGGATTTTACTAAAGAATTGCCAGATCTATCTGGGGCATCCGCTGTGGTGGTTGGAAATATCCCAGAGGATATAGAGCAACTACGGCAAATCTTCCAAGAGCATGATTTGCAAGCCGTCTATTTCAAAAATGAGATCTCCAAAGCCTACTATCTGACAGGATACGGTAGCAGGGACCAGTATGCCAAGCTCTATAAGACCATCTACCAGTACCCAGAGTTTGATGTCCGCTACAAACTCAAAGACCTAGCAGCCTATCTCAAGATCCAGCAGATCCTCTTGGTCAAAATGATTCAGATCTTCCAAGAGCTGGGCTTCGTGACCATTGAAAATGGCATCATGAAGGTCAATAAAGAAGCAGAAAAACGAGAAATCGCAGAGAGCAGCATCTACCAAAACCTCAAACAAACCGTTAAAGAACAGGAGTTGATGGCCCTTGGAACGGTTCGTGAAATCTACGACTACCTGACAGGTCAGGCCTCATGAAAAAACACCTAAAAAAATTTCTCTGGCTCACTCCTATCCTACTTTTTTGCCTTTATTGGTTGGGAATCTACCTGAGCTTGAAGAACCCCATGGAAGAAATTAACTACTCCGAAAATGGTGGGATGATGCGCTATGTGATGTTTAAGCCCTTTACAGAAACGATAGGAAATGATGGTATCTGGAAAGAAGATGAGGGATTTCAAACCTACCCTTATTCAAAAGGAATTGTTGATGGAAACGAAGACCAGTCCGTGATGATGTTTAGAGGAACTCCCAACTGGACCTATATGTATGATTTTAAATTGGAAAAAGGTGTGACACTCGGATTTATATTTAAATACGACTCGTCAAAAAAGCTGTTTTTTCAGAAGGAGGTCTACCTTTCTAAAGAAGATACTACCTACGAGGGCCAGCAACTCCTTGATCAACTTGCCACCTATGGCAAAGACCGGACTTGGTTGAAAAAGCAAAGTAAGAAAGTGGCCGAGCAATACATCCTTGGTACCTGGTTCAAAAATGGAAGTTCCCGTTATTCCCTGAAAAACTTGGGAGATATGAAAATCGAGTACAACAAATTGATAGAAGAATAGTAAGTTTTTTTGGGAATCCAATCTCACATCATTTCTCGGATGTGGGATTTTTGCTTTTGACGCGGGAGCTTGGGAAAATGATTTGGCAAAAAATGATGCAAGTTAGTAGAATTCATGATATAATGGAATGTAAAAAATTTTTTATGAAAGAAAGTTAACCATGAATTTAAAAGATTACATTGCAAGCATTGAAAACTATCCACAAGAAGGAATTACCTTCCGTGATATCAGCCCTTTGATGGCAGATGGTAATGCTTATAGTTATGCGATTCGTGAAATCGTTCAATACGCAACGGATAAGAAAATCGACATGATCGTTGGTCCTGAAGCGCGTGGGTTCATCGTTGGATGTCCGGTAGCTTTTGAGCTCGGTATTGGTTTTGCGCCTGTTCGTAAGCCTGGTAAATTGCCACGTGAAGTTATTTCTGCTGACTACGAAAAAGAATACGGTGTGGATACCCTCTGCATGCACGCAGATGCCATCAAACCAGGCCAACGCGTCCTCATCGTTGATGACCTTTTGGCTACGGGTGGTACCGTTAAAGCAACCATCGAAATGATCGAAAAACTCGGTGGCGTCGTTGCAGGGTGTGCCTTCTTGATCGAGTTGGATGAATTGAAAGGTCGCGAAGCGATCGGCGATTACGACTACAAAGTCTTGATGCATTACTAATATAGTCTAATACTATAACTGGCTACAGAAAAACCATAATTGAAAACTATAAGCTCCTATCATATAATGTTAGTTAAGAACTTGTAAGATGGGAGCTTTTTATGCCAATTACTCTAGATAAAAAATTACCAGCAGTCGATATCCTTCGTTCAGAAAATATTTTTGTCATGGATGATGTTCGAGCAACTCACCAGGATATTCGTCCTATAAATGTTCTGATTTTGAATCTCATGCCGACTAAGGAAGCAACTGAGACTCAACTGCTACGCCTCCTGGCCAATACGCCCTTGCAGATCAATGTAGAATTCCTCTATATGGCGAGCCATAAGTCTAAAAATACAGCGGCCGAGCATATGGAGAGTTTTTACAAGACTTTTGAGGATATCAAGGATAATTACTATGACGGCTTGATTGTGACGGGGGCGCCTGTCGAAAAGATGGACTTTGAGGAAGTGGACTACTGGGAAGAGTTGACCCAGGTCTTTGAATGGGCCAAGCGTCATGTTTTTTCTACCCTGCACCTCTGTTGGGGAGCCCAGGCTGGTCTGTACCACCGTTACGGGATTCAAAAAGTTGAGCTCTGTGACAAATTATCTGGCATCTATGACCAGGTAGTGGTGCGTCCTGAGAGTCTTCTCATGAGAGGCTTTGACGACCGTTTCCTTGCCCCTCATTCCCGCTATACCGATATTCCTTTGAAGGAAGTTCTGGAAAAGAGTAATCTTCAGGTGATCGCTCAGGGAAATGAGGTTGGGTTGTCCATCATTGCTAGTCCGGACATGCGTGAGGTGTATAGCTTTGGCCATCTGGAGTATGATCGCGATACGCTGGCGAAAGAATACCACCGAGATGTCAAGGCAGGCTTGGATCCAGCCCTTCCAAAAAATTACTTTGATGAGAATGATGCCAATACAGAACCTCGCATTCGTTGGAATCTTGCTGCGACGACCTTCTTTAGTAATTGGATCAACTATGCGGTTTATCAAGAAACACCTTACCGCTTGGAAGAATTGGAAAAAGATATTTCATTTTATGGTTACCTATAAAGGGGAATTATGACATATTCACAAGCATTTAAGTATGGCAACTTGGTTCTTCCAAGTGCCTTACTTTTTCATTATCATGAGTTATTTGACCAAGCAGATGACTACTTGGTTTGGCAGTTTTTCTTCCTTCAAAATACGACCGGTCAAGAGACCTTGACTCCCAATCAGATTGCCAGTCATCTAGGAAAAACCGTGACAGAGGTCAATCGTATCATGTCCAATTTGACCACCAAGGGACTCCTCCAATACCGGACTATTGAGCTCAATGGCGAGATTGAAGCCATCTTTGATGCGACCATTGCCCTGGAACGCTTGGATGAAATTTTAGAGGCTCAGACACAAGGGAAGACACAGAGTGCTCCTGCCAAGGGAAATGTCATCAAGGACTTGGTGGAAACCTTCCAACAAGAACTGGGACGACTCTTGACACCTTTTGAGATTGAAGACTTGACCAAGACTGTGCGCGAGGATCAGACAGATCCAGACGTGATCAAGGCAGCCCTACGAGAAGCTGTCTTTAACGGCAAGCCTCACTGGAAATATATCCAAGCTATTTTGCGAAACTGGCGCAGTGAAGGCATTAACAGCCTGGCCCAAGTAGAGGCGAAACTACAAGAACGCGAGCAAGCCAACCCACGCAATGTGACCGTTTCAGACGATTTCTTGAAGGCCATGGATTTGTGGAAGGATTAAAAAAACTAGTACTTAATTGAGTGCTAGCTGCAGAAGGAAGGTAAAGTTTTCCTAGAAACTTTCCTTATGTGATTAAGGACGTCAGAGAACTTCGAAGAAGTTCCATGACTTAGTTTTGAGCCTAAGGTCTCAAAACTCCCGAGTGCCTGAAACAATTACGTTTCAGGCACTTTTCTCACGGCGGAAAATTTTTAGTTTATACTTGAATAATATAAAAATAAGACATTACTTTTACTGAAACAAATAGGTTCTTAATTGAAAAAATATTTTTTAACCATTCAAAAAGCTAGCAGTCATATATTGCTAGCATTTTTTGTTTATAGATAGTCCGCGTAGGCTTTTTTTAGTTTGGTAAGGAGTTCTTGTTTTTCCTCTTCACTAGCAAAGGAAGCCTGGATGGCATCGACATTGTGCTGGTAAAAGTCAGTTTCCTTGGTTTGGAAGCGCTGATGGTAGAGGGCATATTCCTTGGTAAGATCGGTATCAGATACAGTCCGGTTATCGGTATTGATACTGATCCGAGCTCCGGCCGCCTTCATCTTCAAATAAGGAAAATCTTCTATATTCGGTGCTGCTTTTGTCTGTAAGTTGCTGGTCAAGCAGAGTTCACCAGTGACCCCATTTTCAATAAAGGATTGGAGTAAGTCCGGTTCATGAGATAGAGCTGTCACGTGGCCATTGCGTTTGATACCAAATGCAATCGATTGGGCAACAAAGTGTGGGCAATGACACTCACCTGCGTGAAGCGTCATGGGCCGATGGTAACTCTTGACTTGCTCAATTAGAGGTCGAATATCTTCTGGAGAGTAGTTGTGCTCATCCCCGGCAAAGTCAAAACCAACAAAATCCTGATCACTAACTTGGTTGGCTTCTGCAAGAATGCGAGATGTGACTTCTTGATCGGACTGGCGCATGCCACAGACCAAGGCTTTTGCAACAATGCCAAATTCATCCTGGGCTTGGCGCAGTCCTTCACAGACAGCATCGATTGTTTCTGGAACAGTGAGCCCTTGGTCCATGGACAATTCTGGGGCAAAACGAACCTCAATGTAGACGACATTTTCCAAAGCAGCTTGCTTGGCCACATCGTAAGCAGCAAGGGTCAAGGCTTCCTTGGTTTGAAGGAGAGGGCGAATGTAGTCAAAGGCCTCCAAATAGTCCAAAAGATTCTCACAGTGGGCAGGTGCAGTGACATGGTGCTTGAGCTCCTCATCGCTAGCAGGGAGGTCAATATTGGCCATGGCTGCCAATTGGCGAATGGTCGGAAGAGACAAGGAACCGTCTAAGTGGCAGTGTAGTTCTGTCTTTGCCAAACTATGAAAGTCGATCGTGGACATGTTTTTTCTCCTTCAAAATGTATTTTTTCTATACTATCATTTTGCCAAGAAAAGTCAAGTAAAGCCAGCGTAGCAGATTTTTGAAACTAGCGATTGGATTTGATATGCTAGTAGTAACATAGACAAAGGAGAAAAGAGATGTCAGATTATCAATTACCAGAAGTATGGGAAGCACCGAGCCAAATGGGAGGAGCCTGGGGTGGCTTGAACCAACCAACAGCAGGTGCCCGCTTTGAACAAACCCTTCCAAAAGGCGACCAGCCTTTCCAACTCTATACCCTTCCAACACCCAATGGGATCAAGGCCACCATTATGTTGGAGGAACTCAAAGAGCTGGGAGTGGATGCAGGCTATGACGCTTATCGGATCAAGATTGGCGAGGGAGATCAGTTTGGAAGTGACTTTGTAGCCATCAATCCTAACTCGAAAATTCCGGCCATGTTAGATCAATCAGGCGATCAAGACATTCGTGTCTTTGAATCAGCTAATATCCTCCTGTATCTAGCCGAGAAATTTGGCAAATTAATCCCGACTGATCGGGCTAAACGGACAGAAGTGCTCAACTGGCTCTTCTGGCAGACAGGGGCTGCGCCATTTTTAGGTGGAGGCTTTGGGCATTTCTTCCACTATGCTCCTGAAAAAATCGAGTATGCCATCAATCGCTTTGCCATGGAAGCCAAACGTCAATTGGACCTACTGGACAAGGAACTGGCCACTAAACCTTATATCGCAGGAGATGACTATACCATTGCAGATATCGCCATCTGGTCTTGGTATGGCCGTCTAGCCCAAGACAAGGTCTGGGACCGTGCAGGAATTTTCTTAGATGTGAAGGAATATAAGCATCTGCAAGCTTGGACAGAGAAAATTGCCAATCGCCCAGCAGTGCAACGAGGCTTGGAAGTAGACTATAAGGAAATTGACTAAAGTCTAATATCGGCTTGTTGAGGATGATAGCGAGAGTTTCCGCCGTGAGTATAGCACATGAAACGTATAAGTTTCATGTGCCCGGAAGTTTTGAGACATTAGACTCAAAACTTAGTCATGGAACTTTGAAGAAGTTCGCTGACGTCCGGACTCACCTAAGGAAAGTCTAAAGTAATACCTTTCCATAATAGACAAGGCGCCGTTGCGCCTTTTTTTAATGGTGCAAACATGGTATACTAAAGGGTGGAATAAAAGTATAGAAAGTAGCACATGGAATTTACAAAATTATCAAATCGATTGGACTTGGTGGCTAGCTTCGTCCCAGCTGGAGCTCGTCTGTTGGACGTGGGGAGTGACCATGCTTATCTGCCAATCGCCCTCTTACAAGAAGGCAAGATTGAGGCTGCTATTGCTGGTGAAGTGGTAGAGGGGCCTTATCAATCTGCCCTCCAAAATGTCGCCGATAATGGTTTAGAGGACAAGATTGAGGTCCGCCTGGCCAATGGTTTGGCTGCCTTTGAACCAGCAGACGGCATTTCCTGTATCACCATTGCTGGTATGGGAGGACGCTTGATTGCAGACATCCTAGCCGCAGGTCTTGAGAAATTAGCCAATGTCTCTCGCTTGGTCCTACAGCCCAATAATCGTGAAGATGAACTGCGGGCTTGGTTAGTCGACCATGATTTCCACATTGTTGATGAAGCGATCTTGGAAGAAAATGAGAAGTTCTATGAGATCCTCGTGGTGGAACAGGGTTCTCAAGAGTTGACAGCCAAGGAACTGCATTTTGGTCCCTATTTGATGCGGGAACAAGCTCCAGCCTTTGTCCAAAAGTGGTCCAAGGAAGTAGAGAAATTAGCCTTTGCCTTGGAGCAGGTCCCAGCTGAAAATCAATCGGCCAGAGCATCGTTAGAAGAGCGCATCTCACAAATCAAGGAGGTTCTACATGTTAGCAAGTGAAGTCATCAAACGCTATGAAGCCTACTGTCCTCAGGAACTATCCATGGACGGAGATGTCCGTGGGCTACAGGTCGGCACTTTGCAAAAAGACATCCATAAGGTCATGGTGGCCTTAGATATCCGCGAGCAGACGGTGGCGGAAGCTATCGCTCATGGGGTGGACTTGATCATCGTCAAGCACGCGCCGATTTTCCGTCCCATCAAGGATTTGGTAGCTGATCGGGCTCAAAATCAGATCTATATCAATTTGATCAAGCACGATATCGCGGTCTATGTCAGCCATACCAATATTGACATTGTCCCAGATGGGCTCAACGATTGGTTCTGCCAGCTCTTGGACATTGAAGATACAGAGCCCCTCAGTATGACAGGGGAGGGATTCGGAATCGGCCGGATCGGTCGGGTAGCTACCCAAACCTTTGGTCAGTTGGCTAGCAAGGTTAAAGAAACCTTTGGTTTAGATGCTTTGCGCTTGGTTAGCTATGACCAGGCGGATTTGGATCGGGTCATCGAGCGCGTCGCTATTTGTGGAGGAAGTGGCCAGTCCTTTTACAAGGATGCTCTCGCCAAGGGAGCAGAGGTCTATATCACCGGAGATATCTACTATCACACGGCTCAGGACATGCTGAGCGATGGGCTCTTGGCCTTGGACCCAGGTCACCATATCGAAGTTCTCTTTGTGTCAAAACTAGTAGAAAAGCTCAATCAGTGGAAGGCTGAGGAAGCCTGGGAGATTGAAGTGATTGGCAGTCAAGCCAGCACCAATCCTTTTTATCATATCTAAGGGGTCATGATGAAAGTTGCCATTATCGGTGCAGGGATCGTGGGATCCACTGCAGCCTATTATTTATCTAAAGAAGCACAGGTGGATGTGACCGTCTATGACCATGGAGTCGGCCAAGCAACCAAGGCAGCAGCAGGTATTATCAGTCCCTGGTTTTCTAAACGGCGGAATAAGGCTTGGTATCGTCTTGCTCGTCTGGGGGCTGATTTCTACCAAGAATTGGTAGAGGACCTGGCCAAGGACGGAATTAAAACAGATTTTTACCAGCAGACCGGCGTCTATCTCCTCAAGAAAAAGGAGGACAAATTAGACGAACTTTATCTGTTGGCACTGAGTCGTCGGGAAGAATCTCCCTTGATCGGAGACTTAGCGATTTTAAACAAAGAAGAAGTGTGCCAACAATTCCCAGGTCTACAAGGCTTTGAACAGCTCCTTTATGCCTCAGGTGGAGCCCATGTAGAAGGAGCTCTTCTGACAGAAACTCTTCTGAAGGCAAGTGGCGCACGAGTGATCCAGGAAGAGGTTGCTTTGGCTATTACAGAGGATGGTTTTCAGATAGCAGGAGAAAGCTATGACAAAGTCATCCTGGCAACAGGAGCCTGGTTGGGTCAAATGCTCGAGCCACTTGGCTACCAAGTTGATGTCCGTCCTCAAAAAGGACAGTTGAGGGATTATCAGCTAGACCGAGATATTGCTGATTATCCAGTGGTCATGCCGGAAGGAGAGCTGGATATCATTCCCTTTCAGAAGGGTAAGATCAGTATGGGAGCCACCCATGAAAATGAGATGGGCTTTGACCTGACAGTGAATCAGGCTTTGTTAAATCAGATGGAAACAGAAGCCTTGGCCTACTATCCAGAACTCGCTCAAGCGGAAGTTATCGGGGAGCGCGTGGGTACGCGGGCCTACACCAGTGACTTTTCACCGTTCTGGGGAGCTGTTCCCGATCAAGCAGGTCTCTATGTCGCTAGTGGACTTGGTTCGTCTGGCCTCACAACAGGTCCCCTCATTGGTTGGCACCTAGCCCAACTCGTGGTAGGAGGAAATCTGCGCTTAGATCCAGCAGATTATCCAGTTGAACAGTATGTGAAGAAGTAGGTTGGGACAAAAGTCCTAGCCTCTCAACTGTCTTTGGATTGTCGAGCAAGACGCAGTGGTTGAGTGGGCTCTACTACGCTGATTTCATCAGCTTTTACAGCCCTACTCAACTGTGCGGAGGTGGGACGACGAAATCGAATTCTAACGAATTACCGATTTCTGTCCCACTCTCTTTTTTTCGAAAGACCTTCCGTAATTTGGCTAAAAATAGTAGAATAGAAGAAGTGAATCATCGAGAAAATGGGAGTTGTTATGAATTGGTTTCAATCGCAATCCGTGGTCTTACAGGCCTTTCTCGCAGGATTGTTTACATGGGGCTGTACCATTGTCGGGTCAGCCATCGTCTTTTTCTTCAAGCATATCAGTCGTAAGTTACTGGACATCATGATGGGCTTTGCGGCAGGGGTCATGATTGCGGCGTCATTTTGGTCCCTCTTGCAACCGTCGATTGAGTATGTGGAAAACTCTCCTATGGGAGCTTGGCTTGGTTGCCAGCGGCTATCGGTTTTTTAGCTGGAGGTTTTTTCCTCCGTTTGATCGACGCCATCGTCCCTCTCCTTCATATGACGAAGGAGATTGATGAGGCTGAGAGTATCCATACGCCGCGGGAGAAGAAGTTGTCTAAAACAATCCTCCTTTTTCTCGCCATTACCATTCATAATTTTCCAGAAGGCTTAGCAGTCGGAGTAGCCTTTGGAGCTCTGGCTAGCAATCCAAGTCCAGAAGCCTTTATCGGGGCGGTTGACCTGGCCATTGGGATTGGCTTGCAAAATATCCCAGAAGGGGCTGCTCTTTCAATCCCAATCCGGACGGATGGAAAATCCCGTCTCAATGCCTTTTATTGGGGATCTATGTCAGCCATCGTCGAGCCCATCGGAGCCCTCCTAGGAGCTGTGGCAGTCCTATCCATGACAGCCATCTTGCCTTATGCCCTTTCTTTTGCGGCAGGGGCGATGATCTTCGTAGTGGTTGAAGAGTTGATCCCAGATTCCCAGACAAATGGCAACACAGACGTTGCGACCCTTGGTCTCATGGTTGGCTTTGTCATTATGATGATCCTAGACGTCGGTTTGGGATAACCTGTCATCACCTTGTAACACAAATGCAAGGTGACTTTTTTATATAAACATGATAAAATAAGGGTAATGACTACGTAGAAAGGCCTAACATTATGAAAGGTATTATTTTAGCAGGGGGCTCAGGAACTCGCTTGTATCCATTGACACGTGCGGCTTCTAAGCAGTTGATGCCCATTTATGACAAACCAATGATCTACTATCCGCTGTCAACCCTTATGTTGGCTGGGATCAAAGATATCCTGATCATCTCGACGCCTCAAGACCTACCTCGTTTTGAAGAGCTTCTTGGAGATGGTTCTGAACTAGGAATTTCTCTCTCTTATGCAGAGCAACCAAGTCCAGATGGCTTGGCGCAAGCCTTCATCATCGGAGAAGACTTTATCGGTGACGATCATGTTGCCCTCATCCTTGGGGACAATATCTTCCACGGAAACGGCTTAACCAAGATGTTGCAACGGGCAGAAGCGAAGGAAAAAGGAGCGACTGTCTTTGGTTACCAAGTCAAAGATCCGGAACGCTTTGGTGTGGTAGAGTTTGACGCGGATATGAATGCCATCTCTATCGAAGAAAAACCAGAACATCCGAAATCAAACTTTGCGGTGACTGGTCTTTACTTCTATGACAATGATGTGGTAGAGATTGCCAAAAACATCAAACCAAGTCCTCGTGGAGAGCTTGAAATCACCGATGTCAACAAGGCATATTTGGAGCGTGGAGATCTCTCTGTTGAGCTCATGGGCCGTGGCTTTGCTTGGTTGGATACAGGAACTCATGAAAGTCTCTTGCAGGCTTCTCAATATATCGAGACTGTTCAACGTCTTCAGAATGTCCAAGTAGCTAACCTTGAGGAAATTGCCTATCGCATGGGTTATATCACCAAAGAACAAGTCCATGAATTAGCGCAATCACTGAAGAAAAACGAGTACGGACAATATTTGCTCCGTTTGATTGGAGAAGCTTAATGACAGAACAATTTTTCGAGAAAGAATTAGCAGCCCGCAAGATTGAAGCGATCCCAGGTTTGATGGAGTTTGATATTCCAGTTCGTGGGGACAACCGTGGTTGGTTCAAGGAAAACTTCCAAAAAGAGAAGATGCTTCCTCTTGGTTTTCCAGAAAGCTTCTTTGCGGAAGGCAAGTTGCAAAATAACATTTCATTCTCTCGTAAGAATGTATTGCGTGGCTTGCATGCAGAACCTTGGGACAAGTACATCTCTGTAGCAGATGAAGGAAAGGTTCTCGGTACTTGGGTAGACCTTCGTGAAGGTGAGACCTTTGGGAACACCTACCAAACCGTGATCGATGCTTCAAAAGGCATCTTCGTCCCTCGCGGTGTAGCGAATGGGTTCCAAGTTTTGACAGACAAAGTTGCCTATACATACTTGGTTAATGACTACTGGGCACTGGAGCTCAAGCCAAAATATGCATTTGTTAATTACGCAGACCCAAGCCTAGACATCCAATGGGAAAACTTGGAAGAAGTAGAAGTTTCAGAAGCTGACAAGAATCACCCATTACTCAAAGACGTTAAACCCCTCAAACCAGAGGATTTGTAAAAATGAAGCTCTTAAAACAATCAAGAAAATTATTATATAGTTTTTAGCTTTGCTATAAACGAGCGAAGCGAGCTATATGCTTAGCTTTCCGCCGTGAGAAAAGCACCTGAACCATTGTGTTTCAGGTGCTCGGAAGTTTTGAGACACTAGGCTCAAAACTTAGTCATGGAACTTCTTCGAAGTTCGCTGACGTCCGTACTCACCTAAGGAAAGCTAAAAAAAGATTGATTTAAGGAACTATTAAGAAAAAACAATTTTTTGGAGAAAAAATGACTGAATACAAAAACATCATCGTAACCGGTGGCGCTGGTTTCATCGGTTCAAACTTCGTACACTATGTCTACAACAATCATCCAGACGTGCATGTGACTGTCCTTGACAAGCTCACTTACGCTGGTAACCGTGCCAATATTGAAGAAATCCTTGGGGACCGTGTTGAATTGGTCGTAGGTGACATTGCTGACGCTGAATTGGTTGATAAATTGGCTGCTAAGGCTGATGCGATTGTTCACTACGCGGCTGAAAGTCACAATGATAATTCATTGAACGACCCATCACCATTTATCCACACAAACTTCATCGGTACATACACACTTTTGGAAGCGGCTCGCAAGTACGATATTCGTTTCCACCACGTGTCAACAGACGAAGTCTATGGGGACCTTCCATTGCGTGAAGATCTTCCTGGACATGGTGAAGGTCCTGGTGAAAAATTCACTGCTGAAACCAAATACAACCCATCATCCCCTTATTCATCAACCAAGGCTGCTTCAGACTTGATCGTGAAGGCTTGGGTCCGTTCCTTCGGTGTTAAGGCAACCATTTCTAACTGTTCAAACAACTACGGACCATACCAACACATCGAAAAATTCATCCCACGTCAAATTACCAATATCTTGTCTGGTATCAAACCAAAACTATATGGTGAAGGGAAGAACGTCCGTGACTGGATCCACACTAACGACCACTCAACGGGTGTATGGGCTATTCTCACTAAAGGCCGTATCGGTGAAACTTACTTGATCGGTGCTGATGGTGAAAAGAACAACAAGGAAGTGCTTGAACTCATCCTTGAAAAAATGGGTCAACCAAAAGATGCTTACGACCGTGTCACAGACCGTGCTGGTCACGATTTGCGTTACGCCATTGATTCAACAAAATTGCGTGAAGAATTGGGTTGGGAACCACAATTCACAAACTTCGAAGCAGGTTTGGAAGACACTATCAAGTGGTATACAGACCACCAAGATTGGTGGAAGGCTGAAAAAGAAGCTGTAGAAGCCAACTACGCGAAAACACAAAAAGTTTTGAAATAAGGAAGAAAGTCCAAGTAGAAAAACTACTTGGACTTTTCTTTTATTTTCTGAAAATCATAAAATTAACCATGGATTTGTGGTATAATATGATTAGTTTTTAGGATAAATCAATAAGGGGGATGTTATGAATCAAAAAGATTGGGTTGAATACTTTGAAGCGGTCAATGGTCGAAAGCCAAGTATGCAAGAATTTCAAGAAGCGCGTGAAAAAGGGGAGTTTGTCGTAGAGCGAAAAGAAGCGCCGACTCCAACAACTGAGGCACCAGCTCCAGCCACTGAAGCGCAGGCTCATGCTCAGGAAGCACCTGTTACACCTAGCGCACCTCTTTCACAAGAGCGAACAGCTGTTGTCCAACCGCAGCCATCGGCGAAAACCTTACAACCTGTTCCAAGACCGAAAAAATTGACATTTTCTTTTAATAAACAAACCCAAATTGGGGCTGCAGTTGCGGGACTTGTCGCAGTGATTGCCTTTGCTTGGTTCTTTTTCTTTTCAGGTGGGCCAAGTCTAGATGGTGTTTGGTTGAGAAATACGGATTCTAGTCCGATCACTTATGAACTAAGTGGAAAGAAACAAAAAGTCAATGGTAGCGAGACCATCAAAAAGGTTTTCAAGGGCAATGAAGCGAAAAAAGAATTTAATACCGCACTTTCTTTGTTAAATTCGACAGACTTGCATTCACTTGCGGATGTCGATAAGAAATTTAACCTGAAGACAACAGAAATTGTTGTTATTAAGTCTGGTGGGAACACACGCTATAACTTGCTCCAAAAAGACGGAAGCAATATTATTTTAAGAAATGATTTATTCGACTTGAAAACTTATAAGTCGTACAAAGGAAACTTTGAAGATAATTTGGTCTATCACAAGGTTGAAACACCAAAGGCCATGGTTGGAAAATGGAAGAATGTGACAGAAGGAGATAATACAACTGTTCAGATTTCAGATCATGGAATTATTAGTGATAAGTATTACGATAGCAAGGCTTACGCATTCTATTCTCTAGCTGATTCAGAAAAGTATGATGGAGACACGACTTCTAAAGAAGAAATTGAACACACATTTGAAGTCATTCAAGAAGCGGTGAAATCAGAAGGCTATCAAGTGAAGAGCGCTAAGGAAGTCTATATACAAGCTAATTCAAATTATTGTTTCGTACCTGTCAACGGTGGAAAAAATATACTTGTCTTACGTGGTGGTAATGAATTTGCCGCAAAATTAGAAAAAGTGAAATAATGAAAGGACCGCAAGGTCCTTTTTGTTTCCAAATTTCTGACTGAAAAACTATTCATGTCTAGGCAAAAATATGGTAAAATGGATAAGATGTATCTGAGATGTCTATTTCTTCTCAGACAACTAGAGGTAATGGAGTAGAAAATGCAAAATAGACCTATTATTATTGGTGTTACTGGTGGTTCTGGTGGTGGAAAGACCAGTGTGTCTCGTGCCATTTTGGCCAATTTTCCGAATGAAAAGATTGCCATGATTGAGCATGATTCTTATTACAAGGACCAAAGTCATTTGACCTTTGAGGAGCGGATCAAGACTAACTATGACCATCCTTTTGCCTTTGATACGGACTTGATGATTGCGCAGATCAATGAACTCTTGGAGGGTCGTCCGGTAGATATTCCAACTTATGACTATGCTGAACATACGCGCAGCAGCAAGACCTATCGTCAGGAACCACAAGATGTTTTCATCGTGGAAGGAATCTTAGTTCTTGAAGACAAGCGTCTTCGGGACTTGATGGACATCAAGATTTTCGTTGATACGGATGATGATGTGCGGATCATTCGCCGGATCAAGCGCGATATGGAGGAGCGTGGACGGAGTCTCGATAGCGTTATTGAGCAGTACCTTGGAGTGGTGAAGCCCATGTACCATCAGTTCATTGAGCCAACTAAGCGCTATGCGGACGTGATCATTCCTGAAGGAGTGACCAACACGGTAGCGATTGATTTGATCACAACCAAGATTGAAAAAATCCTCAACGAAGCGCGTGAGGGAAAATAAAAAAAGAGAGAAGAAGGGCAACTGGTCACCAAGTGTCTACGGATAGGAGGAGTGACGGAATAACGCAGTGGCTGATTTTGCTATTTAAGCTTGGAAGACTTCTGGATCAGCCTTGCGGGGGTGGTACTCGTGACGTTTGGGAACGTTCTGTATCACTCCCTCTTTTTCTTAGGGAGAATGGAAATGAAAAGGGAGTTTCATTCGCGGACCAAGGCGTTCGCTTGTTTATTGACCATGTGTGCTGGTTTTTCAGATGCTTATACCTTTATTTGTCGGGGTGGGACCTTGGCGGCAGGCCAGACGGGAAATGTGGTCTTTCTATCGGTTGGTTTGATTGGCCAGCAGATCTCAGATGTAGAAGTGAAGTTAGCCACGATGCTGGCCTTTATGCTGGGAATCTTTTTGATGACGGTTTTACGTCGCTTGATTGACAATTCAGTCTGGCGCTTGAGTACCCTGGTGCCCTTTATCCTCACGACATTGGTGACGGGATTTTTACCAGCATCGGTAAAAAATGTCTTCATCGTGCCTTTTTTTAGCCTGAGTTTGGGAATCGTAGCGACCTCATTTGGAGAAGTAGATGGCTATGCCTACAACCACTCCTTTATGACCGGAAATCTCAAGAAAACCATGGTAGCTTATGGAGATTTTGTTAGAGACAGGGAGATGAAATTCCTCTGGGAAGCCATCTTTATGACCTGCCTGATCGGGAGTTTCGTCTGTGGGGCCATCTTTTCGACCTACTTGATCCAGTTTTATGGACTAAAGACGATTTGGCTGGTGGCCATCATCTTGACCATCTTTTTAATCTACCGGGCCATTCAATATTTTGAAGTCTTTCACTTCAATCGACGACATGAATAGATAAAATGATTTTAAAAAATAAGTTAAATGATTTTGCAAAGAAATAAAACTGAAATTTCATTTTTAAAATGAATCCAGAATATATTGAAACTTTCTGACGTCCGTCCTCACCTAAGGAAAGTTTTTAAGAGAACTTATCTATATTCCAGAGGCTGGGACAAAAGTCCTAGCCTCTCAATTATCTTTGGATTGTCGAGCAAGACGCAGTGGTTGAGTGGGCTCTACTACGCTGATTTCATCAGCTTTTACAGTCCTGCTCAACTGTGCGGAGGTGGGACGACGAAATCGAATTCTAACGAATGACCGATTTCTGTCCCACTCTCTTTTCTTTCGTTGTTTGAAGCTTAATTTTTGAGCAAAGATTTGGTATAATGAAAGGTATGAAACATTCGGAAAAAGAATCACAATACCAGCTCTTGCTGGCTCAATTAGATGCTCTCTTAATGGGAGAAACCAATGCCTTGGCTAATCTTTCCAATGCCAGTGCGCTTTTAAATCAAGCCCTGCCTCGTTCGGTCTTTGCAGGTTTTTATTTGTATGACCAATCGGAATTGATCTTGGGACCTTTTCAGGGAGGTGTTTCTTGTGTCCATATCGCTCTTGGAAAGGGTGTCTGTGGAGAAGCAGCTCAAAAGCAGGAAACCATCATTGTCGATGATGTGCGCCAGCATCCCAACTATATTTCCTGTGATAGTCGGGCTATGAGTGAGATTGTGGTGCCTATGGTCAAGGACGGTCAGCTCCTTGGAGTTTTAGACCTGGATTCGGAGTGTGTCTCTGACTACGATCAGCTGGATCAGGAGTATTTAGAAAAGTTTGTCGCTCTCTTGATCGATAAGACAAACTGGGACTTTAAGATGTTTGGGGTTAAGAACTAATGTATCAAGCTTTATATCGGAAATACCGGAGCCAGACCTTTGGCCAATTGGTCGGCCAGCAAGTAGTGGCACGGACATTGAGACAGGCTGTCGAGCAGGAGAAGATCAGCCATGCCTATCTCTTTTCTGGTCCTCGTGGTACTGGGAAAACCAGTGTGGCCAAGATCTTTGCTAAGGCTATGAACTGTCCTAATCAAGTCAATGGGGAGCCTTGTAACGACTGCTATATCTGTGAATCCATTACCAATGGGAGCCTAGAAGATGTCATTGAGATCGACGCGGCGTCCAACAATGGGGTCGATGAAATTCGCGATATTCGCGACAAATCGACCTATGCTCCGAGTCTAGCCAAGCACAAGGTCTACATTATCGATGAGGTCCATATGCTTTCAACAGGGGCCTTTAATGCCTTGTTGAAGACGCTGGAAGAGCCGACAGAGAATGTGGTCTTTATCCTTGCAACAACGGAGTTACACAAGATTCCTGCGACCATTCTGTCACGGGTGCAACGCTTTGAATTCAAATCCATCAAACTGCCGGATATCGTTCATCATTTGGAAAGTATCTTAGCTACAGAAGGCATTGCCTATGAAGCAGATGCTGTGCAGATTATCGCTCGGTGCGCTGAAGGTGGGATGCGGGATGCCTTGTCCATTTTGGATCAAGCCCTGAGTCTGACTGCGGGTAGTGAGTTGACGACAGCAATCGCTGAAGAGATTACGGGCTCAATCAGCCTAGCTGCGCTCGATCAGTACGTAGCTGCCATCCTGGCTCATGATGCGACAGCGGCGCTGGATCAGCTGGCGATTATCTTTGATAATGGGAAGAATATGGCCCGTTTCGTCACGGACTTACTTCAATACCTGAGAGATCTCTTGATTGTTCAGACAGGCGGAGAAAACACTCACGCTAGTGACTTATTTGCGGCGAATCTTGAAGCCGATCAAGCCCGTCTTTTTGCTCTGATTGACCAGGCGACGACTAGTCTAGCGGATATCAAAAATAGTCTGCAACCGCGTATCTATACTGAAATGATGACCATTAAATTGGCTGAAAGCACAGGCCAAGTTTCTAACTCAGCTGCTCTGGAGGTTCCTTCCAATGTGCTAGCTCAGCTGCAAGACTTAAAAAAGGAAGTCGCACAGCTCAAGCAACAGTTAGCGCAATCAGGTAGCAGTCTTCCTGCTTCAAAACCAGCAGTAGCTCGCCCAACCAAGTCGAGCAAGGGCTACCGTGCAGATCGAAACAAGGTCAACGCGATCTTGCAAGAGGCGGTTGAAAACCCAGAGTTGGCACGGACCAACTTGATCCGTCTTCAGAACGCTTGGGGGGAAATTATCGAGAGCTTAGCAGGTGCGGATAAGGCCCTCTTAATCGGATCCCAGCCGGTCGCTGCCAATGAAAATCACGCTATTTTAGCCTTTGAGTCTGCCTTTAATGCTGAACAGACCATGAAGCGGGACAACCTCAATACCATGTTTGGAAATATCCTCAGCAATGCTGCTGGCTTCTCACCAGAGATTTTAGCGGTTTCGATGGAAGAATGGACCCAAATTCGGGCAGAGTTTTCGGCTAAGGCGCGTGGGCAAAAAGCGGAAGTGGTAGAAGAAGAGGAAAGTGTCATTCCTGAGGAATTTCACTTTTTATCCGATAAAATCACTCTGCAAGACGATTAATACATGAATTTTTTACTGAATCATGGTAAAATAATTTTATGAATAGAAAACAATTTGCAGTGATAGCAGTCTTTACTGCTATGGAGACTTATTTTTTCAATGAAGCGACCATGGCGGGTCAAATGCTCTTTGCATGTTTTTGGGCCCTCTTGATCTTACGCAATCTCCAGACGGCCTATATGGTGGAGAAAATTGCTAGTGCCATTGAAAAAGAAATCAGAAAGAAAAGAAAATAAAACCTTTGAAAAGAAATCCTTTTTCAAAGGTTTTTTCTATGGCTATAGATAAAGTAACTCTAAACGACTGTTCAGTTTTCCTAGATTTTTCTAGGAAATTTTTTCTATTTCATAAACATTTCACATTTCTTTTCTATAATAACTATAACAAATGATGAAAGCGTCCACATTGTATCGCCGTGGACCTTGAAATGGAGGGTAAGATCATGCTCTTACAACAGGCAATCGCCTATATTTCTCGGAAAAGAACGAGGAATCTGGTTCTCTTTCTGATTCTCCTCTTGATCCTCTCTTGCTTGTATTTCTGTTTTTCACTGATGCAAGTGGGTGAAAGGTTGGAGGACCATATCAAACAGTCGGCTGGGACCAGTTTTGCCCTGACCAGTAAGCAAGGGGCTACTCCCTTTGCTCTGAAGGAAGCTGAAAAGGTGCAGCAACTAGCTGGGGTGGGAGCTATGGTTCCTCAATATGAAAGTCCCGTTCGCATTCTTGGTAAAGAAGCGGTGACGGGACAGCAGTCGGTGGAGCGAGACGATTTGGGGCAGGAAGCCAAGCAAGCGCTAGGCGCTGTCTTTACCCAGAAGACAGACCAGCACCTGGATTTCCGGAGTAGCAGTTTCCAACTGGTGCAAGGCAAGCACTTATCCGACAAGGCTCGCGGCCAGATCTTGATCCACCAAGAGTTGGCTAAGAAGAACAAGCTAAAGGTCGGAGATTCCTTGACCTTATCCAGCTTTCAGATGGGGGAGACTCCCGCCAAAGAGCAAACCTTTAAAATCATAGGGATCTTTTCGGGTAAGAAACAGGAAAAATTCACAGGGATGACCTCTGATCTGAGTGAAAACCAAGTCTACCTCCCTTATGAGGATGCGACTAAGCTACTTGGTCTCAGTCAGCAAGAAGTGACCCAGGTCACCTTTGGCGTCAAAGATCCTGAGAAAATCGATGCCCTCTTGAAGCAAGTCAAAAGCTTGGATCTGGATTGGCAATCTCTACGCGTGGTCGAAGATCGCAAGGCCTTTGACCAGATGAAGGAATCCTCTCAGACCCTAGAAGGCCTGGTGCGGATCATGATGATCGTCCTCCTAGTGACGGGAGCCGGTGCCCTATCGCTCTTACTCAGTCTTTGGACACGGGAGCGGATCCACGAAATCGGGGTCCTCTTATCCATTGGGAAGAGCAAGGGCCGGATCTTTAGACAGTTCCTCTTGGAAGTGGTGCTGGTATCCTTACTAGCGGTGATCCCAGCCTTTCTCATCGGGCGGATGGTCAGCCATCGTTTCTTAGAGCAGTTTGTCGGACAGACCGGTCAACAGCAGACCCTAGAATTACTCAACCAAATCCCTCAAGGCCTTTCCTTAGGAATCGCCTATGCTAGCCTCTTGTGCTTGATCCTTCTGTCGCTCGGTGTAACGACCAGCATGATCTGGCGCAAGAGTCCAAAAGAAATATTAACAAAAATGAGTTAAGGAGAAATGACATATATGCTAGAACTCAAACATGTATCCTATAGTTACCAAAGCTACCAAGAAGAGATCTTCTCAGACGTGAACTATCAGTTCAAAAATGGGACTTTTTACAGCATTATCGGTCAGTCTGGAGCAGGGAAATCAACCCTCCTATCCCTCTTGGCTGGTCTGGACAATCCCAAGAAGGGACAGGTTCTCTTTGATGGGGAGGACATCCAGACCAAAGGGTCTAGCTACCACCGCAAGCACCATGTCTCCCTGGTCTTTCAGAATTACAATCTGATTGACTATTTGACGCCACTTGAAAATGTTCGCCTGGTCAACAAACAAGCTGGGAAAGACATTCTCTTGGAGTTGGGATTGGACGAAACGCAAATCAAACGCAATGTCCTACAACTATCCGGCGGGCAGCAACAACGGGTGGCCATTGCGCGTGCGCTTGTTTCAGAAGCACCTGTCATCTTAGCAGATGAGCCGACAGGAAACTTAGATGAACAGACAGCTGGTGATATCATTGCCATTTTGAAGAAGTTGGCCAAGGAACGCCAAAAATGTGTCATCGTCGTCACCCACAGTAAGGAAGTGGCAGAGGCCTCCGATGTGGTCTTGGAATTGAGTCGCCGTAGCCTCGTTGAGAAGAGTAAGTAAGGAGGGAATGTTATGTTGCGCAATGCTTTTGCTTATATCACACGTAAATGGCCCAAGTCCCTCTTGCTCTTTGCCATCATTCTCCTCATGGGGACCTTGAGCTTGATCGGACTCTCCATGAAGGGTGCAACCCAAAAAGCTTCATCGGAAAGTCTGGGATCCATCACCAATAGCTTCTCCATGCAGATCAACCGCAGGACCAATCCAGGAACCCCTCGGGGAGCTGGGAATCTCAGAGGAGAAGATATCGAAAAAATCAGCCAGGTAGAGGGGATCACTTCCTCCATCAAGCGGATCAATGCAATCGCGGATATCCTAGACCACGAGATCATTGAAACCGAAGAAACCCTGCAAAATCAATCTCCAGAGCGGGCTAAGCACTTCAAGAATACCTTGATGGTGACAGGGGTCAATGACTCTTCAAAAGAAGATAAGTTTGTCTCTGGAGCCTACAAGCTGGTCCAAGGGGAGCACCTGACGGATAAAGACAAAAACCAAATCCTCATGCACGAAGATTTGGCGAAAAAGAATGGCCTCAAGGTAGGCGATAAGGTGCGCCTCAAGTCCAATCTCTATGATGCTGACAATGAAAAAGGAGCCAATGAAACCGTCGAAGTGACCATTAAGGGTCTGTTCTCAGGGAAAAACCAAGCTCCTCTAACTTACGCCCAAGAGTTGTATGAAGATACCCTCATTTCTGACCTAGATACAGCTGCCAAGCTCTATGGCAATACTGTTCAAACAGCTACCTATGAAGATGCGACCTTCTTTGCAAAAGGGGATCAGGACCTGGATGCCTTGATCGAAAAAATCAAAGCCTTGGATATCCCATGGAATTACTATGATTTGGTTAAGAGCTCTTCCAACTACCCAGCTTTGCAAAAATCCATCAGCAGCATGTTCCAAGTAGCGAACTACTTGTTTATCGGCAGCCTCATCTTTGCTAGCTTGCTTCTTACCCTTCTCCTTGTCTTGTGGCTCAATGCCCGTCGCAGAGAAGTGGGTATCTTACTGGCTCTAGGGCTTTCTAAGGTACAGATTGCAGGGCAATTTGTGGCAGAATTGGTCATGATTTCCATTCCAGCCTTCCTCCTCTCCTATGGAGTAGCAGGTCTTCTTGCCAAAGCAGTAGGAGATACAGTGCTCAAAAACGTAACCAGTGGCATTGCCAAACAAATGGCTCAAGAATCCTCTGCAGCCAACCTTGGTGGAGGAGCTGAGGCAGAAAGCTTCAGTAAGACCCTGACGGACCTCCATATGGATATCCAACCGAGTCAATTGTTGGTAATTGTTTTGGTTGGCGGCCTCCTCTTGATTCTCGTATCCATCCTTTCTTCACAATGGCTCTTGCATAAGAAACCAAAAGATCTCTTGGTGGATGTCGAATAAGAGATTGTTTCCTAAAATAGAAATAGGGTATAATAGGAGGTAGAAGAAGTTTCTTAGATAAAAGGAAAGTGTATGAAGATACTAATCGTAGAAGATGAAGTCCTGATTCGCGAAGGGATGAGCGACTATCTCATGGAATGTGGTTATGAAGTCTTTGAAGCAGGAGATGGGCAGGAGGCCCTGGAGCTCTTTCACAGAGAAGCGCCGGATCTGGTCTTGCTGGATATCCAGCTCCCTATTCTCAATGGCTTGGAAGTGCTCAAGACTATCCGGAAGACCAGCTCGGTTCCTGTCCTCATGCTGACAGCCTTCCATGATGAAGACTATAAGTTGACGGCCTTTGGAGAGTTGGCGGACGGCTACCTGGAAAAACCCTTCTCCTTGTCCCTCTTGAAGGTCCGTATCGAAGCTATTTTTAAAAAGCTTCAGCCTTCCCGGGTCTTCACCTATGGAGAGGCACGAGTGGATTTTGAGAGCTATACAGCCAGCCTAGCTGGTCAAGCTATCTCCATGAATGCCAAGGAGTTGGAAATCTTGGAATACTTGCTCCAGCATGAAGGCAAGGCCCGGACTCGCTCTCAGATCCTCGATGCCGTCTGGAAGGAGACAGAGGAAATTCCTTTTGACCGGGTGATTGATGTCTATATCAAGGAACTACGAAAAAAACTAGAGCTGGACTGTATCGTTACGGTACGCAATGTCGGCTATAAATTGGAGAGACCATGACCAAACGGAGTATCTTTGCAAAGATCTTTCTGATCACCTTTGCCCTTTTTAGTGGCTTAGTCATCCTTCTACATGCTTCGGTTTACTTTATTTTCCCATCGACCTATATCGAGTCCCAGCGCCAGACGATTTTGAAGAAGTCACAGGCCCTGGCCAAGAGTTTCCAGGGCCAGGAAGAAGGGACCATTGAGTCGGTCATCGACCTTTATTCTAAGACCAATGATATCAAGGTCTCGATCAAGGGCAAGGAAAAACAAAATGCCCTAGAGGTCAAGGATGATCTGCTCGTGAACCCTGACAGCCAGAACAATTCTCTGGTCATTGAAGAGCGAAAGATCCATACCAAAGAGGGGAAGGACTTGACCTTGCAATTCTTAGCAACTGTCGATTCCCAAAAGGAAGCGCGAGACATCAGTCTGGGCTTTCTTCCCTATAGTCTTCTTGCTTCCTTTGTCCTGTCTCTGATTGCTTCCTATCTCTATGCCCGCCTGATTTCTGCTCCGATCCTGGAGATCAAGCAGATGACCAAGCGGATGAAGCGCTTGGATCGGACAGCCAGTCTTCCCATTCATTCGCAGGATGAGATCGGCGTCCTCAAGCAACAGATCAACGACCTTTATCACCATCTCCTAGAAGTGATCGACAATCTAGAGCAGCAGAAACAGGAAAATCTGAAGTTGGAGCAGATGAAGGTCGAATTCCTACGGGGGGCCTCACATGAGCTCAAGACGCCGCTAGCCAGCTTGAAGATTATCCTAGAAAATATGCGGGATAAGATCGGTCGCTACAAGGACCGGGACCGCTACCTGTCGGTCTCCCTCGATATCGTTGATGAGATGAACCAGATCGTCCTAGAAATCCTATCCCTGTCCTCTGTCCAAGAATTGGCCGGAGACAAGGAGTTGATCCAGCTGGATCAGGTCGTAGAGCAGATCCTCGACCAGTACAAGGTCTTGGCTCAATCCCGCGCGCTCACGATTGATAATCAGATCCCTGACAAAGCAGTCTATATGGACCCAGCGATTCTGAAATTGGTCCTCTCAAATGTCATCAGCAATGCCGTTAAGCATTCGGATGAAGGTGGAGAGATCCAGCTCCGGCTCGAAGAGGAAGGGACGCACTTGGCGGTTGAAAATACCAGCCAGGAAATGGTAGAGACCGCTGAGCTGCCTATGACCGCTAGCCACCAGAAGAAGGAAGGTGGCTTGGGACTCTTCGTGGTCCAACACTTGCTAGACCATGAAGAACTGGCCTATCAATTTGATAAAACGGCTATGGGCTTGCGCTTCCGTATGGAACTGCCCAAGGAGCCTAAAGAATAAAAACTAGCGAACAAGAGAAATGCTTGTTCGCTAGTTTGTATTTAATCAACCTTTTCTACCTTTAGCAGTTGGCCATGTTTTAATTCATAAATGGTATCCACATAGGTCAGGATGGAGCGGTCATGGGTCACCATGATGGCGCTCTTGTTTTTGGATTTGACTTCTTTCTGGATCAACTGGGCGATTTCTTGCCCTCGATCTGGGTCTAGGCTAGCCGTTGGTTCATCGGCTAAAATGACCTGTGGATTTCCGATGAAGGCCCGAGCGATGGCTGCCCGTTGTTTTTGCCCACCGGACATCTGATTCGGGTATTGGTGGTAACAAGCTTCGATGCCTAGATCTGCCAACAAGGCTTTGACTTCCTCTTGGCGTTTTTTCTTGTCCTTCTCCCCTTTTAATTTGGCCACCAGTTCTAACTGGTCACCGATTTTCATATAGGAGAGGAGCTGGTGATCTTGAAAGATAAAGCCGAGCAATTCCAGACGTTTTTGCGTCCACTGGCCTTGGTTGAGGCCGGTCAAGTCTTGGCCAGCGATAGAAATCCGCCCCTCGTCCGCTGATAAGAGTAAACCAGCGATAGCTAAGAGAGTGGATTTACCGGATCCTGAAGGGCCCAAGATCGCGACAAATTCGTTGGGTTCGACGTTTAAATTCAGCTGGTTGAGGACATGGTGCATCTGGTTACCATCGGCGTAGGATTTTCTGATATTTTCTAATGCAATAATGGCCATCTTATTCTCCATTTCCACCAATGACTTCGATTGGATCTACTTTTTTTATTTTGACAAGGGACAAGGCACCACACAAAATAGAAGTTAGGATAAAGCTAAGCGAGATGGTGAGGTTGTCTTTCAGGGTCATAAAGGAAGGGACGCTATTGGGTAAAAATGGCGCCATTATGGTTGCCAAGCCAAGTCCCAGCAGCACTCCGATGAGGGAGATGATGGTGAGCTGGGATAGTTGGACATAGGTAATCTGGCTCATGGACATGCCAATGGCCTTCAAGACGCCGAACTGTTTCAACTTCTGCAGGGTCAGGATATAGAAGAAAACCCCAAGGATAGCAGAAGAAGCGAGTAGTAGCACCCACGTGATCATCCGTAGCGTCAGGTTTTGAGCCTTGTAGCCAGGGATTTTATCGATCACTTGCTTCTTATCCGCCACCATTAAGTTACTGGATAGATCGTTAGAAGTGATGCTCTTCTTGGTCACAAGGGTTTGGGCTTGCCATTGATAGCTTGGATCTGTTTTTTGCCGCATGCCTGTGAAGGTTTCCGAGCTGATAAAGCCAATCTCGCTATAGCCATATTTAGCATTTTTCGCAAAGGCCACGACCTTGAGTTTTTGCTTAGAAGTTTTATCGATCACGTGATCACCGACTTGGATTCCCTCATCCTCTTTGAAAGAATGGTCCAAAATGACCTCGTTTTTCTGTAAGTCGGAGATCTTGAGCTCTGTATCTTCCATGATTGGATTGAGGATTTCCTCCTCATTATGATCGGTCGCGAAGTAGGTGATGTCCAGGGTATTGGAATCCTCTGATTTTGAGATGGTTGCCCGCTGGATGGACAAGCCAGAATAGTCTATCCCTTCTATCTTTTGGACCTCATCTAAATCTTTCGCCGTAATGGTTGAAAAGGGGATAATCCCTTCTGAATCCGTCGAAAGGATGTAGTGCAGAGCCCCATAGTTATCGATTTGGGCCGATACCGAACGGCCCAGTCCATTTGTCAGACCGGACAAAAACACCACCATAAACATGAGAATGGTAATGAGAAGTTCAATCAGGATAAACTTCTTAGGTTGGAATTTAATTTCATTCCATGCAATTTTCATTATCGTCTCCTTTTAACACGGAGGTGCTCAAGTAGCTTGGCACCTAAACATACTCTACCATCATACCACAAGTAGGGGGATAATAGGGGGATGATGTTTGGTAGAGTATGAAGGTATCGGATTTGTTTACTGTGTTCAATTTGTTTCTCAATTATTAATTGTTAATGAATACAAAAATAAATCTGCTATAGACAAGAAAAAAAGCCTTGATTTCAAGACTTTTCCTGTTGATTTAGATGCCCCCTGCATGGATTTGGAAAGAACTTTCATATTGAGAGTAATTAAAAATGTTGAAATTTAATTGAATTTCGGAAGGCGCTTTTAGGTATTTTCAATATCGTGATTAAAAAGTAGGGCAAAAAACATACTGAATTGAACTGTTTAGTAGCTTAAATATATCACGCTGTTATCTAAAAAGTTAATTTTATAGAGTTTACTAAGATAGTTGCTGAGCTTTTATTTATCACTCCAACTTTATTATTATACCATAAAAATAATTAGAAAAACAGACTTGTATTATTTTGAAATTTGTATATGATTAAGGTGTAAGAACTAGAAAATAGCCTGTTAGAAAGGGTAATGAAAGAATGAATCAGGTTATATAAAATTGGTGATTGGTATTCAATGTTGTCAACCAAGAAAGGAAAAGGTAAAAAATGCAAATACATAAAAAAATTTTTATAGTAGCGCTGGTTTTATCCATTTGTATCTCACTTTATTTTCTTATCAATCCGTCTAATATTCTCACCTTTCCGATTTTTGTGAGTGAATTTGATGACACCTCATTTAAATATTACATGTTTGTGAAGATTGGAATTGTATTATTATTTATCAAATTCCTACTAGATATATGCCTAGAATTTATCAAGAATTGGTTTAAAAATTTTTGATATTTCTTCACACAAAAGAGTCTGAGACAGCGTTTTGTCCCAGACTCTTTTGTGAGTTGTGATCTCTGTTTTATAGATTCCACTGCTTGAGGGAGATTTCGCCGCTATTGAGCCAGATTTCTTCCTGGTTGTCCAATTGGACCAAGAGTTGGCCGGTATCAGAGATGTCTTTGGCGATGCCCTGATAGGTTTGCTGGTTCTGCTCAAAGGTGACGGCTCGTCCAAAGACTAGGGAGCGCTCTTTGTAGAGGTAGACCAGTTCATCGATATCCGTATGAAGAAATTCCCTCCAAATCTCGCTGATGAGGTCATTGCGGGTGATGGGACAAGGGCCTTCAAATAAGGAACCAGCCTTACTTTTTAGCTCATCTGGAAAAGTAGGGATAGCCAAATTGAGACCGACTCCGATAATGACATCCGTGACAAGGCCAGTCTCAATGGATGTAATAGCTTCGGTTAGGATTCCCCCAATTTTCTTATGGCGATAGTAAATATCATTGACCCATTTGATATCGACATCGATCAGGGTCAGGTTTTTAATAGCCTTGTAGATGGCTCCTGCGACCATGAGGGTATAAGGGGGGAGCTCCGCAGGTGGGAGTTGGGGCTTGAGATGAAGAGACATATAGATGCCACCTTGATTGGGAGAGTAGTAGTCGCGACCAAAGCGGCCCTTTCCAGCAGATTGGGATTTGGCCAGGTAGAGAGCCCTGCCCTCTTTATGGGCTTCCATGCCTAATTTTGCGTCCAATTGGGTAGAATGACATTCTTCATTCAAAGTAACGGTCAACTGGGTATTGCTTGCGATGACCTCAGGAAGCAGAATATCGCCTGAAACCAGTCTATAGCCCTTCTTTTTTAGGGATTCGATGACGACCCCATCTTTTTCCAGGCGCTGAATAGCCTTCCAGATGGAGGTGCGGGAAACGCCTAATTCTTTTGCCAACTGTTCCCCGTTGACATAATCATCTGCCTGAGAAAGGGTTTGAAAGAGGATTTCGTGTGTTTTCATAAGACTAAGACCTCCTAGCGACTGCTGTCTCGAATCGTCAGTTTGGTGGCTAATTTGACCATGCAGGGAACACTTGGTTGACTCCCTTGAAAGGCTTGCCGCAACATCTGAATGGCTTGCTTGCCCATTTCTTCTGTGTAGACGGTCACTGTAGAGAGGGCAGGAAAGACATACTTAGCAATCGAGGTATCATTGAAGGAAATGAGACTGACGCGATCAGGCACAGCGATTTGGTGCTCCTGAAGGGACCGAAGGGCCCCAACAGCTATGGCATCACTGGCCATGAAAAAGGCAGTTGGTAAGTCGTCGCCCAGTGCTTGAATCAGCTGCTCCATCATCTGATAGCCTGACTCAGTTGAGAACTGACCGACAGCGACAAAGCGCTCCTCATAAAGCTCTTTTTCCGTGAGAAACTGTTGAAAGACTCGTTGACGAGGATCCATCTGAAGCGGTGTCGCATCTGCGGTCTCTTCTTGCCCAACCAAGAGTCCGATCTCCTTGTGGCCATGCTCAAGAAAATGCTCGAGAGCGGTGATAACAGAATCTTCTAAATCTGTCGTCACGCAAGAATGCCCCAGATAGAGGGTATTGCTATCGACAAAGATCAGGGGTTTGCCGTAGCTTTCCAGATCTTGAATGGTCTTGGGACTGAATTTCCCAAGAGCGATAATGCCGTCTGCCTCTTGAATCAAGGACCAATCGTCATTATTGAAGATACGAAAGATCTCATAGCCTAATTCCTGGGCTTGTTTTTCTAACCCCATCCGAATGGCATAGTAGTAGAGGTCATCTAATTCTTCTTCACGCGTGTACCATTCAAAGATGACGATTTTATGAGAGTCTTCGACTGGTTGAGGCGCCGTTTTGCGGCTTTTCTTTTGGTAATGCAGGTCCTCAGCGATGCGAAGAATCCGACTGCGCGTGTCTTCCCCAACAGATAAGGTCGCATCCTGGTTGAGGACGCGAGAGACCGTTGCCTGAGAAACGCCAGCTTTTTCCGCAATATTTTTAATCGTTGCCATAGTTCATCCTTTATTGATTTCTACTTCCAGTATACTCTAAAAACTAGTAAAAAGAAATAAATTTTTACTAAATTTTATGTTTGCTACGATATTGGCTAGGAGTCAGCTGGCTATAGGCCTTAAAGGCCTTTGAAAAATAGAGGGGATCCGAAAAGCCCACTGAGTAAGCCACAATCTTGATGCTTTCGTCTGTGTTGGTCAGTAACTGCTGGGCACGTTGCATGCGGACCGAGTGCAAGAATTCTTTGGGAGAGATCTGGTGAAACTCCTTAAAGACAGTTGTCAGATAGGAGCGATGAACATTGAGGTCATCAGCGATCTCTTGAATACTGAGATGCTCTTTTGCGTAATACGTCTCAATCACATGCTTGCAGGTCAGGTAGAGTTGATAGGTTGGAGATGGGTGGCTCCGATGGATATCGGGTGCCACTTCACTGATAAGAAATAGCAGTTCATAGATCTGAGAGAGAAGGTGGAGTTGGTAGTGCGAGGTCATCTTAGAGTCCTCTGCCTTGTGGACAAGCTGCTCCATAAACAGCCCGATCCGCTCTGTGTCCACCTCATCTTTCTTTAGAAAGCCTTTGGCATGTAAGGTTGAAAAGCGCATGAAATCACTCACCTTGGTGCCGCTAATCCCAATCCAGTAGTAGGACCAAGGATCTTCTGCGTCTGCCTGGTAGTAGGTCACCATATTTTTAGGGAGAAGGAAGAGATCCCCGGCTTCTAAATGGATTTCATTTTTATTGATGTGAAAGACACCTTTTCCCTTGGTGATAAAATGCAGAACAAAATTGTCACGGACGCTAGGTCCGAATTCGTAGTTCTTGGGGCAATCTTCGTAGCCGTAAAAATCAAGGGCTAGATCAATGGTGTCGGTTTGGTATTCTGAAAAGACTAACATAGGTAAACCTCCTACCTAACATTTTACCATATAAGCCAAACAAAATTCTATTTCCGAAAGCGTTTATATCAAGTAAAATAAAGACATGTAAAAAAAGAAAAATATTGGAACTAAATATAAAAATACATAGTGATATTTTTAGGGTCCAATGGAGGAAGATATGGCAATTCGTATCGAACAAAATTTGTTCTATGTAGAAAGTAAGGGACTGAGCCTCATCCTTGAAAATCGCGATGGCTACCTGATGCTCAAGCATCTGGGACGTCCGATCCCGTCTTATCATTTTTCCAATACCGTGCATGAGAAGGACCATGCTTTCGCTGGAAATCCAACACCTGACAATCGAACCTTTAGTCTAGATACCCAGCGACAGGTCTTGGGCCAGCACGGACTAGGAGATTTTCGAAAGCCGTCTATTCAGATCCAACACGGTGCTACAGAAGTGACGGATTTCCTCTATGTTGGAGCCAATATTTACTCTGGCAGTGTTGAGGCGTCCGGTCTTCCGAACCCTCACTCAGTAGATCAGGCTGAAACCTTGGCACTGGTCTTTGAAGATGATCAAGCAGCCCTGCGTTTGACCCTCTACTACACCGTCTACGAGGATCGGGCAACCATCACCAGCTTCTCAAAGATTGAAAACTGTAGTGATGAAAATGTCGTGATCCACAAGGCTCTCAGTGTGTTGGCCGATCTGCCAGCCAGTGATTACGATATTATCACTCTGCAAGGAGCCTATGCGAGAGAAAAAACAGTTCGCCGTCAGCAAGTGGAACAGGGAATCTTCTCCATCAGCTCCAACCGTGGTGCTTCTGGACACGCCCAGACCCCGGCCCTCATCCTTGCCGATCATGAAGTGACAGAAGATGCGGGCTCTGCTCTGGCCTTCCAACTGCTCTACAGTGGGAATTTTGAAGGATTTGTTCAGAAAAATCAACTCAATGAAGTTCGGGTTGGATTGGGAATCAATCCTGAAAACTTCGCTTGGAAATTGGAACCAAATCAGAGCTTTGATACGCCAGTGGCCATGATCACATACTCCCATAAGGGATTGACCGGTCTCAGTCAAGAGAGTCAAGCATTTGTCCAAAACCATATCATTCCTATCCAGTTTGCCCATAAAGAACGACCGATTCTTATCAACAACTGGGAAGCGACCTACTTTGATTTCAAGAAAGACAAATTATTGGAGCTAGCAGACGAAGCTCAAAAAGTAGGGATCGAACTCTTTGTTCTTGATGATGGCTGGTTTGGCAATCGTTATGATGACAATCGGGCCCTTGGTGATTGGACGGTCAATGAAGAAAAATTAGGTGGAAGTCTAGCAGCATTGATCCAAGGCATCCATGACAAGGGACTTCAATTTGGCCTTTGGGTGGAGCCCGAAATGATTTCTCTTGATAGCGACCTCTATCGGGCTCATCCGGACTGGGCTATTCAAGTCCCAGGCTATGAACACACCTATTCACGGAATCAACTGGTGCTTGATTTCTCAAATAAAGAAGTAGTAGCTTATATCAAGCAGGTCTTGGATGACTTGCTTGGAAACCATGAGATCGACTATATCAAATGGGATATGAACCGCAATATCACTAAGCTTGGAAATGGTAAAACCTACCTGGAAATCAAGATGCAATCTCATGCTTATATCTTGGGTCTCTATGAAGTGGTTTCGTACTTGACGGAGAAATACGAGAACATCCTCTTTGAGTCTTGCTCCGGTGGTGGTGGTCGCAATGATCTGGGTATGATGCGTTACTTCCCACAGGTCTGGGCGAGTGACAATACGGATGCCATTGCCAGACTTCCGATCCAGTATGGATCTAGTTATCTCTATCCAACTATTTCTATGGGAGCTCACGTATCAGCGGTGCCAAATCACCAGATGGGACGGATCACACCACTAGAAACGCGAGGTCATGTAGCTATGATGGGAAATCTGGGCTATGAATTGGATCTGACCAGCCTTTCTCAAGAAGAGTTGGATAGGATTGCAGCTCAAGTCGCTCATTACAAAAGGATTCGACCCCTTGTCCAATTCGGAAAACACTACCGCTTAATGAATCCTAGTCAAGGTGCCAATCAAGCAGCCGTCCAGTTCACTTATCAAGACCGTACGGTTGTAACCTATGTAAGGGTCTTATCAACGGTTGAAGAGATCGAGCCGACTCTGAAACTCAAAGGCTTGGAAGAAGATGCACTCTATAGCTTAGAAGGGACCAACCAAGTCTATTCAGGAGCTGAGCTCATGTATGCCGGCTTAACCGTCGTTCTTCCTCAGGGAGATTTTCTCTCTAAACAATATGTTTTTGTCAAAAAATAAAAGGAGACAGCCAAATGAAATGGTTTAAAAAAATCGGACTTCTTGCAACTACAGGTTTAGCTTTGTTTGGGCTTAGCGCTTGCTCCAACGATGGTAAATCTGCGGATGGTACAGTGACCATCGAGTATTTCAACCAGAAAAAAGAAATGACCAAAACCTTGGAAGAAATCGCTCGTGATTTTGAAAAGGAAAATCCAAAGGTCAAGGTCAAAGTTGTCAATGTACCGAACGGTGGTGAAGTATTGAAAACACGTGTCCTCGCAGGAGATGTGCCGGATGTGGTTAATATATACCCACAGTCCATCGAACTGCAAGAATGGGCAAAAGCAGGTGTCTTTGAAGATTTGTCCAATAAAGACTATCTGAAACGCGTGAAAAATGGTTATGCTGAAAAATATGCCGTGAACGGAAAAGTCTACAACGTTCCCTTTACAGCCAATGCTTATGGAATTTACTACAACAAAGATAAATTCGAAGAACTGGGCTTGAAGGTTCCTGAAACCTGGGATGAATTTGAACAGTTAGTCAAAGACATCGTTGCTAAAGGACAAACACCATTTGGAATTGCAGGTGCAGATGCTTGGACACTCAATGGTTACAATCAATTAGCCTTTGCGACAGCAGCAGGTGGAGGAAAAGAAGCCAATCAATACCTTCGTTATTCTCAACCAAATGCTATTAAATTGACTGATCCGATTATGAAAGATGACATCAAGGTCATGGATATTCTTCGCATTAAAGGTTCGAAGCAAAAGAACTGGGAAGGCGCTGGCTATACAGACGTTATCGGAGCCTTCGCGCGTGGAGATGTCCTCATGACACCAAATGGATCTTGGGCCATTACCGCGATCAATGAACAAAAACCGACATTTAAGATTGGGACCTTCATGATTCCAGGGAAAGAAAAAGGACAAAGCTTAACCGTTGGTGCGGGAGACTTAGCATGGTCTATCTCAGCTACTACCAAACATCCAAAAGAAGCCAATGCCTTTGTGGAATACATGACCCGTCCAGAAGTCATGCAAAAATACTATGATGTGGACGGATCTCCAACAGCGATCGAAGGGGTCAAACAAGCAGGAGAGGATTCACCGCTTGCTGGGATGACCAAATATGCCTTTACGGATCGTCACTTGGTCTGGTTGCAACAATACTGGACCAGTGAAGCAGACTTCCATACCTTGACCATGAACTATGTCTTGACAGGTGATAAACAAGGAATGGTCAATGATTTGAATGCCTTCTTTAACCCGATGAAAGCGGATGTGGATTAGGAGTAGAGAGACGATGAAAAAAGTATTACAAAAATATTGGGCATGGGCTTTTGTGGTCATTCCCCTCTTGTTACAAGCAATTTTCTTCTATGTGCCGATGTTCCAAGGAGCCTTTTACAGTTTTACCAACTGGACAGGTTTGACGTATAACTACAAGTTTGTCGGCTTAAACAACTTTAAACTCCTCTTCATGGATCCAAAATTCATGAATGCGATTGGATTTACCGCGATCATCACCATTGCCATGGTGGTTGGTGAGATTGCCCTTGGGATCTTCATTGCGCGTGTCTTGAACTCTAAAATCAAAGGTCAAACCTTCTTCCGTGCATGGTTCTTCTTCCCAGCTGTTTTGTCTGGTTTGACAGTAGCTTTGATCTTCAAGCAAGTCTTCAACTACGGTCTTCCAGCGATTGGGAATGCCCTTCATATTGAGTTCCTCCAAACCAGTCTTTTAGGGACTAAGTGGGGAGCAATCTTTGCGGCTGTCTTTGTCCTTCTATGGCAAGGGGTGGCTATGCCTATCATTATCTTCCTAGCAGGTCTGCAATCCATCCCAACTGAGATTACAGAAGCTGCGAAGATCGATGGCGCGACTAGCAAGCAAGTCTTCTGGAATATTGAATTGCCTTACTTGCTACCAAGTGTCTCTATGGTCTTTATCCTAGCCCTAAAAGGTGGGCTGACCGCCTTTGACCAAGTCTTTGCCATGACTGGTGGTGGTCCAAACAATGCCACAACCTCACTTGGGCTCTTGGTTTATAACTATGCCTTTAAAAACAACCAATTCGGTTATGCCAATGCCATTGCCGTAATCTTGTTCTTCTTGATTGTAGTGATTTCAATCATCCAATTGAGAGTATCTAAGAAATTTGAAATTTAAGAGGAGAAGCACGATGAAACAAGATGAAAGAAAAGCCTTGATTGGCAAATATATTCTATTGATTCTAGGATCGGTTCTGATTTTAGTGCCGCTCCTTGCCACCCTCTTTAGTTCCTTCAAACCAACCAAAGATATTGTAGATAATTTCTTTGGATTCCCGACGAATTTCACATGGGACAACTTTAGCCGTCTATTGGCTGATGGGATCGGAGGCTATTATTGGAACTCTGTCGTCATCACTGTCTTGTCTTTACTTGCAGTAATGATCTTTATCCCCATGGCAGCCTACTCCATCGCACGTAATATGAGTAAGAGAAAAGCCTTTACCATCATGTACACCCTCTTGATCCTTGGAATTTTCGTACCTTTCCAAGTCATCATGATTCCGATTACAGTTATGATGAGTAAACTCGGTTTGGCTAACACCTTTGGTTTGATCTTGCTCTACTTGACTTATGCGATTCCACAGACCCTCTTTCTCTATGTGGGGTATATCAAAATCTCTATCCCAGAAAGTTTGGATGAAGCAGCAGAAATCGATGGGGCTAATAAGTTTACAACTTATTTCCGTATCATCTTCCCAATGATGAAACCGATGCATGCGACAACTATGATCATCAATGCTCTTTGGTTCTGGAATGACTTCATGTTGCCACTCCTTGTCTTGAACCGGGATTCAAAAATGTGGACCTTGCCTTTGTTCCAATACAACTACGCAGGACAATATTTCAACGACTACGGACCAAGCTTTGCTTCTTACGTTGTCGGCATTATCAGTATCACCATTGTCTATCTCTTCTTCCAACGCCATATCATCGCAGGAATGAGCAACGGCGCAGTGAAATAAGAAATAAGATACAAAGGGACGATTCAGCTTGCTGAAAATTTCTGTAGAAAAATAGGAAATCGACGTAGTGTGCTTGCACACAAGAAGATTTATCTTTTTTCCTAAGAAATTAGTCCCGTGTTCAATTCTGTACACAAAGTAACGATTCAGCTTGCTGATTTAAATCGTATCCTAGGAAGCAATTTTAAAATAGAAAAACTCAAGAAAGCCAGGTCTCTTAAAACTTGGCTTTCAAAAAAGAAAAGGAAACCATTATGCCAATTCAAAACAAAACCATGTTAATTACTTACTCAGATAGCTTAGGAAATAACCTGAAGGACCTCTATGAAAATCTGGAGAAATATTTTGGAGATGCAGTAGGTGGGGTTCACCTCTTGCCATTTTTCCCATCAACTGGTGACCGAGGCTTTGCGCCTGTGGACTATGACCAAGTGGATCCAGCCTTTGGAGATTGGGAAGATATCAAACGCTTGGGCGACAAGTACTATCTTATGTTTGACTTTATGATCAATCACATTTCTCGTCAATCTAAATACTACAAGGACTACCAAGAAAAGCACGACCAAAGTGCCTACAAGGACCTCTTCCTCAACTGGGACAAGTTCTGGCCAGAGAATCGCCCAACTCAAGCAGATGTGGACTTGATTTATAAGCGCAAAGACCGGGCTCCTAAACAAGCCATCACTTTTGCGGATGGGACGACCGAGCACCTCTGGAATACCTTTGGGGAAGAGCAGATTGACCTAGACGTGACCAAGGACGTGACCATGGACTTTATTCGCAAGACCATCGAACACCTGGCGAGCAATGGCTGTGACCTCATTCGTTTGGACGCCTTTGCCTATGCTGTGAAGAAATTGGACACCAATGATTTCTTCGTGGAGCCAGACATTTGGGATTTGTTGGATAAGGTGCGCGATATGGCGGCAGGCTACGGTGCTGAGCTTCTTCCAGAGATTCATGAGCACTATTCCATCCAATTTAAGATTGCCGATCACGACTATTATGTCTATGATTTTGCGCTTCCAATGGTCACCCTCTATAGCCTCTATAGCTCAAAAGTGGATCGCCTTGCCAAGTGGTTGAAGATGAGTCCGATGAAGCAATTCACGACGCTCGATACCCATGATGGGATTGGGGTGGTCGATGTCAAGGATATCTTGACAGATGAAGAGATTGACTATGCTTCAAATGAGCTCTATAAGGTAGGGGCAAATGTTAAACGCAAATATTCCACAGCAGAATACAACAACTTGGACATCTACCAAATCAATTCGACCTACTATTCAGCACTAGGAGATGATGATCGTAAATACTTCCTAGCCCGTTTGATTCAAGCTTTTGCGCCAGGCATTCCACAGGTTTATTATGTTGGATTCCTAGCTGGGAAGAATGATTTGGAACTCTTAGAAAACACCAAAGAAGGCCGCAATATCAACCGTCATTACTACAGCAATGAAGAAATCGCTAAAGAAGTAGAGCGTCCAGTCGTGCAATCCCTTCTCAAACTCTTTAGCTTCCGGAATAACTCGAAAGCTTTTGATCTAGAAGGAAGCATTGAGGTGGAAACACCAGATGATCATACCATTGTCATCACGCGCCAAAATAAAGACCAAACTGTCACAGCAGTAGCCCGAATCGATCTTGCTGACGGGACTTACCAAGTGACAGAAAATGGTCAAGAAATGGTGTTTTAAAAAAATATGAACGAACTAAAGGATAAGTAAAAAATGCTTATCCTATTTTTTTATTTTAGATATTGTAACCGTTTACAAAACTATAAAACAATGGTACAATATCTATTGAAAGAAAGGAGGTCGCTTTATGAAAAAAATCATTTATCCATCTGCGGCCCTATTAACGGCTTTTGCTCTATTATCCGTTCAAACAGCAAAAGCAGACACAGCTCAAGTGTCGGATCAAGCCAATGAACCGGCAGCAACAGTAGAAGAGGTGGTGGCTTCTCCAACTCCAGAAACCACCACAGAAAATCAGGGGGGAGTGGCCGAAACACCGACGACCACAGACCGTGCAGCTGTCCCTGCTGCCTCCCCAACGGTAACATCGACAGAGACGGCATCTCCTGAAGTGGAAAAACTGATTGAAAACATGCCACTCAAACAAAAGGTGACTCAAATGATCATGCCGGACTTCCGTAAGTGGCAGGAGGCTAATCAGGAGTCGCCACAGGATCTCACCAAGGTCAATGCTGAAGTAGCGGATGCGATTGATAAATATGATTTTGGAGGCGTCATTCTTTTTGCTGAAAACGTCAAAGAGACCAAGCAGACCCTGGCTCTGACGCAAGATATGCAAAAGGCAGCGATTGAAAACAAAGCCAATAACGGGAAGATTCCGCTATTATTAGCCATCGACCAAGAAGGGGGGATCGTCTACCGCTTGGGGACAGGTACAGCCCTTCCTGGCAATATGGCCATTGGGGCTACCAATGATCCCAAACTAGCGAAAGAAGCCGGTCAAATTATCGGACGTGAACTTTCTGCGCTAGGCTTGAATGTGGATTTTGCTCCGGTTCTAGATACCAATAACAATCCTCAAAACCCTGTGATTGGGCTTCGTTCCTTCTCATCTGATCCAAACCGGGTTGCCTACTTGGGTATTCCGATGATGAAAGGTATTCAGGACTACAATGTGGCTGTAGCAGCCAAGCATTTCCCAGGTCATGGAGATACAGCGGTCGATTCCCATACGGGTTTGCCATTGGTGGATAAATCTCTTGCTGAGCTTGAAAAATTGGAACTCCTTCCATTCAAAAAAGCTATGGATGAAGGGGTCGACCTCTTGATGACGGCTCATATCCAATACCCGCAGATTGAAAAAGATCAGGTCGTGTCAAAAGAAACGGGTGAGAAAATCTATGTTCCAGCGACACTTTCAGATGATATTTTAACGGGCTTGGTACGGAAGAAATACGGCTATAAGGGCGTGATTGTCTCCGATGCCATGGGAATGGATGCTATTGCTAAGAACTTCGGTGAGGTGGAAGCCGTGAAGATGGCCATCAAAGCCGGAGTTGATCTGGTTTTGATGCCAACGACCCTTCGCAGCAAAGCCGATTTGACCAAGATTGATACCATCGTCAATGCAGTGGTAGATGCGGTCCAAACCGGTGACATCTCAGAAGAACGCTTAAATGAGTCGGTTCGTCGGATCCTGACCCTCAAAGAAAAACGTGGGGTCCTGAATTTTGATCCAAGTGCTCGGACAGCTGAAAAAGCAGAGGAAGCAGTCGGATCTAGCCTCAACCGTGACTTGGAACGCAAGATTGCAGCAGCAGCGGTGACGGTTGTAAAAAATGAAGACAATACCTTGCCATTTAAGGTGCAAACAGGGGACCATGTCTTACTACTCGGAGCTTTTGAAAATGAAGTCCCAGGACTAAATTTGGGCATGCGTCGCTTAATTGCTGACGGAGTGCTTCCAAAAGACACCTCCTTTGTGGCCAAGAACTTCACTAAAGAATCTACCCTTGATAGTCTAAAAGAAGACCTAGAGAAAGCCACTCACATTGTAGTGATTTCAGAGATCGGTTATGAAGGGCAACTGGATAAAGATTTCTGGCGGACCAAGATCCCAACAGAGATCGTCAATTATGCCAATACCAACCATAAGAAGGCAGCTGTCCTTTCTATCTCTAAACCTTATGATGTAGCCAACTATCCAGCAGCCAAAGCCATTTTAGCAGTCTATGGAAATAAGGGAATGGATCCAACGGAATCCCTCAAACCAGACAATGCATTTGGCCCTAATATTCCTGCAGGAGTGGAAGTCATCTTCAATGGCAAGGAACATCTAGGTACCTTGCCGGTTGATATTCCAAAAATTGTAGACGGAAAAATGTCGGAAACAGAGTACGCCTACCGCATTGGTCATGGTCTCTTCTATCCAGCACCTGCACCATTGCCAACACCAGAAACCCAAGATCCAACTTCACCAGTCCAAGATCCAACCCATCAGACACAACCAGTAGAGGTTGGTCACACAGGAACACAGGTTCTTGGTAACAAACAAGAAAAAGCTAGCCCTCTTGATGCTCCACAAGTTACTCCGATCGCTGTGAAACAAGCCACTGATCAGGCTCCTGTCAGCGTGTCAGCCAGTCCTGCATCATCGGTATTGCCAAAAACTGGTCAAACAGAGAATCTCCTAGCCCTCATGGGTGTCAGCCTCTTAACCTTCCTTGGATCTTTTGTCTATCCAAGAAAGAAACACTAAAGAATTAAGAATCTCAATTGGGTGACACTCCCAATTGAGATTTTTTGGTAAAGTTTTACTAAAATTAACTCAAGTTGTCAATGATCGAATAGAAGTTTTAATCGGAGGAAAACCCTTTGTTATAGCCTTCTTTGGCATAAAATAAAAAATTAATAAAATTTTACTAAAAACACTTGAAGTTTTACTTGTGATCAGATATAATACAAGTATAAAAACGTTTACAAAACTAAAGGAGTTTCTCATGACGACAACAATCACATCTCAAGATTTACAAGCAAAATTCCAGGCTGTCTTTGGGGAAAAGGCTGACCACACTTTCTTTTCACCAGGACGGATTAATCTGATCGGTGAACACACTGACTATAATGGTGGGCATGTCTTCCCAGCAGCCATCACACTTGGTACCTACGGAGCGGCAAGAAAGCGCGAGGATAAGGTCTTGCGTTTCTTCTCAGGAAACTTTGAAGACAAGGGGATCATTGAAGTTCCACTTGAAAATCTCCACTTTGAAAAAGAGCACAACTGGACCAACTATCCAAAAGGCGTGCTCCACTTCTTGCAAGAAGCGGGTCATGTCATTGATAGCGGTATGGATGTCTATGTTTATGGCAATATTCCAAATGGATCCGGTCTTTCTTCTTCAGCTTCCCTTGAGCTCTTGATTGGTGTCATCGCTGAGAAACTATATGATCTTCAGTTAGATCGTCTAGATCTGGTCAAGATCGGCAAACAAACCGAAAATCACTTCATCGGAGTCAACTCTGGGATCATGGACCAATTTGCCATCGGTATGGGAGCTGATCAACGGGCTATTTATCTCGATACCAACACCCTAGAGTATGATCTGGTACCGCTGGACCTCAAAGACAATGTCGTAGTCATCATGAATACCAACAAACGCCGGGAATTAGCGGATTCAAAATACAATGAACGTCGTTCAGAATGTGAAACCGCCGTCTCTGAACTCCAAGAAAAATTGGATATCCAAACCTTAGGGGAACTGGATCTCTGGGCTTTTGATACCTACAGCTACTTGATCAAGGATGAAAATCGCATCAAACGGGCTCGCCATGCTGTACTTGAAAACCAACGGACCCTCCAAGCTCGTAAGGCACTTGAAGCAGGGGATTTGGAAGGCTTTGGCCGTCTCATGAATGCTTCCCACGTATCCTTGGAGCATGACTACGAAGTGACAGGTCTAGAATTGGATACCTTGGTGCATACAGCCTGGGAACAAGAAGGTGTCTTGGGCGCTCGTATGACAGGAGCAGGCTTTGGTGGTTGCGCCATCGCCCTTGTAAACAAAGATAAGGTTGAAGCCTTTAAAGAAGCTGTCGGCAACCGCTATGAAGAAGTCGTTGGCTATGCGCCAAGCTTTTATATTGCAGAAGTTGCGGCAGGGACACGAGTTTTAGACTAGGTGATAATAATGGAAGCTGTAATATTTGATTTAGATGGCTTATTAGCCGATACTGAAATCATTTCTCTAAAAGTTTATCAAGAATTGCTTAGAGATTTTGGAATTCCTTTCACAGAAGAAATATATTCCAGAGACTACAGTGGACATAGAGAAGAGGAGAATGTTCAACGATTTTTAGATACCTATGATTTACCTTGGAATTTCGAACAAACTCTGGCTAAAGTTTATGAATTAGAAGCTCGAATCTTAGCCCAAGGTGTTCATTTAAAAAAAGGTGCTAAAAATTTGCTTACTTTTTTGAAAACAGAGGACATTCCAATCGCCTTAGCAACTTCAAGTGTTGAATCTCGGGCTAGAATGATCTTGGATAGCAATGGGGTACTGTCCCTATTTGACCATTTAGTTTTTGCAAAAGATGTCAAACGAAGTAAACCTTACCCAGATATATTTTTAAAGGCTTGTAGTGATTTGAATGCTTTACCAGAGAATTGCTTAGTACTAGAGGATAGTGAGGCAGGGATTGAAGCAGCCTATCGGGCTGGAATACCAGTCATATGTGTTCCAGATTTAAAAGTACCAGCACAGTCTTTCTTAACTAAAGCGGAACAAGTTTTCCAGGATTTAGATGCTGTCAGAGACTATTTAAAACGTAAGAAGGAGAATCAATGAATCAGGGAATTTTGGATGCATTTGTCACAGCCGTCATTGCGGCAAGTGACTACGAAGAGATGGATCGGATTTATCTAAAAAATCGCATCATGAGTCGCATTGGAGAAGAAGGGCTAGACGCCCCAGCTCAAAAAGAAGAGTTGATCGCACTCAAAGATCAGCTGGTAGAGATCGCTGTTGCAAATAGCAAGATCCAGGATAGTATGGCCGCAAAAGACAGTTTGGGTGCGGAGTTGATGGATTGGATCACCCCTAGTCCTAGTCAAGTCAACCATCGCTTTTGGGAGACCTACCGTCAGTCCAAGGAAGACGCGATTGCGGATTTCTATGCCCTCTCTAAGCGCAATGATTACATCAAGGTCAAAGCCATTGCGCAAAATATTGCCTTTGAGACACAAACTCCCTACGGTTCTCTTGAAATCACCATCAATCTGTCAAAACCTGAAAAAGATCCTAAAGACATTGCAGCGGCCAAGCTTGCCAAAGCCAGTCATTATCCAGCCTGCCAATTGTGCTTTGAAAATGAAGGCTATCAAGGTCGCCTAGACCATCCAGCCCGGGCCAATCATCGGATTATCCGTTTTGACATGGACGGTCATGACTGGGGCTTTCAGTATTCCCCTTATGCCTACTTCAATGAACACTGCATTTTCCTCGATAGCCAGCATGTTCCTATGGCCATTAGCCGCAAGACCTTTGAGCGACTCTTGACCATTGTCGAGACTTTCCCAGGCTATTTTGCAGGGTCCAATGCAGACCTGCCCATTGTAGGGGGATCCATCCTGACTCATGACCATTACCAAGGCGGACGCCATACCTTCCCTATGGAGCTAGCTCCTGTTGAGGAAAGCTTTAGCGTTGAGGGATTTGAGGCTGTATCGGTAGGAATTATCAATTGGCCCATGTCGGTTCTCCGCTTGCAATCGGACAACAAGGCGCAATTGATTGACCTGGCAGACCATATCCTCACAGCCTGGCGAGGCTACTCGGATCCAGCCGTTCAAGTCTTAGCAGCATCCGACGGTCAGCCCCACCATACCATTACCCCCATTGCACGGATTCGTGATGGGCATTATGAATTGGACTTGGTGCTCCGTGACAACCAAACCTCACCAGAGCATCCAGATGGCATTTATCACCCACATGCGGATGTGCAACACATCAAAAAAGAAAATATCGGCCTGATCGAAGTCATGGGCTTGGCCATTTTGCCACCTCGCCTCAAGGAAGAGCTCAAGCAGGTTCAAGACTATTTGATTGGACGTGAGAGCACAGTGGCAACCTACCACCAGCCTTGGGCAGATGATTTGAAAGCCACTCACCCAGCCATCACAGACGAAGCAGAGGCAGAAGCCCTTGTCCGTGAATCAGTTGGCCAGATCTTTGCGCGTGTGCTCGAAGATGCTGGTGTCTACAAGAGAACAGCAGAAGGACAAGCTGCCTTTAGACGCTTTGTTGCGACACTTTAAGTGTGGAGAAGTGGCAGAAATTTGGTACAATAAGAGAGAAGACAAGAAGCGAAAGGAAAACAAATGGCAATACTCGTACTCGGAGGAGCTGGCTATATCGGTTCCCACATGGTCGACCGTTTGGTCAATGAAGGACAGGAAAAAGTCGTCGTGGTCGATAGCCTGGTCACAGGCCACCGTGCAGCGGTGCATCCAGATGCCGTCTTTTACCAAGGAGACCTGGCGGATCAAGACTTTATGCGCACTGTTTTTAAGGAACATGCAGATATCGATGCGGTCATCCACTTTGCTGCCTACTCACTGGTCGCTGAATCCATGGCCGATCCATTGAAATATTTTGATAACAATACAGCAGGCATGGTCAAGCTCTTGGAAGTCATGCATGAATGTGGAGTGCACTACATCGTCTTTTCTTCAACTGCTGCCACCTACGGCATTCCAGAAGAAATTCCGATTCTTGAAACCACTCCACAAAAACCAATCAATCCTTATGGCGAAAGCAAGCTCATGATGGAAACCATTATGCGCTGGGCCGATCAAGCCTACGGGATCAAGTACGTGCCCCTTCGTTACTTTAATGTTGCGGGTGCTAAGCCAGATGGATCCATCGGAGAAGACCATGGACCAGAGACCCATCTCTTGCCGATCGTCTTACAAGTAGCCCAAGGCAAACGCGAGAAGATCTCTATTTTTGGAGATGACTACAAGACACCAGATGGGACCAATGTTCGGGACTACGTCCATCCATTTGACTTGGCAGATGCCCATCTTTTAGCAGTGGAGTATCTCCGAAATGGCAATCCATCGACCGCCTTTAATCTGGGCTCATCGACTGGATTCTCCAATCTTCAAATCGTTGAAGCAGCCCGCAAGGTGACGGGACATCCGATCCCACTTGAGATTGCAGATCGTAGACCAGGAGATCCTGATACCCTGATCGCATCCTCTGAGAAGGCGCGTGCCATCCTTGGTTGGCAACCAAAATTTGACAATATCGAAACCATTATCCAAACAGCTTGGGCTTGGCATTCCAGCCACCCAGATGGCTACAATGATCGATAAGGAGGGACTGCGAACATCATTTTTGAGACTTTTTTAATAACATCTAAAACGACAGTTGATCTTGCCAAATGACTCGTTTCAGACGTCAGTCATTTCCTTAACCATCATAAAAAGTGAGGTATTCAAAATGAATAAAACCACAAAAATGTTAGCCGTCTTCTTGACAGCGGGTCTTCTTTTAGCTGGTTGCGCACAAAAAGAGACTACAAAATCTACTAGTCAATCGTCCACTAAGGCGACAAGTAAAGCAACAAGCAAATCATCCGCTAAAGAAAAGACAAAAGAGTCATCAACTGATGAAAGCAAAAAAGAAGATGCACTAGCAGGTGCACAAAAAACCGTTCTCGAAACGAGTGATGAAGCAGGTAAGTCAACTATAACCTTGTATTACAAGGGAGATACCTTGTTATTACAAGAAAAAGTTGATGATTACGACGTCTCAAAAGTGCCTGGTGAGAACCCTCTTGAAACCATGAAAGAAGCCGTCGCCAAGAGCCAAGAAAAATTCAAAGATCTGATGGGCCATGGATTTGAACTAACATCAGAATACAAAGACGGAATCTTTTATATCCGCAATACCATTGATTACACAAAAATCGATTTTAATAAATTAAAAGAAATCGTCCCAGGCTTTAATCCCCTAGATGACAAAACAGTCAGTTATTCAGTAACGAAAGACAGTCTTATCAAAGGCGGAATGGTAGAAAAATAAACCAAATGGAGAGCAGCTCAGTTCGCTGCTCTTTTTTGTTTTAGTATGAATTCATGGGCATATTTTGTAGAATAGGATTTAAGGAAAAGAGTATTTAAATGAGTGATATCTTTTTAGAGAGTGCAAATCATGATTTGCATTTGTATGAATAAAATCTTTAGTTGAGTGATTACAGTTAAGAAGTCCACTGACGAGTAGGAAGTATTGAGAAGATCAATCCAGTTTACTTATGCACTGATCAAACGATTCATCCCTTTTGAAATTAAAGATGTAATAGAAGGGGTTGGAAGAAATACAATTAAATATAAAAAAGAGGCTGGGACAAAAGTCCTAGCCTCTCAATTGTTTTTGGATTGTCGAGCAAGACGCAGTGGTTGAGTGGGCTCT
>NZ_JADNOY010000005.1:107962-189414 GCF_015557775.1 Streptococcus parasanguinis | reverse complement strand
TGTCCCAGCCTCTCTTATAATCTATAAATCTTTTTGTGTATTCTGACTTTTGATTCTTAGTATTTTGAAATCATTGAATAGCTATGATAAAATACTAGTTAGTTTTAAATTATCTTGAGGTGTTTCTATTGAACAAAAAATCAATCTACGGGCTATTTCTTGGGCTGATTCTCCTATGTATCGCTTTTTTGGGGAAGTCACAACAAAAAACGCAGCTGGACCACACTAATTACCTACAAAATACTCGTCCTACCTTATTTTTTCATGGTTATGGCTCGAGTGCCAATGCAGAAAAACACATGACAGATGCGGCAAAAAAGGCAGGGGTTACTGAGACCGTCATTACTGCAAACGTGTCTACCGATGGACAAGTAAAGCTGACAGGGACCATTCCCAAAGGTGCGGTCAATCCAATTATCAAAGTGGAATACCAAAACAATCGCACGCCCGATCCAAAAGTCATCAGCCATTATGCCTATCAGGTAGTTAAAAAACTTCAAGATACCTACCATTTTAAAGAGATGAACGTCGTCGCTCATTCTATGGGAAATATGTCCGTCTTATATTATCTTCTGGAACATGGAAGTGATGAGAATCTGCCAAAAATTGTCAAGCAGGTCGCCATTGCCAACCATGTCGCTGGACTCGAAGGGATGAATTTACCACAAGGTTTGGTTCTAGATACGCAAACTGGTAAACCCTCCGCAATGAATGAGCAGTACCAACAGCTTTTAGGTCTTCGGGAAGTCTATCCAGAAAATCAGATCGATGTACTGAATATCTATGGAGATATCGGTGGAGAAACTGATGGATCGGTTCTCAATGTTTCTTCAAAAGCCCTTCGTTACCTAGTAGCAGAACGTGCAAAAAGCTACCGTGAAGAACAGATTGATGGCAAAGGTGCTCAGCACAGCCAACTTCATGAAAATCCAATAGTAGATAAGTTGTTGATCCAGTTTCTTTGGGGAAAATAAATATGTCATCCTTTCTTAAAAGAAATGTAAGCTTCTTTTAAGAAAGAAACGATATAATAAACATTGAAGTGAATAACTCTTTTATTGGCTTCTTTTTTTCAGCTCTAGTCAGGTGAAATAGTCGATAAAATCTACTCAGCGTGGATATGAGATAGAAAGAAGAGAGAAATGAAATTAAGAAAAATTGCTTTATTTGTGGCGTCGACAGTTGCCCTCTTTAGTGGAATTCCACATGTTTCTGCAGATAGCAATGTCCAGAAAGTCATTGATGAAACTTATGTCAAACCAGACTATGTTTTGGGGTATTCTCTAGACCAAATGCAGATTGAGCAAACCTTGAATTTGCTGAACTATGATAGTTCAAAAGACAAAGAAGAGTGGAAGACTATGACACCAGAGGTCTACTCTTCGATTATGAACGTTGCGAACGATGATAGTCTAGAGCTCTATTCCTCTGTTAAAATTCAAAAATTAGGTAAGAACAAGCCTCTAGAAGTGAATATTGTGACGCCTCAAAACATCACCAAGGTTACTGCAGATATGTATCGGAATGCGGCCGTTACACTTGGTTTGGAGCATGCTCAAATTACAGTCGCATCTCCTGTCCAAGTAACTGGTGAAAGTGCCTTGGCTGGTATCTATTACTCGCTTGAGAAAAATGGTGCCAAAGTTTCTCAAGAAAGCAAAGATCTGGCTCAAGAAGAATTAAAGACTCTATCCGGGATCAATGAAGAAAATGCCGGAAAGAAAAACTTCGATGCTGATAAATTGAACGTGGCATTGACCGACATAAAAACGGCAGTAGCCAATGCCAAACAGAACAATCAGGATTTAAGCAAGGATGATATTCGAAAGATTGTCGAAGAAACCCTGAAAAATTATAAGTTAGATACAACGGTGACAGGCAACCAGATTAATTTGATCGTGAATTTCGCAGTGAATCTTTCAAAGAGTAGCGTCATCAGCAGCAAAAGCTTTACTAAAACCTTGTCGGATCTAAAAGATAGTATCGTAGACAAGGCAGGTGATACCTTTAACAATATCAATCTCAATTTTGATACAAATGCCATTTTAAAAGATAGTGGAAACTTCTTCACAAATGCGTGGAATGCCATTGCTGGCTTCTTCGGAGCCATCTGGAATGCCATTGTCAAATTCTTTAGTAGTTTGGTTGGATAAACATAGCACAAAAGCACTGCTGACAAGAAGTCAGAGTGCTTTTTGCGTTTGATTACCTATTTTTAGAACTGCTAAATTCTTATTTTAAGCTAGTTAATCAAGGTCCCACGGACCTTAAACTTGCTCTATTATTTTATGCTCATGAAAAAAGGTCCCACGGACCTTTTTTTTATTCCCACTCTACAGTTGCAGGTGGTTTACTTGTGATATCGTAGACGATGCGGTTGACGTGGTCAACTTCATTTACGATACGGACTGAGATTTTTTGGAGGACTTCCCATGGAATCTTCGCAAAGTCTGCTGTCATTCCATCGATAGAAGTGATAGCACGAATGGCAATAGTGTAGTCATACGTACGGCCGTCACCCATAACACCTACTGAACGAACGCCTGTGTTGACAGTGAAGTATTGCCAGATATCGCGGTCAAGACCAGCTTTGGCGATTTCTTCACGGAGGATAGCGTCAGATTCACGAACGGTTTCGAGTTTTTCTTCAGTGATTTCTCCCATAACACGGATGGCAAGACCTGGTCCTGGGAATGGTTGGCGCCATACGATGTGGTCTGGCATGCCAAGCTCTGTACCAAGCGCACGAACTTCATCCTTGTAAAGAGTGTTCAGTGGCTCGATCAGTTCAAACTGCATGTCTTCTGGAAGTCCACCCACATTGTGGTGAGACTTGATAGTTTGAGCAGTATCCGTACCAGACTCGATCACGTCAGTGTAGAGAGTTCCTTGTGCCAAGAATTTCACATCTTTGAGTTTACTTGCTTCGTCATCAAAGACATAAACAAACTCGTTACCGATGATCTTCCGTTTTTTCTCAGGATCAGATACACCTGCTAACTTATCAAGGAAACGTTTTGCAGCGTCTGCTTTGACAATGTTCAAACCAAACTTACCACCAAGCATATCCATCACTTGGTCAGCTTCTCCTTTACGAAGAAGACCGTGGTCTACAAAGATACAGATCAATTGATCGCCGATGGCTTTTTGAAGGAGAACCCCAACAACGGAAGAGTCAACACCACCTGAAAGACCAAGAAGGACACGTTTGTCTCCGACGGTTTCACGGATTTTTTTGATCTGCATGTCAATGAAGTTGTCCATGGTCCAGTCACCTTTAGCCCCACAGATGTTCAAGGCAAAGTTACGCAAGATGTCATAACCGTGAACAGAGTGACGAACCTCAGGGTGGAATTGGATTCCGTAGATTTTCTTGTCTGGATTTTCAATCGATGCAAATGGACAGTCAGCAGAAGTACCAGTGCGGATAAAGTCAGCCGGAATTTCTGTAACAGCATCCCCGTGGCTCATCAAGACCAATTGTTTGTCTGGTGTGCCGGCAAAAAGAGCAGAAGATTCTGTCAAATTCAGTTCAGATTGACCATATTCGCGGTTACCAGCATCACCTGCAGGAACGACCTTCCCACCCAATTTATGGGTTAACAATTGCATCCCGTAACAGATTCCAAGGATTGGAATACCGAGTTCAAAAATTTCAGGATCGATATCAAAAGAACCTTCCTCGTATACAGAGTTTGGTCCACCTGAAAGAACGATCCCAACTGGATTGATTGCACGAACTTCATCAGCAGAAATCTTGTGGCTCTTCAACTCTGAGAAGACTCCAATTTCACGAATCCGACGTGAAATAAGCTGATTGTATTGGCTACCGTAGTCAAGCACGATGATTTTTTCAACATCATGCAAATCAGTTGATAGGTTTGTCATCTTATCCCCTTCTTAAAGAAATTTACTTTCCTCTATTCTAACACAAAAGCCTTGTCTTTACCAATCTCTGATTGAAGAATTAGGAATTTTACGCTACAATAGAGATAACACAGAGAAAGAGCAAGGTTATGATTCCAGCTTACATTCAAATTCATGATCAGATTAAGTCTGAGATTGATCAAAAAATATGGAAAATCGGGGAGCGTCTTCCCAGCGAACGCGATCTAGCTGAGAAATTTCAAGTGAGTCGGATGACTCTTAGGCAAGCTATTACCCTTCTGGTCGAAGAAGGAGTGCTTGAAAGACGAGTAGGAAGTGGCACATTTATCACTAGCACGCGCGTCCAAGAAAAAATGCGAGGCACAACCAGTTTTACAGAAATTATGAAATCGCAAGGCAAGGAACCTTCTAGCCAAGTGATATCTTATCGTAAAACCATTCCTAGTCTCCAAGAAGTGGACAAATTGGGCATCGATAAGACAGAAACCATCATTCGGATGGAGCGGGTCCGGTATGCTGATGGGATCCCTGTTGTTTATGAAGTGGCCTCTATTCCAGAGAAATTTATTAAGAATTTCAATCGCGAAGAGGTTACCAGCCATTTCTTCCAAACCTTGGAGCGTCATGGTTATAAGATTGGAAAGTCGCACCAGACCATCTATGCGCGATTGGCCAAGGATAAGATTGCGGAGTACTTACAGATTTCAAAAGGGCAGGCTATTTTAGGTCTGACACAGGTTTCCTATTTTGAAGATGGGACGGCTTTTGAGTATGTAAAAAGTCAGTATGTCGGCGAGCGGTTCGAATTTTATTTAGAAAATAACTAAGCTCGCAAATCGTAAAAATAGAAAACTCTTCAAATGTGTGAGAGCTCACTCTCTTTGGCATTTGGGAGCTTTTTTTAGGTTGAAATCATTCTTTCTAAATAGTGATAGTACGGTCAAAAATAAAAGATTTAAAAAAATTTTATTTTTTCTTCAATTTTTGATTTTTTTTACGAATTAATAGATAGAAGCAGGTTTTAAAGCTTAATAAGAGATATAAGGCAGGAAAAAATGAAAAAAATTAAAATAGATGTGGTAGCTGTTCCCTTGAGCGGGCATCTGTACCCAACTTTAAATCTCGTTAAACCCTTGTTAGATGATCCTTCGATGGAGATCCGGGTTTTCACAGGACCTCAGAAAAAGGCCGTTGCAGAAAGTCTTGGCTTCACTGTCGTTCCAATTCTAGAGGACAAAGTAGAAGAATTTGAACGCGCGGCGAATAACGATAAGAAACTCAATCTTTTTTCAGCTTATCGGCAATTATCCAAGAGTCTGGATTTGATTAATCATGTATCGGATCAATTGTTAGAGGAGTGGCGCGTCAATCGTCCAGATATTGTGATTGCTGACTTTATCACTCTATCAGCTGGTTTTGTGGCAGAAGAGTTGGAAATTCCTTGGATTACCACCATGGCGACACAATTTGCAATCGAAACTCCTTATGGTCCTCCTTGCTTCTTCGGAGGGATGGGAGTCGCGCGCACAAAGAAGGAAGAGAAGGTACAAGCACTATGCCGTAAACTCACGCGCATTGGAAAATACTGTGGGGCTTTCCTCTTACGCAAACGCTTAAAACGTTACAATTTCAAGTTGTACAATCAAAATGGAGTGGAGACCATCTACTCTCCTTATGCCATCTTTGGAATTGGTATGATGGAGCTAGAGTTAAAAACACACTTCCCTCATCAATATGCCTGGCTTGGCCCTTTGGGGACTTCTCTTGAAAAAGCTGAAGATTATCCTTTAGATCTCAGTCCTTACGAGGACAAGACGAAGGTACTCGTGACATGTGGAACCCAGTTGCCTTGGGCAAAGGAGAATTTGCTAGAACAAACCAAGCATTTGGCCAAAGAGCATCCAGAATGTCACTTTTTCGTCACCTTAGGTGATGGGGCAAAAGACTTTTCTGAAGAAGAAGTAGCACCAAATGTGACGGTTGTCTCATATCTGCCCTACAAAGAATATATTCCGCAGATGGACTATGTCATTCATCATGGAGGAGCTGGAATCTTTTATCAGTGTATCGAATTTAAAAAACCAGCCTTGATCTTGCCACATGATTATGACCAATTTGACTATGCGATTCGAGGAGTAGAAGCAGGAATTGCTTTTCAAGCACATCGCAATCGCACCGAAGAGATTCAAGCAGGTTTTAATGCCCTATTAGAAAAAGAATCTTGGGAAAAGTTAGAAAGATTAAACAAACTTTCAAAAACCTACAAGCCGTTGGATACCTTGGAGTTTGAGATTCAACGATTATTAAGACGTGGAACGGATGGGAAACTATGAAAATTCTTGTAACAGGTGCGACTGGCTTCCTTGGAAAATATGTGATCGATGAGTTGTTGGCTCACGATTATTCCATTGTAGCCTTTGGCCGAAATGAAAAAATTGGGAAGGCCCTGGAAAATGAGCGCGTCCAATTTGTGAAAGGGGATTTGAGCGCTATTGAGGAATTAAGACAAGCCTTTCAGTCTGTTGATGCTGTGGTTCACGCTGGAGCTTTATCAACTGCCTGGGGACCTTGGAAGGCCTTCTATCAGGCGAATGTAGTTGGTACTCAAAATGTCCTTGACTTGTGCCGTGAATATGCGGTAAAACGCTTGGTTTACGTATCTTCTCCCAGTATTTACGCAGCTGGAAAAGACCAATTAAACATTAAGGAAAGCGATGCTCCAAAAGAAAATCACCTCAACAATTACATCCGAAGCAAATTGGCGTCTGAAAAACTTTTTTCTGACTATCCAGATGTGCCAAGTATCATCTTACGTCCTAGAGGATTATTTGGTGTGGGGGATACCAGTATTTTGCCTCGTGTCTTACGCCTCAGTCGAAAAATTGGAATTCCTTTGATTCGTGGAGGAGAGCAGCTTATGGATATGACCTGTGTGGAGAATGTTGCCCTAGCCATTCGCTTGGCTCTGGAAGCAAAAGAAGCACACGGACAAGTTTATAATATTACAAATGGAGAACCAAAGACCTTTAAGTATTTGATCGAAACAACATTAAAGGGATTAGGAGAGCCGATTCGCTATCGGAAAATTCCGGCAGGTCTGGTAGCAGGTGCGGCCTATAGCCTTGAAGGAGTGTATCGATTCTTTCATCTGAAAGCTGAACCCCCATTGACTCGCTATACCTATTATCTCCTTCGATATAGCCAAACCCTCGATATTCAAAAGGCTCAAACCGAACTTGGCTACTATCCAAAAATGACCATTGAAGAAGGGATTGACAACTATGTCCAACATGATCAAGCGTATTGATTATTTTCCAGCAGGCTATTGTAGCAGTCATTCTGGTCTCTTATTTAAAGGGATTCCAAATGAAAAAATGCAATTTCCAGCAGGTGTCTTTTTGATTCATCATCGTGAAAAAGGCTATATTTTGTACGATACCGGCTATCACTACGAGATTAAGAAAAAAGCTCGGTATTTCTGGTACCGTCTAGCCACACCAATGCAGATGAAAAAAGAAGACCAGATCGATTATTTATTGCAAGAGCGTGGGATTGATCCAGCAGATATTACTTATGTGATTCTTTCTCATTTGCACCCTGATCATCTCGGTGGAGCAGCCCTTTTTCCAAATGCTCATTTCTTTGTCAGTCAGGAAGTCTATGAGGTGTACCAAAAACCGAAATTTAAAGATCTAATTTTTAAAGAGTTTTTGCCAGCTGATTTCAAGGATCGGGTGACTTGTCTCAAAGCAAATCAAAGGCATCCTGCTTTCCCTTACCTCCCGACTGCGGATCTTTTTGGGGATGGGAGCATTCTTGTTTCGTCCATCGATGGGCATGCGAGAGGGCAAGGCTGTCTTTATCTGGATGAGCTCAAGCTCTTTATTGGAGCAGATCTTTCTTGGGGAGTAGACCTCTTGCCTTACACAGGGCAAATGCGACTGATTCCTTCCTTGGTTCAGGATGATAAGAAGGCTTATCTTAAAGGAACTGAGTTGCTGGAAACACTCTTGCAGGATGGCATTCAAGTTGTGGTCAGCCACGACCCACAAGAACGGATTGAAAGGATTTTAAATGAAAAAAACAGTCTTTCTGAAAACCTTTATTGAAACCAGATGGTGCCATCGATTCCGTTCAAGGGAAGCCTTAGAAAGGTACCAAAAAAAGCAATTGGCGCGTTACCATGCTTTTATCACCTCTCAATCTCCCTATTTTCAAACCCATTCTCCCGAATCCTTTGGAACCATGGATAAAACCTTCATGATGACACATTTCAATGAGCTCAATACCCTAGGGGTGGATCGAGATCGGGCTTTAGAGATGGCGATTCGCGGAGAACAAACACGAGATTTTACCGAGATGAATGGAGAAGTAGCAGTAGGTTTGTCTTCTGGAACCTCCGGTCACCGAGGAGTTTTTGTCACCACAGAAAAAGAAAGAAGTATGTGGGCTGCAGCGATTCTAGCCAAGATGCTACCGAAAGGAAAACTGTTTGGTCATCGCATTGCCTTTTTCTTACGAGCGGACAATGAACTCTATCAAACCATTAATTCAAGCCTTATCCGCTTGGAATATTTTGATATTTTCAAGGATAGCAAGGAGCATTTAGAGCGTCTCAAAGACTATCAACCAACCATTGTGGTTGCACCAGCTTCGACCTTGATTGAGTTAGCTAACTATGTCAGCAATCAGCAACTTGCGATTCAACCTGTCAAGGTTGTTTCTGTCGCAGAGATCCTAGAAGATCGAGATGCTGAGACCATCGCCAAAGCTTTTCAACTAGACAAGGTTGATCAGGTCTACCAAGCGACAGAGGGGTTTTTAGCTTGTACCTGTTCAGAAGGCAATCTACATCTCAATGAAGATATTTTGTCTGTTGAAAAAGAGTATCTATATGATAGCCGCTTTTATCCGATTATTACAGATTTCAAACGAACCAGTCAACCCATCTATCGCTACCGCCTCAATGATATTTTGGTGGAAGAAAAGTCCCCTTGCCCTTGTGGTTCCGTCTTTACTCGAATCGCAAAGATCGAAGGACGATCGGACGATATCTTCTATTTCAATAAAGAAGATGGCAGTAGCCAGATGATCTATCCGGATTTTATTCGACGGTGCATTCTCTTTGTCGAAAATATTCAGGACTATCAAGTAACTCAGTTGGCAGATGGATCCATTACCATTGCCTTGAGTCACCGGACAGAGTCTATGGAGCAAGCGATTTTTGCTCAATTTGAACTCTTAGCTCAGCAGAAACAATTCATTCTCCCAAGTATTCATTTTATCGATTACCAATGGGACCCAACACGTAAATTAAAACGTGTTCAACGACTTCAATAAAAGGAGAATCCTATGACTACTGTAAAAAGACATTTGCAAATTAAAGGCTATGGAACAGCGCTTCCAGCTCATACCGTGACTTTCAAAGACCAAACTCGTTACCGCGTGAAAGAAGGAGAAGAAACACAGATTGATCTTGCAGCGCGTGCGATTGAAGCGGCTTTAAACCATGCAGGACTTAAGATGGCAGACATCGACTGCCTGGTTTCGGCTAGTGCGGTTGGCGTTCAGCCCATTCCTTGTACAGCAGCTCTGATCCATGAGCGCGTGGCCAAGGGACTGACGATTCCTGCTATGGATATCAATACCACTTGTACCAGTTTTGTATCTGCTTTAAGCACTGTTTCTTATCTGATTGAAGGTGGTGAATACCAACGGGTTCTGATTGTATCTAGTGAAGTAGGGAGCCTAGGGCTGAATCCTAAACAAAAAGAAAGCTTTGAATTGTTTAGTGATGGAGCTGCAGCCTTTATTTTTGAAGCAACAAAGGAAGATAAAGGAATCATTGCCAGTATGCAACGTACCTGGTCTGAGGGAGCCCATGATACTGAAATTCGTGGTGGTTTGACAGCTTATCATCCGAAATTGTACTCTGAAGCAACCAAGACTGATTTCATGTTTGATATGAAAGGGAAGAAAATCCTCTTACTTTCTGCCCGTGTTATTCCAGAAATGTTCCAAGAAGTCCAAGAAAAATCAGGCATTTCTAAAGATGCTGTAGACTATATTATTCCTCACCAAGCAAGTCGCGCCTTACCACTTGTCATGGACAAATTGGGCGTCGGCAAAGACAAGTACCTCAATATTGTCAGTGATTATGGAAATATGGTTTCGGTAGCCGTACCTTTCGGCCTAGCCTATGCACTGGATCATGGCTATGTGAAGGAAGGAGATACCATCTTCTTGATGGGAACTGCAGCAGGGATGACGGTCAATATGTTGGCACTGAAACTTTAATGATGAATCCTCTTATTTCAAGCTCAAAAAGCATCAAGTCCCGCTAGTCTTTAGCGGGCTTTTTTGATATAATGAAAGGTATGGAAATTGAGAAAACCAACCGAATGAATGCGCTCTTTGAGTTTTATGCAGCGCTCTTGACGGACAAGCAGATGAACTACATCGAGCTCTACTACGCAGATGACTACAGCTTGGCTGAGATTGCAGAAGAGTTTGGAGTGAGCCGTCAAGCGGTCTATGACAATATTAAACGTACAGAAAAGATTTTGGAAGATTACGAAATGAAACTCCATATGTATTCCGATTACATTGTACGCAGCCAGATTTTTGATCAGATTTTAGAACGCTATCCGGAAGATACTTTTCTACAAGAGCAGGTTGAAATTTTATCAAGCATTGACAATCGGGAGTGATTATGGGCAGTCTCGTCATTTATCAAGGAATACCTTGCAAACTATTAGTCGTACAGGAAGTATTTCCTACTCGACTACAGATTATCTCGCCCAATGATATCTCCAAAGCTATGCAAATAGGTTTTAGCTGTTGGGGATATCCAAAAGAAATCATGAAAGAAGTCACACCCGAAGAACTAGAATGTTTGCAACATTTCGGACGATTTCCACTGAATTGAAAAAATAGGAGAAAATAATGGCATTTGAAAGTTTAACCGAACGTTTACAAAACGTCTTTAAAAATCTTCGTAAGAAAGGGAAAATCTCTGAAGCGGATGTCCAAGAGGCAACCAAAGAGATTCGTCTAGCCCTCTTAGAGGCCGACGTTGCCCTTCCTGTTGTAAAAGACTTCATCAAACGCGTCCGCGAGCGTGCTGTAGGTCATGAAGTCATCGAAACCCTCAACCCTGCCCAACAAATCGTGAAGATTGTCGATGAAGAATTGACAGCGATTTTAGGATCAGAAACAGCAGAAATTATCAAATCTCCAAAGATTCCAACCATTATCATGATGGTCGGTCTTCAAGGGGCTGGTAAAACAACTTTTGCGGGTAAATTAGCCAACAAATTGGTCAAGGAAGAGAATGCACGTCCTTTGATGATTGCGGCCGATATCTATCGTCCAGCAGCCATCGACCAGTTGAAGACCCTTGGTCAACAGATCAATGTCCCTGTCTTCTCACTCGGTACAGAAGTCCCTGCAGTAGAGATCGTTCGTCAAGGTTTGGAGCAAGCGAGAGCCAACCACAATGACTATGTCTTGATCGATACGGCTGGTCGTCTGCAAATCGATGAAAAACTCATGGGTGAATTGCGCGACGTCAAAGCCCTTGCTGAGCCAAATGAAATCCTCTTGGTTGTCGATGCCATGATCGGTCAAGAAGCGGCCAATGTGGCGCGTGAGTTTAACGAACAACTCGAAGTGACTGGGGTCATCTTGACCAAGATCGATGGGGATACCCGTGGTGGTGCAGCCCTTTCTGTCCGTCAGATTACTGGGAAACCAATCAAGTTTACTGGTACTGGTGAAAAAATCACGGATATCGAAACCTTCCACCCAGACCGTATGTCTGGCCGGATCCTCGGTATGGGGGATATGCTGACACTGATCGAGAAGGCTTCTCAAGAATACGATGAGAAACGCTCTCTTGAACTCGCTGAGAAGATGCGGGAAAACACCTTTGACTTCAACGATTTCATCGATCAGTTAGACCAAGTTCAAAACATGGGACCAATGGAAGATCTGCTCAAAATGCTTCCAGGGATGGCCAACAATCCAGCTATGAAGAACCTTAAGGTTGATGAACGAGAAATTGCTCGCAAACGTGCAATTGTATCATCCATGACCCCAGCTGAACGAGAAAATCCAGATTTGTTAAATCCAAGCCGTCGTCGTCGGATTGCTGCTGGTTCAGGAAATAGCTTTGTCGAAGTCAATAAATTCATCAAGGACTTTAACCAAGCCAAACAGATGATGCAAGGCGTCCTCTCTGGCGATATGAATAAGATGATGAAACAAATGGGGCTCAATCCAAATAACATGCCGAAGAATATGCCTGGTGGAATGCCTGATATGTCTGCCCTCGAAGGCTTGATGGGACAAGGTGGCATGCCTGACTTGTCAGCTATTGGTGGAGGCGCTGGAATGCCTGATATGAGCCAAATGTTTGGCGGTGGTCTCAAAGGAAAAGCCGGCGAATTTATGATGAAACGGGCAATGAACAAGATGGCCAAACAAATGCGCAAAAATAAGAAAAAACGGAAATAATCGTTTCTAAGAGGGCCTGGAACACACTGTTCTGGGTTCTTTTAGAAACTACTACTAGAGGAAAGATGTTAAAAAAACTATTTCAACAAGTCATTCGTTTCTTTACAAGATTGTTTTCTTCGCACAGAAAGCCCTTTGAATTTCCTAAAGGATCGAAGAAACCACCCATCAGACCGATTATCTTTGTACCTGGGAGTTCAGCCAGTATCCAGCGATTCAACGGAACCATCCGCATGCTCCATCGCTTTTCTAGAAAAAAGCAAAGTCTCTTAAAAATAAAGGTCAATAAAGATGATTCTATAGAGATGGAAGGAAGACTAAATACAAAAGAGCCAAACCCTATGATTGTGATTGGCTTTGAGAATAATCGAGATGGCTACAGCAATATCAAGCAGCAAATCGAATCCCTTAAAATTGCTTTAACCTATCTTCTTGATCACTATCATTTTACTGAGTTTAAGGCAGTGGGTCACTCTAATGGTGGACTGGTTTTGACTGGTTTATTGGAAAGTGGCTTTTTAGAGAAAAAGAAGGTGACCGTGAGCAAGCTGGTTATTATTGGTAGTCCTTACCAATTCAATCAAGAAATGTATGACGATTTTCAAAAATGGAAGCATCGATTAGATAAAGAAGTAGAGGTCCTTAACTTTGTCGGTAGCTTTGCTGGGAAATCAGATGGCATCGTTCCTCTCTCTAGTGCCCAAGCAGCAAAATCTATTTTTGACAATCAAACCTATACAGAAGTGAATTTAAATGGTCGTAAGGCTCATCATTCAGCTTTACCCACTAATCCAGATCTAGTAAAACAATTAAGTCTGTTTTTGAATCTATAATTAAATTACATAATTTCGGTTATGTAATTTTTATTTGTCTCTTGCAATCCTTAGGTAAATATGGTACATTTTTGGTAGCGATTACACATGCTTAAGGAGGATTTTATGAAAGATCCCAAATTATTAGAAACAATGAAAGATTACAAGGGACGGGATGAGGTTCCTGCAGATTTTGATGCTTTTTGGAATCAAGCCCTAGCAAAGATTACTGAACTGCCAGAATACAAGCTCGAAGAACGAGATTTCAGCATTCCAAATGTGATTTGTTATGAATTAACCTTTAAAGGAACCAGAAATGGCCTTGTCTATTCAAGAATGATCCTCCCAAAAACGGATCAAAAGGTTCCCGTTGTTTTCCATTTTCACGGCTATATGGGCCGTTGTTGGGATTGGTCCGACATGCTGGCTTATACAGTAGCTGGCTATGGTGTTGTATCTATGGACGTAAGAGGGCAATCAGGCTATTCAACGGACGGAGATCGCTCACCACTTGGGAATACGGTAAAAGGACAGATTATCCGTGGAGCCGTGGAAGGTCCGGATGAGCTCTTTTATAAAGATATCTACTTAGACCTTTACCAGTTAATTGAAATTGTAGCCAACCTTCCTCAAGTAGATGACAGCAAACTTGCCAGCTACGGAGCCTCTCAAGGTGGTGCCCTGGCCCTGATTGCTGCTGGATTAAATCCCCGAATCCAACGAACAGTCGCCATTTATCCATTCTTATCGGATTTCAGACGGGTATTAGAGATCGGAAATACCAGTGAGGCCTATGACGAGCTTTTCCGTTATTTCAAGTTCCATGATCCATTCCATGAAACGGAAGATCGTTTGATGCAGACTTTGGCCTATATTGATGTGAAAAATTTTGCCCATCGTATCAAAGGACAGGTTCACATGATTACAGGTCTAGATGATGATGTCTGTTATCCTGAAACGCAGTTTGCCATTTATAATCGATTAGAAGGTCCAAAAGAGCATTTAATCATGCCAGAATATGCCCACGAAGCTATGAATGTTCAAGTCAATGATCGAGTCTATAATTGGCTCTGTGGTAGCAAGATTCCATTTCGATATGTAGAAAAATAAGTTAGAAAAGAAAAACAATCAGTAAATCCATGAGATTTGCTGATTGTTTTGTGTTTAAAAGGGATCTAGTATAGAAAGGAAAACTAAAAGTTTATGTACAATTGACCAAACAAGACCTAAACCATTGATACAACTAAATTAGAAGCATAAAGTACATTCTTTAAAAAGTGTACTTTATTTTTATTTTGTACATTATTTTGGAATGGTATTTTGTATGTTTGCTAGTGCATAATATCAGCTAATCGAAGAAATTGATTTGTACATTTTTTTACTCTAGTAACGGTAGAAGAAGTGGTGGTTCAATTGTACATTTTATTTAAAATATTTATAGTTATAAGATTAGTATTTGAAGCATAAATAAAGTAGATACAGTGGTATAATAGTGTCAAAAGACTTTCAGGAGAAATGACATGAGATCGCACACAGTTATTCTAGGTGCTGGTGCTACTATTGCAGCAATTCCAGATGGTGATAAAAACGGCAAAAGTTCTTCAGTTATGAATGGATTGCTAAAAAAACTAAATTTAGAAGAAATTCTTGCTGGTGTTGAATTACAGACAAAGAGCGAAAATTTAGAAGATATCTATTCAGAATTATTTGAGAGAGAAGAGTGCTCCGAAATAGTTAAAAAACTAGAAGAAAGACTCTATGATTATTTTGCTTCGTTGGAGTTACCTGATGAACCAACAATTTATGATCTTTTAATATTAAGTTTAACTAATAAAGATTGCATAGCTACGTTTAATTGGGACCCTTTACTTATACAAGCTTATGTTCGCTGTTCAAAAATTACTCTGAACCTGCCACAAATTCTTTGTTTACATGGGAATGTAGCTGTCGGTTTTTGTGAAGAACATACTGAGTTTGGAACAGTAGATTACTATTGCCCAACATGTTATAAAAAATTAAATCCAACAAAATTATTGTATCCCGTAAAAAACAAAGACTATTCTTCCGATGGATACATAAATTGGTGTTGGAAAGCATTAGATTACTTTGTCGATCATTCATATATGTTAACTATTTTTGGATACAGTGCTCCTAAGAGCGATGTAGATGCTGTTAATTTAATGAAAAAAGCATGGGGAAATATTGAAGACCGACCACTTGAAGAAGTTTCCGTAATAGATATTATAGACGAAGAGACTATGCTAAATACATGGAAAGACTTTATTCATAGCCATCATTATAGGTATTCAAATTCATTTTTTGATTCTTACTTAGCAAAATTTCCAAGAAGAACTTGTGAAACCGTATTTGCAACATTTTCATTAAATGTTCCTTCTGATGGTAGTAGAGGATTTAAAGAGAATTTTAATTGGGACATGATAAAAGAGTTTTTATCTGATATGTTAGTTGAAGAACAGGAAAATAAAGGAAAATCAAATTTAAAATCGAGATATTTAGTTTGGGGTGAAGATGTTAACAAATAATCCAATTAATCATAGTGTACTTAAATTGTCAATGGATTTCGATAATGCTTTTAAACATAAAAATATAGAGGAAATCTATAGACTAATAGAATTTGGAAAAAATATGGAAAACACTATTGATGATATTTCCAAAATTCAATTATTTTATTCTATTGGGACAGCATACGCTGATATATTTGAACTAAGTGATAACTTAGTTTTCAACATAGATACCGATTTTACAGTTCAACAAATTTATTACTTAAGAAAAGCTATAGAAATTTCAAATAACGTTGATATAAATTCTGAGAACAGTAGGTTTGTTTTCCCATTATTATGTTCACTTTACACTAATTACGCAAATTTATTAGATGCTTGTGGTAGAAAGCAGTTAGCTATTAAGATGTATTGTAAATGTATACAAATCAATCCAAGATTCACAATGGCTAGTGGTAACTTGGCTATTTGTCTAGATCATTATCGTAATTTTTTGAATGATAACGAACACCTCCACTTTATTAAAAAAATTAAAAATTTAATAGAAACAAGCATAACTGTTTCAGATCCAAACAGAGTTGATTATGCAGAAAAGCGATTTATTGAACTTTACGAACAATATCTTAATTATAAAGACTTAGATGAATGCTCTTGTAAAACCATCGATTATAATCCTAATTCACAAAAGTATCGCGAATGGTGTTGGAATAACGGACTGTATCTTAATCCACTTAATGACTTACAAGCTGACGATATAAATAGATATGATGATAATCTTTTACTACCAAGTTTATTATTTCAATCGGATAAAGATTTAAACAAATATATTTCTATGTTTAATCAAATTAAGCAAGAATATGTTTATGCGCGTTATCTCTGTTTTAATAGCATTGAAATTGATTCGGTTCATTATGCTGATGAGAATGTTTATCTTATTGATTGTCTAGACTATGTACAATACTCTATCCGAGTTGAAGGATTAAAAGCATCTTTTAAAACACTATATTCATTATTAGATAAAGTAGCTATGTTTATAAATGAATATTATTCTTTAAAAATTAAAACTCGACAAGTAAATTTCCATTCAATTTGGAGATCAAATAGTGATTTAAATAAAATGTTGGATAAGAATATTGGTCTGTCATCTATATTTTGGATAGAGAAAGATTTTGATAATGGTGATAATTCTTTAACAGCTAATCCAAACTCAAAGCGATTGAAAATTATTAGAAATTATTTAGAGCACAGATTTACTAATATAACATTGAATATTTTTAATGGAAGTGAAGATAATGAAGATAATAATGAAACCAGACTGTATCTAACTGAATTTGAACTTCAAGAGTTTGCATTAGATTTATTAAATCTTGTAAGAGAAGTTATTTTTTCACTCAAAAATGCCATTCAAATAAGTGAAAATGAAAAACAATCTACTATAAGCAGTGAAGTTGCTTTAATTCCGATAAATTATGAAGAAGTAGATTCGGAAGATAAATTATAGCATTGAACATACAATTTATAGTCGTTATAAAAAGCAATAGCCTAAATTCATTTAACTAATCGACTTAACTAGATCTAAACCATTGATAAAACTGAATTAGAAGGATAAAGTACACTCATTAAGCAGTGTACTTTATTTTTGTTTTGTACATTATTTGTTGATTGCTTAATCAATACTACATCGCTATCAGGCAATTCAGTCTCCATTTAGTCCTCTAAAACCCATGTTGAGGCGGTAAGTTTGCTAGTCAAGGAGTAAAACGACGAAGATTAGCATTTACTTCCGCCCATGCGATAGCTGTCCGTGATTGACAAGTGCTAGCACGCAGACAGAACGGAGATAGCGAACCGCTGAGTGTGTCGCTCTGCTCGTAAAAGCTTAGAAACCTTTGAACGAAAGGGATAATGAAAGCCTTGATTGCAAGGCTTTTTGCTTTATGGTGGGTAAGTATCAGAGTGAGAAAATTTTTGGAATGAGTAGAAGTGATAGCTAGAAATTATCAGTTTCTATTTCCATTTACCCTGTGGGTACGTGTTTGTTTCCATTGACAAGGAGTTTGTGGGAATAGAAATGTACCCACCTTGTTTGAATCAAGTGAAGTGTAGTTGAAGGAAATCTGTTGAAAGCAATACTTCATTTTACCGAATAAGTAATAATTTAGGCAACTTCAAATCGATTAAAAAAAACTATTTTAAAGGTTAAGAGTAGACAAAAATTGTCCACTCTTTTTTGCAAACTCAATTTATCAATAAATGAAATGAGGGAATGTAAAATGAAATATTTTGAGGTTGAGTTAGAAAATCCTGATGAATTTTTAAAACTACAAACAGAAGATTTTGTGAAAGCTAATCGCTTGCTACTAAGGAAGATAATCCAGAGCGTTACAGTCTATGAAGAAAACTTCGTCATATCCTTTAAATCTGGCATCGAATTGGAAGTATGAGTCTCATTCCATAACTTTTATATTGAACATATCATCTTGTTGTGTTATACTATAAATTGATATAAACAAAGATGTAGGAGGAACCGAAACTATGACAGCCTCAATGCGTTTAAGATAAGCTGGCAATAAAAAAAGCAGAATCTATACCCGATGATAGGCTTTTTTGTTGTGCTTATTTATACGATATTGAGCATTCATTAGTTACGGTGAGGATATTGGTTATTTAACTATACCTTTATTTAACTATGTCTTTAATATGAATGTTTCCAAATTGTATGTATGCAGACCAAAAGCCACATTGTGGGGTTTGGCCTGCATTTTTTATTGCCTAGAATGCTATTCAAAATAGAAATTCAAGCAAAATAATATGCAGGAGATAATATAAATGGAAAAATACAACAATTGGAAACGAAAATTTTATGCAATATGGGCAGGGCAAGCAGTATCATTAATCACTAGTGCCATCCTGCAAATGGCGATTATTTTTTACCTTACAGAAAAAACAGGATCTGCGATGGTCTTGTCTATGGCTTCATTAGTAGGTTTTTTACCCTATGCGATTTTGGGACCTGCCATTGGTGTGCTAGTGGATCGTCATGATAGGAAGAAGATAATGATTGGTGCCGATTTAATTATCGCAGCAGCTGGTGCAGTGCTTGCTATTGTTGCATTCTGTATGGAGCTACCTGTCTGGATGATTATGATAGTATTGTTTATCCGTAGCATTGGAACAGCTTTTCATACCCCAGCACTCAATGCGGTTACACCACTTTTAGTACCAGAAGAACAGCTAACGAAATGCGCAGGCTATAGTCAGTCTTTGCAGTCTATAAGCTATATTGTTAGTCCGGCAGTTGCAGCACTCTTATACTCCGTTTGGGATTTAAATGCTATTATTGCCATCGACGTATTGGGTGCTGTGATTGCATCTATTACGGTAGCAATTGTACGTATACCTAAGCTGGGTAATCAAGTGCAAAGTTTAGAACCAAATTTCATAAGGGAGATGAAAGAAGGAGTTGTGGTTCTGAGACAAAACAAAGGATTGTTTGCCTTATTACTCTTAGGAACACTATATACTTTTGTTTATATGCCAATCAATGCACTATTTCCTTTAATAAGCATGGAACACTTTAATGGAACGCCTGTGCATATTTCTATTACGGAAATTTCCTTTGCATTTGGGATGCTAGCAGGAGGCTTATTATTAGGAAGATTAGGGGGCTTCGAAAAGCATGTATTACTAATAACAAGTTCATTTTTTATAATGGGGACCAGTTTAGCCGTTTCGGGAATACTTCCTCCAAATGGATTTGTAATATTCGTAGTTTGCTGTGCAATAATGGGGCTTTCGGTGCCATTTTATAGCGGTGTGCAAACAGCTCTTTTTCAGGAGAAAATTAAGCCTGAATATTTAGGACGTGTATTTTCTTTGATCGGAAGTATCATGTCACTTGCTATGCCAATTGGGTTAATTCTTTCTGGATTCTTTGCTGATAAAATCGGTGTAAATCATTGGTTTTTACTATCAGGTATTTTAATTATTGGCATTGCTATAGTTTGCCAAATGATAACTGAGGTTAGAAAATTAGATTTAAAATAAACAATATTGGAGGAATATTTATGTATCTTATTTTCATGTAACTCTTCCTGCTAAAATCGCAGGGTTTTCCCTGCATACAAGCAAATGAAAGCATGCGATTATAGACAGGAGGAAATGTTATGGAATTAATATTAAAAGCAAAAGACATTCGTGTGGAATTCAAAGGACGCGATGTTTTAGATATAAATGAATTAGAAGTATATGATTATGACCGTATTGGTTTAGTAGGAGCAAATGGTGCTGGAAAAAGCACTTTACTCAGGGTACTTTTAGGAGAATTAACTCCCCCAGGATGTAAAATGAATCGTCTGGGTGAACTTGCCTATATTCCCCAGTTGGACGAAGTAACTCTGCAGGAGGAAAAAGATTTTGCACTTGTAGGCAAGCTAGGTGTTGAGCAATTAAATATACAGACTATGAGCGGTGGTGAAGAAACAAGGCTTAAAATAGCACAGGCCTTATCGGCACAGGTTCATGGTATTTTAGCGGATGAACCTACGAGCCATTTAGACCGTGAAGGAATTGATTTTCTAATAGGACAGCTAAAATATTTTACAGGTGCACTGTTAGTTATTAGCCATGACCGCTATTTTCTTGATGAAATAGTAGATAAAATATGGGAACTGAAAGATGGCAAAATCACTGAGTATTGGGGAAACTATTCTGATTATCTTCGTCAGAAAGAGGAAGAACGTAAGAGCCAAGCTGCAGAATACGAACAATTTATTGCGGAACGTGCCCGATTGGAAAGGGCTGCGGAGGAAAAGCGAAAACAGGCTCGTAAAATAGAACAGAAGGCAAAAGGTTCTTCAAAGAAAAAAAGTACTGAAGACGGAGGGCGTTTAGCTCATCAAAAATCAATAGGAAGTAAGGAAAAAAAGATGTATAATGCTGCTAAAACCCTAGAGCACAGGATTGCGGCCTTAGGAAAAGTAGAAGCTCCGGAAGGCATTCGCAGAATTCGTTTCAGGCAAAGTAAAGCATTGGAGCTCCATAATCCATACCCTATAGTCGGTGCAGAAATTAATAAAGTATTTGGGGATAAGGCTCTGTTTGAAAATGCATCTTTTCAAATTCCGTTAGGAGCAAAAGTGGCGTTAACTGGTGGTAATGGAATCGGAAAAACAACTTTAATCCAAATGATCTTAAACCATGAAGAAGGAATTTCTATTTCGCCTAAGGCAAAAATAGGTTACTTTGCACAGAATGGTTACAAGTACAACAGTAATCAGAATGTTATGGAGTTTATGCAGAAGGATTGTGACTACAATATATCAGAAATTCGTTCAGTGCTAGCATCTATGGGGTTCAAACAGAACGATATTGGAAAAAGTTTATCTGTTTTAAGCGGTGGAGAAATTATAAAATTGTTGCTTGCTAAAATGCTCATGGGTAGATATAACATCCTAATAATGGATGAACCCAGTAACTTCCTTGACATACCAAGTTTAGAGGCTTTGGAAATACTAATGAAGGAGTACACCGGAACTATCGTGTTTATCACCCACGATAAACGATTACTCGAAAATGTAGCAGATGTAGTTTATGAAATTAGAGATAAGAAAATAAATCTGAAACATTAAATTTAAGGTAGTCGCTGGTCAGTATAGTCTGTTCTGGTTGGCGACTCCATTGTTAAAGAGTATAAAGACTTTAGATTTTATGAATATTAAAAATAGGAACAGTCAATTGAACTGCTCCTATTTTTCTGCTAAATATATTGTAGTTTTCTTATATGTATAATGATAGATTAGCGGATTCTCATCTACGGTACTTACTTCAAATATGAAGAAGTGATCGCGGTTATCTCTGGACTTTTCCTTATTGAGGACAAAGTAATTCTTACGTGAAGTCGCCATTGTTTTTAGGATATCATCAGTTAGGAAGGTCAATGGAATATTCATGTTAGAGTAGCGGTAGAAGTCACGTTCAAAATCTTGGTAGCTCTCGCTATAATAGTCCATTTGTAGGTGATTACGCTGAAACTCAAGCTGATTCATAGAGCACCTCCTCGACAAGTTCAATACTAATAATGTCTTTTAATTTCAAATTGATGTGACCTGTTGTAGTTTTTATCAAAATGAAATCTTTGGTCAGACTTGGTATTGTTCCAGTGTAGGAAACACGCTTGTTTTTTTCAATCACTTGAATGCGTGTGCGTAGCTGCCCGGCGTATACTTGACTGAGGAGTAATAATTTCTTCTCTAGTGATAAGTCAGACATGTACGTTACTTTGTTTGTATCATCAGAGAGTGCTGATGCATGTTCAGATAGGAAAAAGCCCATCCATTTTTGCATCTTTGTATCCTGGTACTCTCTTGCTGATTGAAATGGTAAATATGAACGGTCAATCATATCAAATCCTTTCTATGCAGAGGCAAGGGTATTTTTATCAAATTGAATCGTAAAACCTTGAATTCCCCCACCTGTGTAACATTCTTTAAAGCGATTGATTACCTCAGTATAGATTATCACAGATGAGCTTGTTGGCTTAATGCTAAATGTAAATTCCAATGGTAATCGGTTTTCAGATTTAGCATGTACTAGTCGTATCGATATTTCAGTTGTTTTGAGTTTTCTCTGACGAAGTTTTGAAGTTGCTGTTTCAACGATTCCATGTAAAAATCTTTCAAGCATTTCAATATCATTACATCCTTTGCTACGGATTTCTGAAAATTGTACTGTATTTTTTTCTTGTTTCATTTTAATCCCTCCAATCCACCCGCGGAATGACCACCGATAAGTTTACTGCGTTCAATATTTCTGGAACCTTCAGTTAGGACGGTTCCTTTTTGTATGGCTAAAAAACCAAACTGTTCTCTGACAACATCAATAGCTGTCTGAAGTCTATTATCTTTTTCAATTTGTTCTACATCATCAAAGAGTGATAGTAGAGTATAGCTTTCATCTACGAAGCCACTATAAGATACACCAATTTGTCTCACTGCACCAGAGGTGTATTTTTTCGGAATAATACAAGTACATGACTCACCATTGTTTTGGGGAGATTTGCGGGTTCAATTTTATTCTGAGCATTTATAGATTTTTTCATCTCAGTCCTAGAATAGCCAATATGAATAGAAACGACAGTAGTCAATACTAGGGCTACTGTTCCGTTCCACAGTATCATTTAAAAATCATTTTCACACCCTTTCGTCTATTAGTATAGAAGAAAGCTCTCAGCACACGTTGAGGCAGTATCACTGCTTGTACGAGCTTAGAAAAAAATGTTGACGAAAAAGCCTTGGTGTCAAGGATTTTTTGCTATCCTCAAAAAGATAATTTTATAATTGACAATTTGTCAGTAGAGCAGTATAATTTATAATCAGGAGGAATAAAATGCGAGATGTAAAAGATCCGGAAATTCGACGGGCTGAGATTATGGATGCTTCTATGCTCCTCTTTATGGAGAAAGGATATGCGAACACAACAACTCAGGATATAGTCGATAAGGTAAATATATCACGAGGTTTGTTATACTATCACTTTAAGAACAAAGAAGATATTCTATATTGTCTTGTGGAACGATATTCAGAGAAATTATTGAGAGATATTCATGTGATTGTCAATGATGACGACAAAACTGCTATTGAAAAAATAAGAGCCTTTATAGATGCCACAATAATCTCTACAGATAACGTTTCAGCGGAGGGAACTGAGTTACAAAAGACGGTTGATCTTAAAGAAAATCGTTATATGTTAGATAAGTTATCCCATAAGCTCATTGAAAAACTGACTATATATTTTGAGAGGATAATAAATCAAGGCATCTCAGAAAAAGTATTTTCTGTAAAATATCCATCTGAAACAGCAGAATTTCTTATGACAGCCTATGTTTTTGTTTCAAATAACATAGGTATAAAAACATCAAAGAAAGAACCTGTCAAAGATTACTTGAATGCATTTAAGATAATGCTGGAACAAAACCTAAATACAAAAGGACTCTTTAGCAATTAAAAAAAGATAGAATGTTTGTAAAGAGAACTATGTACCGATAGCTGAATCAAAACAAGCTATCGGTATTATTTCAAAATATGACTGACAAATTGTCAATAGAGGTGAAAATATGTTAGAGATAAAGAATTTTAGTAAAAGTTATGGGGATAAGAAGGTTGTGGATAACCTATCTATTTCAGTACAGCCTGGAGATATTTATGGTTTTATTGGAGCAAATGGTGCGGGAAAAACGACAACGATAAAGGCAGTTGTCGGTATCCATGATTTTGAAGACGGAAGTATAATTATCAACGGTCATTCTATTAAAGAAGAACCTGTTATTTGTAAAAAAATGATGGCGTATATCCCAGATAATCCAGATTTGTATGAACATATGACAGGACTTCAATATATTAATTTCATTGCTGACCTGTTTGAAATTCCTACAAAAATACGCAGGGAGAGAATCCAAAATTACGGTGATTTATTTGATATGACTGAGCATCTTTCGGGGATAATTTCTTCATATTCACATGGTATGAAGCAACGAACAGCCATTATTTCTGCACTTGTACATTCTCCCAAACTATTGATTTTAGATGAACCTTTTGTTGGGCTAGATCCCAAAGCAACTTTCCTACTAAAGAAAATTATGCATGAGTGTGTTTCAGATGGAGGTGCTATTTTCTTTTCAACCCATGTATTGGATGTTGCGGAAAAATTATGTAATAAGATTGCCATTATCAAAAATGGAAAGTTAGTTGCAAGTGGTAATACAGGAGATATCAAAGGTAATGAATCATTGGAAGCATTTTTCATGGAGGTGCAGGGCAATGAGTAACATTTGGATACTAATTAGAGCACAATTGATAAATTTTTTTCCCATTAACCAGATTAGAGAGACGGGAAATAAAAAACAAAGTTCAATGGCTATTGCGAGTTTTGGCATAGTAACTCTTGCCTTATTTTGCTTTTTTTATAATATCCTAACAGCTAAAACATTGGTACAAGTTGGACAACAAAACTTGATTCCGGCATATATGGTCTCTGTCTCAAGTTTTTCGATATTATTTTTGACAGTTTTTTATTCGAATGGCATTTTATTTGGCAGTCGAGATATGGAAATTCTCCAATCCTTACCTGTTAAAAGTTCGTATATTATCACCAGCAAGTTCATGTTTATGTACTTATTGAATTTTTTAATAGGCTTGATGTTTATGCTTCCGGGTGGAATTGTATGGGGCTTGAACGGAAGTTTAAACCTCCTACAGATTATATTGTATTTTACTTCTATATTTTTTGCCCCTTTGATCCCCATGTGTATAGCGGCATGCATGGGACTCGTTATTGTTGTCGCTTCATCTTTTTTTAAAAGAAAAAATGTTATCTCTCTTATTTTTTCATTTGCGATGCTAGGTATAATTGGATATTTTGCATTATCAGCTTTGCAATCAGGTGATGAAAGTAGTATTGGGGTTACTCTGGCTAAGCAAATTACTGGACTGTATCCAATTTCTAGACTATTTATGTCATACTACAATTTTCCAATGTACTATGGGATGGGATTTTATATAGTTCTTTCAATAGTCGTCTTTTATCTATTTGTCAAAATTGCTTCGTTGAAGTATGGACTACTTAATACACTTGCCAATACAAAATCAAGTTATGCTAATGACAAAGTATCTTATGAAAGAAAATCGGTATTTTTTGCCTTGTATCAAAAAGAGCTTGGACGATTTTTAAGTTCTTATATGGCAGTCTTGAATGCTGGGCTTGGAGTGATTCTTTTATGTGTCTTTAGTATATGTTTCCTGTTTAATTCTGTAGGTCAAATAGGAAATTCTGCAGGAATTGAAAATATAAATGAGTATCTTTCAAACTTAGCTCCCGTCTTTATTGCATCTATGCTTTCACTCAGTTGTCCAGCAGCTTCATCTATATCTTTAGAAGGTAAAAATATTTGGATTTTGAAAAGTTCTCCGGTTGAGATAAAAATGATTTTAAATGCTAAGATAGCTGTCAACCTTACACTTCATTTGATTGGATATATGATTTCTGTATCAGTATTTATGCTGAAACTTGATATGAATCCTATTCAAGTTATGAATCTAGTTATTGTTCCTATATGTTACTCCCTTTTTATAACGGTAATCGGAATTTCATTAAATAAAAAATATCCTAACTATGATTGGGACAGTGAGATGATAGTCGTCAAACAAAGTCTACCTGTTATTGTGACTGGAATTATTGGTATGATTGTACTTATTACGCCTATTTTTCTTAATTGGGTGTTAAATATTCCGATTACATTTGTTTTGCAGGTAGTATCAGTAGTTTTATTGGTTATTACAATGGGTGTTTATATAACAATGAGCAAGTCGAATTTTATCTAGTTAAAGGAGGAAAATAAGATGAAAAACAGACTGACAAAAGATATTTTGGTGTTGCTAGGGATGACAGTCATAATAGTTGTTATTTGTAGTTTTCTCCCAGAGGAAGTTCCTATCCATTTCAATGCAAAAGGTGTTGCAGATATGTTTGCAAATAAATATTATCTTCTACTGGCTACAGTAATTCCATACTCTGCATATTGGAAGATTGTTAGGGGGAAGGAAAATAAAAAGATTAAATGAAACCCCATCTATATTTACAGATTGCATCAAAATTAAGAACAACTATTTTAAGAGGTGATTATGTGCTTGGACAAAAAATTCCTTCGATAAGGAGTTTAGCAGAAAATGAGAAGTGTAATCCAGCAACAATCCAAAAAGCAATGAAAGTTCTCGAAGAACAGAATTTGGTTATTAGCTGTGGAACATTAGGATATTTTGTCATAGCAAGCGAGCAAGAAATAAAGGAGTTAAGATATCAAGAATCGAACAAGCTAGTGAAAATTTTGTTTGAAAATCTAGGTGAGCTAGGATTTTCGGAAGATGAGATTGTCAATTTATTTTTTTGAAAAGATGCTTAGATGAAGTTGAATGGAAATTTATTAGGATTATTTTTGAAAGTATATAAAAGCCTTGATTATAAGGCTTTTTTTGCATTTTCCAATAAAGAACTTGACATTATTAGTTACTTCCACTACAATAGAATTACATACCATCGGTATGATAGAAAGGAACAAAAATGGCAAGGAATAGAAACTCACATGAAACTAGAAAAAAAATACTAGAGGTCTCTAAAAATCTATTTTTAGAAAAAGGATTTGATAATACATCAATACAAGATATCATAGATGGATTAGGTGGATTAACAAAAGGTGTTATCTATCATCATTTTGAGTCTAAATATGATATACTGCAAACAATCATTAGCGAAAATAATCAAGAAATTTTAAATTATAATTGGAGAGGAAATACTGGATTAGAAAAGATACAAAATTCTTTGATGGACTCTTTCTCTAATTTTGAACACCAAAGGCTCGTTTACTCTGCCTCAATCATGCTAAGAAGTCCACGCTTATTGGGAGAGCAGTATCTAGGTCTATTTTCTGATTTTTTACCCGAAATTAGAGAAAAGGTTTACGAAGGAGTTGAAGATGGGTCTATTAAAACAGAATATCCAGAAGAGCTAGCAGATTTAATTGTTTTATCTCTAAATATTTGGATTGGTTTTCAAATTTCCGTTTTTTCATTAGTAGAATTAAAGCGTAAAATGAATTTCATTAAACTTACTTTTGAAGGTCTAGGGGTACAGTTAATTTCTGATGAAATGATGGAGGTGATTTTCAACTTATTTGATCGCTTAAAAAAATAGTAAATAAGTAGTCGCATGACATTCATGTTAATACTAATTTCTATTTATGTGTTATCAATTCAATAAATTATCTTACATAATTTATAGTTAAAAAATAACATACTTTAAGTGTGTTATTAAAAATCTATTATACATACCGAGGGTATGTTTGTTTTTAGTATATACATACCGATAGTATGTATGGTGCCATTGTCTGTAAAATAAGCTTATTTTTAAATATTTGTCGAGATTAGTCTGAATAGTTTATTCTTTATTTACGCTTTGGAGGAAATAATCTATGTTGTCGCTTATTAAAATTGAATTAAATAAAGTTTCTAAATCTAAATTATTTTTAGCCTGGTTGTGTACTATATTTATAGTGTTAGGTATTACAGCAATCATTATTATGGGTTTAGGTACTGACAATAAACTAGGAGAATTTACTGGACAGGATTCTAATGTTATTAGAATTACTGGTAAATGGGAAGGTTGGGCAATTGTAGCTTCATTGTTTTCATCTTTATTTACAAAAGCAGCATTTTTGATTTTCGAATCTTATTTATTATCTACGATTATTATTGATGAATTTAAACGAAGAACAATTTTTCAGTTGTTTTCTTACCCTATTTCTAAAATAAAGTTACTTTGGGGAAAAATTCTTTCAGTCATTCTAATAGCATTTATTGCCCATTTTTCTGCACATTTAGTGACTCAATTATTCATTAGATTCATGGCTGTTGTAACTGAATCTAGTTATATCCCTCTAGCTAGTCAATTAATTAACTTGGCTGGAATAACGTTTGCAACAGTACTAATAGGGTTACTACCATTTGTTTTAGGTATGATTAAACATTCAACAGCTATAACAATGCTTTCAGGACTTGGTTTAGCAGCATTACTTTCAAATGTAAGTCCAGGAAGTTTATCTAATAATATTGCTGATAACTTATTCTTTTTGATATTTGCAAGTTTCATAAGTTTAATGATTACTTCATTTTCAATTTTTAATATTTCAAGACAAGATATTAGTATCAAGTAGCATACCTAAGTTTAATTGAAGGAAAGTGATAATTCCTTAATGATTTCTATAAAAAAAGAGACTGTATAAATTAGTATTTATGCTCTGGGAGAAAAATTCTTGCATTTAAAACTGGATATAGAAAGAGAGATAGAAATGAGAAATATTGTTGAAATAAAAGAAGTTTTTAAAACAATTGATAAAGAAGAAATTTTAAGTGGTATCAACCTTCAAATTGCTGAAGGAGAAATCTATGGTTTTCTAGGACCGAATGGTGCTGGAAAAACAACGTTAATGAAATGTATGTTATCCTTATCAACAATTACATCAGGTAGTATTGAAATTTTTGGGAAAAATCTACAAGAACACAGAGAAGAAATCCTAAGTCAGATTGGAAGTATTATTGAATCACCAATTTTTTATGATAACTGCACTGCAAAAGAAATTTTGGAAATTCACGCTCAGTATATGGGGAAAACTATTACTGAATCAGATATAATAAGAGCCTTAAGAATGGTCGGATTAAAAAATACGACTAAAAAAGTAAAAGATTTTTCGTTAGGAATGAGGCAAAGGCTTGGTTTAGCTCGTGCCTTTCTAACAAAACCTAAATTGTTAATTTTAGATGAGCCAATCAATGGTTTAGATCCAATAGGAATTCAAGAAATTCGAAATCTTTTGTTGTCGCTTTCTAAGGAGCATGGAATTACAATACTAATATCGAGTCATATATTATCGGAAATTTCACAGATAGCAGATAAAATTGGTTTTATCAAAAATGGAAAAATTGTAGAACAGGTCTCTATGAAAGAGATTAGGAGAGAGAATATTGACTTAGAAGAATATTTTATGTCACATTTTCTAAATTAAATTAAGAATTATGAGGTAGATTAAGGATGAAACAATTGATAAAGAACCATCAGAAGGCTTTTTATGCTTTCATGATATTTAATATACTGGTCCCTTTAACTAATATTGCTTTTGCTTATTCTATTAAAGGTATTATTGATAGTGGCATGTCTCAAAATAAAGAAGCCTTAACTCAAGCGGTACTAGTAGGAGCTATTGTTATTCTCATATATGCAGGGCTCAACTTTATATCTCTTCGATTGAAAAATAAACTTGTTAGGCAAATCATGTCAAGATACAAAAATAAGGTGTTCCAATCTATTTTAGATAGGGATTATAGAGACTTTTCTAAAGAAAAATCAGGGAAATTTATTTCTGTATTAACCGAAAATATGAAGAAAATTGAGCAAGATTATCTACACCAGTATTTTAATATTTCAAAAAACCTTTCCTTAATGATTTTTTCGCTCCTAGCTATGTTTATAGGTAATTGGTATTTGACCTTATTGGTTATCATTGCTAGCATTATTCCAATGATGATTTCTGGATTCATTGGACAAAAATCAGCTTATCTTCAAAAGAGTGCCATGATTGCAGATCAGAAGTATTTAGCTAAGGTTAAAGATATTTTAGCAGGATTTCTTGTTATTAAAAGTTTTAATGTGAAAGATGCTATCTGTGAGGATTATAGTTATGAAAGTGAAAAATTGGATGAGATATATTTTATAAAAGGAAAATTTGATGTTTTAGCAAATGTTATTTCACAGCTTTCAGGGATGATTGTTTTTTTGGTAGCTTTTGGTGGAGGGATGTACCTCGTATTTAATGGTTCTACCACAATTGGGAGTGTGACAGCTATTGTTCAACTAGTCAATTTTGTAGTAATGCCACTAAATGAAATTGGTATGGGAATGAGTAAATTTCGTGAAGGGCAAGCAACACTTAATGCATTTGAGGTAAAAGATGTAATTGGACTTCAGACTGGTGAAACGAAAGAATATTTCGATGATGTCATTTCTTTTTCAAATATAGACTTTTCTTACCCTAATGCTGAAGAAAAAATTTTTAATCATTTATCTTTGAAGATTCAAAAAGGGGAAAAAATTGCAATTGTAGGAATGTCAGGGAGTGGAAAATCAACTTTGCTCAATCTATTGCTGCGTTTTTATGATGTAACAAGTGGACATATTTCAATTGATAATCAAGATATACAAGCTATTTCAGCAGAGAGTCTTTATAACTTGATGACGATTGTTCAGCAAGATATTTATATCTTTGATGATACTTTAAGAGCAAATATTACTCTTAATCAATCCTTCACTGATGAGGAAATAAAGAAAGCTGTACAGCAGTCAGGTTTAGAAAGTTATGTTTTAGAAAATGAATTAGGTCTACAAGCTTTATGTGGAGAGAATGGATCAAATTTATCTGGCGGACAAAAACAAAGAGTTAGTATTGCGCGCGCCTTGATTCGAAAAACACCAATCTTATTATTGGATGAGGCTACTTCATCTTTGGATAATCAAGTAACTACTGAAATTGAAAGTTCAATCTTGGATATTAAAAATTTGACTGCACTTGTAGTAACCCACAAGTTGAATGAGAACATTTTGAAAAAATACGATAGAATTCTCTTTATGAAAGATGGCGTTATTGTTGAAGATGGTTCTTTCAGTGATTTGATGGATAGGAGAGGTGAGTTTTATAAGTTGTTTGAGTTGAGTGTGTAATTCTCTTTCATTTTATAGTATAATTTTATAAAACGCTCTAAAATCATTAAATTGATATAAAAGTGTTTTTTATTGTCAAAATATACAATTGAAAAAATTTCCAGTTTTTTTAAAATCACTTTCTTAGATGACAATTTAATCAAAATATGATATAATACAGAAAAAGTAAAAATAACAAAAGTAACTTACAGAAGTAAAAGAAAAAAAGTAAATAGATAGCCACGGCGGATATTCCTTTCATCGTTTAGAAGGAGTTGCTGTGGTTATCGTTGTTGCTGAGCTAATAAATTGCTCTTATTACTTAGATGAAGTTACTTTTATTATTGAATTAATTTAAATAATAATAACGATCAATGAAAGTACTCATCGATATTCCCTTTATGCAGTTTAGAGCACAAAGGAAAATGGTACTGATTTGATCGTTTTTTTGTGTATTGACATCATAAAACACAGTCAGAACCTTCAGTCATAATAAACAAGGAGATAACATGAGATTTGTTGTATATAAACATTCGCTAATTCTAGGTGATAATAATATCGTTACAAAGCAATTGATTGCACTCAAACATGATGATGGTACATTACAATTCACTGATTTTCATAGATATGTAAAATCTGCCACAAAGATTAAATCTATTTCAGACGATGGAAACAAACGATTTTCATACGTTGTTAAGTTTTTGAATTTTATCTACGGAACAGTTGGGGTTAACAATCTTGATCAACTAACTTTAGAAATGGTCAAGGAGTTTTTTATGCTTTATGGTTTAGGACAACTTCCAGAAGATAGAAAAAATAGAAAGAAAAGTACAGTCGAAAAATGTGTAAATGCAGTTCTTGATTTTTTAACTCTATACTTGAATGAACGAAAAGGAAAGGCTAATTTGAAGCCAGAAGACCTTTATTCTATCAATACATTCACTAATAGACGAGGTAGAGTCATTAAACGGAAAGAACTGAATTTTGAGATATTTGTTGATGATAGCAACGCACAGAAGTCAATTTTTAGAGATATGCCAAACAGCGCCTTTGAAATGCTCTTTGCTCACATTGCTCAATATCACAAGGATTTACTTATGGTTGTTGCTTTGGGAGCATTTGTTGGTTTGAGACCATCAGAAGCATGTAATGTAAGACGTGAAGATAGTCCTTTGGGAGCAGGTATCTTATTTCACCAAAGTGATAATCAAGTATTTAAGATTGAGATTGATCTGCGAAAAGAAATGCCCCTTAGAAGTGATTTAAAGCCAACTGGACGAATTAAAAAGGAAAGACTTCAAGCTGTACCTTATATCTTCTTGGAGGTCTTTTTAGACACTTATAATGACTATATGAGTTATCTAGAGGGTAAAAGGTATGAGAAAGATTTTGGTCCATTAAACCTTAACAAGCAGGGTAAAGCATTATCATACGATGTGTACTATCAACGATTTCGTAAGATTATTCGCGAAGAAATGATCCCAATATTTCTTAAATCTGATGACCCAGAGGTTGTCTTTTTTGGTCAACTCTTGCAAGAAAATAATATTTCACCCCATATCTTTAGGCACTGGTACACCACTCAATTAGTGTTGTCAGGCGTTAATGAAGTTAGTGAGCTGATGTCCGCTAGAGGGGACAATTCACCAGAAAGTGCTTGGGTATATTTACAAAATAAAGGAGAAATTGCAAAACAGTATGGTCAGGTGAACAATGGTGTTTTTGATTATATGAACTGGCAAGCAGAAAAATTATTTGGTGAACACTAGAAGGAGTAGCTGTTGGTAGTAGATTTAAAAAGTTATCTTGAAAGAATATTAGTCGAGTTAGGTGATGCTACAATAAAACACCGTGAGAAAGTCAGTGGATTTTTACTAGACAATGATTGGTTTGGTGTGTCTATAAATCTTGATGATTATACTATTACGGAAAAAGATGCTGAAGTTCTTAAAAATCACATCAAAGACTATCTAACAACACCTCCTGGAATTAAGAGTATGGAAGGAATCTTTTCAAAAAAATTCCCTTCTACAAATGAATTATTCGTTCAATTTGCTGAAGAAGAAAAACTGAGTGAAACAAATCGTTTCTATCTACTTGATTTTTTAGCATACTACTTAACAAAAGATTTGTTTCTATATAGTGATGCTGAAGTGGAGACCTTAGTAGAAGTAGCAACAAAAGTTCTCACAAAATATCTAGGTGATAATCTCATTCAATTTATTAAATGGCTACTCAATAAAGGTGTTACTCGTTATCGAGTGAGTTTTGAAATGACGAAGCGTTACACGATTGAGAGTGCAAATGGAGCGTATGAATTAGATGAATACCTTGAATTAATGTACTACCTATTCAACGAGGACTACATCATAAAAAATGATATGTTTTGTAAAGCAGCAAATTCAAAAAACTATGCAGATACATGGTTGTATCTAGGGTTACATTTTATTTGCGCACTAAGATCAACAGACTTGGAAAGATTAGGACATCCTAAATTAACAAGAGAACCATTAGAAGTTTTAGAAGCAGTAGTAGATGGAACTTGGAGTAGTAGTGAAGCTAGAAGGACTTTACTAAGTATTACAACAAGATTGACTTATTTAAACTTAACACCTAATAAAACAAAAAACGCTTCTAACGTTACTCAGCTAAAGTTTCACGTCCCAGAAAGTTGTCAGGTTCTTATTGGAACGTTATTGGCTATCTGTGAAGCACATTTTCAACTTCAAATACCATACAATGCAGAAAACCCATTAATCAGACGAATTAAAACTTATGAAAAGATTACTAGTTATATGGGGGAGGAAATCGGAAATTTATTTTTAGAGCGTAACTTTAGTAGTCGTTCTGCAAACAAGTCTTACTTACAATCTGTCGCAATGTTAGCAGATGACGTTCTTGAAGAAAAGTCAGAACTGAATATTAAAGGTTATTTTTTAGCAGCATTAGCTCGTAGCCATAAAGGTAATTTTAATGAATTTGCGCAAACTACAACAACGTATCTAAAAGATGCCCAACTTGGACAACTAAAACCTGAAATGGTTGCAAAAGAACTATTTGAGCGAGGCGTATTATCCATGATTCCGTCTATGCTCTTGACCATTGTAACTAGAGGAAAGTATAAAGAATTAAGTCCAAGCCAACAAACTCAAATGATTAAAAGTTTAGATCTAACACCAGTAGAAATTGAGAAAACGTTAGAATTGAGCATTAGGGCTGATTTGCGTTCTCAACAAGCTTTAAAAACTCTAGTTGAAAACAACGTTGAACCTGAACAATTACTGACAATCTGTCATCGAATTGGCAACGGAGAGGCTTTCTCTAAGCAGGGAGAAAGTATGTGTCTCTTATCTGCGTTAGGGAAACTATGCCCCTATGATGACCGTCAACATTGTGTAGGTTGCCAGTATGAATTGCAGACAAAATCTACTTTGCTTTTGTTAATCGGTGAGTTTAATCGGCTTAACAAGCAATACTCTAAACTAACAAATGACCTTGAGAGAGGTAAAGTTAGAGCAATTTTAGAAAAACAGATTAAACCATGCCTTACAGAAATGTTAGGAGCTTTATCAGAACAATATGGTGAAGCTGTATTGTCTGATTATGAGGATATTATTAAGGAGTTAGTCAGTTGAATAATCAATCAAAATTATTTCGTAAAGTAAATGAAATTATCCTGTTTGATGATAATATGATTGAAAGCGCAAAAGAATGTTTTCAAGATTATGTTGAAAAAGGGATTATATTAACCACCAATTTTGAAGAGAATAAATGGGTTACAACTAATGAATATTCTAATGTAAGCTTCGTTTTTAACTTGAATAAATTCCGATATAAAAGATTTTATGAACAAGTATTTCAATTATCTTTTGATGATTTTCTTACCTACTTAAAGAGTTTTTTAGTGCTATCTATGGAGCATCATGTTTTGATTTCACTTCAAACATTTTTAAGAGACATAAAGCGCTTGATCAAAGAAACAAGCTGGGATATAGATTTCAATGTGGAACATATTAAGATTTACAATCCCTCAATATGTATAGACTTTCTTTCTACACTACCATGTTTAGAGGATAATGAATTAACCCAATTGATTGAACAACTAGATGAACTTTTAACTGTTAGTTATCAACTGAACACTAAAAAACAACGAAAGTTAGCTCAATTTCAATCCTATTTTCTATTTAATGATATTTTAAACGACTATTGGGTTAAACCATTATCAGATGAAGAAAGATTGTTTTACTACCCTCTTTACTTATGGTGGCAAATAACAGCAGTAGTACCACTTAGACCAAGGGAATTTTTACTTACTCAAAGAAATTGTCTTACAGAAAAAGACGGAAAGTATTACTTAACTCTCAGACGAAATAACTTAAAAGGAAAAGACAAGGGAGTATCCCATAAAATTTCAGAGGATTATTATTTAACGACTTACGAAGTACCATTTAAGCTTGCGAGTGAGATTATAAATTATCTAGAACTAACCAAAGATTTATCATCTACACAGTTAGATACCCTTTTTGTGACAGACTCACATTATCGTAAATGGAAACGTGTTACAGGTACTAAAAATCGCTTTTTGACTTATAGTAACTTAAATACCATTTTAAAATATTTCTTTAATGAGGTCGTATCTCAACAGTATGGATATTTTGTCCATCATATCAACTTCCCAAATAAATTGGATGAACATGAGATTAATTTTATTCATATTGGAGATACTAGACACATTGCAATGATCAATCTGATAGCAGAAGGGGCTAGTCCTGTAACAGCAATGCTCTTAGCTGGACATGATAGTGTCACAACATCCTCACATTATTTTTCAAATCTGAGCCAGTTTATTGAATGTAGGAGCTATCAGCTTTATCGTAAATTAACAAACTCTCAAACGTCTTACGCTATAAGTAAGACTCAACATAAATACACCGTTAATAAAAACTATGTTTCTCTTGATAATAAGGGCAGATGTTATTCACCTCGATTTGCAGAAGGTGATTATTCAGACTGCCTTAAAGTCATTAGCTCACATGCAGAGCTTGGTGCTTGCACTAGTTGTCCATTTTACAGAAAAGCTGGAAAAGATTATTTTTCTATGGATAAATCCTTTAAGAAATCAATTGATGAGGAGGCTTTAATTGTAGATGAGGCTATAAAAAGAGTTCGACGAGGAAAGGGAAATATAGAAGATATTGGTGAGGCGTTATTAAAACTTAAAACCGTTAGTCATTCTTATCAAGAATATCTAACTGAAAAACAATTATCTTTGCAGGAGTTCTCAAATGGCGAGAAAGAAGTATATTGATAATCAAGAATTGCTATCGTTATTTGAACATTATTTACTGGAACATTGTTCGAATAATCCTAGACTATTCAAAATTCCACAGTTTGGAAATTACCTCAGAAGCAACGGATTTCCTCAAGTTGCAGACACAACGATTAGAAGAAACAAAGAATTTAGACAAGCCCTTAATGATAAATTGGAACTATTTGAGGACGACACCTATCAAACAGTTATAACGTATAAAACTCTAGATGTAGAACGTTTCTTAATGACCAATAGAACCCCTAAAGCAATCAAATCAGCATTGATGGAACTTAACAATTATTATAAAAGAGTTGTTGATGCAGCAATAGAATATAAGGAAGAAGCAAATAAGCTTAAAACAAGAGTTTCAGAGTTAAAAAATGAGGTAGCACAGCTTAATGAAAACAATACTGAGATTAAAGAGCAGACAGCGTTAAATAAAGAATTATTAGAAGAAAACAAAAAGTTAAGGAATCTTCTTAAAACTAGTTTGTATCCTGATATTGCAAATGAATTATTAAAAGAAGAAGGCTTATTAAAATCTGATCAGCAACTTGTAACTAAGAAGTATCTAAGTGAAAATATTATCACCTCAGACTCGAAAATATCTTTTGAAAAGCATACTCATACTGAAAAGCAAACAATCAAAAGTAAGATTTTTGAAATTAAAGACTTACTGGATAACAAGACTAAGTATTAGGAGGAGAAAATGTCAGACTTAATCACTGATTTTCCAGCTTTATTGAACTATTGGGACTTTGACAAGAATATCAAAATAGATGTAGAAAAAATAACAGTTACCAGCAAAAAACACATTAACTGGAAATGTCCTACCTGTTCTTATGAATGGAAGGCAAGTGTAACAAAATCTTATAAAAATATCCAAAATCATTCAAAAATCTGTCCTGTATGTGAGCTTGGAGAAGTGTTCATAAAAGGGGAAAACTCTATATCTGCAAGGATTCCTAACTTTCTAAGGTACATAAACTTTCATTATGAAAATATAGAAACCATTCAGGAAGAGATTGATAATTTATCTTTTTCTTCAAAGAGGTTATTTCACTTCAAATGTCCTACCTGTCATGTTGGTTGGAAAGATGTAGCAAACACTTCTAAATTAATCAATAAACATAATCAAGAGCTTGTTCATGTCGGATGTAATGAAAGTATACATTTTGTACCTTACACTAAAGCATACCCTAATCTTCGGAAAATTTATCTTCCAGGGGAGCAAAACGATGTAGAGTTTAATGATTTGAAGTTAAATGACAATATTACAATCCCTAGAAATTGGAAATGCGACAAATGTGACAATATCTTTAAGTTGTCTATTGATCGGCTAATTTCAAGAATCAAAAGAGATGGTTTCTATTGTAATAACTGTAAAGCAACATTTGATACCGTAATTAAAGTGAAAGCCACCCCCCTATTGCATACAGATAGAAATCTTTTTAAGCAATTTATTCCAACTCTTGTAAAAAGTAATATGATTGATAGTTTATCCGATATCTTAGTAAGATGGCAGTGTTTTAAATGTCATGGTCAATATGAATGTAGTGTTATCAAAAGGCATTTTGAAGGCTGCCCTTATTGTGATAATAAATTGATGTTAAAAGGGTATAATACTTTACAAGAAACTCATCCATATTTAGAGAAATTTTGGGATAAAAGTAATGATAAATCTATTTCTGAATACTGGCATAAGTCTTCTGAATGTATAAATTGGAAATGTCCTTGTTGCAATGTAAATTTTCATTGCAGTCCTAATGAAATGATTTCAAGAACCGACTTAGAGAATAGTAATTTTCAAACTTGTCCTAATCATTGTGATTGGGATACACTTGTTTTTAACAATGATATACTCTATAATTTCCCAAAATTACAGGAAGAATGGAGCGAAAAAAATGGATTGCCTGTTCATTTAGCATTGAGCCACATTGAAACAAAAAAATATTGGTGGAAGTGTTCTGTTTGTCAAGGTGAATACCTTTGTTCAATTCCAATAAGAAAAGAAGTAATAAATAGCTGTCCATATTGTAATGATGAACAAGTATTAAAAGGTTATAATACAATTGCAGATACTTATCCTGAGTTGTGTGACCTTTGGAGTAGCAAGAATTTAGAAAAACCTGATGAGGTGACGAAATCGGCAGAATCCGAGAATAAAATATTTAATTGGATTTGTGATTGTTGTGATTTAGAATTTAAGGAGAGATTAGGGATTGTTCTAGGTGTGTTTACAAACAATAATTCTAATAGTCTCAACTCTATATGTCCTTACTGTAATAAAAAACTTCCTAAACCAAATGAAACACTAAGCTATGTTAAACCGTACTTAAACAATGAATGGGTAAAAGAACTGAATGGTGATATTGATATCTTCTTTTATGATTCAAATGCTTTAACCAATTGGGTTTGTCGAAAATGTCACAGAAGTTTTAAAGCAAAAATTTCTGAACGCCATGAAAATGACCAATGTTGTCCATATTGTTCTTTTAAGAAGACTGCAAAAGGTTATAATGATCTTGAAACAACACATCCTTGGTTAATTAAAGAATGGTCTTCAGTAAATAAACAAGAAATGTCTTCAGTAAGATTTAATTCAACATATACCGTATGGTGGAAATGTCCTGTATGCACTGGAGAATATCAGCAAGTCATAAAAGAAAAATATTACAGAGAAAATTCGTGCCCATATTGTAGGAATCAAAAAGTTTTAAAAGGATTTAATGACTTAGCAACGACACAACAAAGTCTAATGCCTGAGTGGGATTATTTGAATAACCTCCTAATAGCAAGCCCAACTGAAATTACAGAGTTGAGCAATCTGCCTGTATGGTGGATATGTCAAGAAAATCTTAATCACCGTTACAAAATTCAAGTAAAAGAAAGAATGGCATATAAAAAACGAAAAAAAAGAGCATGTTCCATTTGCAAAGGCCACAGAAGAAAGCAAGAACACTTTGTACAGTTAAAAAAAATATAGATAAATAAAAACACTCTAAATTTCATTAAATTGATATTAGAGTGTTTTTTTATTTTCAAAATGTACATTTGAAAAAATTTTAGTTTTCACTTAAATAAAGTACATTTTCACCTGAATTGAGAGTAGTAAAAAATTCCAGTGTTCACTTAAATAAAGTACATAATCGAGTATAATTGGCTTAAAAAATTTTTTTGGTTATGCTAGTGATACAAAACAGTCCTATATAAACCCTATAACATCTTTCCGAAAAACTATAATTTTCTTGAAAAATATATCTAGCTATGCTATACTACTAGTATAGAAAGATTTGGAGAAAAACATGAAACGCGAGATCTTATTAGAACGGATTGATAAACTCAAACAAGTCATGCCTTGGTACGTCTTAGAATATTACCAATCAAAACTGGCAGTTCCGTATAGTTTTACGACCTTATACGAATACTTAAAGGAATACGATCGATTTTTCACCTGGGTCTTGGAATCTGGTATATCAGATGCTGACACCATGGCTAATATCCCTTTAGAGGTTCTGGAGCACATGACCAAGAAAGACATGGAATCCTTTATCCTTTACTTACGTGAACGTCCTCTGCTCAATGCCAATACGACGAAAAACGGGGTTTCTCAAACAACCATTAACCGTACCCTTTCGGCACTTTCTAGTCTGTATAAATATTTGACTGAGGAAGTTGAAAACGAGCAAGGGGAACCTTATTTCTACCGTAATGTCATGAAGAAGGTTGCTACCAAGAAAAAGAAAGAAACCTTGGCGGCCCGAGCTGAAAATATCAAACAAAAGCTCTTTTTAGGTGATGAGACAGAAGGTTTCCTGAACTATATCGACCAGGAGTACCCTCAAACACTCTCCAATCGTGCCTTATCCTCCTTTAATAAGAATAAAGAACGAGATTTAGCCATTATCGCACTCCTTCTTGCCTCTGGTGTCCGTCTCTCTGAAGCAGTCAACTTGGACCTTCGTGACCTCAATCTTAAGATGATGGTCATTGACGTCACTCGAAAAGGTGGAAAAAGAGACTCAGTCAATGTGGCTGCCTTTGCTAAACCCTATTTAGAGCAATATCTTGCTATTCGAGACAAACGTTATAAGACAGAAAAGACTGATACAGCTCTCTTTCTAACTATGTATAGAGGTGTTCCAAATCGTATCGATGCTTCTAGTGTTGAAAAAATGGTCGCCAAGTATTCAGAAGACTTTAAAGTCCGCGTAACTCCCCATAAACTGCGCCATACTCTTGCAACCCGTCTCTATGATGCAACCAAATCCCAAGTTTTGGTCAGCCACCAGCTAGGACATGCTAGCACACAAGTTACCGACTTGTATACGCATATCGTTAATGACGAACAGAAAAATGCCTTGGATAGTTTATAAAATACATAACATAAATTATGTAATATTTAGCGTTAATAAAAGAGCGTAGGATTTTTTATGAAATCTTACGCTCTTTTATTCTTTCTATAAAAATTCAATCCAATAATTACGGTGTGGCTCAATAATGACTGGTTTTCCCCAAAATGATTTTAGATAAGCCAGATTTGCTGGGGTGACCGGTCTTTTTTCACCATTATACTTTTCTGCACTTTCTTCCGTTAAAAAGCATTTAACTGCTTCATATGGTGTTCCGTCACTCGCTGTACGATCAATACCCATATAAGCAATTTCATCACCGGCCTTCGGAAAATCTGTAAATAGTTTACCAATAAAATAAACCGTCTTATCTTTCATTAATTCATAAGCTTTACTATTTTCCAATCTGTTATTCGCTGCAGCGTACATAATACAAAAGCTATCCACGATATCTTTCAAAGGCATTAATTCTTCTTTGCTAACGATTATTTCCTCAGGAGCAAGTCCACCAATGATTAAGTTTTCATAATGAGGTTGCTGGATGACGTTATCTAAAGCCATTCCTAATGGTAGTTGGACAGCTTGATAGCCTAATGGTTCTAGCACTTGCTTTTTCTGGTCAAGGTGTCCTTGTGTAATACTGACATTCAAATCATAAGGACTTAAAGATTGTTGCTTTCTAAAAAAAGCCACTACTATACGATCTAACTATTCAAATAGACCAAGATTTTCCACTGGAATTTTCATCATTGAATATGATCCCCTTTTTGTTCAGATTTCCTCTATATTGTACAATCATGGTTTTCGAATATCAAGTTTAAGATAAAAGATATCCATTTAACATGGATATCTTTTACTTTATTTCACCACTGCTTCAGCAATTTCTTCTGCAGTGATACCTGCAAAGTAACGACCTAGATTAATGGTTTGAAGGGCTTTGAGGACGTCTTCACGTTCGTATTTAACGCCACGAAGAACATCTTCTACTGCTGCAACATCTTCGATACCAAAGAAGTCACCGTAAATCTTGATATCTTGGATCTTTGATTCAATGACATTGGCAAAGATTTCAACCTTACCGCTAGGGAATTTAGTGCCACGACGGACATTGTATTCAGGAGACTTTCCATAGTTCCAATCCCAGGTACCAAACTTGGTTTCCTTGATCCGGTTGATTTCAGCCAATTCTTCATCCGAGAAGACATATTCCGTCATCTCAGGATATTCTTTCTTCATGTAGTCCAAAAGTAGGTCACGGAACTCTTCAACCGTGATTTTTTCTGGCAATTCATCGATGATATTGGTCACGCGAGCACGGACTGATTTAACCCCTTTGGACTCAAACTTGTCTTTAGATACCTTGAGAGCATTGGCAAGGACTGACAAATCAACGTCAAAGAGAAGGCAACCATGGTGCATGATCCGACCATTAATATAAGCTTGGGCATTTCCACAGAATTTCTTGCCATCAATCTCTAAGTCGTTACGACCCGTGAATTCAGCCTTCACTCCAAGCTGAGCCAAGGTGTTGATCACTGGAGTTGAAAAGCTCTTGAAGTCAAAGGCCTTGTTTTCATCTTCTTTTGAAATAATGGTGTAGTTAAGGTTGTTCAAATCATGGTAAACAGCTCCACCACCACTGATCCGACGGACCACTTCAATTCCATGCTCCCGAACGTAGTCACGGTTGATCTCTTCAATGGTATTTTGGTGACGACCTACAATGATAGATGGTTTGTTGATCCAAAGAAGGAAGATTTGATCCTCGTCCAAAAGGTGTTTAAAAGCATATTCCTCTAAAGCAATATTAAAAGCAGTGTCGTTTGAATGATTGATAATGTATTTCATAAGATACCTTCTAATACGATAGAGACTGGAAAATAATTCCAGTCTAGTCTATCTATTTTTATTTTTTCTTAGGTGAATGGATGGCCATTCCAAGTACATCCGCAAAAGCTTCGTACATCACTTCTGAGAAGGTTGGGTGCCCATGGATGGTCTTGAGCATTTCTTCTACAGTGATTTCCATCTCAATGATAGTAGAAGCTTCGTTGATCAATTCAGCTGCTGCTGGACCAATAATGTGAACCCCAAGAACTTCACCATATTTCTTGTCTGCAATTACTTTTACAAATCCTTGAGCCGCATCTGATGCAATGGCACGTCCGTTAGCCGCAAAGTTGAATTTACCGATTTGGACATCATATTTCTCACGAGCTTGTTCTTCTGTCAAACCAACAGCTGCAACTTCTGGAAGGGTGTAGATCGCTGCAGGAGTCAAGTTCAATTTTGCAACAGCATGATTTCCCTTAAGGGCATTTTCGGCCGCAACCTCACCCATACGGAAGGCAGCGTGGGCCAACATCTTAGTACCGTTGATGTCACCTGGCGCATAGATACCTGGAACAGACGTTTCCATGTATTCATTAACCTTGATCCGTCCACGATCTAATTCAAACTCGACTTCACCGATTCCTTCAAGATCTGGAACACGACCGATTGAGAGAAGGGCTTTATTCGCGATGATATCATCTTTGCCTTCAACCTTGATACGGAGTTTACCATCTTCTTCAATGATTTCTTGCAATTTCGTATCCGTCAAGATGGTCATACCTTTACGTTCAAGGATCAAGCGAAGGTTCTTAGATACTTCCGCATCCATAGCTGGAACGATGCGGTCCATCATTTCGATGACCGTAACTTTTGACCCGAAGGTCATGAAGGCTTGACCAAGTTCGATCCCGACAACCCCGCCACCGATGATCACGAGGCTTTCTGGTACTTCATTCATTTCAAGGATATCGTCACTAGTCATAACAAGTGATGATTCCATTCCCGGAACGTTAATCTTGCTTACTTTTGAACCACCAGCAAGGATGATTTTCTTCGTTTCAAGCAATTCAGAACCATTTACCAAGACATTCTTATCTTTAGTAATAGTACCGATACCTTTATGAACATCAACTCCATAGCTACGAAGAAGTCCTGCAACACCACCTACAAGGGTGTTAACAACTTTAGATTTAGTTTCTAAAAGTTTTTCCATATCTACTGAGAAACTTGGGTTTTCAATAATAATACCACGGTTGGCTGCATGTCCGATATTTTCGATAATTTCAGCGTTGTGGAGGTAAGTCTTAGTTGGGATACATCCGCGGTTCAAGCACGTTCCACCAAGTTCAGATTTCTCAACAAGAGCAACCTTACCACCTAATTGAGCTGCCTTTATAGCAGATACGTAACCAGCAGGACCACCACCGATCACTACGATATCATAAGCATCATCGCTCTTATTGTCATCGTTTGAAGCACTTGCTGCAACTGGTGCTGGGCTTGCTTCTGGTGCTACTGCTCCAGCTGTAGGGATATTTTCCCCTTCTTCACCAAGATAACCGATTACTTCTGTGACAGGAACTGTTTCGCCGTCTCCTTTCAGGATAGCGATCAAGTAACCGTCTTCTTCCGCTTCCAACTCCATGCTGACTTTGTCTGTCATGATTTCAAGGAGAACTTCTCCTTCTTTTACAAATTCGCCGACTTTTTTATTCCACTGAACGATTTGTCCTTCGGTCATATCTACGCCGGCTTTTGGCATAATTACTTCTAAGGCCATTTTATTTCCCTCTTTTTCTTGTTTCTATTCTCTCATTGATTAGACCAACATTGAAATCGGGTCTTCAATCAAGGCTTTCAAGTCTTTCATGAATTTGGCACCAGCCATTCCATCGACAACGCGGTGGTCAATGGTCAAGCCCAAGCTCATGATTGGACGAATGACAATTTCACCATTCACAACAACTGGTTTTTCAACCGTTGCACTAACTCCAAGGATGGCAGAGTTTGGTTGGTTGATAATCGGTCCAAATGATTGAACACCAAACATCCCTAAGTTACTGATGGTAAAGGTTGAGTTTTGCAATTCACTTGGAGCAAGCTTACCATCCAAGGTACGTCCGATAACGTCCTTGAAGGCTACCACCAACTCTGACAAGGTCATCTTTTCCGCATTGTAGACAACTGGAGTCATCAAGCCATTGTCCATCCCAACCGCCATCGCTAAGTTGACATAGTTATGAGTGATGATGGTTTTGCCATCTTCTGTCAATGACGCATTGATGTATGGGTGCTTCATCAAGGTCTTAACAACTGCTAGAGAAAGCAAATCTGTTACAGTCACCTTCTTACCAGTTGCTTCCATGATTGGATCCAAAACCTTCTTACGAAGGGCCAACATTTGAGACATATCAATGTCATAGTTCAAAGTAAAGGTTGGTGCTGTCAAGTAAGATTCCACCATCCGTTGAGCGATCACCTTCCGCATTGGTGTCATCGGAATCCGCTCGATCTCACCATAAGGTGTCATATTATCTGGAGCTTCCTCCACCTTCTCGATTTCAGCAGGTGACTTAATGGTCTCATTCTCAATATTTTCAGGAAGGAAAGCAAGGACGTCCTTCTTCATGATCTTACCACGATGACCAGTTCCTTGAATCTCTTGCCAAGCAATATTGTGTTCTAAAGCAATTCGTTTTGCAAGTGGTGAAATGCGAACCACATTTGTGTCTTTATAGGTTTCCACGTCTTCTTTGTGGACACGACCGTTTGCGCCTGAACCAGAAACATCATAGAGGTTGATCCCAAGATCATCCGCTAATTTTCTAGCCGCAGGAGTCGCTCTTAGCTTATCATCAGCCATGACCTCTCCTATTCTATACTAAGATATCAAGGACGTAGAGGACAAAGAAAAATAGGAGATTGACGCTGTGTTCGATGAACACAAGGAAATCTATCTTTTTTTCACAGTCCTCCGTCCGGATTCAGTTATAAGATACTAAGGGCGTCAAAAGTCAAAGTGAAAATAGGAAACTTGACGAAGAAACTTTAGTTTCTAGGAAAGTTTCTCTTTTTCACCCAGACTTTAGCCCGCGCTCTAATTTAAATGACATTACATAATTTATGTTATGTATTATTCTTTGTTATATGTTTTACGAATAGCATCTTTGATGCTTTCAACTGTTGGAATCATTGCATTTTCAAGGTTTTGTGCGTAAGGCATTGGCACATCTTCCCCCGCACAACGGCGGATTGGTGCATCCAAGTAATCAAATGCTTCTGATTCAGAAATAATAGCTGAAATTTCACCAATATAGCCACTTGTTTTGTGGGCATCATTGACAAGGACTACTTTTCCTGTTTTCTTGACAGAATTAATGATGATCTCTTTATCGAGTGGGACCAAGGTCCGTGGGTCTACTACTTCTACTGAGATGCCTTCTTCTGCCAATTCTTCAGCAACTTGCATCACGCGACGAAGCATTTTCCCGTAGGTTACAACAGTGACATCTGTACCTTCGCGTTTGATTTCTCCGACACCAAGCGGAATCGTGTAGTCCGGATCAACAGGCACTTCCCCTTTTTGGTTGAATTCTGATTTGTATTCAAGAATGATTACTGGGTTGTTATCACGGATCGATGACTTGAGAAGTCCCTTCATATCTGCTGGAGTTCCAGGAGCAACAACTTTCAAACCAGGAATATGAGTAAACCATGATTCCAAGGATTGGGAGTGTTGAGCTGCAGATCCAACTCCGTTACCAGCAGCACAGCGAATGGTCATTGGTACTTGACCTTTCCCACCAAACATGTAGCGAGTCTTAGCAGCTTGGTTGACAATAGCATCCATGGCAATAACAGAGAAATCCATGAAAGTCATATCAACGATTGGGCGAAGTCCGGTCATGGCTGCACCTGCTGCTGCACCTGAAATCGCAGCCTCAGAAATCGGACAGTCACGGACACGTTCTGGACCAAATTCCTCAAGCATTCCTACTGAAGTTCCGAAGTCTCCACCGAAAACTCCGACATCTTCCCCCATCAACAATACATTTTCGTCGCGACGCATTTCCTCAGACATAGCAAGGATAATGGTATCGCGGAAAGACATTAATTTAGTTTCCATAATTCTCTACTCCCCCTTAGTCTGCGTAAATATCTTCGAAAGCTGATTCAAGTGGAGGGAATGGGCTTTCTTCCGCAAATTTCACTGAAGCTTCCACTGCTTCTTTTACTTCTTCTTGGATCTGATCCAATTCTTCTGCGCTCGCAATCTCATTTTCAAGGAGATACTTGCGAAGGTTTTCGATTGGATCTTTCTTCTTCCACTCTTCTACTTCTTCACGAGTCCGGTATTTACCAGGGTCAGATGAAGAGTGACCAAGCCAACGATAGGTGACACTCTCGATCAAGACAGGTCCTTTACCAGAGCGGACGTGTTCAACAGCTTTTTGGAATCCTTCATAGACATCGATAACGTTATTTCCATCAGGAATAAACATTCCAGGAATGCCGTAAGCAGCACTACGTTCGTGGATATGCTGGATATTGGTCATTTTCTTGATGTCAGCAGAGATTCCATAACCGTTATTGATACAGTAGAAAATTACCGGAAGATTCCAAATAGAAGCCATATTCACCGCTTCGTGGAAGACACCTTCATTGGTTGCACCATCGCCAAAGAAGCAGACGACAATCTTACCAGTCTTTTTCATTTGTTGAGTAAGGGCAGCACCTACTGCAATTCCCATACCACCACCAACGATCCCGTTCGCACCAAGGTTACCAGCATCCAGGTCAGCGATATGCATGGAGCCACCCTTCCCTTTACAAGTACCCGTATACTTACCAAGGATTTCAGCCATCATGCCATTCAAATCGATTCCTTTAGCAATGGCTTGTCCGTGACCACGGTGGTTAGATGTCAGCAAATCATCATCGTTTAAAGCCAACATCGCCCCAACGTTAGCCGCTTCTTCCCCAACAGAAAAGTGCGTCATTCCTGGCACTTTTCCTTTTTTTACTAACTGTGCAATTTTTAAGTCCATGCGACGGATTTCTTCCATTTTACGGAACATATCCAATAAGAGACTTTTATCTAATGTTGCCATCATTTCGCCTTTCTTAGCATTTATTCATTCTCTTTCATTCTAGCCAAAAATGAAAGCACTGTCAAAAATAATGCTCAAATGATTTCACAAACTTTATTCCTTGGAAGATGGTTTTATAAGCTTTTTAAAATTCAAATACAATATTTCACAAACTTATCACTCATGACTTTGCTATACATATAAAAAAACCGATAGGATCCTATCCTACCGGTCATCATCTTATGATTGGCGTTGGCCAAAGTCATGAATCATTTGTTCCAATTCTTCACGACTAGGTGTAGTAAGCATATAGAGGTAATCTCCCTGAAGTTCCGCAAAGGCCGCTGGCATGTCTTTCTTGACACGGAATTGATCATGGTATTTAGCCAAAACTTCATCCTCTGAAAGGACATAGGCTGCATTGGCACGACGAGAAGTTGCCAAGCAATAAAGGGGCTCAAACTCAGAAGCTGGGAAAGGTTCTCCTGCTACGATGGCAGCATAGCCACGGTACAAATCAATCGAGTGAGCGTAGTTGTAGACATCGATGGTAAAGCCACCTGCAGGGCGATTATTGTACTCGATCGCAATATAGTCATCCCCATCGCGGAAGAACTCAATGTGGAAGAAACGTTCCTTCATGCCAAAGGCCTTGACAATGGCTTCCCCGTATTGACGCAATTTTGGATCTATCTCTTTAAGGACATAATAAGAGTTGTCCATCTTGTAGAGCATCAAATCGAGTGGCGTATAAGCATAGTCAAAAGTCGTTGAAAAGACAATGTTGCCATCGCGATCGACCAGACCATCAAAGGTACAAATCTCGCTAGAAGTGACGAATTTCTCAAAGAAGTACTCGGTGTGGCCATCCCACTCAGCCTTAAAATGATCCACATCTTCTGGCGTTTCGATCTTGAAGGTCGCTGCTGCTCCTACTCCATTGTCAGGCTTAGCAATCAAAGGCAACCCAATCTTCTTCACGGCCTTATCAATGTCTTTTTCTGTTTTAACTACAGCACCAGGTACGACTGGGACTCCTGCCTTCTTGAAGAGTTTCTTCATTTCGGATTTGAACTTGGTTTTCTTCAAATCTTTTGGCTTAGCCCCGAAGACATTGAATTGCTCCCGAAGCGCCGCATCCAATTCCAACCAGTACTCATTATGAGACTCAATGCGATCGATTGGGCCATGTTTATAAAAGAGAAAGGCTACCGCACGCTTCACTTCGTCCAGATTTTCCAAATTTTCAACACGGAAATATTCTGTTAAGCTGTTGCGCAAAGGCTCATCTAACTGTTCATATGGCTCTTGACCAATTCCCAAGACAGTGATCCCTTTATTAGCTAGTTCGATGGTAAATTGTTGGAAGTTTTGTGGGTAATATGGTGAAATAACGATATAATTCATTGAGGTCTCCTCCCTTTTTACTTATAGATACATTTGGCCTAGGAAATAAGGCATTTGTTTGCGCCACCATTCCCAATCGTGGGCTACATCATGTCCCCATTCAGCGAACCATGCAGGAATATTTTTGTGATCAAAGGCTTCTTTCAGTTTGTAGAAAGATGGAAGCCCGTCTTGTTCCCAAGCCCCTAAACCAGTACAAACAACAATTTCAGCCTGACGGTAACGATCGATAAACCAGCCATCATTTTGGTTCCAGATATAATCAGATGGAGAATTTTGGTAAATGGCTTCATCTCCACCAAAATCACCAACAAAGAAACGAGCGTCATAGACTCCACTCAAGGCAATCACTTTGTTAAAGACATCTGGATGTTGCAAGAAGAAATTAAGCGCGTGGTAGGCTCCCATTGAGCAACCAGTTGTCATCATCGGATCAAACCAGCCTGTTTTGTGCTTGATGAAAGGAATAGCTTCTTCAATCACATAGCGCTCGTAAGCACGGTGCATCTCTGCTCGATCATGAGGATTTTTCCAATCACAAAGCCAGCTTTCACTATCAACACTCGAAAGGGTGAAGAATTGAACCCGTCCTTCTTCGATAAACTGAGCACAAGCATCAATCATACCAAAGTCATAGTACTCGTTATGGCTTCCACCTGATGAAGCGAAGACCACAACAGGAATACCAGCATGTCCATAGCGGTTCAGATACATTTCACGGTTGAGTTGGCCACTCCAGTGGCTTAAATGTTCAATATTCATAAGTTTCCTCTTTCCTTTATTTCTTTATTTACAGTCTATTAATCCCAATTTTCAGCCAAAAAGCGAAGGCATTCAGGTAAATGTTCAGCCCAAGCTTCTTCATGGTGAATCGCACCGGATTGAATCCGAATGGCAATATTTTCTAAAGCAACTCCTTGTTGGATAACGTCGTGATAATAACGAAGGGATGAATCAATATAGGCTTGCTTGATATTTCCCGCCATCAGCGTTTTATCTGTATCATCCGCCTCTTCAGTCCCTACATAGATGTAGATCCGTTGATCTGCATATAATTTTTTGCGTTCGATATAATGATTGAAGGCATCTTGGTGTAGCCAGTTAGCAGATGAAAAGACCCCTAAACAACCAATTTGATCTTGGTACTCTAAGCCCAAGAATTGGGTAATATTCCCACCCAAGGAAGATCCAATCATGGCCGTATGTTCTCGATCAGCAAGAGTCCGGTATTCTTGGTCGATAAAAGGTTTCACCACCTCCATGACAAATTCGCCGTACTCAACTCCCTTGCCACCAAATTGCATGCCAGGAATATTGGATTCCTTGTACTTCCAGGCAGAGTATTCATTCATGCGTTGGAAACCATCATTATCGATCGCAACAACAATCATGCGACTAATATCGGGATTCCGCTTAATGGCTGGAATCACCTTCCAGGAATGACCCGCATAAGCTTCCTTGCTGTACAAAACGTTTTGCCCATCGTGGAAATAAACCACAGGGTAACGTCTATCTGTATCCGTTTCATAATTCTTAGGTAATAAGACTCGCACACGACGGAGTTTTCCGGTATAAGGCACTTTCAACTCGTGTGTCTTCATATCTAAATAAAAATAGGATTTGTTCATTGTCAGAAAACTCTCTATATTCTAAATTTTATTCATTATACCATTTTTAGAAGAAAAAGTCTGGATTTTCTCCAAACTTTTTCCTTTCTTTGGTTATTTTTCCATAAACTGAGCCAAATCTTGTAAAGAACGTTCGGCAATTTTCTCATAACGTTCCTTTTTATCCCGAATGCGTGGTCCTTCTAGCTCTTTGATAATCCCGAAGTTGACATTCATGGGTTGGAAATGCTTGCTATCTGCATGGGTGATATAGTGAGCCAGGCTTCCGATAGCTGTCGTTTCAGGGAAAATCGCTGCTTCTTCTCCTTTGAAAAGGCGAGCGGCATTGATTCCAGCTACCAAACCTGAGGCCGCTGACTCAACATAGCCTTCTACACCTGTCATTTGACCTGCAAAGAAGAGATTTGGTTGTTTCTTCGAGCGGTAGGTTTGTTCCAGCAGATTTGGAGAATCCATGTAGGAATTGCGGTGCATGACGCCGTATCTGACAAACTCCGCATGTTCCAAACCTGGAATCATTTGGAAGACCCGTTTTTGTTCGCCCCATTTAAGGTGAGTTTGGAAGCCGACGATATTGTAGAGGCTGGCAGCCGCATTGTCTTGGCGCAACTGAACGACTGCGTAGGGTGTCTTAAACTCCCCATCACGTGGCCCTTTGTAATCATCTGGATACTCGAGTCCAACTGGTTTCATAGGGCCATAGAGCATGGTTTTGATACCACGTTTGGCCATGACTTCAATGGGCATACAGCCTTCGAAATACTTTTCTTTTTCAAAAGAGTTGAGCGGGGCTTCTTCAGCATTGACCAAGGCCTCGTGGAAGTCCATAAACTCTTGCTTGGTCATTGGGCAGTTGAGATAAGCTGCTTCTCCCTTGTCATAGCGTGACTTGAGATAGACCTTGTTCATATCGACAGTATTGACATCGATGATTGGAGCTGCTGCATCATAAAAATAGAAACCATCGCCACCATTAAGGGCGTGAATCTTTTCTGCCAAGGCATCGCTGGTTAGAGGCCCCGTTGCGACCACTGTGATGGCATCTGTCGGCAATTCCGTAATTTCATCACGAATGACTTCGATGAGCGGATGTTGGGACACCTTCTCCGTCACCCGGCTAGCAAAACCTTCTCGGTCCACAGCAAGTGCTCCACCGGCTGGTACACGAGTCGCTTCCGCTGCTTCAAGGATGACAGAACCCAGACGACGCATTTCTTCTTTGAGGAGCCCGACAGCATTGGTGAGAGAATCCCCACGAAGAGAGTTGGAACACACTAACTCAGCAAAGTTGTCTGTTTTGTGTTGCGGAGTGGATTTGACTCCACGCATTTCATAAAGCTTGACCGGAATTCCCTGTTGGGCAATCTGGTAAGCTGCTTCCGAGCCTGCAAGGCCCGCACCGATCACATTGATATAAGATTGAGACATGACACTAATACCTCTTTGGGTATCAAACCACCTCACTGAACTGTTAGACACCCACAAATCTTTCTAATTTTCTACTTGGTCCATTATACCAAAAAGCCAAGTAAAAAGACAGGGAGGCTTTTCCTTCCTGTCTTAGACTTTACTATTTATTTTCTTATAGACACAACCAAGCTGCTAAGAGGGCAGATAGGATACTGAACAAGGACCCGATCAAGTAATACTCCGCAAAGGCTGGATCCTCCGAAATTTTATTGTAGCGAGCGATGGACTTGGCAGTAAAGACTAGGCCGATAGAAGCAAATTGCCCATAGATGAGACAGGCACCAATCACCAAACGCTCTAAAAAGCCAATCATGGAACCAGCCCCAGTGATCGTATCCATTTTCTTCTTGCTGGTGGGTTGATACTTGGCAAACAGAATTTTAAAGGCAATATTGCTTGGTTTCCCAACTAGGAGAACATAAAAAATTAGATTTAAAGTGTCCAGAGGCAGATAGGTCGAACCATTCTTCGCTCCTAAAAGGACTAGACAGCTAATGATGCTGACATGCAAGACTTGATCCAAGGCAAAGGTCCAGGCGGTTGGTAATTTCAAACCATTCTGCACGATCGGTTTTAAGAAATCTATTGCGGCATGGCTCAGTAAAATGACCAAGCAAATCCACCACAAATCTAGATGACAGAAGGAAACGACGATCAGAGGCAGAGCTACATATAGAATGTGAAGCCCTAGCACCTTCTTATCCTGATCCTTGCGATCCGCCATCTTTTGGCTTTGAAAATAATAATCTGATAGTAAATGACAAATCAACAAGAGAATCAAGTATGGATTCACTACGATACTAGACAATCCGCTCATTTTCCTCTCCTTTCACTATGCTTTGTATACTGGCCAGGGCACCTGCTCTCCCCCGTAAATAAACACGGACACTGCTACTCTTCAACCGTTTAGAGAGGGCACTTGGGTTGATAGCTAGTGATTGGGCCAAATCCTGCTGACTAAAGGACTCGCTATATACGGATCTCTTTAGAAGATTGAGCAAGATCTCTTCCTGACTATCCCGCCAACCTGAACGAATGGCTTCTCCAGAAGCGATGAGGGCGTTCACAAAAAAGTCTTGGTTTTCCTTCCCGCTTGAAAAATAAATCTGTGTATTGCCATAGTCATTTTTCTGATGAACAAAATTGATGGCTGCGCGTGCATTCCAATAAGCTGGACCATCTGCTCCAACACTTTGCAAGGGATCAATAGCTGTTACAATCTCCCCAAGGCCAATTCCAAAACGAAGCTGAGTAGGGGTTAGTTCTGAACGTAAGGTATCGATGATTTGAAAAACTGGAGCATCCACTTTTAAAAGCGCCTGAAACTCATCCCCCAAGGTCAAAGTAAAACGGGATGCCAGGTAATCTCCAAATAATTCGTTCATCTTTTGAAGCGTTTTTTCTACCTGTTTTTGCAGGTCAAGACGTTCTTGAACGGTTTTGGAATCAATGACATCTGCAATCAAAGCAAGATACATAAGCCCACCTCCTTATGTCTATTATAACGAAAAAAAGCAAAAATGTCTATTATAACAGACATTTAAGAAAATTGCCGTTATAATAGACATCGAATCATTTAAAAGATTATTTCACTTTTTCTTCTTCGTAGTCACCGTTGCTACAAACGACTTGTTTACCACCGCCACGGACTTTCTTCTCAACTAAGTAATGACCACATTTTGGACAGTCACGGCCGATTGGCTTGTCCCAAGAAGTAAATTCACAGTCTGGGTAGCGATTACAGCCATAGAAAATACGATTTCGTTTGGTTTTACGCTCGATGATTTGTCCCTGATGACAGTTTGGACATTCCACCCCGATTTCTTTGACAATGGCTTGAGTATGACGACAATCTGGGAAATTACTACAAGCATAGAACTTACCAAAACGTCCTAATTTAATCACCATCGGGCTGCCACAGACTTCACAATCAAAACCAGCTGGTTCGTCTTTGATTTGGATTTTTTCCATCTCTTCTTCAGCCTTGGCGACTTCTTTAGAGAATGGTTTGTAGAAGGCATCAATGACTTTTTGCCACTCTTCTTTTCCGAGTTCGACATCATCGAGTTTCCCTTCCATCTCCGCTGTGAAGGTCACATTGACAATATCTGGGAAAAACTCAACAATCAGTTTATTAACGATCTCCCCTAATTCCGTTGGTTCAAAGCGTTTAGCTACCAGCTTCACATAATAGCGTTTTTGAATGGTCTCAATCGTCGGAGCATAGGTTGAAGGTCGTCCAACACCGTTCTCTTCCAAGGTCTTAATCAAGGTTGCTTCAGAATATCGAGCAGGTGGTTGGGTAAAGTGTTGCTCCGGCTTGCTATTGACCTGCTTGACGATATCGCCTTCTACCATGTCCGGCAACATCTTGTTTTTGTCTGAATCATTATAAATCGCCAAATAACCGTCAAACTTTACCTGACTCCCATTCGCTGTATATTGAACCCCATTTTGACCTAAACGGACATTCATAGTATCAAAAACAGCTGCCGTCATCTGGCTAGCGACAAAACGATTCCAAATCAAGGTGTAGAGTTTCAATTGGTCTTTGTCCAAGTATTTAGCAATGCTCTCAGGAGTATTGAAGACGCTAGACGGACGAATCGCTTCGTGGGCATCTTGGGCACCAGAAGCATTCTTCACACGGCTTCCATGCTTAGAATATTTCTCACCGAAGCGATCCACGATAAAGTTAGCTGCCTCATTTTGCGCAACCGGACTGATCCGTGTGGAGTCGGTACGCATATAGGTAATCAAACCTTGAACACCAGAGCCGATATTGATTCCTTCGTACAATTGCTGAGCGACCATCATGGTCTTGCGTGTACGGAAGTTGATCTTATTGGCTGCATCCATCTGCATAGAAGAGGTGGTGTAAGGAAGTGGTGCATTCCGACGACGTTCTTTCTTTTCAACTTTTTCAACAGTAAAATCTTTGCCATCTAAGCGTTCAAGAACAGCTTTCACCTCTTCATTGGTGTTGAGCTTCATCTTCTTGCCATCAATCCCATAGAAGCTAGCTTGGAATTGCTTGGTCCCTTTTTTAAAGACACCATCAATGGTCCAGTATTCTTCCGGCTTGAAATCATTAATTTCGTTTTCACGATCAATGATTAATTTGAGGGCAACTGATTGCACGCGCCCTGCAGAAAGTCCTTTTTTGACCTTTTTCCAAAGAATAGGCGAAATTGAATACCCTACAATCCGGTCCAAGACACGACGGGCTTGTTGGGCATCGACCAAGTCCATATCGATTTGGCGCGGTTCTTTAAAGGCATTTTTTACTGCATCCTTGGTGATTTCGTTAAAGACCACGCGGTTCTTTTCTTTGGCATCCAAGTTCAAAATATGCGCTAAATGCCAAGAAATAGCTTCTCCTTCTCGGTCCGGGTCACTTGCGAGAAAGACTTGTTTGGCTTTTTTAGCTTCTTTTTTCAAATCATTGATCAAGGGACCTTTTCCGCGAATATTGATATACTCCGGTTCATAGTTATTGTCGAAGTCAATAGACATCGTAGATTTTTTCAGATCCCGAATATGGCCAACACTAGCCATGACTTTGTAGTTACGACCAAGGTATTTTTCGATTGTTTTCGCCTTAGCAGGAGACTCCACAATCACCAAATTTTTCTTGGTTGTACTGCTTTTCTTTTTTGTTACCACGTTTTATCCCTCTGTATTGTATAAATCTCATTGAGTTTAATACATTTTAAGAAAGATGTCAACTAGGAACTTCTCCTATAGGAAAATCACAATTCGTATTTCAATTCATCAAGAATGTCCTGGCCTGAGGTGACAAGCTTTGCACCTTCTTGAATCAGATGATGGCAGCCTGCAGATTTTCCATCTAAAATATTTCCTGGAATAGCAAAAACGTCTCGGCCTTCTTCCATAGCACGCTCACAAGTAATCAAACTCCCTGAACGGAGTCGCGCCTCTGCCACAATCACTGCCTGACAGAGACCTGCAATGATGCGATTTCTCTCAGGAAAATGAAACTTAAGTGGGGCCTGCCCTGGACCATACTCGCTCAAGATCAGATGGTTTTCCCCCATATGTGCCTGCAGTCTTTGATTGCTTTTAGGATAAAAGACATCCAGTCCCGTTCCTATCACTCCGATGGTCTTGCCACCATTTCGTATACTGGCATAATGAGCTGTCGCATCAATTCCCTTAGCAAGTCCACTAACGATGACCAGTTCATTTCCAAGTTCTTTAATAATCTTCTCTACAGATCGCACCCCTTCTCGCGTCGTTTCCCGAGCTCCTACGACTGCAATCTTCGGTTTGGTTAACAGCTCCAAATCTCCTTGGTAAAAAAGGAGTACAGGAGGATTGTAGATCTGTAGCAATTCCTCCGGGTATTCAGGATCAAAAATGGATAGAGATGGGAACCGTTCAAACTCCTTGTGTAAATGCTCTTCATCCAGCTGCCGGTATTTGTCTACAAAATGAATAATACTGCGACAGCGAGCGATCCTTGCTATCTCTTCTAAGCTTGGTAAGGCTTGGTCTTTCCTACAGTAGTCCAAAACTCTCAAGACTTGCTCATTTGATAAACCAGCTTCTTTTAATTTAAAGATTTCAAATTTCTCCATGGTCACCTTCTACTTCCTCTCACTTATTTATTCGAAAAAGAATGGAAAAAAAGCTCTATTTCTAGAACTTTTTTTGATATGTAGAAGAATAAAAGTAAGATGCGGCACCAATCAAGTTGCTTTCATTATGGAAGCGAGCCGCTTGGATCGGCAAGGCCTCAAATTGTTTATGCCCTTTTTGAGAGAGCAGCTCATGGTATTGTCGACTGATCTCATCGATCAGTAGCGGTTGGCTACTAATGCCCCCTCCAATTGTCACCTTCTCAAGCAGGAGCAATGATTGAAGATTAAAAATCAGAATAGCAATATCATGACAATACTCCCGAAACAAGGATTTCAGCTCCTCATGGCCTCCTTGATCAAGAGCCTTGAAAACGGCTATACCATCTGCCTTTTCTAGGTTTAAGATGTGACTAGCCTTCTCAACAAATTGAACAGCTGAACCGGTGTTTTCCAAAAGATTGGAAATACCTTGCAAAAAGAGTCCGCGATGAAAGCGGCGATTTTCTGGTGTTCTTTCTGCCTTATCAATAGTCCGAATGTATTCTGTCAGTTGCCATCCTCTCAATAGATCACCGTTAGAAAGAAGAGCAAGGCCAACTCCAGTCCCTAGGACCAAGGTCGCACCGCAAGAACAATCTTTTAGATTGCCAAGCCTTGCTTCCGCTAGACCAGCAGCTTCTCCATCATTAAGAACGGTGACGGGTACTTGAAATGTTTGTTGCAATCTACTAGCTAGAGGAATGCCTCGCAAATATGGAATGAGACCACCTCGAAAGACAAAGCCAAGGCTCTTTTGGATCTCACCAGGGCATGAAATGGCGATTCCCTCGATTTCTTCCCGTACAGGAGCAACGATTCCTTCTAATCCTTGCCAAAAGTCCTCAATCGTAGATGGTGTTGGGATCTTGTCTGTACGGATCAATTGATAGTCTGCATCCATCAGACCGTACTTTATAAAGGTCCCTCCGATATCGATGGTAAATAGCATAGCCTAATCCTCACACATTGATTTGACGGGTTCAAATGAACGCCGATGGATAGGGGTCACTCCCAGCTTGTCGAGGCCAGCCAGATGGTTAGCCGTCCCATAGCCAGCGTTCTGCGTAAAATCATAACCCGGATATTCGCAATCAAACTCTTCCATCATCTGATCCCGAGTCACCTTGGCTACGATGGATGCTGCAGCAATGGATAAGGAGTTAGCATCCCCTTTGATGATACTAGTTTGGGGAATAGGAAGATCCAACTTCATAGCATCAATCAAAAGATGCTGGGGTTGAGGATCTAGCTGACCAATGGCCTCCATCATGGCTAGCTTCGTAGCTTCATAGATATTAACCTGGTCAATCACTTGATTGTCCTTGACGCCGATTCCGATCGCAATGGCGTTTTGGAGCACAGCTTCATAGATTTCCTTGTGTTTGGATTTTGGAATCTTTTTACTATCGTTGAGTCCTGGAATTTTACAATTTTCCGGCAGAATGACGGCCGCTGCGACGACAGGGCCAGCCAAAGGACCTCTCCCTACTTCATCCACACCTGCAATAAGATCAATCCCTTGAGTATAAAGTTCTTTTTCATAGGCCAGCATTTTTTCCAAACGCAAATCTTCGTCCACTTGTTTTTGGAGTTCGCGTTTTCGTTTGCTGATAGCCGCTTGAACCCCCGCTCGACCATCAAGGATCAATTCTTCAAATAAGGGATGATCTAGATCGTCAATCGTTGCCAAACGCTCTTTGATTTCTTTAATCGTTGGCATCTATTTCACCTACACGATCAAGGGAATAGCGTCCCAAACGACCATCACGTACATCCTTGACAAACAAACTGTAAAAACGGTCGTAATCCTCTCGAAATCCTAATTTCTGGGTCATTTCCATAATGATTTCAGGAGCTTCTTGTTCCAGATCCATTTGTTTAAAACGTTCCTGCAAAACAGCTGGATAGTGCTTTTTGAAATAGTTAAGACCAAAGATGGTCACTTCATCCATTGGAAGCAACTGATCCTTTATCGCTCCTGTTAAGGCGAGCTTTAAAGCCACTTCTTCATCTTCAAACTTTGGCCAGAGAATTCCTGGGGTATCCAAGATTTCAAGGTCTTTATTGGTTTTCAACCATTGTTGCCCCTTGGTCACCCCTGGTTTATTTCCAACAACAGCAATCTTTTTCCCCGCTAAGCGGTTCATCAGAGTTGATTTCCCGGCATTAGGAATCCCGATAATCATGGTCCGAAGGGTTTCAATCTGAATCCCTCGTTCCTTCTGACGAGCAATTTTATCGGCCATCAAAGACTTAGCAGCATCTGTGACCTTCTTAACCGTAGATTGCTCTTTGGAGTTGATAGCCAAGGTTTTGATGCCTTGAGACTCAAAATAGTCCTGCCATTCTTTTGTTGCCACAGGATCTGCCAAGTCTACCTTGTTCAAAATCATTAATTTAGGCTTATCACCAACAATTTTGGTTAACATAGGATTTTGGCTTGATAGGGGCAAACGAGCATCTACCAGAACCGTCACAAAATCCACAAATTTTAAATTTTCTTGTACTTGTCTTCTAGCTTTGGACATGTGTCCAGGAAACCATTGTATAGTTGCCATGTTCTCCATTCCTTTCCAGTTCAATCTCTTCTATTATACCATGTTTTCTTGAATTCTCAGCCTTAAACGAGGATACAAAAAAATGAAGCTACCGAAGTAACTTCTATTTCATATTCTAGCGAATTTGCTCAAAATGCAAATGCACGGCGATATGATCACCATAGCCGCTCCGTTCCAAATCACGTTGCAAGCGATAAGAAATGTAGTGTTCTGCAATGGTAATATAACCTGCTCCCAACAAGCGTTGTTCCACTAATGATTGGATCATACTGATGGTTGCGCGTTCTACTTGGGCTTCATCCAAATCCATAGCAACTTTCTTGGTCACTTGAGCTAGGTTTTGTCGCAAATCATCTGTCAAAACATAGACAACTTGCGCAGCTTTCAAAATAGCTTGGTAAATTTTATCTGGGTTGAATTCAACCACTTCTCCACTACGTTTAATGACTTCCATCGGAGTCTCCTTTTTGTTTAAATTTTCATGAATACTTCATTTCCCTTAGAAAGAAATGAAGACCTACTACTTTATTATATAATTTTTTTGCCAAGAATCAAAGCTCTTTTCAGGACTTACTGTGCTTGATTGGATGAAAAAATCTAACGATCACTTTTTTCCATGACCACATCTTCTTTTTTATAGCTGTAGGTCAATCTCCAAAGATGGTCAGAGACATGATCCAAACGGAAGGTCTTCAAAATCTTCTTCAGAGGTAACTTCTCCATCTCTACTTTTCTAAGGAGTTCCATTAATAGTTCACCACCAGCATTGACAGCAATCAGCTGATCTTCGTCACTATCATATTGGAGAAGGATAGTTTTAGTCGGTTTATAGAGAACGTTATAGAGATTATAGGCTCTATCAATTTCAAAATGTTTATCCTTATCGGCTTCTCTTGAGTAGCGGTGTATTGTAAGAGGACCGATTTGAAAAGCCCCTGCTAAACTAAAAATGAATCCTAAAGCTGCTATTGATTCCCAAAGAAGGTTGAGGAGCTTGGAATCGAAGTCAAATATGAAATGAAGGAGCAACAAAATAATTCCTGTACCAAATCCAATTAAAAGTAAGAGTGCACCGATGCATCCAGCTTTTTCGCCTGTTTTAATGGTCGGTTTATCATAGATTATCACACCATCTAACTTATCAAGGCTATGACGTTCTTTAAATTTTTCTAGTTCTGATTTTTCTGAATCCGTTTTTTCTAACTCTGACATACATTCCTCATGACAATTTTATTAATAATCCGGACGAAGAACTCCCGTAATGATCTCTTTGGTTGCATGGTAATCCCCATCTACTACAACCTTGATGATGCGCTTCGCTTCTTCTGCTGGCGCTGGCACCAATGGCAAACGAGTTGGTCCTGCTTCAAAGCCCATATAGTTTAAGACAGCTTTGACAGGAGCTGGACTCGGATATGAGAAGAGAGCATTGACTTTAGGGATAAACTGACGTTGGATAGCCGCAGCCTTTTTAATATCGTTGTGTTCAATAGCTTGGAACATCTCATGCATTTCATCTCCATTTGTATGAGAAGCCACTGAGATCACTCCATCAGCCCCAAGGTTCATCGCATGGAAAGCATCTCCATCTTCTCCTGTATAGACGAGAAATTCTTCTGGCTTGTGTTCAATCAAATAGGCCATATTAGCAAGAGTTGTACACTCTTTTACCCCAATGATATTTGGGTGTTCTGCCAAACGAAGCATGGTTTCTGGTGTCATTTCGACAACCACTCGCCCTGGAATATTGTAGATAATAATCGGAAGATTAGATGCATCCGCAATCGCTTTAAAGTGTTGATACATTCCTTCTTGGGATGGTTTGTTGTAGTAAGGGACGATAGCCAATCCTGCTGCAAAGCCACCAAAAGCATCCACTTCTTTAACGAACTCAATCGAGTCGCGGGTTTCATTGGTTCCGACACCAGCGATCAAAGGAACTCGACCATTGACAATCTTTTGAACAGCCGCAAAGAGTTGCAATTCCTCATCGTGGGTCAGAGTTGGACTTTCCGCAGTCGTTCCAGCTAAGAGAATCCCGTCTGTATGATGAGCCAAGAGGTGCTCGATCAAGTCAGGAAGAGCGTCAAAATTAATGGTTCCATCTTCATGGAAGGGGGTGATAAATGCAGTGATGATTTTACAATCTTTTAAATCATTATAAGACATAGAAAAACCTTTCTCTATATAAGAAAGAGGCTGGGGCTTGCTTGCCTTTGCCTCATGATCTGTTCATAAAACAAGTTGATTCGTTAGAAAGCTGAGGAAGAAATCAAACTCTTCGAGTTGCAGATTTCTGAATCGTGACGCAGTGGTTGATTGGAACTACTCATGTTTGCAACATTCGTACTTCCTAATCAACTGTGCGGGGGAAAAACTACGAAATCAAACTCTTCGAGTTACTGATTTCTGTTTTTCTCCCTATTTCAATTCAAACTTCAATTCAGCTGTTGGACGTACGAGTCCACGTTCGTGAAGGGTTTCTGCGATTTGGACTGAGTTCCAAGCAGCTCCTTTAAGGAGGTTATCTGAAACAACCCACATGTGGATTCCTTTTTCAGCATCCAAGTCTCTACGAATCCGTCCAACGAAGGTATCACGTGAACCTACAGCATTGACTGCTTGAGGATAGATTTGGTGAGCAACATCATCTTCAAGGACTGCACCTGGAAATTCTGCAATAGCAGCTTTCACTTCGTCAATTGGTGCCACTTCTTTTGTTTCAATGTAGACTGACTCTGAGTGAGCTGACAAGACTGGAATCCGCACACAAGTTGCTGAAACAGCAATGCTATCGTCTTCCATAATTTTCTTAGTCTCGTTTGTCATCTTCATTTCTTCGTATGTGTAGTCATTATCTGTGAAGACATCAATTTGTGGAAGAGCGTTGAAGGCGATTGGATAGTGTTTCTTATCTCCACCTGAAGGTAAGATTTCTGCTTTAACATCACGTGGATTAACTCCATCATTTAAGACTTCTTTCAACTCACGTTGGGTTTCAAGAATAGCTCCCATACCAGCACCTGAAACAGCTTGGTAAGTAGACACGATGATACGGTCCAAGCCCCATTTTTGACGAACTGGCTCAAGAGCTACCATCATTTGAATGGTTGAACAGTTTGGACAAGAGATGATTCCGTTGTGAGCATCAAGAGCATGGGCATTCACTTCAGGAACAACCAATGGGACATCCGGATTTTGACGGAAATAAGAAGTGTTATCAACCACTACTGCGCCTGCTTTTACCGCATAAGGTGCATATTTGGCAGATGTTGAACCACCAGCTGAGAAGAGAGCAATATCAACCCCTTCAAAAGCATCTTCAGTCGTTTCCTCGATGGTCACGTCTTGCCCTTTAAATTGCAAGACTTTTCCTGCAGAACGTGCTGACGCAAGGTAGCGAATTTTATCGATTGGAAGAGTAGATTCTTCCAACATTTTGATCATTTGAGCACCAACGGCACCTGTAGCACCGACAACAGCAACTGTGTATCCCATAGTAAATCCTCTTTCAAAATTTTCTAAAAATTGAGTATTTGTACCATTATACAATTTTTTAGCATAAATGAAAAGTACCAACAGTAGGAAAAAATCCCGATTCTAAGACCAGGATTGTTGATGGTTATTTATCATAAATAGCTCGTTAGTTCAGGTCATAGTTCAAGTCACTTAAATCTTTCTTACCTTGTGTTTCTTCAGCAAGAAATGGAACTTGATGGATCCCCTTTACACCTGCTACGATAGACGCCGGAAATGAAACAATTTCTTGATTGATATGGCTGACATTACTGTTGACAATTCGCTTCGCTGCAGCAAGATCTTCATTTTCGTCAGCAATTTCCTTTTGCAAGGCCAAGAATTGGTTAGAAGACAAGAGCTCTGGATAGTTTTCACCGACTGCACGAATTTGTGCCAAGACATCATTTTGATTGGTAATGACTTGGTTGGATTCTTGAATAGTCGCTCCTTGGCGTAAAGCAACTAAATCAGTAAAAATCTCTTGCTCGTGTTTGGCATAGGCTTTGGCTACTTTTAGCATTTCCGAAATGGTATCATAGCGTTTTACGAGAACGATATCAACCGTTCTCTTTGATTCTTCGATGGTTACTAGATAACGATTGAGGCGATTTCCTACACTAATAAACCAAATGGCCAATAGGGCAAGAAATAATAGGATGATTCCAATAATGAGATTCATGATGCTTCTCCTTCAAAAATTGCTGTTATTTCCTTAATTAAAGCTAGTTCTTTGCATAATTTATGATATTCAGATACCAAAGATAGTTGATCAATATCTTCCGGTTTTTGGGGCGTCGGAAAGATATAGCGATCGGTATACAAAGAAATAAATAGTTTCTTGTCTTTCAAAAATACACACATGGCATTTTGAGAAATTTGTCGATCAAACCATTCCAACATCTTAGGGGTGAGAAATTTACGGGCAGACAGTTCATCCGTGCAGTAAATATTGTAATTCTCGTTATTGCGAATATCCTCGGTTTCAATCTGAACTTCATCTCCTCTGGCTCCAGGATAAACCCCATTCACCTCCCTCTTAAAAAGAAAGGATTTCTTGGTTGGCACAACTCGAAGATGACCTGAGAAATTGATCGGTAGATGTAAAGAGAACACTTGTCCAAGGAAATCTGTAACTTCCACATGTTCCGTCCTCGTATGACCATTAGATGTCCGGTAACGAGTCTCCGTATGATGGGCATAGAGATTTGACACTGTCAGCTCTTTGTCATCATGAAATGATAGCTCTTTGAAACATAGAAAATCAGTCGACCGAGGACATAAATGCGAGAGAGCTTCAGAAGGGATGGAACCGTCCTCTTTGATCGAAGCTCGAGGAAAAACTTCCTTTAATACAGGCGAAAGGATATCATCAAGATAGATCTCATCGTTCGAACGAATTCGATCCCCAAACAAGGCTTTTCGTTTTTTATATTGTGGCCAATAATACAAACCAACAACTAAAAGGATCAAAGGAATAGCTGCAAAACGCAATAAAATGAGAGACAGTATGGCGCAAATAATACCAAAGGATCGCAAAACATTCCACTTAAGATTGTTCTTCATCTGTTCTCGGATCAATCCGATGGCATCCTGAAATTGTTTAGAGTTTTCAAGCTCCTCAATTTTATGCGAATAGTCTGTAGATGCTGAATCATTAGAATGATAGAAATCTCCCAATCAACTCCACTCCTTTCTGACCTAGGCACTTTACTATATTATAACACCAACATAACTTTGTAGCAACTGTATTATAATAGTTTTCGGTTCTTTGAGGAAACAAAAAAATCCTGATCCGAAGACCAGGATTCGAGGCACCTTTCGGTGAGAACAGCAGGTTCACACAACTGTTCAAGGTCCGCTCCTGCGTTACAATTGAATGTAGACCTCCTCAGCGCAAAAGGCTCCAAAGGAGCCAATCGACTCATCGCATGAATCTAGTTTACCATGAACATCCACAAACTGTCAAGAAGGTAAGTACTTGCTTCCTTCCCGAATGCTTAATGGTGACAACTGATCTCGATAGCGGTCGATAAAGGCCCCTACCCAATCCGGATTGACCTTGGAATAGTTGCGTAAGCTCCAGCCAATTGCCTTATTTATAAAGAACTCGCTTTGACCTAGATTATTGAGGATCACTTTTTCTAACAAATCCGTATCTGTTTTTTCTTTCCTCATAAGCTGGTGATCAATGGCAATCCGCCTCAACCAAAAGTCCTGATCCCTACTCCAATCCAGCATAACCTGTTTGGTTTCTGGATATGTGAAAGTAATCTCTCCGATGATGCGGTCCAACTGATCAATACTATCCCACCAGGACTTGGTTTGAGCCAATTCCTTTAGCTTTGGAAAATCTTCAGGTCTAAGCTCCTTCTTCTTTTTATCCAGATAATCCATAGCAATATATTGAAACTCACGGTAAGGTTGCTGCCAACACTCTTCCACAAAAGTCCAATCAATTGGATCCTTTATGAAGGGTTTAAAAAACTCTCTTTCAATCTTTTTGAGAATTGGTTTTTAAACGCCAAGAAAGCTGAATTTATTTTTCATATAAGCTTCCATTGCTGAGACTTTCGCTGGATCAGCTTGGTTTTCTAACAATTTCAAAAGAATTTTTGTATCCATATGATTCCTCCTTTTTTACATCAAAGGTCCAATCAAAGAAAAAAGATAGCCACCCAGACGATGAACCATAGGTATTTTTGATAAACTTTCTAAAGTGACTTCCTCTGAGAGAGCCTGGGTTTTCTCAAAATCTTCTTCAATCTTAAGCACTTCCAGATTTTTGTAGAGATAAACCCCATCTTCAAAATTTTGATAGAGGCTTCGGTAGTCTGTATTAATGGTTCCTACCACAGCTTGTTGGCTATCAGAAACATAAACCTTAGCATGGACAAAACCTGGGGTATAACGGAAAATACGGACGCCAGCATCCAAGAGCACTTTAAAATAGGTCGTCGCAATATCAAAGGCATATTGTTTATCTGGAATCCCTGGCATAATGATCCGAACATCTACTCCGCGTTTGGCCGCGAAAGTCATAGCTCTAACCAATTCGTCATCCAAGATCAAATAAGGGGTCATGATGTGAACATAATCGGTCGATGTATTCAGTAAATGAAGATAAACATCCTCAGCCACTTTGTGATAGGTCAATGGTGAATTGCCATAAGGGGGTACAAAGCCCTGACTCTTTCTTTGTTGAGGTTTTTCTTGTAGATAGCGCTCCATATCCCTTTTATCTTCTATTCCAGTCACTGTCCACATGGTCAAAAAGAGAGCTTTTAGCGTTTGAACTGCTGAACCATCTAATCGAAGGGCCGTATCCTTCCAATGACCAAAGCGTTCTCGTTTATTGACATACTCATCAGCGATATTAACGCCACCAGTATAAGCAAATTGACCATCAATCACTGTAATCTTTCGATGGTCTCGGTAATTGTAATAGGTTGATAGAATAGGCTTGACTGGTGAGAAGGCCTGAGCTTTAATGCCAACCTTGTGCAAGCGCTCGATATAATCGTAGGACAAGGTAGTCATCTCATTCATCCCATCAAACATGACACGAACGTCCAGACCTTCCTTGGCCTTTTCCTCCAAAATGGCTAAAATCTCACCCCACATGATACCTTCGTCAATGATGAAATACTCCATAAAGATATAACGCTCTGCCTTTTTCAAATCCTCCAGCAGTGCTGGAAACATGTCGTCTCCAAGTGGAAAATAGGTCACCTCAGTATCTCTGTAGATAGAAAACTGAGCTGGACTATGCTCCAGAAAATAAGCTAAACGCTGTAGTTGACGATCACCATGAGATAAATAATCAGCTACTTCTGGATCGGTGCTTTAATAATTAGAAGCCTGCACTGTAGCATCCTCAAGTCGTTTCTTCAACCGTCTCACACCCAAATCAGCAAGTGAAAAGTAAAGCAAGGCTGTCCCAAAAATTGGGAAAAGAGCAATGATAATCAGCCAGGATAATTTGGAACGAGAGTCCATAGAACGATTCAGCAAATAAAAGAAGGTAAAAACACTCAACAAGTGTTCCCATAAGATTATAGATGGAAAATGCTCTTGTAGACTGAGATATGAGAAAACGAGAAAAGCCAATTCCAGTAAGAAAAACAGGAAAATAGGTACCTTGCGATTAAGGAGACTTTTTGCCCATCTGCAGGGCTTTTGGGGTAACAGTCTAGCACTGGTTACTTGAGTCATATAGGTTCCTTTCATGTATGGGAGACCACCACAAACTTTTCGGTCTCTCCCAGTGATTTTATTAGTATCATTTTAGCATATGCAAAAGGCAGGGATAATTAGCCATTGTGATTTAAGATTGGTGGGGCATCTACTGTATCTTTCTAACAGGCCCATCCAAGATTTTTTGCATCCAGACGATATCGTGCCATTGCTCAAACTTGTAGCCAACTTTTGGAAAATGAGCCACTTGAACATACCCTCTCTTTTTATGCATGGAGATGCTGGCTTCGTTAGGGACTGCAATGCAAGCCAGAAAGCGTAAGTAACCTCGTGCTTCTAACTCTTCTTCTAAGGCAGTATAAAGGGCTGATCCGATTCCTTGTCCACGTGACTCTTTTGCTACATAAATAGATAATTCAGTGGTCCAATCATAGGCAGCGCGTGCATAATAGGTCGAGGCATATGCATAACCCACAACTTTCCCATCAACTTCTGCGACTAAATAAGGAAATTGAGTCAGTGTTTTTGTGATACGTCTTTCAAATTCCTGGACAGTCGGCACATTGACCTCAAAGGTGATGGCTGTATCTGTCACATAAGGTTGGTAAATCGCTCGGATAGTCGCTGCATCACTATGCTGAACGGGTCGAATAATCATGGTGCCCTCCTAAATAAATTACACCTAGTATACCGATAAGGCTTCTTACTGTCAATGAAGGATTGTAATGAACTTATTGTTTCACTTTTTAGCAAAAGAAATTAAATAGAGAAAAGTTGAGAAATCTGTCTCAAGTTTTTTTAGATTAATTAGCTTGTTTACTTGAAAATTGGCTATTGTAGAGCTCATAGTAGAAGCCCTTGTCTGCCAATAAGGATTGGTGGTTTCCTTGCTCAATGATTTGTCCATCTTTGAGGACAAGAATTTTATCTGCTTCTTGAATGGTAGACAAGCGGTGAGCAATGACAAAGCTAGTCCGTCCTTTCATCAAATTCTTCATAGCTTTTTGAATCAAGAGCTCTAAACGCGTGTCGACAGAAGACGTCGCTTCATCCAAAATCAAAATCTTAGGATCAGCAAGGAGCGCACGCGCAATCGTTAGGAGTTGCTTTTGGCCTAGAGAAATATTGCTAGACTCCTGGTTCATTTCCATATTGTAACCACCAGGAAGTGTCCTGATAAAGTGATCGACATTGGCTGCCTTTGCAGCTTCAACAATTTCTTCATCCGTTGCTTCTAGGTTACCAAAGCGAAGATTTTCTTTGATGGTTCCCTCGTACAACCAAGCATCCTGAAGTACCATCCCAAATTGCTTACGGTAATCTTGGCGAGACAAATGGCGAATATCATGACCATCCACCGTAATCGATCCCGCAGTCACATCGTAAAAGCGCATGAGCAGATTAATCAGGGTTGTTTTCCCTGCTCCGGTAGGTCCGACAATAGCCACCATTTCACCTGGTTTCACTTCTAGGTTAAAATCACGAATCAAGGGTTTATCCGCTACATATTGGAAATCAACATGTTTAAAGCTAACTTGCCCTGTCAAATCTCCAGAGAGTGTTTCTGTCACCTCTGCCACTTCATCTGGTTCATCCATGACTTGGAAAATCCGATCTAGTGACGATTTGGCACTTTGGAGTTGGCCGGCTAATTGGGTCAAGTTTTGAATGGGTTGATTGATCTGCCAGACATATTGAACGAAGGCCTGCATATTCCCGACTGTCAAACGACCCGCTAACACTTGCAAGCCCCCCATCAAAGCGATCATCAGATAGGTCAAATCTGAAATCCCATTTAAAATCGGCATCATTAAGCCGGAAATGAAGTTGGCCTTAAATCCTACCTTTTGTAGATGATGGGTAATATCATGAAACTCTTCCTGGGAAGATTTTTCTCGGACATAGAGCTTAAGGACATTAAAACCTGTTAAATTTTCTTGAACGAAGCCGTTCATTGCCCCCAAAACATCTGCCTGCTCTTTAAAGTAAGGCTGAGATTTTTTCATGATAAATCGAGCACTGAAATAAGTGATCGGAATGGACAAGATCACCACCATCCCCAATTGGATATTTAAGTACAAGACCATGCTGATGACAAAGAGCAAGGTAAAGATAGCGTTGACGATTTGTAAAAAGGACTGTTGCAAGGCATTAGAGACGGTTTCAACATCGCTAGTAAAACGTCCGAGCAAATCTCCAAATTGATGCCGGTCAAAATAAGAAACCGGAATGTGATTGATTTTATGAGACAAATCATTTCGCATGTCCTGAACGGTTTTTTGAACAGCATTGGTCATGAAATAGTTGGAATAATAAGATCCCAACTCATAGAGGACCCCACGGAATAGATAGAGCGTCATAATGATAGCGATGTAGGAAGTATTCAGACTAGCTCCTGCAAGGCCTTTTGCCATATCCATGAGATTCTTTGTCAACTCCGTAATGGCAAGTCCCAAAACAAAGGGTTCGACAACACTCATGATGACACTTAGGATTTTTAAGAAAATGGACAAGCAAACTTCCAAGCGATAGGCTCTCAAGTAAGTCCATAGTCTACTAAAACTGTTTTGTTCTTGTTTCATCTGCTTCTCCTTTCTATTCCTCTGTTAATGATGGACCATCGAGCTGCGAATTAGCAATTTCACGATAGATTTCATTATTTTCCATCAATTCATCGTGGGTTCCTCGACCGACAATTTCCCCTTGGTCCAAGACAATTATTTGATCCGCATCCATAATGGTTCCCACACGTTGCGCTACGATCAAAACGGTCGCATCTCCTGTAACTTCTTTGAGACGCTTCCGCAAAGTGGCATCCGTCTTGTAGTCCAAAGCAGAGAAGGAATCATCGAAAATAAAGATATCCGGATCTTTGACAACGGCACGAGCGATAGACAAGCGTTGTTTTTGACCACCTGAAAGGTTGCTACCACCTTCTGCCAAATGGGTATCAAAGCGTTCCTCACGGCTGTCGATAAATTCCTTGGCTTGGGAAATTTCAGCCGCTTGTTCTAGCTCTTGTACAGAGGCATCTTCTTTCCCATAACGAAGGTTCTCAGCAATGGTTCCCGTAAAGAGCAAGGCCTTTTGTGGAATAAAACCAATCTTTTGGCGAAGGGCTTTCAGATTGTAGTCACGGACATCCACACCATCGACCAAAATCTTCCCTAGGGTGACATCATAGAATCGAGGAATCAACTGCACAAGTGAAGATTTCCCAGAACCGGTCGAGCCGATAAAGGCAATGGTTTCGCCAGGTTTGGCTTGAAAGGAAATATTATGGAGAACTGGACTCTCCGTCTCACCTGGATAAGCAAAGGTGACATTGTCAAATTCCAAATAGCCACGAGATGCTGTTTCTGTTATCCCATTCTCATTTGGATCAATCGAAATGGGCATGTCCATGATTTCCTTGAGCCGACGGCTAGAGACCGCAGTACGAGGATACATGGTAAAGAGATTGGCTAAAAAGAGGAAAGATAAGAGCGCGTGAAAGCTATACTCAATAAAGGCAACCAGATCCCCAATTTTCAAACTACCGTCATGAAGAGGATCCAAAGCAAACCAGACAATCGCCACAATCATAGCAATGATGATCTGCACAAATAGAGGTTCTGTCAAACCAGTTAGTTTGAACAATTTATTCGAGTTTTCTGCGTAGACTTCATTTTCAGCCGCAAATTTATCCTCTTGGAATTCTTCGCGGGCAAAGGCACGAATCACTCGGAGACCTGTCAAATTTTCACGCGCAAACTGATTGAGATGGTCAAGGGTCTTTTGTTGCTTCTCAGAAAGTGGATGTGTCTTGACTGCTACATACCAGACAACGACAGCAAGAAATGGTACAGATACTGCTACAATCCATGCTAGAGAAGGACTGGTTGTCAGAATCAAGAGAACGCTGGAAACCATCATCAAGGGTGTGATGACGCCCATCTTCAACATAGAATCCGCAAACTGCATCAAAACAAAGGCATCCGAAGTCAAGCGAGTGACCAATGAGGATACCCCAATTTGCTCATACTCGCGATGCGAATACTCCTGTAACTTGGCATAGAGGTCATTGCGCATATCACGGACCATAGTGGTCGTTAGCTGGCCAACTGCGTAAGACAAGATAATCCGTCCCACAATCCCTAGCAAAATAATCGCAAACATGACCCAGCCCCAGAAATAAAGCCGATCCACATCACGCGGGTTAATCCCCTCATCAATCATGCGAGCCAGAATCGTTGGCAAACCTAAATTGACAATGACAAAAAGGATGGCCGAAAATAGATTCAGGGCTAGCCACTTGGGATACTTTTTCAAGTAAGACCAAATATATTGCATAGATGATTCTCCTTTTCCATAAATAATTTCCTAGATCATACAGAAAAGAGGGAGTGAGACGAAATCATTTTCAAAGAAAATCATTCCTGCCCCAGTCCCATCTGTAGTCTCATTCATTATACCAAACCAGCTATAAAAGTAAAGCAAAAGAGCAGGTTTTCCTGCTCTTCATTTAGTTTATTTTGTACGTTTGAATTTAGCATTTTTAAGAAGCGACGATGCAAATTGATTCGTAGATTCTTGATCTTTTGTAAAGCTAAATGTTAGGGTATCTCCATTAATCTTATATCTAACCTTCTCACCTTTGTCTTCTAGCGCACCAATTGTTTTAGTTTTTTGATTAACTCTAATTTCTGTTGAATCTGTAGTTTTATGGCCTGGTCTTTTAGTTTTAATAGTTAAATATCCTTTTGAATCGTTAATATCAATGGACAACTCCAAGGAATATTTATTGTTTAGAGAATCAATATCTGAACTGGAAGCTCCTTGATCTTTAAGAATTTTCTTCATTTCTGCTGTAGATGGTTTGTAAACATAGGTTCCGTTGTCACCTTTTGCACCACACGCAGTTAAAAGAAAAATAGCAAAGAAAGCTACTAGAGCCAAAAGAAACTGTTTAAAGTTTTTCATAATTTCTCCTCATTTCATAGAATATCCCTATTATAGCAACAATTCCATTGCATCGCAATGAAATTGTTACATTATTTAGTTTGACTGGGTTCAAACTATTGCTATTAGATAAAAATCAAAAATTTAGTTAGAATTCTAATAGATAATCATAATAAATACACATAAAAAGGTAGGATTTAGATCCCACCTCTATTAACTATTTAACTTTTTTAAACTTAGCAATTTTCATGTAGTTATTAAACATGTCTGTGTCACCCATTAAAGAATTCTTCACATCCTTAATCGTTAACACATTTCCTGAAACTTGATAAGTAATTTCCGCTTTCCCATACTCATTTTCTGAGACAAGAGTTTTAGCTTTTTGGTCTACTTCCAACTTAATCACTTGATTAACATTTTGACCACCTGCATTCGTGTCTACTTTCATCTCGCCTTTCTTATCCTTAATTGTAATAGAAATAGTAAATGAGTAATTATCACCTATCAAAGATTGAAATTCACTTGGCATAATTTCTTTGATTTCATCTTTAGTAGGCTCAAACACGTAAGTACCGTTGTCGCTTTTTGCGCCACAAGCTACCAAAAAGACTGCTGCAAAGACAGCTACAACAGCTAACAAAAGACGTTTAAAATTTTTCATCATCTTCCCCTTTATGATATGATTTATAGCCATTATAGCAACAAATTAGCAACATCTCAAGGGAATATAGCAAATGTAAAATCATTGTAACATCATTAAAACTGCACTATTTAGTAGGTTTAGAGAAAATAAAGAGAGCTACACATGTTAGCTTTATAAAAGCCCTCTATTCACATTCTATCATCATTATTTTCAACGACAAAAAAACCGAGGCCTAAACCTCGGTTTTCGTTTTGATTGGAAACTCTATTATTTAAGAGTAACTGAAGCTCCAGCTTCTTCCAATTTAGCTTTGATTTCTTCAGCTTCAGCTGTAGCAACACCTTCTTTGATAACGCCAGGTGCACCATCAACAAGTTCTTTAGCTTCTTTAAGACCAAGACCAGTGATTTCACGTACAACTTTGATAACGCCGACTTTCTTGTCGCCTGCAGATGTCAATTCGATATCGAATGAATCTTTAGCAGCACCAGCGTCAGCAGCACCAGCTGCAGCAACAGCTACAGGAGCAGCTGCAGTTACACCAAATTCTTCTTCGATAGCTTTTACAAGGTCGTTCAATTCAAGGATTGAAGCTTCTTTAATTTCAGCAATAATGTTTTCAATGTTCAATGCCATTGTTATTTCCTCCAAATAAGTTTTAATTTTATGTTTTATTTTTTGTAGCAAGGCTACGCTGCGTAGCTTAAGATTAAGCTGCGTCTTCTTTGTTGTCTGCAACCGCTTTGACTGCAAGAGCAACGTTGCGCACTGGCGCTTGAAGTACAGAAAGGAGCATAGAAAGAAGTCCTTCGCGGTTTGGAAGAGTTGCAAGTGCAAGAATCTCTTCTTTAGATGCGACAGCGCCTTCGATTGCACCACCTTTGATTTCAAGTGCTTCAGCGTCTTTTGCAAAATCGTTCAAGATTTTCGCAGGTGCGATAACATCTTCGTTAGAAAATGCTACTGCAGAAGGTCCAACGAATACAGATGCAAGATCTTCAAGACCAGCTTTTTCAGCTGCACGACGCAAGATTGAGTTTTTGATAACTTTAAACTCAACTTCGCTTCCGCGAAGGTTGCGACGGAGAACTGTATCTTGCTCAACTGTCAAACCGCGAGAATCTACAACGACGATTGATGCAGCAGCTTTCATTTTTTCAGCTACTACGTCAACAAGTTCCGCTTTTTTAGCAATAATTGCTTCACTCATTAGTGTGTTCACCTCCGTAATTATTTTGCTTGGGGAATTTTTCCAAAAGAAAAACGCGCCCAAACCTAGACACGAAAGTACAATACGCTTCTTTTAATTGATACGTTTTGTCCTCGGTAGGATTTTTATGAGTCGAGCTCCCCTACTGTCTTAGGCAGTTTTTTCAAACCGTAGACTAGTTTATCACATATAAAAAAAGAATGCAAGTACTTTTGCAAACTTTTTTATATTTTTTAGTCGTTGTAAAGACTCTTGATATTATTCAACCAAGCATAGGCTAGTCCCATTAGGACTCCTCCTCCTACCCAGTTGGCAAAGAAGGTAACACCATAGTGACGTAAAATATTTAAAAATTCAAAATGTGGCAATTGGCTAGATACTGAATTAAAGCTTAATAATGAGAAAGAAGCAAAATTAGCCGCCAAGTGTTCATTGGTCATAAAGACAAACATATAAATAGCAGATAGGGCTAAGAGCACCTTCGCTGTTTCATCTTTGAAATATAGATAAGAAAGAATAGCAATATTTACAAAGATATTGGCAATGACACCTTCAAAGAAAACCACTTGATTGCTCCGTTGGAGTTTATTTTCTGCCACCGTGGCTAGGAATCCTTTTGGATCGATATGTGCAAAGGCAGTTGTTTGATTGAAAAGAAAAGCTACAATTAAAGCACCAATTAAATTAAAGAAGGTACAATAAAGAAGAATCTCCAAAGCTTTCTTCCAATGAATTTTCTTTAGATAGGTTCCCGCCGTCAAATACATCATATTTGAGGTGGTTAATTCCGCATTTAAGAATAAGAGGTAAACCAAGCCCCAGGCAAAGATGAATGGAAATAGGAAACGACCCGTTCCAGGTACAAAGCTATTTAATAAGTCAGCCGCAACTGCTCCGACCGCCGTACTTAAAGTAAGAAATCCTCCAGCAAAAATAGAGCGAACTGCATAGCGAGTTTTAGATTTCTGATAAAGATCCTCTTTCTTATTACACGCCGCTCCCACTTTTTGAATAAAATTAGATTCAGACATAATATTCTCCTTATAAAATGTTTGTGAATAAAATCATTATATCATAGATAAAATAGTTTGAAAAGGTTTTCAGGAAGAATTATTAAACTCACAATATATACGTTTTAAATCATATTCCATGAAATAATAAAAAACAGGCATCTGCCTGTTTTAGTTTTAATAATTCAAACGGTTCGCCCAAGCGATATCCAAATTCAAAATTTCTTGTGAAGTGAACTGTTGACGATATGGATTGTATACCGAACCTGTAATACCACCTTGAACATTTGGTGAATCATATTGAGTCAAATTATAGGTTTCAATGATATTATTGAGCTTTGCGTAGTAGCTAGTATCTGTCGCATAAACACCTGTCAAAGCAGCTGTTGCGTCTTGATAACTTGATGTGTTACTCTTCCAAGCACCTGCAAAATGTCCTTGTTTCAAAACTGCTACATAGTCTTGCAATGATTCATAGTAAGATGGGTATGAACGGAAAGCATCATTAATCGTATACGCATTTCCAGCACCATCATCTTCCCAAGTTTGCATCACTGCAGATTGCCCAGCATAACTTCCTTTAATTCCAAAAAGGTTGTAATGTGGATAAGAAGCCAAACCGGACTGTCCTGATCCACTTTCCAAGATCGCTTGTGCAATCATAACGGAAGCGTAAAGGTCATTCTCTTGACCGAGCTGACGAGCTGACTCACCAATTTGTGAGATGAAAGCTTCAGTAGGGTCTGAATAAGCTTGGTAAGTTCCATCATTAGCGCCAACTGATGTGACATGCTCGCTCATGGCAGCAGCAAATGTCCCCACTGCTAATACAGAAACGAACAAACCAAATAATTTCGTTTTATTCCGTATTTTCTTTTTCATAATACAATTTATCTCCAATTAATTTTTTATCATCTTTTATCTTTATAGAGATTATACCATATAAATAGAAGAAAACAAAGGCACTTATATTACACTTGTATTACAATTGCGAGATAAATCCAAAACAAAAACGACATTTTCATGTCATTTCAATTTATTTCGTAAAACGCATTTTCTAAAATAGCATCCCATGACTTCTCTAGTCCTTCCCTGGTTACAGAAGAAAAGACAATAAAGGTGTCAGCAGGATCAAAATCTAGTTTTTTCTTGATGATCGATTCGTGTTTATTCCATTTTCCACGCGGAATCTTATCTGCCTTAGTCGCTACCAAGATTACAGGAATTTCGTAGTACTTTAAGAACTCATACATCTGAACATCATCTGCTGAAGGTTCGTGTCGAAAATCAACTAGGCTAACGACTGCTTTTAAGTTCTCCCGGCTAGTGAGATATTCTTCGATCATCCGCCCCCACTTCTCGCGCTCTTTTTTAGAGACACGGGCATAGCCATAACCAGGTACGTCTACCAAACGGAGTTTATCATCGATATTGAAGAAATTGAGCAATTGGGTTTTTCCTGGTTTACCAGATGTTCTGGCCAGGTTTTTTCGATTTAAGAGAGTATTAATAAAAGAAGACTTGCCGACATTGGATCGACCGGCAAGTGCAACTTCTGGAATCTCATCTTGAGGATAATGACTCTTATTTGCAGCGCTCAAGAGGATATCCGCATTATGTGTGTTAATTTCCATATTTTATCTTTCTAGGCTGTTTCGAGAATGGGTTTTTCAGTTCCATCTACAGCTTCTTTTGTAATTCGAACAAGTTTGACATCTTCTTGACTTGGAATTTCAAACATGACATCCATCATCGTTTCTTCGATAATGGAGCGAAGTCCACGAGCTCCTGTTTTTCTTTCGATGGCTTTATTAGCAATCTCTTGAAGGGCTTCATCATCGAATTCCAATTCAACATTATCATAAGAAAGCAAGGTTTGGTATTGTTTTACCAAGGCATTGCGTGGCTCTTTCAGAATACGGACAAGGTCGTCAACTGTCAATTGCTCAAGAGCAGCAAAGACTGGAAGACGTCCGATCAATTCTGGGATAATCCCGAATTTTTGAATATCTTCTGCCACGATTTCTTGCATGTAAGAGCTTGATTCATCAATAGCTTTATTGTTCTTACCAAAACCGATGACTTTTTCACCGAGACGTTGCTTGACAATTTCTTCGATCCCGTCAAAAGCCCCACCTACGATAAAGAGGATATTCTTGGTATCCACTTGGATCATCTCTTGTTGAGGGTGTTTACGTCCCCCTTGAGGTGGGACACTAGCGACAGTTCCTTCGATAATCTTCAAGAGAGCTTGTTGCACCCCTTCACCAGAAACGTCACGCGTGATAGACACATTTTCACTCTTCTTAGCGATCTTATCGATTTCATCGACGTAGATGATGCCTCGTTCTGCACGCTCGATGTTGAAATCAGCTGCTTGAAGAAGTTTCAAGAGAATGTTTTCAACGTCTTCTCCTACATAACCAGCTTCTGTCAAGGCTGTTGCATCTGCAATGGCAAATGGGACATTCAAGCTACGTGCTAAGGTTTGGGCCAAAAAAGTCTTACCTGAACCAGTAGGGCCAATCATGAGGATGTTTGATTTTTGCAATTCAACATCTGTCTCGTCTTCGCGCGTATCGTGGAAATTGATGCGTTTGTAGTGGTTATATACTGCTACAGCAAGAGCACGTTTGGCACGATCTTGACCGATCACATAGTGGTTCAAGATATTGAGCAATTCGATTGGTTTTGGAACTTCGCTAAGGTCTGCAAGAACTTCTTCTGCTAGCTCCTCACGGATAATTTCTTGTGCTAACTCTACACATTCATTACAGATAAACGCATTGTTTCCTGCAATGATTTTTTGGACTTCATCTTGACTCTTTCCGCAAAATGAACAATAAACCATCATATCATTATTTTGATTCGTTGGCATGTATTTCCTCTTTCTGTCATTTTCTGTTTCTATTTAGTTTAAAATAAGGTCGTGTAAAAGGCGTGAATGGAATTCACAAGATTGGTAAAAGCATTTAGTAAGAATAAAATAGCGAGGCCAAACCGTTTTTTACGAAAGGTTTGTAAGGCGCAAATCAAACAGATGACGCATAAGACAGCTGTAAAAAAACCAAAGACACTTCGCTCCATTAGTCTAAATCCTTTCTCTTATAATAGTTGACCGTAAAATCATATGGGTTCTTCTCATCTTTCGGATGACGGACTTGACGGACTCTTTCATAGCGGTTCTCTTCAAATCTCGGTGCCAATGTATCGCCATCAATCGTTGCATGAATCATGGTCTGGATCAACTCTTCTAACTGGTCAGAGAAGAGCCTTAAAATCTGACTGCCTCCAATAACATAAAGATTCTTCTCTTGGTTCTGATACCACTCTAAGACTTCTTCTTTGCTGTGCATGACGAGTACAGCATCATTTTCAGGATCGTAGGCTTGATCTTGCGTTAAGATAATGCTAGTCCGACCTGGTAGAACCCGTTTTTTCATACCATCAAAGGTCACTCTTCCCATGAGAATCGCTTGTCCCATGGTTGTTTCTTTGAAATGCTGAAGCTCAGCTGGCAGATGCCAAGGCATGACTTGGTCCTTTCCAATAATGCCATTTTCAGTTTGAGCCCAGATACCAATTATCTTTTTCATTCTCTCATCCTTTACACTGATACTTCTATTTTATCAAATTTTCTTATAAAAGACTGATTTCAACTATCTAGTTTGGAGGATATTTTTTCAAAAACAAACAGAAAAAACCGCGAGATTTTCGCGGTTTTTCTTAGCCACAAGTTAGCTTAGTCTTCTTTTTTGCGTTTTGCAAATCCGAATAATGAGAGACCTGCTAAAGCGCTAAAGATTGCAAGACCAGCAGTAGAAGATTCTTTTGTTCCTGTGTTTGGAAGTTGTGCAGTAGGATTTTGTGGATCGATATACTTCACTTCTTCTTTCGTTTCTGGAACGACAGGAATAGTTGGTTCTTCTGGTTTTGGTTGTGGAGTAGGTTGTGGTTCTGGTGTTGGTTGCGGTTGTGGAGTAGGCTGTGGCTGTGGCTCTGGTGTCGGAGTTGGATCCGGCATTGGAGTTGGTGTCACAGTCTTCTTGTAGATATGTTGAGTGTTTCCATCTTTATCTACAACAGTCTTCACGAAGTCATAACCTGGGATATCTTTCTTCGGTTGTTCCCCATCTTCTGTTGGGTTACCTGGGATTGGGTCCCCATTTTCGTCTACATATGAAGTCGTCACTTTTTCATAGACGTGTTCAGTATCACCATTAGGCAATTTCTTCGTTTCCACAAAGCGGTAACCTGGAATTTCAGCTTTTGGTTCTTCTCCATCAACTGTAGGATATCCTGGGATTTCCTTACCTTCTTTATCAACAAACTTAGTGATTGGAAGGACAGTTGGTGTGTAAGTTGCAGAAGCTTTTGTTCCGTTCACATCTTCACGAACCACTGTCACTGCTGGTGCAGTTCCTGTGAATTCAGGTTCTGGAGTGAATGTTACTGTTCCGTCTGCTGCTACTGTGTAAGTACCAACACCTGGAATTGTCTTCGTAGTTGAACCATCTTCAAAGGTTGCTGGAACCTTGTCATTCATTGGTACACGGCTATCACCTTCTGTGAAGGTTGGTTTGCCTGTTTGGGTTTGACCCTTCTTACCAATTGAAGTAACTGATTCTGCAGTTGGTGTAACTGGTGTTACTGTTGGTGTGTAAGTAGCGGTAATTGATGTACCGTTCTTATCAACACGTTTCACGGTTACGCCTGTACCTGTTCCTGTGAATGATTTTTCTGGTACAAAGGTTACAGTTCCGTCTGGAGAAACGGTGTAAGTTCCTTCTCCTGGAATAACTTTAGTAGTTGATCCATCTTCAAAGGTTGCTGGTACATCATCATCCATTGGCACACTTGGGTTACCTGGTGTGAAGCTTGGTTTACCAGATTGTGTTTGACCTTGGATGTCTGTAGAAGTTGCAGGTTTAGCTGTTGGAGTCACAGGAGTTACAGTTGGTGTATAGGTCGCAGAAGCTTTTGTTCCGTTCTTATCTTCACGAACCACTGTTACAGCTGGTGCAGTTCCGACGAATGATTTTTCTGGTACGAAGGTTACTGTTCCGTCTGCTGCTACTGTGTAAGTACCAACACCTTCCACTGTCTTCGTAGTTGAACCATCGTCGAATGTTGCTGGAACTTCATCGTTCATTGGTACACGGCTGTCACCTTCAGTGAAGATTGGTTTACCTGTTTGAGTTGCACCTTGCACATCAGTAGATACTGCTGGAGTTGCAGTTGGAGTTACTGGTGTTACAGTTGGTGTGTAAGTTGCAGAAGCTTTTGTTCCGTTCTTATCTTCACGAACAACTGTTACAGCTGGTGCAGTTCCTACAAATGATTTTTCTGGTACGAAGGTAACTGTTCCGTCTGCTGCTACTGTGTACGTACCAACACCGTCGACAGTCTTCGTAGTTGAACCATCATCGAAGGTTGCTGGAACATCATCGTTCATTGGTACACGGCTATCGCCTTCAGTGAAGCTTGGTTTACCTGTTTGAGTGGCACCTTGGATGTCTGTAGATGTTGCAGGATCAGCAGTTGGTGTAACAGGTGTTACAGTTGGTGTGTATGTTGCAGTAACTGGAGTACCGTTCTTATCAACACGTTTCACGGTTACGCCTGTACCTGTTCCTGTGAATGATTTTTCTGGTACGAAGGTTACTGTTCCATCTGGAGCAACTGTGTAAGTTCCTTCTCCTGGAATGGTCTTCGTAGTTGAACCATCTTCAAAGGTTGCTGGCACATCATCATCCATTGGGATTGCAGGGTTACCAGGTGTGAAGCTTGGTGTACCTGTTTGTGTTTTACCTTGGATATCTGTAGATGTTGCAGGTTCAGCAGTTGGGACAACTGGAGTGATCTTCGGTGTGTAAGTTGTTTCAGCAACTGTTCCGTTTGTATCTTTACCTTGAACCTTAACTGGAACCACATCACCTGAGTAAGATTTATCAGTTGGTGTGAAGGTTACAAGGCCTGTTTCTTTATCAACTGTGAAAGTACCAATTTCTTTACCTTCTGGTGATTTAGCAACTACAGATTCTGCTGGTTGACCATTTTCATCAAGAAGAGTAATGGTATCTTTGTCAATTGGTGCAACTGGGTCACCTTCAGTGAAGGTTACTGTTCCAGTTTGAACCACACCTTGAGGTGCTTCTGATGTAGCTGGAGTTGCTGTTGGGTTTACTGGAGTCACAGTTGGTGTGTACTTAGCAGTAACTGGAGTACCGTTCTTATCGACACGTTTAACCGTTACGCCTGTACCTTCTCCAGTGAATGATTTTTCTGGAACAAATGTTACGGTTCCGTCTGGAGCAACTGTGTAAGTTCCTTCACCAGGAACGGTCTTCGTAGTTGAGCCGTCTTCAAATGTTGCAGGTGTATCATCATCCATTGGAACATTTGGATTACCTGGTGTGAAGCTTGGTGTACCTGTTTGCGTTTGACCTTGTTTGTCAATAGATGTTGTATCTTCTGCAGTTGGTGTAACTGGTGTTACGGTTGGTGTATAAGTTGCAGAAGCTTTGGTTCCGTTCTTATCTTCACGAACCACTGTTACAGCTGGTGCAGTTCCGACGAATGATTTTTCTGGTACGAAGGTTACTGTTCC
>NZ_JADNOY010000005.1:106380-107862 GCF_015557775.1 Streptococcus parasanguinis | reverse complement strand
TTCTTATCTTCACGAACCACTGTTACAGCTGGTGCAGTTCCGACGAATGATTTTTCTGGTACGAAGGTTACTGTTCCATCTGCTGCTACTGTGTAAGTACCAACACCGTCTACAGTCTTAGTCGTTGAGCCATCGTCAAATGTTGCTGGAACATCATCGTTCATTGGCACACGGCTATCGCCTTCAGTAAATACAGGTTTGCCAGTTTGTGTAGCACCTTGGATATCTGTAGTTTCAGCTGGTGTTGCAGTTGGAGTTACTGGTGTCACAGTTGGTGTGTACTTCGCTGTGATTTCAGTACCGTTCTTATCCACGCGTTTCACTGTTACGCCTGTAGCAGTTCCAGTGAATGATTTTTCAGGAACGAAGGTTACTGTTCCATCTGGAGCAACTGTGTAAGTTCCTTCACCATCGACAGTCTTCGTAGTTGAGCCATCTTCGAAGGTAGCTGGAGTATCCTCATCGATTGGAACATTTGGATTTCCTTCGGTGAAGGTTGGTTTGCCAGATTGTGTTTGACCTTGGATATCTGTCGATGTTGCATCTTCAGAAGTTGGGACAACTGGAGTAATCTTAGGTGTGTAAGTTGTTTCTACTGTTGTTCCATTAGTATCAGCTGCTTGAACCTTAACTGGAACTACATCACCTGAGTAAGATTTATCTGTTGGTGTGAAAGTAACTACACCTGTGTCTTTATCAACTGTGTATGTACCGATCACATCACCTGCTGGTGATTTCGCTTCTACTGATGCGGCTGGTTGACCATTTTCATCAAGAAGAGTAATGGTATTCTTGTCGATTGGCGCTACTTCATCACCTTCAGTAAAGGTTACAGTTCCAGTTTGAACCAAACCTTGAGGTCCAGTAGATTCAGCTGGTGTTGCAGTTGGAGTTACTGGAGTTACGGTTGGTGTGTAAGTTGCAGAAGCTTTGGTTCCGTTCTTATCTTCACGAACAACCGTTACGGCTGGTGCTTTACCTGTGAATGATTTTTCAGGGACAAAGGTTACAGTTCCGTCTGCTGCTACTGTGTAAGTACCAACGCCATCTACTGTCTTAGTCGTTGAGCCATCGTCGAAAGTAGCTGGAACGTCATCGTTCATTGGCACACGGCTATCACCTTCAGTAAATTCAGGCTTACCTGTTTGAGTTTGACCTTGTTTACCTGTTGTTTCAACTGGTGTAGCTGTCGGTGTGACTGGAGTCACAGTTGGTGTGTAAGTCGCGGAAGCTTTTGTTCCGTTCTTATCTTCACGAACAACCGTCACTGCTGGCGCTGTTCCGACGAATGATTTTTCTGGTACAAATGTAACAGTACCGTCTGCTGCTACTGTGTAAGTACCAACACCGTCTACAGTCTTAGTCGTTGAACCATCGTCAAATGTTGCTGGAACATCATCGTTCATTGGCACACGGCTATCGCCTTCAGTAAATACAGGTTTGCCAGTTTGTGTAGCACCTTGGATATCTGTAGTTTCAACT
>NZ_JADNOY010000005.1:0-106285 GCF_015557775.1 Streptococcus parasanguinis | reverse complement strand
TTCATTGGCACACGGCTATCGCCTTCAGTAAATACAGGTTTGCCAGTTTGTGTAGCACCTTGGATATCTGTAGTTTCAACTGGTTTTGCAGTTGGAGTGACTGGAGTCACAGTTGGTGTATAAGTTGCAGAAGCTTTGGTTCCGTTCTTATCTTCGCGGACAACGGTCACGGCTGGTGCAGTTCCGACGAATGATTTTTCTGGTACAAATGTAACAGTACCGTCTGCTGCTACTGTGTAAGTACCCACACCGTCAACAGTCTTGGTTGTTGAACCATCATCGAAGGTTGCTGGAACGGCTTCATTGATAGCTACAGTTTTCTCAACACCATCAACAGTTACTGTTCCACCCTTGAATTCAGGTTTACCAGTTTGTGTAGCACCTTGAATATCTTCTGTTTCAGCTGGAGTTGCTGTCGGTGTGACAGGAACGATTTCAGGTGTGTAGGTTGTATCTACCTTGATACCGTTAGAACTTTCAGCTTGAACCTTGGCTGGTGTCACTGCACCAGTGTAAGATTTATCAGTCGGTGTGAAGGTCACTTGACCAGTTGTAGGATCGATTGAGTAAGTACCGATTTCAGTCGTACCATCAGCAGCATAAGCTGGTGTGCTTGTTACTTCATTGCCATCATTATCCAAAAGCGTGTAGCTATTATCTTTGATTGTAATAGCCTTATCTTCACCGTTGACTTGAACAGTTGTTCCAGCAAAGGTTGGTGTACCTGTTTGAGTCGCACCTTGGATATCTTTTGAAGTTGCAGGACTTGCTGTTGGAACAGCCGCTACAACTGTTGGTGTGTAACTTGCATCTGAAGTGATGGTTGCAGTCTTACCGTCTGCATTGGTAATTGTTGCAGTCGCTTGGACTTTCACACCAGTTGCAGTTCCGACAAAGTCTTTTTCAGGTGTGAAGGTTACTGCTCCTGTAGTAGGATCGATTGTGTAAGTTCCTTCACCTGCTACTGTTACAGTTGTTTCATCAGTCGGTTGACCTGTTGCAGGGTCAATCAATTTCTTACTTGTAATTTGAGCAGTTTCATCATCACTCAATGCAAATGTAGGAGTTTCTGTTTGAGGAACATTTTGAATGTCTTCAGAAACTTTATTTGTTGGAGTAAGGGTGACTGGATTTACAGTTGGTGTGTAAGTTGCAGAAGCTTTGCTTCCGTTCATGTCTTCACGAACAACGGTTACGGCTGGTGCAGTACCAGTAAAGCTTGGGTCTGGAACAAATGTAACAGTACCGTCTGCTGCTACTGTATAAGTACCAACGCCATCTACTGTCTTAGTAGTTGAGCCATCGTCAAATGTTGCAGCAACATCATCGTTCATTGGAACACGACTGTTACCTGCAGTAAATTCAGGTTTACCAGTTTGTGTAGCACCTTGAACACCTGTTGTTTCAGCTGGTGTTGCTGTTGGGGTTACTGGTGTTACGGTTGGTGTGTAAGTCGCTGAAGCCTTAGATCCATTCATGTCTTCACGAACAACCGTTACAGCTGGCGCAGTTCCGACAAATGATTTCTCAGGAACGAAGGTTACGGTTCCATCTGCAGCTACTGTGAAAGTACCTACACCGTCTACAGTCTTGGTTGTTGAACCATCTTCGAAAGTTGCTGGAACATTTTCATTGATGGCTACTGTCTTCTCAACCCCATCAATGGTTACTGTTCCACCCTTGAATTCAGGTTTACCTGTTTGAGTAGCACCTTGGATATCTTCTGTTTCAACTGGGGTTGCTGTCGGTGTTACAGGAACGATTTCAGGTGTGTAAGTTGTGTCCACCTTGATACCGTTTGAGCTTTCAGCTTGAACCTTGGCTGGTGTCACTGCACCAGTGTAAGATTTATCAGTCGGTGTGAAGGTTACTTGTCCAGTTGTAGGATCGATTGAGTAAGTACCGATTTCAGTCGTACCATCAGCAGCATAAGCTGGTGTCGTTGAAACTTCGTTACCATCTTTATCTAGCAATGTGTAGCTATTGTCTTTAATGGTAATAGCTTTATCTTCACCATTTACTTGAACAGTTGTACCAGCAAAGGTTGGTGTACCTGTTTGAGTCGCACCTTGAATATCTTTTGAAGTTGCAGGGTTTGCTGTTGGAACAGCCGCTACAACAGTTGGTGTGTAAGTTGCATCAGATGTGATGGTTGCTGTCTTACCGTTCGCATTGGTAATCGTTGCAGTCGCTTGAACTGTCACACCAGTTGCAGTACCAACGAAGTCTTTTTCAGGTGTGAAGGTCACCGCTCCTGTAGTTGGATCGATTGTATATGTACCTTCCCCTGCTACTGTCACCGTTGTTTCGTCAGTCGGTTGACCAGTTGCTGGATCCACCAATTTCTTGCTAGTGATTTCAGCAGTCTTGTCGTTACTCAAATCAAATGTTGGTGTTTGAGTTTGAGGAACGTTTTGAATATCCGTAGAAACCTTGTCTGTAGGAGTCACTGTGATAGGTGTTACAGTTGGTGTGTACTTAGCTGTCGCAGTCTTGAGGTATTCATCACGAACTGTACCATCTTTATCTCTTCCGACAGGAGCTGTCACTGATACGGTAACACCTTGAGCTGTACCTGTGAATCCTGGTTCTGGAACAAAGGTTACTTTACCAGTAGCATCATCAATGCTGTATGTTCCTTCACCTGCTACTGTTACAGAGGTTGCATTGGTTACTTGACCAGTCGCTGGGTCCACCAATTTAGCAGGGTATTCCAAGCTTGGAGTGACAGAGATCTTGTCGCCATTAGCATTCGTTGTAGTTGTGTTAAAGGTTGGTGTACCAGTTTGAGTCGCACCTTGGACATCTGTCGAAGTCTTATCTACCCCTTCAATATCCGTTGGTGTAACAGTTGGGATATAAAGACCGTCCATGGTATTCAAAACAGTATCTACATTGGCTTCATCAGCTGGGAATTTTGTTGACCAACCAGTATCGTAGCCATTGCTATCTGTACGACGGATAGAGATACCGTCAGCTGTTCCAAGGAAGTGATCTTCAGGAATGAACTCAACATCCACAGAAGTTCCGTTTGGAGTGATCTTGTACTTCCCTTGACCAGCTACAGCATAGTAGCCATCTGCGCCAGGTGTAACGACTTGCCCTGTACGGTTATCTATCATTTGTGGAGCTACTGTTTCATCAATTTTTGCTGGCTCAGTTAGGCTATAGCCTTGCAAACCACGAGCGGTAAAGGCTACAGTTGCAGTTTGCTTCGCACCTTGAAGGCCAGTTGTTTCTTTAAATTCCCCTTTTGGTGGGTGGGTGATTTGAGTCTTAAAGTCCTCCACTTCCCCTGAGAAGGCCATTCCTGTCGGGCTTTCAATTTGATCAGCATCCTTAGCAATCCGGACACGAACACCTAATTCATTGACACTAGGATCAATATAGGTTTTACTCTTTGTAAATCTTAACGTAGCCGTTCCATCTTGGGTAATGGTTGTTAAATCAGACCGTTCATCTTCATCGAAGGTTCCGTTTTGGTTGAAATCTACCCAACCATAGATGTTAGCTTTTTCTGCTCCATCCGTATGAGCTTCCACTGAAATGGTGTAATTACCTGGACGTGTCCGGTCCATCTTGATCAGCTCATTGGTTTTCCCTTTAAGATCACCTGGAAGCAATTGGTCGATGCCTTCATCCGCAGTGGTCGCCTTGTCATCACCAGTCCAATCAAGGGTATTGTTTTCATCCATATCGGGACTCAAGTGACCAAGATAAGGTTGGTTCACTTTCTTACCTGTAATTCCATCTACAGTTGCGATCGAATGAATCGCCTTACCGTATGATTCAGGCGCATCTCCTTCATCAAGTGGGAAGAATCCTAGCATAGCAGACTGTTTACCACCTGAAGCAATGTAAAGACCAATCTCAGAAGCCCCTTTGGTCATAACAAGAGGAACAGCAACATCAGCAGCAGAAATATTTGGCCCGAAGACTCCAGTTCCGAGGCCCCCAGTTATTAAATCAGCACTTCCATAATATTTCCAAGCAACTGCTTTTTTGTCTGGTCCGACTTGAGTACTATTACGAAGTTGATTAAGGTTAATACTGTAGAAATTTTTACCACTTATATTAGTAGTAGGTGAAGGTCCAAACAAGTTATCTGTATTTTGAGGAATATAAGGTACGGTATTTCCATTCTTTTTCCATTCCCCAATATGTTGCCAGCCTTCACCATTGGTGGTGAACATAACCAATTCACCAGGGTTAGCTGACTCGCCATCGGCCATCACAACGGCTGGTTTGACAGCTTTACCACGAAAGGTAGCGGAAACTTCAAACTGGATCCCGATGTTTCCACCATTCAAGGCCGCACTTATTGTTGTGGATTTTGTACCTGTATTAATCCCCTCTTTACGTATTTCTGTATAATTATTTTGAGGGTCAGCAACGATCATTGCCTCTTCACCATTGCTTATAGCTAACTTCGAAGCCAGTGAAGAAGTACCATTCACATAACCATTTTTAGCATTTGGATCATAGGTAGCTTTCTCTGCTTCTGTAGCTCCACGCTCTTCTAAGCGCTTTTTGTAGATTTCTGTCGCTTGGAAAGGTTTCAAAGATTTAACACTGATTTTTACTACATAACCAGGCATGATTTCCTTGGTATAGGTAGACCCAACTTGAAGAGCCAATTTTTCTTCTAAGTTCTCAGTTGGTTTAGCTTCACTTTTAGGAACTAATACTGTAGTAGTTCCTGTCCAGTTATCTACATCTCCAAAGTCCAGCCAAGAGATTTGACTAGCAAGGTCTGAAGCTTTTACATTTGTTGTAAAGCCAGGTTTTTCAACTTTTGGTGTTGAAGTTGCATCTTCAACATCATCCCCGATTAAGCTTGGATCATTGGCATCACCAAGGGCACGACGAGTACGACGTTTAGGACCAGAAGTTTCTGCTGTCACAGCAGGAGTTTCAGTAGCTGGTGCTTCGACACCTGCAGCCACTTCTTCTTTCTTATCTGCACTTGTTGAAGCTGCTTCTCCTGCCTTGTTTACTGGTGTAGTAGCTTCCAAGCTTGGTGTTTCAGAAGTAGCTGCAGCAGTTGATGTTGCTGATGCTGCTGTACTTGTGCTACTTGCTTCACTAGTTGAAGCAGGTGCTGTTGATGTTGCTGGTGCAGTAACAGCTGGGTTTGCTTCATACGTTGTCGCTGCTGTACTCGTTGTTGCAGCTGTTGATGCTGCTGAAGTTGCTGTGGCTGTTGAAGTTGCGGGTGCTTCTGACGCTGTTGCAACTGCTGCTACATTTTCACTTGTCGTATCTGTCTTTTCTTCTGCGGCTGCACTTGCGGCTGTCCCAACCATAACAAGTGTTCCCAATAGTACAGAGCAAACACCCACATTCAATTTACGAATTGAGAATCTGCTAATACGATCATTAAATAAGTCTTTCCCCATCTAATGGACCTCCATATTTATCTATAAATTAACATTCTTTTTAAAATTGTTTAGTTTTTACAAATCTTATCTATTTTAACAAAAACCGAACGATTTTCAAAACATATTGACTCAAAAATGAGTAAAAATTTTTAGCTAAAATTGTTTTAATTCTAAAAGGATTTTACCAATTGATCAAGGTATCAAAAAACCTTGATTTATTACTAAATGGCAAGATCGAACTTCAATTGTGGCTTCACTGGATCATAATCGACCAGTTCAAAATCTTCTGGTTTGATGTCAAAGAAATTGGTTCCATCTGGTACATTCAAAACCAAGTGTGGCCGACAATCTGAAGGCTCCCGACGGAGTAACTCTTCAGCCTGTTCAAATTGATTATCATAAATGTGAAGATTATTAATGAAGTAAAAGAACTTTCCGACCTTCCAGCCAAAGTGCTTGGCAATCATCATCTGTAGCGCTACATACTGCATGGCGTTGATATGGTGGGCCACCAACATATCATTAGAACGCTGGGTTAAGGTCGCATCTAGATAGATTTCTCCATCCACGCGACGCACGTCAAACATGGTTTGAAAAGCACATGGCAGAAGACCTTCTGTCTCTTCAAAGGCATCATAATCCCAAAGCGAGATAATATTGCGGCGATTCCAAGGATTGGCCTCTAATTGTTTGAGGATTTTATTGGTAAGGTCATGCTTTTTGACCACAGCACCATAGCGTTGACCGATGGTGCGACTATCCCCTACTTCCCAGTCATTCCAGTAGTGGACATTGTATTTATCTTCTAACAGGTCTAAGCTATTCGATTGATCCTGGTAGATCCAGAGCATCTCTTTGATGGCTGATTTAATCGCGATGGGACGAAGGGTCGTGATAGGAAACTCGCCTTTTGAGAGGTCAAACTCCATAAAGGCTCCTGTGATGTACTTGGAGTTGGCCGTTCTGCCATCCTTGTACTTAGGACGCGCCTGCTCTGACCAGACCCCTTCTTCCATGATTTTTCGAATATTTTCTTTAAAAATTGTATCTGCTTTTGTCATATCTCCTCCTTTAATCTACTATTGCCTTCATTATATCACAGGATAAAGAAAAAAGGAGAGGCAAATCTCCTTTTAATCTTATTGTAATACAAGAGATGCGGCACCAATGACACCAGCATCATTTCCCAAAGTAGCAAGCGCCAATTGAGTAGATTCACGTACTTGTGGGAATGAGTTTTCTTCAAAGACCTTGCGCACGCCATCCAAGAGGAAGTCTCCAGCCGCAGATACCCCACCACCGATAACGATCTTAGATGGGTTCAAGGTTGAACCAATATTGGCTGCAGCAAGTCCAAGGTAGCGTGAGAAGTTCTTATAAACGATCAAAGCAAGAGCGTCACCCTCTTTTGCTAGATCAAAGACCGTTTTAGCTGTCACTTCTTCACCATTGTCGATCAAGACTTTCAATTGAGAGTCCCCTTCGTACTCATCTGCATAACGACGAGTCAAGTTGACGATCCCAGTTGCTGAGGCAACCGTTTCAAGACAGCCTTTTTTACCACAGGTACATTGGATTGGATCATCAAAGTCAACCGTGATGTGACCAAGTTCCCCAGCAGCTCCACGCACACCGTGCAAGAGACGACCTTCAGCGACGATACCACCGCCAACACCTGTACCAAGTGTCATGAAGACAACATCTGGTTGGTTTTCACCAGCCCCTTTCCAACGTTCACCCAAAGCAGCAACGTTGGCATCGTTATCAATGAAGAATGGAATATGAAGGGCACTTTCGATTTTTTCTTTAACTGGTTGAAGGGTCTTCCAGTTCAAATTGTAGGCCCCAATAACTGTACCTTTTTCACGGTCAACAACACCAGGCGATCCCATTCCGATTCCTTGGAATTCAGAAGCATCAAGCCCAAGCATTTCCAAACGATGAGCGATCGATTCGATCATATCCTCTACAATATGACTTCCTTCATCCAAAATATTTGTTTTAATAGACCATTTTTCTTGAACTTCACCATCTAAAGTGAGGATAGCAAACTTGATGGAAGTTCCTCCAAGGTCAATACCGATAATTTTTTTAGACATCTGTAACTCCTTTCAAACTTGTAAACACTTACAGTTCTATTATATCAGACTTTCAGTTAAATGCAAAGGTTTGCACGTAACTTTTCTTAACTTTTTAGCAAGAGGCTGAAAGATTGAAGTCCTAGAAGCAGGAAAATCAAACCAATAATATTCAGGAGAATGACACTGATTGATAATGGACTAACAATTAAGAACAAGCCGATAAAGAGCTGCACCAAGGCAAAGAAAATATAGCGCTTGGAAAGCTCTTCAATCTTCTTGGAATAGAAGTTGGCTTTTCGGAAATTTAAAACGGAGCGATAGATCAGCCAAATCCCTAAGGTGACTGGGAAGACAATCGGTAAGGTCTTGTAGCCATATAGTAGCAAGTAAACCGCGAACACCAAGGCAACCATACTGTGAAAGAGCTGTTGCTGCTTGATAATACCTGACTGACGCAATCGGTAATAGCGTGAAAAACGTGAAAAAGAGATTAAAAAGAAGCCACAGGAGATCAACCAGCTAAAAGAGCCGATGTGCTCAATGGGATTAATAAACAAGACAATACCAATAATGGTAAACATAGTAGCTGAAATTCCAAGAGATATGCGATTCAATTGATTCATAGGGCCTCCTTATTCATCTAATTCACTTAGGTAATCATAACGATCATACTTTTCAAGTAGACGCTCGTTTTCCTGATCCAGTTCTTTTTGAAGGGCTGACAATTTGCCAAAGTCAGAGCCGTTTTCATTCATCTCCACTTCAATCTCTGCAATTCGATTTTCAATCGCTTCGATATCTGCCTCAATACTTGCCCACTCTTGCTTTTCCATGTAGCTCATGCGCTTCTTCTCTTCTTTTGGCTTGACAGGTTTCTCTTTTTCAACCTTGTGACTAGCCGTTACCTGGGCTGCTTCAAAGGCTTTTTCATCTAAATAATCCGTATAATTGCCAAAGAACTCACGAATGCCCCCATTTTCAAAAGCCAGGATCTTGCTAGCGACCTTATCCAGAAAATAACGGTCGTGACTAACGGTAATGACAGGACCACCAAAGTTTTGAAGGAAGTTTTCCAAAACCGTCAAGGTTGCGATATCTAAGTCATTGGTCGGCTCATCGAGGAGAAGCACATTGGGTTTTTCAATCAAGAGTTTTAAAAGAAAGAGGCGTTTCTTCTCCCCACCGGAGAGTTTTTCAATCAAGGTTCCGTGCATAGAGCGTGGGAAGAGAAATTGCTCCAAGAGATCTGCGATCGAAGTTGTTCCGACAGTCGTCTTCACTTCCTCGGCAACTTCCTGGAGGAAATTAATCACGCGCTTGCTCTCATCCAAACCTTCAATCTGTTGAGAGAAATAAGCCACTCGCACAGTTTCCCCAATGATAACTTGCCCTGACTGAGGCTGGAGTCGCTCAGCGATCAAATTGAGCAGGGTTGATTTTCCGACGCCATTATCCCCGACAATCCCGATGCGATCCTTGTTTTGCACCAAGAGGTTAAAGTCCTGTAAAATTGGTTTGTTTTCAAAAGCAAAACTCACATCTTTAAACTCGATGACTTTCTTACCGATCCGGCTGGTCTCAAAGTTCATCTCCAAATCCGTCTGGTTACTTTGACCAGACAAGTCTTGCTTGAGATCATGGAATCGATTGATCCGCGCTTGTTGCTTGGTCGCACGCGCCTGAGGTTGACGCCGCATCCAGGTCAACTCTTGCTTATAAAGTTGCTGCTTCTTATGAAGAAGGGCTGCATCACGCTCGTCTTGCTCAGCCTTTAAGCGGACATAATCCTGGTAGTTGCCCTGATACTCGATCAAGCCACCTCGATCCAACTCAAAGATCCGTGTCGAGATATTATCCAAGAAATAGCGATCGTGGGTAATGAAGAGCACGGTTTTCTTAGAGTTCTTCAAGAAATTGGTTAACCATTCGATGGTATCAATGTCCAGGTGGTTGGTCGGCTCATCTAGTAAGAGCAGGTCGTGGTGAGACAGCAAAACTTGGGCCAATTGCACCCGACGACGCAAGCCCCCAGATAGATCCCCAACTTTGGCGTTCAAATCTTCAATTCCAAGTTTGGAAAGAACCGTCTTGACCTGACTCTCGATTTCCCAAGCATTGAGCGAATCCATCTCCGCCATGACCTTTTCCAGACGTGCTTGGTTCTCTTCTCGGTAATCCGCCATCAAGAATTCGTAATCGCGAATCAGCTGCATTTCACGCAAATCACTAGACAGCACCGTATCCAGAACCGTCTTTTGATCATCAAAGTCAGGTTCCTGCGTCAAATAACCAATCGTATAATCACTCTTGGCAGAAAAAGGACTCACATCTCCATCAAAGCCAGAGCGACCCGACAACACATCTAACAGCGTGGTTTTTCCAGTCCCATTGACCCCGATCAATCCGATCCGATCCAAGTCGTGAATGATAAAGGAAATCTCACGAAAGACGGTCTTATCTCCGACAGATTTGGTTAATTTATCGACAATAAAATCGCTCATTTTTCCTCCTCTTTTGCTTGCTGGATATAGGCGATGATGGCCTCTTTCTCATTAGCCAGTTCCCCATCGACAATGGCATATTCAATTTTTGTCAACATCTCTCCCAAGTCTGGACCTGGTTGAAAACCATTTTCTTTGATCAGCATACCACCATTGACCACCACTTCATGCTTATCATGAATGGTCAAGCTATCATAGACACGCTCAATGGCCAAATAATCCACACTCAAGGCATACGCTTCCCGGAGCTCTTCAGCCACTAGCAACAAACGCTTCTCATACTTGTAGCAAGCACGCTTGTCTAGACTTCCATTTTCTCGGAGCTTTAGAATCTCCACGATCTGCTCCACCGTCTTGGCAAAGTCTCTAGACGTCTTCCATTTCTTAAAGAATTTTGGAATATCTTGAATCTCTAGTGCTAAGACCAAAGCAGCCCAGGCTTGCTCAGAAGTTGAAAAGGTATACTCCATCTCTATGTCAAACAAACGCTCGATCGCTTCTTTGCGATCCTTCATCTCTGGCAGATAGTGATAGGCTCCGCTTGCCAGCATAGCCTCCAAGCCCTGTCTCCAGAATGGAGAAAGCAAGAGTTTATCAAATTCGATGAAGGTGCGCTCTACTGAAATCTTCTCAAGTAAGGGAGCACACTCCTTCATAGCGTCAAAGGTTGCCTCTTCTAATTCAAAGCCAAGACTGGCTTGAAAACGAAATCCTCGCATGATCCGGAGTGCATCTTCGTTAAACCGTTCATGAGGAAACCCAACGGCCCGAAGGACCTTGTTTTCCAAATCTTCTAGTCCATGAAAGAGGTCAACAATTTCTCCTTTTTCATTTAAGGCAAAGGCATTAACCGTAAAATCACGACGCTTGAGGTCTTCTTCTAGCGAGCGTACAAAAGACACGGAGCTTGGACGGCGATAATCGACATAGACATCCTCTGTCCGGAAGGTCGTAATTTCATATTCTTGACCATTTTCAAGGACCAAGACGGTCCCGTGTTCGATACCGACATCTACTGTCCGATCAAAAATCGCCTTGGTCTCTTCTGGGTATGAGGAGGATGCGATATCGACATCGTGAATCGGACGATCCAAGAGGGCATCACGGACAGATCCCCCTACAAAATAGGCCTCAAAACCAGCTGCTTTAATCTTCTCTAATATTGGTAAAGCCTCCTGAAACTCAGAAGGCATCTTTTCTAATCTCATAGTAAGTGTTCCAAACCATAGACAAGCTCATGACGCTTGACAACTTCTTTAATCCCTAGATTTACTCCTGTCATGAAGGAAACACGATCATAGGAATCATGACGGAGAGTCAACCCTTCGCCTTGGCTGCCAAAAATCACCTCTTGGTGAGCGACTAGGCCAGGTAATCGAACCGAATGGATGCGCATCCCTTCAAACTCTGCCCCTCTTGCACCAGGAATCAACTCTTCTTCATCTGCTGCACCTTGCTGGATCTTCTCGCGCTTCTCAGAGATCAACTCAGCGGTCTTAATTGCTGTTCCACTCGGTGCATCTTTTTTCTTATCGTGGTGCAATTCGATAATTTCTACATTCGGGAAATACTTGGCTGCTTGCGCTGCAAATTGCATCAAGAGCACAGCTCCAATGGCAAAGTTCGGCGCGATCAAGCCACCCAAATCCTTTTCACGTGAAAGGTCTGTCAATTCTTGGATCTGCTCAGGAGTGAATCCAGTCGTTCCCACAACAGGCGCAAAGCCATTTTCAATTGCAAAGCGAGTATTCTCGTAAGCGACCTTGGGCATGGTAAAGTCCACCCAAACATCTGCCTCTAGACCCGCAACATCTTCTTTGCGGTTAAAGACAGGGACTCCTGCAACCTCTGTCTCATCAGTAAATGGATCGATCAAGCCGGCTAATTCTAGCTCAGGATCTTCAGAAACCATCTTATAGGCTGCTTGTCCCATTCTTCCCTTGAAACCTGCGATAATGACTTTAATGGACATAGAATTCTCCTTAAACGATAGGGATATACCCAACTGCTAAGCTATGGTCACCTAAGTGCGTCCCAATAACCCCTCCGAAGGTAGCAAAAGGAATGTCTCCTTCCACTCCTTCTTCGATGAGCAGTTGGCGAAGTGCTTCTGCTTTTTCAGGGACATTGGCATGGATGACAAAGACTTGGTAATGACCATCTGCGATATCTGATACAACAATCTCTACCAAGCGTTTCATGGCTTTCTTTTCCGTCCGGACTTTCTCAAAGACCTCAATCACGCCTTCATCATTAAAATGAAGAATAGGCTTGATGCTCAAGAGGTTCCCAAGAATAGCAGCCCCATTAGACAGACGGCCACCTTTAACCAAGTGGTTCAAATCATCCACCATGATATAGGCAGAGGTTCCATCAATCTGGTGTTGGACATTGGCAACAATTTCATCAAAGGAACGGCCTTCACCAGCCCATTTCAAGCAGTCTTCTGTCATCATTCCTAGAGGAGCACTGGTGATTTTTGAATCCGGAAATTCGACGGTCAAGCCTTCAAATTCGTCCTTCAAATATTGGATATTTTGGTAGAAACCAGAAATACCTGATGACAAGAAAAGACCGATAGCATGCGTATAGCCCTTAGCTGTCAAACCAGATAAGACTTCTTCTAACTCTGCCACACTCGGCTGGCTAGTCTTTGGCAATTCCTTAGAGGCAGCCATCTTTTGGTAGAACTCATCGTGTGTCAGGTTCTTCCCTTCAACATAAGACTCCCCATCGATATAGATCGGGATCTCTAAAATAAATAAGTCGTCGTGATGGAGCACGTCTTGCGTTAAATAGGCAGACGAATCCGTGATCACTGCTAATTTCATTGATTAAAACTCCAAATTAATACCCGGTAAATCGAGGGCAATTTCTGTGACTTCATAAGTCAAACGGTTGAGCATATTCAAGCAAGGGCGAGCCAATTCTTCCACTTCGTCTTTGCTGAATTCACTTGGTTCATTGACATAACGACCAAACAAGTGGTTGATTTGAGTAATGGTTCCACTGATCACAAAACCGTCAAAAACGATCATGTAGCTCAAGATGACAATCAAAGAAGTCGTGTTTTGTTCTTGATCACGATTGATCAATTGAAAGTTTACATCTACTTTTGTTTCAGGGATGCCATTTTCTTTTTCCCACTCAAAATTACGAGCATCATAGTGGTATTGGCTGACAAATTCTTTTTCACGTTGAATATCCATTTTTATTCTCCTAAAAATATGCGTTATGCTTATTATACCATAATTCAGCTTAAGATACCAACGCCGAATGAGGTGATTTTTTGCTAGTACAAGAAGAAAAGGTTGGGAGTCCCCAACCTTTTAATCATATTTAGTTTTTAGGTTTGCGAAGCAATCCGAACAAGATACCACTTACAACTGCACCGATCAATACGAACAAGATGTAAAGAAGTGGATTTGATGTTAGGGCGATAACGAAGATTCCTCCGTGAGGAGCCATGAGTTTCAAGCTTGCAAGACCAACAAGGGCACCTGTCAATGCTGAACCTGCGATGAAGCTTGGGATGGCACGAGCTGGGTCAGCTGCACCAAATGGAATGGCACCTTCTGTGATGAAAGAAAGACCCATAACAATGTTTGTCAAACCAGCATCGCGTTCTTCTTGTGTGAATTTATCTTTAAACAATACAGTTGCTACGAATACTGCCAATGGAGGAACCATACCAGCTGCCATAACAGCTGCCATAACAATAGAACCACCTGAAGCAACAGATTCAGCAAGTGTACCTGTAGCGAAGACATAAGCGGCTTTGTTAACTGGTCCACCCATATCTACAGCCATCATACCGCCGACGAGAAGTCCAAGAAGGACAGCTGAGCTACCTGACAAGCTTGAAAGGAAGTTGTTAAGACCAGTATTAATAGCAGCCATTGGAATATTGATGAGGAACATCAAGAATCCTGTCAAACCAACACCAAGCAATGGCAAGAGAAGGATTGAACGGATACCATCGAGTGAACGTGGAAGACCTGCAAGGGCTTTGCGAAGTAAGAGAACAATTCCACCTGCAAGGAAACCACCTACCAAAGCTCCAAGGAAACCTGATGATACGGCTGCTGGTAATTCACCTTTAGCAGCACCGTAGGCGATATTTCCAAATGCTGACCCTGAGCTAGCAATAGATCCAGCGATAAACCCTGCTACAAAACCAGGTTTTTCAGCGATTGAGAATCCAATGTAACCTGCAAGTACAGGAAGCATGAAGCCAAAGGCTACTCCACCAATTGTTTTAAATTGTGCTGCTAATACATGATAAGAACCAAGACTAGACAATTGATCTTGAGGCACACCCATAACTTGGTCAATCAAGAAGGCAAGGGCAATCAAGATACCACCACCGATAACGAATGGAAGCATTTGAGAAACCCCACTCATCAAGTGTTTGTAGAAAGCCCCACCCAAGCTCAATTTTTCTTGGCTAGCGCTAGCTTGTGCAGCATTTTCAGCGTGGAAGACATCTGCTTTGCCATCTAAGATGGTTTGGATCAATTCTTCTGTTTGACGAATACCAGCTGCGACTGGTTTAGAGATCAATTTTTTGCCATCGAAACGAGCGGTTTCAACTGCTTTATCTGCTGCAATGATGACCCCTTCAGCTTTGGCGATTTCTTCAGCAGTCAAGCGGTTGCCGACACCAGATGCACCGTTGGTTTCAACACGGACTGTAACACCCATTTCTTCCCCTTTTTTGATGAGGGCTTCTTCTGCCATATAAGTGTGGGCGATACCAGTTGTACATGCTGTTACAGCAACGATGAGAGGTTTATCAGATGAAGCTGCTTCTTTGACCGCTTCTGCTTTTTTCGCTTCTTCAGCTGCAGCCTCTTGCTCTTCTGCATCAAAGGCTGCGATCACTTGACCAGGAGTGCTTGCTTGGCGAAGTTTGTCCGCAAATCCTGGTTTCATCAAGTACTTAGACAATTCAGCAAGGGCTGCTAAGTGAGTGTCGTTTGCTCCTTCTGGAGCTGCGATCATGAAGAACAAGTCTGTTGGTTGACCATCAAGCGAAGCATAGTCCACACCCTTGTTTGATTTTGCAAACAAGACTGTAGCTTCTTTAACTGCTTCATTTTTGCTGTGGGGCATGGCAATTCCGTCACCCAAACCAGTTGAAGTTTGTGCTTCACGGTTCATGATTCCAGCCTTGAAGGTGTCAAAATCTGTCACCACACCATTGTCAATGAGCGATCGGACCATTTCATTGATCACGCCCTCTTTATCTGTTGCCTGAAGGTCAAACAACATCACGTTTTTATTTAAAACGTCTTGAATTTTCATAGTTTTTCTACCTCTACTTTTTCATAAGTTTCTTTTATATAGTCAGCTGTCGCCAAATCATCTGAGAAGGTGGTCGCTGTTCCACAAGCCACGCCCCATTTGAAGGCTTCGATGACATCTCCTGTTGTTGCGAGCTTCCCGGTGAAGCCTGCTACCATGGAATCTCCAGCCCCGACAGAGTTCTTCACTTGACCCTTGATTGGTTTTGCGAAGTAAGTTCCGCTTGGACTGACGAGGAGAGCACCATCACCCGCCATGGAAATAATGACGTTTTGTGCTCCTTTGGCTAAAATTTCTTTAGCATAGCGTTCAATTTCTGGCAATTCCGTCAAGGTAACGCCAAAAATAGCTCCCAACTCATGGTTGTTTGGCTTGACCAATTGGGGATTGAACTCTAAGGAATCAATCAAGGTTTGCCCTTCAAAGTCACAAACCACTTGCGCACCTGTCGCACGAGTTGCTGCGATCAATTGTTTGTAAATGGCATTTCCAAGTGAAGATGGGGCAGATCCTGCAAAGACTACCACATCATCTGCTGTTAAGCTCGATAAAATGCTGAGCAATTCTTGCAACTGAGCTTCCGTCACTTCTGGGCCATTCCCATTGATCTCTGTTTCCTCATCAGCTTTGATCTTGACATTGATCCGTGTATCTTGGTCCACTGTCACAAAGTTGGTTGAAATGGCTTCGCTAGTCAGTACGTCTTCAATGAAGCGTCCAGTGAAGCCACCGATAAATCCAGTCGCTGTGTTCTCGATATCGAGACGCTTCAAAACACGACTGACATTGATCCCTTTACCACCGGCGAATTTATCTTCTGAAGCCATCCGATTGACCGCTCCGGTCTCTACATGATCGAGACGGACAATATAGTCAATTGCTGGATTCAGTGTAACTGTATAAATCAAACCTCTATAACCTCCGTTTTTTCTTTTAAAACCTTTAATCGTTGCGGTTCACATTGATTGGTGATAATCATGGCTCGCTTGATCGGAGCCACTTTGACAAAAGACGTCACCCCAATTTTTGAATCATCCGCTAGGATATAGGTTTTTTTTGCATTTTCGATAATAGCACGCTTGACAGATCCTTCTTCCAGGTCTGGAGTGCTGTAAAATTCATCATCGATTCCATTCATTCCAAGAAAGGCCTTGTCAAAATTCAACTGACCGATTTGTTTGAGCGCGATCCCTCCGATACTAGCATCTGTAGAAGATTTTACCTTCCCACCGATGATGACCGTCGGAACATTTCGCTCGACCAACTTGGTCGCATGGTGAATCGAATTGGTCACCACAGTTACCGTTGGATTGACAATTTCTTGTACCAAGAGTTCATTAGTCGTCCCAGCATCGATAAAGATGACATCATGATCTTTGATCAACTCCGCTGCTTTTACCGCAATTTTTGACTTAACTTGAATGTTTTTGATAGATTTTTCTTTATTACTTTCTTCCTCTTGAAGAAAATGCAGGCTTTCCGCACCGCCGTGAACCCGGCGAAGTTTGCTTTCAGCTTCTAGCTCATCCAAGTCTCGCCGAACGGTTGATTCAGACGTTCCCAGCTCTTGTACAAGGGTTTCCAAGGAAACAAATTTTTCCTTTAATACCTTTTCGAGGATAAATTGTTTTCGTTCAGACTTGAGCATTTCTCCTCCTTTTGCAATCGATTACAAAAACCATTATACTCTTTCTTCAAAAAATGTCAACATTTTTTTATCAATTTCTATCACTTTCTTTCAAAAATTCCAAAAAAGTACAAAAAAAGAGCAGGAAAGAACTCATTTTGTTAAAAGAGTTCTTGTCCCACTCTCATAAATTTTCTTTTAAAGATTTTAAGCAATAAAGTGTCTAAGTATCCACTCTATTCTCAATATGTCTTAATCATTATTTGAAGATTGTTTCTTTTTCTTGAAACCAAACAATCCAGCAAGTAACCCAACGACTACACCTGTTGTTGCTGCTGCATATTTGGAAGAATCTGCACTTGCCACAGCTTGGCTGTTTTCTTTTTTGGGTTTGATTTCTTCTACTTTGGCTTCTTGTTTTGGAGCTGAAGTAGCTTTTGGTGCTTGTACCTGCGGACTATTGGTACTTGTTGGAAGGACTGTTGGTCTATCCGAAAAAGTGGTTGGATTGCTTGAGCGGATATCCATTGGCATATCTGCTGCTTCTAAAATAGCTGGATCCATTCGTGACGCAAGATCTTCATATTGAGAATTCAATAGTTCCACGACACTGTGATAAGATTGAAGAGTAGTGAATTCGGCTTCTAATTTTTCTTTTTTATTTTCTAAATTAGCCACCGCAGCTGATAAAACGGATTGGGCTTTGACCAATAATTCTGGAGCATTTTTAAAGTCAGAAAGACGTTTTTCAGCAGCAACCAAGCGTTCTTGCGCCGCCTTCAAGCCCTCATGCGCTTCTTGAACGACTTGGGCTTTTTCTGCTTCTTCTGCTTTTAAACCATCTAATTTCTCACGCGCAGCCGCTAACAAATCCTTCGCTTTTTGAAGGGCTGCTTCTTTTGGCTGGATAGCTGCTTCAATCCGACCTCGAGATACATCAAGAGTCGCCTTCGCCTTTTCAACCGCATGGTCCTTGCTAACAAGAAGAATTTTGTAATTTTGGATGGTCTTTTGGACATTGGCCATCTCTACTGCCACGTTTGAATTAGCATGGCGGGCATCTTCTAACTTGCCTTGCAGGATAATGATTTGAGACTCTTGATTGGCCTTGTCTAACTTGAGATTAGCGACTTCATCAGATTTCGCTTTCACATCTGATCTTGTCGTCGTTGCGCCAGCTCCCTGACGCAATTGGTAAGCGAGTGCACTGGTTGACACTGCTGAATGGACCGGACTATGTAAGAAAGCTGCTTCTGACATAGCATTGCTTGGGTCATAAGCGACTGATAAAGCTGTCGCTTTGTTGTCTACCATTTGGAGGTAGTGACCAACCTTCGCAAAGGCCTCAGCCCCAATTTTCATATAAATGTCATTGGCATCGATTTGTGTTTCGTCTGTTGGTAGACCATATTGAGCCGCTACTTCCTGATAAGCCGCTTTTTCATTGTACCAAAAGTCAACCGCACCAGCAGGTGAGAAGCCATAAGCGATGTTCTCGTTTGGCAAATACTTAAACATATGCCAGTTGGCTTTTTTGAAGTATTCCAACTGTACTTGACTGGCTGGAAGGGAATAGGGATCCAGTTCCAATTCAGGCAAGCCGGCATTGCGACGATAAGCGTTGATAGCATCAGCAATTTCAAGTGCTCGGAGGTTAGCTTGCAAGGATCCAGACTCTCCAACCGTTAAGCCGTCTTCTTCACGACCACGTTTGTAGAGGGCTAAAGCGCTCGCTGCAGCTTCATTGCCATTGTCTGCTAAGTGTTGCAAATAACCTTCATAAGTCGCTTGACTCAACTGAACTGGGCTATTGGCCGCTGCTTGTTCTAAGGCTGCCAATTCTGCTTCCTTGGTAGCGATGACCGCTTTCAAATCTGTTAGACGCGTTTGAGCCAGTTGAATGTCGTTCTCAATTTGAGCCACAGTATCTGAGCCAGTTTGCTGACTCGCTTGCAAGGTTGCAAGATGATTCTGAGATTCTCGGATACTTTGCTCGACTTGACTTTGCTCCAACAAAGCCTGGTTGAGTACATTCTCATCATTTGAAATCGGTGCTTTGGCTTGGTTCAATTCATTTTGTGCTACATCGACCAAAGATTCCTGAGCAGTAACCTGATTTTCCTGTTGACGAACAGCCTCTACGACTTGGTCATGAGCAGCTTCTGCTTCTCGAACCTTATTTTCTTCAATAGTCACATAGGCTTGAGCCACCTTGACGTCATTTTCTGCATTCTGAACTTGGGCATCCGAAGTCGTTGCGATGAGGTTTTCCGCATCCGTCACTTCTGCTTTCTTTTCTTCCAGTTCTTGTCCAGCAGCCTTGACTTCTGTTTGAGCATCGATCACTTTTTGCTCTTGGTAGTGGACATCTTTCACCACTTGGCCTTTTTGAGCTGTAATTTGCTTCAACTCATCGACTGTAATAGGCTTCTCAACCACCTCAGTGCTATTGGTTTCTGCATTTTCATTTTGCTTCACTTCTTCCGCACTAGCCTTATGATGAAACATTCCAGACAGTACCGTTGTCGCCGCAACTCCTGTCGTAAAAACCGATTTTCCTAATTTCTTTCCCATTAAACTCACCCCCAAAACTGAATCATTTTCTTGAAGTTTCTCTACCCCCTAGCATACCACATTTTGTTACCAATAACTAGTAGGTTTAAAAAGTTTTTTTCATAAAATTTTGAGGCAAAAGAAAAACAGCTAAGGCTGTTATAGAATGTAGACAAACTATTTTAAAGTAAAATAAGTTAAATGATTCTGTAAAAAAATTAAAATGAGTTTTAATTTTAATATCGATTCAGAGGAATACCGAAACTTTCCACTGTGAGAAAAGTGCCTGAAACAATAACGTTTCAGGCACTCGGAATTATTGAGACCTTAGGCTCAATAATTAGTCATGGAACTTCGTAGAAGTTCGCTGACGTCCGTACTCACCTAAGGAAAGTTTTTAATATGACTTTGTCTTCAATCTGAAACAGCTGACGCTGTTAGTCTTCTTGTTTAATTTGTTCCAACATCTTCACTTCTTCTGCTGTCAATTCGTAGTTTTCTAGCAGGTCAGGGCGACGCTCCAAGGTCTTTTTCAAACTCTGATAAAGGCGCCATTGACGGATATTTTCATGGTGCCCACTCATGAGAACATCTGGAACTGTCATTCCTCTGTATTCATAAGGCCGTGTGTATTGAGGGTATTCTAGAAGTCCAGAAGAGAAACTATCATCCTGGTGGCTAGACTCTTTGCCGATCACTTCTGGAATCAAGCGGACTGTCGCATCAATCATGGTCATGGCAGCAAGTTCCCCACCTGTCAGGACATAATCGCCAAGAGAAATCTCATCTGTCACCAAGGTCTTGATCCGCTCATCGTAGCCCTCATAGTGACCGCAGATAAAGATCAATTCATCTTCTTGAGCCAACTCTTCTGCGTAAGATTGATCAAAGGTCCGACCAGCAGGGTCCAGTAAGATCACGCGCGGATTCTTTTTCTCAATCGCATCAAAGGCATCAAAAATCGGTTGAGCTCGTAGAAGCATGCCTTGCCCGCCCCCATAGGGTTCATCATCCACATGGCGCGCCTTTTCCGCATTTTCACGGAAATTATGGTAGTTGATCTCGAGAAGACCCTTTTCACGGGCCTTTCCGACAATCGAGTGCTCCAAAGGCGAAAACATCTCTGGAAAGAGGGTTAAAATATCAATCTTCATCGTCTAACCCTTCTAAGATGTCCACATCCACTCGATTTCCTGGAATATCAATTTTGAGGACTACTGGTGGGATATAAGGCAAAAGAAGGTCTCGTTTGCCTTTACGTTTCACCACCCAGACATCATTGGCACCTGGTTGCAGGATCTCCTTGATCTGACCGATCAGTTGGTCATTTTCGTATACATCAAGGCCGATGATCTCATGGTAATAAAACTCGCCATCCTCCAAATCCGTCAAGTCTTCCTCAGCAACTTTGAGGCTAAAACCCTTGAACTTTTCGATAGCATTGATATGGTACATATCCTTAAACTTGATGATATCAAAGTTCTTGTGCTTGCGGTGACTAGCAATTGTCACCGTTTGGACAAAACGATCCTTTTCATCAAAGAGAGCCAACTCTGCTCCTTTTTTAAAGCGCTCTTCCGCAAAGTCTGTCACAGACAAGACCCGCATCTCTCCTTGTAAGCCTTGGGTATTGACAATTTTCCCAACATTAAAGTAATTCATGATTTCTCCAGTGTAGTTTATTCACTCTATTTTATCACGTTCAAGGGATTTTCTCAAATACTCTTTTCTGCTAGAAACTGCTCCAAATCCTTCTCGTGCTGGTATTTGACAGCTGCTGTTTTATCCTTTTCAAAGATGGTTTTAGTGAGATCGATGTCATTGATAGCTGCGATAGCGACTGTATAGTGAATGATATCAGCCAGTTCTTTGGCCAATTCCTCATTTGAGTCCTGAACCCCTTCTTTTCGTCCAGAACGACCATTTAAGACCTCGGCAACTTCCCCAACTTCTTCGACGAGCTTGATAAACAGACCTTCTTCCGTACGACTGTCTTTGTAATGTTCTTTTAAATAGGCTTGTAATTGCCGAATGGTCACTTCTTTCATAGCTTCTCCTTGTAACAAAAAAACGGGACAGAGTCCCGCCTTTTATTTTTCGTCAATAACGATTCTTACTTTTTTATCTTCAGTTGGGACAGAGTAGACAATCGTTCTTATCGCAGAAATGGTGCGACCTTTCCGACCGATCACTCGACCAACATCGCTAGGATCAAGGTCAAGGTGGTACTCCAAGAATTCAGGAGTATCTTCGATCTTGATGGTTAAGGCATCCGGTTGTGAAATCAAAGGTTTCACAATTGCAATAATAAGATTTTCAATCGTATCCATACATCAACCTACTTTTTGATTATTTTGAGAATTTAGAATCGTGGAATTTTTTCAAGACACCTTCTTTTGAAAGGATGTTGCGAACTGTATCTGAAGGTTGAGCTCCATTAGCCAACCATGCAAGAACGCGGTCTTCTTTCAAAGTTACTTGGTTTTCTTCAACAAGTGGATTGTAAGTTCCAACTGTTTCGATGAAACGACCATCACGTGGTGAACGTGAATCTGCTACGTTGATACGGTAGTAAGGTTTTTTCTTAGAACCCATACGAGTCAAACGAATTTTAACTGCCATTTTTATAAGTCTCTTTTCTATATTTTAATTTTCGGTGAAATAGACAAGCTATTTAGCACATGATCTATTATAACACATTTCATCAACCTGTCAAGAAAAAAACTTGACAGTGTTTAAAATTTTTTAATTAAGCAGTAAATCGGCGATTTCTTGATAGGTGCTAACTTCATAAGTTGGCACCACTTGGCTGGTATTTTCCTTGTGATCTGGATTATACCAGACGGTATCAATCCCCGCAGCATTTCCTCCTGCGATATCCGCCGTCAAGGAATCACCGATCATGAGGGTCTCTTCCTTGCTAAAACCTGGAATCAGTTGGCCAACTTTGTCCAAAAATGCAGGTTCTGGTTTCTGAGTATGAAGCTGCTCAGAGATAAAGACCTCTTTGAAATAAGAAGCAATTGTAGAATGAGCCAAGCGTCCTTCTTGAATGGCAGTCACTCCGTTCGTTGCACCATAGAGCTGGTAACCTGCTTTTTCAAGTCGAGCCAGTAAGTCCTCAGCACCGGGGAAAGACTGCCCTTGAAGACTGATGTAATCTTGGTAGTGAAGAGCCATCTCAGCCCCATCAACAGAAATCCCAAAGTGGGCAAACCCAATCGCAAACCGACTATCCACTAGTTCTTGCTTGGTCAATTTCTTTTGTTCCAAATCCTTCCAAAGACCTTGGTTCATGGGTTTGTAGTAATCCTTAAAGGCCTGTACATCTGGAAAATTCATGTCTTCTAACATCTGCGTCAAGGCTGTTTCTTCAGCAGATTCAAAGTCCAACAAGGTATGGTCCAAATCAAAAAGTAAAAATGTATATGCCATTACAAACGATCCTTCAATTTTTCTACAAATAAATAAGCTGCTGGGCAGGTGAGGGTATTCTTGGTGGTCAGATGGTTGATCTGATAAATCTTCTTGCGATCGGTGTGAGGGAATTCCCGACAAGCTTTTGGGCGTACATCATAAATGAAACAGAGATTGTCCCCACCAAGAAAGGGGCAAGGCATGGATTTAAAAACCTTGTCCCCATCTTCGTCAACTTGAAGAAATTCTGCCTCAAAGGCAGGAAGCTTCATCTTGAAATATTTGGCGATCCGCGTGATATCCGCTTCCTTAAAATCGGGCCCTAAGGTTTTGCAGCAATTAGCACAAGCCGTACAGTCGATTTCTTGGAAAACTTCATCGTGGATTTCCTGAGCTATTTTATCTAAATTCTTAGGTGGCTTCTTCTTGAGATTTGCCAATACCTTGCGGTGCTCCTTTTGCTTTTGGAGAGCTAACTGATGGTATTTTTCAATATCAATTTCCTGTGTCATCCTCTATTTCCTCTTCTAAACAATAGAAGCATTATACCACAAAGAACGTGAAAAAAGATAGATCCTGCGATCTATCTCACTTCATCAATCCGTTACAGCGCCTGTTCCATCTAGGCTCCAAGTGTTTTCGATGTATGGGATAAAGGTTTTCAAGGTTTCTGCATCCCCTTCAAAAGAAATGGTATAAACTTTTTCACCCTTCTGAAAAATCCAAGTAATCAAATATTGACCGGATTTCATGATGATTTGAAGCTGGTAGGCGTCCAGTCCTGCGACTTTAGTCCGCGCTCCCGTCATCTTCCCAACATCCTGGTTATCTTGCCACATTACAGCCAGTTTCTTGGCTAGAAATTCAGCATTAAACTCGATATCCGCAGGAACTTTGGCCTTTTCCCGCGTAAAGCTGTTCAAGGTGACAATATTATAGCCACTGCCATCTGTATATTGGACAGCTTCTGTCCCATCGATATCCGTGAACTTGATCCATTTACTTGGAATATCGATGTAACCATAATCTGCATTTCCAATCCGCTTGGTTTCTTGACTGGAAGTGGTTTTCTTTGTAGAAGAAGTATCCTTTGACGAAGAGCTGCTTGTTTGCTTTTCGACTTTACTGCTACTTTCTTTTGTAGAAGAAGCTGCTGTGTCCTTTTGAGTGGTGTGACTACAAGCCATGAGTGTGCAGGTAGAAAGAATCGTTAGTGATGCGGTCAATAATTTGTGTTTCATGCTCAACCTCCTTGAGAACGTTTTCTTTCTTCTAGTCTACCATGAAAGTGGGTATTTTAAAATAGGATAAGTGTCACATCTGATCCAACCTTTCTAATTCAGTCTATTTCTTTTGAACATAAAACAAAAGGCTGTGACAAAAGTCCTAGCCTCTCAATTATTTTTGGATTGTCGAGCAAGACGCAGTGGTTGAGTGGGCTCTAATACGCTGATTTCATCAGCTTTTACAGCCCTACTCAACTGTGCGGAGGTGGGACGACGAAATCGAATTCTAACGAATTACCGATTTCTGTCCCACTCTCTAAATGTTATTCTTCATCCATTGACAAGACAGATAAGAAGGCTTCCTGTGGTACTTCTACAGATCCGATGGACTTCATCCGTTTCTTACCAGCTTTTTGTTTTTCAAGAAGCTTGCGTTTCCGTGAGACGTCCCCACCATAACACTTGGCCAAGACGTTCTTACGAAGGGCCTTGATATCTGTACGGGCCACGATCTTATGACCGATGGCTGCTTGGATAGGCACTTCAAACTGTTGACGAGGGATAATCTTCTTGAGTTTCTCAACAATCAACTTACCACGCTCATAGGCAAAGTCCTTGTGAACGATAAAACTGAGGGCATCGACGGTATCGCCATTGAGAAGGATATCCATTTTAACCAATTTAGATGGACGGTATTCAGACAACTCATAGTCAAAGCTAGCATAGCCACGAGTAGAAGATTTCAATTTATCAAAGAAATCAAAGACAATTTCCGCCAGTGGGATTTGATAGATGACATTCACCCGATTTTCATCGATGTAGTCCATGGTCACAAAATCACCGCGTTTCCGTTGAGCCAATTCCATCACAGCCCCGACAAACTCTTGTGGCACCATGATTTGTGCTTTGACATACGGTTCTTCGATCGATGCGATCTTGGTTGGATCTGGAAACTCAGAAGGGTTTGAGACATCCAGTGCTTCTCCATCTGTCAAATTGACCTTGTAGATTACAGACGGCGCTGTCATGATCAAGTCAATGTTGAACTCGCGCTCCAAGCGCTCTTGGATAACGTCCATATGAAGAAGTCCCAAGAAACCACAACGGAAACCAAAACCAAGGGCTTGAGACGTTTCGGGTTCAAATTGAAGACTAGCGTCATTCAATTGCAATTTTTCCAAGGCTTCCCGAAGATCATTGTATTTGTTAGATTCAATTGGGTAAAGACCGGCAAAGACCATTGGATTCATTTGCTTGTATCCATGAAGTGGCTCACTTGCTGGATTGGTCGCTAGAGTCACCGTATCCCCGACGCGGGTATCCGCAACGGTCTTGATAGAGGCCGCAATATAGCCAACGTCTCCAGTAGCAAGAAAATCACGTCCAACTGCTTTAGGAGTAAAGATCCCAACTTCTGTGACATCAAAGGTCTTGCCATTGCTCATGAGCTGGATCTTATCGCCTGGTTTAACCATTCCATTGACCACTCGGACCTGAAGGATTACCCCACGATAGGCATCATAAACGGAGTCAAAGATCAAGGCTTGAAGAGGGGCTTCAACATCACCCGTCGGTGCTGGAACTTTCTCAACGATCTGCTCCAAAATCTCTTCAATCCCAATACCAGCCTTGGCAGAGGCTAGGACTGCCTCGCTAGCATCCAAGCCGATGACATCTTCTACTTCTGTGCGCACCCGTTCTGGATCTGCAGCTGGCAAGTCGATTTTATTGATAACTGGCAGGATTTCTAAATCATTGTCCAAAGCAAGGTAGACATTGGCTAGTGTCTGAGCTTCAATCCCTTGAGCGGCATCTACTACGAGAATGGCCCCCTCACAGGCAGCGAGCGACCGCGAAACCTCATAGGTAAAGTCCACATGTCCTGGTGTGTCAATCAAGTGGAAGATATAGGTTTCCCCATCTTTAGCCGTGTAGTTCAACTCGATGGCATTAAGCTTGATGGTAATCCCACGTTCCCGTTCCAGGTCCATGCTATCTAGGAGTTGGGCTTGCATCTCCCGACTAGACACGGTTTCGGTTTTTTCTAAGATTCGATCGGCCAAGGTTGACTTTCCATGGTCAATATGGGCGATGATCGAGAAGTTCCGAATCTTCTCTTGTCGTTTTTTTAATTCTTCAAAATTTGGCATAATCATCTTCCTAGTAAATTTAATCGTACTCTTCATTATAACAAAAAAGATAGGCCTTTGCCTATCTTAATTCATTATTTTCAAAAATCGCTTCTGCGTTTTGTTTCCCTCATATCCTATTCGTTCGTAAAAGTGATGAGCTTCTTTTCGATGAGATGCAGAATTTAAACGGATAAAAGCATAATGCTTGCTTTTGGCAAGTTCTTCAACTCGCTCCATCAATTGGCGACCGATCCCACGTCCTTGTGCAGATGGAAAAACCGCAAGACCCAAAATATTTAAACCAGCATCACTATAGAGGCTTTCATAGACTTCCGCTTCCACATAACCAAGAATATTTCCTGTTTGGTCCTCTTCATAAACAAAGCAAAAATGATCCGAATCTGGCGAATTAAATTTATCGATCTGAGCTGCCACTTTCTCAAGGGTTGAATCATACCCCAATGCTTGGTGACATAAATCTCTAATTTGACCTGCATCTTTGACTTGAACAGTACGAATCATAGCTCCACCTCCATGAACTCTTTGGTATAATCTTAGACCTTTTTCCTCAAAAAGTAAAGGAATATCTGATAAAATTTAGAAAGAAAATCCGATTTAGATCAAATTCATCTTTTTTCGCATTTCTCAGGGATTTCTATTTACTTTTTCGATTTAATTCATTATAATAGTAAGGGTAAATACAAGGAGGTGAGTACGTTGGCCAGAGGTCGTGGAAAAGCAAGCCCTCAAGACAAAGAGGCATTACGGATTATATCGGAAAAGATCAGAGAATTACTGAAAGAACAAGGAAAAAAGCAGATCGAATTATCTCGTATTACTGGAATTCCTGCAAGTACCTTGACTGGATATGTAAAAGGAACTTCTCTTCCCGTTCCCGAAAATTTAGAGAAGATTGCAGCCTTTTTCCAGGTAGCAGTTGCTGATATTGACCCTCGATTGCGCAATGATTTTGTGGTCATTGATTCAGAGATTGAACGATTATATAAACAGCTCGATGAAGGAAATCAAGAAAATCTTCTCTCTTATGGAAAAAGTCTCTTGACCCATCAAAAAGAAAGACAGAAGATTGAAAAGCAATACCACTCTTATTCTGTCTATGATTCTTTTGCAGCTTACCAAAATAAGAAGCAAGCTGATATCGTCTGGTTTGATCAAAAGATTCCTTACGATTTGGCTTTTTGGATTCATACAGATTCCCTCGAGCCTAAATACGAAAAAGGGGCTGTTGTGTTAATCAAGCAAACCTATTATGATCAGGCAGGGGCTATTTATGCCATTGATTTTGATGGACAAACGTTGATCAAACGGGTATTTCGTGAGGCCAACGGTATTCGACTGGTTTCCCTCAATAAGAAATATAGTGATCAAATCATTCCACTAGATGAGGAACCTGGGGTGATTGGAAAAGTGATTGATGGCTTTGTTCCTCTTGATTTGGAGGAAATCAAATGATTAAATTAATTGCGATTGACTTGGACGGAACTCTTTTGCATGAGGATAAGACTCTATCTAAAGGCAATATTGAAGCTCTTCACCGAGCCCATGAAGCCGGCTATGACATTGTGATCTGTACGGGGCGCCCCTTAGCAGGGGTACGGCCCATCTTTGAAGAGATTGGACTCCCTGATGGCAACTACTATATGATTATCAATAACGGGTGTACAACCTTGTCGACTCAGAATTGGGAAATCATTGGCAAGGAAGAATTGATCCTTGAGGACATGCACCGGTTGCAAGTTTTGACGGAAGATACAGACGTCCAGCTAACCTTATTTGATATGGATCACTACCTAGTGGTTGCACCTGAAGCCAGTGAACTTGTCACGATGGATGCGGGTATTGTTAATAGTAAACCGACACCTGTCTCAGAAGAAGATCTGCCCAACCTTGTTCCTATTTTTCAAGCCATGTATGTAGGAGATCCTTCTGCTATCGATGACTTCCAAGCTCAGAACGAGGCTGTATTAGAGGCCGATTTTAACACTGTACGTTCACAGGATATCTTATTTGAAATCCTTCCAAAAGGAGCGAGCAAGGCTTCTGCTCTTCAAGCATTAAGCCAAACATTAGGCTATAGCAGAGACCAGGTCATGGCTCTTGGAGATGCCAATAATGACCTTGAAATGCTACGTTTTGCTGGTTACAGCGTCGCTATGGGAAATGGTAATGCTGCTGTCAAGGAAATCGCTGACTTCATCACCCTGACTAATGATGAGGATGGCGTGGCCCATGCTATTCACAAATTAATTGAAACTGAAAAAGGAGAATGATCATGAAATACCCAAATTTGTTGGACCGTTTTATTACCTATGTAAAGGTTAACACACGTTCAGACGAAAATTCTACAACCACTCCAAGTACCCAATCACAAGTTGATTTTGCAACAAACGTCTTGATCCCTGAAATGAAACGCGTGGGTCTTCAAAACGTCTACTATTTGCCAAACGGCTATGCTATTGGGACACTTCCAGCTAATGATCCAAGCTTTACACGCAAGATTGGATTTATCTCTCACATGGATACCGCTGACTTCAATGCCGAAAATGTCAATCCACAAATCGTTGAGAATTATGATGGGGGTGTCATTGCCCTTGGTGACTCTGGTTTCACACTCGATCCAGCGGATTTTGCTCATTTGAACAACTACAAGGGACAAACCTTGATCACAACGGATGGTACTACTCTTCTGGGGGCAGACGATAAGTCAGGTATCGCTGAAATCATGACAGCTATTGAATACCTGACAGCTCATCCTGAAATCAAACATGGAGAAATCCGTGTCGGCTTTGGTCCAGATGAAGAAATTGGAGTCGGCGCAGATCAATTTGATGCAGAGGATTTTGACGTAGACTTTGCCTATACTGTCGATGGTGGTCCTCTTGGAGAGCTTCAATACGAAACCTTTTCAGCAGCTGGGGCTGAAATTACCTTCAAAGGACGCAATGTCCACCCAGGTACTGCCAAAGTTCAAATGATCAACGCTCTTCAATTGGCCATTGATTTCCATAACAAACTCCCTGAAGGAGCACGTCCAGAATTAACCGAAGGTTATGAAGGCTTCTACCACTTGATGAATATTGATGGAACTGTCGAGGAAGCAAGTGCCAGCTACATCATTCGGGACTTTGAAACTGAAAGCTTTGAGAAACGCAAAGACCTTATGAAATCTATTGCCGATCAGATGAATGCGGAGCTCGGTAGCGAACGCGTTCTCCTCACCCTCAAAGATCAGTATTACAACATGAAGCAAGTGATTGAAAAAGATATGACACCAATCACCCTTGCTAAGGAAGTCATGGAAGATCTTGGAATCACTCCAATCATTGAACCTATTCGCGGTGGTACAGATGGATCTAAAATTTCCTTTATGGGGATTCCAACACCAAATATCTTTGCCGGTGGTGAAAATATGCATGGTCGCTTTGAATACGTAAGCCTCCAAACCATGGAACGCGCAGTTGATACCATTATCGGTATTTTGACCAAAAAATAAGAAACAAAAAGGATTCGGATTGATTGTCCGGATCCTTTATTGTAGATTAGAAAGCTTGACAATTTCTTTGACCTGATCAATGGTCTGAATCAGGCGAAGGCTTGTCTCATTGATAGAAAGATAATAGACTTTATCTGCCAAAGATTCTGTAAAAGGACGATTCGTGAGTAAGATCACCTGTTGTCCTTTTTCTTTCAGCTCTTTCACCTGCTTTCTCACCTTTTGGTAAAAACGCTCATCGCAGATTTCTAGATCATCCACCAAGACACAAGCAGCGTCCAAACCCAATGATTCATTGGTTCCGTTTTGGGTCAGATAATAGGATGCGCCCGCTTTGACCTCATATAAGCCAGCTGATGGCTCAACCGGAAGGAAGGCTGGACCGGTTGCAACTTCTGCTTCTTTTTCCATTGCTACAAGATTGGCTAGGACCTGCAAATAGACAGGTGCTAATTTACTCAAATCCAAGAGTTCCTCAAACTCAAAACCACGTTTCAAAGCTTCTAAGATATAGAAGAGCCGGTGGGGCATATGACGAGCAATTTTCTGGATTAATTCATCATCGCTCATTTCTTCAGGAAAAACGGTCAGCAAGTACTTATCTTTAATGGTTTCTAGAGCTTGTTGATAAGCTTCATCGATTCTCTTCCCAAACCCATAAACTGCCCCATAAGAGTGAATTTGGGTATTGAGGCGGGCATTTTTAGCAGCATCAGAAAAAATCGGAATCTTAAAGAAGATATAGTCCAAACTCGGTTCGTAAACGGCCTTTAGATCTTTTAATAGGGGATGAGGCAAATGCTCGAGAGATCGCCCTAATTGTAGCTGTACTCCTTGCTCAAACAAGGAATAGCCCAAGCCCATAGAGGCCATCGAGATACTATCTGAAGCAAATGGATTAACTTCTAGGATATAAAAAGCATAGCTGGTCGGATCCAATGCAAACTTGATGGAAATAGCTCCTGTCAGTTTCAAATAGCGACTGATGTGGATTGCTGCTTCTCGAAGATTTTGAAACTCCCGGTCAGTCAGGGTGACCGCTGGCATAAATTGATAAGAGTCACTAGAGTGGATCCCGACAGGATCAATGCTTTCAATAGAGGCCGCCAAGTAATGATTGTCTTCGCGATCCCGCATGACCACAAAATCCAGTTCCTTAAAGCCATAGGTCGAAAATTCTAGCAAACACTGCTGACTTGGAGAGACGGCAAGTCCCGTTTCCACAGCTTCACACAAGTCATCTAGGTTATGGGCAATCTTTCGACCCTGACCTTGCTTGCTCGCTACCGGCCAGATCATAATGGGAAATTGAATGCCTTCAGAAAACTCAATGGCTTCTCGAACAGAACCAACCAGTGCGGAAGCGGGTACCTGATAGCCCAACTCTTGAAAGAGGCGTCGTTGATCCGCCTGCTGATAAAAGGTCCGGTAGCGTTGGAGGCTCGGTCCGATAATCCTAATCGATGCGTCTTTGAAAAATCCAGTTTCTTCCAAACGAAACAAGAGGTTCAAAATCTGTTTGTCCGCAAAGGCTAAGAGCAAGCGAGATCCAGTATAAGAAAGAAGAGTCGTCCTAAAAGCATCCAGCTTGAGCTTACTGACTACAACCTGTTCTCCAACTTCCTGTGTGATAGCATTTTCCTCGCCCAAGTAAAGGACAAGAGCATTCCCATCCTTGACATTGAGTTTTTGTGCTTCATTTACCGCAGCCAAAAGGCTAATATCCTGATAAGAATCTCCACACAGGAGAAGCAATTTCTGGTTTTGTTTCATCATTCCTTCTCCCTTCTACTTTCGTGAATTTTGGCATCAATCACCTCTAAAAATTCATCGTAAAAATAGAGATTTTCTCTTGGACCTGGGCTAGCATCTACTTGGAATTGAACCCCTAAAATTGGTTGGTAACGATGACGAAAAGCTTCAATACTATGGTCATTGACATTTTCATGTGTGACCAATAAATCATGGGGCAGACTGTCCCTCGCTATACTATACAAGTGATTTTGACTAGTTATCTCGATTTTTCCTGTCGCAATTTCACGCACAGGTATGTTCAAGCCGAAATGTCCGACTTCCATAGGGGCCAGCTCAGCGCCGTAAGCTTGTGCCAACAACTGAGCTCCCAAGCCCATACCCCAGATCGGAATCTGACCATTGAGCTTTTTGATCAAGCGGCAGAGTTTTTTCACCTGATGGGGATCGCCTGGCCCACTGGATAAAATAACCCCATCTGGTTGCTGCTCCATCAGTTCATCATAAGAGATATCATAGGGATAAACTGTCACATTACAATCCCTTTGGCTCAGCTGGCGTAAGACAGAGTGCTTGACCCCTAGATCAATCAAGGCAATGCTCTTTCCAAAACCAGGTACAGCATAGGCTGTTTTTGTCGAGACTTGACGCACTTGGTCTTTTGGAAGGACTGTCGCTCGCAACTGATCCAAGATATGCTCGATCGAATCCCCCTTGTTAATAACAGTTGCCTTCATCCGTCCATACTTGCGGACAATTTTTGCCACCTGGCGGGTATCAATCCCTACAATACCAGGGATTTTTTTTCGCTTCAAGAATTCATCCAAGGTCATCTGCTGCCGCCAATTGCTCGGCATCTCCACCAGATGCTGAACCACTACTGCCAGACAAGTGGGTGTAATGGATTCAGAATCATCCCGATTGATCCCTGCTGCGCCAATAACCGGGAAGGTAAAGGAGAGAATCTGGCCACTAAAAGCCTGATCCGTTAGCAATTCTTGATAACCTGTCATGGCTGTGGTAAAGACCAACTCACCAGTCACATATAGGTCTGCACCAAAGGCTTCTCCTTCAAATACAGTCCCATCCTCTAGGACCAATAATCGTTTCATCGAACCCCTCCCTTCTTTTACACTAATCCAATTTTATCATAGTTCCTCAAAAAAAGGAAAGTCAGATTCCATGTAGCTCTCTACTCTGTCCTCTTTCTTTCCTTTCAATAAATTGTCAGTTATCTTATTTTGCTCCGCGACCTTTAAGGACGGCTTCAATGATGGCCATACGGACAAAGACACCATTTGTCATTTGTTCTACGATACGTGATTTTGGTGCTTCTACCAAGTGGTCCGCAATTTCAACGTCACGGTTGACTGGTGCTGGGTGCATCAAGATCGCAGTATCTTTCATACGGTCATAACGTTCTTGTGTCAAACCGTGAAGACGGTGGTAGTTTTCTTTAGAGAAGAGTGATTCGTAATCATGACGTTCGTGTTGCACACGCAAGAACATCATCACATCTACTTCTTCAATGACTTCATCGATAGTGACGAAGGTTCCATAGTCTTCAAATTCCGCACTTCTCCATTCGTCTGGACCTGCAAAGTAGAGGGTTGCTCCCAAACGTTTCAAGATTTGCATATTTGATTTTGCCACACGTGAATGATCCAAGTCCCCAGCGATACAAACTTTCAAGCCATCAAAGTGACCGAATTCTTGGTAAATGGTCATCAAATCAAGCAAGCTTTGGCTTGGGTGTTGACCTGAACCGTCTCCACCATTGACGATAGAGGCTGTGATCGTTGGGCTTTCAACCAATTCTTTGTAGTAGTCCACTTCAGGATGACGGATGACACAGACATCTACTCCAAGAGCTGACATGGTCAAGATGGTATCGTAAAGTGTTTCCCCTTTGTTCACAGAGCTTGTCTTCACATCAAAGTCAAGGAGATCACATCCCAATTTCAACTCTGCCACTTCAAAGGCTTTGTGGGTACGAGTTGAAGGTTCAAAGAAAAGGTTTGAGATGATGTGTTGGTCTTCGTAGGATGCTTTAGCTCCGTTTTTGAACTCAATCCCACGTTTGATCAATGCCATTACTTCTTCATTGGTAAGAGTTTCCATTGAGACAAGGTTTTTAAGAGCGATTTGATTTTCAGACATGTTGATTCTCCTTTTATAATGTGAATGCAAATAGTTTACAATTTATTTAAGCTTCTCTGATGAGGACGCGGTCTTGACCGTCTAGCTCCACCATCTCGACAATGATTTCCTCTGACTTACTTGTCGGGATATTTTTCCCAACAAAGTCCGGACGAATCGGCAACTCCCGATGCCCACGGTCGACTAGAACCGCAAGACTCACTCGAGCAGGACGACCGTGACTGACCAAATTGTCAATGGCAGCGCGTATCGTGCGACCTGTATAGAGGACATCATCGATCAAAATGACTTCTCTATGAGCGATATCAACTGGTAAGACCGTTGTATCCTCAGTCGCCTTCATGTCATCTCGGAAAGGCTTGGTATCTAGTTCTGCTACAGGGACATCGATTTGTTCCAGCTGAGAGAGGCGTTCTTGGATCCGGCGAGCGATGTAAACACCACGCGTCTTGATCCCCACCAGCACAATCTGGCTCAAATCTTTGTTTCGTTCAATGATTTCGTAGGTGATCCGGGTAATGGCCCGTTTCATCGTCAAATCATCAACGACTTCTTTGGTTTTCATTCAGTCCTCCTTAATTGTAAAAGAAAAACCTCCTTTTTCAAGGAGGTTCAGCAAATGAATGGTCTAAGAGGATAGAGTCTCGCCCTATGGTCCTAGCCATTGTTTTTCACAGTCTCCTTGCCTGCCTCACGGGACAGGATTAAAGGATTTATTTAATTGAGATAACTATATCACAGTTTCAAACGACATGCAAGAAAAAACTCAACATTTTTCAAAAAAATTTAAAAACATGACTTTACGTCCGAATAATGTTCGGTTTTTACTAAGAAGCAGCCGATTTCCGCTTGATATTTTTCATCCCATAGAGCACATAGCCAGCTAAGAGGTAAGCGATAAAAATGATCACCACCCATTTGCCCACAAAGGCCCAGCCGTATTTATTAACATTGATAAAGAAATAGGCAAAGGGACTATCTTTTGCACCTGGAATCGGCCACTTCAAGACCAACCCATTGAGAAGGGCAAAGAGCATGTAAGCCAGTGGAATCGAGGTCCAAAGGAAGGGATCGAACTTACGGTATTGCTTGGCTTTATCAATCACTAGAGTATCAAAGAAGAACATCAAAGGAACGATGTAATGACAAAGGAAGTTTTCCAAACGATAAAACTTCTCTGGTGTCGCAAGAGGCGCCAACATAAAGTGGTAGATGACACAAGTGATCATAATGGACATGGTAACTGCGCCTTTCATGCGAAGGTAGCCCTGAGTCTGGGTCGAACGCCCTCGAAGCATGCGCCAAACCATGTCTCCCATAAAGAACATGACCAACATGTTAGATAAAATGGTGTAATAGAGCATCATGCCAAAGCCACCATGCTTGGTCAGTTGCAGATAAACGCCAAGTACACTCAAAATAAACAATAGAAAACGATAGCTAAATAATAGTTTGAATTTCATAGTATTCTCCTGAAAGAAAAGGGGCTAGGCCCTTATTCTCATCTTTAGATTTTCTTCACAAATTCTGATTTGAGTTTCATTGCACCAAAGCCATCAATCTTACAATCGATGTTGTGGTCTCCTTCCACGATACGGATGTTTTTCACGCGCGTACCTTGTTTCAAATCTTTCGGTGCACCCTTGACTTTTAAATCTTTGATCAATGTCACTGTATCGCCATCAGCCAATTTGTTTCCGTTGGCGTCAATCGCTACGACACCCTCTTCTTCTTCGACCTCAGCTGGGTTCCATTCATACGCACACTCTGGGCATACCAAGAGCGCTCCATCTTCATAGACGTATTCAGAGTTACATTTTGGACAGTTTGGTAAGTTATTCATTTTTATCTCCTTATTCAAATTAACTTTCATAGTATACCATGAAAGCGAAAATTTGACAAATCCTGCTCGACTGTAGCATTTTCAAGAAAAAAGGAGGCGACTTGGCCTCCCTACATAGATCATATTTTTCAATCTTCCTGCAATTCTTGAATATCTCGAATCACGCGCACGCCTGCTTGATTCTTCTCGCGCAGTTCAGTATCAGAGTATGGGAAGGTATTGATCAAGATACTCTCCATGCCGATACTTTGGGCCACAGCAACATCTGTTGTAAAGTCATTCCCCACTATAACCGTTTTCTCAGGGTTCAACTGGTGTTCTTTGATGACTTCCAAGAGGAACTCTGGCTGAGGTTTGCGAATACCTGCATCTGATGACAAGTAAATGGCATGGAAAAGTTCTCTCAAGCCTACTAAATCAATCTCAGGATTGGTAAAATCTGCTTGGGCATTGGATAAGAGGAAGATTCGGCAACCTGCAGCTTTCATATCCTCTAATACTTCTTTCGTATGAGGATAAAGCTCCAATCGCTTGCGAGAAAGGACACGGAAAGTCCGCGCAATCAAACGTCCCCACTCTTTGAGGTGGGCAACGCTATTCCCACTTGGATGACCTTCTAAATACAATTGTACAAAGATGACCGTCAGATCAATCTCTGGGTAGGCAACTTGTTTTTCCTTGGCGATTTCTGCTTCGGCTTGTTGCACCAACTCTTTATAGCGCAGGCGCAAACCTTCTCCTGTGTAGTTAGTCCCATAGGATTGGTAGATCTGGGCCATGGTATCCCATAAAATGGGACTCGACTCATCGGTTTCGATGTCGACTAAGGTTCCATAAAAATCAAAAATATAGTTTTTAAATGCGTACTTGTGCGGACTCATCTCTCACTCCCGTAACAAACATCGTAAAGGTTGCCTTGCAGACATTGGCCCCATCTTGATTGGTAATATCAACATCCACAACTCGAGTCGTCCGTCCACTGTGGACACATTCGCCATGGATGGTCAGGACATCACCCAGACGCCCTGCTTTCAAGTAATTGATTGAGGATTGCAAGGTCACCCCATCGACACCTTGAGAAACCACGACCAAACCACTGACTTGGTCACACAGGGTAAAGAGATAGCCTCCATGCGCATTTCCATAATAATTGAGCGATGATTCTACGACCTTGGTTGTCACCACTACATGGCCATCTCTCATCTTTTCGATTTCATAATTTTCAAATGCAGCAATTGCATCAAAGTGAAAATCTTTCATATACTTGCCACCTTTTCTAGCATCTTTTCAACTCCTCTATCATACTACAATTAAGGAGTAGATACAAGCGAAGGGGCAATTCCTTAGAAGCAGAAAAGGAGACTCCAACTGAGTAAGAAGACGATACTAGGCACAATATATTTTCTTGGGTGCTTCCAACATTCTCTCTTTAAATTCCATTTTCTTAAAGGGAAATAGATTTCAATCAGTAAGTGCAAAACAGCTTCCACTACTGCTAGAATCATCACTCCTAGTAAAAATAGGATCCCAAAGTCAGGCATGACCACCATTTTTAATAAAAGAGCAACAAATAGATTCACAGATAGGAAATAGGTCAGCAATACACGGTAATACATCAAGTAAAAGAACCGACTCTTAGGTAGGGACTTGACATGATCGATCAAATCTTTATCAGCGGAAATGAGGGTGGTTAATGGCGTATTGACAGAAGCAATTGTTAACAGGATGATGATTTTTAATGGAGCATCATAATCCTGTATCAAAATGAGAAAGAGGAAAATGAGAGTAAATACAAAATTGATGGAAAAATAACGCTCTTGAAACAAGGAAATCCAAAAATAATTGCCACTTCTTCTCTTTGCGACGAGCAACTGATCATGTTTTGAAATCGCGATCAAGTCCTCATTTTTAAAAATAAAGATAGCAACGAGGGCTGAAAGTAAGATCATATAGGACACTTGTTGGACCCATAAAGAAGATACTGAAAGAACAGTCGTTACAAAAATGAGCACTCCTCCTAGAAAACTAGTCCTGGTATTGAACTGGATAAAGATATAAAACACACTCAATACCACCAGTAAGGAAAGGAGGACGAGCTTAAAGGATTGTAGCAGATCTAACCTGACTCCTAAAAAGAGGATCAATAACAGCACGCGCTCTAGTAAATTGAGAAGAAAGGTTACCGCAAGAAAAGACCCTTTGAAATGATTGAGAGACAAAGGAAGTTGGTAGTAGGCCTGGACCCTGTCCATCGAAAAGTAGGAATAGAGCAATTGAAAAGTTGATAGAGCAGTAACAATAGCCGTACTGATCAGCAAGACTTGAAAGCTCGTAGAGAATTTTGCCCCAACAAGATGGTAATAAAGAGCAAAGGCTAAGGAAGTCAAGAACAAGAAGAGCCGATTTTTGGATACCAAATCTCTAAAAATTGCTAGTAGCATGCTCTACCCCCTCTGACGATTGACGTTCCGAAACCAATCTTCTAAATTTGATTCGATCGCGTCTAGGTGACCATCTTCAATAGAATAAGCTGTATCACAAACCCGAACGATACTCTCTGCGATATGCGAACTCATCAGAATAGAGCCTTCTTCTTTATACTGTAATAGTAAACCATATAGAAATTCTGTCGCATCAAAATCTAGGCCATCAAATGGTTCATCCAAAATAAGGAGGGGAGGTTTGAGATAAAAAGCTGTGATCAAGAAGACTTTCTTCTTATTTCCCGTTGACAAACTACCGATATCGGTGTTGAGAAATTCTTCAAAATGAAAGCCTGAAATCAAGTCCTGCAATACCTTTTCATCTCTCTTTCGATGATACAAACGACAGACAAAATTAAAATAGTGAACAAAATCCCAGTTTAAAAAACTGTTGTTTTCAGTAAAAACTGTATAGGTACGGCTCTTATAGAAATTCGTATGAAAAGAGGTCCCCTTGTCTTCTATGGTAACAGTCTCAACTGCATACTGCCGATGATCAAAGACACTACTTAAAGCTTTTAGCAAGGTTGTCTTCCCAGCTCCATTTCGACCAATCAACCCGACTACAGAATGATTGGGTACAAGCAAATTCACGTCTTTTATAATGGGCTTGTCTTTTTTATACCAAACATTTAGCCCCTTGATGTTTAAACACTCAGTCTTCATCGACCCACTCCTTTATAAAGGTAAGAAGCCCCAACTAAAAGCAACAGCAAAGCGTATAACCATTCCTTTTGAAAGGCAAAGACTAAGGCACCGATCAAGAAGCAAATTCCTATAAGGATTCTAAATTGTAATTTCATATCTTGCCTTCTTTCTATTCACAGTATGAAAGATTACAATTGTATTTTATGCTTATACTATAGTACTTTTTAAAAGCAGATTCAAGCACGAATGGAACATTCTCAATGTTTTAAGCAACATTTTATCTTTGAAGAGAAAAAAAGAACTAGATACCTCTAGTCCCTTTACTTAAAATCTTAATTTTTCCCAGCCATCGTCTGTCCGTTTGCGGTAATAGTACTCGGACAAATCCGGGTCTTCCATCACTTCCAGCAGAGGAAGCATGTCGTAGGACAAGTCCAACTTTTCTAAGTGGTCTTTCTCAACCCAAGAAACTTCTCCTTCTTCAGATGATCTGAGCTGGCCTGTAAATTCTGTCGCTTTGTAGCAAAAGACAATATAGCGGCCTCCCTCATCTGGCTCCCAGTCTTTGACTGCGACCAGTTTTGGATCTGCAATTGTCAGTCCTGTCTCTTCGTAGACTTCACGAATGACGGATTCTACAAGGCTTTCTCCTTCTTCGATATGGCCACCTGGAAAAGCATGGCCAGCCCAGTGAGTCTTTTCAGGTGAGCGGTATTGGAGGACTACTTTATTCGTTAAAGTGTCTTCAATCAGACATAGGTTTGTTAAAACAGTAGATGTTGCGCGTGACATATATTTCCTTTCTATGATATTGACAATTAATCAATATAAACTTTTTTCTTTATCTCTTTTTTCATCACAAAGGGATTTACCAGCTCATGGTATTCATCATAGGCATCCAAAAGAGAACCTCTCTGAAAGACAATTGACTTCTCTTTTAAATAATATTCCGAGTGAATCGTTACCGAACCGTGGCCATCGAAGCTAAAGAACAACTCAATGAAAAATACTAGGATCAGGCTAGCAAAGAGACTCAAAAGAACACTTACAAGATTCTTCCAATTTGGTGCATGTTTTCGATAGAAGCGATACCAGATGTGACATAGAATAGTCACAGCTCCTAGATACAACCAGGGATTCCAGAGGAGCGGCGTAAAGACATAACCATAGAAGTCCAAAAGGAAGTTAGCAAAAACAAAAAGCAACAAAATCAGATATAAGATCCGAAACAGGTTCCGATACTTTCTCATGTTGATCTCCCTTTCTTAGTAATTGGTTTAAGCTGGATCTCCTAAAGTAACATCAACAGAATATGATAACCTAACCGGAGCCAATGTTCTATAAGGGGCGCATCCGGATCACTTTTTTTGCTGTCTAAGAATAGACTTAGCGATAATAAAAGTAAGCTAAGTGCTATAACTATTTTAAGAACCAATCTCATACCACCAAGAGCTAAAGAAACTATTGAACCAATTAGTGGTAAAGGGGAAAATATAAATGCCACTATGCCGAAATAGATCTTAATCAATGATAAAACCAATAAACCATAAACAACAATCTTCGTAAAAAGAGAGACCCTTTTATCTTCTTTTTTCAGTTTTGAAATGAAATAGATGACATAGATTATATACATAAACAGCAACATATTTATTTCCCCTATTTCCCATGGATTTTAATTCTATTTTATCCAACATCCATTAAGAATACAACCACTTGCCTAGAAATGTCCAACAAAGACAAGGACAGGATCAGAGTTTCTTCACTTCTGCTGCTACCTTTTGGAGATGCTGTTCCCGCATGCTAGCGGTATTCACATCCCGGCCGACTTCTCCCAAGATACAGACGCGCTTGGTTTTAATCCCACAGTGGTTCAAGACGGCATTTTTCAAAACAGAGATACCATAACTATCAGGAATGTTGAGAGGGCCTGAAAAGATCTTGTACCACCAAGTTGGCGCCATGGAAGTCGCATAAATACTGGCCGTTTTCCCTTTGAGTAACTTCTTGAATTGCTTGCCTCTGAGGTAATTCCAGATAAAACTTCCCTTATCATTAGCCGAGTAGGCAATCCCCGGCGTAAAGACCCGGTCAATCCAACCTTTCAGAAGGCTCGGCATACTACTCCACCAGATGGGATAGACAAAGATCAGGTGATCCGCCCACTGGATCCATTCTTGAGAACGAAGGATAAAGGGATCTTCCTCCATCCGCTTTCGATAGCCATAGCGAAGAACCGGATCAAAGTCCTCATCATTGAGACTGATCACTTTAAGTTCATGGCGACCTGGGTCAATATTTTCTACAATGGTTTGAAAAATAGCCTGACAGTAACTTTCCTTATCCGGATGCCCATTGATGACTAGAATCTTCATTCGTCTTCTCCTTCATCTCTTTGGTTCATTCTATCTCTTTTATATTTTTACTTGATTAATTGATAATGGTTCAAAGATTGATAGATAGGTCCTTTAGGAATTTTTATTTGAAGAACATATCATCCGCAATTCCTTAACAGGTTTTCCAAGTTTAAGTATTTGTTCTTGGTCATCAAAAGTAAAACCCATTTTTTGATAGAAAGCAATGGCTCGCTTATTATCTTTCAATACCCATAAATAAATTTCAGAGAATTGATCAAGAGCAACAAATGCAGCATGCATTAACTGTTCACTCACACCTTTTCCATAGTAATCTTTTAAAACATATAAGGCAATGATTTCACCAGCTTGAATGGCCTCATCACGAAAATTTCCATAGCTGATAAACCCAACGACCTTCTTTCCATCCATCGCAATCAAGGTATTTTCTGGATACTGTTGACTAAAGAAACGACATCTATCTAATGTCATCGTCTCCTGAAATTCCGCGGGTAAAAGATCGTCATAAGCCTCTCTCCACGTTTGCCAATGAACGAGAGATTTTCCTTCTATCTCTTCAGGAGTTTCCATTGTTTTAATGATAATCTTCATTCGCTTTATCCTATCTAATCCAAAGCCTTGACTTCCAACATCATATCTCGGATTTGGGCTGCTAGTTCAAAGTCAAGCACTTCGACGGCTTCTTGCATTTGACCTTGCAGTTTCTTGACCAGTTCCTTGCGCTCTTGGCGGTTGAGACTGGTGATATCCACTTCCTTGTCCTCTTCCTTGGCCACAGCCTTGGTAACAGAAATGAGGTCACGGATTTCCTTCTTGATGGTTTGTGGTACAATGCCATGCTCTTCATTATAAGCCATCTGGATTTTCCGACGACGGGCTGTTTCATCGATGGCTTTTTGCATAGACTGGGTCATGGTGTCCGCATACATGATCACGTGACCCTCACTATTACGGGCTGCCCGTCCAATAGTCTGGATAAGCCCACGCTCGTTACGAAGGAAACCTTCCTTGTCCGCATCGAGAATGGCAACTAGACTAACTTCTGGTACGTCAATCCCTTCCCGAAGAAGGTTGATTCCGACCAAGACATCAAAAACGCCCAAACGCAAATCACGGATAATCTCCGTCCGCTCCAAAGTCTTAATGTCTGAGTGCATGTATTTGACCCTAACACCCATTTCTTTGAAGTAGTCGGTCAAGTCTTCTGCCATCTTCTTGGTCAAGGTGGTGACAAAGGTCCGCTCTCCACGTTCTACACGCGCATTGATTTCACCCAAGAGATCGTCCATTTGTCCCATGGTCGGACGCACTTCCACCTCAGGATCGAGTAGACCTGTCGGACGAATGATCTGCTCGATGACAGTATCGGTTTGTTCCATCTCATAGTCACCCGGTGTCGCAGACACATAGACAATCTGGTGGACATGGCTTTCAAACTCCTCACGACGCAGTGGCCGGTTATCCAAGGCAGATGGCAAACGGAAGCCATAGTTGACCAACATCTCCTTGCGCGAGCGGTCCCCATTGTACATGCCCTTGATCTGTCCCATGGTCATGTGACTTTCATCGATCATAATGAGAAAATCTTCTGGGAAGAAGTCAAGAAGGGTGTAGGGAGGCTCTCCTTCACTCCGGCCATCCATGTGACGGGAGTAGTTTTCGACGCCATTGGTGTAGCCCATCTCCCGTAGCATTTCAATATCATACTCGGTCCGTTGTTTTAGACGTTGGGCTTCTAAGAGCTTGCCTTCTTTTTCAAAGACTTTCAACTGCTCTTCTAGTTCCGCCTGAATCTTGGCAATGGCCACTTCCATATGGTCATCATTGGTCACGAAGTGAGTAGCTGGGAAAATGGCCAAGTGGTCCACATCTCCCAGAACTTGGCCTGTCAAAGCTTCAATCTCCCGAATCCGCTCAATCTCGTCCCCGAAAAACTCCACTCGGAAGGCATGTTCATCACGCGAAGCTGGGAAAATCTCGACCACATCTCCACGAACACGGAATTTCCCCCGTTGAAAGTCGATATCATTGCGCTCAAACTGGATATCCACCAGGTCATTGAGCAGTTTATCACGAGAAATCTCCAGACCTGGACGCAGACTCACCACGCTATCGGCATATTCCTTCGGCGAACCCAAACCATAAATACAAGAGACGGAAGCTACAACGATGACATCGTTACGCTCCAACAAAGCTGAGGTTGCGGAGTGACGAAGCTTGTCAATCTCATCATTGACCGAACTATCTTTTTCGATATAGGTATCGCTCGATGGCACATAGGCTTCTGGCTGGTAGTAATCGTAGTAAGAGACGAAATACTCAACCGCATTTTCAGGGAAAAATTCCTTAAACTCCCCATAGAGCTGACCTGCTAGCGTTTTATTGTGGGCGATGACCAGGGTCGGTTTATTGACCTGGGCAATGACCTGGCTCATGGTATAGGTCTTCCCCGTACCAGTTGCCCCCATCAAGATTTGGGCCTTTTCGCCACCTTCTATGTTATCCACCAACTGTTCAATGGCCTGCGGTTGGTCCCCAGACGGTTGGTATTTGGATACTAGTTTAAATTTGTTGTCTATTACTCGATTAATCATCTCTTTGTCCTCACATATATAGACCTTATTTTACCATAAATCACCAGAATTCTCTGAGATGAGGAATGAAGAGAGAAAACAACATGTTACAGAACGATCCATTAAATTGGTACATGAGCGAATTACAATCTAATTAATTGGACACTCATTAGCATAAAAACTAAACAAGACTCTCGCAATTACTTCGAAAGTCTTGTCTTTTATTCTAAAACCATGCAATACGTAATAAACATCAACGTCAATGACTTACAGAAGTAGCAAGTTTGCTCATCAGTATCTTTTTATTTACTACTTAACTTCTTGATTCCTTACCAAGAAGTAGAGTGTTGCACCGAGTGAACATACAAATCCAATAACGTAAATACAGAGTTGCAAATTGGAAGCACTACCTAATATGGTATCCGCAACAATATTATAAAATAGATAACTAGTCAATGGTTCCACTACTCTTTCTATGAATGGTTGTACCAAAATAGGAAATAGCAACAAAATAGCTAAACTCCCCATTGGACTTTTGAAAAAATAACTTAAGAAGTAAGATATTAAAAAGTATTGGATGGAGCCAATCAAATAGAAGCTGAAAATTTCTAAACTGACACCATTTTCGCTACTAAAAAAATGAAACCATATAAGCAGTACAATGAAATACAAGGTTGATTGTAGTACTACATCACATAACTCTACGAACAGGATCCGAATTGAACTTAAGATCCTTTTCCCACTTACCAAATAAACTAGTTTTGTTTCGTGTGATTGTAACTCAACAAATGCATTAACACACCCTATACTAACAGAGAGCATTGAGGCAAAAACAAGAGCTTGCTTTATAGATAATTGTACAACAGTATCATTGATTGAAACTGGTAACACACAGAAGAGACACACAAAACCTATCAAAAGTGACTGTATAGCTATCTGGTACTTTACGGGTTTTAAACTATATTTTTTGACGATAAGACTAAATAATATTCTTGCCATTCTTCCTCCTCATTCGAATCATTTCTACAACCATTATGAACACCAAGAACAAGATCCCTTCTACTACTATAAGTGTAAACCCGTACAATTGGCTCGTTTGAGTCCCTTCGATTCGGCCAAATGCAAATGACTTTGCTCCAATCAAAGGCAATAGATTTTCTATTTTAGAGGAAATTCCTCTTAGAATACCTGATAAGGTGATTACCAATAATAAAACGTCTGCAATTAATGCAGTCATTGATTTTTTCGTTACGATTACGAAAAGTAAAGCTAATAAAGTAAGAACGATTGCAAATATCATAACTCTTACCGTGACATCTAAAAACAATGTCAATTCTAAAAAATTCTTTAGAGTTGAATCTAGAAAAACGAATAAAATAACAGCGTTTACTATAGAAAATATTAAAGTAGAGAGTAACGATAGGACAATCGAACTTGCAATAAACCCAGTAAGACGAACTTTCCAGTTAGGAATCAATAACTGGCTAAAATAATCATCACCAAATTGATAATGGGTTGAATAAACAAGTGAAACAAGAATTGGCAAGAAAATGACACTTGCTTGGTAGGGTGAAGATAAGAGAGCATCCCTGACTGTATACACTGGATTCGATGATAACATAGATGGATCAAGGTTAACCGCTTGTCCATTTCCTTCTACTAAGGCATTTATCACCTGGATATTTTGAATTGTAAAAAATATGCTGACTCCCAAAATAAGAAAAAAAGTAACTTTAAAAGTTGGTAAACTACTATATTTATAAAGGTCACTAAAAAAGGAACGCTTCAACATATTATTCACCTTCTTTCCCTTCGAGTGCTTTAAAATATGCTTCCTCAAAAGAGCCAAACTGTTTCAAAATATCTTTTGTAGGAGCATCAATAACAATTTTGCCATTAGAAATACCAACCAAATGATCTACAGTTAATTCTAACTCACTCATATAATGACTTGTCATTAATACAGTTTTACCTTCATTGACAAAAGATTGTAAAAAATTACGTACCCAGCGAATTCCTTCTGGATCTAGTCCATTGATTGGTTCATCTAAAATTAAGATGTCAGGATTTGCTAATAAGGCTGTTGCTAAACCAAGACGTTGCTTCATTCCTAATGAATAGTCTTTTACTTTTTTATTTTTAGCTTCACTTAACCCCACCAACTCTAAACATTCGTTGCACCTATTTTTGTCAACGCCACAAGCCAAGCCAATCCACCGAAGATGCTGAAATCCTGTTCTAGTTGGATAAGGTTGACAACTATCTAGGAATGATCCAACAATACAAAAAGGATTATCTCCCAATTGAGAGTATTTTTTTCCATCGATCAACGCCATTCCCATTTGACTATTTTCTAAACCAAGTAAAATTCTAATTAAAGTTGATTTTCCAGATCCATTCGGTCCAATCAATCCAGTAATCTCACCTTTCTTGGCTTTGAAAGACACGTTTTGAAGGACAATTTTACTATTATATTCCTTATGTAGCTTTTGAATTGTTATCATTCATTCTTTTTCCTTTCTGACTTTTAGTGAAATTCCACCTTCACTTGGAGCAAGTATAACAGGAGAAAATCAGGAAATTCTCAGAATAATTATTTTTTTCATTTTCAACAAATTACATTCTAGATTTGCTATAATATGCTCATATAATTGGAGGAACTATGAAGTATAAAATTTTAGCCATTGACGATGATGAAAAAATCTTACGATTAATAGCGAATACATTAAAAGCGAACAACTTTCACGTGGAAACTCGTAAAAATATTGAGGAGATTAATATCTGTGACTTTACTGGATTCGATCTAATTTTACTTGACGTCATGATGCCTATTTCTGGTTTAGAAATCTGTCGTTCCATTCGTTCACAAATTACTACTCCAATCCTATTTCTAACTGCTAAAGATTTTGAAGAAGATTTACTAAAAGGAATACAAGCCGGAGCCGATGATTACATCACAAAACCATTCAGCATAAAGGAATTGATTGCAAGAATTCAAATGCATCTTCGTAGGGAAGAAAGATCTCACAACGCCTCTAAAGAAGAGATGGATTCAAATATAACTTTTTATCGAGATAGTCAAGAAGTTTATTATCAATCAAAGAGAATTTCATTGACCAAGAGAGAGTTTGATTTACTTTACCTTTTAGCAAAAAATGAAAACCGAATATTTAGCATAGAAGAACTTTACAATTATCTTTATCCTATAGACTCTGATGCACAACTACGATCCATCACTGAATACATCTATCAAATTAGACAAAAATTTAAGATTCATCAAATTGATCCCATCAAAACCGTTTGGGGAGGAGGATACAAATGGAAAAAGAATTGACAATCAAGCAACTCATTAAGCGTACCTACCTTAAAATCATTTGGCAATTTCTTCTATGTCTGATACTTTTTTACATAGTTCCAGCTCTTCTATCTTCTGTATCTGGAATTAATGAGAAAAATGCCAATCACTTTGCTTTATTTTTTAGCGTCAGTTCTTGGATATATCTTTGCATCATTTTAATTTTTATCATTGTAATAAATATTAGACAATTATTAACCAATATTCAAAAAGAAATGAACATGGTTTATCATAGTGGTCTATATTTCACCAAAAATGAACATCACCATTTGCAGATTAAAGAATTCATTGAAACAAACGATCTGATCGAAAAAATGCAATCTGAAATAAAAAATAGAATTCAAAATGAAAAAGATCAAAAAAAAGAACTCATGTTTCAAGTATCTAGCGCTGCACATGATCTTCGTAGCCCTCTAACTGTCATCAGAGGAAATGCTGAATTCTTACAATCCACTGAGCAAACACCTCAAACAATGGAATGTCTTAAAGACCTTGAGCAAGCAAGTATTCAGTTAAACGATTATTTTAACCACTTTATCCAATATTCCAAAACCTTTTACGACCATGATATTCAACTTGAAAATATATCGATTCAACAAGTAACTCATCAATTGAAGGAACATATCACTCCTTTACTCCCAAGAAATACACATTTTGTTTTTTCAAATACAGTAACTCCATCAACACAAATTGCCATTCATTCCAATTTATTTTTTCGAGCAATCACAAATATTATTAATAATGCAATACAACATCAAAAAGATAATGATGCAAAGATCCAGCTAACAATGTCACAAGAAAAAAATCGATTAGTTCTAACCATATGGAATAATCAATCTACTTTTTCAAAAAATGTATTACAACATGCTGGAAATCTTTTCTATAAAGAGGACCAAGCAAGAACACCCTCTCAAGAAAGTCACTTTGGACTTGGTTTATCTTTCGTGAAACGTGTCATGAAACTTCATAATGGAACGATGCATTTAGAAAATATTCATAATGGTGCACAAATCAAGCTAATCATTCCCATTATTATATAGAAAAAGCCGAACTCATCATTATGTGTTCGACTCAGAATGCAGACAAACGTCATTTTTGGTGTTTGTCTTTTTCATATATGACTTTCAGACATTACACAGAGGTTAGTCATCAAACTTTTCTTTCCTCTCCCCTAAGCGGTAGACAATCACGACGGATACTAGAAGAACCAGAGTTGTGATGATCGATCCTTCCGCTCCAAATGCTCCTCCGGTCAGCCAGTCAGGTCCTGACCCCATAGTAAAGCTGAAGATAGAGGCGTCTGCCCCCGTTCCACTGACTTGAAAACCAAGGAGATTGCCTTGTACATAGTTCCAGGTGCCGTGTTGGGCGACCACTAGCCAAATACTATCCGTATAGATAAAAAGCAGAGCAGCCAGCACCCCATCAAGGACAATATTCAGTAGAGATGTGAAGGTCACTCCTGAATTTCCCAGATGAAGAATGCCAAAGAGACTACTAGAAATCCCGATTGCTAAGGGAAGATTGGTTCTTGCAGCAATCCGAGTCAGGAGCCAACCCCGCGTCGCTACTTCTTCAGTCCCTCCTTGAAGGAGCCAAAATGGGAATAAACCTAGAATAAAGAGAATGGGTTCTAAACTTAATTCATTCAGCTCAAAAGTCCCGATTCCGCCCACTTGGTAGACAAGGGCAATCACACCCATTTGAAGAAGGGAAATCAAGATTCCCCAACCTAGATACTTGAGCCAGTTCTTTTTTACAAAACCTAAAGTTGATAAGGAATTCTTCTCTATTACTTTCACCCAAAAAATAAAGAGTAAGAGAATAAATACAAAACTGAAGAGCTCATAATAGAGAATATAATGGTAGAAAAACTCTTGAATACTTGCAACCCCATTTCCTGGTGAGAAGAACTCGGTTAAATAACCTATTGCAATGGAAAATGGTCCCACCAATTCACTACTGAGCCATAGTCCCCCTTCTATAAAGAAGGAAGCTAAAAACACGTAGAATAGTGTAGAAACGAAAACTGACACTGAAGTTTTCGTTTTGATACCCTGAATGATCAACCCTTTCTTCATCTAGTAACCTCCATTTATCTGATAGGTCCATTGTAGCAAAGAAAATCCAGACCTGCAACACCACCTCATGTTAGAAAACCTGACATCAAAGGTTGATTTTTCTTGCTAAACTGATACTTTTCTGATATAATAGCTTTTATAGAAAAACATAAGATCATTCATACTCTATTTGGTATGAATGTTTTGTTTTTTCAGGCCATCCTTTGGTCAATGCACTCATGGGTCAAACACCCAAAGAGAAATGAAGAAAAAGGAGACAGAAATGAAGAAAAAATTACTAGCCTATTTGCTTTTCTTATTTCCATTCGTTGCATTCGCTGGTCATGCTCATGCTGAGACGATCAAGGTCGTTTTCGACACAGCTTATGCACCATTTGAATTTAAAGATTCAGATCAAACCTATAAAGGAATTGACGTAGAAATCTTGGACAAGGTCGCTGAAATCAATGGCTGGGATTTAGATAAATCCTTCCCTGGATTTGATGCTGCAGTTAATGCTGTCCAAGCTGGTCAAGCGGATGCCATTATGGCCGGAATGACCAAAACAACTGAACGCGAAAAAGTCTTCACCATGTCTGATACTTACTACGATACAAAAGTTGTCATTGCGACGAAGAAAGCTGACAAAATCACGAAGTACAGCCAATTAAAAGGGAAGACCGTCGGTGTTAAAAACGGTACTGCAGCTCAACGCTTCCTCGATAAAAACAAGGACAAGTACGGCTACAAGATCAAGACTTTTGATACGGGTGATCTCATGTACAATAGTTTAACAGCTGGTGCAGTGGATGCAGTCATGGATGATCAACCCGTCATTCAATACGCCATCCAAAAGGGTCAGGACCTAGCTATCAATATGGACGGGGAAGCAGTCGGTGGCTTTGCCTTTGGTGTTAAAAAAGGTGGAAATCATGAAAAGTTGATCACTGAATTTAACAAGGCCCTCGCTCAAATGAAAGCTGATGGAACACTTGATGAGATCATCAAGAAATGGACCGGTGAAAGCCAATCAACTGCTAACAGTGCTGTTCCAACAACAACTACTCCTGCTGGTCAAAAAGCAACTCCCAAAAAATCAAAATATAGTATCTCAAGTGATTCTTCCTTTGCACCATTCGTTTTCCAGAATGGGAAAAATAAGTATACAGGGATCGATATGGACTTGATCAAGGCCATTGCCAAAGACCAAGGATTTACCATTGAAATTGATAACCCTGGATTTGACGCTGCGGTAAGTGATGTCCAATCTGGTCATGCGCAAGGAATGATCGCAGGGATGACCGTAACAGATGCTCGGAAAGAAACATTTGATTTTTCTGAACCATATTATACTGCTAACTCTATTCTTGCAGTCCAAAAGGATAGCAAGATTGATTCTTACGATGACCTAAAAGGTAAGACGGTCGGTGTTAAAAACGGAACTGCATCGCAGACCTTCCTTGAAAAGAATAAAAATAAATATGGCTACAAGATCAAAACATTCTCTGACGGGGCTTCTATGTATGATAGCTTGAACTCAGGTTCTGTCGCTGCGATTATGGATGACGAACCGGTGATCAAATACGCTATTAAACAAGGACGTAAATTCAAAACACCTATCGAAGGAACTCCAAGTGGTCAACTAGCATTTGCCGTTAAAAAAGGTGAAAATCCTGAATTGATCGAAATGTTCAATAACGGTCTTGCAAACTTGAAGAAAAATGGCCAATACCAAAAGATTCTCGATAAATATCTTAAGTCAGATAGCAAATCAAGTACTTCAAGTACAGCCGTAGATGAAACAACAATCTGGGGCTTGCTCCAAAACAACTACAAACAATTGCTAAGTGGTTTGGGTGTAACTCTTGCCCTTGCACTTCTCTCTTTCGCGATTGCTATGGTGATCGGTGTTATCTTTGGGATGTTTAGTGTTAGCCCTTATAAATGGCTCCGCTGGACAGCAGAAATCTTTGTCGATGTTATTCGTGGGATCCCACTGATGATCCTTGCTGCCTTCATCTTCTGGGGAGTTCCAAACTTGATTGAATCTGTCACAGGTCATCAATCCCCAATCAACGACTTTGTAGCAGGCACTATCGCCCTCTCCCTCAATGCTGCTGCTTACATCGCAGAAATTGTCCGCGGGGGGATTCAAGCTGTACCGATTGGACAGATGGAAGCCAGCCGAAGCCTTGGAATCTCTTATGGCAAGACCATGCGTAAGATCATCTTGCCACAAGCAACCAAACTCATGCTTCCAAACTTTGTGAACCAATTCGTCATTGCGCTGAAAGATACGACGATCGTTTCTGCGATCGGATTGGTAGAACTCTTCCAAACTGGTAAGATCATCATCGCTCGAAACTACCAAAGTTTCAAGATGTATGCGATCCTTGCCGTCTTCTACCTCGTGATTATCACCTTGCTAACACGATTTGCAAAAAAATTAGAAAAGAAGGTTAACTAATGGCTAAATTAAAAATTGATGTCCATGACCTCCACAAATACTATGGTAAAAATGAGGTCCTAAAAGGAATTTCAACAAAATTCTATGAAGGAGATGTGGTTTGTATTATCGGACCATCCGGTTCAGGTAAATCGACCTTCCTTCGTAGTCTCAATCTCCTCGAAGAAGTTACAAAAGGTCAAATTACAGTTAATGGATATGATCTAACCGATCCAAAAACTAATGTTGATCTAGTCCGTGAAAATATCGGGATGGTTTTCCAACACTTCAACCTCTTCCCTCACATGAGCGTCCTTGAAAATATTATGTTTGCGCCAGTAGAGCACAAACTGATGACCCGTGAAGAAGCTCAAAAAGTCGGGATGGAATTGTTGGAAAAAGTTGGTCTCGCAGATAAAGCAGATGCCAATCCAAACAGCCTTTCCGGTGGTCAAAAACAACGTGTGGCTATCGCACGTGGACTTGCCATGAATCCAGATATTATGCTCTTTGACGAACCTACTTCTGCCCTTGACCCTGAGATGGTTGGAGATGTATTGAACGTTATGAAAGAGTTGGCAGAGCAAGGCATGACCATGATCATCGTTACCCACGAGATGGGATTTGCCCGCCAAGTAGCCAACCGGGTTATCTTTACCGCAGACGGTGAATTCCTCGAAGACGGCAAACCAGACCAAATCTTCGACAACCCACAACACCCACGTTTGAAAGAATTCTTGGATAAGGTTCTAAACGTTTAAAAATAGTGGTTTTTGAAGCATCTAGCAATTTTGCTAGATGTTTTTTTAGACGAAAAAAGAGGCTGGGACAAAAGTCCTAGCCTCTCAATTATTTTTGGATTGTCGAGCAAGACGCAGTGGTTGAGTGGGCTCTACTACGCTGATTTCATCAGCTTTTACAGCCCTACCCAACTGTGCGGAGGTGGGACGACGAAATCGAATTCTAACGAATTACCGATTTCTGTCCCACTCTCTTTTCATTTTAACTAATCTGTTGCTGAGCAGTCTGCATCTTGTAGTAAACACCTTGCGCTTGCATTAGCTCTTCATGAGTGCCATGCTCAACTATATCACCATCCACCATGACAAGAATCATATCGGCATTTTGAATGGTCGACAAGCGGTGAGCAATGATAAAGCTGGTCCGTCCTTTCATTAGTTGATTAAAGGCATCTTGAATCAAGACCTCCGTCCGAGTATCGATGGAGGATGTCGCCTCATCCAAGATCAAAATCTTAGGAACTGAAAGGAAAACCCGCGCAATCGTTAAGAGTTGGCGTTGTCCTTGAGACAAAGACTCTCCAGCATCTGAAAGATAGGTATCGTACCCTTGTGGCAACTGCCGAATGAAGAAATCTGCATTGGCTGCATTGGCTGCTTCTATGACTTCTTCTCTAGTTGCATGTGGACGAGAAAAGGCAATATTTTCATGAATGGTCCCAACCTTGAGCCAGGTTTCTTGCAGAACCATACCAAACTGTTGGCGGTAAGAAGCACGGGTGTAGTCCGTAATTGGCACCCCATCAATCGTGATCTCTCCAGAATTAACAGGGTAGAAACGCATGAGCAGATTAATCAAGGTCGACTTTCCAGCTCCTGTAGGTCCTACAATGGCAACCTTACTGGCGGCTGGAACCTGAATGGTTAAATCTTTGATCAAGGTCCGCCCCAAATCATAGTCAAATGTGACGTGTTCAAAACCAATCGCTCCTTTGACATCCTGACTTTCCAGGACCTGATGACCCGTCTCTTCGACCTCAGCTTGATCCAAGACGCTGTACAAACGCTCTGCACAGGCAAGGGCACTTTGGAGTTCTGACAAGACGGAGGAGATGTCATTAAAGGGTTTGGTATATTGGTTGACATAATTGAGGAAGGTCACCAATTGACCGACAGTAAAGTGAGATCCCGAAATAATGCGTACAGCACCAAATCCAGCCACTACTGCATAAATCAAGGCATTCACAAAGCGAGTGGCAGGGTTGACAGTTGAAGAATAAAAGACAGCGGATTGGGAATAATTGGCATAGCTTTCATTCGTCCCCTTAAAAGCCTTACGGAATTGATCCTGAGCGTTAAAGGACTGGATCAAACTTTCCTGGGTCAAAGACTCTTCGATCAACTGAGTTTGAAGACCACGCGCCTTGGTTTGCGCTTGGAAAAGCGTATAGGAGCGCTTGGCAATGAAACGAGCAATCAACAGGGATAAAGGGGTCAAGACCAGAACCGCCACCATCATAAAGAAATCCAATTCCGCCATCGTCACGATAGTGACAAGAATGGTTAAGAGGCCAACAAAGAACTGGTTAAAGACCATCAGAAGACCACTATTGAGTTGCTCTACATCGGTCGTGAGGCGACTGACGAAGTCCCCGCTCCCTTGTTTATCTAGATAAGACAAGGGCAATCGGTGTACTTTTTCCATCACTTCTGCTCTTAGGCTTTGGCTAAACCGATAGACCAATTGATTATATAACAAGGGATTGATCCATTGGATCAAGGTATTGGCCACAATGACCAGAACCATTTGGATCAAAACGGGCCATAAGACTTTCATCCCTTGAGGATTAATGACCAAGTCAACCGCATGTCCAATCAGGATCGGTAACCAGACTGTTAAGGCCACTTGAGCGATGGTTCCGAGACTAGCTAGAATCAGGAGCCCGGGATGGTGAGCAAAATCTCTAAACAGACGTTTTACATAACTAGAACGTTTTTGACTCATGCTTCCTCCCTCCCGTGTTGTGAATAATGAATTTCTTGATAAATCTCATTGGTAGACAAAAGGAAATCGTGATTTCCCAGTCCTACTTGATGTCCCTTGTTCAAGACTAAAATCTGATCAGCAGACTTGAGACTATTGGTTCGTTGAGATACTAAGATCAAACTCGTATCACTCAATTCTTCTTTTATCGATTTTAAGAGACGTGCTTCCGTCAAATAATCCAAGGCAGAAGTTGAATCATCCAACATCAAGAAAGGAGCCTTCTTCAAAAGGGCACGCGCAATGGTCAACCGCTGACGTTGGCCACCTGAGAAATTTCGACCAAAGGCTTCCACTGGCTCATCGAGTTGTCCTTCTTTTTCACGGACAAAATCAGCCGCCTGAGCTGTTTCTAGGGCCCACCACAAATCATCATCCGATAGATTTTCTTCCATCCCTAGTAAGAGATTCGAGCGGATAGTCCCTCTAAAGAGCTCTGCCTTCTGTGGGACAACAGCTACCCACTCCCGCCACTCCTTGAGAGTTTTAGGAGAGTGACCTTGATGATGGAGGGCTAATTCCCCCTGACTCACGGCATACAAATGACTCAATAACTGAACCAGGGTGGATTTCCCAGATCCTGTACCACCGATAATTCCTAACATCTGTCCATGACCCAGATCAAAGGAAATATCTTCTAGAGCTGGGCTTGAAGCCGTTGGATAAGTGAAAGAAACTTTCTGGGCGCTGATCGCTTCTTGCTCTGTTGCAGTTTCTACTGGCAAAGCTTCAAGCAGGTCTTCTTCCTTCAAATCAAAAATCTCTTGGACACGCTTGGCAGAAATATAGCTGACATTTAAAGACGTGACCAGCATAGCCAGTTTGATCAATTCTGTTAAAATTTGTAATAAATAATTGACCAAAGCTACCAACATCCCTTGGGTTAAAAGACCAGCAGAGATATTCAATTGTCCTTGCCAAATGACACAAACCAAGGTCGTATTGACCACAAGGAAGGTCAAGGGACTCACCAAACTAGACCAGATACCAGCACGAATTTGCCAGATCTTATAGTCTTGATTAACTTCTTTAAATTCGTCCAATTCACTCACTTGCTGTCCAAAGGCCCGAATCACCCGCATCCCTTGAAATTGCTGACGCGTCACCGTGACCATTCGGTCTGTGATTTTCCGAATCTTGGCAAAAAGAGGATTGACAATCCGAGACATGATCACAATAATTAGGGTTAAAATCGCTACCATCCCCAAGAACCAAAGGGTTAATTTAGGACTGATGGTGAAGGCCATGATGATAGCTCCAAAGACAATAATCGGTGCCCTCAAAAAAAGCCGCAAGAAGAGATTGATCCCAACCTGGATTTGATAGGTATCAGAGGTAAGGCGTGTTACCAAACTAGAAGTACCGATCCTATCGCGCTTGTCCTTTGGAAGTGATAAGATCTTATCATACAAATCCTTGGTCATCTCGCGGGTAAAGCCGACTGCTGCCTTAGAAGAAAAATACTGGGCTGTAATAGCTACGACGACCCCAAAGCTCGCAAATAAAAACAAAACACCGACCGTCATCACCACTGCGCTCGTTTCCTTTTTCGGAATGACCTGATCGACTAAGTGGGCGATGATTAAGGGGACACACAATTCAAAAATAGCTTCTAAGAGCTTAAACACGGGCCCTAGAAAAGTTTCCCATAAATAGCCCTTAAAATACTTCAATAATGATTTCATACGACTCGATTCTTTTTTTAATGGATATACATATTTTACCACAAATTCTTAAGATGAAAAAACTCTCCCTGCAGAGCAGAGAGAGCTGAATACTGACCAGATGAAGGTCAGAAATCTTATTCCTTCTTTGGCACCTTGCTTAAGGTCTTACCCATTTTCCCCAATCCAATCATTAGTAGAGGGAAAGAGAATAGTGTTATCAGGCCTAGCACAAGAAAAACAGCTACAAAGCCACAAGTATCGATCAACCAACCAGTCAGTGGGAAAAACACGATCATAGATAAACTAAACATCATCGAATTGATACTCAGCATAGTTGCTCGTACACTGGATGGCAGATAAGCTTGTAAATCATTGTAGTAGATAGGTTGATAAACGGCATAAAGGGCATTGGTCAAGAGATAGACACTCAGATAGGCAAATGGAGTCTTTACACCTACCAAAAGCAAGGCCAACCCTGTTAGTGCAACCAGAATCGGAAAGACTTGATTACTATTCCATTTTTTCCCGATTTGACTGGCCAAATAAACCGCTAGGAGATTGAATCCACTACCAATCAACATGATAAGCGAAACTTGCCAACTAGCTAAGTCACTAATTTTCTGTTGGTAGTAATAATAAAACATACACATGATGGTCCCTACCAACTGATAGGTGAGCATCCAGTAAAACAAGACTGGTTTGTCCTGCCATTCTTGTTTCACTACCTCCAATATCCGCTTTAAGGTCAAATGATTTCTTTCATCACTCTTGCTCTCTGGCTCTTTCATGAGAAAGATCAAAAGAATGGAAAGCAAGGAAAGCCCAATAGCAATATAATAGGTCCAAGCCAATGCTCCGTGAATAAAAAAGCCTGCCACCACTGTACCTAAAGTTCGGGTGACTTCGGCCACACCAGACAAGAAGCTGGAAATCTGAAGATAACGGTCCTTTTGACCTGCTTCCACTGCTGAATCAAATAAGAAAGCGGTACTGGTCCCCGAGTCAAAATTATAAGACCAAGCATTGACCATCATAGCAATGGCATAGATCCAAAAATTCCCCTGACCAAATAAAATCAAGATAGAAGATCCAATACTGGACAAGCGAGCCAAATAAAGATTGGTCTTGTAGCTAAAGCGATCAGCCAACATACCAGATGGGATCTCACATAAAAGGCTCGTCCCATGAAAGATACTCTCTAATAAACCAATCTGAAGCAAAGAAAGGCCATTCTGAATAAAAAAGAGAATCCAAAAACTGGTGATTCCAAAATAAGATGTAAATTCCAGACCTGCTAGGAGTGAAATATTGCGTTTGTAAGTTCTTTTAAACATTGTTTTTCCTCTTTCAATAGATTATATAAGTGTTTCTAAAAGACTTACTTAGATTTGCCTACATCTTCTCCACCTCCTTCATTTTTCTTGATTCATTTCTTGACGCAGCTGGGCCACTTGATTAGACAAGGACACCAATAATTCGGTTTGCAACTTTTGAATTTCCAGTAAATCTGTCTGGTCTTGCTGCACCATATGATCAATCTTCGTATGCAGTAAGCGAATTTCTCTTTCCGACTCCATATTGACGTTAAAGTCATTTCGCGCTTGCAGGCGATCATAATCTGCTGCCCTGTTTTGGCTCATCATGATCAAAGGAGCTTGAATCGCCGCAATCGTAGAAAGTGCTAGATTGAGCAAGATGAAAGGATAAGGGTCAAAATTCCAGCCAAAGGGATGCAAGACATTGATCAACATCCAGATAGCCATCATCAGGATAAAACTAATAATAAAGGTCCAAGAACCACCGAAGCGTGCAACAGAATCAGCCACCCGCTGACCAAAAGTATAGCTGGCTGTCAAGCGGTCTTCAACGTTAAAGGGGCGCTCGCTTTCGGGCATGACACCTGTCACCTGCTGTTTAATGGCTTCGTTTTTATCATTTGCACGCTCAATAATCTGTCCAAGATAATCCATACAATATTGGCTCAAATTTTTATACGTGATAAAATCATCCATTTGACTTTCCGGGTAGGAGGTCTTGAGCATCTGTTGAATGCTATGGTCTAGATCTGCGATCAAAGACCCCTGACCATTCTCGTATTCTTTCCCATCAATGATGTCTATTTTCAGCATTGAAATTCCTTTCATAGTTTTTTGAAGCAGAGAAAAGTGAAAAACGCCTAATGGCGTTTTTACGTCTATTAAGGTTTAATACGGTGCAACATACGTGGGAACGGAATGGCTTCACGGATGTGTTTAGTACCAGCTGCGAAGGTTACCATACGCTCAATCCCAATACCAAATCCACCGTGTGGGACTGTACCGTATTTACGAAGGTCAAGGTAGAATTCATACTCTGTAAGATCCATGCCAAGAGATTCCATCTTCGCTACAAGGGCGTCGTAGTCTTCCTCACGCATAGATCCACCGATGATTTCTCCGTAGCCTTCTGGTGCGAGCAAGTCTGCACAAAGCACGCGGTCTGGGTTACCAGGAACTGGTTTCATATAGAAGGCCTTGATGTCAGCTGGATAGTTGATCACGAAGGTTGGCACACCAAAGTGGTTTGAAATCCATGTTTCATGTGGTGAACCGAAGTCGTCTCCATGTTCCAAATGCTCGTAATCTGCATCTTCATCGTTTTCATGCTCTTGCAAGAGATCAATCGCTTCATCATAAGTGATCCGTTTGAATGGTTCAGCAATGTAGCGTTTCAAGAGCTCAGTATCACGTTCCAATGTTTCCAAGGCTTGAGGAGCACGATCCAAAACGCCTTGAAGAAGAGCTTTGACATAAGCTTCTTGCAAGTCAAGTGACTCATCGTGGGTCAAGTATGAATACTCAGCATCCATCATCCAGAACTCTGTCAAGTGACGACGAGTCTTAGATTTTTCGGCACGGAATACTGGACCAAAGTCAAAGACGCGACCAAGGGCCATAGCACCAGCTTCAAGATAAAGCTGTCCTGATTGGCTCAAGTAGGCTGGTGTTCCAAAGTAGTCTGTTTCAAACAATTCAGTTGAATCTTCCGCCGCATTTCCTGAAAGAATTGGGCTATCAAACTTCATGAAGCCGTTCTTATCGAAGAACTCATAAGTTGCATAGATAATAGCATTACGAATTTGCATCACAGCAACTTGCTTGCGTGAACGAAGCCACAAATGGCGGTTGTCCATCAAGAAGTCTGTACCGTGTTCTTTTGGAGTGATTGGGTAATCTTGTGATTCACCGATCACTTCAATATCTGTGATATCGAGCTCATAACCAAATTTAGAACGCTCGTCTTCTTTAACAATCCCTGTTACAAAGACAGATGTTTCTTGGCTCAAGCGTTTGATGGTATCAAATTTTTCAAGACCCACTTCTTCTCCGAATTTTTCGATAAAGTTTGGTTTAAAAGCCACACCTTGGAAAAAGGCAGTCCCGTCACGCAATTGCAAGAAAGCAATTTTTCCTTTACCTGATTTGTTAGCCACCCAAGCACCGATGGTCACTTCTTGACCAACATAGTCTTTTACTTCGATGATAGTAATCCGTTTTGTCATCATTCATCTTCCTTTTCTCGTTAAACTTGTCCGAAGACATTATCTTCTTAATTGTATCATAAAAAGGCTTTCAGTGCTAGATTCTACCTGTGAAAACCAGATTTTTTTTAAAGAGAAAGATCCTCAGCTCATTACTAAGGATCTTGTAATTTTATTTTTCCATAAAAGCCTTGAGTCGGCGAACAGCCTCTTTCAGGGTGTCCAAATCTGTCGCATAAGACAAGCGAATATTTTCAGGGGCACCAAAGCCAGCTCCCGTTACTAAAGCAACCTCTGCTTCTTCTAAAATTGCAGTGGTAAATTCCGTCACATCCGTATAGCCCTTCATCTCCATGGCCTTCTTGACATTTGGGAAGAGATAGAAGGCTCCTTGAGGTTTGATGGCTTCAAAACCAGGTACTTCATTCAACAAAGGATAAATAGTATTCAAGCGTTCCTCAAAAGCTTGACGCATGATCTCAATAGAAGATTGGTCTCCTGTGAGGGCTTCGATTGCGGCATATTGGGAAACGGTTGTTAAGTTGGAAGTTGTTTGGCTGATCACCTTGGCCATAGCTCCGATAATCTCAGAATCTCCTACAGCAAAACCAACCCGCCAACCAGTCATAGCATAGGTTTTAGAAACTCCGTTAATCACGATGGTTTGCTTGCGAATCGCTTCTGATAAGCTAGAAATGGGCGTAAAGGTATTGCCATTGTAGACTAATCGCCCGTAGATATCGTCTGCCAAAATCAAGATATCATGCTCGACAGCCCAGTTTCCGATTGCTTCGAGTTCTTCTTTACTGTAGATCATTCCTGTTGGATTGGATGGCGAATTCAGCAAGACAACCTTGGTCTTGTCTGTCCGTGCTGCTTCCAATTGCTCTACCGTTGCCTTGAAGTGATTTTCTTCTGTTGTTTGGAAAGTAACAGGTGTGCCTTCTACCATCTTCACCTGGTCTACATAAGAAACCCAGCAAGGGGTTGGAATGATGACTTCATCACCTGGATTGATGACAGAAGTAAAGAAGGCATAGATGATAAACTTAGCACCAGTACCGACCACAACCTCATTTCGATTCACTGCATAGCCATAAAACTCTTTCATGTAGTCGCTAATGGCATCCTTCAATTCTGGAAGTCCAGATGCTACCGTATAAAAGCTAGCGCGACCATCCTCGATCGATGCGACTGCTGCTTCTTGAATATTTTTTGGAGTCGCAAAGTCAGGTTGACCCAGGGTCAAACTTAAGATATCACGACCTTCTGCTGCCAAAGCTTTGGCACGCGCATTTGCAGCCAAGGTCACACTTTCTTCCATTTCCAATACACGATTTGATAATTTCATATTTCCTCCTCAAATCTTAAAAAACACCGGTGACTTTTCCAGTCTTGAAATCCACCACATAATAAGAGCTCCCAGCCTTAACTTCCCAGATCGGTTTGCCTTTAAAGCGTCCAAAAATGACACGATCAATCGCGTCCTGACTCTTCTCTTTGACGACGGAAGCTGCCTCTTTGGAGCTAACTCCTTCTTTCAAAGGGTAGGTATAGACTGCTTCATCCGCCTGCGCCACCAAAACCGCTAGATCTTGCCCCTCTTGGTCCTTGCCAATAAAGGAAAGATAGGCTTCTTTGCCATGAAAGAAACTCTCCGTCTCAATGGTCGCAATCGAAGAGTGAGACAGAGCTATTTTTCTTGCTTGTGCCATTTGATCCTGCAAGCGATCAGAAGTTTTTTCAGCAAGAAATAGCCAAGAAAAAAGGACCGTCAACACTAAGATACAGATTCCTATTATATGTTGCCATATTATAAAAAGATTATTTTTCTGTTTCACTCCCTCATTATACACCAAAGCTACCTAGAATTCTATAGATTTTCAAGAAAGAATTGTTACTAATATTTCATACCTGTTACAATGTTTTAGTATAAAATTGTTTGATAAACAAAGTAAAATTAACATCTATGCTATCATTTGTTCATAGTTTAATAAATTTGTCACAATTTTGTAACTAATTTGAAAATAAAATTAAACGACAGAAATACTATTTATTGATAAAATATAGATATGGAAAATTTAAAGAGATTATTCAAAGAAGCAAACGTAGATTTAAAAACCATGATCGTCTTCCACAAGGCAGAACGATTGATCCGTGCGTCTGAGGCTCATATCTTTAAAAAGCACCAGTTGACACCAACTCAATTCTCTGTACTTGAAACCTTGTACAGCAAAGGCGATCTTCGCATTCAAGATCTGATTGATAGCATTCTTGCGACCTCTGGAAATATGACTGTGGTTATTCGCAATATGGTCCGCGATGGTTGGATTACACGCGAAACCGATCCAGAAGACCGCCGTGCTTATCTTGTATCTATTACAGATGCCGGTCGTAAAAAGATCGAAGAAGCTCTTCCAGATCATATCAAAAATATTCAACGCTTGATGCAAGTCTTTAATAGTGGTGAGCAAGCTGAGTTGACAGAACTCTTGAAGAAATTCAAACATATCGCCTAAGCCTACTGCTCAAGACGATTCTGACTCCAAAATCCTCTATTTTGGAGTTTTCATCGTGCATTCTCTTTATCTAATAGATCAAAAAAATATTCCTGACGCTTCTCAGGAATATTTTTATTTATTCTTTCACAAAGACCCATTCCTTCTCTTGCGATAAATCCTCACGATAAGAGAAACCTGCTACTTCTAATGATTTCAGATCTTCTAGATGGATGATTTCTTCCTTCATCATAGCTGTCACCATGGCCCCACGTGCTTTTTTTGAAATCGTCGAGTGAATCTTCAGGGTCCCACCACGATTCTCCATGAATTTGATCCGAATCATTCGCTCACGAATGGCTTTTGAAAAGACTTGTTCAAACTCAGAAGACAAAAGAGATAAGATCTGTTCTTCATCTTCTACTGCCCGATCATAGTCCTCTTTCCAGAGTACCTTTAGAGATTTTCCAGCTGGTTTTAGCTTCATCATAAAATCCAAGCGATGGGGAGCAATCCCTTCATAGGCTGGTAGCACACCATATAAAGCAGTCGTGATTAACAAATGCTCCTGCAGATAAGCCTGCTCTTTTTCGGATAAGTCTTGACGCTCGATACTACGATACATAAGGCCATCAAACAGTTCCAAAGAAGGATAGGTTTTAGCACTCCCAGCTAACAAAGCCTCAATTCTTTCTTTTTCTACTTGAGCTCTTTCCTCTGAGATCCCGTAAAAGGTCGCTAATTCTTCTAGGGAGAATGCCTTCAAAGCTTGGAGGATGGTTTTTGTGTTCTCTGACAAGGGTTGGGGCTCGACGATACGAGCCTGTTCGTTCAGTTCTTTGGCGGATGGAATTAATAGTTTCATAGGTCTATTGTACCATATTTTTCAAATTTTCTTGACAGGAGTTTTTATAAATGTTATTATCTAGTTATGAAAACTAGATTAAAGAAAGGTGAAGATTTCGTGTCCACTTTTTCCTATCCAACGTGGGAGCAACTACCTGAGCTAGATCTCTATCTCGATCAGGTCCTTCTTTATGTCAATAAAACCTGTGCACCTGTTCTCTCTTCTTCTGACAAGGGCTTGACGGCTGCCATGATCAACAATTACGTAAAACATGGCTATGTCGAAAAACCAGATAAGAAGAAATACCAGCGTAGACAGGTGGCTCGTTTGATCGCTATTACAACCTTAAAAACGGTCTTTTCTATTCAGGAGATCGCTTCTACCTTAAATTTCTTACAGGACCAGGCAAGCTCAGATCTTCTCTATAATAGCTTTGTTGCTTATCTCAATGAACAAAAAGAGCCGATTGCACCCATTATTCGCTCTGCCTGTCAGACCGTTCAACTTTATCTTGAAACCCTATCTTATATTCAACCAGTAAAAACAGAGGAAGAAACTAATGAACTACACCATGAAACTAAGTAAAAAATTATCCTTTGGAGAAGAGATCGCCAATAGCGTAACCCATGCTGTTGGAGCCCTCCTTATGCTCATCCTGCTTCCAATCTCAGCAGTCTATAGCTTTGAGCAACACGGTCTGCTCAGTGCTTTTGGGACTTCTATCTTTGTGATCAGTCTCTTTTTGATGTTTCTGTCTTCGACCGTCTACCATGCCATGTCTTACGATTCACCTCAAAAGTATGTGCTTCGTATTATCGATCATTCCATGATCTACATTGCGATCGCAGGAAGTTATACACCGGTTGTCCTTACCTTGATGAACAACTGGATGGGCTACAGCATTATCTTGATCCAATGGGGGACCACCATCTTTGGTATTCTCTACAAAATCTTTGCCAAAAAAGTCAATGAAAAGTTCAGTCTCGCTCTTTACTTGATCATGGGCTGGTTGGTCATCTTTATTATTCCCCAAATCGTTAGCCAAACCAATCCGATCTTCTGGGGTCTCATGCTCATGGGCGGCCTGTGCTACACAGTTGGAGCTGGCTTTTATGTTAAGAAAAAGCCTTACTTCCACATGATTTGGCACCTCTTCATCCTGGCAGCTTCTGCTCTTCAGTATTTAGCCATCGTTTACTTTATGTAATACTGCCACCACTCTTCGGAGTGGTTTTTTTGTGATTTTTTCTGTACAATAGTAAAAAACTGTATGGGGACAGTCAGGATGAAGACGAGCAAATACCAACAAATTATTCATGTTCTAAAAAAAGCCATTCAAGATGGCGAACTGGAGACTGGAGAGAAAATTCCTTCTGTTCGCCAGTTAGCCGGTCAATTTTCTTGTAGCAAGGACACAGTGCAACGAGCCTTGCTGGACTTGACTTACCAGCACTTCCTCTATGCTAAGCCTCAAAGTGGCTACTATGTTTTGGAGCAAGCACCTAATCGACATGAGGATCTTCCACTAAAATTAGAGAAGGACCGCAACCAGGCTTTTGAGGACTTCCGAACTTGTATCAATGAAACTTTGATTGGACGGGAGAATTATCTCTTTAATAACTTTTCGGACCAAGCAGGCTTACTCGAAGTACGCCAATCCATTCAAGGCTTATTGAAGGAAGAAAGTATTTATACGACTGCGGATCAGATTGTTTTGACTGCTGGTACTCAGCAGGCGCTCAATATCCTCAGCCAGATTGACTTTCCCAATAAAAAGTCTCAGATTTTGATCGAGCAACCGACTTATCATCGGATGAACCAACTCTTAGATTCGCAGCAACTTGCCTACCGTACCATTCAACGTAATTTAACGGGGATTGATCTCGAGGAACTTGAAGAGATTTTCAAAAGTGGCCATATCAAATTCTTCTATACGATCCCTCGTTTTCACTATCCGCTTGGTCATAGCTATTCGACCAAGCAGAAAGAAGCGATCTTGCAACTAGCTGACCAATATGATGTCTACCTTGTTGAGGACGACTATTTGGGAGATCTTGATGGCAGCAATGCTCCTTCTTTTCATTATTTGAATCAAAAGGACCGGGTCATCTATATCAAGTCTTTTTCGACCAATCTCTTTTCTGCTCTTCGCATCACTTCCATGATCCTTCCCCAAGACCTTCTTAAGCCGGTCTTAACCTATAAGACGATTCTGGACTATGATAGCAATCTGATCATGCAAAAGGCCTTGAGTCTCTACATTGATAACGGTATGTATCTGACCAATAAAAAGCGACTCCTAGGCAGAAAAAAAGAGGAAGAAGCCAGTCTAAAGACCTTGATGGCCCAATCTTCTCTTCTACCTCATCTGACCCTGACCCACGATGGGGTCCTAGTAGATCTTCATCAGGTTAAATCGCTTGCTGCCTTAAAACACAGTGGACTCCCGCTTGATTTCTTTGAAGCAGCCTACATCACTTCTTGTCCTTATCAACTCGCCAAGATCCAATCGGCAGATGTAGCCAATGTTTTACCAAAGCTGACGCCTTTTTTTGAAAGAGAAACCCTCGTATAGACTATACGAGGGTCTTCTTATTTCTTTAAGTGCTCATAGACAAGTTTGGCATTTTGAAGGCCAATCCGATAGTCGATGCGAATTAAGCGAATCGCTTCCATCTCTGGTTCTTTGAGGTACTTCTCTTTTTGTTCCTTGGGGATGCTACCTGGTTTTAGAAGATAATAGGTGAATTGATTTCTAACTTTAGTAAGCTCTACTTGAAGGGTGAAATAAAGTCCAAATAAGACAATAACAACTCCCATTAGGATGAGATCGTTTGACATGATTGTTGCTTCCTTTTTCTGTTCTTTTCTTTATTTTACAGCTTTCAAGCAAGAAAAACAAGGTTAAATTTGCATTTACCCCTTGTTTGTCCTTATTTCATCATACCAGCCTGGAGGTCATACATTTTCTTATACGTTCCTCCTAGAGCAATGAGTTGGTCGTGGTTGCCTGATTCGATAATTTTTCCTTTATCGAGAACATAGATGCAATCGGCATCTTGGATGGTAGAAAGGCGATGGGCAATGGCAATGGTTGTCCGCCCTTGGCGCATCTTCTTCAGAGAGTTTTGGATCATCTCTTCCGTCTCTTGGTCGATATTTGCAGTGGCCTCATCCAAAATGAGGATCTTAGGCTGGCCTGCAATGGTCCGGGCAAAAGCCAGAAGCTGACGCTGACCGGTCGACAAGGTAGAACCCCGCTCTGTTACCGGATGATCATAGCCACCAGGTAGACTCTCAATATAGTCTGCTACATCCACAAATGCAGCTGCTTGTCTGATTTCCTCATCTGTCAGTTCTTCATGGTACATCCGGATATTAGAAGCAATGGTTCCATGATAGAGGAAGGGTTCCTGCAACACTAAACCGATGGACTTGCGCAAGGCTTCCTGGCTGTAGTCCTTGATATCCTGTCCATCAATCAAGATCCGGCCACGATCAAATTCATAAAATCGCATGAAGAGATTAATAATAGAGGATTTACCAGAACCAGTATGACCAACAAAAGCGATGGTTTGTCCGTTTTTGACCTCAAAGGAGATCTCTTTTAGGACATCCCGTTTGCCATCATAAGAAAAAGATACATGCTCAAAACGAATATCTCCCCGCTCGATTTCTTTCAGGCTACCAGCTTGCTTGGGCTCATAGTCGTCTCGATCCATCATTTCAAATACACGACCAGCAGAAATGGTTGAGGTCTGCAAGGTTGCAAAATTTTGGGTGACATCAATCAAAGGCTGGAAAAGCTGGCTAACATACTGGATAAAGACATAGATAAGACCGGCTGTAAAGCCAGAGGACTGCCAATTTAGGCCGAAAAAGGTTAGAATAACCGCATAAGCCAGGACCTGTAACAAGGTCATAGCTGGCCTCAAAAAGAGGGAATTGACATCGACAGAACGATTGGCATAATCCAAATGCTCCCCATTAATCTGTTCGAATTCATCCGTCAAGCGCTTTTCTTGACGAAAGGCCTGCACGATCCGCATTCCTTCAATGGATTCCGATAATTTCACATTGATATCTGATAATTTTTGTCGGGTCATCTTGACCAAGCGATTGGATAACTTGCGATAGAGACGAATAGAAAACCAAATGATGGGAAGAAAAGGCAGAATCCAAATGGTCAAATGCCAGTCCAAGCTAAACATAGTTATCAGGGTGACTAGAAAGAGTAAAAAGGATGAAACTAGGCTTGAAAAGACCGTAGAAAACATATCTGCGACTGCCTGGGTATCATTGGTCACACGCGAAACAATCGAACCTGCTGCTGTCTGGTCATAAAAGGACATGCCCAGCCTTTGAAGATTTTGGAAAATATCTAAACGGATATCTCTTACGATAGAATTGGATACACGCGCAAAGGTTAACTGACTCAGATAAGTTGCCAGCACGCGCCCAATGAATAAGCCATAGTAGAGAATGAGAAACTGAAAAGCTGTCAGTACTGGAGAGCCGGCTTCTGTTGGATCCACTAGGTGGTCAATATACCAGCGAGCTGCAAGAGGGATCGCCGTCAATAACAGACTAGTTAGAAAGGTAAAGGCTAAGGCTAGGGCTGTTAACCATTTATAACGCCACATGTAAGTCAAGAGCCGCTTCATAACATGAGCTTCAGATGTTTTCATTCAGCTTTCCCTCCATTTCTTCTGATAATTGTTGGGCTTGGTAGGTTTCATAGTACCAACCTTTTTGAGCCATTAATTCCTCGTGATTTCCTCGCTCCTTGATCTGTCCATTCTCCATTACCAGAATCAAATCCGCATGAACGATCGCTGATAGGCGATGGGCTGTGATGATCGTTGTTTTCCCCTTGCGTTCCTGCTTCATATTTTCAATGATTTGGTGTTCTGTCTTAGCATCTACTGCAGACAGGGAGTCATCCAAGATCAAGATCTCAGGATTCATGACCAAAGCACGACTCATGGCAATCCGTTGCTTTTGCCCGCCAGAAAGAGAGACCCCTCTCTCTCCCAGCACTGTCTCCATCTGGTCTGGCATGGCCAGAATATCTTCATAGACTCCACAAGTTCTCAGAGCCTTCATCACCTCTTCTTCCTTGATCTGTGGATCTGAAAAAGCGACATTCTCGCGAATGGTCATGGCAAAGAGAATCTGATCTTGAGGGACGTAGCCGATCAAGCTTCGAAGATCTTCTAAGCGATAATGTTTGATGGAGATCCCATTTAGCAAGATAGCTCCCTGCTCCAAGTCATGCTCTCTGAGTAAGAGGCGCAATAAGGTGGTCTTTCCAGATCCAGTTGGCCCCACAATTCCAAGGGTTTGCCCTTTTTCTAAATGGAAGGCAACCTTCTCAAGGACAGGCTCTTTCTCATAGGCGAATTCTTCAATGTCATATTCCAGATCTCCGTTTTGAATGACTGTGACTGGTTGACTTGGATCATGGATATCAGGTGTTTCTGCTAAAAGTGTCTCAATCCGATCATAGGAGACGCTAGCACGCTGACTAATATTAAACAAGAAGCCCATAGCTTGAAGGGGCCAGACGAGCATATTGAGATAGGTAATAAAGGTTACGATTTGTCCAACCGTCAGGCTTCCTTCCTGAACAAATAGCCCGCCGAAGTAGAGCGTCAAAACATAGGAGAGACCGACAAAAAGAAGAGTAGTCGAATCAAACAAAGCATTGTAACCGGCTGAAGTCATATTTTTTGAAAAGACCATTTGATTGGTTTTTTCAAAAGCCTGAATCTCATCTGCCTGAAAGCCAAAGGATTTGGTCACTTTGACTCCTGATACTGATTCCTGGACAAAGTTGTTCAGCTCTGAGAAGCCTTCTTGGGCCTCTTTGAAGGCTTTGTGGTTTTTGCGGCCAATAGCTGACGTCACTACCACCATAACCGGTAGGGGCAAAATAGCTAAGAGCGTTAAGCGCCAATCAATCATGAAAAACATGCTGACTAGGGTCACCAAGGCTGTCACAGAAGCATCTACAGCAGACATAACACCGCCACCAGCAAACATAGTCACCGCATTGATATCATTAGTAGCATGGGCCATGAGATCCCCTGTCCGATAACGCTGATAAAAAGATGGAGACATGAGCGTAAATTGCTGAAACAAACGGTAACGCAAGATCCGAGCCAACTTATTAGCCGTTCCAAAAATATAGCGTCTCCAGACAAAACGAAGACCATACATGGCTAGAGCTGCGAGGACCAAAAGGGCGATATCCACAACTAACTGCCCCAGTGTCAGCCTTCTTTTATCGATCAAATCGATCACAAGTCCCATGATTCTTGGAGGAATGAGGTTTAAAAAACTAACCAAGATCAAGGACCCTATCCCGATCAAGTATCGCCTCTTCTCTAAATTAAAAAACCAAGATAATTTCCTCAACAGATTCATCTTATTTCCCCTTTTTGGTGAGTTGCCAGCTACTATCCACTAGAGCAAACAAGTCCTCATCAGAAATTGTTCCATCTAAGGGGATACTCACCCAATATTTTTTATTCATATGAAAAGCTGGATAAATCCCTTTCTGCTGGATGAAATGGGCTACCTGATCAGACTTGACATTCAAAACTTCTATTTTCCCAGACTTGCTAGCATCCAATTTTTTCCAATCAATGGTCATAAAGACACCATACCACTTGAGGGTGTCTCGGTGGCGAATGGCACCGGATTCCGGAGATCTCTCCCACAAATACTCAATCGTTCCCTGATAGTGTAGGGAGATATAGGCCATGAGACGCTTGGCTTGAGGATAAAGAAATTCTTCTACCTTAAAACAAGCTTGGCGGATTCTTGCAAGACTTTCCTGACAGGCTTCCCTGACTTGGCCAACGAAATTTCCTTGTAGCTGTTCCAGATGGATCTGGATATACTCATCCCCTGTATCCTGATCATAGACCTGAAAAGAAATCTTCTGGTCGCAGACACGGACCTTTAAGAGAAAAGTGTCCGATAAGACTGGGCACTGGTACTCATAGCCTGTCCCACTCTTTTCAAATCCATAAGCCAATCCCTTTTCTAGCTGAAAGGTGTATCGGTCAAAATAATGCTCTAAAAACATTTTCTCTCCCTTATTCATTTTTGCACTAGAAGAGGCTGGGAACGACGTCCCCAACCTTGATAACAGATCCAAAAAACTACTTCAAGCAGTGATCGTTTCTTTTTTAAAACACAATGCGTGTGCCATGCAGTTGACAAACGCCCAATTGCTCCAAAAAGAGCTGACGATTGTCAAGGGTCACACCTCCACCTGGCAGGATCTGAATCTTTCCCTTAGCCGCATCTAATAAACGATGATAGTGTGCAAAACGTTGCTCTAGTGGGTCACCTGGACTTCCAGCTCGTGTTAAAATGCGGGCTACACCCTGATCAGAAAGCCACTCAATCGCTTCTAGCTGATCTGTATGAGCTAACTCATCAAAGGCCATATGAAAGACCACCTCTGCCTCTCCACAGGCTGCTAGTAAAAGCTGCATGACCCTCTGGTCCAACTTTCGATCGCTCGTCAGCGCACCCAGCACAAAACAAGTAACCCCTATTTCTTTCGCAGCACGAATATCCGTCAGCATAGTTTCGACTTCCAGATCAGTGTAGACAAAATCGCCACCACGGGGCCGGATAATGACACATAGATCCACGGACTTCTCTCGTGTCAGTTTGATTGCTTCATTGATCACACCTATACTCGGTGTGGTCCCTCCTACTGCCAAGTTGTCGCACAGTTCAATGCGACCTGCCCCAGCAGCAATCGCCTTATCAATATAAGTTAAATTCTCTGCACAAAATTCAAAGACTAGCATGACAACTCCAATTACAAAGACTTAAAACAAGGATATACTAACGGTTACCTTCGCATTGCCATTTTCTACTCTCGCTTTTGAGATACTATAGCCCGCTTGAGGAATCTCAAGGGTGATTTGATCACCATTCACTGTGAAGCCGCCTCCATTTTGATTGGATTTATCCTTCAAATAGTTGAGAACCAAGAATTTTGGAATGGGCATTTTCCCTAATTTAGCACCGGTCACGGTCAAATTCATGACATTGTTTTCGACTTGACCAGTCATGGTTAAATCTAGATAGCTATCAACTGGCCCTAATGATACAGGAACTTTGACGTGAAGGTCATTGCCATCCATTCCTAGTGCCATCTTTTGATAGTCAGAATTGTCAAGGGCGGTTCCAGCACTTGTTTTTACGACCTGACTTAATTGTACAGAATTGAGACTTAGCTCAGTTGAGAGCCCTTCAGTGCTCACAGAAGCGTTTGAAACTGCATTTTGAGCCAGCTCAATCAAAGAACTCCCTGCCTGCACATTTCTCAGTTGCTCCCCATCAGGAATAGATCCAGGGACCAATAAAATCACTAATAAAATAAATAAAACGATCACCATGCCAATCAGGCGTCTTATCCACTTAAACATCTGCTCCTCCAATACATGAAAAGTTGTATTCTTATTGTACCCTAAATCTAAAGAAATTGCGACTAAGAGGGGCCTTTACAAAGCAAAAGAGAGCGTGGGACAGAAATCGGTAATTCGTTAGAATTCGATTTCGTCGTCCCACCTCCGCACAGTTGAGTAGGGCTGTAAAAGCTGATAAAATCAGCGTAGTAGAGCCCACTCAACCACTGCGTCTTACTCGACAATCCAAAAACAATTGAGAGGCTAGGACTTTTATCCCAACCTCTCTCTGTGCATTATTTAGATTTAATGTAGTTAACACCATCTGCTTTTGGTGCGACTGCTTGTCCGAAGAAGGCTGCCAAGACAACCATGGTCAAGACGTAAGGCGCAATTTGCAAGTAGATGGATGGAATCCCTTTAAGCAAAGGCAATTGATTCCCGATAACAGCCAAACTTTGTGAAGCTCCAAAGAAGAGACTAGCAAGCATGGCCCCGATTGGGTTCCATTTCCCGAAAATCATAGCCGCAAGGGCGATAAATCCAGGACCTACAATAGTAGTCACCGCGAAGTTAACAGAAACTGACTGAGCGTAAATGGCTCCTCCGATTCCTGCAAGGGCACCTGAGATCATCACTCCTAAGTAGCGCATTCTATATACATTGATTCCCAATGTATCTGCTGCTTGTGGGTGTTCACCAACTGAACGAAGACGCAATCCAAATTTCGTCTTGAACATGATAAACCAAGCAAAGAATGAAAAGAGAATCGCAACCCAGCCGATGATGCTGGCATTGTTGAAGAAAATATCTCCAATGACCGGAATTTTAGATAAGACTGGAATGGACGTTTTCCCGAAGGCAACTTTGATATTATCCGTTTGTCCCTTGTTATACATCGCTTTAACAAGAAAGACTGCCAATGGAGGTGCCATCAAGTTCAATACTGTACCTGAGACGATATGGTCAGCACGGAAATGAATGGTTGCCACCGCGTGGATCAAGGAGAAGAGTACTCCAATCCCTGCAGCAACGATCAAGGACAACCATGGTGTCAAACTTCCTAACTCAGGCTCAAAAGTCAAGTTAAAGATAATACCTGAGAAGGCTCCCATAACCATGATTCCTTCCAGACCAACGTTAACAACCCCAGCGTGCTCTGAGTATGCTCCTCCGATACTTGTGAAGATCAGCGGTGCCGCATACACAATCATAGAGGAAACAAGAATACTTAAAATCGTTACAATACTCATTAGTTTGCTCCTCCTTTTTTAGCTGAACGCATCGAGATCATCTTTTCGATAATGTAGTGGGCACATACGAAGAAGATAATAGATGCTGTCACAATTTGAACGACTTCTTCAGGGATGGCAGCTGGCTTCATACCAACTCCCCCAATTTGAAGTGCTCCAAATAAGAAGGCAGCAAATGGAATACCAATTGGTGAATTCATCGCAAGAAGGGCTACGGCCATTCCGTTAAATCCAACACTCATCGAGCTAGTTTGAACGTAAACATTTGAGTAAATCCCCAGACCTTCTACTACCCCACCGATACCAGCAAGAGCACCAGAAATGATCATAGAAAGGATAATGGTCCGTTTTGCAGACATCCCTGCATATTCCGCTGCATTCGCATTGAGACCAACGGCACGGATTTCAAACCCAAGTGTAGTTTTCTTCATCAAGAACCAGATGACCACCACTGCGATGATGGCAAAGAAGATCCCGATGTTCATTTGTGATTTGTCCGTCAAATTACGCAACCACTCCGTCTGGTAGACAGCGTTAGCTCCCACATCAATGGTTGAGTCCTTGTTTTCCATCAAGGAAGCTGGGAAGCTATGAATCAAGGCATTCCCACCATAGAGAACAATGTAGTTCATCATAATGGTGATGATGACCTCACTGGTTCCGAGATAGGCACGAAGGAAACCAGGAATCGCTCCAATAAATCCACCTGCGATAGCCGCAATCAAAACGGTCATCGGAATCATTAGTAAACGAGGCATATTGGGGAAAGAAAGGGCAAACCAAGTCGCCATGATCCATCCTGCAAAAGCCTGACCAGGAAGTCCAACGTTAAAGAAGCCGGCCCGGCTAGCTACTGAAAATCCAAGAGCAACTAAAATCAGTGGCCCCATGGCACGGGAAATATTTCCCCAACTCTTAATCGAACCAAAGGCTTTCTTAAACAGCAACTCATATCCCCAAAGGGCATCATAGCTGAAGGCCCACATAATAATGGCACCCAAGACCAATCCTAAAAGGACAGACACCAATGGAACGGCAATTTGTTTTAAATTCTTATTCATTTGATGCTCCTTCCTTTACTTGTCCTCCTGCCATGAGGATTCCAAGTTCTTGCTTATTCGTTGTTTCAGGGGTTACGATCCCTTGGATCTTCCCATCATGAATAACCGCAATACGGTCAGAAACATTCAAAATTTCATCTAATTCAAAGCTGACAACCAGAACGGCTTTTCCATTATCCCGTTCTTGAATCAAACGTTTGTGGATATATTCGATCGCTCCAACGTCCAATCCACGAGTTGGCTGGCTAACGATCAAAAGATCTGGATCGCGATCGATTTCCCGAGCGATAATGGCTTTTTGCTGGTTCCCTCCAGAGAGAGCCTTAGCAGGTACCACTTCACTGGCTGCACGAACGTCAAACTCTTCCATCAACTTCTTGGCATAAGAAGTAATATTTGGATAATTCAAAATACCATTCTTGCTAAGAGGTTCTTTATAATAGGTTTGAAGGGCAATGTTTTCAGAGATCATCATATCAAGGACTAAACCATCACGATGACGGTCTTCAGGGACGTGCCCTACCTTCATTTCTGTGATTTGACGTGGACGAAGTCCTACAACATCCTTGCCTTTAATCTTGATTGAACCAGATTTTACCTTCCGTAGACCTGTAATCGCTTGGATCAACTCAGACTGACCATTTCCGTCAATTCCTGCAATCCCGACGATTTCACCAGCACGAAGTTCCAGTGACAAATTCTTAACAGCTGGGATACCACGGTTTTCGTTGACAACCAAGTTTTCAATCGACAAGACGACTTCTTTTGGTTGAGAAGGACCTTTCTCCGTTTTAAAGGAAACAGAACGACCGACCATCATTTCGGCCAAGTCTTGGTTGGTAGCTCCACCAATCTCGACTGTCTCAATCGATTTACCACGACGGATAACCGTTACGCGGTCTGAAACAGCACGGATTTCATCCAACTTGTGCGTAATCAAGATAATAGACTTTCCTTCATTCGCCAAGTTCTTCATGATTGTCATCAATTCTTCGATTTCAGCTGGTGTCAACACCGCAGTTGGTTCATCGAAGATTAGGATGTCTGCTCCACGATAAAGCGTCTTTAAGATTTCCACACGTTGCTGCGCACCAACGGAAATATCCTCCACTTTAGCATTTGGATCCACTGCCAGGCCATATTTTTTAGACAAGTCAAGGATATCTTGACTGGCTTTCTTAAGATCTAAAACACCATGTTTAGTGGTTTCAGAACCAAGGATAATATTTTCAGCAACAGTGAAGGCTTCAACCAACATAAAGTGTTGGTGCACCATTCCAATTCCTAAAGAGGCTGCTTTTGAAGGTGAGTCTAGGTTAACAGTTTTTCCATTTACCACGATGTCTCCGCTTGTTGGTTCCAACAAACCAGCCAGCATATTCATCAGGGTAGATTTCCCTGCACCATTTTCTCCAAGAAGTGCATGGATTTCACCTTTGCGCAACTGAAGATTAATCTTGTCATTTGCTACAAAGTCACCAAATTTTTTGGTAATCTCACGCATTTCGATGACATATTCATGTGTCATGGGGTGTTTCCTTTCAAAATTTTTTATTTCAATAAAATCTGCTAGGCGACTAACAGATTTTATTGAGACAAAAATGTCTCATTTTAAAAGAAACGGCCCTTAAAGGGAGGGCCGCTCCAATCAAATATTATTTTTCAGGAACTTTAAGAGACCCATCAAGGATTTTAGCTTTAGCATCTTCGACAGCTTTTTTAGCATCCGCAGAAAGGTTGTCAGTTGTCAAATCAACTCCACCATCTTTCAAGCTATAAGTAATCACTTTACCGCCAGGGAATTTACCGTCAGCAGCTTTCTTAGCCAAGTCTTTTACAGATTCTCCAACTTTCTTCAAGCTTGAAGCCAATACAAAGTTAGATTTTTTACCATCTTTAGAAGTGTATTCACCTTCAGCTTTTTGGTCACGGTCAACACCAAGAACCCAAACTTTTTCGTCTTCATTTTTCTTCTCGTTCAAGTCTTTAGCTTCAGAGAAGACACCTGCACCAGTACCACCAGCTACTTGGTAGATAACGTCTGCACCTGCAGCGTATTGTGCAGCAGCAATTGTTTTACCTTTAGCAGAGTCACCGAATGAACCAGCGTAGTCTACTTGAACTTTGATAGATGGGTCAACAGATTTAACACCAGCTTCAAATCCAGCGCGGAAACGAGTGATAACTTCACTTTCCATACCACCTACAAAACCAACTTGTTTAGTTTTTGTAGTTTTCGCAGCAGCGATCCCAGCAAGGTAACCAGCTTCGTTATCGGCATAAACAGCAGATGCTACATTCTTTTGTCCTTCAATACGGTCATCGATGATGACGTAGTTCACATCTTCGTTGTCTTTTGCAGCTTTTTTAATAGAGTCGCTCAAGGCAAAACCAACACCAAAGATCAATTTGTAGTCGTTAGAAACAGCTTCATCAAGGTTTGTCGCATATTGAGATTGATCTGTTGATTGGAAGTAGTCAAATCCGTTCCCTTTAGAAAGACCGTTTTCTTTCCCCCAAGCTTGCAAACCTTCCCAAGCAGATTGGTTGAATGATTTGTCATCCACACCACCAGTATCGGTAACGATAGCAGCTTTCAAATCAGTTTTTGATTCTGAGTTTGCGCTATCTTTTTTAGACGCACGATTTCCACATGCTGCAAGTCCGATAGCAGCGACAGTTACTAGACCAAGGCCTAGCCATTGTTTCTTGTTCATTACTGAACCTCCTAAATTATTGTGCAACATTGTTGCGAAGTATTGAAAGGGTCAAAAGACCGCCTCACAGACCTATTAAGTCAGGTCTGTAAAGGAATATGGAAGTAATTCCTTGACCGTCATCACGACCGTCGATTTATCTTTAGATACTAAGGTTACAGGAAGGTCTGGCTCAAAAAATTCAGCCATGACCTGGCGACAAGCACCACATGGAGAGATGGGCTTTTCTGTTTGCCCGTAGATAATGAGCTCTTGAAACTCACGAGCTCCTTCAGAAACAGCTTTAAAAATGGCTGTCCGTTCTCCACAGTTGGTCAAACCAAAACTGGCATTTTCGATATTGACCCCTGTATAGATTTCTCCATCCTTCGTTAGCAGTACAGCTCCAATTGGGAAATGAGAGTAAGGCACATAGGCTTGTTGACTCACTTCAACTGCTAAGTCAATCAACTCAGTAGTCGCCATGAGCCACCTTACCTTCCATGATGGCTACACCAGAAGAAGTCCCGATACGGGTCGCACCAGCTTCGATAAAAGCAAGAGCATCTTCATAAGAGCGAGCACCACCAGAAGCTTTAACACCCATGTCGGGTCCAACAGTTTGACGCATTAAGTCAACATCTTCTACCGTTGCTCCTCCAGTTGAGAAGCCAGTTGAAGTCTTCACAAAGTCTGCGCCAGCTGACTTAGCAATTTGGCAAGCAACGATCTTTTCATCATCTGTTAAGAGACAAGTCTCAATGATGACTTTGACCAGCTTATCACCGCTCGCTTCGACTACCGCTTGGATATCTTCTTCAACTAGTGCTAAATTCTTAGACTTAAGAGCCCCAATATTAATGACCATGTCAATCTCATCGGCACCATTTTGAATCGCATTTTTTGTTTCACACGCTTTGACAAATGGTGTATTTGCTCCTAAAGGAAAACCAATGACGGTACAAACTTTAACGTCTGAATCGCGCAAGCCCTCAGCCGCAAAATTCACCCATGTCGGGTTCACACAGACACTCGCAAAATCATAAGCCTTGGCTTCTTCGATCAGCTTTTCGATCTGTTCTTGTTGCGCATCTGGTTTTAAAAGAGTGTGATCGATATATTTATTTAACTTCATACAATCTCCTGAGCTGCTTAAGATATTATTTCAATAATTTCTTTAACGCTTTCAGCCCTTTCTAGTATTTTAACATTTTTTTTGAATTCTGTAACTCTTTCTTGTGAATTTTTTTCATTCATGAAAATGCGGGCAATGCGTTCCCCTTTTTTGACGTGCTCTCCCACTTTTTTGTCAAACACAATCCCTGTTTCATAATCGAGGGGATCCGATTTAACAGCACGCCCAGCACCCAGACGCATAGCAAACAAACCAAACTCCATGGCAGGTAAAGCAGCAATGACGCCATCTTGGTCCGCTGTTACTTCAAGGACCTGATCCACTTTGACGGGACGATGCAAATCTTCTAAGTCTCCACCTTGAGCCACAACCATTTCTTCAAACTTCGCTAAAGCCTGACCATTGTTCAAGTGTTCATGGATGGCTTCAATCGATTGTTCTACATTGGCCAATTTCAACATGATTTGCGCTAATTCACAAATAAACTCCGTCACATCAGCTCGCCCTTGTCCTTTCAGAATATCCAGGGCTTCCAAAATCTCTAAACGATTGCCAATGCTAGTTCCCAAAGGTTGGCTCATATCTGTAATGACAGCGATGGTTTTCCGACCCACTGCATTTCCAAGATCCACCATGGTACGGGCTAAGCGACGAGCATCCTCAATATTCTTCATGAAGGCACCCTCGCCCACTGTCACATCCAAAAGAATGGCATCCGCACCAGCAGCAATTTTCTTACTCATGACGGAGCTAGCAATCAAAGGAATGGTATCCACTGTCGCTGTCACATCACGCAGAGCATACAAGAGTTTGTCTGCTTTTACAAGTTTGTCGGATTGACCAATGACCGATAAGCCGATCTCCTGCACCTGCTGGATAAATTCCTCTTGGGTCCGTTCAATCTGGAAACCTTTAATGGATTCCAACTTATCGATGGTCCCACCTGTGTGTCCTAAGCCACGACCACTCATTTTAGCAACCGGCACTTCGAAACTTGCAACCAATGGCACCAAGACCAAGGTTACCTTGTCTCCCACACCACCAGTTGAATGTTTGTCCACCTTGATCCCTGGAATAGCTGACAGATCAAACTGTTGCCCCGTTTGGACCATCTTCATGGTCATATGGGAGATTTCTTCCGTCGTCATCCCTTTAAAATAAACAGCCATAGCAAAAGCGGACATTTGGTAATCTGGAACCGTTCCAGCCACATAGCCCTCAATCAGCCATTCAATTTCTTCCTTGTTTAAGGCAAGACCATCTCTTTTTTTCTGAATGATATCTACTGCTCTCATGATTCTTTCTCACTTCTTAAAATATAATAGCCTTTGTCTTTTTTTACGGTCTCACAATTGCCAAACGTCTCTTCCATCTTGGCTTTCGCGCTGGGAGCTCCTTGTTTTTTCTGAATGACAATGGTCAAATCTCCACCTGGTTTCAAATGTTCAAAACTACCAGTGATCACTTGGTGAACCACTTTCTTACCAGCTCGGATCGGCGGATTACTGATCACATGGTCAAAGACCCCTTCTACTGCTTCATAGACATCCGAAGAAAAGATCTGTGCTTCCACGCCATTTCGGCTGGCATTTTTCTTAGCCAAGTCCAGCGCCCGCTCATTGACATCGACCATGGTCACTGCGACTCCCTGGGCTTTAGCCAGAGAGAGGCCGATCGGACCATAGCCACAGCCTACATCGAGGACACTTTCTCCTTCTTGAAAATCCAAGGTTGATAAGAGCACCTGGCTTCCATAGTCAATCATTTTTTTACTAAAGACGCCGGCGTCCGTATAGAAATTCATCTTTTGCCCCAATAAAACAACAGCCAGATCATGAATATCATGGGCTGCATCTGGGTTTACATCGAAATACATTTTACTCATAAGGTTATTTTATCATAATTCACTCCTTTTTTAAATCGTTTACATGACCTCTAAAAATTGGTATACTAAAGACTAAAATAGGAGTGACATATGGACAAAGAATTTCTACATTTTGAAAAAATTAATCGGGAAACCTGGCAAAATTTGCACCGCAAAACCACCCCACCTCTCTCTCAAACAGAGCTCAATTCTATTAAAAGTTTCAACGACCGCATCAACCTCCAGGATGTACGTGACGTCTACCTGCCTTTGACAAACCTGATTGGAATCTACAAGCGTTCCAAAGAAGATTTGGCCTTCTCAAAAGGTATTTTTCTTCAAAAAACGAGTGAACGCCAACCCTTTATCATTGGGGTTTCAGGGAGCGTTGCGGTTGGAAAATCTACCACTAGCCGTTTACTTCAAATCCTGCTGTCGCGAACCTTCGAAGGCTCGACAGTAGAATTGGTGACAACAGATGGCTTCCTCTATCCAAATGCTATCTTAAAAGAACAAGAGATCCTCAATCGAAAAGGATTTCCAGAAAGCTATGATATGGAATTGCTCCTTGATTTTCTTAATCAAATCAAAAACAACAAGAGCGTAGAAATCCCTGTCTATTCCCACGAAATATACGATATTGTCCCAGATGAGAAGCAAACCATTTTACCGGCTGATTTTGTCATTGTCGAAGGGATCAATGTCTTTCAAAATCCGCAAAATGACAGTCTCTATATGACCGATTTCTTTGATTTTTCTATCTATGTGGATGCCGCAGTTGATGATATCGAATCTTGGTATATCGATCGCTTCCAAAAACTCCTTGCATTAGCTCAGAATGATCCCAATAACTACTACTATCGATTTACAGAGCAACCCCTAGAAGAAGTTTTAAGCATGGCCCATCAGGTCTGGGAATCCATTAATTTAGTCAACTTGCAACATTACATTCAACCAACCCGTAACCGGGCTGATCTGATTCTCCATAAGGCAACCAACCATGAAATCGACGAAATTTATCTCAAACGCTAGAGAAAATGGCCTTTTACCGGTACTTTTTTAAGGAAAAGCTATTTTAGGCTTGTCAAATCATAACTTTTCATATATAATGAGATAGTTAGATTATCAATGGAGGTGAATAACTTGGCAAACATTAAATCAGCTATCAAACGCGCTGAATTGAACGTTAAACAAAACGAAAAAAACTCAGCTCAAAAATCAGCTATGCGTACTGCAATCAAAGCTTTTGAAGCAAACCCATCTGAAGAACTTTACCGCGCTGCTAGCTCAGCTATCGATAAAGCAGAAACTAAAGGTTTGATCCACAAGAACAAAGCTAGCCGTGATAAAGCACGTCTTGCAGCGAAACTTGGTTAATCAAGAACAGCATAAAAATCAAGCTCTCCGGAGCTTTTTTTGTTCCTAAATTTTTGAGAGGTGCTTATGAAAATTGTTATTATCGGCTATTCTGGATCTGGAAAATCTACCTTGGCTGGAGCCTTATCTCGCTACTACTCCATCCCCAAGCTTCATATGGATACCCTCCAATTTCAACCCGGCTGGATAGACAGTGACCGGGATTGGATGGAGGGACAGATGAAACAGTTTCTTAGCCAACATAAAGACTGGGTCATTGATGGAAATTATTGTTGGTGTTGCTATGAGGAAAGAATGGAGCAAGCAGACCACATTATCTTTCTCAATTTCTCTCGTTGGAACTGCCTCTATAGAGCCTGGAAACGATTCCGTCGTTATAAGGGACGCGTTCGCGAGAGTATGGCAGCAGGCTGCCCTGAACGCTTTGACTGGGAATTCATCCGTTGGATCCTTTGGGACGGTCGAACTAAGAAGGCCAAAGAAAGGTATCGAAATATCCGTTCTACCTATCCCGATAAATTCATCTCTCTCAAGAATCAAAAAGAGCTGGATGCATTTCTAAAAACAATCATGACCACCCGTCAAACGGGTGGTTTGTACCAGGGCTATAAGCCCAGATAACTAGCCAGCGCCTAAAGCCGCTGGCTTTCACTTTGTTCAAGCCTTATTGCATTTGACTCGTCACAAGCCTCTCAAAGAGGCATATGTACTACTTGCCACTATCCCTAAAGGGATCTTCATATTCTTTTACACTCAACTTATCTAAAGCAATATCTTTTCGCTCTTGTTCCTGAATGTATTTCTTTATTGTGGCTTCATTGAGGCCAACTGTACTTACATAATATCCCTCTGCCCAAAAATGTCGATTCCCAAACTTATATTTCAGATTGGCGTGTTTATCGAACATCATTAGAGCACTTTTACCTTTTAGATAACCCATGAAACTTGCAACACTAATTCTAGGTGGAATGCTTACCAACATATGAACATGATCTGGCATTAAATGACCTTCGATAATCTCAACACCTTTATAACTACATAATTTATGGAATATTTCTCCCAAACTACTTCGATATTGATTATAGATCACTTTTCGTCTATACTTAGGGGTGAACACAATGTGATATTTACACATCCATTTTGTGTGTGATAAACTATGTGCTTTTTGAGCCATATTTTTCTCCTTTCGCTTTACAATTGGCTTGAACACCTTAATTGTATCGCGTTTGGAGTTTTTTTGGTATAACCTTCGATGCGCACCCGCATAGCGGGTGGTTTTTTTGTCTCGCACCTAACGGAGCGAGACGGACTGAAAGTCACATAATACAATAAAAAAGGTTGGGATTGATATCCCAACCTTTTCTTATTTATCAACGTAATCTCCGCCAGTGAAGCCATAGTATTCTTCCAGACTCAAGCCTGAGTCCGCGATATCTTGTGCTTCTTTTCCGATATAGCGGAGATGCCAGCTTTCTGGCATGTAGCCTGTCACTTTTTCTTTTCCTTCTTGGTAACGAACCACAAAGCCATATTTAGCGGCATTCTTGAGCAACCACTTACTTGGTCCAGGTTCTGTCACCAGATTACCACTGGTATCGATCAAATCAAAGGTCAAACCTGTCTGGTGTTCACTATAACCCGGTCTTGCGGAATAACGATCGGCGGCTTCCTGACCATCTTGATTGACATAGTTTTGATAGAGGTCAACTTGGGTATCGTAGCTACGAAAACCACTATATTGGTCACTGATCGGATAACCTTCTGCCTGCATAGCTGCAATCAATTCATGAAGGGCTGAAACAGCTTCAGGATCTTCCCCTGGGTTAAAGTCAGGTGACAAGGGATAATGTTTGTTGGCGATCATCACCTCACCATATTTCCCTTTGACACTATAGTAAGAACCATTGTAGCTGACACCAGAGTCCACTTTCACATCTGACTTACCAGCTTTTGACGACTCTTCTTTTCCTGTCTCTTTTGATGGATCCTTTGCTGAAGACATTTCTTTGGAAGACTTGGTTTGCGTTTGTTTGCTTTCTTCTTTTGCAGAAGATTTAGAACTAGTGGATTGAGATTGGGAGCAAGCTGTCAGGGTTAACAAGGCAACTGTCACCAACGTTAATTTGGAAAATCTTGCTTTCATGGGGAATCTCCTATGATTCTTTTGTTACGACAATATCCGTGATCACATAACTTGCACCTACTTTTTTCAAGGTGTAAGTCTTGTACTTGCGGTTTTGTGAATCTGGATGACTATCTGTATAATGCACGGTAAAGTCTTCATAAGTCTTGATGGTCACCACACCGTTTTCTTCAGTGACACTTTGAATATCCAAAGCTCCTGGAGTATAGTAGTCAATTTTAGCCTTTCGAACGCCATCACCCGTTGTGAATTCAACCATGTCTTTGTAGGCTTGACTTTGTGTGTCATAGTATTTAGAGTAAGTGTTATTTCGATTTGAAACTGAGCTAAAGACAGCGTCGCGGTACTCTTTCAAGAACTCTTCTGCCAAGGTTCGATTTTGTTCTTCTTTGGCTGCTTGCGCTTTCTTAGCATCTTGAGCACTCTTGATGCGTTTTAAAGTATCTTTGGCTAGTTTGAGTTCGATCGGATCGTTTTCACCCTCTTCAATCGTCACCTTAGCCTTTTCAGTTGTGTAGGTTTCCCCATTCATATTGAAGACGGCGTGCACTTCAATTTCTTGATAAGGGATGCTGTCTACTTCAAAGGTCGTGCTCGTTCCGACTTCTTTACCGTTGACCACCACCTTCACATCCGTTGGGTTTTCCACTTCATCTGGGAACTCAACTTCTAAATTGCGTTTTTCAGAATTCAACTGCAATTCTAAGTTGTTCTTCGTTGCTTTTTTAGGATTGAGATGGATCTTAGAAGTGACATTTCCGACCTCTGTTTTAGCAGTCAATTCCATTTCTTTTGTATTGTAATGGAAAGAACCAAGGTCTGTCACTGCATCTTTCTTCAAGGTCACTGTTTTATTGGCTGCCACTTTGAGTTTGGCTTGGTCCAAATTGGTCTTGACCTTGACTTGCACTGGATAGCTAGCCACACGGTATTCTTGGAAGATTCCAAATTTCTTGTCCGCCTTTTCCAAACCAAAGATCTTGTTACCAGATTTATCCGTATAGCTGCCTTCTCCACCATTATCAATGATCTTGTTCAACTCTGTGCCGATATCGACCCCTTGATCTTCCATGCTAGTGATCAAGCTTTCGGCTTCATCCTTTGTCCATTTATCGTTCTCGGTTGAAAGCAGATCTGCTGCTTCACGATAATCCTTTGTATCTACTGCCTTGATGAATTTATCTGCAGTCACTTCGACACGTGTTGTAGACTGGAAGTAAAAGAAGGCTGCTACCAAAGCGATTACAAGAACAGCAAGGGCAGAAATAATCCCAATTTTCTTCTTAGAAAGTTTCTTCCCACTCTTCGTTTTAGGAGCCTTTGGTTTTTTCTGAGCTGGACTTGCCTCTGTGAAGGTTGATCCCTCAAAGACCTGCGTTTGCTCAGTAGCAAGTGGAGCCGCATACTCTTGAGTCGGCTGTTGAGGGACATACTCCTGTGTTTCTTCAGTTGAATCTGGGTTCGCAAATTCTGATTCAGGCACAGGTCCTACAAAAAACTCAAAGTTTTGACTTTTAGCCAAGGTAAATTCTTCCGCACTTGGCTTGCGGCCATAGGTTTCTTCAAAATGTTGCAACCAAGCCTGACGAGCTGCTAGAAGTGGATCGACATTCTTCACTTCTTCAACTGGTTCAACCACTGATTCCTCAACAGGAGCGACTTCCTCAGCTGGGACATTTCCTGCGATAGACTGAATTTTTTTCAAATCAAATCCACAGGCTTTCCCAGCCATAAACTCTTCTGGTGACGGTTTGCGACCGATCACTTTTTCAAATAATTCAACCCATTTCTTTTGCATGGATCTCTTCTCCCTCATTATAAAATAGGGAAAGTGGGTATTCCCACCTTCCTTTTTGTGATATGTTTAGTATCCAAAATTACCCAAGTCTCCAAAATTTGGAGTATTTGGAATAGATCCCATAATAGCTTGTTCCAAAATTTGACGATCCAAGTAAACAACAAGTCCTGCAAAGACAATTAAAATCGCAATGGATGCTACAAGCAATATGAATTTATCTGCTTTAAATTTTGTGTTGTTCAAGGCTTGGTATACTACATACAAGGTTCCAACTGTATACAAGAAGAAGATCAAGAAGTTAAGGAATCCATAGAATTCATAAGCTTTTACAAGTCCAACTAAGAAAGCAAATAGAGAAATAGGCAAGGTGTAAACAGACAAACGTCCAAACTCTTCAAATGAACGGCCGTATGAATATTCTTTATCTTGAAGAACGACACGACGGACAAAGAAACCTGCTACCTGGAAGGTATAGATATTGAAAAAAGCCATGATCAAGATGATCAGAAAGGCACGGAAATCTGCACCATAACCACCTGTAGCTCCACTAGCTGTGAAGAAAGTGCCCAAGGTCAAGACAAAAGCAGTCAAGACATACTGTAAAATTCCGTTAAGAGCTTTTGGATTTTCTACAGCTGTTGGACGTTTCAAAGCTGAAAGGAACCAATTCCAGTAACCACCAACGGCTACACCAAATTGACTTGGTTGGGCAGGATAAGGTTGTCCTGGTTGACCTTGGTAAGGAGCTTGTTGATAAGCTGCTTGAGTCGGTTGTTGGTAGGCTTGCTGTGGAGCTTGTTGGAAAGCAGGTCCATTCGCTGGAGCAACTTGAGGAGCCGGTTCTTGAACTGGAGCTGCAACTGGTTCTTCTGCAGGAGCAGCTGGCGCTGCGACAAACTCTGGAGCTTGTGGAGCTGCTACTGGTTCTTCAACAGGGGCAGTTGGTGCTGCTGGTGCTGCTGGCGCTGCGACAAATTCTGGAGCTTGTGGAGCTGCTACTGGTTCTTCAACAGGTGCAGTTGGCGCTGCAACAAACTCTGGGGCTTGTGGAGCTGCTACTGGTTCTTCAACAGGGGCAGTTGGCGCTGCAACAAACTCTGGGGCTTGTGGAGCTGCTACTGGTTCTTCAACAGGGGCAGTTGGTGCTGCGACAAATTCTGGAGCTTGTGGGGTTTCTGGAACCACTACTTCTTCTTGAAATTCTCCTGCAGCCAGTGCTTGAGCAATTTCTTCTGCACTAGCAGAACGACCATTTACGGCTTCGAAATAATCCAGCCAATCTTGTTTTGACATAATGAATCTCCTTAACTATTGTTTATACTAGGGTATTATACAAAATTTCTGAACCATTTTCAATGAAAGACTGGAAAATCCCTGCAAGATCTTTTGAAAAACATACAAATTCTACTCATTTTTAGAAATTAGTAAAGAAAAAGAGGCTGGGCAAAAACTGTCCAGCCTTTGATGTTTGATAGGAATAAGTGCAAGACGCAGTGGTTGATTGGCATCTTTGTTCGCCTTTTAAGCTCCAAAGATGACCTAATGAGGGAAACAAAGTTTCCTTTATCCACAACCTTCAACAGTCTCCCAGACTGTTGAAGCTATGCGGAGGTGGGAAGATTGAAAAGGTTTGGGGAACCTTTTCAACTTTTTTTATTTTAAGGAGTTCTTTCCCACTCCCGTTTCTTAGGATTCAAATGCATCCATGCCACCTTGGACGTTGGTCACATCATAGCCTTGCTCTTCCAAAAATTGGCAAGCACGTGCTGATCGTCGACCAGACTTGCAGATGACATAATAGGGATGATCCTTCTCTAATTCCTGGTAGCGATCTGCTAACTCAGATAAGGGAAGAAGACGAACTCCGTCTAAGTGAAGGGCATCATATTCCTCCTGCTCGCGTACATCAAGAACGTGTAAGTCTCCTTTTTGATAAGCTTGGTAAAAGCTTGAAAATGGAATTTCTTTCATGATTTCTCCTATCAGGTATGTTATGGGAGGGTTAGAATTTCATAATGAAAGCCAACAGCCTCTAAAAATCGTAACAAGTCTTGGGTTTTAATAAAGATCGTCTTTTCATTGGTATTGGGATGGAAAGTCATGATCTCCTCTGACACAATGTCTTTATCGAAATAGACTCGAATATCTTTTTCTCCATTGTTCAATAAACCAAATGGAGAAACCGTACCTGCCGGTAATTGCATTTTTTCAGCTAAAGAATCTGCTGAAGCCATGCGGATCCGGTTGGCTTCCACTTGCTCTTTGAAATCCTCCATATCCAATGGTTTCTGGTCGTCCATGATGAGCAGATAGAATTGGGTTTTCTTCTTATTGGTCAAAAACATGGACTTGGTCCGAACAGCTTCTAAGCCTTCAATGTAAGAATCGGCCTGCTCAGTTGTGAATGCAGGTGGGTGTTCCACCACGTCAAATGAAATGCCTAACTCGTCTAATTTCTCTTTAACTTGTTGATAAGGATCCATCGTCGCTCTCCTTTATTTTTGAATGATCTCTTGTACTAAGGTTTGCAATTCTGGAACCACCTCTGCCTCAAACCAAGGATTTTTAGCCATCCAGATTTGATTGCGAGGGGAAGGGTGAACGAGTGGAAAATAGGTTGGCAAATAATCTTTAAAATGGTGAACCCGTTCGGTTACCTTGCCACTAACCTTTTCATGAAGGTAGTATGCTTGGGCATATTGTCCAATTAAGAGGGTTAACTCAATATCCGGACACTCCTTGAGAAGTTGAGGGTGCCACTTTTCCGCAAATCCTTTGCGAGGTGGAAGGTCACCAGATTTCCCATGCCCTGGGAAATAAAAGTCCATGGGGATGACCGCAAACAAACCAGAATTATAAAAGGTGTCTTCGTCAACTCCTAACCATTCGCGCAGGCGGTCACCACTCTTATCCTTCCAGTAAATACCAGCTTCTTCCGTCTTCATCCCTGGAGCTTGTCCGATAATATTGATACGAGCTGTCTTTGGGGCTGCAAAGAGGGGCTCTATCCCTTTCTCTGTATATTCTTTATTTTGAGGATCTGCCATAATGGCTTGTTTAATGCTTTCAATCGTTGACATAAGTCCTCCTTCTATGGAAAAACTCAGCCAGAAAAACTGGCCGAGTAGTGGATTATTTGATTAGTTCATAGATGGCTTCTGCGTAAATAGCTGCTGCACGATAGAGATCTTCAACATCTGCGAACTCATTAGCTTGGTGCATAGTATTGACATAGTCTGGGAACATAGCACCAAAGGCAACGCCACGTTTCAAGAGACGACCAAAGGTACCACCACCGATCACTTGTTCATGTCCTTTGAGGCCAGTTTGTTTTTCGTAAACACGCAAGAGGGTGGATACCAATTCATCATCCATCGGAACATAGTGAGGTGTGTGACCATGGGCTGACAAGCTTACTGTAGCCACTCCTTCGATCTTTTCAAGGATAGCTTTGATAGTTTCAGGATCTGTACCTTGAGGGTAACGGATATTGAGGGCAATAGTGTTGTCTGCTTGGCTGTCATCAAAATGGAAGACACCTGCATTCATACTCAATGGTCCCATTTTGGCATCTGTATGGGCAATTCCTAATTTTTCACCTGCAAAATCTTCGTGAAGAAGTGAAGCTGTCACATGAAGGTAAGCCTTAGCAGCACCACCAAAATCAAATTGGTTCAACAAGAGAGCCAAGTAGGTTGCACCATTGATCCCATCTTCAGGAGTTGATCCATGAGCAGATTTCCCGACAATCGTAACGGTATAGGTTTTTTCGTCAACAGTTGAGATTTCATACTTGAGCTGGTGTTCCTTGGCAAAGGCATCTAAGAGGCCAGCAAGATCTGGTAGTTGTCCAGAAACGACTGCAGTCGCTGACTCTGGTACCATGTTTTCACGAAGGCCGCCTGTAAAGCTATGAAGATGGGCACTTCCTGTGTTGTCATTTCCAAAATGAAGGTACTCAGTGATGTTTCCTTTTTCCCCATTGATGATTGGGAATTCCGCATCTGGTGAGAAGCCAAAATCTGGCTCAGGAAGTCCGACGTGTTTGAAATAGTAATCCATGTCGCCCCAGCCTGATTCTTCATCCGTACCGACAACAAAGCGCACGCGCTTAGAAACAGGGAGTCCTAGGTCTTTAATGATCTTCAAACCATAGTAGCAGGCCATTGTAGGCCCTTTATCATCAGACGAACCACGCGCATAGAGCTTGCCATCGATAATTTCTGGTTTGTAGGGATCCGTCTTCCAACCACTACCTGCAGGCACGACGTCCATATGAGCAAAGATCCCAAGCTCTTCTTCTCCTTCACCAAAGGTAAAGTGACCGGCATAATTATCGACATTCTTGGTTTCATAGCCATCACGTTTGGCAATTTCCAAGAATTTTTCAAGAGCTTTTACAGGACCAGGTCCAAAAGGATGCTCTGCATCTGCCTTGCTGTCATCGCGTTCAGAATTGATTTCCAAGAGGCTGTATAAGTCAGCCATCATCTCATCGCGACGTTTTTCTACTTCTGCTTTAAAGTCAACTGTTGTCATGAATTCCTCCTCGATCTTCTATTTGCTAATTGGCTTAGCGTTTATCAATGATTTCGTCTACTGGTAAGCGATAGCTTGGCTCTACTTTTTCAGCCGCATAGCCAACCGTAATCAAGACTTCCGGACGGAAACGCTCTTCGATATCCAAGACTTCATTGATTTTCGATTTATCAAATCCCAAGATAATATTGGTTCCAATGCCTTGGTCTGTCAAAGCAAGTACCAAGTTCATGGCCACAAGACCAGCATTCAAAGCCAAGTAATCACTTGTTTGTTGGGCATCATAGCGCGCAAATTCAGCAGGAAGATTTTGCATAAAGTATTGCAACTGTTCGTCTGTGAAGTTTTTCACCCCACCGACACGCGCAATCTTGCGAGCCCGTTTTTGCAAATCAGTATCTGTAAAGAGGGCGATGGTCACAGGTGCTTCCATGACTTGATCGTAGTTTGCACCATAGGCTAATTTTGCCAATTCAGCATTTTTTTGACGAACGACCACAAATTTCCAAGGCTGGCTATTGTGGGCACTAGGGGCCAAGGTTGCGATCTCAATAGCAGTCCGTACATCCTTTGGATCGACCGGTTGGTCAGTGAAATGCTTGATCGCATGGCGTTTTTTATTGAGCTCTAGAAATTTCATAAGCTTCTTCCTTTTCTATTTCTGTTACCTCTATTTTAACACAAAATGAAAGAGCTTGCAGGGTTTTACAGCCTAAGATTGTGAAAAAAGAAGCAGACATTTTGAAGATCCGCTTCTTTGTTATAGGTTGAATACATAAGAGACCCATCTATGATTCATTAGAAAGATTGAAATAGGCAGCTACTTCTTTGGCATAACCGTATTTCTCAATTAAGCTAGTTAGAAGCTCGATGTTATGGCCCCGATAGTTATCCTCGCGTCTCAATTCTTCGTACATCTCAATAAAGGGGAGGCCCTTGTCCTTGGCATCTTGGAGCTCTGCTTCATAGTCATAGGCCACCTTACGAAATTGCAGGTTGGTCACCCCATCTGCTTCGACATCGATTAGCGCATACTGAGCTCTGTGGTTTTGAATTGGTTCCCAGTCAAAATAAGGCATGCCAATAGTCCCCGGATTGAGGATCTGCTGACCCTGGCTGCCATAGCGAAGCAACTGCTTGTGGACATGACCGTAGATCGCCAGATCCGTCTGGTCATCCAGCAATTGGTCAAAGTTCTCCGTCGCATTAGCTGGACGCAAATCCCCACCATAATTCTTTTCTGGCAAATTGTGGGTCAGTGAAAAGCGAATGCCATTGACCTCCTTCTTCTCTACCAATGGAAGGGATCGAAGCCAATCAATTCGCTTAGGATCCAGTCCTTCCATAAGGTACTGAGTGAGGCGAAGGAGTTGGATCTCCTGCGGATCCTCAAGTCCGTACTCGCCATCCAAGGCTTCTAAGAGACAATCGTCCCAATTTCCCCGAACAGCCGCTGTGATCGGAATCGCATCCAGCAACTCAAAAAGGTCATCTCTTCCAGGCCCAGGAAGCAAAATGTCCCCTAAAAGCCAGTATTCTGTCGCGCCTTGAGCACGCGCATCCCCAATCACTGCCTCCAGGGCTGTCGTATCTCCGTGGATATCAGATAAAATAGCGATTCGATGGTTCATTTTAAACTCCTTATGATTGGTATGATTCAGAATCCTCCGCAACTTCCATCAAGGGACTTGCTTCTTCTTGCTTTCCTTGATGGAGCTTGGCTTGCACTGCCTCCGCGACTGCTCGTGGGATGCCAACCGTGACAATCTCATCTACAGTAGCTTCTTTGATCTTGGTCAGCGACTTGAAGTGCTTCATCAGCAATTGCTTGCGTTTTGGTCCCAAGCCTTCGATCCCATCCAGCTGGGAGGAGAAGGAATTCTTAGACCGAAGCTGGCGGTGGAAGGTGATGGCGAAACGGTGGACCTCATCCTGGATCCGTTGGAGGAGGAAAAATTCCTGTGAGGTGCGCGAAAGTTCAATAATTTGGAGAGGATCGCCAAAGAGCAATTCATGGGTCTGGTGCTTGTCATTCTTTTGTAGGCCTGCAATGGGAATATCCAGCCCTAACTCTTCTTGGATCACCTGTTTAGCGATATTAACCTGGCCCTGACCACCATCGATAACGATCAGATCAGGTGGCGTCAGGCCATCCCGCATAACCCGGCTGTAGCGTCTGCGAATGACCTCCCGCATGCTGGCATAGTCATCTGGTCCGACGACGGTCTTGATCTTGTACTTGCGGTAGTCCTTTTTGCTTGGCTTCCCATTGACAAAGACCACCATGGCTGAAACTGGACTGGTCCCCATGATGTTGGAGTTGTCAAAGGACTCAATGCGCACAGGAGTTGGAATTTGCAGGAGTTTTCCAAGATTTTCAATGGCACCTTGGGTCTTTTCCATGGATTTTTCAAGAAGATTGAACTTCTGCTCCAGACTGACACGCGCATTCTTGATGGCCAGATTGACCAACTGCTTCTTCTCCCCACGCTGGGGCTTGAGGACCTTGGTATCCACTAGGGCCTTGACCGCTTCCTCATCGATATCTTGAGGGATCAGGATTTCATTGGGGATCAGGTGAGATTTCTCCTGGTAAAACTGCCCCACATAGGTCAAGAAATCCTCGTCCGGATCATTGTAGTAGGGAAAGAGGTTGACGTCACGCTCGATCAGCTTGCCCTGACGGACAAAGAAGACCTGCACACACATCCAGCCCTTGTCCACGTAGTAGCCAAAGACATCCCGGTTCTGCAAATCCTTAGCCATGACCCGCTGTTTGGTCCGCAGGGTCCCGATGGCCTGGATCAGATCGCGGTACTCGGCTGCCCGCTCAAATTCCATGTTTTGCGCAGCAGTATTCATCTTGAGCTTGAGCTCATCGATAATCTTATCATCCTGCCCCTTGAGGAAATCAGAAACCTCCTGGGCCATGCCCTTGAAATAGGACTCGTCCTTGTGGCATACTGTGTGGGCCATACATTGCCCTAAATGGTAGTAAAAGCAGACCTTGGAAGGCGGATTGGTACACTTGCGGAATGGGAAAATCCGATCCAAAAGCCTCTTGATCTCATTGGCCGCTCCCACATCTGGATAGGGACCAAAATAGAGACCACCATCCTTTTTGACCTGGCGCGTGATGATGAGGCGCGGATAACGCTCATTGGTAATCTTGATGAAGGGATAGGACTTGTCGTCCTTGAGCATGATATTGTACTTGGGCTTGTTCTCCTTGATCAGGTTGATCTCAAGAAGCAAGGCCTCAATATTGGACTCGGTGACGATAAATTCAAAATCCACAATCTCAGATACCAGCGCTTCCGTCTTAGTATCATGGCTCCCTCTGAAATAGGACCTCACCCGATTGCGAAGATTTTTGGCCTTACCCACATAGATGATGGTTCCGTTCTTGTCTTTGTGAATGTAACAGCCCGGGCTCGTCGGCAAGAGCTCGAGCTTGGATTTAATCAAGTTATTCATACTCTCTATTATAGCAAAAAAGAGAGGGGTTAGCCTCTCTCTAGTATGTTTGTATTATTGTTATCCACCTTCACCAAGTAAAAAATAATTATTAAATAGTATATCAGACCCTCATCCTCACTCCTTCATCTTCACTTGCCCTTTTTCATAGCAAAAAAGAGGGATCTAAAAGGATCCCCTTTTACTAGCAATCGATAAACTTTATCCTTTGAGATTAGCCATCTGGAAGATCGGAATCACATAAGGAACAATAGACATCAGGATAGTAAATAACACGAAGAACCAGAACCAGAAGGAAGCGAGGGCACGCTGGAAAACTCCCGGTTGAGGTTTATTGGCTTGAATATAAGCCTTGATAGCTGGCCATTTAGTCGCAAGAACCACTATCATCACAATGGAACCAATGGCTAAAACACCGATTTGGAGCCAATTCGCTAGTCCCTCGTCCACATGATAGGCCACATAATGCAAGCCTTGGGAAATGACAAAGTTATTAAAAATGTGATAGAAAATAGCCCACCAGATATTGTATTCAAAGGCAATGTAGCCGAAACCTAGACCGATGATACTTGCGAAAAAGAGCTGGTCAAAATTGGCATGAAAGAGTCCAAACAAGATAGCCGTCATGACAATGGCAAAAATCTTCCCATACCGTTCCAAGCCTCGCAAGCCTGCCCCACGGAAGAAGAATTCCTCTGTGATAGGACCAAAAAATCCAGCATACAAGAGCATGGTCCATGATCGCTCAATCGTATCACCTAGATCGGGTGTTGGAGAATGAAGGCCAATGGTCTCAAACATGCGCTCAATCACTTGTGTCATCACAGATGAAAAGACTTGAGAAAAGCCAAGAAAGGCGAGAAGAATAAAGAAGACTGAAAGAGTCATCTTACGTCCCTTGTGCTTAAGATCATATTTATAAAGGGCCTTCTTGCGATAGGCATTAAAGAGAAAGAGTCCAATGGAAATAGAGATAAGATAGGGAATACCTGCCCAAACATTCAGGGCATTGAGTTTCTCCGTTACTTGACTCGGATCTTTTCTGAGAGAGCCTGCTATGGTCAATCCAAGGAGGACTTCCCACAGGACTGTTACTAAGGTCATTACCAAGAGATAAATAGCAAGTGTCCCGGAATACCTTCCTATATCTTTTTTAGGGTCTAATAATCGGTTGTATTGGTTCATTTCTTCCTCCTAGAAAATAGATAAAAACTCGCACACATTCCTTCGTATAAGACAAAGAAAATCAAAAAGGCATGCATAAAGTAGTCTTCTGGTAATGCAAGAATAATCGAATCCACGCGCGGATCAAAGAGCCAAGTATTGTCCCCAGCAAATAAGACCTGATGAAAGAGCGTAAAGAATTGATCAAAGCCAATCATAACAGCCACCACTGCAAGCACTACTGGTAAAACCATCATCCAAAAGAAGAGACTACGGTACAAGGCCAAGTAGCCTTTTTTGACAACTGTCCGCATAAACTGGATAAAACCAGGGAGTGTCACCACGAAAACGACTGTCACTAAGTGAAATAGGTACTTGACGGCCTCAAAATGGTGCAGTCCATTTTTTGAAGAGGGGAATTGAGGCATCTTCAACACCCATTGAAACGGATTGGTCAAATAGTTCATCAAAACATTAAAATTCTTCATGATGACAGATGCCGAAAAACCAGTCCGACTTTGAATCCCCAACCAATGAATCTCCATGGGATAGAGGGCCCAAGCGAGAGCAATGGTGAGAAGGATTGCAGCTGACAAGATAAAGAAAAATAGGTTAATTGATTTCAAACTTTTAAGCATCAAAATCCCACTCCGCTAGACTGGCAACAACATGTGTCGGTGCAATTGGTAAGGTTGGCACTTCTTCTGGTTTGGTAAAACCTGTCGTTACCAAAAGGGTTGGAATCCCATTGTCAATACCCGCACGAATATCTGTTAAATAATTGTCCCCAACCATAACCACTTCTTCTCTTGCAAGCCCCAGGTGTTCAATGGCCTTATCCATAATGATGGCCTTTGGTTTGCCAATGATCACAGGCTCGACCCGTGTCGCTGCTTCAACAAGGGCAATCAGAGATCCTGCACCCGGCAACAAGCCACGCTCAGTTGGGATATTGAGGTCAGGGTTGGTCCCGATAAAGTGAGCTCCCTTTTGAATCGCCAAGGTCGCAATAGCAAACTTCTCATAATCCACTTGCCAATCCAGTCCAATCACCACATAATCAGGTGCTTCTTCATCGATGATATAGCCAGCTTCTTCAATAGCATCTTTGAGCCCTGCTTCTCCGATCACATAGACTTTTTTGCCCAAGTTTTGGTCATTCATGTAGTCAATGGTCGCAAGGGTAGCTGTATAGATGGTCGACACAGGGGTTTCAATATTGAAGTGATTCGCCAGCATATCCCGAACAGTCTCTGGTGTGCGGGTTGTGTTATTGGTGACAAAGAGATAGGGAATCTCACGCGCCTGCAATTCATGAACAAAGGCTTCCCCTTCAGGAATCCGTGATTTTCCTTTGTAAATGGTGCCATCCAAATCAATTAAATAGCCCTTGTAGTGCATTTATTCTTCCCTTTCTGTTTCCGCTTTTTCATGCAACTTCTCTGTATCGACTCGTCCACCAGACCCATACAAGAGCAAGGCTCCAGCATAGAGGACAAATTGTAAAATCAACCCTGTAAAATTGATTCCTTGACTTCCTGATTGGGTAAACAAGAAGGAAGCCACCATGAGGATCACAATGGTCAATAAGAGACCAATGACCGTCGCTTGGTCAACACTGATTTGATAAACCGTGCGTTTGGTGCTCCGGTTCCGGCCGTCTGACTTGGTTTCTGGTTGCAAATTCTCCACAAAATCAGTCACCAAGGTCGCAGCAAGGCTGACTGTTGTGCTAAAGAGCACGCCTTGAGACAAACGATGATAGAAATTAGACCAGAAAGAGCCTGATTGGCTGGTAATGCCGACCGAAAAGATCACGACAGGTAAGAGAAAGGCCAAGGTGAAATGGATCCAGACCCGATACCAACGTACATCTTCTTTCAAGAAACGGCTAAAACTCTCTAAATTCAAACGGTAGCGGAAAAATTTATAAATTTCCTCTACCAGGATGATGCCCAAAGCACAAAGAGTCAAGAGCCAATCTCCCAACATGTACAAAGGGTTCTTTTGACGCTTGGCATAGGCCACAACCCGTTTTTGATAGCTTTCAAGTTCCTGTTTTTTATTTTTTAATCTTCTACTTTCCATAAATCCAACCCTTTTCTTCTACTTCTTCCCACTCAATTTCAGCTTGGGCATTGATCTGACCATCTGAAGTAATTTGGTGCTGAGTTTTCAAGCCCTCTTGTTCATATTGAGAGGTAATGACGCCTCCTGCCAGCACTTCTTTGACATATTTTAGATGAACTTTTTTAGGGACATGATGGGTCAAGAAGTCTGCTCCCATCACCTCAAAAACCCAGTCCAAGTACTTGCTATTGTTGACATGTCCGTTCATATCCAAGTCGTAAAACCGAACCCGGTATTCTTGTTCCACGCCGCCTTCTAATTCTTTGAAACGGGGACCACGGAGCATGGTTTTTGAAAACTCTGAGTCAAAGGCATCCGTGATTTCGCTCATGACAGGATGGACCTTGCGTGTATCACGATCCATCAAGACAAAAGTCGCCACCATCTCAATGATGATATTTCCCGCTTCGTCCTTGATATTAAAGGCCCGGTAGCAGAACAGGCGATTGTGACTCTTGGCATAGGTTTCGATGGTGATCTTCTCATCAAAAACTGGGAGACGATCGATCTTCATATTGTAATCCGTGATAATCCAGACTAGATTGTAATTCTCTAAAATGTACATATCACTCATGCCCAGCTCAATCGATTGCATGCCTGATACCTGTAAAGACAGCAAGATCAATTGCGGAATTTTTATAAATCCATTGACATCGCTCATATCAAAAGGAATTTTCATGCTGTATTCAAATGTTTTTGCCATCTTCTACTCCAAAATAAACTTCTCTGCTACAGTGTCTCCTAAAAAGAGACCTTTCTTGGTCATGCGAACAATGTCCTTGTCAGGCACCAAGAGTCCCTGCTGGGTCAATTCCTCAACCACTGATCCATATTGTTGGTCAAAATTCACACCAAATTTTTCTTCAAAACGCTTCTTGGAAACGCCTGTTTTCTTACGTAGTCCTAGAAACATCTCTTCTTCCATCATTTCTGTCTGAGTCAGATGCTCTTCTTGGACACGCGCATTTCCCTCTTCGACAGCTTGCATATAGTGACGAATGGGGCCATGATTCTTGTAGCGAATCCCATCGACATAGCCGGATGCTCCAGCTCCCAGACCATAATACTCAGCATTGTCCCAATACATGAGATTGTGTCGACTTTCAAAACCAGGCTTGGAGAAATTAGAAATTTCGTAATGCTCAAAGCCCGCTCGCTCCAACTCCTGAATAATGTATTCAAACATCTCTGCTTCCAACTCCTCTTTTGGTAGAGGAAGCTTGCCCCGTCTCATGCGATTCATAAAGACTGTGTGATTCTCCAGAATCAAGCTATAAAGACTCATGTGGGGAATGTCAAGGGCACGAGCCTTAGCAACATTCTCTTTGACCTGGTCCATGGTTTGTGTCGGAAGCGCATAGATGAGGTCGATCGAAATATTGTCAAAACCAGCCAGCTTCAGACGGTCGATATTGTCATAAATGTCCTGCTCTTGGTGACTTCGACCAATCTTCTTGAGCAAGCGATTATCAAAGGTCTGCACGCCCAATGAAACCCGATTAACTGGCGAATCCTTCAAGACCGCAATCTTATCCGGATCCAAATCACCAGGATTGGCCTCGATCGTCAGCTCTTCCATCTGAGACAGATCAAGCGACTTGGTCAGTTCCTTGAGCAGATAGGCTAGCTGATCTGCAGATAAGGCTGTCGGTGTCCCACCCCCAATATAGAGAGTCCGTAAGTGTGTGATTTCTTCCCGACGAAATTCTTGGATCAAATGATCCAAATAAGCATCGACTGGTTGGTTCTTAATAAAGACCTTCGAAAAATCACAATAAAAACAAATCTGGGTACAAAATGGGATGTGGACATAAGCGGACGTTGGTTTTGTATGCATACCCTTAATTATACCATAAAATCCCCCCGAGTCCGAAAAGAAAAGAGAATAAGAAGCCAGGAATTCCTTGACAAGAAGGAATAAAAGGAATAGAATAAATCTAATCATATTCGGAGGTAAGGAGATATGAACAACTAAGTTTCGTTAAATAAGATACTTTATTTAGTGGACTGCTTGTTCTATCTCTTTTTGTGTACCCTCTCGCCTATTCTCCAACCATTTGTTGGCTAAATAAGGTCTTTTTCTGCTTGGGTTCCACATGAATACAGCTCTACTAAATAGGTAGAGCTGTTTTTTGTCCCAGTAGAAAGGAATCTTATGCTAAAACTATCCCACCTCACCATTCGCCATACAAAAGATTTACGCGATCTGGTTCGAGATCTTTCCCTGACCATTCATGAAGGAGAAAAAGTTGCTATTATTGGCGAAGAAGGGAATGGAAAATCTTCCTTACTTCAGGTCCTTATGTCCCCAAAATCTCTACCAGATTATCTGACCATAGAAGGAGAAATCACCACTTCCTTTCACTCCTATGCCTATATTCCCCAAACTTTACCGGAAGCTTTGAAGGGAAAAACCTTGGAAGAATATTCTTTTGGAGAGGACGAGCTAGACTATGCCTCCCTTTACAGACTGGCAGATCAATTGCATTTTAATAGCGAGCGCTTTGCAAGCGATCAAGCTATCGGAAGTCTATCTGGAGGAGAAGCCCTCAAAGTCCAACTGCTTCACGAACTTTGTTGTCCTCATGAATTACTATTTTTAGATGAACCTTCAAATGATCTGGATTTGGAGACCTTGGACTGGCTCCAGCAGATGATCCAAACGAGCCCCCAAACCATCATATTTATTTCCCATCATGAGGATTTTTTGACTCAGACGGCGGATACCATCATTCACCTCAGACAGATCAAACACCGCAAGGAGGCTGAAACCATCGTAGAGCACCTAGGCTATCAAGACTACAGTAGCCAGAAGGAACAACAATTTAAGCAACAGTCTCAGCAAGCGGCCAACGATCAACGAGCTTACCAAAAAACAATGGAGAAGCACCGTCGTGTCCGCCAGCAAGTCGAAACCTCCTTACGAAATACCAAAGATAGCACTGCTGGACGTCTCCTGGCAAAGAAAATGAAGTCCCTCCTCTCACAAGAAAAGCGCTACGAGCGAGAATTCCAATCCATGACTTCCCAACCCTATGATGAGGAAATCATCAATCTGCATTTCCCTCCCCTCACTCCCTTGTCTCCTCAAAAACGTGTCCTTCTCTTAGATCAGGAAGAGCTTGCAATTGGTGATCGTGTCCTAGTCAAGAACCTCTCCCTCACACTTCAAGGGCAAGATAAGATAGGGATTATCGGTTCCAACGGTGTAGGGAAATCCACTTTTCTAAAAATGATCTGGGAGATCTTACGGAAGAATGAAAATATCCGCACTGCCTATATGCCTCAAGATTACACTGAACGCCTTCCTTTGACTCAAACACCGGTTCAATTTCTACAGCATTCAGGCGATCGCGAAGAAATCAACACCATTCAATTGCATTTAGCCTCCCTCAACTTTACTTATTCTGAAATGCACCATCCGATCTCTGAACTTTCCGGTGGCCAGCAAGGCAAACTCTTTCTCCTTCAATTAGTGCTTACAAGTCCCCAGTTTCTGCTCTTGGACGAGCCTACTCGCAATTTTTCCCCCACTTCCCAACCAGAAATTCGTCGCCTATTCGCAGACTACCCAGGCGGACTGGTTACAGTATCCCACGATCGGACCTTCCTCAAAGAAGTCTGCCAAAAAATCTATCGTCTGACGGAAAATGGCTTCGTAGAGGTAGAGTCGTTCTAACGTAAAAAAGATTGGCTAAAACCAATCTTTTACATTGAAAATAAAGTCCCCTTAGAAACTTTCCTTAGGTGAGAACGGACGTCAGCGAACTTCTTCGAAGTTCCATGACTAATTATTGAGCCTAAGGTCTCAATAATTCCGAATGCCTGAAACCATTAAGTTTCAGGCACTTTTCTCACGGTGGAAAGTTTCAATAGAGGATTGGATAATTCTTGATTTGTTAGATTTGTATAAAAGAACAGTTCGTCACTGTTCTACAAGCTTGGTTTTGACCAATTATTTTATCTAATTTCGCCCTTCCTCTTGTCCCATTTCTTGGGTGCGTTTGTAGGCCGCTTCCACACCTGCAATAATGTCGCCCCGTAAACCGACTTGTTCTAAGCGGTTGACTCCTGCGATGGTAGAGCCACCTGGGCTACAAACTGCATCTCGCAAGTTGGCTGGGTGCTCGCCTGTCTCTAAGACCATTTGACTGGCTCCTTGGAAGGTCTGGGCAGCCATCTGTAAGGCTTGCTCTCGTGTAAGTCCTAAGCCTACTCCTGCATCTGCCATGGCTTCAATCATCTGATAGACAAAGGCTGGTCCACAGCCTGCGACAGCCGTTGCAGGATCCATTAATTTTTCCTCGATCTCGTAGAGAGCCCCTGCTCCTGCTAAGAGCTGCTTGACCTGGGCTATCTGCTGGTCTGTCACTATTTGAGAGCGGGCCAGACTGATAACACCTTGACCAATGGCCACAGGCGTATTGGGCATGATGCGAATTAGCCCTAGCTGGCCGTTCTGGATCACGTCAGCCATCTTTTCTAATTCCAGGCCTGCAGCCATGGAAACCAGCAAGAGATTAGAGCGTTGGGCCAAGATGCCTTGATACTCTTCTAAAAGAGGGCAAATCTGATAGGGTTTGACCCCTAAAAAAATCACTTCAGCCTCTTGAAAGACTTGTTCAAGATTAGACGCCGTTCCCCCATACTGGCTGATAAACTCTTGTACCTTTTGAGGAGAACGATTGACCAAGAGCAGGTCTTGCGCGTCCACTTCCTTTGCGACTGCTTTGGCTAAACTAGCCCCCATGTTTCCAAGACCGATAAATGCAACTTTCATTTCTTACCTCACTTGACCATTTCCAATGACAATATACTTGTAACTGGTCATTTCCCGTAGTCCCATCGGTCCACGCGCATGGAGTTTTTGGGTCGAGATCCCCATTTCACAACCTAGGCCAAACTGACCCCCATCTGTAAAGCGTGTAGAAGCATTGACATAAACGGTTGCTGAATCTACTTGCTTGGTGAAATAAGCCGCTGTCTCAGAATTTTCTGTCACAATGGCATCCGAATGATGGGTGCTATGCGCTTCAATGTGGTTCGTCGCTTCCTCAACTCCATCAACGACCTTGACTGCTAAAATATAATCTAAAAATTCGGTATCAAAATCCAGTTCCTGTGCTGCTGTTCCAGAAATGATAGCCTGTGCTTGCTCATCTAGGCGCAACTCAACGGATCTTTCTCGTGCTTCCACTAAACGCTCTTTGACCAAAGGCAAGAAATCAGACGCGATCGCTTGATCCACCAACAAGACCTCCATGGCATTGCAGACGGATGGGCGACTGGTCTTAGCATTTTCAATAATGGCGAGGGCTTTCTGGAAATCAGCCTCCTTGTCCACATAGACATGGACGATCCCAGTTCCTGTCTCGATCACGGGGACAATGGCATTTTCAACCACCGCTTGGATCAAGCCAGCACCACCACGCGGAATGAGCAAATCCAGATAGCCCTTAGCCTTCATCAACGCAAGGCTAGAAGCTCGACTCGTATCTTGGATCAGTTGGAGAAGATCTGGATTCAGTCCGGCTTCTTCCAATCCAGCCTTGAGGGCTGTCACGATCGCTTGAGCAGAATGAAAGGCATCCTTTCCAGTACGAAGGACCACTGCATTTCCACTCTTGATGGCAAGTGCTGCAGCGTCCGACGTCACATTTGGTCGACTTTCATAAATGATGCCAATAACACCCATGGCGACTCGAACTTTCTGGATTTCAAGACCATTTTCCAAGACTTCAGTATCCAGCACTTCCCCAATCGGATCTGGCAGGTCTATTAAAGCACGAATTCCTTGTGCCATCCCTACAATCCGCTCTTGATCAAGAAAGAGGCGATCCAGCATGACTTCAGAAATCTTCCCGCGTGCCGCTTCCATATCGATTTGATTGGCTACTAAAATGGCTTCCGTCGCTTTCAAAAGCTGGCTAGCCATAGCCTCCAAGGCTTGATTTTTAAGAGCGGTACTGGCTGTATTGATGCTTTTCTTAGCTGATCTCGCTAAGGCTAATTGTTCTTGTGTTGTTCCCATACGTTTTCCTCTAGAATTCTGTAAAGAGTAGGTCAATCTCGGGAGTTACCGAGATCCAATCATCCCGGTGGATGAGGATTCCCTTAGCTTTTTTAGACTGGAGCATATCACGCACAGCTGATTGGCCGAGACGGACCTTGCCTTTTCCTAGTAATTGACCAGTCTCTTGATGATAGACGCTGACGATATCGTGATAAGAAAAATCTCCTTCTGCCTTGGTCACACCAGAAATCAATAGACTCTTTCCATGATCCAACAGGGCTTGCGCTGCTCCAGCATCCACCCAAACAGCACCTTTGCTTTCTGCATAAAAGGCTAGCCATTGCTTCTGGGTTTTTAAGCCCTTGTCCTCTGCAAGGAAGTAACTGCCATCTGCTTGCTCTTCCGCTGCTTCGATCAAGGCATCAGACTTGAGAGACGAGCAAATATAGACAGGAACCCCTGACTCGGTCGCAAGGGTCGCTGCCTTGAGTTTGGTCAGCATACCGCCAGTCCCATTGCTACTGCCAGCACCACCCGCCATCTCGATCATCTCGCGAGAAATGTGTTCGATTCGATCCAAGCGCTTAGCTGTTGGATCCTGAGAAGGATTGGCTGTATAGAGACCATCGACATCTGTCAACAGCACCAAAAGATCAGCTTGAACCATGGCTGCAACCTGCGCACTCAAGGTATCATTGTCTCCTACTTTTAACTCAGCAATCGAGACCGTATCGTTTTCATTGATAATCGGGATGGCCCCACGATTAAGCAAGACAGAAAGGGCCTGGTGGGCATTCTTATAGCGACGCTGATCCGCAAAGTCATCCTGGGTCAACAAAATCTGCGCAGAAACAATGTTGCGTAAGAGCAGGTTAGCTGTATATTCTTCCATCAGTAAGCCTTGCCCAACTGCCGCAGAAGCTTGCTTGTCTGCCACCTTGGTCGGCCGTTTTTTAAAACCAAGGGCACCAAACCCAGCAGCAACTGCCCCTGATGAGACCAAGATCAACTCATGACCTGATTCATGTAAGAGAGCCAACTGCTGCGTAATGACCTTGACCTTCTGTCTGGAGAGTGTCCCATCGGGATTGGTCAAAGACGAGGTCCCTACTTTAAAGACGATTCGTTTTGCTTTCATCGCTATGATTCTTTCTAATACTATTTATTTCGTATGTAATGAAAGTGACTGAATCTCCATTCAGCCATCTTCACTATCCTTTTCGAAGGTCTTCCAGCGTTTTCTCAAAGATCGCTGGCACTTCTGCTGTAAATTCCAAGGTCTCGCCTGTGCTAGGGTGGGTAAAACCGAGTGTTCGCGCATGAAGAAACTGTCCTTGTCCTTTAAGTGTCTTCTTAGGACCATAAGCAGGATCTCCAGCTACTGGATGGCCAATATAGGCCATGTGCACCCGAATTTGGTGGGTCCGACCAGTCTCCAGTTGCAACTCTACCAAGGTGTAATTTCCAAAGCGTTCCAAGACCTGAAAACGGGTCACTGCAGGTTTTCCTTTAGCCGTCACCGCTTGTTTTTTCCGGTCCTTTTCACTGCGACCAATTGGTGCTTCAATCATCCCTCGATCGTTCGGAAGATTGCCATGGACAATGGCCCAATACTTCCGGAGAGATTTTTTGTCTTTTAGTTCCTCTGCTAAGGCGACGTGAGCTTGGTCATTTTTTGCGACCATCAAGAGGCCTGACGTGTCTTTATCAATCCGATGAACGATCCCTGGACGCAATTCCCCATTGATCCCTGAAATGTCTTTGACATGGTATAAGAGCGCATTGACCAATGTCCCACTGGTATGACCCGCACTTGGGTGAACAACCATGCCTTGAGGTTTATTGACCACCACAACATCTTGGTCCTCATAGACGATGTCTAAGGGCAAATCTTCTGCTTCATAGCTGACCTCTTCCACTTCTGGGACTTCATACTGGATGATATCCCCTTCTTTGACCGTGTACTTGGCTTTTTTCACAGTCCCATTGACCAGAACTTTCCCTTCTTTGATCTGCTCATTGGCCACAGCTCGTGACAAGGGAGTCAAATCCGCCAAAGCCTTATCCAGTCGCGCACCGGCTACTTCGATTTTAATTTCCATGCGTTTCCTCTTTCAACATCAGGATCAGGAGCAAGAAAACTCCAACTGTCAAATAACTATCTGCTACATTAAAAATGGCAAAATTCATAAAATCCAAGTGGAACATATCGACTACAAATCCTTGACGCAGGCGGTCAATAAAATTCCCCAACCCACCTGCAATGATCAAGGTCAAGCCAATTACCATCCATAGCGATCCTTTGAGGTGCTTATAGAGATAGTAAAAGGCACCCGCCATCACTACGAGGGTGATGAGGGTAAAGAACCATTGCTGATTTTCAAGAAGCGAAAAAGCTGCACCTGTATTTTGAAGATAGGTCAGGCTGACCACATGGGGAATAAAAGACTTAACGACACCCAGTGGAATGTTCTTGACTACATACCATTTGACCAACTGATCCAGTAGGACCAATAGCACAATTGCTACTGGAACCATTATTTTTCTCTTCATTTCTTACCTCTTTTGATCAAAATACTCTACCATGACCTCGACAAACTTCTCTGCTACAGGGGAGAGATCCATCTCTTCGCGTTTGACATAGACCATTTTATTGTCCAAGTTGTCTTCTAAAGGAATCACGGTAATACCATTCACTGACTGGCTATCTAAAAAGCCTGATCCTGTCGCATAAGCATCTGTCCGCTCCAAGATCCCATTCAAGGTGGCCCGGTCGGTTACATTGAACATTTGGGAGCTCGAACTGGTATCGACAAAATTCTCTGAATAATAGAGGTACTCATCTTTTTCTTGGGTAAAGCGAACAGTTGGCAATTGAGCTAGATCTTCCATGACCAGTTTTTTCTTCTTAGCCAGAGGGTGTCCCTTGCGAAGGTAAATATGAGTCTGAAAAGGAATCAAATCCACCACTTCAAGTCCTAATTTATCAACCCGTTGCATAATTCCCTTGGTATTTTGACGGTTGAGATAAATAATCCCCAACTCACTATGCCCTTGAGCCACTTCATCCAAAATTTGGACCGTCGTTGACTCAAAGATGCGGAAGTTTTTATTTTCCGGATAGCGGATCGAGAATTCCGTCATCAATGGTGGCAAGAAGTCATAGTGTTGACTAGAAATAGAGAATTCTTTCTTCTCTTCTTCAGGACTGGCATATTGATTTTGAAAAATATCAAACCCCTTAACCACGTCCTGCGCTTTTTCATAAAATTCCATTCCCCGACGGGTCAAAAATGTCCCCGAACTAGTTCGACGAAAAATTTTAAAGCCCAGTTCCTTTTCCAGATCGCGTACTGAAATAGACAAGCTCGGCTGACTCACATACATTTTTTCAGCAGCCTCACGAAAAGTACCACTATTGGCAATCGCCACTACATATCGTAATTGTTGTATATTCATTCTATTTTCCTTATTACAGTATCGATCTATTATACCATAAATTAGGGGCTGAAAGAAGAGATGCGTTTAAGAGACCTTCATCAAGTGAAAATAAAAAAACTGGAACTAAAACAGTTCCAGTTGATACTTATTCAATCACTTGAGTTTCAGCTACTTTCTTGTACCAATGAGCCGATTTCTTCGGATAGCGCTCTTGGGTTTCAAAGTCTACATAGAAGAGACCATAGCGTTTTTCATAACCATTAGACCAAGAGAAGACGTCCATAAGAGACCAGATGAAGTATCCTTTGACGTTTGCACCATCAGCAATCGCATCCGACAAGACTTCCAAGTGTTGTTTCACATAATCAATCCGGCCATCGTCATAAACCGTATTGTCCACAAACTCATCTTTGTATCCAAGTCCGTTTTCAGTGATGTAGATCTTCTTGTAATTTGGATAATCTTTCTTGACACGCATGATTTGATCATACAAACCTTGAGGGTAGATGATCCAGTCCCAGTCAGTACGAGGTACATAGTCAGGAGCTACACGACGTCCAACACCTTTGATTTGGTATTTAGAGCTTCCTTTTTCCCCTTTACCATTATGAATGATTTCTGTTTCGCCATCAAAGGCTTCCATCCAATCACTCATGTAGTAGTTAATTCCAAGGAAGTCGTTCAAATCTTTAGCTGCTTCAAGTGCTGCAAAGTCTTCGTCCCGAAGATCCAGACTACCACCATTAACTGAAAGAATGTGGTTTACCCCTTCCATGGTTGCATCTGAATAGTGTCCGAGGTAAGTCGCATCCAAGATAAACTTGTTGTGGATGATATCTTCCAACTCAGCAGCACGTACGTCTGCAGGATTTTTAGGATCCAATGGATACTTAGTTGGAAGTGCGTGAACAACCCCGATTTCACCTTTATAACCTTTGTCTTTGTACAATTTCACAGCACGTGCATGAGAAACCATCATATTGTGGTGAGATTGGAAGACTTTGGCAAG
>NZ_JADNOY010000004.1:0-225477 GCF_015557775.1 Streptococcus parasanguinis | reverse complement strand
AGCCCTACTCAACTGTGCGGAGGTGGGACGACGAAATCGAATTCTAACGAATTACCGATTTCTGTCCCACTCTCTTTTTTGGTCTATTTTAAGTGGCAGTATTTGAAATCCAGCTTTTTAATTTGGTCCCAATTTTTTCGAGCCTCTGGTGGCAAGACGATGAGTTGCTGGCGCAACATAGTCGTGATTTCGAGATTTAAGGATTCGATGGGGAGGGCAATGGTTACGGAACTTTTTGCCCTTTGGATCTTGTCCATGCAATATTCAATATGATGGCAAACTGCACCGGTCTGTGATTGACGGCTAGCTGAAACCTCCTGACGCATATCAGAAAGCAGTTGCATCAATTCAGACTTAAGGAATTCGATCGTATCTGATTTTTCTTGAGCTAAAAGAAACATAAGCACACCTCCTTTTGCTATAGTTTAATACTAATTCATTAAAAATGCAAGGGGGTAAAGTAAAAAAAATAAAATTTTTTTAGAAAAAGATACAGAAAAAGAGAGGGCTTACATCTCCCCACTACAGAAGGTCGAACCCCTTGTCTTAAAAATGGCTTTTCTCCCTTGGTCGGGTTGACTTGATAGAGGTCGGTAGCTACAAAAAAACTCCTGAAACATACTGGTTTCAGGAGTTGAGAGGCTTTGACCCGAAGGTCTCAAAGAAAAATATCGATTGATTATACAAGACCTTGTGAAATCATCGCGTTTGCAACATTTTCAAAGGCAGCGATGTTGGCACCTGCAAGGTAATCTTTACCAAGTCCGTAAGTTTCTGCAGTTGTTTTAGCAGTATTGAAGATGTTGGTCATGATGTCTTTCAAACGTCCGTCCACTTCTTCGCGTGTCCATGAAAGACGTTGGCTGTTTTGGCTCATTTCAAGAGCAGATACAGCAACTCCACCAGCATTGGCTGCTTTAGCAGGTCCGTAAAGGATACCATTTTCTTTGTATACGTTGATGGCATCGATGTTACTTGGCATGTTTGCTCCTTCAGAGACAACTTTTACACCTTGAGCGACCAAACGTTTTGCAGCATCGCCATCGATTTCATTTTGAGTTGCACATGGAAGAGCAATGTCATAGTTACCAGCATAAGTCCATACAGAACCTTCGTAGTAAGTAGCAGTTGGTTTTTCTGCAGCGTATTCAGTCAAACGAGCACGACGTTTTTCTTTAACATCTGTAAGAAGGTCGAAGTCAATACCGTTTTCGTCGATCACGTAACCGTTTGAATCAGATACAGAGATAACAGTTGCACCAAGTTCAGTTGCTTTTTGAAGAGCGTATTGAGCAACGTTACCAGAACCTGAGATCACGACTTTCTTACCAGCAAAGCTGTCGCCGTTTGCTTTGAGCATTTCTTCAGTGTAGTAAACCAAACCATAACCAGTTGCTTCTGGACGAATCAAGCTACCACCGAAACCAAGAGGTTTACCAGTCAAGACACCAGCATCAAATTGGCGAAGGCGTTTGTATTGACCGTAAAGGTATCCGATTTCACGTCCACCAACCCCGATATCACCAGCTGGGACATCAAGAGAAGGACCGATGTGTTTTTGCAATTCCGTCATGAAGCTTTGGCAGAAACGCATCACTTCAGCGTCTGTTTTTCCTTTAGGATCGAAGTCAGATCCACCTTTACCACCACCGATAGGAAGACCAGTCAAGACGTTTTTGAAGATTTGTTCGAAACCGAGGAATTTCAAGATCCCTTGGTTAACAGTTGGGTGGAAACGAAGACCACCTTTGTAAGGACCTACAGCAGAGTTGAATTGAACACGGTAACCACGGTTTACTTGGATGTTTCCTTCACGGTCAACCCAAGGAACACGGAAAGAAATCACGCGTTCAGGTTCTGTAATACGAGCCAAAATGTTTTCTTCGATGTATTCAGGATGTTTTTCGAAAACAGGTTCCAAAGTGCTGAGGAACTCTTCAACAGCTTGAAGGAATTCAGCTTCGTGGCCGTTACGAGCTTTTACAGTTTCGAAAGTGCTTTGGATATATTCTTTAGCAGTTGTCATGTTAATTCTCCTTTGTGAATGAAACGAAAACCAGCAAACCCGCTAGGGGAGTGGTTTTGAGACAGTTGACAAACAATGTCATGTTTTATTACATGGATCATTATAGCAGACTTTTTTTGGCTTGTAAAGAAAAAAGTTGAATTTTCTGAAAATTTTATCGCGACTAGGAAAGTCCGAATGTTTGGAAGAATTTTTAGCTTTGATAGTCCGGAAGCTTCCAAGTGATGGTATAATGAAAGAAGAAAATAGAGAGCATCCCGAACAATTCTGTTGGTGGTGTTTCAAAAAAGGAGTACAAGATGGTATCGACAAAAACGCAAATTGCTGGTTTTGAATTTGACAACTGCCTGATGAATGCGGCAGGTGTAGCCTGTATGACCACTGAGGAATTAGAAGAAGTGAAGAACTCAGCTGCGGGGACCTTTGTGACCAAGACAGCGACCTTAGAATTCCGTGCTGGTAATCCAGAGCCACGCTACCAAGATGTGCCGCTTGGTTCGATCAATTCAATGGGGCTACCTAACCAAGGGTTGGACTATTATTTGAATTACTTATTGGAGTTGCAAGAAACGGATCCAGACCGGACCTTCTTCTTATCTCTCGTCGGCATGTCTCCTGAAGAAACTCATACCATCTTGAAAAAGGTGCAAGATAGTGACTTTAAAGGCTTGACAGAGTTGAACCTATCTTGTCCCAATGTCCCTGGGAAACCTCAGATCGCCTATGATTTTGATACGACAGATCGGATCTTGTCTGAGGTCTTTGCCTATTTCACCAAACCTCTAGGCATCAAGTTGCCACCTTATTTTGATATCGTTCATTTTGATCAAGCAGCAGCGATCTTTAACAAATACCCGCTCAAGTTTGTCAACTGCGTCAATTCGATCGGAAATGGCCTCTACATTGAGGATGAATCCGTGGTGATCCGTCCGAAGAACGGATTTGGTGGGATTGGTGGAGAATACATCAAGCCAACGGCTCTCGCCAATGTCCATGCCTTTTACCAACGTCTGAACCCAGAAATTCAGATTGTGGGGACAGGTGGTGTCTTGACTGGTCGCGATGCTTTTGAGCATATCCTTTGTGGGGCTAGTATGGTGCAAATCGGAACGACGCTGCATAAAGAAGGAGTAGGAGCTTTTGACCGCATCACTGCGGAGCTCAAAGCTATCATGGAAGAAAAAGGCTACCAAAGCCTAGAAGACTTCCGTGGGAAATTGCACTACATTGACTAATCTTTCGAAAAGAACTTCCTCAAGTGGAAACTTGGGGAAGTTTTTTATGAGAGTGGGACAGAAATCGGTCATTCGTTAGAATTCAATTTCGTCGTCCCACCTCCGCACAGTTGAGTAGGGCTGTAAAAGCTGATGAAATCAGCGTAGTAGAGCCCACTCAACCACTGCGTCTTGCTCGACAATCCAAAAATAATTGAGAGGCTAGGACTTTTGTCCCAACCTCATTCTGTTCCTAGTTTTAGGAATTTTCCATTTTTATAGAAAGAAAAAGGTGTACAATGGAGGTGAAAAGGAAGGTGATTTCTATGGGAGAAAGGGATGTGATTCAAGAGGCAAGAACGACGATCACCCTTCTTCAAACAGCCTTTTCTAAGGGATTCACCCCTAGTCCAGATACCCTTCAATTTCAAGAAAATCTAGATCAGATGTTGAAAGGTTTACGAAAGGCTAGGCGGGTAGACAATCGTCTGTTGATTGAGTTAGAAAAGTTTTATCAGACCGCCAGTCTATTGATTGGTCTGGGTGGGTTAGCTTTGAACGAAGAGGCCTTTCAAGCTTGGCGAACTTATGATCACTGGCATTACGAGGTTGTGAAGCCTCACTTACAGGTCTACGGACCGACGGTGCTTTTGTAGTTGACGTGCCTTGAGTTTGTCCACAGATATTCAGAGGAGGTGTTGGTCATGGTAGTCCTTCATGATTTTCTACATCAGTTAACCCTATCGTTTTGGAATTTCTATTACTCGCTCTTTTTCTTATTTGAAAAATAAGAAGGATTGAATCCCTTTTACATATAGTAGAAGGGATTTTTGATGCAGAATCCTTGAAAATCTGAGGCTCTTGGATTATGATGGAGCTAATAGTAAGAAGCGTTCCTTGTGGGGAATGCAGGAAGCGAGGAAAAAAGATGGCAGAGATTTATCTAGCAGGTGGCTGTTTTTGGGGCTTAGAGGAATATTTTTCACGGATCCCCGGTGTAGAACAGACGACGGTGGGCTATGCCAATGGCCAGGTAGAAACGACCAATTACCAACTGATCAAGGGAACGGATCATGCAGAGACCGTTCAGGTCATCTACGATCCAAATAAAATCACACTACGAGCGATTCTGCTCTACTATTTCCGGGTGATCGATCCCTTGTCCATTAACAAGCAGGGAAATGATCGAGGCCGACAATATCGAACCGGTGTCTATTATACAGACGAGGCAGATCGTGAGGTGATTGCCCACCTGTTTGCGGAAGAAGAGAAGCAACTGGGCCACAAAATCGCGGTTGAGTTGGAACCCTTGCGCCACTATATCTTGGCTGAGGACTACCACCAAGACTACCTTAAGAAGAATCCTGGAGGCTATTGCCATATCGATGTGACAGATGCAGCCCAACCCTTGATTGATCCAGCAGCCTATCAGAAGCCAGATCAAGAAATCCTAAAGGCGAAACTGACAGCAGAACAGTACCAAGTCACCCAAGAAAGTGCGACGGAACGTCCTTTCCACAATGCCTATGATCAGACCTTCGAAGAGGGCATCTATGTGGATATTACGACGGGGGAGCCACTCTTCTTTGCCAAGGATAAGTTTGCGTCTGGCTGTGGATGGCCAAGTTTCTCCCGTCCCATTGCCAAAGATGTCGTCCACTATTACCAGGACCATAGCCACGGGATGGAGCGGATCGAAGTTCGTTCCCGCTCAGGCAATGCCCACCTCGGCCATGTCTTCACCGATGGACCAAAAGACCAAGGTGGCCTTCGCTATTGTATCAATTCGGCCTCTCTGCGCTTTATTCCAAAAGAAGAGATGGAGCAAGAAGGATATGGTTATTTGGTAAAAGCATTGAGATAATAGAAAAGCATCTTAGAAACTTTCCTTAGGTGAATACGGACGTCAGCGAACTTCGAAGAAGTTCCATGACTAAATCAAGATACAAAGGGCGTCTGCGGATAAAGTCAAAATAGGAAGTTTGACGCAGAATCTTTCGATTCTAGGAGGACTTATCTTTTTGACACAATCCGCAGCCCGTGTTCAATTCGTTTTGAACCCCTTCGCTTTTTAATTTTTAGGCTCAGGCTAAAACAGTTCCCCGAACTGTTTTACTCTCAAAACTCCCGAGTGCCTGAAACTGTATTGTTTCAGGCACTTTTCTCACAGCGGAAAGTTTCAGTAGATTCTTGCATCAGTTGAAAATCGTGATGATGTTTTCTGCTTTGAAGAAACCATTCTTTTAATATCAAATCATTTAGAAGTTCTGTTTTGCAGAACTTTTTTTCTCCTCTGGAAATTTGTGATACAATGAAGAGAAAGTATTTCAATGACAGCTCAATTTGTTGGCGGATCATTGGAGAAACTAGGTACGAAGAAGAGGTAGGAATGTTAGAGAAGTGGGAGAGTGTGAAAGGAACCATCAAAACGATGGTAAAAGAGCTATCGGCGGCCTTTGACTGGGCTTTTGATCGTCTCTTTTCAAGGATTCAGCTGACCAATGAACAGTTTGTCTATGTGCTCTTGTCAGTCGTTTTTATCGTGGCCAATGCTATCTTGTGGGTGCAAAAGTTCCAAGGCTTTCCGATCACCGCAACCGAACGGCCAGAGGTTGTGTACAAGGCTAAGACACCGGCTGATCAGATTCCTCATACAGCTCGGATCATGGCCAATGGAGATCAGCTCTATCATGATCTGGTCTATATGAGTGCACAAAAAGAAGATGGAAGCTATGATTTTCATGAAAATTATGAGTATGTCAAACCCTGGCTACAAAAAGCGGATCTAGCCTTGGGTGATTTTGAGGGAACCATTAACCCGAATTACTATTTGTCAGGTTATCCTCTCTTTAATGCACCGAGCGAAGTCGTACCAGCCATCAAGGATGCTGGTTATGATGTCATGGATTTGGGACACAACCATATCTTGGATTCAGGTCTAGAAGGGGTCTATTCGACAGCCAAGGCCTTTGAAGATGCTGGCATCACCCCTGTCGGTGTCTACACGCATGAAAAGAGAGGCCAGGCTCCCTTGGTGATCAAGGAAGTGAATGGCATCAAGATTGCTATTCTAGCCTACGCTTATGGGTTTAATGGAATGGAAACGACCCTTACTCCAGAGGAGCAAGCAGATGTCTTGTCTGATCTGGATGAAGAGCGGATGAAGGCGGAGATCCAAAAGGCGGAGCAAGAGGCCGATATCACCATTGTCATGCCCCAAATGGGAATTGAGTACCAATTGGAGCCGACAGAAGAGCAAAAAGAGCTCTACCATAAGATGGTTTCTTGGGGAGCTGATATTGTCTTTGGCGGGCATCCCCATGTTGTAGAGCCTGCTGAAGTGGTCAATAAAGATGGTCAAAACAAGCTCATCATCTACTCGATGGGGAATTTCCTGTCCAATCAGCGTCTGGAAACCATGGGGGATGTGGAGACTGCTCAATGGACAGAGCGAGGCGTCTTGATGGATGTGACCATCGAAAAGGTCGGCCGCAAGACAAAGATCAAGACAGCTACTGCTCATCCAACCTGGGTCAGTCGGACTCCGAAAGGAACTTATTCTCCTGAAGGCTATGACTTGTACAAGTACCAGACCTATATTTTGGAAGATTTTATCCAGGGTGGCAAATACCGCGACAAGCTGGATGAGGAGACCAAGGAGAGAGTGGACACGGCCTACCGAGAAATGAAGGAACATGTTCACTTGGACTGGCCTCAGAGTGGAAAGGAATAGAGCATGGAAGGAAATGTGAACTGGATCCCGCTTGGGATCCTAGGATTGATCGTGGTGATTTGGGCAACCAAATTTCTTACGGCCATCCGCCTCAAGCAAAAGCTGAAGAAGGCTTGGGATGGAGCGCCTTTCTTTCGCAAGAAAGATACAGAAGAAAGTTTGATAGACAGTCTGGCTTATCCGGCTAAGGGAAAGACGATCGACAGCCAAGTGGATGATCAGACCTGGCATGATTTGGCTTTGGATGCGGTCTTTGATCAGCTCAACTATACCCAATCGAGCCTTGGAGCAGAGGCTCTCTATCAAAAAATGCGCCTGCTGGAATTCCAGCCTCAGGATCAGCTTCATGACTTAGAAGCCTTCTTTGAAGAGCATCCTGATTTGCGCCTCAAGGTTCAGGTTATTTTCAACCAACTGGGCAAGAAAAACCACAACATGGCACGAAGTATTGTCGCAAATCCCGGCAAGCATTATGCAGGTTTGCCCCTCTATCTAGCCTTGGCCTGCCTTCCTATTGTCTGTCTTTTTGCCATCCCCTTTGAGCCAGTTGGGGCCATTACCCTCTTGGTGATCAGTGTGGTCTTTAATATCGTCTTTTCAAGTTTGCGCAATTGGTCCAATAAAATCCGTCTGGACAATGTTAGCTATCTGGTTCGCATCTTTGCTTCGGCAGAACGCTTGAGCCATCTAGCCTTGCCACAACAAGAAGAACTAAAGCAAGCAGTCAAACCCTTTAAGAAAACGCGGATCCTTGCCAGTGTCTTACAGAGTCCAACGGGGACATCTGAGATGGAAATTATTCTCCTCTACCTCAACGTCCTCTTTTTACTCCCGCAGATCGCTCAGGTTTATATTTACAATCAGGTGAAGGCTTATCAAAAAGAGGCCCAGAAGCTTCTGGATCTGCTAGGGGAGATGGAAGTAGCCATTAGTCTCTTGCGCCACAAGCGGGACCTAGAAGTGGTCTGCCAGCCAGTCTTTACGGAAACGGGTGGCATTGAGGGAGAGACGCTCTACCATCCCTTGCTGTCCAATCCGATTGCGAATGATGTGCATTTTCAAAAAAATATGGTCATCAGTGGGGACAATGCGTCCGGGAAATCGACCTATTTGAAAACTGTTGCTATCAATGCCATTCTGGCTCAAGGATTAGGCTTTGCCTATGGAGAAAGATTGGCCCTTCCTTACGGACATGTCCTAACGGCTATGGATGTGAGCGATGATATTGAAGTTGGAGATAGCTACTTCATCACCGAAAGTAAAGCTATTTTGCGTATGATTCAGCATCTGAAAAATCCTGGTTTTCACTACTTCTTTATTGACGAGCTCTTTAAGGGGACCAATACCATCGAGCGGATCGGATCAGGTCTTGGGATTGTCCGCTGGTTGGCTGCCCAAAACTGCCTCTACATGATCTCCAGTCATGATATTGAGCTGGTCGCAGCCTCTGGTGAGGTCAATGATAATTACCATTTTGACAGTCGCTATGTGGATGGCAAGATCGTCTTTGACTACCAGATCAAGCCAGGGTCAGCCGTGACCAAGAATGCGGTCAATACCCTAGAAAGCCTGCATTATCCAGAGGAGATTACGCAAACAGCCAAGGACTTGATTGACCAGTATGAAGAGACGGGACACTGGTCTTTGAAAGAAATTGAAAAAGAATGAAAATGAACGAAGGAGTTTGTAAATGATCGGTTTAGGGACCTTCTATAATGCCTTAGGGGTCGTATTTGGTGGGCTTTTAGGATTGCTCATCGGTCAACGTTTATCAGAAGATTTTCATGAGACCCTTCTGAAAGTGACAGGAGTTGCTGTTTTTGTCTTGGGCATCGCAGGGACCTTGGAAAAGATGCTGGTGGTGCATGGAAGTCATGTGGAAAGTCACGGCAGTATGATGTTGATTCTGAGTCTAGTGATCGGGACCGTTATCGGGGAACTCTTGAAGATTGAGGAGGGCTTTGAGCGCCTGGGAAACTGGCTGAAGAAAAAGACGGGCAACCAAGGCGATACTAGCTTTGTCGATGCCTTTATGACCACGGCCTTGACCATTTGTATCGGGGCTATGGCGGTGGTCGGAGCTGTCCAGGATGGCTTGACAGGCGACACCTCGACCTTGTTGGCCAAGGCTATTCTCGATATGGTTATCGTTTTGGTCTTGACCGTTTCAAAAGGAAAGGGCGCGATCTTTGCGGTGGTTCCACTCGTGATCCTTCAGGGCTTGATCACGCTGTTGGCCCATTTGATCGCACCGATCATGACTCCACAAGCCCTTTCGAATCTGTCCCTAGTCGGGTCCAGCCTCATTCTCTGTGTAGGAATCAATCTCATCTGGGGCAAACGAATCAAGGTCGCCAATCTCCTTCCAGCAGTGCTGATTGCCATTATTTGGGCCTTTGTTGGGTGAAAAATAGAAGCTAACCGGTAAAGACTGGTTAGTTTTTTTGCTTGCCCTTGTAGTCTTGTTAGAAAAATGAAGGTGCTCCGAAAAGAAAGGAATTCTTTTAAATGTGATAAAATAAGAAACAGGAGTGAAGATTGGATTCATTTCGAAGGTGAAGGGTGAGTGAGTTATGATCAAACTAATTGCAACAGATATGGATGGGACCTTATTAGATGAACGAGGAGAGGTGGACCTTCCTCGTCTGGAAAGGCTGTTGGACCACTTGGATCAAAAAGGGATTCGCTTTGTCATTGCGACGGGAAATGAAATCCATCGCATGCGCCAGCTCTTGGGTCCCTTGGTCAAGCGGGTGACCCTGGTCGTCGCCAACGGAGCTCGGATTTTTGAGAATGACCAGATGGTTCTAGGAAAATTCTGGGATCGGGAATTGGTGGAGGCGGTCCTTGATTATTTTAAGGGCCGGGAAATTTCAGATCAGTTGGTTGTATCAGCTGTCAATGGTGGCTTTGTCAAGGAAGGCACGGTCTTTACAGAAGTTGAAAAATTCATGCAGCCGGAAGTGATTGAAGCCTTGTACAAGCGAATGAAGTTTGTTCCGGAATTGACAGCCGATTTGTTTGACCAGGTGCTTAAAATGAGCTTGGTGGTTGGCTTGGATCGTCTTGATCAAGTGCGCCAAGAAGTCCAGCAGGCTTTTGGAGATCAACTGATGGCGGTTTCGAGCGGTTTTGGCAGCATGGATCTCTTACAAGCAGGCATTCACAAGGCTTGGGGACTGGCTCAATTAATGGAGAAGTGGCAGCTTCATGCCAGCCAGGTCATGGCCTTTGGGGATAGCGGAAACGACATCGAAATGCTTGAAATGGCTGCTCACTCCTATGCTGTGGCCAATGCAGAAGCAGGAGTCAAGGCGGTTGCCAAACACCTAGCACCGAGCCATCAGGAAGGTGGTGTCTACCAGGTGATCGAAGAGTATCTAGGATTGACCCCCTGGGAACAAGTGAAAGGAAAGAATTAGATGGCGGTACAACTGTTAGAAGACTGGCTTTTAAAGGAGCAGGAGAAGATCGTAACAACCTATCGGGAACTCAATCAAGCCCCTCTGAAGGAGCCTGGTTTGATCTTTATCGGAGACTCCATCGTGGAGTATTTTCCCATTCATGAACTATTACAAAGTCCCAAGCACATGGTCAATCGAGGAGTGCGAGGCTATAAGACGGATCTCCTTCGTGAGCATCTAGACGCCCATGTCTTTGGAACGGCGGTGGATCAGATCTTTCTCTTGATCGGGACCAATGATATCGGAAAAGAAATTCCTCAAAAGGAAACCTTGGACAATGTAGAAGCGGTCTTACAAGCGATCATGCGGGACTTTCCGCTGACCCACATCAACCTGATCTCGGTTCTACCGGTGAGTCAAGAAGAGCGCTACAAGCAAAAGGTCTATGTGCGGACCAATGAAAAAATTCAAGCCCTCAATCAAGCCTATCAAGAATTGGCCCAGGCCTACCACCAGGTCAGCTATGTCGATGTGTATTCGTCTTTATTGGATGAAAAGGGGCAGTTGGCAGAAGCCTATACGACTGATGGCCTCCATTTAAGTGTAGCAGGTTACCGCATCCTAGCCCAAGCTCTGCAGGAGACATTATAGAGACAAAAATAGGAGCGAAAAAAGCCCAACCAGACAAATCTTCAAAGGAAGATTTGTTTTTTTTTTAAAACTTTTGGTTGACAAATGTAAATCTTAGGTGTAAAATAGCATCATAAGATTTACAAATGTAGATTTAGAAAGGAGAGGCTATGCAAATTTCCAATGCGGAATGGCGCATCATGAAGATTATCTGGATGGAAGGCAAGCAGACCAGCAGGGATTTGATCGCCGTCTTGTCCGAGCGCTTTGACTGGTCGAAGTCGACCATCAAGACCCTCTTGACGCGCTTGGTGGAGAAAGGCTGTCTGACCAGAGAAAAATCTGGTAAAGCCTTTGTCTACTCGGCTCTGTTGACGCAGGACCAGAGTTTAGACTTGGTCGTTGAGGATGTGAAGGACAAGGTTTGTTCAAAAAGGATTGTCCAGGTGCTTGAAAACTTGATTCAGGAGAGTGACTTTACGCTTGCAGATCTTAATCAGCTGCAGCAGGTCCTGGAAGAAAAGAAAGCAGATGCTGTCGAAACAGTCCCTTGCAATTGTATGTAATAGAAAGAAGGAATTTTAATGTTTGGATTGTTAATTAGTATTGTTTGTTTACTTGGGGTTGCTTTTATTGCTTGGTGGTTCTTTGCAGAGCATGAAAAGGTAAGCGGCCACGCTCGTCAGAAATCAGGTTATCAAGAAATTGAAGTCGAAGTCATGGGGGGCTATTCGCCTGAAACCATTGTCCTGAAAAAGAATGTTCCAGCCCGGATCATCTTTAATCGCAAGGATCCATCTTCATGTCTGGCTCAAGTGATCTTTCCAGACTTTGGCGTTCATGAAGATTTGCCTTTAGGTGAAAAACATGTCATTGAAATTACGCCAGAAAAAGCGGGCGAATATGGGTTTTCATGTGGAATGAACATGATGCATGGTCAAATGATTGTGGAATAAAGGAGTTAGGTATGGTAGAAAAACAAAAAGCAGTTGTGGAAAACGGAGTGCAAAAGATCCGTATTACAGCAGAAAAGGGCTATAGTCCCAAAGAATTTCAACTTCAAAAAGGGATCCCTGCTGAAATCACCTTCCATCGGGTCAATCCTTCCGGCTGTTACAAGGAAATTTTGTTTGAAGATCAGGGGATTTTAGAGCCTTTGGAAGTCGGTGTGGATAAAGTGATATCCTTTACCCCGACAGAAACAGGGGACTTTGAGTTTTCATGTGGAATGAAGATGCAAAAGGGTTCCTACACGGTTGTGGAAAAACGCCGTCGTGTCTTAAGTTTACGGGATCGCTTTTGGATTACTAGTATCTTTACCCTTCCTTTATTAATCTTGATGATCGGGATGTGGGCAGGATTTGTCTCCCATCCAGTCAATCGCTGGGGAAACTTTCTAGCGACAACGCCGATCATGTTGGTAGCAGGAGTTCCTTTTATCAAGAGTGCCTGGGCCTCATTTAAGAAGCACCATTCCAATATGGATACCTTGGTAGCTCTTGGAACCCTGGTAGCCTATGTCTATAGTGTATTTGCCCTTTTTACTGGTCAGCCAGTATACTTTGAGGCTGCGGGTTTTATCATCTTCTTTATCCTCTTAGGGCAAATCTTTGAAGAACGGATGCGTAACAATGCCTCCGAGGCTGTGGAAAAATTGTTGGATTTGCAGGCAAAAACGGCTCAAGTTCTCCGTGATGGGAACTATGTCGAGGTGGCGGCAGAAGATATCCAAATTGGTGACTTGATTCGGGTCCGTCCTGGGGAAAAGATCGCAGTTGATGGGACGATTGTAGAAGGAAGTACGACCATTGATGAGTCGATGGTGACAGGTGAAAGCCTTCCTGTGGAAAAGTCGGTTGGTGATGCAGTGATTGGCTCCACTATCAACAGCAATGGGACCATTCTCTTTAAGGCTGAAAAAGTCGGTAGTGAGACCCTCTTATCTCAAATTGTGGACTTTGTCAAAATGGCCCAATCCAGTCGTGCTCCTATTCAAGATCTGACGGATAAGATTTCAGGTATCTTTGTTCCAGTGGTGACGATTTTGGCCATTGCGACTTTCTGGGTTTGGTCCGTGCTTCTGGGCGCGTCGCTTCAAGAGGCCATGCTCTATGCAGTCTCTGTCCTCATTATTGCCTGTCCTTGTGCCCTTGGTTTAGCAACCCCAACAGCCCTGATGGTCGGAACCGGCCGTAGTGCCAAGATGGGGGTTCTGATTAAAAATGGAACAGTTCTTCAAGAAGTGCAAAAGATTCAAACCGTTGTATTTGATAAGACAGGGACTATTACCATTGGCCAACCACTTGTAACCGATGTTGTAGGAGATGAAGCGCGTGTCTTGACACTGGCTGCTAGTCTTGAAACTTTTTCAGAACATCCACTAGCCCAAGCGGTGTTATCCCAAGCAGAAGAAAAAGGTTTGGTGTTATCCCCTGTGGAAAACTTCCAAGCGATTGAAGGAAAAGGGGTCCAAGGTCAGATCGACCAGCAGTTGGTGACCTTGGGAAATGGCAAACTTCATGACGGGACAGCGATGGATCCGGAGCTTGAAAAACGAATGGTAGAGTTGCAAGAGCAGGCCAAAACAGTGATCAGTTTGTCTGTGGATGGGCAAGTGATTGGCTTGATTGCCATTCAAGATGCTCCGAAGGCCAGCTCAAAAGAAGCGATCAAAAAGCTCAAAGAACGGGGCTTGAAAACGGTCATGTTAACAGGGGATAATGAACGGGTGGCCCAAGCTATTGCTAAGCAAGTGGGAATTGACACCGTCATTGCTGATGTCCTTCCTCAAGAAAAAGCTAGCGCCATCCAAAAACTGCAAGAAAGTAGTAAGGTAGCCTTTGTTGGAGATGGGATCAATGATGCTCCAGCTCTTTCGATCGCCGATGTCGGAATTGCTATGGGATCTGGAACGGATATTGCGATCGAGTCCGGTGGCATCGTGCTCACGCAAAATGATTTGCTTGGCGTTGTGCGCGCCTTTGACATGAGTCAAAAGACCTTCCGTCGGATCTTACTCAATCTCTTCTGGGCCTCTATCTACAATATCCTTGGGATTCCAATTGCTGCTGGAGTCTTTGTAGGACTGGGATTGACCCTCAATCCAGAACTAGCAGGTCTTGCTATGGCCCTTAGTTCTGTGTCTGTTTTGATTAGCTCTCTGCTTCTCAATGTTGCGAAAATTGATTAAAGAAAATAAAAAGTGGTATAGCATGCAGTATCGCTTAAAATGTAGAAAAACTTTTTAAGTAATATAAGTTAAGTGATTCAACGAAGAAAGAAAAATGAGTTCCAATTTTTAGATTGAATCAAGAAATACCAAAAACTTTCCGCCGTGAGAAAAGTGCTTGAAACATTATCATTTCAAGCACTCGGTAGTTTTGAGACCTTAGGCTCAAAACTAAGTCATGGAACTTCGAAGAAGTTCGCTGACGTCCGTACTCACCTAAGGAAAGTTTTTTTAAAAAATACTTTGCCTTCAATTTAAGTGCTACAGCATGCTGTAGCATTTTTTGTTCTTTCCTTACAGCTCCAAGGGAAGTAGCTAGGTATTAAATTATAGTATAATACCCTATTGTAGGATAGTTTGTGAAAATTTCTCAAAAAGAGCATCTGTTATGGAATAGGGATTGAGCATCTCTGAGCAGATCCTTATACATGTGAATCTCTTTGTGATAAATTAATACTGTAATCGTTTTGTAAATCGTTTTCATGAGAATAGTCAGAATAAATTCATTTTCAAGACGAGCTTTGATCGTAAAGATGAAGTAGAAGCGCTGTGCTTCATTTTTCAAGATCAAATTAGAAATAAAGGAGAGTTAGAATGACTCAAGGGAAAATTACTGCATCTGCAGCAATGCTTAATGTATTGAAAACATGGGGCGTAGATACGATCTACGGTATCCCATCTGGAACACTTAGCTCATTGATGGACGCTTTGGCTGAAGACAAAGATATCCGTTTCTTGCAAGTTCGTCACGAAGAAACTGGTGCTCTTGCAGCGGTTATGCAAGCTAAATTTGGTGGCTCTATCGGGGTTGCAGTTGGTTCAGGTGGACCTGGTGCGACTCACTTGATCAATGGTGTTTACGATGCAGCTATGGATAACACTCCATTCCTTGCTATCCTTGGATCACGTCCAGTTAACGAATTGAACTTGGATGCCTTCCAAGAATTGAACCAAAACCCAATGTACAACGGTATCGCTGTTTACAACAAACGTGTAGCTTACGCAGAACAATTACCAAAAGTAATCGATGAAGCTTGCCGTGCTGCCGTTTCTAAAAAAGGTCCAGCCGTTGTTGAAATTCCAGTAAACTTTGGTTTCCAAGAAATCGACGAAAACTCTTACTACGGATCAGGTTCTTATGAACGTCACTTTATCGCTCCTGCCTTGAACGAAGTGGAAATCGATAAAGCTGTTGAAATCTTGAACAATGCTGAACGCCCAGTGATCTACGCTGGTTTCGGTGGAGTTGGTGCGGGTGATGTGATCACTGAATTGTCTCGTAAAATTAAAGCACCAATCATTACGACTGGTAAAAACTTTGAAGCTTTCGAATGGGACTACGAAGGGTTGACAGGTTCTGCTTACCGTGTTGGTTGGAAACCAGCCAACGAAGTGGTTTTCGAAGCAGATACTGTTCTTTTCCTTGGTTCAAACTTCCCATTTGCTGAAGTTTACGAAGCCTTCAAGAATACTGAAAAATTCATCCAAGTCGATATCGACCCTTACAAACTTGGTAAACGTCATGCCCTAGACGCTTCAATCCTTGGGGATGCAGGTCAAGCAGCGAAAGCAATCCTTGACAAAGTGAATCCAGTTGAATCTACTCCATGGTGGCGTGCAAACGTGAAGAACAACCAAAACTGGCGTGATTACATGAACAAACTCGAAGGTAAAACTGAGGGTGAATTGCAATTGTATCAAGTTTACAATGCAATCAACAAATATGCTGATCAAGACGCTATCTATTCAATCGACGTAGGTGACACTACTCAAACATCTACTCGTCACCTTCACATGACACCTAAGAACATGTGGCGTACATCTCCACTCTTTGCGACAATGGGGATCGCCCTTCCTGGTGGTATCGCTGCTAAGAAAGACAATCCAGATCGCCAAGTATGGAACATCATGGGTGACGGTGCATTCAACATGTGCTACCCAGACGTTATCACAAACGTTCAATATGACCTTCCAGTTATCAACGTTGTCTTCTCAAATGGTAAATATGCCTTCATCAAGGACAAATACGAAGACACAAATAAACACTTGTTTGGTTGTGACTTCCCTAATGCTGACTATGCGAAAATCGCTGAAGCGCAAGGTGCTGTAGGATTTACAGTTGACCGTATCGAAGACATCGATGCAGTTGTTGCAGAAGCTGTTAAATTGAACAAAGAAGGTAAAACAGTTGTCATCGATGCTCACATCACTCCACACCGTCCACTTCCAGTAGAAGTACTTGAGTTGGATCCAAAACAACACTCAGAAGAAGCAATCAAAGCCTTCAAGGAAAAATACGAAGCTGAAGAGCTTGTACCATTCCGCCTCTTCTTGGAAGAAGAAGGGTTGCAATCACGCGCAATTAAATAATTCCTCTCACGGAAATTAAAAAGATCGGAGTAATCCGGTCTTTTTATGGAGATAGTAAATGAATTTAAATCAAATAGATATCATCGTTTCAAATGTTCCCCAAGTCTGTGCTGACTTGGAGCATATCTTGGATAAAAAGGCAGATTATGCTGATGATAGTTTTGCTCAGTTCACGATTGGCAGTCACTGTCTTATGTTGTCAGAGAATCATTTGATACCTTTGGAAAATTTTCAGTCAGGAATCATCCTACACATTGAAGTTGAAGATTTGGAACAGAATCAAAAGCGTTTGAAAGAATTAGGGATTGAGATTTTACACGGTCCTTGTGAAACGGATTGGGGAACAGAGTCCTTATTAGTTAAAGGCCCTGCTGGTCTAGTCATTGATTTTTATAGAATGAAATAAGGGCGCTTAGTCATTTGAAGTTAACCATAATTATTCTTAAAACAGAATATGAACTATTAAAAGATCGGAGTCATCCGGTCTTTTTGTGTTGCATGAAAGCGATCGTTACCTTAGAATAGGTTCGGTTTTTCCTAGGATCTTGTAAGACTTTTGGGTTAGAGAAGGGTATAATAGAACTATCAAATCAAGTGAGGTAGAGAGATGACCGACAAACTTCAATTTCCAGATGGTTTCCTTTGGGGTGGAGCGACGGCTGCAAACCAGTGTGAGGGAGCTTATAATGAAGATGGCCGTGGCTTGGCCAATGTGGATGTGGTACCGATTGGGCCTGATCGTCATGCGATTATTACGGGTCAGAAAAAGATGTTCGACTTTGAAGAGGGCTATTTTTACCCGGCTAAAGATGGCATTGATATGTACCATCGCTACAAGGAAGACATTGCCCTCTTTGGGGAAATGGGCTTTAAAACTTATCGCTTGTCCATTGCCTGGTCTCGGATCTTCCCAAAAGGGGATGAATTGGAGCCAAACGAAGCGGGTTTACAGTTCTATGAAGATCTCTTTAAGGAGTGCCACAAGTATGACATTGAACCCTTGGTGACCATTACCCACTTTGACTGCCCCATGCATTTGATTACTGAGTATGGTGGCTGGCGTAGTCGCAAGATGTTGAAATGTTATGAACGTCTCTGCCGAACCCTCTTCACTCGCTATAAGGGCTTGGTCAACTACTGGCTGACCTTTAATGAGATCAATATGATCCTTCATGCGCCTTTTATGGGAGCGGGCCTTTGCTTTGAAGAAGGGGAGAATGAAGAGCAAGTCAAATACCAAGCAGCTCACCATGAGTTGGTCGCTTCCGCCATTGCCACCAAGCTAGCCCATGAGATTGATCCGAACAACAAGGTCGGCTGTATGCTGGCAGCAGGGCAAAATTACCCGCATACCTGTGCTCCGCGAGATGTCTGGGCGGGTCTAGAAGAAGACCGCAAGAACTATTTCTTCATTGATGTGCAGGCGCGTGGGGAATACCCAAACTATGCTAAAAAAGAGTGGGAACGTCAGGGAATCACGGTTGAGATGACCGAGCAGGACCTTCAATTATTAAAAGAGCATACGGTGGACTTTATTTCCTTCTCCTACTATGCCAGTCGGATCGCTTCAGGGAATCCAGCTGAAAGGGAGAAAACAGCGGGAAATATCTTTGCATCTCTGAAAAATCCCTACCTCGAAAGCTCCGAATGGGGTTGGCAGATTGACCCTCTTGGTCTCCGCATTACGCTGAACACCATCTGGGATCGTTATCAAAAACCTATGTTTATCGTGGAAAATGGATTAGGCGCTGTTGATACCCCAAATGAAGCCGGGGAGATTGAGGATGATTACCGGATTGACTACCTCGCAGCCCATATCAAGGCCATGAGGGATGCTATTCATGAAGATGGCGTTGTCCTCTGGGGCTATACGACTTGGGGCTGTATTGACCTGGTTTCTGCCGGGACAGGAGAAATGAAGAAGCGCTACGGCTTTATCTATGTCGATCGGGACAACGAAGGTAAGGGAAGCTTGGATCGCTCCCGTAAGAAATCCTTCTATTGGTACAAAGAAGTCATTGCGACCAATGGGGCTTCTGTAGAATAAAAGTTTTCGGTACTTGCTGGCCGACTCTCTCCTATAAACGAAAAAGCTTAGAATCCCAATTTCAAGATGGGGTCCTAAGCTTTTTGTATGTTGTTTAGCCAAGTCCTTACGAATTTACTGGTCGTAATCTAAGACATTGTTTTCGATGACAAACTTAGATTCAGCGGAAACGTTGGCTGCTCCTAGTTGCAACTGCGAACTTCCGTCTGGCTTCATGATGTGCCACTGACCGTCCTTGTGGGCAAAGATAGCCTCAAATGTGACGTTATTGCTCTTGTCTCGAATGGGTAGAACAAATGCTTGATCTGTATTCTCTAAAAGGATTTCTTCCTTTTTTTCAAAGTTATAGATATAAAATTGCCCAGCTCTTTGCCCCAAACCATGAAGTTCATCGACTTTTTGCCAGTTCTCAAACTTATTCCGAACAAGGGATTCATTATAAATCTTGTTGAAGGTTTCGTTGCGTTTCTTCGTTTCTTCCTCGTCTAGTGTTTTCTGAAACTCTGCAACCTTTTTAGTCGTTTGAATGGTTTGTCTGTTTTGCTCCCTGATTTGCTGGCGGTGGATGACTCGCATCATTCTTGCAGCAACACCCAGAATGACAAGGATGGATACAAGACTGATTTTAGTTTTAGCATGATTTTTCATAGATGAGTCTCCTTATTGTGTCATTGGTCCTATTATACCCTTTGAAAGAAAGGATCGTCAAGTTCATCTTGAGATGACCTACCATGCAGATTTACCTGGGGACTATAGGATTTTATCAGGTTTTCATTGACGAAGCTCCCTTTATTTGATAGGCTAGGGGAATAGAAATGATTTTGTAAGCAAAGAATAAAGGAGCTTGGAGAAGTGGCACGCATTTTATTAATTGAGGATAATAATGATATCCAAGAAATTTTGTATAGTCTCTTAAGTGAAGACCATGAGGTGCTTCAGGCTTTCTCAGGTACAGAAGGGCTGCGACTCTTCCAGCAAGAAAGCATTGATTTGGTCCTTCTCGATATCATGCTTCCTGGAAAAAATGGGGATCAGGTCCTTGAAGAAATCCGTTTGCAGAGTCAGGTACCAGTTATCATGATGACCGCTCTTGGTGACAAACACCTCATTAGTCAGTACCTCCTTGCAGGAGCCAATGATTATATCGTCAAGCCCTTTAATCTGGATGAGGTGTCAGCTCGGGTGACGGTGCAGTTGAGAAATCAACCGACGGTAGCAAAGGAAGCTCAAGCGTCGCAAAAGCTATCCTTTAAGAATTTGGTCTTAAATCCAGAAACCTTTGAACTGGAGTCCGGCGAACAGACGCTTCGCTTGGGCAAAAAAGAATTTCAAATTTTTGAGACCTTGCTGGCGCATCCAAAGAAGATTTTTACCAAGGAAGAATTGTATGAGGCGGTCTGGGAAGAAGTCTATCTGCCTGGTGACAATACCCTCAATGCCCAACTGAGCAATCTCCGAAAGAAAATTGCCCAGCTTGATCCAGATGAGGACTATATTGAAACGGTCTGGGGCTTGGGTGTTCGCTTGAAAGGAGACAAGTAATGTGGGTTTTAGTTCTAATTCTTGTCGTCCTTGTCCTTTTCTTGGGTTTGGGCTATGCTCGCTTGCTTTCTGCCTTAAAGGATTTGCAGGAGCAGATTCAAAAGAAATTTCAAAGCGGAAGTGGGGTACGGCTGACCTCTCAGCTCTCAAAAAAAGAATTGGTCGCCTTGACCAAGCAGGTCAGTGATCTCTTTGATCAGATCGAGCGGACCAATCGGATTGCCTTTCAAGAGAAAAAGACCTTGGATATGGCCATCAGTAATATTGCTCACGATATTCGGACACCTTTGACCATTGCATCGGGCTATACCCAACAAATCATCAAAGGAGGGACGCAGGAAGAAGAAAAGCTGAAGAAAATTGCTTCCAATCTTCAAGTCGTCTCAAAACGTTTGGAATCTCTCTTGGAATACAGACGCTTGATGGAGGGAGCTATTCAGCCTCGGATTTCAGACGTCGATCTCAGCCAAGTCCTGACCCAGCAGTTGTTCCAGTATTATGACAGCCTGTCTGAGGCGGGGATTGCCTTAGAGGTAGAGCTAGAAGAGCATCTTCATTATGCTACGGATCCAGAGCTCTGGGAGCGCCTCTTGCAAAATATGCTCAGCAATGTCCTCAAGCATGGGAAGGATCAGGCCCGCTTGACCTTGATGTCGGATGAGGACACGATTCGGGTCGAGCTGCGCAATATTGTGCAACAACCGATCCAGCACTTAGACCAGTTGGCTAGTCGCTTCTACTCAGAAAATCTGTCGGATACAGAAGAGTCTTCTGGCTTGGGTCTCTACATTATTCAAAATTTTGTAGAGATCTTAGGAGGCGACTTGCAACTGGCAACAGAGGCAGATTGGTTTGTTTTGACCATTACACTAAGAAAAAAGGCTTGAGCACTGCTCAAGCCTTTTTGTTATAAATCTTTGTGTTTAAAAGTAGCCAGTCCTAGGAAGCCGAAAACAAGGATGAATCCAAGGGCAATCGAGAGAGTGTTGTTCGTTGCTGTCGTACTTTGGACCATGGAATATTGGAATTCCAAGTTTAGATAGTGGAGAATGTCAATATCTTTAAAGAAAAGCGCAGGAAGGCTTAAGAGGATATTTCCAATGAAGTAGCCGACGAAGGCCAAGGTGATGGATTGGCTAGCGTAGAGGAGGAAGGAAATGATACTGACCCAAGCCAAGGTGGAAAGGAACTGAATCAGCACGGTCAGTCCAAAATGAGCAAGGAAGTGCTCTGGCATGGTTCCAAGTCCATTGTAGAGGGTCGCGATCAAGAAGACGAGACCATAAGAAACAAGAAATTGGAAGAGGGCAATGGTCAGGACAACAGCGCTTTTGGCAAAGTAGTAGCTAGTGCGCGAAACGCCATAGGCCAGACTATTCTTGTATAAGTTTTGTGTTAAGTCTGTTCCCAGAACCAAGGTGATGACAATAATGGTAAAGAGGATAGTCACACTGATGCTGGAAGAGTAGTTGGTCAAGGCTTTAAAGCCTGTCCAAACTTCGGTTGCTTGGGGTAATTTGGATTCCGTATTGACGCCGACGTGGCCGGTAGCTCCAAAGATGACTCCAGACAGGATGTTGAGTACGAGAATGGCTTCTGTGATCCAAAAACCTTTGGAGCGAAAAAGTCTGTAAAAATCTGCTTGAATGGTATGCAACATGATAAATCTCCTAAATGAAATATGTGGGATAAGTAATACAAGACGGTGGTTTGACTAGTCTACCAAGTCCGTAAAGAATTTTTCCAGATCTTGGCGGGCATAGTAGATTTCGTCCACATCAATATCCGCTTGAACGAGGGCTTTGACAATGACTTTAATATCATGAGTCTGTCCGAAGATATGGATTTCGCCGTCCTTATCGATGACCTTGATGCGGTGATGGAGCTGATCCTGAATCAGTTGACTCGCAAGGGCTAGCTGGCTAGTCTTGAGGATGATGTAATCTTCTCCTTGTTCTTCGAATTCAGCCTTGCTAATTTCTTTGATCAGGCGTCCTTGGTCGACAATACCAAAACGATTGGCAACCAGATAGAGTTCAGAGAGGATGTGGCTGGAAATGAGGATGGTCATACCGAGTTCATCGTTGAGGCGTTTGATCATTTGACGGAATTCCTTGATTCCGACAGGATCGAGACCATTGATGGGTTCGTCTAGAATGAGGAAGTCGGGCTTGGCAATCAGCGCAATCGCAATTCCCAACCGTTGTTTCATCCCGAGTGAAAAATCGCGGAATTTCTTCTTACCCGTATTATTCAGGCCAACATAGTTCAGGGTTTCTTTGATGACCTGGTCGGGATTGGGGATATGGCGAGCCTTGCAATAGTAGACCAGATTTTGATAAGCGGTCATATGCTTATGGGCCACGGGACTCTCAATGACGGAACCAACCCGTTTTAGGGCTTGCGTCCACTGGGAGCGACTTGTAGAAGCAAAGAGAGAGACGCTTCCGTCTGTTTCCTGAATTAGTTGGGTGATGACCTTGATGAGGGTGGTTTTCCCAGCTCCGTTCTTACCGATCAGTCCGTAGACGTCGCCTTTGCGAATGGTGAGATTCACATCATTTAAGGCGTATTGATGACCGAATTTTTTACTCAAATGGGAAATTTCTAATACTTTTTCCATGGTTTTCTCCTTCGTCCAAATGACTAGTTATTTTCTTTACACTCTTAGTATACAGCTTGCTTTTCAAATAACTATCAAGCAATTCTCAAATATTTCTAAAAAAACGACTAACCTTTTAAAAGTTAGCCGTGACTTTAAGAATAAGTTTTCTTAGAGGCTTTCCTTAGGTGAGTACGGACGTCAGCGAACTTCGAAGAAGTTCCATGACTTAGTTTTGGACCTAAGGTTCCAAAACTCCCGAGTGCCTGAAACAATTGTGTTTCAGGCACTTTTCTCACGGCGGGAAGCCTCAAGGTATTCATGAGTAACTTTAAAAAATAAACATTTCTTTAAACTTCTTGATTTTTTAAGTTATGTAACATGAAATAATACTTTATCTACATTAAGAGCAACTGTTTTTTTAGTTAGTCTCTTCATTTTTAAATTCACCAACAAACTCCTTGATGGCTTGCGCGAGTTCATAGGGTTTCTCTGTATTGAGTAGATGGCCTCCGTCTGCGATTTCTTGATAGCGACCTTTGGGCAGGAGTTTTGCCAACTTCTTAGAAGAAGACTGATTGGCCCAATCTTTGCTGCCACAAATCACCAAGCTAGGGAGAGAGCAAGCTTTAGCAGTATCGGTTAGATTGAGTCCTTTTAATTCGGTCAAGATTTGAAGCATCTGTTGTTTATTGGCATCTTGCTTTTCAAAGACATGCTTGGGAAGCAGACGAAAAAGGAGAATCTGGAGCCGATAGAGGGGATTGGTGTTGAGTTTGTATTGAGTTCCCGCAAGGACCAAGCCCTTGAGTTGCGGGAAGTCTTGTCTGGAGAGATCAAGAGCAAGCACACCACCTAGTGAAAGTCCTACCAGAATAAAGGGTTCGCTCTCTTGCTGGAGGCGCTCCATCAACCTTTCTTTGACTTCCTGATAGCTTTCTTTTGGATGGGAGAAAATATCAAAAGTTTTGGAGTGCAAGGGTGAAAGTGCAAATTGGACTCCTTGCCAAGAGAGGACATCTTGCCCTAGTCCATGTAAAAAAATCAGTTTCATCAGGAATCCTTTCTTTGAAAATCGAGTTCGTAGAGACCACGAAGAGCATTGCAGGCATAAATACGATCGGCGTCTATTAAATCGTTCAGAGTTAAGAGTTTTTCTTCAACCTGCTGGGTCTCAAGAAGATGGCGCCGATAAATGCCATCGAGTAAGGGGAGGTGAGCTGGTGGGGTATAGAGTTGTCCCTCTATCTCCAGCACCAGATTGCCAATCGTCGTCTCTAGCAAGCTTCCGTCTGGCAGATGAAAAATTTGCTCGTGATCTGACTGGCCTAGATGGTCTCTCTGACTCGTTTTGAAATAAGTAAATGGCGTCGCTAAATCAAGCTTCTGCTCGGTCAGTTGGGCCTGTAGATAGCTAGCTGGCAAGTCGGTCAGCTCCGTGATCTCTAGGTGAAAGGTCCCGTTTTTTTGCAAGGCGATCCGACAACGATAGTCAAGGTTGGATTCCAAATGAGCAAGCTCTTCTTGAAGTTCTTTCAGGAGTTTGGGTTCATCATAAGGATAGGCAAAGTAGCGACTAGCTTCTCTCAAGCGTGTTACATGTTTGTCTAAGAAAGTCAACTCTCCTTGGTGGATGCAGCCAGTCGTCAGGAGCTCAAAGCGAGGTTCTTGCCGGTAGAGGACAGCCGATTTTTGCTTGGTTTCCTGGTATTCACCTTCCCATTTGCTGTCCCAAGTGATGCCTCCTCCCACGCCATAGATGGCTTGATTCCCCTGCATTTGAAGGGTCCGGATGGCTACATTAAAAATCCGTTTCCCTTTTGGAAGAAGGATGCCGATCGTTCCACAGTAGACACCTCGAGGAGACTTCTCCGTCTTTTGGATGATTTCCATAGTGGAGATCTTCGGTGCTCCTGTAATCGAGCCACAAGGAAAGAGAGCTCGGAAGGTTTGGATCAGGTCGATTTCAGCTCGTAAGCGACTTTCAATGGTCGAGGTCATCTGCCAAACAGTGGAGTATTGCTCGACTTGGCAGAGATGGGTCACATGCTCACTTCCAATCTCCGAAATCCGGTTCATGTCATTGCGGAGGAGGTCGACGATCATCATGTTTTCTGCTCGATTTTTCGGGTCGGCTTCTAGCCAAGCAGCCTCTTGAAGATCCTCTTGGTTGGTGAGACCACGGTGCGTCGTTCCTTTCATGGGGCGCGTGGTCAGTAGCCGGTCGTCTTGCTCAAAAAAGAGCTCAGGACTGATGGAGAGGATAGAGACATCATCGTGCTGGATGAAGGCATTGTAATGGGCCTTTTGCTCTACCACTAAGCGATTGTAGATGGCCAAAGGATCTGCTTTTAGCTCTTGAGAAAGCTGGACAGTGTAGTTGACCTGGTAGGTATCTCCCTGGCGAATATGGTGATGGATCGTCTTGATGGCTTCTTGATAAGCAGGCGCCTCTACCTCTTCCTTCCAATTGGCTGGAAGATCCACAGCTTCATAGTCCTCTGGAAAAGGAAGGGTTTCGACCTTCTCGTGGATAGTAAAATAGAGGAGATACTCTCCCATAAGAGGTGCTGGATGGACAGCAAACTTCTTCTCAAAAGCAGGAGCAGCCTCATAGCTGACATAGCCAACAGCATAAAAGCCTTGCTCCTGGTAGGCTTCGACTTCTCTAAGAAGATCCTCTACCTGGTCGAGGTTTCTAGTTTTTAATTCCTTTATGGGCTTGGTGAAAAGGTATCGCAATCCAAGCTCTTTAAAATCAATAATGGTTTGTTTATGCATGCTTTGAGTATATCAAAAATAGAGGAAAAAAGGTAGATAAGGATGTAAGATTCCTTGCTTGGCCTTCCCTTTCATGCTAAAATAACCATAGAAACTGCTTTGGGCAAGGAGTAGGACTATGCAAAAGAATCCCCTCTATAACACCTCTAGTATCAGCTTTTTTCAATACCTCTTTGCGATTGCAGTGATTTTGGTGCATAGTGGTCGCTTGACCTCTTATGAGCCACTGCATTTTGGTCTCAAGAGTATGCTCGGCCGGCTAGCGGTGCCATTTTTTATCGTCTGTGCCAGCTTTTTCCTCAAACACTCCCTAGGGAATTCTAAGAAAATGAAGGCCTAACTGGTCAAAATCGTAAAAAACTATTTGTTTTGGAGTTTCGTTTACCTCCCTTATGCCTGGCTCTTTTTCTCTAGTCTCCATCTTCCTGTTTATCTCTTTCCAGCAGGAATCTTGATTGCTCTGGTCTACTTGGGAATGTGCTACCAACTCTGGTATATTCCTGCTTTTTTGCTGGGCTTGTTTTTGCTCAATCAATTGGTCAAACGCCTAGGTATGGTTTGGACGGGGTTGATCACCTTTCTTCTTTACTGCTGGGGCTTGATCGAGACCTATTCGGCTTATCTGGATACCACAAGTCTTCTCAAGGGTTACCAGCTCTACAGCAACCTATTTTTTACAGCGCGAAATGGTCTCTTTTACACGCCCATTTTTATTTATATGGGTTATTATCTGTATGACCATTTTCATGCACAAACTTTTAGAATTCACCGTTGGCAAAAGCTAGCTCTTGCCTTTGGATTGCTCTGTCTAGAAGGGATCATTATTTTTCAACACCAAGGAATTGATAAGAACTTTTTCTTTCTTCTTCCCTTTGTGACCGTTTATTTGGTCAATGCCTGCCTGCGATCGTCCTTTTTGAAAAGCTATGATTTACAGTATTTAAAGCAAATGAGTATAGCCCTTTACTTTTCGCATCCGATCTTTATCGAGTGGGCTCGCTATGGCTTTAGCAGCCTCCCTCTCTCTTATCCAGACAGGGGCAAGCTGATTTTTGTGACTGCCTTGTTTGGTAGTCACCTTTTTGGACTAGCTATGCTGTGGGTACGAGAGAGAAGGGAAAAACAAAAGATTCCTTCAAATGGTGAAGAGTTAGATAAAATAACCAACCAATAGTAGGGTGTACAAAACTCAAGCAGATGTGTTTGAGTTTTTTTGTATGAAGAAAATCAAGGAAGAATAAGAATTGGCAGACTGCTCCTCCTTTTTTATAAATGTTTTATTTTCTTGCCCTTGGATAGAAGAAAGGGGAAATCAGTACCAGATAGTGATTTATAATATAGACATCATTGCAAATAATGTCTATATTATTGAATAGTGATGATTTAATTTGAAAAGCAAAGGATATTTTAAAAAATAAGTGATAAAATTAAAGGGAGGGCCTTTTGGAAGGCTAACAAAAGTAAAGGAGATAAGACATGAAAAAGCTTCGTTCATTATGGAAAGACTTTTTGAAAAAAGGTTTTGCCTTTTTAACAATTTTCATGATGCTAGGCCAGCTTGGTCAAGGGGCGATCACAGCCTTTGCCAATGAGCTAGCAGTCGGGGATAATGGGGCCTTGGATGTTACCCTTATGTATGGAGATAAACAGAACCATCCAGATGGGATGTCCTATTACACAGGGGATACCATGTCTGGTTATATCCAGATCACCCCTAAGAATTTGACAACGGATATTAATGAAGTAACGGTGACCTTGAAGGTTCCTGGAAAGTACTTACGAGAAGTTAGTTTCCCTGACTTCAATAGTGCTTCAGAGCATGACAAGCCAACGGTTACAAAAGTTGGGGATGATTATCAAGTCACACTTCACTTTAACAATTACCAAAAGTCAGAGGTCCTGACTCTCCCATTTATTGGAAAATTTAAAGTCGGTTATGCACCGACCAATTATTCATTGGATATTACGGGTACCTTGAATATCAATGGTCAAGAAGCAAAACTCAATGATATCATTTGGAAACCCAAGTACAATGACTATCGCTTAACCAAGTATATCAACCAAAACTTGAACGAAGCCATGTCCAAGGACTATGCGGAAGCCATGCCTGGTGTTGTCAAAGGGGCTGACGGAAAAAATTATATTGAAACCCCATCATCTGTTCCATTTGCATTTCAATTGGAGGGAATGCAAGGACAGTATGGGGGACAATATCGTCAATTAGAATCAGTAACGCTTACCGATAAGTTGCCAACCTATACAGATAAAAATGGCAATACCCGGACAGCAGTTTTAGATACAGCTAAGTCTGAAGGCTGGGTAGATAATGGAGATGGCACCGTTTCTAAGACGTTTACAGCAGATGCAAACGGTAATCCAGCAGCTTATCACCAAGAATTCATGGCAAAAATCAAGAATACAAGTTACCTTTACTTGAAGTTTCCTGATTTAGTTTTGGAAAAGGACCAGACTCTCAAAGACGTCCTTAGTAAGGATTTGACAAACTCAGGAAGTATTGTGGGAATTCCTGCCAATCGTGGAGAGGGAGAACCGGATATTACAGCTGAAGATTCTCTTATTTTCCGCTTGACCTCTCGTGACCTGGAAGGGGCTGGAAGTTTTGCCAAAAAAGCAGATGGTGATGTCTATGATTCAACTGAATACAAGGCAGCAAACTATAAATGGATCATCGCTTTTGATAATAAAACTCCTTCGACACAAAAGAATTTTGTTTTCTATGATGAGACAGTGGACTCTCGGTTAAAATTCACCAAGATTGATTACGCTCGTCTTATGCAAGGAAATTACGGTATTGGTGAGTATATTAGCAAATATGTGAAACGCATCATCCTTACTTTAGAAGATGGTAGTCAAAAAGAAGTTCAGCCAGAAACCGATAAAGACGGCAATGGTTTTATCGACTTAACCAAGTATGGAACCGTTGTCGGTTGGCGGATGGAAATGAAGGATGATTTTGTCCTAAAATCTGGTCAAGGAATTCGCCTCAATACCTATACAAGCTTCAAAGATCCAGAAAAGACTCGTTACGATGAAAATGATGCGACCAAGAATGAATTCAAGAATACAGGTCGTGTCACTTATCAAACACAATCAAATATTGCTAAAGACCAAACATCAGATTGGACCTTTAAGCTGATTCCTTTGAAGGAAAGCTTTGAGATTTCAAAAACGACGGATTACAATGATGTTCGTTATACTGATGGAGAAAATATTCGTTTTGGTTTGATGGCAACCAAAGTAGTTTTAGATCCTGATAAGGATTATGGAGACCTGCGAATCATTGATCTGTATGATCCAAATACCCTTAAAGTCGACTATAAAGATTTTGAAAGAAACCTTGCCTCTAATGAAAAAGGTATGAAATTCTTAAAGAGCTACGATGTCATTGAAAACTACCACAATTCTGGACGGACAGCTCTCATCATGCATTTGGATCAAAAAGAGTTTATTAAGGCTTCTCTTCAAGATCTTAATCGCGTGCGTCTACCATTTATCGTGGCCGATCTGAAAGGGAAAGACGATGGTGGGACTTTCACCAATAAAGTTTATGTAGCTGGAAACGGCATCCACGATCTTGAAAATGCCAACCCTGATCGGGTCACGGAAGATGTGTATGATCTGAACGGAAATGGTTCAACAACGGATAAAATTCCATATGCTCAATCAAACTATACGATTGTTGCGGCTGAAGGAATCTATGCACGCAAATATATCGCTAAAAATGATGACCTGTCAGACGCTTCGATTGTGACACGTACCTTCAAACCAGGTGAGACCTTTAACTACAAACTCACTATTAAAAATAATACGGATAAGGCAGTAGAAGACGGAGTCGTCTATGATGTCCTACCAAAAGTAAAAGACGTTAACACACTAGACGGATCTGGTCGGATGACAGAATACACGGTCAGCCTTCGTGGACCAGTGACAGCTCCAGAAGGATGGACGGTCTATTATACAACTGATACAGGCGTTACGACAGATACCATGGCGCAAGCTGCTGACAAGGATATCTGGACGACAGCTGTGACTGATTACAGTCAAGTAACAGGAATCAAGTTAGTTGCAAATGCTGGTACTACGATTCCTGCGCGTGGAGAAGCCAGCTTTGGTGTCCCAGTCGTGAATCCAAGTGAATTGACCGATGAAGTCAAGGCCTTGATGCAAAAACGCACCAAAGATAATGAAGACAACGGCGGTCGTTCCGGTCTTGTTCAAGCTCATAACCAGTTTGGTTACAAGGCGAAAGGTCACGAAGGAAATCGTGAGTCTAATACCGTAACTGCACAAATCTTCTCGGCTGCTTTCCACGTCAAGAAGGTGGACAAGGATGATCCTAAGAAAGTTCTTGAAGGTGCTGAATTTACCTTAACTGATGCAAATGGCGCGGTTGTTGCGACGGAAATTTCTGATAAAAAAGGGGAACTTTCCTTTAACACCTTAACAGAAGGAACCTATACGCTCAAAGAAACCAAAGCACCTGAAAACTACAAGTTGGATGAAACAGAACATGCCGTGGTTGTTACCTATGATGCGGACAAACAAATCTACCACGTCACGGTGGATGGAAAATCAGTCGGATCAAAAGCAGTCCCAGTTGAGATCGCTAATGAAGCAGATATCAAGTATCTCGATCTTGAAGCTTCAAAAGTTTGGGATGACCAAGACAACCAAGAAGGGCTTCGCCCAGCAAGTGTGGAATTCCAACTCTATAAGAATGGCAAAGCTCAAGGAAAACCAGTCACGGTTTCAGCCGCAACAGACTGGAAAGCTCACTTTACGAATCTTCCAGATAAAGACAGTGACGGCAAGCTCAATACCTACACTGTTAAAGAAGTGAAAGTTCCGACTCATTATACGGTCGATACAGAAGAAGCCAGCTTCACAGATGGAAAAGCCACCATCACCAACAAGCGCACTCCTGAGACCACGACGGTAACAGTCAAGAAAGTCTGGGATGATGCTCAAAACCAAGATGGTCTTCGCCCATCTACCATCAAAGTTCACCTCTTGGCCAATGGAAAAGAAGTGCAATCAATCGATCTTGCTGGTCAAGGAAATGAATGGAACTATACCTTCACAGACCTCCCCGTCTATAAAGATGGTCAAAAAGTTGTCTACACAGTGACTGAGGATAAAGTGGACAATTACACCACTAAGATTGATGGAACAACGATCACCAATAGCTACAAACCTGGTAAGACAAGCCTCACCGTTACCAAAAACTGGGAAGATGCCAATAACCAAGATGGCCTCCGTCCAAAAACGATTAAGGTTCAATTGTATGCTGGGGATGAAAAAGTTGGTCAAGCTGTTGAATTATCAGCAGATAACAAATGGACCTATACTTTCTCAAACCTAGACGAGAAGAAAGCTGGCCAAGTTATCAACTATACCGTCAAAGAAATCGATGTCCCAGAAGGCTACACCCAAGCCGTCGAAGCAACGAATCCAGGCCAAGTAGTCGTGACCAATACGCACGCTCCAGAAAAGACCAAAGTAGAAGTGAACAAGAAGTGGGAAGATGCTGATAACCAAGATGGTCTACGCCCAGCCAGCATTCAAGTTCAGTTGTACAAAGATGGCGTTCCTACTGACCAAGTATTAGAACTATCTGCAGCGAATGATTGGAAAGGTGCATTTGAAAACCTTGATGCCAAGGCAACTGGAAAAGCCGTTACTTATACGGTTAAAGAAGTAGCTGTCCCAGATGGTTACAAGGTGACGGTAAATGATAAGGACAAGGCTAATGTTGTCTTGACCAACACGCATGAACCAGCTCTCACAGAGATGAAAGTCACTAAGAAGTGGGAAGATGCCAATGACCAAGATGGCCTCCGTCCAAAATCCATCAAGGTTCAATTGTATGCAAATGATGAAAAAGTAGGAGATCCGGTTCAATTGTCAGCGGACAATCAATGGACTCATACCTTTAGCAAATTAGCTGAAAAGAAAGCTGGTCAAGCTATCAGCTACCGTGTGGAAGAAGTCTCTGTTCCTGAAGGCTACCAAGTCACTGCCGATACCTCTGACGCTGCTCATACGATCTTGACCAATACGCATACGCCAGCGGTGATCGATATTCCAGTGACCAAGATTTGGAATGACCAAGACAATCAAGATGGTCTTCGTCCAGCAAGTATCGTTGTGAATCTTCTTGCCAATGGTGAAAAAGTTGCTCAAAAAGAACTCACGAATGCGACAGATTGGAAAGAGAACTTTACAGGTCTTCCAAAATTCAAGGATGGTAAAGAAATCGTCTATACAATTCAAGAAGAGAAAGTAGCTGAATATACAACTGCGATCGATCAAGCTGCTTATACCATTACCAACACCCATGCACCTGGTAAGACAAGCATCACTGTTACCAAGAAGTGGGATGATGAGAATGACAAGGATGGTCTTCGTCCGAAGAACATTCACGTTCAGCTCTATGCTAATGATCAAAGAGTTGGCCAAGAAATAGAATTATCAGCTGAAAACAAGTGGACCCATACCTTTGCAGATTTGGATGAAAAAACAAATGGAAACACAATCACTTATACAGTGAGAGAAGTCAGTGTTCCAAAGGGCTATGAAGCTCGTAATGACGAGGATGGTAAAGGAAATGTTGTGATTACTAACAAGCATGTTCCAAAAGAAACTCCAAAACAACCAACTCCTCAAAGTTCATCTGAACCAAAGAAACCGGGTCAACCTGAACCTAAAAAACCAAGCCAACCAGAGCCGAAGAAACCAGGCAAGATCTTAGGATTCTTACCAAATACGGGTACGACCATCTCTATTATTAGCCTAGTTTTAGCCTTTGTCTTGGCAAGCATTGCAGCTTATATTTTGAAGAAAAAGAAAAAATAAGTTAGTGCTTCCTTTATAAAATGAAACAAACACCAGAAATGGTGTTTGTTCATATTAAAGACAAAGTCATCTTAGAAACTTTCCATAGGTGAGTGCGGACGTCAGCGAACTTCGAAGAAGTTCCATGACTAATTATTGAGCCTAAGGTCTCAATAATTCCGAGTGCTAGAAACATTATTGTTTCTAGCACTTTTCTCACAGAGGAAAGTTTCAGAAGATGGTCGAATAACACTAATAAATAAAACTTTAAAGAAGTTATTAGATTTATATAAAAGAACAGTTTTTCTCTGTTCACAACAAACACCAGAAATGGTGTTTGTTTTTTATAGTGGCCTCTTATAATTGTTTAGCGATCGTTCTCATGGGCGCTCGCTCTATTTTTCAATTCCCGAACGTTTTCAAGAAAACTTCAGAAAATTCTTGACTTCTGATGAAATAGGCGTATGATTAGTTGTGAACTGTTGAACAATCATTTTCAAGAAAATCCCTGATGTCGACTAAGGTGATTCTGCTAAAATGATGGCAGTTCAAGCATAAAAATCTATAGAGCGTTGCGTCCGAAAGTCTAAACAGACACGGCTCTTTAAAAACAAAAGGAGAAGATTATGAAAACAGAACCGATTCATCGTACCAGTATTTGGAAATTTAAGTTAAGTGCTGCCACCATGACTTTGATTCCCGCTGCCGTGGGGATTAACTATGTTGCTAAAGCCTTGGCAGAGGGGTTAAAGTTGCCCGTTTGGCTGGGGTCTTTGGGAACCTTTCTTGCCAGCATGTTGGCTGGGCCGGTTGCCGGTGCCATCAGTGGTTTCATCAACAACGTGATCTATGGGCTGACCTTATCGCCAATTTCAACCGTGTATGCGATTACCAGCATCGGAATTGGGATTGCTGTCGGAGTTTTGCACGCCAATGGGTGGTTCTCGTCAGCGCGACGAGTATTTGTTTCTGCTATTATTATTGCCATCGTTTCAGCTGTCATTTCAACGCCACTCAACGTCATCTTTTGGGGTGGTCAGACCGGTATCGCTTGGGGTGACTCATTGTTTGCGGTAATGGTCGCCAATCATGCACCAGTGTGGCTGGCCTCATTTACCGATGAGTTTGTCTTGGATATTTTGGATAAAGTCTGCGTGGCCTACCTGGCATTCTTCATCTATCGTCAGCTGCCGAAGCGGATGGTGCACTTCTTTAGCGGTGATAAATGATGACTGATCAAACATTGATTTCTGGAGCGCCACGGGTCAAGCTCAAGTGGTACCAGGTGATCGATCCGATTACTAAGCTCTTGTTCATCTTGGACATGACGTTGTTGAGCTTTGCCAGTATGAATTTATTGCTTCAGGCCGGATTAATTCTTGTCGCGACACTGCTATTGTTATTTTCCAAATTGAGTTCTACCATCTTTAAGGCGCTGGGATTCAGTCTGTTTCTGATTTGCACCATGCTGATCATCCAAGGGTTATTTTACAGTCGGAATCAAACTGTGCTGTTTTCTGTGCTTGGGGTGTCGTTCTACAAAGAAGGCCTGATTTACGCCACCACTCTGGGTTGTCGAGTATTGGTGATTATTTTGACCAGTGGCTTTTTTATGGTGACCACGAGTATTTCAGAAAACGCGGCCTATTTGGAACTGTCCGGATTGTCTTATAAAACCGTCTACGTTCTGATGTCGGTGTGTTATATTTTGCCGGAAATGATGCGCAATATGCGGAAAATCCAGCAGGCACAAAAAGTTCGCGGAACCAATCCGCAAAAAACGTTGATTCAGAAATTAAAGTCAGTCCTGCCGGTTCTAATTCCATTGGTGATTAAGACCTTGGATCAATCGATGGCGCGGTCGATTTCTCTCCAACTGAGAGGTTTTGATAATCCCAACCGGACTGTCAGAACCTCCCAGCGCGTGTATCGCCTGTCGCGGACGCTGCACATTGGTCTGACTGGATTGGCAATTTTATTGATTGGGTGGAAGATATGGACGAAAATAAACGGATTGTAATTGAAAATTTGACCACCCGTTATCCGGGTACTGAGCAACCGCAACTGCGTCAGATTAACGCGGAGGTTCATACCGGCCAGGTGGTTGGGATTATCGGGAATAGCCACTCCGGCAAATCGACTTTGTGCCGTGTGCTGGCAGGGGTCATTCCCAAAATTGTGTCTGCTGAGATTGAGGGCGACTGGCACATGTTTGGCCAGCGAGTGTCCGACAATTGGCCCGTTTATAATGCCATGAATGGAGTTGTACTGCAAAATCCAGCTGGCCAACTAAGCGGGTTGGCAGAAACGGTTGCCGATGAAATCGCCTTTGACTTGATTAATCAGGGAATGGCTGAAGGACTGATTCAAAAACGGGTTGAAGAAGTTGCCATGCAAATGGGGCTGATTGAACAGCTGAATTCGCGTCCCGAGAGCCTTTCCGGTGGTCAGATCCAGCGGTTGGCAATTGCCACGGCGATTGCGGCTAACCCGGCTGTTTTGATTATGGATGATCCGACCAGTCAGATGGATCCCCTTGGCCGCCGACAATTTTTCCAATGGCTGGCCCAAGTCAAAGAGACGACTGTCTTCATTGTCACCAGTGAAATTGACGATTTGTGCGAAGTCGCCGACGTTGTGTGGGTGCTGCACGAGGGTCAAATGGTAGCCCAGGGCAGGCCGGGTGAGGTGTTTAATCATTTGGCAGCTGACTGGCAGATTCCAGCCCCGACAATCCAGCAACTTGCTCAAAAAATGGATTGGCACTTGGCTGATGGCCGGTATCCGGTGAATGACGCTGATCTGAAGGAGGTTCGTTATGCCCACAATTGAACTGAACCACCTGACGTTCACTTATCCGGAACGGTCCTTTAGCTTGGATGTTGAAGACAAACACTTCGCCGATCCGATGGTGGCGATTGTCGGCCAAAATGGTGCCGGCAAATCAACGCTCTTCAAATTGTTGACGGGCTTGCTGACACCACAAACCGGTGTGATTAAGATCGATGGAGAAAATTTTAATGATCTTAAACCAGTCGAAAAGTTACTGAAGGTTGGGATTACTTTTCAGAATCCTGACGATCAGCTTTTCAACCCGACCGTTCAACGAGAGGTGGAGTGGAGTGTTGCGCAGGTCATGGATGACCACGACACGATTACGAGGCGGGCTTTAGAGGCTCTAAAAAGAGTTGGCTTGGATGATAAAACAGCTGAAAGTCCATATGACCTGTCATTGTCGGAACGCAAGCTGTTGAGCGTTGCCACAGTTTTGGCAGTGGATCCGGCGATTTATTTATTTGATGAGCCGATGATGTCGCTTGATTGGGAAAGCCGGCGCAAGTTGACCGCAATTTTCCATCAGTTGGCTGATTCGGGCCACCAAGTTGTGACCATCACCCATGACATGGATTGGGTCGCCGCCGAGTTTGAGTCGGTGTATGTTATGGAACACGGGAAGTTTGGCTTCGCCGGCAGTCCACGGGAATTGTTCAGCGATCACGAACTTGTCCAGCGAGTGGGATTACTACCACCGCGGATTATGGACATAGCGGAGTCGCTGGGTGATTCACAGACATATTTATCGGTTGATGATTATTGCCAGAAAAATCGAGATGTATAGAAAAAGTCACCTCTGCGGGTTTTCCAGGTTGAAGGATTAACTTCAGCTTCTGGCAAGAACTCACGGTTCTTTTCTACCATTTGTCAAGTCTATCAAGGCTTTAAGTAAAAAAAAGAGATAAGACAGTATCTATTCTGAGGTTACTGTCTTATTTTTAACACTTTTTGATCTACCAAGCCCAGTTCAAAAAGGAAGAGCAAGAGTTTGTTACTCGTAAGCTGGATGCGGTAGGCTGGACCAAGTACTTGTCGATCAGTGCCATTTGGTGGCTGGTATTTGGCTATATTTACCAATCAGTTGGAGCCAATCGGCCTTTCCGGGATTCCGTTACAGATGCGACCAATGGTGTCGGCCAACTCTTGATGACGGCTGTCTACCGCGAACAGTGGATTTTCTGGGCGGCTACTAATGTATTCTCCATCTATCTTTGGTGGGGAAAAAGCCTTCAAATTCAAGGGAAATACTTTATTTACTTGATCAATAGTCTGGTTGGTTGGTACCAATGGACGAAGGCGGCCAAGAAAGGCTACTAGTAACAATCAATAAAATACAAGAGGTTGGGCATTTTGCGCCACCTCTTTTTGTGATATACTAGAGTAGTTTTTGGGACTTGAAAATAATGGGTTTTCTAGTTCAAATTTATAAAAAGAAAAGGAGAGAACATGGATATCTTTCTTAAGAGCATATCGGGGATCCTGGTCATTCTGGGGATGATATTAGTGGGCTTTGTCATAGGTGAGAAAGGCTGGTTTGATGACAAGTCACGTGGCTTGATCGCAAAGCTAGTCACTCAAATTGCTCTTCCCTGCTATATGCTCTACACCATCACACAGCGTTTTACAGCGGCTGACCTCCTAAAAATGTTGCCAGCATTGCGTTTTCCTGCCCTGTCTATGGTTGTTTTGCTTGGAATAGCGACAGCAGTAGCCAGGATCTTTGCAGTGAGACAGGACCGCCGTGGCCTCTTTATTTCTATGTTCTTTAACTCCAATACGATTTTCGTGGGACTCCCCATTAACCAAGCTCTCTTCGGGGATGATAGTATTCCTTATGTTTTGATCTATTACATGTGTAATACGACCTTTTTCTGGACTTTGGGGACCTACTTGATCCAGCGAGACGGTGAGGGAGAAGCTCAGTTTGATCTCAAAACGAGTGTGAAAAAAGTCTTTTCACCTCCTCTGATGGGCTTCATCTTGGGACTAGTCATGGTGATGCTGCAGATAAAGCTCCCTGCATTTCTAGCCAGTGATTTGCAGTATCTGGGCAATTTAACAACCCCCTTATCCATGATTTTCATCGGTTTGTCGGTATCTCATGTAGGCGTGAAGCAGTTGGTGCTTGGAAAAGATCAGCTCCTCATTCTACTAGGACGCTTCGTGGTTGCTCCACTCCTAATGGCGACCATTGTTTACTGGGCGCCTCTTCCAAGCTTGATGAAGCAAGTCTTTATCATCCAGTCCGCTATGCCAGTGATGACCAATGCCCCAGTCGTTGCCAGACTCTACGGAGCTGATAGTGATTACGCAGCGGTCATGGTGACAGAGACGACCCTTGCTACCATGGTGGTCATTCCGATACTCATGGTGTTGATGGCTTGATAAATAGAAAATACAAAAACTCAAGTTTTCATTGATAAAACTTGAGTTTTTCTTAGATGAGGGCTAACAAAATGGTAAGAATCAGAGCGATTCCCAATCGAATGACGTGGTGGGCTAGATGGAAGTTTTCTTTGTGCTTGCCATTCCAATAGGCTCCGTAGCAAATCAAGCTAACTCCGATCAGCCAAATGAATAAAGCAACAATCGGCAAAAGGAAGTAGAGGATGAGAGAGAAGGTCGCAAGGCTACTTCCTAGAAAAAGTAGGTAAATTCCAAGGGTCTTCTTGCTCTTTTTTAATTCGGAAAGGCTGACTAATAAATGAAGAAGAGCAAAAGCAAGGGCTAAGAAGGCTGTAATAATGTTAAAAATGTAATAAAGTGGCATATTTGTTTTCTTTCTAGGATAATTAAAGTAAATGTAATGTGATAGTGTTAAGAACTTAAGACTTTAACTTACCTTAGTTTGAGAGTCTTCTTATGAAGAAACATGAATGAAAGCACAAGATTAACAATGATAAGGATTAAAGTGATAAAAGAGTACCAATAAAGATTGATGGGTACGTTATTTTTGAGACAGAATAGAGAAAATAAACTCGTAAAAATGCCCGTTAACAAGCCAGGAACATATTTTAGAAGGACAATTGTCTGAATCAGATGTCCGAAAATATGGTAGATATAAGCAATTACAATGGTTGCGTAAATAGTATAGTTGCTAAACTGATAGCTAAGAAAAAGTGATAGAAGCAGGATCAGAAACTGCTCCAAGACAATGGCATTGAAAGTAAAAGGAGTGTAATAAGAAAGGAATCGAATATCTGGAAACTGTGCTGATAGTTTTTTGACAAAGGAGGGCATCCATATGATTTCCTCAAGTTCGTGAAGCATGAATAAGGCTGGAAAGAGAAAATAAAATTGAGTGAGGGTCATTAAAAAAACTTCTTTCTAGTTTGAACCAACTTTCAGTGTCTCCAAATAAAACTGAATCACTTCTTGTTCGGTGTAAGTCTTGCCTTTTTTCAACCACCAGCTGAGGGTTTCGATAAAGTGGCTGACAACTAGGTGCTTGAGATAGGAGTGAGGAATGTTGGGGTGTGCTTGAATCAGTTCGTCGGCTACCATTGGATAGACGTCATGTTCCAGTTCTTTTCGTAGCTGCCGGATAAAATAATCGTTTTTTGAAAGCAAGAGACTGGTCACATGGTCTTGATTTTTCTTGAAATGCTGAAAGATATGGGCTAGGTAGTCTTGTGGAGAGAGGTGTTGAGCACGTTCAAACAAATGGTGAAAGAGCTTTTGGCAGAGCTCATCCAGTAGTAACTCTTTGCTCTCATAATGACTGTAAAAGGTCGAACGTCCCACATCAGCCAAGTCAATAATCTCCTGAACGGTGATGGTCTCATAATCTTTTTGGTTAAGTAAGTGTAAAAAAGCATGATAGATAGCTTTTCTAGTTTTGGTAATACGACGATCCTGTGTTGTCATATGGACACTTTGAACAAATTGTTCAGTAACGTACATCCTAAACAGTTTGCCCCTATCCTTTCTTTTTAGAGTTAGAGATAATACTAGTGAGAAGATAATACTATTACTATTATACCAAAGGAAGGTAAAAAAATGAGTTCAAAACGTGCTGTTTGGCTGGCTTTTTTCTTGAATCTGAGTTTTGCCATTGTTGAGTTTATTGCAGGGGGAATCTTTGGTTCCAGTGCTGTTCTCGCTGATTCTGTCCATGACTTGGGGGATGCTCTAGCCATTGGCCTCTCGGCCTTTCTAGAAACGATCTCCAATCGTCAAGAGGATAGTCGCTATACCCTAGGCTACAAGCGTTTTAGCTTATTAGGGGCTTTAGTAACGGCAGTCATTCTGATGACCGGGTCTGGTATGGTGATTTTAGAAAATGTAAGCAAGCTTTTCCACCCTCAGCCCGTCAATGACGAAGGGCTTCTTTGGTTGGGAATGATTGCTATCAGTGTCAATGTGCTGGCGAGTCTGGTCATTCGCAAGGGGCAAACCAAGAATGAATCCATTCTCAGCCTGCATTTTTTGGAAGATACCTTAGGTTGGTTGGCTGTCATCCTGATGGCCATTGTCCTCCGATTTACTGACTGGTATATCCTAGATCCCCTCTTGTCTCTTGCTATTTCCTTCTTTATTCTGTCCAAAGCCATTCCACGTTTTTGGAGCACGCTCAAGATTTTCCTGGATGCTGTGCCAGAAGGGGTAGATATCAAGCAAGTTAAGAATGATTTAGAGCAGTTGGACAATGTCGCTAGTATCAATCAGCTTAATCTTTGGACCATGGATGGACTAGAGAAAAATGCTATTGTTCATGTTTGTCTGGAGCATGTCAAACATATGGAGGTCTGTAAAGAGTCTATCCGAGACTTGCTCAAAGAGAGGGGCTTCCAAAATGTCACCATCGAAGTGGATGAAGACTTGGCAACCCACCGAGCTCACAAGCGAAATATCGAAGAGCTGGAAGCCAGTCAAAGTCATGGACATGATCACCACCACCATTAATGAAGAGTTGGTACGAGCAGAAGCCCATGAAAAAGTGTATACTATAGTCAAGTAAGCAATAGAAAGTAGGTCGTCCCTATGAAAAAAACAGTCTATACAAAAGCTGGGCAAGTGGGTCTAGTAGAAGTGGAGCGTCCACACATCGAAGCACCAGATGATGTCATTCTCCGCATCGTTCGCACCTGTGTCTGTGGCTCTGATCTATGGAGCTACCGCAATCCAGATATTGAAGAGGGGCACCAAAATAGTGGGCACGAAGCTATTGGGATCGTTGAAGAAATTGGAGAAGCTATTACAACGGTGAAACCGGGAGACTTTGTCATCGCCCCTTTCACTCATGGCTGTGGGGAGTGTGATGCCTGCCGCGCTGGCTATGATGGGACCTGTGACCGCCATATCGGCAGCAACTGGTCTGATGGGGTTCAAGCAGAGTACATGCGCTTCGAGTATGCTAACTGGGCTCTTGTCAAGATTCCTGGGCAACCATCAGATTATACAGAAGCCATGCTCAAGTCCTTCTTGACGCTAGCAGATGTCATGCCGACAGGCTACCATGCAGCGCGTGTGGCTCATGTAAAACGGGGTGACAAAGTGGTTGTCATTGGGGACGGAGCCGTGGGGCAATGTGCTGTGATTGCAGCTAAGATGCGGGGAGCATCGCAAATTGTCCTCATGAGCCGGCATGAGGACCGTCAACAATTGGCTCTGGAATTTGGTGCTACAGCCGTCGTAGCGGATCGTGGGGAAGAAGGGATTGACAAGGTTCGTGAAATCCTTGGTGGAGGAGCGGATGCCGCTCTTGAATGTGTCGGTACAGCGGCAGCCGTCGACCAAGCCCTTGGGGTTCTTCATAATGGTGGTCGCTTAGGCTTCGTCGGTGTCCCTCACTACAATAATCGTGCGCTTGGATCGACCTTTGCCCAAAATATTTCCGTGGCAGGTGGAGCAGCCTCTGTTACCACCTATGACAAGCAGTTCTTGCTCAAGGCCGTCCTTGATGGCGATATCAATCCAGGTCGCGTCTTCACCCATAGCTACAGCTTGGATGAGATTGATCAAGCCTATAAAGACATGGACGAACGCAAGACCATTAAGGCCATGATTGTGATAGAGTAACGAAAAAGTCTAGTAGAAATGAATCTACTAGACTTTTCTTTTATTGTGAAATAAATTCTTATTTCAAATCTGACATCACTTGTTTCTTGGTGAAGGTGCGCTCTTGTTTGTTGGCCAAGGCCTTGATGCGAGCATCTAGGAGAATGGCACGACCTTCCGTACTTCGAGTATAGACGAGGTCATACTTACCTATACTCTTTCGGATTTGCTCGACAAAGGCTTGGGCCTCTTCTTTACGTTTGTCAAAGAGGCTTGGCACGGCAAAGTATTCTGTCTGATCGGATACTTTTTCTTGTGTTTTCAAGATATAGCGCTGATTTTCAATCGGTGCGAAAAATTCGATCATGGTTTGCGAGAAGAGTTCTTTCTCTCGCATGGTTCCGCCCTTCATATAGACCAGCGTGTTGATGGCATCCTTCCTATCTCGGACCACTTGGATGCGGGTCTCCTGGGTCTGAATCTGCCCAGAAAGGAGCAGGGCTTGGTGAATAGCCTGGCCGAAGACTTCTAACCGTTTATAAGGACTCTTATAGAGATAGTAGCGGAGCCAAGCAAGGAGAGCGAGAACAGCTAGGACGAATAGAAGAATTAGAGACGCTTTATTCCCTCCTCCTCTATGTGAATAGTAAAAAAGGTTGGCGAAAGAATCGGTCAAAGTAGCAGCCGTCAGCCAGCGAGCTAGCTTTCTGGCATCAAAAAATAGGGCCAGAGGCAGGAAGTGTTTATCCACTTGTACCTCGTTTGCTATCTCCATATTCTCCAGAATCGGAAGAGCTTTTTGCCAGCCATCCCGTAGTTCTTGACGATGGGTAGAGCGCTCTAAGGTCTCTTCATTGAGTTTCTGTAACTGTTTTTTAGTATAGCGGATATTGTCAAAGGCCAGACGCTCGATACCGGATTCGATAAAGGGTTCCTTGTAGTGGAGGCCTAAAAATTGTTTCATCCGTCTTTCTAAGAGCTCCAGATCAGGACTATATTGTTTCAGCTGATCAGTGATGGCTTCAATCTCTTCTTTTTCAAGATCGGACTTTTCATACCATTTCTTCAGGGAAAGATTGATGGAGACCAGATGCCAGATGTTACTGGTCTTGTCTGGATCTTGGGGCCACACTCGAATGGCACGGCCTCGCATTTGGTTGCTGAGCATAAAACTGCCGACAAAGCTCGCTAATATCAAGGAGTTGACACAAGGAGCATCCCAGCCTTCTCCTAGAAGAGACTTGGTTCCAATCACGACTTGGATGAGTCCCTCTTGAAAGAGCTGGGTCACAGTTGTCACCAAGTCATGTTGCGAACCTACCAAGCGAACCTTGAGAAAATCATCAGGAGATAATTGGCCGACATTTTGGTAAGTCAGTCGATCCGCTCCTAGAAGCTCTTCTAATCTTGGCTTAGCAACTGTTGGGATGATGACGATACTACCTGTTAAGACAGCGATGGCAGGAGGAGTCGTTAGCTCTATGCTTTCCCTGCGAATGGATTCAAAATAAGAGAGAACTCCCAACTGAGTGAATTGGGCGTCCTTGTCACCTAGATGAACTTCAAAGTCTTGGCGAATATAGTCTGTTAAAACCAGTTGGCGCAGTTGGCTTCCAAGAGCCTGGTATTCCGCCTTGAAAATCTCTCGAACCGCATTGAGTTTTCCGAGGGATTGGTTCAGCAGGAGATCTTGTTTTTTGTTGCGGACCAGTTTGACTTGTTTTCGATCGATTAAGCTAGCTGCTTTTAATTCATGGAGGAGTTGCTTTTCGTATTCTTCTGGTAGATTGTACCAGTGGGGAACCTGAAAGAGCAGTCCTTGCAGGAGAATTTCAAGCCAGTCCAGAGTGAAAGAAGGTAGTTTTTTAGCTCCTAAAAGATCCTGGAAACGTTTGGGAAAGGCGATTCCCTTGCTTCGAAGAAAGATCAGGGTAGCAGAGAGATACTTGGGCTCATTGAGCAATTCATCATCGCTGATCTGACCCGATAAGGCTTGGCAGTTTTGGAGGTATTGGCAAAAGAGGGGATCGGAAGTCAATTGCTGCAAAAGAGCATTCTTTTGTTGGCTAAAAGCATCTAATTGCTCTTGCTCTTCTTTGGTTGGAAAGGCAAAGTAGACATAGTCTTGGTGGGGACAAAGGGTCTCTTCCTTGACCAATTCGGGAACTGTAATTTCCTCATCAATCTCCCCACACATGCGGATATAGCGATCCCAAAGGGCAGGATCCCCTTCATAAGGCGGGGTAGCGGTGAGGGAGATCATTTTTAAGTCAGGGAAGGCTTGACGAAAGGCTTCCAAACTCTTCCACCATTCATTGCGCAGGTGGTGACACTCATCTAAACAGAGGGTTCCAAGTGAGATGTCTTTGAAAGTAGAAAAGATATCAAAGCCTTTGAAATCAAAAGTTTCAATCTCTACCTGGTCATCGCTATCCTCGATTTGTGATTGGCCGACGACTTGATTCATGGCACTGTGGAGGGCCTGATAGGTAGCCACAGTAATCAGCTTAGGATGTTTGAGGTCCTGAGAGATCAGTTGCTCCGCTTGGCTTTCATCTTTTAAGAATGCTTGGATAATCCGGTCGACCCATTGTTGACGAATGGTGACCGTAGGTGCCAAGATCAGGGTTGGTTGCCCAAAGCGTCGGATACATTCGATTCCCAGGGTTGTTTTTCCAGAGCCAGGAGCCGCCACCAAATGCAGGTGGCCATCCACCATAAAAGCCTCACTCTTATCGAGGACGCGTTTTTGATAGTGTCTCCATTGGCCTGTAAAGGCTAGTTCTTGTAACATAGGTTTCCTCCCTTGTACTGTCCCCATTATATCATAGCGGAGGACAAGAATCCCTTGGTTGAAGTTGAAGATTTCCGCTTTCTAATGAAAATAGCGAAGGGGAAATTTTGAGTGAGCTAAAAAGCCCAATCAACTGATTAGGCTTTTCATGTTAGTCTTTCTTTGTTTTACGAGAGAGTCCAAAGGCAGCACTCATGCTAAAAAGACCAAGACCAAGAGTCGTCAAAGCAATTGAGTTTTTGCTTCCTGTATTTGGAAGACTTGCTTCTTTCTGAGGAAGAGCTGCTGGAGCAATATAGACTGCGGTTTTCACAGGCTCGTTTTTAGCTGGTGTGAAGACAGTTGGTTTTGCAGGAGTGACAACAGCTGGTTTTTGAGGAGTCGGAGTCGGTTTCGCAGGTGTTTGGATGCTAGGCGTTTGTGGTTTTGCTTTCGCCACACGGTGGGTTTTTGAAATCAACTCATACTTGTCTGTTTGGACTTTGAAGACACGACCTTTTTGGACAGTTTCAACCACTTTATTGGCAAATTGAACGTTCAACAAGTCACCAAAATTTTTGCGGATATCTAGGTAAAGACCATTTGTTCCATTGACCAATGGATCAAAGTCTTTTTTATCACGTGTTTCACCAACCACTGTCAAAGAGATACCAGCATCTTGAAGAGCCTTCAGTGTCGCTTCTTTGGTTGGTGTATATGGTGTAAGATCAATGTCTTCGTCTGTGATGAGGAAAGCAAAGCGATGGTTGTTTGCACCAGATCCCCAGTCGTAGTCTTTTGAAGTAGCGATGTGGTGCAATGGAACAGTTGCATCTTCAAAACCACCCCAGATTTTGATAGTTTTCAGAGCAGAAATGAAGCTTTCTGGATCACTTGTGAATTTTGATCCATTAAAATCGTGGTATTTTTGTTGTTTTGAGTCTTCATATTCAACCAACCCTAAACGAGCTTGAATATTTTTAGCAGAAAGATTACGAACAAAGGTCTCGATATTCTTCATCGTATCCTTGATGTGAGAATCCATCGAACTTGATTTATCAATGACAAAGACGATATCTGATGTTCCTTGGACTTCTTTTTTGTTGACGACATCTGCTTCTTTTGTCACTTCGACTAGAGTTGTTTTATTAACTGTTTCTGTAGTTGTCTCAGTGTAGTCAGCTGTTTCCTTAGTTGATGTAGCTGTCTTGGTAGATGACACTGGTTTTGAAGTGCCAACAGGTGTGTCTTGATCTGCTAAGCTAGTGGTTTTGATAGTTGCTGTTGAAGTAGTGATTGTGTCTGCGCCGTCTGTTTTAGCAGATGGGCCAGTTTTTTTGACGTCCACAGCGATGATATCCCCAGTTTTTGCTTTATCAGCAGGAACAACTGGTGTATTGGCTTTGGCGTTGATTTCTTCTGTTGCAGCCGTGATAGGTGATTTTGCTGCTGTAGTGGCTGCAGGAGCAGCTTGGGTTGTGCTAGGTGCAACGTCATCAGCAGAAGCAATAGTCGTTCCTGTGAAGACAGTTCCTAAAACAACGGAAGCTAAAGTTAAAGTTTGTTTACGTGAAATAGTATATTTTTTCAAAATACGTCCCCTTTTTAATAAACTTTTTTCTATCATACAGGTTTTTGAAAAACTTGTCAACGGTATAATAATCAAGGGTTTTTGGTTTTCTTTTATCCCTAGTTATTGATAAAGAACCGATTGAGGAAAATATTCATAAAATAATTTAAATATACAAATGCTGTAATAGAAAAAAGGATTCCTACTAATTCGCAGGAATCCTTACTTTATCGCTATTTCTACTATATTTTTTATCCGTAAAAAATACTAGCTAGTCACTTTATTTATGTTTCTAAATCAACACATAGGTTTCAACCGCTTGCCCAGCCCCGTTTTCATTGTTGGTCTTTGTCACGACAGTCGCTTCCTCTTTCACTTCTTGTGGAGCGTTGCCCATAGCGACCCCGATGCCTGCTTTTTTGAGCATAGGGAGGTCGTTGAAGTTGTCTCCCATGGTGAGGACTTCTTCTAAGCTCAAGTGGTAGTGCTTGGCGAGCTCAACCAGAGCATCTTCTTTGGAAACGTTCTTAGCTGTGACTTCTAGGTAGTTGGCTTTGGAGAGATAAAAGGCGGTAGAAGGGAAGTCGTCGGCAGAAATAGTGCGATAGAGAGCTTGGATCTCTTCTGGCTCTCCAATTAAGAGCAATTTGTGGAGGGGCTTTGTCGCATCCAGCAAAGGATCCAATAGGGGAAGAATGAGAGGTTTTTCTCCTGTAATCCGGGCCTCCTCTTGACTCCATTGGTCAAGGCGGTCGGTCATCCAGTCTTTTCCACTATAGAGGTTGATCGAAACCTGAGGAAAGTGTTGGTTGGCCCAGTCGATAAAGTTCCGGGCTTCCGTCTTGTCCAAAGGATGCTCGAAAAGCACCTGCTCTCCCTTTTGGATCAAGGCACCATTGTAGCAAGCCATGGGGCACTCTTCTATACCGAGTTCTCTGGCAATGGGAGCCATCCCTTTTGGAGAGCGAGCAGAGGCCAGTACGAAAGGAATGGTTTCGCGTTTTAAATCCGGGATCAATGCTGCCAACTGTGGATCGATCTGATGGTGATCATTTAAGATGGTACCATCGATGTCGCTGATGATGAGACGAATGTGAGACATAATGAGGACCTCCTAATAGAGAATAGTGGTTTCACTGCCGATTTGTTTAAGGATGTCAGGGCTTGGTTTTTGATCAGTAATCCAATAGTCAAATTGCTGGAGACGAGCGAGATAGTAGTTAGCATGTTGGTGGAACTTGGCACTTTCTGCCACCAGCACCTTGGTACGAGTCCGTTCAAAAACGAGAGACTTGACTGCAACGTCTTCAGCATCCTCAAAGGTGACTTCGCCATTGGCTAAGCTACTCGCTCCAAAAAAAGCAAGATCAAAGCGAAGATTGTCCAGTATGTGTGCTTGATTCGCATCATAGTAGAAGCGGTTTTTAGGGTAGAATTTCCCGCCTAAGAGATGAACGTCAACCTGGGAATGGCTACTGAGCTGGATGGCATTGTCAAGGGAATGCGAATAGACCGTGACTTCCTTATTCAGCATGCCAGCAAGCAGGGTCATCGAGGTGGAAACGTCGAGAAAGATCACTTGTCCATCTTGGATCAATTGCAGGGCCTTTTGAGCCATGGTAGTCTTTTCCTTGTTGGCTTTCTGACTGCGGTCTAGGTAAGAAGGGCCGGGTTCTTTGTTTAAGGGGAGAAGCCCACCATGGGTCCTACGGACTAGCTGGCGTTGGCTCAGAAGGGCAAAGTCTCTGCGGATAGTATCTTTTGAGACCTTGAAATAATCGACCATTTCTTTAGCGGATAGCTGTTTTCGCTCTTCTAAAAGTTCTAGGATTTTTTCAAGCCGTTGTTCCTGGTACATGAATTCGCTCCTTATTGCTGTTCTTGCCTTTATTGTACATCATTTTGCAAGCAGATGCAAGTTTTCTTAAGTGTATTTAAGTGTTTGTGATCTCTTTCTTAGAAAATCTTATTCCTGATGTTTGTTTTAAGGGGGGAATTCTGCTATAATATGTCAAAATAACGTGGAGGTTTCCTTATGGCCAGTGAATATGAAAAAATGATTGCAGGTGACTATTATAGACCTGCGGACCCTGAATTACGGGCTTTGGCCAAAGCTTCTCGGGAGAAACAAGAAGCCTTTAACCAAGAAGTAGGCCCTAAAAAAGGGGCCACCATCATCAAAGAGTGGTTTGGCTCTACTGGTGACAACCTCTATCTCAATCGTCAGGTTCTTGTGGATTACGGCGTCAACATCCATTTGGGAGAGCATTTCTATGCCAATTACAATTTGACCATGTTGGATATTTGTCCCATTACGATTGGAAAGAATGCCATGATTGGTCCCAATTGCCAATTTTTGACCCCCTTACACCCGCTGGATCCAGATGAGCGCAACTCGGGTCTTGAGTACGGAGCTCCGATTACGATAGGGGACAATTTCTGGGCAGGAGGAGGGGTCACCATCCTTCCTGGTGTCACGCTGGGTGATAATGTGGTCGCTGGCGCTGGGGCAGTCGTGACCAAATCCTTTGGAGATAATGTAGTTCTTGCAGGAAACCCAGCCCGTGTCATCAAAGAAATACCCATTAAAAAGGAGAAGGGATGATCCAAAAACATGAAATTCCTATTTTAGAGTTTGATGACAACCCGCAGGCAGTCATTATGCCGACCCATGAGGGGTTAGACCTGCACCTGCCTGAAAAATGCGTTTATGCTTTCTTAGAGGATGAGATTGACCGCTTTGCCAAAACTGTTGGAGCTGAGCAAGTGGCTACCTTTGTCTCAGCTACCAAGGCTTATCCAGTCTATGTTCTGAAGCACCAAGGGGAGGAAGTCTGCTTGGCACAAGCGCCAGTTGGATCTGCAGCTGCTGCCCAATTCATGGATTGGTTGATTGGCTATGGGGTGAAGAAGATCATTTCCTCGGGTAGCTGTGGCGTCTTGGTAGATATAGAAGAAAATGCCTTTTTGATCCCGACCAAGGCCTTGCGAGATGAGGGAGCTAGTTACCATTATGTAGCGCCTTCTCGTTATATCGAAGTGGACAGTCGTGCACTGACCGCCATTGAAACAGTTCTAAAACAGCAGGCCATTCCTTATCAAGAGGTCATGACCTGGTCGACGGATGGCTTTTATAGAGAAACACCTGACAAGGTGGCCTATCGCATTGAAGAAGGGTGTCGTGTTGTGGAGATGGAGTGTGCCTCACTTGCAGCAGTCGCTCAGCTTCGTGATGCAGTTTGGGGCTTGCTCCTATTTACCGCAGATTCTCTTGCAGACCTGGAAAATTATGACCAGCGTGACTGGGGGGCTGAAGCTTTTGAGAAGGCCCTAGAATTGTGCCTAGAGATGGTTCATCACTTGTAGGTCTTTTCACTTTTTATGATACAATGAAGCTATGTTAGTCAAATTATTTTTTAAACAATGGCAGGCCAAAATTAAAGGCCTGTCTCCAGCAAGGCGGATCTTTCTTAGTTTTGCCTTAGTTATCTTGATGGGCTCGCTCTTACTGAGTCTGCCTTTTGTCCAGCAAGCGAGCTCAAAAGCAGGCTATATCGACCACCTCTTTACAGCGGTCTCCATGGTCTGTGTGACGGGGCTCTTTACCCAGTCGGTGGCTTCGACCTATAATGGTTTGGGACAATTGATCTGTATGCTCTTGATCCAGATCGGAGGCCTAGGGATCTTGACCTTTATCGGTCTCTTCTTTATGGAAGGTCGCCAAAAACTTAGTTACAAGGACCGGCAGACCATTCGGGACAGTTTTAGTTTTAGCAATAACCAGAGCTTAGCCCGTTTTGTCCGCTCCATCTTTATTACGACCTTTACCATCGAAGGGGTTGGGGCCTTGCTCCTCATGACCCGCTTTATCCCTCGCTTTGGCTGGGGCCATGGGATCTTTAACTCCATCTTTGTTGCGGTCTCGGCCTTTTGTAATGCGGGCTTTGATAATTTTGGAGGCGATAGCATGATGAGCTTCCAGACCGATTGGTTGGTCAATCTGACCTTGTCTGCCCTTATTATTACTGGGGGCTTGGGCTTCATGGTTTGGTTTGACCTAGCCACCAAGGCCCGTAATCAATCGGGACGGCGAACTCTTCGCTTCCATACCAAGGTGGTTCTCTGGTTAACAGCGGCGATCCTTCTCTTGGGGACAGTGACTAGTCTTTTGACCGAGTTTAATAATCCAGCAACGATTGGGTCCCTTCCATTAGGAGAGAAGATCTTGGTCAGCTTCTTCCAAACTGTCAGTATGCGGACGGCTGGTTTTGCTTCCCTAGATTATACAGCAGTCCGGCCAGTGACGCTCTTTATCTATCTCTTACAGATGTTCCTAGGAGGAGCACCAGGCGGGACAGCAGGAGGGATGAAGATCACCACCTTCTTGGTGCTGATTCTCTTAGCGCGCAAAGAGTTGCTCGGCTTGCCACATACCAATTTAGGAAAACGTACCATTTCACCAGACATTGTTCAACGTTCCTTTGGGACGGCGGTGATTTTCCAGTTGACCTTCTTAGTGGGTCTATTAGGAATCTGTTTGGTGACGCCGGATGGCCAACGCTTTATTTATTTGGTCTTTGAGGTGGTATCCGCTCTAGCGACAGTAGGCGTGACAGCCAATGTGACCTCGACCTTAAATGGGGCGGGACTAGCCATTATTATGGTCCTCATGTTTATCGGACGGATTGGTCCTTTGACCCTTATGGTCAGTTTGAACAATTACCAAGCTAAGAAAGCAGATACCTTGCAGTATGCCAAGGCAGACATCATTATCGGATAGGAGAAACTCATGGCGAATCGAACCATTGGAATTTTAGGATTGGGAATTTTTGGACAGAGTGTCCTGAAAACCTTACAGGATCAGGATGTGGATATTATTGCAATTGACGATCACGCAGATGTGATCAACCAATATGAATCCATGATTACGACTGGAATTGTTGGAGACATTACAGAAATGGACCTCTTGGATGCGGCTGATATCGGTACCTGTGACACAGTCGTGATCGCGACGGGTGAAAACCTGGAGTCCAGTGTGCTGGCGGTCATGCACTGTAAGGCCCTTGGAGTCGAGCACGTCATTGCCAAGGTTAAAAATGAAGTGACCAAGGAAGTCCTTGAGAGGATTGGGGCTGATTTGGTCATCCTACCAGAGGTAGAAGCGGGCATGTCTCTAGCTAAGATGATCCTCTTCCAACATGGGATTGAAGTTTTCCAGTTGGATGAAGCAGTGGTGGTGGTCGAGTTTACGGTTCCAGCTAGCTGGGTAGGAAAAAGCATCCGAGACTTGGAAATCAGAGACCAATTTCAACTCAATATTATTGGCTATCGAGATGCGGAAGACCAGCCTTTGCGAAGTCAGATTGGTCCCGACTTTATCTGGCCAGAAGGGGTGCGCGTGATGGCGGTGACAGACAACCAGTATCTGGATAGAATCCAAGACCTCTTAGAGGAAACAAACTGAGAGAGAGTGGGACAGAAATCGGGAATTCGTTAGAATTCGATTTCGTCGTCCCACCTCCGCATAGTTGAGTAGGGCTGTAAAAGCTGATGAAATCAGCGTAGTAGAGCCCACTCAACCACTGCGTCTTGCTCAACAGTACAAAAACAATTAAGAGGCTAGGACTTTTGTCCCAGCCTCAGAATGTTGATAACCTATTTTTTAACTAAAATAGGTGAAATGATTCTGCAGAAATATGATTTTTAATTTTTACTCCGCAGATGCCCTCTGTATCTTAATTTAGTCATGGAACTTCCTGAATTGCTGAAATCATCCACTGGATAATTTCACCTAACGTCCGTCCTCAAGGTCGTCAAGAATCTCTTGCCATTTTTCCTCGTGCATGTCTTGGCAGATATGTTTGGATCGAGTCTCATGTATCTCTTGATCCATTGGGGAAGTTGATCTTATAATATTTTAGGAAAGGTTCTGTCAGGTGTTGACAGGCCTTTTTTTGAGTGCTATAGTAAAATCGTAAACGCTTACACGGTGAGGTGAAGCAGATAAAAAGCGGGCAGTCAGATGCTCCATAAAAAGAGGAGGAAAGACAAATGGCAGGATCAGTGATACAGGGAGAGAACTACCGAATCTCCGTATTAACGGAATCTTTGGTGCGCTTGGAATATTCAGAGGGTGGTGTTTTTGAAGATGGTCAGACGCAAGTTGTGCAAAATCGTGATTTTGGACCTGTTGCCTGTGAGGTCGTAGAGACAGAAGAGGTCCTCGATCTGCATACGGAGCATCTCCACCTTCATTTTGAAAAGGGACCTTTTACACCGGATCGGCTTTTTATCGAGCTCAAGGGTCAGTATGCAGTCTATGGTAGCCGGTGGCACTATGGTGATCAGCCTGAGACCTTGAAAGGGACCAGTCGGACGCTTGACGAGGTCGATGGAGCTATGGAGTTGGAAGATGGGATCTTGAGCAAGGCCGGTTATGCTCTTTTAGACGATTCCAGCTCCTACTTGTATGATGTCGAAAGCGGATTTAGAGCACGGCCATGTCCAGAAGTGGATCTGTATTTCTTCGGTTATGGGCGCGATTATCTAGGGGCCTTGAAAGATTTTTACCATCTGACGGGACAACCCCCTCTCTTGCCACGTTATGCTCTGGGAAACTGGTGGAGTCGGTATTGGCCTTATACCAGTCAGGAGTACACAGATTTAATGGATCGTTTCAAGGCTGAAGGGGTGCCTTTGGCTGTCAGTGTGATCGATATGGACTGGCACAAGACAGCGATTCCTGCTCGCTTTGGAAGTGGTTGGACGGGCTATAGTTGGAACCGGGACTTGATTCCTGATCCAGCTGCCTTCTTACATGGTCTTCATGAGCGTGGTTTAAAGGTGACCTTAAATGTCCATCCAGCAGATGGCATTCGTGCCTTCGAGGATGCTTACCCCATGGTCGCAAAACGCTTGGGATTAGATGCGGAAAAAGAAGAAGCGGCTAGCTTTGACTTTTACAGTCCAGCCTTTCGCGAAGCTTATTTCGAAGATGTCCATCATCCCTTGGAAGATCAAGGAGTCGACTTTTGGTGGATTGATTGGCAACAGGGAAGTCATGGCAAGATGGATCCCCTTTGGTTGTTAAATCATTATCATTATCTAGACAATTGTCGTACAGGTCAAGCTGGTCTTATTTTATCGCGTTATGGAGGTCCTGGCAGCCACCGGTATCCGATCGGTTTTTCAGGGGATACCATTGTGACTTGGGAATCCCTAGCCTTTCAACCCTATTTTACCAGCACAGCTTCAAATATCGGTTATACGTGGTGGAGTCACGATATTGGTGGCCATATGCGGGGTTACTATGATGAAGACTTGGCTCTTCGCTGGTTGCAATTTGGGGTCTTTAGCCCGATCAATCGTCTCCATAGTTCTTGTAATGCTTTTAACAGCAAGGAACCGTGGTTTTACTCGTCTGAGACCTGTCGCTGGATGAAGCGATATTTACGCCTGCGTCACAGCTTACTACCTTATCTTTACACCATGAATGTGGCGACGCATGAACAAGGACTGCCTTTGGTTCAGCCCCTCTATTACCACTATCCAAACGAAGAAGATGCTTATGAGGGTAAAAATCAATATTTCTTTGGTAGTGAACTCATGGTGGCCCCAATTTCAGAGGCTCTGGATCCTGTCTATCATAGTGCTTCTGTGAGTGTTTGGTTCCCAGACGGAGTTTGGTATGATTTCTTCCATGATTGGAAGTACGAAGGAAAAGGCAAGCTTACAGTCTTTAGAGCTAGCCAGGATATTCCGGTCTTTGCGCGTGCAGGAGCCGTCATCCCTATGGATGCACACCCGCAGACAGGGGTAGAGCTCCCAGAAATGCTGGACTGGCATCTTTTCCCAGGTGACAATCGTTCCTTCGTGCTCCTTGAAGGAGAAGGAGATAACAGGGTTGAAACCCGCCTAACTGTCAATTGGGATGAAAGAAAGATTAGGTTGGATTTAACAGGTGATCGAACGCTGCTTCCTGAAAAGAGACAGCACCGGTTCTTCCTCCATACCTTTGAGACAGCCCCTATCTTAGTGGACAATCACAGTCAGGAGATTGCGATGGGTGAGCTGCAATCGCGTCCTACTGCAAAAGAAGATCGGATGTTTGAGCTCTTGAAATCTGCCAACCTGGCCTACGATAGAAAGAATGAATTATTTGCGGCTTGTTCAACAGCCAAGAATTGGAAACAGTTGATGAAGGTCATTACGCCTTTAGAGGAAGGTTTGCGTCAACGTCTCTTTGAAGTGATTTATTCCAGTGAAGAGAATGAAGACTTGTAAATTCTTGCAATTTCATCCCTATTTTTGTATGATGAAAGTGATTTCACAATCATAAAGGAGAAGAAAAAAATGGAACAAAAATGGTGGCATAATGCCGTAATTTACCAAGTTTATCCAAAGAGTTTCAAGGATAGTAATGGCGATGGCATCGGGGATCTCAAGGGGATCACGAGCAAGCTAGACTACTTGGAAAAATTAGGGATTACAGCGATCTGGCTCTCACCAGTCTACAAGAGTCCCATGGATGATAACGGCTATGACATCTCGGATTACGAGGATATTGCCTCCATCTTTGGGACTATGGAAGATATGGAAGAATTGATCGCAGAAGGCCATAAACGCAAGATCAAAATCATCATGGACTTGGTGGTCAACCATACCTCTGATGAGCATGCTTGGTTTATCGAAGCACGTGAAAATCCAGATAGTCCAAAGCGGGATTTCTATATTTGGCGCGATGAGCCCAATGGTATTATTTCTGCTTTTAGTGGCTCTGCTTGGGAATTGGATGAAGCATCAGGCCAATACTACCTGCATAACTTCAGTAAGAAGCAACCAGACCTCAACTGGGAAAACGAGGAGCTTCGTCATCAGATCTATGACATGATGAATTTCTGGATTGACAAGGGGATTGGTGGCTTCCGTATGGATGTCATCGATATGATCGGTAAGATCCCAGATCAGGAAATCATCAGCAATGGTCCCATGCTCCATCCTTATTTGAAGGAAATGAATCAAGCTACCTTTGGCGATAAGGATCTGCTCACCGTGGGAGAAACTTGGGGAGCGACTCCAGAGATTGCTAAGCAATATTCCAATCCAAAAAATCAAGAATTGTCCATGGTCTTCCAATTTGAACACATTGGTCTTCAATACCAACCGGGTCAACCAAAATGGCACTACGCTAAGGAATTGGATGTGCCAAAATTGAAAGAAATTTTCACCAAGTGGCAGACGGAATTAGGAAAAGACGAAGGCTGGAATTCCCTCTTTTGGAACAACCACGATCTCCCACGGATTGTGTCAACTTGGGGGGATGATGGCGACTACCGTGTCAAATCTGCCAAGGCTTTAGCAATTCTGCTTCACTTGATGAAGGGGACTCCGTATATCTATCAAGGAGAAGAAATCGGGATGACCAATTATCCATTTCAGACCCTCGAGGATGTAGAAGATATCGAGTCAATCAACTATGCCCATGAAGCCTTAGAAAAAGGAGTGCCACTCGAAGTGATCATGGATCAGATCCGCCATATTGGTCGGGACAATGCACGGACACCGATGCAGTGGAATGATGAGGCAGAAGCTGGCTTTACGACAGGTCAACCATGGCTTGCGGTCAACCCAAACCACAAAGAGATCAATGTGGAGGCTGCTCTAGCAGATCCAGACTCCATTTTCTATACCTATCAAACTCTGGTGGCCTTGAGAAAAGAGCATCCTTGGCTTGTGACGGCTGATTATGAATTGGTGGACGCAGTAGACAAGGTTTTTGCTTACAAGCGGGTAGAAGGAGTGCAAGCCTACCTCGTCGTTGTCAATCTCTCAAGTCAAGAGCAAGACTTACCACTTGTCAATGGAGTTGAAGAGGTTCTCATTGCCAATACCAAGGTGGAGCAGGTCCTCGAATCGGGCAAGTTAGCCCCTTGGGATGCCTTCTGTGTCAAATTAGCCTAATGAAGCAAATGAAAAAAATTAAGGAACGAACTTCCTTATAAAAGCAGGTCTTTCTCAATAGAGAAGGCCTGTTTTGCTTTTTAGGGGTTGTTCTTCTAGCAGAATCCGCTCAAAAATGGTTCGGTGATGCAGGGGCTATAGGAAATATTTATAAGTAGTCCTAGTTTTTGCTTTTGATCTCTGGTCCCAAGGCCTATTAAATCTGTGTTATAGTTTTTGCCTATATCAAAATTCGTGTAAAAGCAATTATACAAGACGGCTATCTTCTGATATGATAGTGTCAATTAGAATTTTTGGAGGACACAACATGTCAACTACAATTATCGGTTTCCCACGTTTGGGTGAATTCCGTGAATTAAAATTTACAACTGAAAAATACTTTAGAAAAGAAATCTCAGCAGACGAGCTCTTGGCAGCTGCCAAAGACTTGCGTGCTAAACACTGGAACATTGTCAAAGAGCAAGGCATCTCAGAGATTCCTTCAAATGACTTCTCACATTACGACAATTTCCTTGATGCAGCCTTTCTTTTCAACGTCGTGCCTGCATCTGTTCAAAACTTGGATTTGACAGACCTTGAACAATACTTTGCTTTGGCGCGTGGTTACCAAGGTGAAAAAGGGGATGTGCGTGCCCTTCCGATGAAAAAATGGTTCAATACGAACTACCATTACATTGTTCCTAAATTTGAAAAAACAACAGAAGTGAAATTGGCTGGTCACAAGATTTTTGATGAGTACCAAGAAGCTAAAGACTTGGGCCTTAACACTCGTCCAGTAGTCGTTGGACCCTTCACATTCCTTCAATTATCTGACTTTGAAGATGGAGTGAAAGCAGAAGACTTCGTCGACAGCCTGGCTGCTGCTTACCAAGAAGTCTTTGCAAAATTGGCAGAGCTTGGTGCGACTCGTATCCAACTCGATGAGCCAGCTCTTGTCAAAGATTTGTCAGCTGAAGAAAAAGCCCTCTTCTTGAACCTCTACAACAAACTCTTGGCGGACAAGAAAGGCCTTGAGGTCTTGATTCAAACCTACTTTGGTGATGTTCGTGATGTCTACAATGACCTTGTAAACTTGCCAGTAGATGGTATTGGTCTTGACTTTGTTGAAGGAAAGAAAACACTTGAATTGGTGAAAGGTGGCTTCCCAGCTGATAAGACCCTTTATGCTGGTATTGTGAATGGGAAAAACATCTGGCGCAACAACTATGAAAAGAGCTTAGAAATCTTGGATCAAGTTCCAGCTGAAAAGGTTGTCTTGACTACTTCTTGCTCCCTTCTTCATGTGCCATTTACAACTGCTAATGAAGAATTTGAACCAGCTATTTTGGACCACTTCGCCTTTGCGGTTGAAAAATTGGGTGAATTGCGTGACTTGGATGCCATCCGCAATGGTCAAGGTGCAGAAGCTCTTGCTGCCAACAAAGAACTCTTCGCAACCGAACGTGTCGGAGCAAATGCTGAACTTCATGCTCGTATCGCAGCGTTGACAGAAGCAGACTACACTCGTTTGCCAGCTTTCGCAGAACGCGAAGAAATCCAAAAAGAATCCTTCAAACTTCCAGCTCTTCCAACAACTACCATTGGTTCATTCCCTCAAACGAAAGAAGTTCGTGCTAAACGTTTGGCCTTCCGTAAGGGTGAATTGACTCAAGAAGAATACGATGCCTTCCTTGCTGAAACAATTGATGAATGGATCAAATGGCAAGAAGAAGTTGGATTTGATGTGCTGGTACACGGTGAATTTGAACGGAACGACATGGTTGAGTACTTCGGTCAAAACTTGTCAGGTTACCTCTTCTCTAAAAACGGTTGGGTACAATCATACGGTATGCGTGGGGTGAAACCACCAATCATCTGGGGTGATGTCACTCGTCTCAACCCAATCACTGTGAAATGGTCTAGCTACGCACAAAGTCGTACGGATAAACCTGTTAAAGGGATGTTGACTGGACCTGTTACCATCCTTAACTGGTCATTCCCACGTGAAGATATCTCTATCAAGGATTCTACTCTTCAAATCGCTCTTGCCATTAAGGATGAAGTTCTTGACCTTGAAGCTGCAGGCGTGAAAATCATCCAAATCGACGAGGCTGCTCTTCGTGAAAAATTGCCACTCCGTCGCAGCGACTGGTATGAAGACTATCTTGATTGGGCGATTCCAGCCTTCCGCTTGGTACACTCAACTGTAGCGCCAGATACACAAATCCACACGCACATGTGTTACTCAGAATTTACAGATATCATCCCAGCTATCGACAACTTGGATGCGGACGTTATCTCATTTGAAGCTAGCCGTTCAAACCTTGAAATCTTGGATGAGTTGAAAGCCAAAAACTTCCAAACAGAAGTTGGACCTGGGGTATACGATATTCACTCACCACGTGTCCCACAAGACGGTGAAATTGATCACACTATCGAAGCGATCTTGGCGAAAGTACCAAGTGGCAAAGTTTGGATCAACCCTGACTGTGGTTTGAAGACTCGCGGAATTAAAGAAACAAAAGAAAGCTTGATCAAACTAGTTAATGCTGCTAAAGAAGCGCGTGAACACTTGTAAGAAAATGTTTCGAGGACCTTCTATCATCGTGTAGAGGGTTTTCGAATCATCCCTTATCCTAGAAACAGTGGCTCAGAGTTCTTGATCAACGAAACAAAAGAAAAGGATAGAATATGTCACAACACACACCGTCTCTGTCATTTGAAGTTTTTCCTCCAAATCCTGAAGTAGGCAATGCCAAACTCTTACGTGCTTTGGCAAATATGCAGGAGCTAGCCCCTCACTTTATCAGTGTGACCGCTAGCAATAATAAATACAATATCAAAGAGACGACGGTTGCTTTAGCCAATTACATTCAAAATGAATTGTCTATTCCGACAATTGCTCACTTGCCAGCAGTCTATTTGAGCAAGGAAAAAGTGGCGGATACTCTTAATGAGTTAGATGAAGTCGGGGTTCATCGGATCTTGGCTCTGCGTGGGGATATTATCCCTGGTGTGGAACCTCTAAAAGACTTTCGTTATGCAACGGATCTGATTGAATTTATCAAAACAGAAGCGCCCCATTTTGAGGTAATTGGTGCCTGCTATCCTGAGGGACATCCGGATTCGCCCAACCAAATTTCAGATATTCAAAATCTTAAAAAGAAGGTAGATGCAGGATGCTCTAGTTTGGTCACTCAACTTTTCTTTGACAATGAGCGTTTCTATGATTTTCAAGATAAGTGTACCTTGGCTGGGATCGATGTTCCCATTCATGCAGGAGTGATGCCGATTCTCAATCGTAATCAGGCCCTTCGTCTCCTTAAGACTTGTGAAAATGTTCATATTCCACGGAAGTTTAAAGCGATTTTAGACAAGTATGAGCATGATCCTGAGTCACTCAGAGCAGCAGGACTTGCTTATGCAGTCGATCAAATCGTTGATTTGGTTACTCAAGATGTGGCAGGTGTCCATCTTTACACCATGAACAATGAAGATGTCGCTTACCACGTCTACCAAGCAACAAAGGCGTTATTTGATCATCAACCGAATTTTGAAGTGAATTAATCAACACTTTTAGTAGGAAGTGTAGAGATTGAGAAAGAATCGTTCTCAATCTCTTTTTATTTGGATAAATCACTTGCTAAAAGCCAACTTTTTTTTTATAGTATTAATATGAAGTTTTTGGAGGCGCTTGCAATGAAGAAAGATCTCACGTTAAAGTTATTTGGACCCCCTAAGGTTGTTTTCAATCAGAAAACTATTCGGTTTTCTTTTTCGAAGATGGAGGCCTTGCTTTATTATTTAGCGGTCATGGGCCAGGTCAACCGCGATGAAATAGCCGGTATCCTTTGGGGAGATAAGGAAAACCAAGTAGCTCGCAAAAACTTACGGAATACGGTTTACCAAGCCAATAAAATCTTTGAAGGAGATATCATTGTCTCTCCAAGCCGGAGCAGTTTGGCTCTTAATCCTCATTTGAGTTTTTCTTTGGATGTCCAGCTCTTTGAAAGAGATCCACTAAGTGCCTTGGATCTTTATCGGGGAGACTTTTTAGAGGGCTTCTATGTCAAGGATGATGAAGACTTTGATCAGTGGGCTTCTCGCAAACGGGATGCTTTTAGGAAGCTCTACATCGAAAGCTGCTATCAAAAAATTAAAAAGGTTGGTTTCGGAGATCCTAGTATAGAACTCTTGCTCCATCATTTGGTAGAGCTGGATGAATTTGAAGAGAAAAACTACCAGCTCTTGATGGAATATTATAGCTTTCATCATCAGCTAGGAAAATTTTTTGAGACCTATTATAAGCTAGTCGATTTATTGGATCGCGAGCTCAGTGTGCGTCCCAGTCGAGCGATTGAGGAACTTTATCACTCCGTTTTGGAAGCCAAACGAACTCATAAACTGACCAATCGCTTGAATATCCGTGAACTTTCCTTTTTTGGTCGGAAACAAGAACTCTCGCAACTCGAGGAATACCTTTCCTTAGTCGAGACGGGTGAGGCGGTAGGTCCTTTTCTCGTGATGGGGCAATCTGGAACAGGTAAAAAACGTCTGTTGCGGCAGTTGGTCTTGATGTCCAATCGCAGTTTTAACTTTATCAAGGTGGAAGGAAAAGCTACCAGTCAGCGCTATGAAGGAAGCGCCTGGAATGATCTCAGACAAGCGCTAGAGAAAATGGGGGATGAGATGGGAATTTCCCTTCTGGAAGAGGAGGATGATCTCATTTCGGTATGGAATCAGCTTCAGAGCCTTAGCAAAGAAAAACCGCTCCTGATTCTTCTTGAAAATGCCCAGTGGATCGATGCAGTGTCTCTAGAAAAAGTGAAACAACTAGAGGAGCGAAGAAACCAGGAGAAATGGCAACTAATTTTTACAGCTGAAGAGCCTCTGCCAGCTTTCTTCGTCAACTTCTTGGGGAACTTAAAGGTAGAGAAAAGGCTGTCTCAACTAGAGTTGACCAATTTTGATCCTAGTGAAAGTCGTGCTCTCTTGAAAGGGGAACTGGGAGCAATAGAGCCGGCAGTGATGGAGCAGATGGTCGAATGGAGTGAAGGCAGTCCGTTCTTACTATCCAGCTATATCGAAGAGTGGAAAGAAAATGAAAATTTAGAACCCTTGCCTGATATCATTCAAGCTTATCTTTCTCAGGAGCTTGGGGATATGAGCAGCGAGGAAGAGGCTCTTCTACACTACCTATCGTGTTTTCATAAGCCAATTTCTCTGTCTATCTTGGCGGAATTGACGGCTACAGAGCTTCCTGTTTTGACAGAATTAATCGAGCCTTTATCTGAAAGAGCGATCGTCTCAATCGTAGAAGAAGGAGAGGCTCTCATGGTTCAATTCTGCAAGCAATTGGTAGCTATGTACTTTTACCATCTTCTTTCGCCAGCTAGACGGCGGCTCTTCCACCAACAAATTGCGCAAAAATTGGAAGAAACTTTAGAAGATTCGACGGACCTTCTTCTTTATAAGGAAATTGCCTACCAATACAAGCAATCGCAAAATCTCTTGCGTTCCTTATCGTTTGAGTTGACCTACTTAGAAGAAATTCTTCAGCTGGAGCATGAACTGTTTCCGATATATTCCAAGGTAGATGAGGGGTTCCTATCAGATGGTACAAATAGCCATTTGGACATTTTTGGAGAGCTATCCCGCATTCGCCAAGAATTAGATAACCTCTTTTCAAGGCACCAAAGAGATAGAGAATACAAGCATTTACAACTGCGTTACTTGTACCTAGAAGGTCGCTATTTTATTCGAAGTGGGGAGTATCAAAAGGGGATTCATGATATCCAAAAAGTCATCTCCTATGCGCGGGAACTCAAGCAATCCGACTTCCTCTTAGAGGGTTATCGGCAAATCATTTATTATTGCATTCAAACGGAAAATATCTCTGAGATGGCCTATTATACAGATTTAGCTTTAGAAGATGCCATCCAAGCTAATAATCATGAGGTCATCGCGATCCAGTTGCGTTTGAAGGGCTTGTATCACCTGATGGTTGGGGATGAGGAGCAGGCAACCCGGCATCTGTATCGCTCCATTGATTGCTTTAGTTTGACCAATAGCATGCAGGCCAAGTATGCCATTCAAATTGCGGCTTCTTTGGCCTATCTCGCTGAAATCGAGCAAATTAGGGGCCATTTCCAAGTAGCTGTCACCCACTTAGAAGAGGTTCTGCGTTTGGTGGGAGATCAAGCTGTTGATTCCGTCCGTGTCGTCTTTGATATTGATCTTGGGATCGCCTATTATTGGAAGGGAGATTTGATCCAAGCTCGCCGCTGTTTTGACAGAGCTCAGAAGATTTTGTCCAGTGTTCGCTTCCCTTGGAAGGAAGAATTGCTCGAATTTTACCAATCCTTAATTGCTTGTCAGCAAGGAGATCAAGAAAAGGTTGCGGCTTATCTGGCTCGAAAAGAAAGGACGATGAAACCATCTGCTAATTCACGGGATAAGGGGATGGTTCATTATCTATTAGCTTTCTTATCTGATCAAAAGGAGAAAGGAGAAGAGCTCGCTCCTGCCCTGAGCACCTTCTTGAAAGAAGATAAGAATTACTACAAGAAGGTGGCAGAGCAACACTTGAATCCCTACAGAGATCGTCATTTTCTTAAAAAATTAAAAGACCTGTAGTGGCTCTTGCCTAAATCATAAGAGAGGGCTAAGTGGCCTGTTCTCCTTTCAGGCAAAGATCATTGTGCCTGAAAACGAAGAAAAAGCATAGAAATACCCTAGCAATGGGTGTTTCTATGCTTTTTATGTGTGTAGAAATCTTCTTAGTTCAGTTTTTGTTGCGCCAATATTTGGGTCAAGTAAAAGATAAAGGTCGCAGCAAGGTTTGAAGTATGGTTGTCAATATCATGAGGAGGAGAAACTTCCACGACATCAAATCCGATTAGCTTACCACTAGCAGCAATGTGTTGGAGAAGCAGGAGGGCTAGTTTAGGATCGACACCAAGCGATTGGATGGCGCTAACACCAGGAGCAGAGCCGACCGCAAAGCAATCCATATCAATAGACAGATAGATCGCGGTTTGGTTTTCTAAAAATTGATCGATTCGATCCAGAATGGCTTGGTGGCTCATCTGGAAGAGATCTTGGCCAGTTAAAAAATCAATGCTTGGTGTTTTAGCAACGTAATTAAAGAGGAAGAGGTTATTATTGTGCTCTTGGATCCCCAGGATGAGGTAAGGGAAGTCCTGACCTTTTTCTTTCGCATGATCAGCCATTTGACGAAAACCTGTTCCAGAGTTGGGACCGGTTTGGTCGTAAGGTCGCAAATCAAAGTGGGCATCCAGATTGATCACAGCCAGTTGTTCATCTTTTTCTAAACTGGATTGAATCCCTAGATAGTGGCCGTAAGCAGTTCCGTGACCGCCTCCTAGGACAATGGGTTGGATCCCTAGTTGGTACATGCGCTGGATCGCTTGTGAGAGACTTTCTTGGAGTTCTTCTAGTGAATGGTTAGGCCCGTCAATATTTCCCACATCATACACTGTCACATTGGTTCCCCAGTGCCATGGAAGTTTAGCGATTTGAGAACGGATGGCTGTAGGACCCTCGACTGCTCCTACACGCCCATTATTGATATAGACTCCTTTGTCGCTCTTAAAGCCGATGATCCCAAAGGTCATCCCCTCAAATGGAGTGAGGGTCTCGTCGTTTAGGTCTAAAAATTTGGTGACCATTCCCCATTTGGCCGTGTAGGGATTGTCCTCGATGCTACCTTGGTAGTAGCTGTAGGTCATTGGATAGTAGTTTGTGAGCAAGCTTGTCGCCTCCCTTATTTTTCTGAAAGCAGGCAGAGGCTGAGAAGATCGCCAGCCTCTGTTTTGCTTTATTCTTACTGTATCAGTATTGAATGCTTAAGTCAACTGCTTTTTCGATGGTTGCTAAGAATTCTTCGCTTTCGACAACAGCAGATGCTTTATTAAGTTCTTCAAAGATTTCGATATCTTTGTCAAATTCAATGAAGTTCAGTTTTTGACGAATCAGCTCATAAGCTGGTTTTGTCCCTTTACCAAGTTCATGATTTTCTGGCTTGAGATCCAAGGCTTGGCAAGCTGCCATGATTTCAGTAGCAACGATGCGACGTGAGTTTTTAAGAATTTCTGCTGCTTTACGAGCGGCAGTCGTTCCCATGCTGACGAAATCTTCTTGGTTTTCACAAGATGGAATAGAATCGACACTAGCAGGGTGAGCCAAGATTTTATTTTCCGATGCAAGGGATGCACAAGCATACTGGGTAATCATGAAGCCTGAGTTGAGTCCAGGGTGTTTGACTAAGAAGGATGGTAATTTACTGAGTTGGCTGTTGACCAAGCGTTCCACCCGACGTTCAGATACGTTCCCAATTTCAGAAAGGGCAATGCCTAAGAAGTCAAATGGTTGCGCCATTGGTTCACCGTGGAAGTTACCTCCTGAGATGACGTGTCCTTCTTTGGTAATGATTGGGTTATCTGTGACAGAGTTGATTTCGATTTCAACTTTTTCTTTTACGTAAGCAATAGAATCCTTGCTGGCTCCATGTATTTGAGGGATACAGCGAAGTGTATAAGGATCTTGTACCCGTTGTTGAGTCGCAACAGTGGTATTCTTACTTCCTTCAAGAAGGTTACGGATGTTGCGAGCAGTTGCCAATTGTCCACTTTGTGGGCGGATGGAATGAAGGTCTTCTTCGAATGGACTGGTAATTCCATTGTGAACTTCCATTGAGAGAGCACCAGCGATATCAGAGAGTTTGAGCAATTGGATACCATCATAAGTCGCAAGAGCACCGATACCGGTTAGGACAGTCGTACCATTGATCAAGGCAAGCCCTTCTTTGGCAGCTAATTGGATCTTTTCAATTCCAGCACGATCTAAGGCTTCTTGACCACTGAGAAGTTCTCCTTTGTAGTAGGCACGTCCAAGGCCCAACATTGGTAAAACCATATGAGAAAGAGGAGCAAGGTCTCCAGAAGCTCCGAGAGAGCCTTTTTCAGGGATATAAGGAGTGACTCCTTTGTTGAGCAATTCTAACAGTTTTTCAACGGTTGACAGACGAATGCCAGAATAACCTTTCAAGAGTGAGTTGATACGGATCAGCATGATGGCACGAACAGCATCTTCAGGAAGTGGATCACCGAAGCCAGATGAGTGAGTTCGGATCAGGTTTTCTTGCAGTTGAACAGTATCTTCTGGAGAGATGCTGACATTACAGAGGGAACCAAAGCCAGTGGTTACACCATAGACGACTCGTTTTTCCCGGACAATGTCATCAACGATTTTACGGGATGCGATAACGGCTTCTTTGGCTTGTTCATCAAGCTCACATTGGGCACCGTGCCGAGCGACAGCGATGACTTCTTCGAGTGTTAAGCTATTACCATCTAAATGAATCAATTGAGTCATATAAAACCTCCGATTATGAATAGTTGTTCTGTGGAAGTAGTGTTGTTTACTTCGGTTTGAATACCAAACATGGGCCCATTGTCTATTGATCTAAAAAAATTGAAAGGAGTCATAGAGAAAAGGGCTCAGGTTTGACATTCGTGGAGTCCTAGATGGGTTAGGGAGCAAAACCGAGCTTCACTCCCGTCTCTGTTCCCATCTAGTGTGTAAAGAAAATTAGTGAGGAAGGGTTTTCGATTTATGTAGTTTATCGCCGTGGAAAACAAAGTAGAGTCCACTTGCGATCACGAGACCGATGGCACCCCAAACAAAGTTCATCATGTTGTCCCCTGCAATCATCAAGATACTGATCACAACAGCTAGAACTGGGATAACAGGACCAAATGGTACTCGGAAGGTAACCTTTTTGTCTGGGTACATTTTTCTGAGTTTGATGGCTGCCAAAGCAGTTGGAATGTATTGGAAGAAACGGAAGACAACACTGAAGGTTGCTAATGTTTCGAAAGAGCCAGATAACAAGAGTAAGAAGGCGAAGATACCAGAAATGATAATGGCAATGACAGGGGCATTCTTAGAGTTTGTTTTTCCAAGCCCTTCTGGCAAGAGTTTTTCAGTTGCTAATGCGGCACCAAAACGAGGGACCATGATGGATTCACCGATGTTTAGACCGGCGATTGAAATGAGGGCTCCGTAAGAAACGAGTGGAGCTCCGATAGGGCCAATCATTTCGACAAATGCGTCTTGTACTGGTGCACCAGTTTGCATAATGCGACCACCAAGCATGGCGATTGTTCCTGCGATGATCAACATGTAGAGAACAGATACAATACTGATAGAACCTAGAATAGCGCGGGGAACGTTCTTTTCAGGGTTGCGCATTTCCCCTGCAACGATAGACATGGTTTCAAATCCGATGAAACCGTAGAAGATGTAGACGGCTGTACTAGAAATAGAACTGAAGAGGTTTGTTCCACTTTCCAATTGAAGGAAAGGTGTGAAGTTGCCCTTGCTCACGCCACCGGGAATGAAGAAGATGGCAAAGAGTGAGAAGAGGACAATTGGAATTAATTTTGCAACAGTAGCTGTCAGAGTAAACATCTTAGAGGTTTTCAGACCGGCAATGTTCATCAGACTCAAGAGAATCAGCATACCGATACTGATCGGAAGGTTGTAGCCTTCAAATGCTGGGAAGGTGATGATGAAGATCTTAGCAAATCCGGCTAACATGGCAGCCCAAGCGATAACAGTAACGGCCCAACCGAGAATCCCAACGTTAAAGCCAACGAAGTCTCCGAAAGCGGCTTTTGAGTATTGCATGGCTCCACCGTTTTTGTCGAAGTAGCCAGCTGTTTCAGCCAGACAGGCTGATAGTAGCATGACGAGAATGGCAACCCCGAACATGACAGCTAGAGAAGCTGGTCCGAGGCCAGAATAAATTTTTTGAGGAAGGAGGAAGATACCAGATCCGATCACGGCATTGATACCGTAAAGAGTGGCACCGCTAAAGCTGAATTTCGCTTTTTCTTGTTCCTCAATCGACTGTTTATGTGCTCCGTTCATAATGTTTCTCCTTTGTGAACATTATTGTAGTCCAGTCCAGATAGCAATCGGTTGCTCCCCAGACTGATGGGGTAAAAACGTGATTGTCATCTCTTGAAGAGGAGATGCTTGTTCGATCACCAGGAGCTCGTGAGTTTGGAGAGTTTGAGAATGATTGGTTCCCCATTCGAGTGTTAGTGGACAGAGAGCGTAGATCAATTGATAGCGACTCTGACTTTTGACACTCTCTTTTGGGGATATAGCACTCATATGCCCCTGATAAGAAGGGTTGTAAATCAAATTAAAGTCTTGACAAGTCCCTTGGCTAGATACAGGATCTCCCCCATCAAAGAAGTAGCTTTGAAAGGGGTTCAAAACCACTTCTTTATGGTGATGGGTGAGCCTAATGGAGGCATTCAAGGGCATCAAGATTCGGTGGTAGCCCGTGAGATCGGTAAAGTTACTTTTTTCAACTTCTACCGTTGCAGTAGAGAGGCGGAAGTCAAAGGTCCGATCTGGATAGCTTCCTCCCTCTGGGGAGAGAAAGAGTTGGGTGGTTTGGCCACCGGACCAGGTAGAAATTTGATAATCTGCGGGGGTAAGATGAAGGAGAGTCACCATAGGACGCCTTCTTTCTTAAAAGAGACCAGTGATATTGCCGTGGGCATCGATATCAATCTTTTCACTGGCAGGAACTTTAGGTAGGCCAGGCATGGTCATAATGGTACCAGTGAGAGCTACAATGAAGCCAGCTCCGGCAGCCACCTTAAGGTTACTGATTTTAACAGTGAAGTCTTTTGGTGCTCCCATCTTCTTCGCATCGTCTGAGAAGGAGTATTGGGTTTTGGCCATACAGATTGGGTAGTTCGAGAAGCCCAGAGCTTCCAATTCTTTGAGTTCGCGTTTGGCCGCTGGTGTTAAGCTGATGCCTTTACCACCATAGACTTTTGTGACGATCTTGGTCAATTTTGTTTCAATGCTGTCTTCTTCGTCATAGACATAAGAGAAGTGGTTTTCTTCTTGAGCCAGTTGAATGACTTTTTCAGCCAAGTCACGACCACCAGCTCCACCTTTTGCCCAGACATCTGAGATGACCACATCTACATTGCGTTTCTTACAAGATTCATAGACAGCTTCTAGCTCTGCCTCTGTATCCAGTGGGAATTTGTTGATGGCAACGACCACAGGTAGACCATAGACTTCTTGGATGTTGGCCAAGTGTTTGTCTAGATTTGGTAGACCATCGATAACGGCTTGGACATTTTCAGTTGCCAAGTCTGCCTTGGCAACTCCACCATGCATCTTGAGAGCACGGATGGTTGCGACGAGGACAACGGCAGCAGGTTTGAGCCCGGCCATGCGGCACTTGATATCGATGAATTTTTCAGCACCGAGGTCTGCTCCAAAACCAGCTTCTGTCACAACATAGTCTGCATATTTGAGGGCTAGCTTAGTAGCCAGCACACTGTTACAGCCGTGGGCGATATTGGCAAATGGTCCGCCGTGGATGATGGCAGGAGTATGCTCCAAGGTTTGCACCAAATTTGGATGGATGGCATCTTTGAGGACAGCTGCCATGGCCCCTCCAGCCTTGAGGTCTTTGGCTGTGACCGGTTGTCCTTGGTAGTTGTACCCGATAATGATGCGATCGAGGCGTTCTTTGAGGTCAAGGATATTTTCTGAGAGACAGAGAATAGCCATGATTTCAGAAGCCACGGTGATGTCAAAGCCATCTTCACGAGGAACTCCGTTTGTTTTTCCTTGAAGACCATCGACAATATGACGGAGTTGGCGGTCGTTCATATCGACCACCCGTTTCCAGGTGATGCGACGAGAATCGATGCCCAACTCATTGCCGTGATGGATGTGGTTGTCAATCAAGGCTGCAAGCAAGTTGTTGGCAATCCCAATGGCATGGAAGTCTCCGGTAAAGTGAAGGTTGATATCTTCCATTGGAACCACTTGGGCGTACCCGCCACCGGCAGCTCCACCCTTGATCCCAAAAACAGGGCCAAGAGAAGGTTCGCGCAGGGCAATGACGGCTTTTTCACCAATAGCTGAAAGAGCATCGACCAAGCCAACAGAGGTGGTTGTCTTTCCTTCTCCAGCAGGTGTTGGTGAGATGGCTGTCACGAGGATTAGCTTTCCATCTTCCTTATCCTTGAGTTGTTCCAGTTGGTTGCTATCAATTTTTGCCTTGTATTTTCCGTAGAGCGAAATATCGTCTTCGGTCAATCCAAGTTCAGCAGCGATATCGGTGATGGGCTTCATTTGGACAGAATTGGCGATTTCAATATCCGATAAAACCATAGAATCCCTTCTTTCTTTATTTTTATTTGCTAGGTTTAAGATAGACTTTCTAAAATGGTTTGGTAAATGTTATCTGCAAGATCAGAACCGGTTTGGAGGAGTTCGAGTCCCTTGCTATGGTATTCTTGGACGAAGTCTTGGTCCTTGATTCCTGAAATGTTGATCAAGACATTGAGCCAAGCACCTTGAAGGCCAGCTTTAAGATTCAGAGCAGCTACCCCTAGGTCACTAGCCGCATTGGTGTTGGACTTGCCAACAGCTTCTTTGGTGGTTTCAAGAGCCTCAACGATGAGCTCCATCATAGAGAAAGGAGATACTGTCGCGTGTTTCAAAGCTTTTTGCATGGCTTCACGACGAGCGGCTTTCTCTTCTTCCGTTTCTTTTGGAAGATCAAAGACAGCTGATACGACGTTGAAAGCTTCTGTATCTTTATCGATGGCTTCTAGTAATTGGTCTTGGAGTTGAGCGCTTTTTTCATGAACCCCTTTGATGTGGTCTTCAAATTCTGCGTATTTTTTCTTTCCAATGGTCAGTTCACAGACCATTTTTGTAAGGGAAATCCCATTCGCAGCAGATAGAGCAGCAGCAGAACCACCACCTGGAGCTGGAGCATCTGAACCAAGAACTTTGGCAAACTCCGTAATACTTAAGTCAACTAGTTTCATAGAACTCCCTTTCTAACCCAACAAGTGATTTTCCAAGACTTGTTTGCTGTAGTCAAAGTCTTCTAATTGTAAGTAGTATTCAGCAGAGTCGATCAAAGCCTTAGCAGGAGCCAGTCCAATGAGTTCTGTTCCGATGATGCGAACACCATAGCGTTGCGCTTCGAAACGAACGGTTTCCACAACACGATACAATGGGAATTGTTCCAAGTTGACCATATTGATGGAGACTTGGGCGATGTTGCGATCTTCTAGCATGACACCGATCGCTTTACAGTATTTGTATCCACCGCTTGATCCACGAATGATTTTAGAAATCTTATTGGCAATCTCTAGATCGTCTGTATCAAGGTTGATATTGAAAGCAACGAGTGGCATCCGGACACCGACAGCTGTAACCCCTGCAGTTGGGTGAATCTTGCGTTCACCGTAGTCTGGCTTCCAGTCTTCTTCCAACAATTTTTCTGGCATTCCTTCAAATTGTCCTTTACGCACTTTCGCCAAGTTCTTCCGTTCTGGGCGAGTTGCAGCATCTTCATAAAGGAAGATTGGAATACCTAATTCACGATTGATGCGTTCGGCTACTTTGTTAGCAATCTCAACGCATTCAGCTGTAGTGATATCTTTAACGGGAACGAATGGACAAACGTCTGTTGCCCCCATACGAGGGTGTTCGCCTTCGTGCTTGGTCATATCAATGTTTTCAGAAGCGTATTTCACCAATTGGAAAGCCACTTCTTGAATGCTTTCTTCATCCCCAACGAGTGTAAAGACGCTGCGGTTGTGACTGGCGTCAGACGAGTAGTCTAGTAAAGTGACACCTGGAATACTTTTTGCTGTTGCTGCTAATCCGTCGATCACAGCTTGATTGCGTCCTTCAGAGAAGTTTGGAATACACTCAACAATTTTTGCCATATGATTACCTCTTTTTATAGGAGAAGTTGGGGAGGAGGAGTCTTTGCATTTTCCTCCCCTTTCTCAGTTTTTATTTTTTGATGTTAAAACAATTTTTGAACGGCTTCTTTGACCAAATCTTCATCTGCCAGATACGGAATGGTGATGTGGTCTGTTCCTGCATGGAGACGGTTGTACTCGATCGCTGTTTCAATGGCATGGTTATTCCGTGCCCAGTTCCGACGAGCAACCCCACCCATAGTGTCCCAGGCAATGGCAGACTTGATGATTTCATCGATCCGGTGGCTACCGTCTAGGACGAGACCAAATCCACCGTTGATAGCTTTACCGATACCAGTACCACCACCGTTGTGGAGAGCGACGAGACTCATACCGCGAGCAGCGTTACCAGCGTAACATTGAACCGCCATGTCACAAGTGACGTTCGAACCATCTTTGATGTTTGATGTTTCACGGAATGGAGCATCTGTACCAGATACGTCGTGGTGGTCACGTCCGATCATGACTGGTCCAATCTTACCTTGGCGAATGAGTTCGTTGAATTTCAAAGCAATGTTGACACGGCCCATACAATCTTGATAGAGGATACGTGCTTGTGTACCAACCACCAATTGGTTCTTTTCAGCATCGCGGATCCAGTTGTAATTGTCGCGGTCTTGGTAGCGACGAGTTGGATCGATCGCTTCCATAGCTGCATGGTCGGTTGCAATCAAGTCTTCATGTTTACCGCTGAGGCAGACCCAACGGAATGGACCATAACCATAGTCAAAGAGCATAGGTCCCATGATATCTTCTACATAAGATGGCCAAATGAAGCCATCCTTGTCATCCAAGCCATTCTTAGAAATTTCCTTGATACCTGAGTCGTAAACAGATTTCATGAAGGCATTACCGTAGTCGAAGAAGTAGGTACCTTTAGCTGTCAAGGCTTTGATCACTGCAAAGTGACGAGCCAAGGTTTCATCAACCAAACGGCGGAAGGTTTCTTTGTCTTCTGCCAGCAAACGTGTCCGTTCTTCAAAGCTAATGCCAACTGGGCAATAGCCACCATCATAAACGTTGTGGCAAGAGGTTTGGTCAGACAAGAGATGAACGTGGACATTGTGTTCGTTGACATATTCGAGCAAGTCTACGATATTACCATGGTAGGCAATCGAAGTTGATTCACCAGCTTCCAGTGCTGCTTGAGCCAATTTCACAGCTTCTTCCGCACTGTCGGTCACTTGGCTAATCCAGCCTTGAGAGTGACGAGTTTCGATCCGAGAGCGGTCCACTTCTGCAACGATGGCAACCGCTTTTGCGATTTCAGCTGCTTTCCCTTGAGCTCCGCTCATTCCACCGAGACCAGATGAAATGAAGAGTTTACCGGTCAAGTCGCCATCATCAGGCACACCGAGTTTGAGACGACCAGCATTGAGAAGGGTGTTGAAAGTACCGTGAACGATCCCTTGTGGACCGATGTACATCCAGCCACCGGCTGTCATCTGACCGTAGTTGGTAACGCCCATTTCTTCAGCAATTTCCCAGTCGCGCATGTTATCATACTCACCGATCAAGAGACCGTTGGTAATGACGACACGAGGAGCTTCTGGTTTTGATTTGAAGAGGCCAAGAGGGTGACCCGATTCAACCACCAAGGTTTGGTCTTCTGTCATGACTTCCAAGTATTTCTTGATCAAGTTGTATTGCATCCAGTTGGCACAGACAGATCCTGTTTCCCCATAAGTGACCAATTCATATGGATAAAGAGCAATTTCAAAGCTCAAGTTGTTGTCGATCATGACCTGCATAGCCTTAGCAGCAGTGCATTTTCCTTTGTACTCATCGATTGGTTTTCCATAGATGCGATCTTTTGGACGGAAGCGATAGCCATAGATCCGACCGCGCGTTCTCAGTTCTTCCAGAAATTCTGGGATCAACTCTTGGTGGAATTTTTTAGGAATGTAACGCAAAGCGTTTTTAAGGGCAATTTCAGTCTGAGCTTGCGTTAAGCGGAAGCCTCTATCAGGTGCACGACGGATGCCTTCTTGAAAAGTCGCCTTTTCGGGTAGGACATCAAAGTCAAGTTTGACAGACATAGCAGCTGCAATTTCTTTCTCGTCTATAAATGACATAGCAGAACCCTCCTTATAGTTGGACTGTGAATTTGTATTTTCTTTATTGTATCCAAGAAACGTCAATAAAGAGTCAAAAAAAAATATAATTTTTAATAAAGCAAAAAAAAATGAGGGAAAAACTTTTTGACTTTTTTTTGACGCTTTTCCTGTAGAATTGTAAAATGAATAACAATGGAAATAGAAAGGAATGTTTCATATGTCTGCTGATATCCTATTAACCCACTTTAACCAATTGTTTTGTCCGAATGATCTGGGTCATCCTCTCTATGGCAAGGAGATGGCAGAGGCAAAAATTCTTTCCGATGCTTATATCGCCATTAAAGATGGAAAGATTCTTGCAGTTGGGACAGGTCAACCAGACCCTGAACTGATCGATGACCATACGGAAGTGAAATCCTGTGAAGGAAAAGTTGCGACTCCTGGCCTGATTGACTGCCACACCCACTTGGTCTATGGAGGTAGTCGGGAACATGAATTTGCGAAAAAATTAGCGGGTGTTTCTTACTTAGACATCCTCGCCCAAGGCGGTGGAATTCTGAGCACGGTTCGGGCGACACGGGAAGCTTCTTTTGAAAATCTCTATGACAAGTCCAAACGACTGTTGGATTACATGTTGCGTCATGGGGTGACTACTGTTGAAGCCAAGAGTGGTTATGGTTTGGATTGGGAAACGGAAAAACGCCAGTTGGATGTTGTGGCTGCCTTGGACCGTGACCATGAAATTGATCTGGTTTCGACCTTTATGGCAGCCCATGCGATTCCCATAGAATACAAGGGCCGTTCCCAAGAATATTTAGATCTCATTGTGGAGCAAATGCTTCCCAAAGTGAAGGAAGAAAAGCTAGCTGAGTTCTGTGATATCTTCTGTGAAAAAGGTGTCTTTACAGCAGATGAATCTCGCTATCTTCTTTCAAAAGCTAAGGAGATGGGCTTCAAGCTGCGGATCCATGCCGATGAAATCGAATCCATTGGTGGCGTGGATGTGGCGGCGGAATTGGAATCTACTAGTGCAGAACACTTGATGGTGATTACCGATGAAGGCATTCAAAAATTAGCTGCAGCAAAAGTGATTGGAAATCTTTTGCCAGCTACAACCTTCAGCCTCATGGAAGATACCTATGCACCGGCTCGTAAGATGTTGGACGCTGGCATGGCCATCACCCTGACAACAGATAGCAACCCAGGGTCTTGTCCAACAGCCAATCTCCAGTTTGCCATGCATCTGGGTTGCTTCATGATGCGCCTAACTCCAGTAGAAATTCTCAATGCAGTGACCATTAATGCAGCCTATTCAGTTGATCGTGCTAAAACAATCGGCTCTTTCGATGTTGGCAAACAGGCCGACATCACGATTTACGATGCACCTAATCTAGATTATCTCTTCTATTTCTTTGCGACAAATCTCGTGACAGATGTCTACAAGAAAGGTCAAAAAGTCATTTAACCTCCTCCATTTCATTTGGGACTTTGCTCGTTTGCAAAAATCAGCAAAGTCTTTTTTTAAAACCTATCCCTGTAGGGAATGGAACCACTTTAGTGGGAAATTAAAATTTGACGTTCAAAGAATATTTTTCTTACTTTCTGATGTACAAAAAGGGAAATTCTTGATAGAATAGAAGTAATATTGAATATTTTCTTCAATATCATCTGTTTGTCGTGAAAACAGATTGTTTAAACTATTGATCAAACGAACAGGTTGTTCAACAGACCTGTCTAGAAATTGTGAGGAGACAAGATGACTGTCGATTATAACAGCAAAGCTTACTTGGATAAAGTAGACGCTTGGTGGCGTGCAGCCAACTACATTTCAGCTGCTCAAATGTACTTGAAAGATAACCCATTGTTGAAGCGCGAAGTCGTTGAAAATGACTTGAAGGCTCACCCAATCGGACACTGGGGAACTGTACCAGGGCAAAACTTTATCTATGCTCACTTGAACCGTGCCATCAACAAATACGACTTGGATATGTTCTACATTGAAGGACCAGGTCACGGTGGACAAGTAATGGTATCGAACTCTTACTTAGATGGTTCTTATACTGAATTGAATCCAAACATCCCACAAAATGAAGAAGGTTTCAAACACTTGTGTAAGATCTTCTCATTCCCAGGAGGAATCGCTTCTCACGCAGCGCCTGAAACACCAGGATCTATCCACGAAGGTGGAGAACTTGGATATGCCCTTTCTCACGCTGCAGGTGCTGTATTGGATAATCCGGATGTGATTGCTGCCACAGTTATCGGTGATGGTGAAGGTGAAACAGGTCCATTGATGGCTGGTTGGTTGTCAAATACCTTCTTGAACCCAGTCAACGATGGGGCGATCCTTCCAATCTTCTACCTCAATGGTGGGAAGATCCACAACCCAACGATCTTCGAACGCAAAACAGACGAAGAATTGGCCCTCTTCTTTGAAGGTCTTGGTTGGAAACCAATCTTTGCGAATGTCACTGCAATTTCAGAAGACCATGAAGCTGCACACGCTTTGTTCGCTGAAAAATTGGACGAAGCAATTGAAGAAATCAAGAAAGTCCAAGCAGAAGCTCGTAAAGGTTCTGCTGAAGAAGCAACTCAACCAGTTTACCCTGTCTTGATTGCTCGTATTCCTAAAGGTTGGACTGGTCCAAAAGCATGGGAAGGAACACCTATCGAGGGTGGATTCCGTGCGCACCAAGTTCCAATCCCAGTAGATGCTCACCACATGGAGCATGTCGATGCTCTTCTTTCATGGTTGGAATCTTACCGCCCAGCTGAATTGTTCGACGAAACTGGTAAACTAGTTCCTGAAATTGCGGAAATTGCACCAAAAGGTGACCGTCGCATGGCGATGAACCCAATCACAAATGCTGGTGTGATCAAACCAATGAACACAGCTGATTGGAAGAAACATGCCCTTCAATTCAACACACCAGGTGAAATCATGGCTCAAGACATGATCGAATTTGGTAAGTATGCGGCAGACTTGGTAGATGCGAACCCAGATAACTTCCGTATCTTCGGTCCAGACGAAACCAAATCAAACCGTCTTCAAGAAGTCTTCACTCGTACAAGCCGTCAATGGTTAGGACGTATGAAACCAGACTACGATGAAGCCTTGAGCCCTGCTGGTCGTGTCATTGACTCTCAATTGTCAGAGCACCAAGCAGAAGGTATGCTTGAAGGATATGTCTTGACAGGTCGTCATGGATTCTTCGCCTCTTACGAATCCTTCCTTCGTGTTGTGGATTCTATGATCACTCAACACTTCAAATGGTTGCGTAAGTCTAAGACACATACAACATGGCGTAAAAACTACCCAGCCTTGAACTTGATTGCAACTTCAACTGTCTTCCAACAAGACCACAATGGTTACACTCACCAAGATCCAGGTATCTTGACTCACTTGGCTGAGAAAACTCCTGAATATATCCGTGAGTACTTGCCAGCAGATACCAATAGCTTGCTTGCGGTAATGGATGAAGCCTTCAAGGGAGAAGATGTGATCAACTTGATTGTTTCTTCTAAACACCCACGTCCTCAATTCTACTCAGCAGCTGAAGCAGAAGAATTGGTTCGTGAAGGATACAAGGTGATCGATTGGGCATCAACTGTTTCAGCAGATGAAGAGCCAGATCTTGTTATTGCAGCTGCAGGTACAGAGCCAAACTTAGAAGCTCTTGCAGCCATCACAATCTTGCACAAAGCCTTCCCAGAATTGAAGATCCGCTTTGTCAACGTTGTGGATATCTTGAAATTGCGTCACCCATCCGTTGATGCGCGTGGACTTTCAGATGAAGAATTTAACAAAGTCTTCACAACGGATAAACCAGTCATCTTTGCTTTCCATGGTTACGAAGGCATGATCCGTGATATCTTCTTCAACCGTCACAACCATAACCTTCGTGTACATGGTTACCGTGAAAACGGGGATATCACCACACCATTTGATATGCGTGTGATGTCTGAGTTGGATCGCTTCCACTTGGCACAAGATGCAGCTAATGCAGCTCTTGGAGATGCAGCAAGCGCATTTGCAGCGAAGATGGATGAAACAATCGCCTTCCACCATGACTACATCCGTGAAAACGGAGACGACATTCCAGAAGTTCAAAACTGGAAATGGGAAAACGTGAATAAATAAGAAAAGAGAGTGGGACAGAAATCGGTAATTCGTTAGAATTCGATTTCGTCGTCCCACCTCCGCACAGTTGAGTAGGGCTGTAAAAGCTGATGAAATCAGCGTAGTAGAGCCCACTCAACCACTGCGTCTTGCTCGACAATCCAAAAATAATTGAGAGGCTAGGACTTTTGTCCCAGCCTCTTTTGTGATGAACAGCAAGTAACAAAAGTAAGAGGATGAGAATAGATGTTCGGAAATCAAGCGTTTTCAAATAAAATTGCAAGAGTTTCCAGGAAAATATTGAAGTAAAACCGAAAAAATAGTAAAATGGAAGAGCTGATTGCAGCAATTCAACTGTTCTGCGTTCTCCTTTTAGGAGAAGTGTTCTACATTAGAAAATGGAGTATTCTATGAAGAAAAAAATTATCTTGAAAAGCAGTATCCTAGCGGTCGCTGCAGGTCTTAGTGTTTTTGCGATCAATAGCGTTTTTGCAGACGAATTGCCTGTGCAGTTCATGGGCGTCAATGACTTCCACGGTGCCTTGGAACAAACAGGGACAGCTCGTTTAGAAGGTGAAACTGTGAAAAACGCAGGAACAGCCCCACTTTTGGCAACCTATTTGAACGATTCGCAAAAAGACTTTGAAACAGAGAATGCAGGAACGCCTAATGCCAGCATCCGTGTGCAAGCGGGAGATATGGTTGGCGCTAGTCCAGCCAACTCTGCCCTCCTTCAAGATGAACCAACTGTAAAAGTCTTCAATGAAATGAACTTTGAATACGGAACTCTTGGTAATCACGAGTTTGACGAAGGACTTGGTGAATTCAACCGGATCATGAAGGGAGAAGCCCCAACACCTGGTCAATTCAATAAGATCGTCGATGAGTATCCTCATGAAGCTTCAAAACAAGAAGTTGTAATTGCCAACTTGGTTGACAAAGATACCAATAAAATCCCATTTGACTGGAAACCTTATACCATCAAAGAAATCCCAGTCAACGACAAGACCGTTAAGGTCGGATTTATCGGGGTTGTTACGACAGAATTCCCAAATCTTGTCTTGCGTAAAAATCATGAACAATACCGGGTTTTGGATGAAGCAGAATCGATTGCCAAATATGCGCGTGAACTGAATGACCAAGGCGTTCATGCTATCGCTGTCTTGGCCCACGTTGCTGCAACAAGTAAAAATGGGGTAGCAGAAGGTCCTGCTGCAGACATGATCAAAAAATTAAACCAAATCTATCCAGAAAACTCAGTGGATATCGTCTTTGCAGGTCATAACCACCAATATACAAACGGGATGGTTGGAAATACCTTGATCGTTCAAGGTACCTCTCAAGGGAAAGCCTACTCGGATGTCCGTGGAGTCCTAGATACAGATACAGCTGACTTTGTCAAAGCTCCAACTGCTAAAATTATTGCGGTAGATCCATCGAAAGGCAAAGCAAAAGATGCCAAGGTTCAAGCGATCATCGATGATGCCAATGCGACGGTTAAAAAAGTAACAGAAGCAAAAATCGGTACAGCAGAAAAAGCTGAAAATATTACCCGTGAATTGAATGCGCAAAAAGAAAGTGCTGTTGGAGATTTGGTCACAGCAGCGCAACTAGATATTGCCAAAAAATCAGGTTATCCAGATGTTGACTTTGCCTTCACCAATAATGGAGGAATCCGTGCAGACCTCGTGGTGAAACCAGACGGAACAGTCACTTGGGGTGCAGCTCAAGCAGTGCAACCATTTGGAAATATCCTCCAAGTAGTAGAAATCACTGGGGACCAAATCTACAAAGCTTTGGACCAACAATATGATGAGAAAGAGCTTTACTTCTTGCAAATGGCAGGGATCAAGTACACCTATACGAAACCAGCCGATGCAACGGAAGAAAATCCTTATAAGGTCGTGAAAGCTTACAAGGCAGATGGAACTGAAATTGATCGTAACAAGACCTACAAGGCGATTATCAACGACTTCTTGTATGGTGGCGGAGATGGATTCTCAGTCTTCCGTGATACAAAATTGATCGGTGCAATTAATCCAGATACTGAAGTCTTTATCCAATACATCGAAGATGTGAATAAGGCAGGGAAGAAGTTGTCTGCTTCAATCTTGGGCAATAAGACCTTTGTGGAAAAAGTGGAAGAAGAAACACCAACTCCAGAACCACAACCTCAACCAACTCCACAACCACAGCCAGCGCCAGTTGATCCAGTAAGTCCTGTAAATCCAGTCCATCCTGTGGCTCCAGTGTCTCCTGTTACTCCAAGTCGTCAATCAGAAACCCCAGTAACCCCAGCTCAACCAGCTGCAAGCGAAACAAAAGAAGTGGCAACCAACAAACCAGTCGCTGTCACTTATCATACAGGTGACCAAGCAGAAGCAGCTGCTACACCAGCAACCGGTCTTCCAAAAACAGGTCAAGAAGATTTGGCTTCAACAGTCCTTAGCCTCTTTGGTATGACCTCACTAGCTTTAGCGGGATTTGTAGCCAGCAAAAAACGTGAAGGTTAACTGGGCATAGCAAGTATACAAACTGTTTTTGCATAAAAAATTAAATGATTCTGCAATAGATATCATTTACTCCTTACTGGGACTTTCCGCCGTGAGAAAAGTGCTTGAAACAATATTGTTTCAAGCACTCGGGAGTTTTGAAACCTTAGGTTCAAAACTAAGTCATGGAACTTTGAAGAAGTTCGCTGACGTCCGTTCTCACCTAAGGAAAGTTTCTCAGAATACTTTGACTTCAAACTAAAACGTCCGTTCTATAAAGAAACGGACGTTTTTCATGTCTTAGACTGTTTTCTCAACCCAGACGCTGCGAACAAAGAAGAGACTGATCAGAGCCAGTGCTAGAAAGGCAACTCCAAGGTAATAATAGGGATGATCCATTGTGGTGGAGCGACCGGAGAGATTGACAATCCCTCGGTAGAGGGCTCCTGCTGTGAGCGTAGCCACTCCGGAATTCCAAAGATTGAGACTCAGGCGAGAGAGGCCTTTCACCATTAACTGTAGAGCCACTAACAGTGCCCCACCGATAAAAGGAATCAAGAAGAGGTAGTGCATGAAGGCAGAAGTTTCGCCAAAACTAAAGTGTTCGTAGATGCGACTTCCGACAAAGAAAAATGCTGAGATTAGAGTGTACCAGAGGATGGTCTTTTTCAACCGTTGTTTAATAGGGTTAGTAACCGATGTAGACAATGTCACTCACCGCCCTTTCTGAGATAGTACCATTTGTTGTTGGTTTGTTCATAACTTGGCCATTGAAGTAAAGGGTAGAAGATCCACCACCATCCAAGTTGTAGGCTGTTTTAACGCCATAAGACTTCATCACTTCCGCTAATTGGTAGAGAGATAGTCCTTCACTTTCTGAAGTCCGTCCATCTGACACGACGATAATGTAGTGGTTTTCATCGATGATCCCAATCGCTGTACGTGGGTTGGATGCCATGGATCGTCCAACTTCTGAGTTGGTGTCTACCGTAATCTCACCATTTTCAACTAAGGAAGGACCGAAAGCGAGGAGATTGACGACCCCGTCTTTGACCAATTGATCCGCAGAGATCTCATCTTCATAGATAATTTTGAAGGATCCATCCTTATAAATGGCTAAGTCGCCATTGCTAGAGTCTTCTCGAACGGTATCGCGGTAGACCACTCCATTTCGGATGACGTATCCTGTACTGTTAGCCCCGTAATAGTCACCATTCACTGCCAGAATGGCACTGTTGTTGGCAGCTGTGACAGAGGTCTTAGCTGTCACGTTGGTTCCGTATGTGTTTTGTGCAAAGGCTGTTTTGAGGTAGTCAGATGAGCTGACTGTGATATCTGCAATGTAAACCTGGGTATTTTCAACCGTTTTTTCTGTTAAAGTCACCTGGATATTGTCATCTGAATAGCTGGTATCGGTCGTTGTTGCCGATGCAGCTGCTTTTTTTGCTGCTTTAGTATCCGTAGTCGTAGCTTTTACGGTTTGGATGGCATCGGATAAGACAAAGGTCTTGAGCATCGAGTAGCTAAAACTGCTGGTCAAAAGAAGGCCAAAGCAGGCAGCATAGGTGTAGGATTTTTTAAAGAATTTCATGGTGGGGAGCAGTCCTTTCTTTGAAGATCACTTTTTTCTGGATCACCCATGAGACCAGAAAGAGGAGGAAGCCAACGACAATCTTACTGATCAGGAGATTGAGCCCGAAAGCAGTATAGAAGAGTCGAATCAAGAGCGTATCGAGAATAAAGAGGCCGAGGGCTAGGCCAAAGTAGCCACTTCCAGTTTTAGCGACGCTGTCTTTGTTCTTAAAGACTAGGTGCTTATTGGTCGAGTAGTTAAAGATGGAACTCGTTACACGAGCGATCCCATTGGCTAGGAGAATACGTAGACTAATGGGCACGGCCATCATCACGAAAAGGAAGAAGGCGTAGACCAGATAGTCAACGATAAAACTACTCAGAGAGGAGAGGGCAAATTTGAACATGTCCTTGTAGATCATGAGGCCATCTCGAATAGGTCGGAAATGGGAGCCTTCGTTGTCATTGATGTAGGCCGTCTCGATGGGAACTTCCACGATGGGGAAGGATTTGCTTGCTGCGAGGAGTACATTCATTTCATATTCATAGCGCTGTCCGTCAACCTCAAGCATGAAAGGCAAGAGATTCGTAGTGAAAGCCCGTAGGCCCGTTTGGGTATCGCTGACCGCCACTCCGGTTTGTTGCTTAAATAAGAAGCGGGTCAATTTATTTCCGAAGGCGGAACGCAAAGGAACTTTTCCAGAGAAGGCGCGGGCTCCTAGAATAAGTGTTCCAGGATGCTCTTGAGATTGGTTAACAACCCTGAAAATATCCCAAATTTTGTGCTGACCGTCTGCATCAGCTGTAACAATGCTTCCATAGGTGCCTCTTTCTAGGATGTATGCATAAGCAGTCTTGAGAGCTTGCCCTTTTCCTTGGTTGTGCTCATGGGTCAGAACTGTCGCAAGACCCTCTAATTTGTCAAAAATCACTTTTTTGTCAGCATCACTCCCATCGTCGACCACGATGATGTGGAGATCGCTCTTGGCGTGGACCAAGCGAACCAGTTTGACAAGATTCAGATCCGGTTGATAGGCGGGGATGATAAGATAATTCATAATCGTTCCTCGTTTCTTGAGATTTGTTGTAGCTAGTATAAAGACTCAAGCTTAAAGCTAACTGATATCAGTTTTCTTTAAGGAAAGGAGAGGAAGAGTGGGAATAGTTTCTTCTATAAAATATCATTTTTTAGGACATTTCTTTCTTTTTTCTCGAAGGGGACGTCCAGAAATCATTTTTTAAATCCTAAAGATAATTCTTGCCTTTGTTCGAAAAGTCTGGTATAATAGTTTCTTGTGAGTAAACCTCACTTACCCCTTGCAAAGACAGGGGGTCATTAGTCCAAAAGGAGGAACATTATCAATGGCTAAATACGAAATTCTTTATATTATTCGTCCAAACATTGAAGAAGAAGCTAAAAACGCTTTGGTAGCACGTTTCGATTCTATCTTGACTGACAACGGTGCAACTGTTGTTGAATCAAAAGATTGGGAAAAACGTCGTCTTGCATACGAAATCCAAGATTTCCGTGAAGGACTTTACCACATCGTAAACGTTGAAGCGAACGACGCTGTAGCTCTTAACGAGTTCGACCGTCTTTCAAAAATCAACGGTGACATTCTTCGTCACATGATCGTAAAAGTTGACGCGTAAGAAATCATCAGAGGTGACTTATGATTAACAATGTTGTACTTGTCGGTCGTATGACCCGTGATGCTGAACTTCGCTACACTCCAAGCAATCAAGCAGTTGCTACTTTCAGCCTAGCTGTCAACCGCAACTTCAAGAGTCAAAATGGAGAGCGCGAAGCCGATTTCATCAACTGTGTGATCTGGCGTCAGCAAGCAGAAAACTTAGCCAACTGGGCTAAGAAAGGTGCTTTGATTGGGATTACCGGTCGCATTCAAACACGTAATTACGAAAACCAGCAAGGTCAACGTGTTTATGTCACTGAAGTCGTAGCAGACAGCTTCCAACTATTGGAAAGCCGTGCAGCACGCGAAGGGCATGCAGGTGGTGGCTATTCATCAGGCAACGGTGGTTTTGCTGGAAATGCAACCCCAAGCTTTGGTGGATCTGAACCAAGCAATGCAGCGCCAAACTTTGGTCGTGAAGAAAATCCATTTGGAGCGAATCCAATGGATATCTCAGACGACGATCTTCCATTCTAAGAATGGGTTTAACGAATTAAAACTATAAAGGAGAATTAAACATGGCTCAACAACGTCGTGGCGGATTCAAACGCCGTAAAAAAGTTGATTACATCGCAGCAAACAAAATCGAATATGTCGATTACAAAGATACTGAGCTTCTTAGCCGTTTCGTTTCAGAACGTGGGAAAATCCTTCCTCGTCGTGTAACTGGAACTTCAGCGAAGAACCAACGTAAAGTAACAACAGCTATCAAACGCGCTCGCGTAATGGCTTTGATGCCTTTCGTAAACGAAGATTAAAAAAAAGACCCGGGTGGGTCTTTTTTTCAGGTCCGGGTGGGCCTCTTTGACCTTTCCCTAGCTCTAATCATGTTATAATGTGGGAAGAAATGTATCAAGGAGGGAACTATGAAGGAAGGTGTAATCATCAGGAGGATGATAAAGACAGATATTGAGCACATCTCTCAAGCCTTTATCCACCAAGGGTGGCCGGGTAGAAAGGATATCTTGACCAGCTATTTTCAGGATCAGGAGAATGGGGAAAGGGACGTATTAGTAGCTGAGTCGGATGGATTTGTGGCAGGCTATATCACTATATTACCTGCTGCCAAGCACGGCCCTTTCGTGGGAGTCTATCCTGAACTAACTGATTTTAATGTTTTTGAGCCATTTAGAAGTCGAGGAATTGGGAATCAACTCTTAGAAGAGGCGGAAAAAAGAGTCCGGCTACTATCAGAGATTGTTACTTTAGGGGTTGGTTTACACTCGGGTTATGGCCCAGCTCAAAGACTGTATGTTAAACGAGGCTATATCCCAGATGGATCTGGAATTTGGTTTAGGGATCGCCCCTTGGCCCCTTACAGTTCTTGTGAAAACAATGATGACTTAGTCCTCTATTTTTCAAAAAGATTGAACAATGATATGCAGTAAAATAATGCTCCATAATTATTGCAGTGCTTTTACCAACCACAGAAATTATAGAACAAGATTAATTTGTCAGACCTGCCTCTGGGCAGTTTTTTGTTTGCACTTAGATTAAATTTGATATGAAAGTCAATTGTCTAGTTGCAGATATAAACGGGAGGTGAAATTTTATTTGTTATAAAAGTATTTTACTCATTTAAATTGATATAGTTTGAAAAAAGAGCTATAATACCCTTGAAGGTAAGCGTTCTCATAAGGAGGTGGCCGTTAATGTTTGAAATTCATAACTTGTCTATTAAGTATGGCGAGAAAACACTGTTGCTACCAACATCTCTAAAGTTCAAAGAGGGAAAATTATATACAATTTATGGAAAATCTGGAGTTGGAAAAACTTCGTTACTGAATAAAATTGGTCTGATTTCAGAGTATGACCCTAAAGTAACTTATATTTATGATGGCTCCAAAATTGATACGAGTAACAAGAAGATTGTTTCATCCTTTATTGCGCAAAATCTAGCTTTTATATTTCAAAATCATAATCTAATAAATGATTTGACTGTGTATGATAATTTGAAAATTTCGCTAGATTTTTTCAATTTATCAGCAAAAGAAGTAGAAAAGAAAATAGATGATATTCTAAGTGAATTAGAGATTCTAGAATTGAAGGATGTATATCCAGAGGATTTATCAGGAGGAGAAGAACAACGTGTTGCTATTGCTAGAGGGATGGTAACAGATAAGAATATTATTTTAGCAGATGAACCTACAAATTCTTTGGATTCTGAAAATAGAGAGCTTGTCTCATCTTTACTGTTAAAACTAGCAAATAAATATAATAAAATCGTTATTGTAGTTTCTCACGATGAATATGTCATTAACAAAGGAGATATAAAGCTACATTTCGAAGACAAAAAATTAATTGGAATGAAAGAAGACATAGAGTGTAATTTTCAAAAAGAGTGGCATGCTAGTAAATTAAAGAAACATATTAGATTAAAGATCCAAAAGAAAAGGAAGGTACCTCCTTTACCTGTACTTTTATTAATACTAATTTCCTTCACAGTTTCGCTTGCAGTTGGTTCTATGAATATTCAATCATTATTTTCTTCTAAGTATCAAAGAATAATCAGTGATTCATTAGAAAATGGTTTCTTGGTTATTAATGATTCAATAGGACTTGGGACGAACAAGGTGATCGATGATTTCCAATCGCTATCGAATAAGGAAATACATCAAATTTCTGATAGTAGGAATGTATACAAATTAGAACCATATATTGAATTTCCTAGTATGGGAATGACTTTTGAAAATGCTGAAAACTATTTAAAAATTAGTCGAGATTTTTCACCGAATCTATCTATTAATGGAAAGAATATTCATTTATCCAAGAATTACAGTGTGCAACCGCTTTTCAATACGAATACGACTCAGAGACAGATAAAATACTTTGACAGGACTACAAATAGGGGGATATTTGTTTCGGAATCATTTATCAAAGAACAAAAACTAGAAGACATTGTAGCTGGGTCGGAGATGACACTTACATATTATGTCCCAATTAATATTTATGAATCTCATATAGATAAAGAAGGAAGTTATTCTAAATCTGACGGAGACCTATATGTGAAAGAGGAACAAACGTTTAAAATACTAGGGATCGTAAAAGAAGAATTTCCGTTTAACTATTCTGTAAATGATAACACCTTATTCATGGCGAGTGATGAAATGCTGAAAATACAGAGCAAATATATAGGTGCGGAGAGCAAACGGAGAGAAACCATTGATGATCTCCCTGTAAAAGAATGGGCACCAAGTGCAGTACATGTTACTGTAAAGGATAGCAAAGATGTCCCTCAGGAAATTAACCGTATTAAAAATATTTCGGATAAATTTTCGATTGTTTCGTCTTTCGAGAATTATAAAGAATTTAATAAAGGTTTAAAATACATAAAAAACTTTTTGCTAATTATTTCGTTTGTCATGCTTTTGCTTGTAGTTGCAATCTTATCTTTTGTCTTCTTTTTAATAAATCGAACGAGAAAATACGAAGTTGGCGTATTAAAGGCTATGGGATATAGTACAAAACATGTTTTTAGATTATTTATTCTCGAGTTATTAAATTATGGAAAGAAAATAATTACTTTATCAAGTGTTCTGCTTTTAATACTAACTCTATTAGCTATTCAAATGCTTCAATTAGAAGTAGTTGATATCATTCATTTCTATCTAGCTTCTATAGCGTCATTAATTATCCTTACGTTTGTTGTATTAATGACTAGTGGGCTTATTCCTATCTATCTGACAGGGAAGCAGCCTATTGTTGATGCCATTCGTAAGAATAGATAAATTGATTGGTCATAGTGGTCAAATACAATAAGCAATCGCTCAACATGGAAGTCACATATTCCCTATGGTCAACGAGCCAACGGATCTGTCTTAATCGGTGTAGGAGTAAACTCTCCATGGGGAGCTGTTAACCTATGGGGAGGTCAGCATTATTATTCTCTAGATTTTTAGAATTTCTTATGGTTAGATAGGATGAATGGCTCACTGCTGGATAAACAGTGGTGAGTTTTTTTATCCCCCATAATCAGGAGAATAGTGATGTTTCTTTTTTTGAAAATCTTTATTCCATAATGATCAATCCATTTAATCATGTGGTTCAGAGTAGAAAGTTTATTCAAAATTTTTTTGAGAGTTATTTTACATATTCTGGTTTGATAGGTTCATAGATCTGAACCTTATCCTCATATGTTAATTTAATAATAAAAACCCCCCAAAAGTTAGATTTTTTCTGTCTAACTTTTAGGGTGCAGTTTAACTTCATCCGTTTCTTTTTAACGTCGAGTTGCGGGTGCTGTGCTCGAACTTTTAATATTAAAGCGTTTCTTGAGGTAGAAGCGAAGGACAAGCGCTAGAGCTCCTAAAACGATGGCAAAAACATCTGGAATAGTTGGGTTGAGGACTTGTGGAAGTAATGATGTAAAGGACAAGACGATGACCCAAAGGAACATGACTCCGACAAGAATCGGCATGGATTTCCAAAGAGAGGGACGCTCACTGCGATCTTTTGTGCCATCCATATACTGATAGAAGAAGTAGTACATGAGATACAAGAGCAGAGCCCCTGTCAAACTTCCAAGGATCAAGGTTATCAACCCATAGCCTGTACGACGCGGTGCGACCAAGTTCATAAAGGCGCTAATCGCAGCAAAGACACCAAAGATAAAGAGGAAGGAATCCAAAATCATAAGAGAGGGAGCATCGTTTAATTTCGGATGCTCTTTTTCATAGCGTTCTTTCTCGCTGAAAGAATTCGCCCAAACAGTTGGAGCTCCAAAAAGAGTCCGTGCCGGAATCCCTTTTCCTTGGTTTTCATGGATAGCTGGAAGGATTTCTTGGATGAGGCTTTCTGCTTCTTCCTCTGATTTCCCGTTTTCAAGCAATTGGTGTTTGGCGATGCGGATAAATTCTTGGTTTTTCTTGCTGAGTTGATTCAAATCAAATTGAGACATAAATACTCCTTAGTGTTATTAGTAGGTGTTAGAACCATTTTTTATGGATGAGGTAGACGACGAGAGACCCGGTCAGGGCAAAAGCGATGAAAATGATGAGCCAGAAGGCGTTTGGTTCTCCATTGAGCGGTAATTCATTGTCTTTGAAGTTCATCCCATAGGCAGAGAAAATCATGGTTGGGATGGACATGACGATGGTCACCATGGCCAAGGTCTTCATGATGTTATTCTGGTTGTTGGAGATGATCGATGCGAAGGTATCGGTCATGGAGTGCAGGATATTTCCATAAATATCTGCCATCTCGATGGCCTGCTGGGTTTCGATCAAGGTATCTTCCAACAGATCCTCGTCTTCTAGGTATTTCTTGATGTTGCTAGTGGCACTGGTCAATTTCTTGATCACGCGCTCATTGGTTTTCAGAGAGGCCTTAAAGTAGACGATGGTTTTTTCCAACTCCATCAACTCAATCAGCTCTTCATTACGCGTTGATTTGTGCAATTGACTTTCAATCTGCTCGCTTTTGCGATCCAAGGTACGAAGCGCTGACAAGTAGAGTTCGGCGTTACGGTAGAGGATCTGAAAGATAAAGCGTGACCGCATAAAGGTATAGAAATTCCGCAAGCGTCGGTTGATAAAGATATCTAGAAGCGGCAATTTCTCCAAGCAAGTCGTGATAATAGCCTCTTCTGTTAGGATAATCCCTAGAGGAATCGTCACGTAGTAGGTCTGATTGTTCCGCTCTTCCTTGATGGGAACGTCGACGATGATCAAGGTATACTCATCTTCGATGGTCATACGGGACATTTCTTCCGCATCGAGTGGTGCCCGTAAGTCTGCAATATCGATATTAAAAGCAGAGGCGATTTCCATCGATTCACTTTGGGAAGGGTTCACAAGGTTGATCCAGCTACCGGGTTCCAGCGTCTCTATTTCTTTAAATTCAGTCGTTGTCGATAAAAAGACCTGTTTCATGGTGCCTCCCCTTGTTTTTTTACACCTTAACATTATATCAGAAAAAGGACGGTTTTGGATAAAAGAATACTAAAAAATTTGTTATAATGGAGGTTAACAAAAAGGTGATTAGAGTAAGAATATGCAAGATAAAATTGTCATTCATGGGGCACGCGCCCATAATTTAAAAAATATAGACGTGGAAATTCCACGGGACAAATTAGTCGTGGTGACGGGTTTGTCTGGTTCTGGAAAGTCCAGTCTGGCCTTTGATACTCTCTATGCAGAAGGTCAGCGCCGCTATGTGGAGAGCTTATCGGCCTATGCTCGGCAATTCTTGGGAAATATGGAAAAACCAGATGTCGACTCTATTGACGGCTTGAGTCCAGCCATTTCCATCGACCAAAAAACGACCAGTAAAAACCCACGTTCTACAGTGGGGACGGCAACAGAGATCAATGACTACCTGCGCCTGCTCTATGCGCGTGTAGGGACGCCTTATTGTATCAATGGACATGGGGCTATTACCGCTTCTTCGGTTGAGCAAATTGTCGATCAAGTCTTGGAATTACCAGAGCGCCAACGCCTGCAAATTCTAGCTCCCATTATCCGCAAGAAAAAAGGCCAGCACAAGAATATCATTGAAAAAGTCCAAAAAGACGGCTATGTTCGGGTTCGAGTTGACGGTGAGATCTATGATGTGACAGAGGTTCCAGAACTGTCTAAAAGCAAACAGCACACGATTGAAGTGGTGGTGGACCGAATCGTGATCAAAGAGGGCATCCGCTCGCGTCTCTTTGATTCGATTGAGGCAGCCCTTCGGATAGCGGACGGTTATGTGGTGATTGATACCATGGATGGAAAGGAACTGCTCTTTTCGGAGCATTATGCTTGTCCAGTCTGTGGCTTTACCGTTCCTGAATTAGAGCCCCGTCTCTTTTCTTTCAATGCGCCTTTTGGATCTTGTCCAGACTGTGATGGGCTGGGTATTAAGCTAGAGGTGGACTTGGATTTGGTGGTGCCAGATGATCGCTTAAGCCTTCGTGAAGGAGCACTTGCTCCTTGGAATCCGATCTCTTCTAACTACTATCCTCAGATGTTGGAGCAGGCCATGATCCATTTTGGTATTGATATGGACCGACCTTTTTCCGATCTTTCTCAAGAAGAAAAGGACTTGGTCCTCTATGGGTCAAATGGCAAGGAATTCCACTTCCACTATGAAAATGAGTTTGGTGGGGTTCGGGATATCGAAATTCCTTTTGAAGGGGTCGTAAATAACATTCACCGTCGTTTTCGTGAGACCAATAGTGATTTCACCCGCAACCAAATGCGCTCTTATATGAACGAATTGACCTGTGCAACCTGCCATGGCTACCGTCTCAATGACCAAGCACTTTCTGTTCGTGTTGGTGGGGAGAAGGGGATGCATATCGGGGAAGTGTCAGATCTATCGATTGCGGACCACTTAAAAGCCGTGGACCAACTGGTCTTAACGGACAATGAAGCTACGATTGCAAGACCGATCCTAAAAGAGATTAAGGATCGCTTGACCTTCTTAAACAATGTGGGGCTCAATTACTTGACCCTGTCACGATCGGCTGGGACCTTATCAGGTGGAGAAAGCCAGCGTATTCGTTTGGCAACCCAGATCGGTTCCAACCTCTCTGGTGTCCTTTATATCTTGGATGAGCCGTCTATTGGCCTCCATCAAAGGGACAATGACCGCCTGATTGCCAGTCTCAAGAAGATGCGTGATTTAGGCAACACCTTGATCGTCGTCGAACATGATGAAGATACCATGAGAGAGGCAGACTACCTGATCGACGTCGGCCCAGGTGCCGGTGTCTTTGGGGGAGAGATCGTTGCAGCAGGAACTCCAAAGCAGGTGGCTCGCAACAGCAAATCCATCACAGGTCAGTACTTGTCCGGCAAGCGCAAGATTCCGGTTCCAACGGAACGCCGTTCAGGGAATGGCCACTATATTGAAATAACAGGAGCCAGTGAGAATAACTTACAAGACATCACAGCGCGCTTTCCTCTGGGCAAATTTATCGCAGTCACTGGAGTTTCCGGTTCTGGAAAATCGACATTGATCAATGGCATCTTGAAAAAAGCCATCGCTCAAAAGCTCAACCGCAATTCGGAAAAACCAGGGAAATACAAGACGATTCAGGGGATTGAGCATATCGATCGCTTGATCGACATTGACCAAAGCCCGATTGGCCGGACTCCTCGTTCCAATCCAGCGACCTATACAGGCGTCTTTGATGATATTCGCGATCTCTTTGCTCAGACCAATGAAGCCAAAATTCGGGGCTATAAAAAAGGCCGCTTTAGTTTCAATGTCAAGGGCGGGCGTTGTGAAGCCTGCTCAGGAGATGGGATCATCAAGATTGAAATGCACTTCTTGCCGGATGTCTTCGTCCCTTGTGAAGTCTGCCACGGACGTCGTTACAATAGTGAGACCCTCGAAGTCCACTACAAGGAAAAAAATATTGCAGAAGTGCTGGATATGACGGTCAATAAGGCAGTTGAATTCTTCAAGCACATTCCAAAAATTGAACGCAAACTCAAGACCATCCAAGATGTGGGCTTGGGCTATGTAACGCTGGGGCAACCAGCGACCACCCTTTCAGGTGGGGAAGCGCAACGGATGAAGTTGGCTTCTGAATTGCACAAGCGCTCTACAGGAAAATCCTTCTATATCTTGGATGAACCAACGACCGGACTCCATACCGAAGACATTTCTCGCTTGATCAAAGTCTTAGAGCGATTTGTGGATGATGGCAATACGGTCCTTGTGATTGAGCACAATTTGGATGTCATTAAGACAGCAGACCATATCATCGATTTAGGACCAGAAGGTGGTGTCGGTGGTGGAACCATTATTGCGACCGGAACACCAGAAGAAGTAGCAGCAAATCCTGCTAGCTACACAGGACAATATTTGAAAGGAAAATTACAATGAATCAACGGATCAGCAACTTAAGAAACAAAATGAAAGCCCAAAACCTCAAAGCGGTATTGATTAACAATTTGAAAAATGTTTATTATTTGACCAATTTCTGGGGTTCAAACGGGACCGCTTTGGTGACAGAAGAACGCGTGGTCCTCTTTACAGATTCGCGCTACACCATCCATGCCCATGCGACTTGTTTCCCCTTTGTAGAGATTGTGGAAACCCGCGATGAGTTGACTGCAGCTGCAGAGATCGTTAAGGACCTTGGCATCAAAGAACTTGGTTTTGAGGACGAAGTGACGGTAGCCTACCATGCCCGTATGGCTTCTGTTTTCAGTGGCATTAGCCTTCAATCTCTAGCGAACTTTGTAATGGAATTGCGCTTGATTAAAGATGAAACGGAGATTGCGGCCATTAAAAAAGCTTGTAGCATCTCTGACCAAGCCTTCCATGATATTTTAGACTATATTAAGGTAGGGAAAACGACAGAGTTGGAAGCAGCGACTTTCCTCGATTTTAGAATGCGGGAGTTGGGAGCTTCTGGTGTATCTTTCGATATTATTTCAGCAGCTGGTGAACGCTCTGCCATGCCTCACGCGACTCCAAGTGATCGGGTCATTTCAGCAGGAGATGCCTTGACCCTTGATTTTGGTTGCTTGTATGATCACTATGTCAGTGATATGACACGGACTATCTATGCAGGACATGTCAGCGACAAGGAAAGAGAAATTTACGAAACAGTTTTGAAAGCCAATCAAGCCTTGATTGCTGCGGCTAAAGATGGACTTGGCTTCCGTGATTTTGATAAAATCCCACGTGATGTGATCGAGGCAGCCGGCTATGGTCAATACTTTACTCATGGAATCGGTCATGGAATTGGGCTAGATATCCACGAAGAACCATACTTCAGCCAAACGTCTAAAGAAGCGATTCAAGCAGGGATGGTCTTGACAGATGAGCCAGGGATTTATATCGAAGGCCTCTCTGGTGTGCGGATCGAAGATGACCTCTTGATCACAGAAACAGGCTGTGAAGTCTTGACTCTTGCTCCTAAAGAATTGATTGTCCTATAAAATAGACAGTATTTTCTTAACCCCTGTGTAACAAACAAAGATAAGAAAAGAGGCCTATGAAAAAACGAAGTGTAATAGTTGGAATTCTTCTAGTAGTCCTGCTATTTGTATTTGCTCCTTCTGCCCATGCTGGTGTTGGTAATACAGATAGTGGTGGCAGTAGCTTGATTGATTCAGGTGGCGGTAGCAGTTGGTCCGATAGTGGCAGTAGCTGGTCCGATGGCGGAAGTAGTTGGTCTGGTGGCAGCAGCTGGTCTGGTGGATCCAGTAGCTACAGTTCTAGTTCTGGAACAGACTCTGGTGGTGTAGTGGCAGTTTTTGCTATCGTTGGATTGATTGGATTTATCTATAATATTGCAAAAGAGGCTAATGATAGTGATGAATCATTCTCTTCAAATAGTGGTCCAAAACGGACAACCGAAGAGCGGGCCGGTCGACCAATTGAAAATAACTATGAAGCGATTCGCCGCATCCGTAAACTGGATCCAATGTTTGATGAAGACCGCTTCTTGTCGCAAGTCAAGCTGGTTTATCTTCAATTGCAGTCTGCTTGGACAGAAAAAGATTGGAATTCCGTACGGAATTTAGAAAGTACGAGTCTTTATGAGCAGCACTTGACGCAGTTACAAGAACATATTCGTGCCAAAACAACCAATGTTCTAGAGCGCGTGCGTGTGGAAGATTCAAAGATCAAAGACTTTATCGAAAATCCAGAAGGTAATGACCGCATCGAAGTCATTCTGTCATCGACGCTGAGAGATTACATCCGAAATGATGAAACGGGCCGTGTGATCGAAGGGGATCCAACCAAAGATCTCTTTACCGTTTACCGCATGGTCTTCCTCCGTGAACATGGAGCTCAGACAGAGATCATTAAGAATTCAGAAGTCGTTAGTGATCATTGTCCGAACTGTGGTGCGCCATTGACGATTGATTCAATCGACAAGTGTGAATATTGCCAAGCATCCTTGAAGCACAATCCAAAAGATTGGGTCTTGGATGTCTACGAAGTTGTGGATGAAATTGAATTCTACAGATAGGAGAATGTATGGGATTTATTAAAGCAGCCCTTTCAGCGGGCATTTCAAGTTTTCAAGATAGTAAATTTAAGGAAGCCATTACCTTGCCAGAAGCTGTTCCAGCAACAGCTTTGGCCATTAAGGGACAGCTCTTGACCAAAGATCCAGATGGGCGCTCTCGTCAGAGCAACCAAAATACAGGTCTATTGACAGATGGCTCTGTTGTCATTGTTCCTCAAGGCTATGTTGCTCTCTTGGTCAATAATGGAACTTTTCTAGGAGACCTTCTAGAAGCAGGGAGCCACGAATGGCAAGCCGGTGAAAATGCCTGGTTGTTTGAAAAGGGGGGTGTGAAAGGAACGTGGGATCAGTTCAAGAATCGTTTCTCATTTGGAGGCCAAGTGGTCACCCAACAAGAAATTATTTTTGTGCGGATGCAACCTTTTACAGGAAATAAATTTGGCACCCAAAATCCAGTTGAGTACTTTAGCGACCGTTACCAACAACTTCTTAGCATTCGTTTTTATGGTCTTTATGATGTTAAAGTAGCAGATCCTGTACTCTTTTACATCAGTACAGTCAGTCGTCAAATCACTGCAGATAAGCCGTTTACCTTGGAAGATGTGGCTCAGGGAACCTTGCGCCAAAATCTGGCTCCAAAAATTGCAGTGGCTATTTCAAAATATACGGCTGAAAATAAGGCAGACATCTACAATATCAATGCGGACCAAGATGTCTTCAATGAAGTTGCAAAACGCGAAGTCAATAAAACGTGGACAGAATTATATGGTATCGAATTAACTAATGTCCTCATCGAAGATTTGAGCTACGATGCAGACAGTATGGCCAAGGTCAATAAACTGGACAGTGAATTGGCAGCGATGAAGTACAATACCATTGAAATCGAAGAACGTCGTGCTCGCAATGAGGCCTTGGTGGCAGCTGCTAAAAATGAAGGTGGCAATGGCATGAACATGATCATGGGGATGAACTTGGGTCAAGCCCTTGGCAATGACCTTCAAAAACAAGCCTCTCCAGCGCAAGACAAGCCTCATACCTTCTACATTGAAGTAGATGGAAAATATGTCCATGTCACCAAAGATGCGGATGGTAATATTGTGCCTGTGGACCAATAAGGAATAGTGAAGATGGAGTTGGAGATATAGAGATTCTAAGGACTCGTTCCTGCAATCTCTCTCCGCCTTCTAGCCTTCCTAAAAAGAGAAAATTGCTGTTTGAGAAAAATCAAATAGTGTGTTACAATAAAGAGTAATCTATTTTTAAAAAAGAGGTAATAAAACATGATCGAAGCAAGTAAATTGAAAGCTGGTATGACTTTTGAAACAGCTGACGGAAAATTGATCCGCGTTTTGGAAGCTAGCCACCACAAACCAGGTAAAGGAAACACTATCATGCGTATGAAATTGCGTGATGTCCGTACTGGTTCAACATTTGATACAAGCTACCGTCCAGAAGAAAAATTTGAACAAGCGATTATCGAAACTGTTCCAGCTCAATACTTGTACAAAATGGATGATACAGCCTACTTCATGAACACTGAAACATATGACCAATATGAAATTCCAGTTGTGAATGTAGAACAAGAATTGCTTTACATCCTTGAAAACTCAGAAGTAAAAATTCAATTCTACGGAAGCGAAGTGATCGGTGTAACAGTTCCTACAACTGTTGAATTGACTGTTGCAGAAACTCAACCATCTATCAAAGGTGCTACAGTGACTGGTTCTGGTAAACCCGCTACAATGGAAACTGGTTTGGTCGTAAACGTTCCTGACTTCATCGAAGCTGGACAAAAATTGGTCATTAACACTACTGAAGGAACTTACGTTTCTCGTGCATAAGAGACATCTCAGGGTGTCAAATAGAAAGGAACTTCTATGGCAACTGAACAATTTGGTGACATCGTTATTGCACCACGTGTATTAGAAAAAATTATTGCGATTGCGACAGCAAAAGTAGAGGGTGTCTATTCGCTTGAAAACAAGAGTGTTTCAGATAGCTTATCCAAACGCTCACTTGGACGTGGCGTCTACCTTCATACAGAAGAAGATGGTCAAGTTTCAGTAGACATCTATCTCTATTTAGAATATGGAGTGGCTGTACCATCTGTCGCTGTAGCCATTCAAAAAGCAATCAAGTCTGCAGTTTATGATATGGCAGATGTAACCTTGGATGCTGTCAATATTCACGTTGTCGGTATCGCAACGGAAAAATCTCCAAAACCAGACTTGAAAGACTTGTTTAATGAGGACTTCCTCAATGACTGATGAAATTTTATTAGAATCACGTCGAGATTTGCGCGAGCGTGCCTTCCAAGCCTTGATGGCCTTGGAATACGATGGAGACATTGTTGAAGCTTGTCGCTTTGCTTATCTACATGACAAGGACCTAGCAGAAGACAAAGAAGTCGATCTTCCTGCCTTTCTCATGAATCTCGTGACGGGTGTCTATCAGTCAAAAGATCAACTAGACCAACAAATCGGTCAACATTTGAAAACCGGCTGGACTGTTGAGCGCTTGACCTTGGTAGAGAAAAATATCCTTCGTCTGGGAATTTATGAAATGACAGAGTTTGATACACCACAGATCGTCGCAGTCAATGAAGCGGTGGAATTGGCCAAGGCCTTTTCAGATGAAACCTCTTCACGATTTGTCAACGGTGTCCTCAGTCAATTTGTGACAGAAGAATAAGTAAAAAGAGCCTACTGGCTCTTTTTTTTTTGGTAAAAAATATCCCCACAGTTTCTACTGAGGGGATATTGCTTTTAGACACTTTTTCCAGAGTGGAGACTAACGGGCAAGAAATAACCGGTAGTCGCTACTTTTTTTCCTTCGATCTTTTGGAGTAAAAGATCCACCATGAGGATAGCAATGTCTTCGAGGGGTTGTTGGATGGTTGTCAGTTCAGGTGTATAGGTCTCGATGAACTGGGTTCCATCATAACCAATCACTTTCAAATCCTGAGGAATCTGAATATCTAATTCTCTAGCGACTTTCATGATCAAGATCGCCGTCAAATCATCGGAGGCAAAAATAGCATCTGGTTTATGGTGGGTTAAAATCTGTTTGATTTCCATTTCTTTGCGAATAGGGGAGAAATCACTGGAAACATTAATGATCATGGACTCAGGTAGGACTGATGCAAAACCCGCATGACGCAAGCCTGTTGGGGAGTTGGAGTTGTCATTACCTGTGATCATGATAATATTTCGGGCTCCGGTTTTTACTAAAGTTTCTGCTGCTAACACTCCACCAGCGTAGTTGTCTGAAGAGACAACCGGAATTTCTGGGGAGAGGTTGCGGTCAAAAGCAATGATAGGAGCAGTTACCCGGTTGTAATCTTCAATGCCCAAATTATGGCTTCCTGAAATGATACCATCTACCTGGTTAGCCTCCAACATTTCAATGTATTCGCGCTCTTTTTCGGAGTCGTGTTCACTATTGCAGATGATGGTTTTATAGCCGTGTTTGAAGAGTTGGTGCTCTAGTTTATCGATTAATTCAGCATAGAAAACATTGCTGATGTTTGGAAAGATCAAGCCGACTAACTTGGCTGATTTTCCTTGGAGGCTACGAGCAACATTGTTAGGTTTATAGCCCAATTCTCGCATGGCTTCTTGGACTTTTTGGATCGTTTTTTCAGACAGGTATCCTTTTTTATTGATGACCCGTGAGACAGTAGTAGGGCTGACACCGGCGAGTTTGGCGACATCAGTTAGCTTTGCGACCATAATCAAGTTCGTAGTAAGTTCCAGTCGGGGTTCCAGACTTGATCAAGATTCCATTTTGATCTGCATGTGGGTAGACCCGACCAGAAAATACTTTTTCTCCTTTATTGATAAAGATTTCAAAAATCGAATTGTCAATGAAAATATTAGCAGTTGTCGCTTGGTTAGCGATTGAGCAGCTACGGCTCGTACCAAAGTCTTGGGCATATTGCTCACCAGTCTGGCTACGATCGACTGTGACCAATCCTTTAGCTAGATCAAATGTGAGATCTAAGCCCTTTCCTTCTGCATCGGCAAAGAGGACGATTTCGTTCTGGCTATCCTTTTCAAACTGCAATTCCAATTCATAGCAGTTCTTGGTTTGTGCCTTGTTGGCAAATTCCTCACTCTCAGCGCGCAAGTCCTTGATGGCTTCGACTGGGTATTGGTAGAGTTTTCCGTCTTTGATGGTTAATTCTTTGACCAGTGAGAGAGCTCCTTGGTAGTCATAGGAATCCGTTGGATAAGAAACGTCTGGAAGACCTAGCCAGCTAACAGCATAGGCACGTCCATCGGGAGCATTAAATCCTTGAGTCGCATAGGCTTCAAAACCATAGTCGAGATTATGCAATTCAGATACATCAACCATTTTGGCCTTTTCTGGATCAAAGCTTGCCCCGATCTTGTACATATTTGGATAGATATTGTCATAATCGAGAACGGATTTATCTAAGCCTTGAGGACAGTAGAGGAGAACGGGTTGGTCTCCAACAAAGACTAGGTTGGGACATTCCATCATATAAGCTGTCCGATCGTTTGCAAAATCCAAATCACCGACTGCAACCCAGTTGGTATAGTCGTTATCTACAGCCTTATAGAGACGGATGAATCCTTTTTTCTCAAGGTCTTGACCACCAACGATAGCATAGTATTGACCCTTGAAATTAAAAATCTGTGGGTCACGGAAGTGATCCGTAGAGTCAGCCGGTTGATCAATCAAGATTTTGTCAATTTTTTCGATCTTTCCGTCCTTGTCCATCAAAGCACCGACTTGGTAAGGATGACGAACCCATTCTGCATCACGAACATTTCCAGTGTAGAATAGGAATAGTTTGTCACCAAACTGCATGGCTGATCCGGAATAAGCTCCATGGCTATCCAGATCTGTGTCTGGAAGAAGCGTTACACCAGTTTCTTTGAAATGAACCAAGTCTTCACTTTCTGTTTGTACCCATGATTTTAACCCATGGGCTGCACCAAATGGGAAATTTTGGTAAAACAAGATCCATTTTCCATCAAAGTAGGAAAAACCGTTAGGATCATTTAAGAGACCAGCTTTTGGCTCTACATGATAATGTGTATGCCAAGGAGATTTCGCCATGTTTTCTTGGATGGCTTGCTTTTCTTCTTTTGTCCAGTCTTCGTAACGTCTGTAACGACGTTCAGTTGTCCATTCCATTTTATTCCTCCGAATTTTTTCTTACTTCCATAGTACCGATTTCCTATTAAAAATGCAAGCGATAAATGAAAAAAACGGCAAAAAATGTCAAACGATTGACATCTATTTTGTAGCTTGAAGAAAAGAGGAGAAGTTGGAAATCTATGAAAAAATGAAAGAAAATGAAAATAAAAGACTGGTTTAAAGTGCTAAAAAGCGTAGTATAGGCCTGTCTTAAAATGAAAATAGTTTCATGCTATCAAAATGTGTCAAAAAGTCCAAAAAAGTTTCAAAAAAATCCTGCAAAACGGTTGACATATTTTCAATACGTGGTACAATTAAAAACGTAGAGGCGGGTGAACCGTTTTCAAAACAATAAAAAATAAGGAGATTTTTGCAAATGTCAAATACAGAAATTGCAAAAAAAGTCATAGATGCAATCGGTGGGGTTGAGAACGTTAGCAGTGTTGCTCACTGTGCGACTCGTCTTCGCGTGATGGTAAAAGATGAATCAAAAATCAACAAAGATGTTGTTGAGAACATTGAAAAAGTACAAGGTGCTTTCTTTAACTCAGGTCAATACCAAATCATCTTTGGTACTGGTACTGTAAACAAGATCTATGATGAAGTAGTAGCTCTTGGCTTACCAACATCATCAAAAGATGAAATGAAAGCTGAAGCTGCTAAACAAGGAAACTGGTTCCAACGTGCGATCCGTACCTTTGGAGACGTTTTTGTGCCAATTTTACCAGCGATCGTTGCAACTGGATTGTTTATGGGGATTCGCGGTGCTATTGCTCAAGACCAGGTTTTGGCTTTGTTTGGTACAACAGCAGACGCATTTAAATCTACTGATTTTTATACATATTCAACAATTTTAACTGATACCGCGTTTGCCTTCTTCCCAGCCTTGATTTCATGGTCTGCGTTCCGAGTATTCGGAGGAAATCCTGTTCTTGGGATTGTAATTGGTTTGATGATGGTTAGTCCGACACTTCCAAATGCGTGGGTTGTAGCGGAAGATCCTTCTAAAGCAGCAACATACTTTGGTATCTTCCATCATGTGGTTGGATTCCAGAACTCAGTTCTTCCCGCTTTCTTCGTTGGTCTAATTGGTGCGAAACTTGAAAAGTGGCTCCATAAGAAAATTCCAGATGTCTTAGATTTGTTATTGGTTCCATTATTCACATTAACAATCATGTCATTCCTCGCTTTGTTTATTATTGGTCCATTCTTCCACAGCATTGAAGAATATGTACTGAATGCAACTAAGTTTATTTTAAATTTACCATTCGGACTTGCAGGGCTTCTTATCGGTGGGGTTCATCAGTTGATTGTCGTTACTGGCGTCCATCATATCTTTAATCTTCTTGAATCACAATTAATTACTGCAGATAAAAAAGATCCATTTAATGCAATCATTACAGCAGCTATGACTGCGCAAGCTGGTGCTACTTTAGCAGTGGCAGTAAAATCTAAATCTCAAAAAGTGAAAGCTTTAGCATTCCCAGCAACTATTTCTGCTTTGCTAGGTATTACTGAGCCTGCAATCTTCGGGGTGAACTTGCGTTATGTGAAACCATTCGTTATTGCTTTGGGAGCAGGTGCTGTAGGTGGTTGGATTGCATCTATGTTAAATCTGGCTGGTACAGGATTTGGTATTACAATTATTCCAGGTACACTTCTCTATCTAAATGGTCAATTATTGAAATATGTATTTATGGTTGTATTTACAACTGCACTAAGTTTCGGTTTGACTTATATGTTTGGTTATGAAGATGAAGCTTCATCAGTTCCTGCAGAGGACAAAGAAGCTGGTGCAATTATTGAAGAAGAAACAACTGGAGTTATTCCAGCATCTCTTCAAGACGAAACCATCATCTCTCCTATCGTTGGTAGTGCTGTAGCACTTGCTGATGTGAATGATCCTGTCTTCTCAAGTGGAGCGATGGGACAAGGAATTGCCATCAAACCAACTGAAGGCGTTGTCTATGCACCAGCAGATGCTGAAGTAACTATTGCTTTCGCAACTGGTCATGCTTACGGTTTGAAGACAGCTAATGGTGCTGAAATCTTGATCCACGTTGGTATTGATACAGTATCAATGAACGGTGAAGGATTTGATCAAAAAGTAGCTCAAGGCGATAAAGTCAAAGCTGGTGATGTCCTTGGTACATTTGATGCAGCGAAAATTGCCGCAGCTGGTCTTGAAGACACAACTATGGTGATCGTCACTAACACGGCTGACTTTGCTTCTGTCACACCTGTTGCAACTGGATCTGTTGCGAAGGGTGATGCGATCATCGAAGTCAAAGCTTAATCGAAATAATAAGTTCTCAAGGACTGGTCTATCATCTCCAGTCCTTGAATTTTATTTCTCAAAAAAAGGTGTGTTTTTTCTTTAGAGAAGAGAAAAAGATTGACTACAAAATATGCTATAATAAATACAGGATATTTTTCATAATAAAAAAGGAGCCAACATGACAAAATTATATGGAAGTTTGGAAGCTGGCGGTACAAAATTTGTTTGTGCGGTTGGTGATGAAAACTATAATGTTGTGGAAAAAGTACAATTTCCAACAACCAAGCCAATTGAGACGATTGATAAGTGTATTGAATTTTTCTCAAAATTTGAGGATTTAGTTGGGCTTGCGATTGGTTCATTTGGACCAATTGATATCGATCCAAATTCAAACACTTATGGTTTCATCACAACGACTCCAAAACCGAATTGGGCCAATGTAGATATCGTTGGGGCTTTCCGTCGTGCCTTGAATGTACCTATCTATTTCACGACAGATGTGAATAGCTCTGCCTATGGCGAAGTGGTCGCACGCAATAATGCGGGTGGCCATATCGAAAACTTGGTTTACTATACAATCGGAACAGGAATCGGAGCTGGTGTCATCCAACGTGGCGAGTTTATCGGGGGAGCTGGGCACCCAGAAATGGGGCACTACTATGTGGCCCAACACCCAATGGATGTGGAAAAAGAATTCAAGGGTGTTTGTCCTTTCCACAATGGCTGTTTGGAAGGCCTTGCGGCTGGTCCTAGTCTGGAAGCTCGTACAGGTATTCGTGGGGAAAACATTGAACTCAACAGCAATGTATGGGATATTCAAGCCTACTACATCGCACAAGCAGCAGTGAATGCGACAGTTACCTTCCGCCCAGACGTCATTGTCTTTGGAGGAGGAGTAATGGCTCAACAACATATGTTAGATCGTGTTCGCACGAAATTTACTGCCCTCTTGAACGGTTACCTCCCTGTACCTGATGTGAGAGATTATATTGTGACACCTGCAGTTGCTGGCAATGGTTCAGCGACCTTGGGGAACTTTGTCCTTGCAAAAGAAGTGAGCGAGAAACTTAAAAAATAAGCAGCAATTGTCTCTTAGAGGTTAGAAACAAGAGCGAGGAGGCTGGGACAAAAGTCCTAGCCTCTCAATTATTTTTGGATTGTCGAGCAAGACGCAGTGGTTGAGTGGGCTCTACTACGCTGATTTCATCAGCTTTTACAGCCCTACTCAACTGTGCGGAGGTGGGACGACGAAATCGAATTCTAACGAATTACCGATTTCTGTCCCACTCTCTTCTTTCGTCTACCTATCAAGAAGTGAGGAAGGAATGAAAAAGAATATTGTAAAAGATGTCTTATTCTTGGGTCAAAAGTCAGAAGAAGCGACACCTGAGGATCGCACCTTGGCTTTGGATTTGCAGGACACTTTAAATGCTCATCTCCTTGAGTGTGTGGGTTTAGCGGCTAATATGATCGGGGTGAAAAAACGGGCGATTATCATCCGAATGGGAAGTGAAAATTTGGTCCTGTTTAATCCTGTTCTCCTTGAAAAGAAAAAGCCTTACCAAACAGAAGAAGGATGCTTGTCCTTGGTGGGGAGTCGGCCGACCACTCGTTATGAGGAGATTTCAGTGGCCTATCGAGATGTGAATTGGAAAGCAAAAACAATTCAGTTGTCAGGTTTTCCAGCCCAGATCTGTCAGCACGAAATGGATCATCTAGAAGGCATTATTATCTAGAAGTCATTAATGGAGTCGATTGGGCTCCATTTTTTTAGTTCTTATAGAAACTTTTTTCTTGACAGGGATCTTTTTTGTGCTAAAATAGTTCTCATAGTAACTTTAAGGTTCTTAAGAGAACTATTTGGAGGAATGATGGAAAAGCCATTACAAGAATTAAAAAAAATTGGCCATCTCATTCACCTCATGGTGGAAAGAGAGGCTAAGAAGCGTGGGTTTGAATTTAGCGCAGGACCACAAGGTCAGGTATTGAGATTCTTATCTCATCGTGAAAAAGAGGGAAAAGTGACCTTGATTCGGGATGTTGAGCAGGAACTTCATATCTCAAAATCCGTGGCCAGTAGCCTGATCAAGCGAATGGAGAAAAATGGGTTTATTTATTTAGAGGCTAGTCCGACCGATAAACGGGCCAAGTATGTCTACCTAACAGACAGTGTGAAAGCCAATTTGAATGACATGAAGCAATTCTTTGAGGAAGTGGAGCAGAGTCTAGTAGCGGGTGTATCAGAAGAAGAATTGTCCACCTTTTTCAAGGTCATGCATCAATTTTATGAGAATATGAAAAAAAGGAGCGAGGAATGATCAATATGTTTCGGCGCTTAACCGCCAAAGAATGGAGCATGATTGCCCTTAGTACGGTCTTTATCTGTCTGGCAGTTTGGATGGATTTAAAGACCCCGGAATACTTATCCGATATTACGACCCTCTTAGCTAAGGAGGGGACCAAGGTTTCTGATATCATGGAGCCAGGGAGTAAGATGTTGCTCTTCTCTTTTGGAAGCTTTTTGATGGCAGTTTTTGTGGGCTTTCTAGCATCACGAGTCGCTGCCAGCTTTACGATGCGACTTCGAGGAGAGATTTTCCATCAAGTGATGGATTACTCTGATGCTGAGATCAAGAAATTCTCCGTTCCCTCTCTCTTGACTCGGACGACCAACGATTTGACCCAGTTACAAATCATGATTGTGATGGGGATGCAAGTTGTGACGCGTGGTCCCATTATGGCGATTTGGGCTTTGACCAAGATTTGGGGCAAGAGCAGTGCCTGGACAACTTCTGTTGGGATTGCGGTCTTGATGGTCTTGATTCTGCTTTCTGTTCTGGTTCTGATTGCCTTTCCACGCCAGCAAAAGGTTCAAGGTTTGACCGATGCCTTGAATGCGACGACACGGGAGAGTTTGACTGGGGTGCGGGTCGTTCGCGCCTACAATGCGGAAGCGTATCAAAATGAGAAATTCCAGGCTGAAAACAAGGGCTTAACCCGTCTAAATCTCTTTGTTTATCGTTTGATGTCTCTGATGAACCCTGTCATGACAGTGGTATCAAGTGGCTTGACCCTTGCTATCTACTGGATTGGGGCGCACTTGATCAATGATATCGCCATGCCAAAAGATCCTACAAAGATCTTCACCAGTCCTGCATTAGCGGATCGGACCAAGGTCTTCTCAGATATGATCACCTTTTCTTCTTACGCTATGCAGATTGTCGTTGGCTTTATGATGATGGTGGCCATCTTGATTATTCTTCCTCGTGCACTAGTATCCGCAAAACGGATTAATCAGGTCTTGGCTCTTGAACCGTCTGTAGCCTTCCCAAGTGAGTCAAAAGAAACAACAGGCCAAGCAGGTACAGTAGAATTTCAAGATGTTTCCTTCCGCTATGGACGGACTTCCCGTGCGGTGATTGAACATGTGACCTTCTCAGCTCAGAAAGGACAAACTGTTGCCTTCATTGGATCAACTGGTTCTGGTAAATCCACTCTGGTCAATTTAATTCCACGTTTTTACGATGCGACAGAAGGAAAGATCTTAGTGGATGGCGTCAATGTCAAGGACTATAGCCACCAAGAATTGAACAATAAAGTCGGCTACATTCCCCAAAAAGCAGTGCTCTTTAGTGGCACGATTCGCTCCAATATGGAATTTGGAGAAAGTAGCCAAGGAAAATTAGAGGATGAAGCCATCTGGAAAGCTCTTGAATTGGCCCAAGCCAAAGAGTTTGTTGCCACAAAAGAGAAGGGCTTGGATACAGAAGTAGCGCAAGGAGGAAGCAACTTCTCTGGAGGTCAACATCAACGTTTGGCCATTGCGCGTGCCCTGGCACGCAAGCCCGAGATCCTCATCTTTGATGATTCCTTCTCAGCCCTAGATTACAAAACGGATCGTATCTTGCGCCAAGCTCTGAAAGAAGAGCTGGCAGATACGACCAAATTGATCGTTGCCCAACGCATTTCGACCATTATGGATGCAGATTTGATTTTGGTTTTGGATCAAGGGAAGGTCGTCGGTCAAGGCACCCACAAAGAATTGCTTGCGACCAATGAAGTCTATCAAGAAATTGCCTATTCACAATTGTCTAAGGAGGAGTTGGAACATGCATAAAACAAAACAAGATTCGTCCCTTTGGAGACAACTTTCTCCCTATTTGAAGGGCTTCCACCTATTTTTCCTAGTTGCTATCCTCTTTTCAATCGTATCGAGTATTATCACGGTTATTGGACCGGATAAGTTAAAAGAAATCACGGATACCATCACAAAAGGGATGGGAGGCGCCATTGATATTGACAAAATCACTTCGATTGCCCTGACCTTAGCCATCCTTTATGGAGTTGGAGCACTGGTGTCCTACAGCAGTAGTTTCATTATCTCAACAATGATTCAGCGCTTCGCGGAACGCTTGCGCAATGCTATCGCTGAAAAGATCAATCGTGTACCCCTCCAATATTTTGATAGCCATGAACAAGGAGATACCTTGTCTCGTGTGACCAATGACGTGGATCTCATGACCCAATCCTTTAACCAAAGTTTGGTTCAAATGGTCTCTTCTATTGTCTTATTGATTGGCTCGATCTTTATGATGTTTAAGACGGACTGGCATCTAGCTTTGACTGCTATCCTTTCCGTCTTTGCAGGCTTTGCTCTTTCTAGCATCATTATGGTCAAGAGTCAGCCTTTGTTTAAACAGCAGCAAGATAATCTTGCCAAAGTTTCAGGCTATGTTGAAGAAATCTATAGTGGCCACAATGTGGTCATTTCCTACAATGGCCGTCATCAGGCCAAAGATCATTTTGATGCTATCAACCAAGATTTGTACCATAGCATGTGGAAATCCCAATTCTTCTCTGGTATCATGATGCCCTTGATGCAGTTTGTAGGGAATTTCGGATATGTCATGGTCTGTATCGTTGGGGCTGTCCTCACCATTAATGGGGATATTACCATCGGGACCATTGTGGCCTTTATGACCTATGTCCGCATCTTTACCCAACCAATTGGTCAAATGGCGCAAGGAATTACCCAATTGCAATCAGCCAGTGCTGCTATGGGGCGTGTCTTTGAATTCTTAGACGAAGAAGAAATGGAAGATGAATCCCAAAAAACACGCCAATTGGAAGCGCCAAAAGGTCATGTCACCTTTGAGCATGTGCGCTTTGGTTATTCACCAGATAAGACTATTATCCATGACTTTACTGCTGAAGCCAAACCGGGGCAAAAAGTGGCTATTGTTGGTCCGACAGGTGCTGGTAAGACCACTATGGTCAATCTCTTGATGCGCTTTTATGACATTCAAGCTGGTAAAATTGCCATCGATGGTGTGGATACTAAGTCCATAAGCCGCGAAGAAGTTCATGATGCCTTTTCGATGGTCTTACAAGATACCTGGCTCTTTGAAGGGACCATTCGGGAAAATCTTGTCTTCAATCAAACCGATATTTCAGATGAAGCAGTCGAAGCGGCAACCCGAGCGGTTGGGGTCCATCACTTTATTCGGACCTTGCCGAATGGCTATGATACTGTATTAGATGATTCAGTGACCTTGTCCGTTGGTCAAAAGCAACTCTTGACCATTGCGCGTGCCCTCTTGAAGGACGCCCCGCTTCTTATCTTGGATGAAGCAACCTCATCTGTCGATACCCGTACAGAAGAGTTGATTCAAAAAGCCATGGACAAACTCATGGAAGGCCGAACCTCCTTTGTTATTGCCCATCGCTTGTCCACTATCCGCAATGCGGATCTGATTCTTGTGATGAAAGATGGAAATATTATCGAGCAGGGTAACCACCAAGAACTCATGAGCCAAAATGGTTTCTATGCTGATCTCTATAATAGCCAATTCACAGAAGAAGTGGCGTAACAACAAGATACAAAGGGCGTGAAATGTAAAGTGAAAAATAGGATAGAAGGCAATTCTGAGTGCTTCTATCCTATTTTTATGCTGGAAGAAGGAATGGAAAAGACGAATCTTGTTGAGAATAAGATTGACTTCAGATGCCTGATAGTGAGAAAAAAGCTAGAAATAAGAAAAAAGAAGCCTTGCTTGACAGGTTTTCTAAGGATCGCGTATACTAGTAGTACGAAAAAATGATAAAAGACAGGGGGACCAATATGAAAACGAACTTTCGAGATTATCCGAAATTTTATCGTTGGCTAACCCTGCCCTTTTCGAGAGAACCATATCTTGTACAGGTCCTTCAAAGGATGAATCGAATTTTGACGTTTGCCATGCCAGGCATCTACGTCCTGGTCTTTTGTTGGCTGTTTTTAAAGAAAACTTCAATGGGAGGAATCTGGTCTTTCATCTGGATTCCTGCGTCGGGTTTTGTCTTATTTAGCCTCTTTCGTCATTGGGTCAATGTTCCGAGACCTTATGAGAAATGGGAGATTCAACCCTTATTAGAAAAAAATTCATCCGGTCATTCCTTTCCTAGCCGACATGTTTTTTCGGCGACCATTATCTCCATGTGTGTCTGTCAGTTGTCTCTTCCGCTAGGAATGTGCTCCATGCTTCTATCTCTTCTATTAGCCCTTGTCCGAGTTCTTGGAGGGGTTCATTATCCCAAGGATGTCCTCGTCGCTTGGGGACTGGGACTCGCCTGGGGAGGACTTTTTTGGCTGGTTTAAATGAACAAATTGCTAAAAAATGACCTTTGTATAATGGCGACTGGTATTGTATACTAGTAAGATAACATAGAAGAGGAGAGGCGATGAAGTACAGAAAAGCAGAAAAAGCAGATCTAGATCAGGTGGTTCGAGTAGCCAGTACAGCCTTTGAGGACTATCTATTTTTAAAAGTCATCAAGGATTTGGTTCGGGATCCCAAGCAATATCCTGCCTTTGTTGAGGCGATGATGCGCATCCTGGTAAAGGTTTTTCTTAAGCACCATATGTGCCTTGTGGCAGAACGAAATGATGAAATTTATGCAGTTGCCTTGTTGCAAAAGGGACCGATTCCTTTTCGGGCCTATCTCTTAAATGGGGGATTCGGTTTGCTCAAGTTTATTTCCTTGAAAAATATGTTGGCCTACTTTAAATTTATGGAGGACACGGATAAGGAATTGGAGCAAAATGTAGACTTTGATTGGTATTTGATGCTTCTCGCAGTCGCCCCTAAACACCAACGGCAGGGCTATGGCAGTCGCTTTATGACAGAAGGAATTGAGCCTTTCTTGGAAGAGATCCAAGGAAAAAAACTAGCCTTTTATACCAATACCAAAGGAAATGTCTATTTTTATACAAAAAATGGCTACAAGGAAGTCTATTCAAGTGAGATTAGCTTTAACCAAGTAGAGATGGGGAGTTGGTATTTCTTGAAGGAACTAAAAAAACACTAAGGTTACAACCTTAGTGTTTTTTTATTGTAGCTGTGAATCTGCTTGAATGCCGAATTTTTCAAAGAAAGCAGTTCGTTCTTCTATGATGGCATCGGTCGGATGTTTGATATTCCGTAAGAGCTCAACAAGGTCCGGTGTGACTTCACGGAGCAGTTGCCCTAAAGACCAGATAGCCGTTGCAATATGGATCTGATTTTGTGAAGTTTCGATGATGTTCAGGAGCTTAGGAATGGCTGAGCGGTCATTGGCATTGGCTAATGCGATAATGGCATTGCGTTGGAGGATATTCTTGCCTCGCCAGCTTCCAGCAACATGCCCGAATTTTTCCTTAAATTGTCCGTTAGACAGTTCAATAAAGGGGATCAACTCTGGATGAGCCAGATCAGGATCGATCTCTGTTGCCAGGGGATTATCTAGCCCTTTGTTATAAGGGCAGCTAATCTGACAGATGTCACATCCATAGATGACCGTTTTAATTTTCTTGCGAAATTCTAGGTCCATCATGCCCTTGTCCTGAGTTTGGAAGGACAAACAGCGTTTGGCATTCATAGAGCCATCTCCGATTAAACAGGAGGTTGGGCAAGCATCTAAACAACGTCGACAGTCTCCACAACCATAGTCGACTGGTTGATCTGGTTCGATTTCGAGGTTGGTAATCAATTCCCCCAGAAACATGTAAGAACCGTATTCTTTTGAAATGACCAAGCCATTTTTTCCGATAAAGCCAATCCCTGCTCGTTGGGCGACGGCCGTATCAACCAGTGCTCCAGTATCGACCATGCCCTTGTATTCAAAATCTTGCGTCATTTCTTCAATCCCAGCAGCTAAGCGGTTGAGCTTGTCTTGAAGGACATAATGGTAGTCTAATCCCCAGCTGTTGGGCGTGAATTTTCCTCTTTTATAAGCCGTTTTTTGAGGTTTTTGCTTGAGTTTGTGGGGGTAGGCGACAGCGATTGAGATGATGGTCTTGGCGGAGGAGAGACTTAATTTGGGTTGGATGCGCTCTTCAATATTTTTATGCTCGAATCCAGAATTCCGTCCTTCCTCAACGGCCAAGCGGAGCGATTTTTCCAAATAAGCGAAGTCATCAGCAGTTGTAAATCCAATTTTTGAAATCCCAATAGAATGCGCCAGTTGAATAATGTTTTCTTTTAGTGTCATCCCTTTCATTATACACAAAAATAAAGTTTCTGGCGAGAGAGGAAAAAGATGGAAAGGGCTTTCAAAAACTTTCTTTTTTTTGTATAATAGAAACATGAAATGCGAGGAGGATATTATGGGACAACCATTATTTTTACATTCAGTCATGCAGGAAAAAATTTGGGGAGGAACTCGTCTGAAAGAAGAATTTGGTTACGAAATTCCGAGCGACCATGTCGGTGAATTTTGGGCGATTTCAGCCCATCCACATGGAGTTTCTAAAGTAGCCAATGGTCCATACGAAGGAATGGGATTGGATCAGCTTTATCAAGAACACCGGGAATTATTCGGTAATCGTAAAGAGCCTGTCTTTCCTTTATTAACAAAGATTTTAGATGCCAACGATTGGCTCAGTGTACAGGTGCACCCAGATGATACCTATGCAATGGAGCATGAAGGAGAACTTGGAAAAACTGAGTGTTGGTACGTGATTGCGGCCGATGAAGGGTCCGAGATTATCTATGGACACAATGCCAAGTCAAAAGAAGAGCTCCGTCAGCAAATTGAGGACAAGAACTGGGATGCCTTGCTGACAAAAGTTCCTGTCAAGGCTGGAGATTTCTTCTATGTGCCAAGTGGGACCATGCACGCTATTGGTTCTGGAATCTTGATTCTTGAAACCCAACAGTCGAGTGACACTACCTACCGTGTTTATGATTTTGACCGCAAGGATGCTCAAGGAAACTTGCGTGAACTTCACTTGGAAAAATCAATTGATGTGTTAAACATCGGTGAGCCTGCCAATAGCCATCCAGATACAGTTGTAATCGATGATCTTCGAATGACCACCTTGGTTGCCAGTGATTTCTTCACCGTTTATAAGTGGGAACTGACTGGAAAAGCTGATTTTGAAAAGACCGCTGATTACAGCTTGTTGAGCGTCTTAGCCGGAGAAGGGAAATTGACGGTAGATGGAAAGGATTATCCTATTCAAAAAGGAAGCCACTTTATCTTACCGAGCGATGTTGAATCTTGGACTTTGGAAGGACAAGGTTTAGAATTAATCGTAAGTCATCCATAAAAAAGAAAGGGTTTGAGTTAAAAGTTGTGAAACAACTCAAGCCTTTTTTATCTGAAAACTTTTTTATGTTAAGCCTTGACTCTGACCTAAGGGTAGGGGTTATACTATCCTTGTAATACTCTTCGAAAATCAAATTCAAACCACGTCAGCGTCGCCTTGCCGTACATATGTTACTGACTTCGTCAGTTCTATCTACAACCTCAAAGCAGTGCTTTGAGCAACCTGCGGCTAGCTTCCTAGTTTGCTCTTTGATCTTCATTGAGTATAAGGAGGAAATCATGTACCATATCAAAGAAGCTGCAGAGCTGTCGGGTGTCTCTGTCAAGACCTTGCACCACTATGACAAGATAGGACTTCTCGTCCCTGTGAAATCTGAAAATGGCTATCGGACATACAGTCAAGAAGATTTAGAACGATTACAGGTGATTCTCTACTACAAGTATCTAGGATTTTCCTTAGACCAAATAGCAGAACTCTTAGCCGAAGAAAAATCTAACTTATTGCCCCATTTGACCAAACAGTTGGACTATTTGACTCAAGAAAGACAACGTCTGGATACCTTGATTTCTACCTTGCAAAAAACCATTCAAGAACAAAAAGGAGAAAGAAAAATGACCATTGAGGAAAAATTTACTGGATTTAGCTACCAAGATACTCAAAAATACCAGCAAGAGGCGGTAGATAAGTACGGTCAAGAAGTCATGGATCAAGCGCTTGAACGCCAAAAAGGTCGAGAAGAGGAGGCGACAAGAGCCTTTAATCAAGTCTTCCAAGTCTTAGCGAAAAACCTCCAAGCTGGTTTGCCAGTAACAGCATCGGAAAACCAAGAAGAAGCCGCCAAACTTTTAGACGCGATTCGAACGTATGGATTTGACTGCTCTATAGAGGTTTTTGGCCATATCGGCAAAGGCTATGTCTATAATCCAGAATTCAAGGAAAACATCGACAAGTTTGGAGCTGGCACAGCCCAGTACACTTCGGATGTCATTGCCCACTATGTGGCACATCAACCCAAATAAAAAAGAGAGAGTGGGACAGAAATCGGTAATTCGTTAGAATTCGATTTCGTCGTCCCACCTCCGCACAGTTGAGTAGGGCTGTAAAAGCTGATGAAATCAGCGCAGTAGAGCCCACTCAACCACTGCGTCTTGCTCGACAATCCAAAAATAATTGAGAGGCTAGGATTTTTGTCCTAGCCTCGTTTTTTGCTTGGATCAATTTGAAAAGAAGCTGACCGATCTAAGAGAGCTTGAATGGATGAACACAATGAAAACTTTATGAAATTTCACTATTTCGGTTGACAGTCTTGAAAAAAAGGAGTAGAATAACCCCTGTTTTATGAAAAGAGGCAGGGAATCCCCGGCCTCATGATCTTTTTTCAAGGAGTTTTGTATGTTTTCAACATTGAAAAAATGGTTTATTGGCCGTCCGTTGAAATCTGGTGCAGAAGGTGAAGGAGGGTTGCTTGGAAAAATGCAGGCCTTGGCCATGCTCTCTAGTGACGCGCTTTCTTCTATCGCCTACGGTCCAGAGCAAGTTATTCTGGTCTTGATGACCGTATCAGCAGGAGCCATTTGGTGGTCCATTCCGATTGGGATTGTGGTCCTGGTTCTCCTAGCCAGTTTAACGATTTCTTATCGTCAGGTCATTCATGCCTACCCTCAAGGGGGAGGGGCCTACATGGTGACTACGGAGAACTTGTCTCCCAAAGCGGGTTTGATCGCTGGTGGTAGTCTCTTGGTCGACTACATGCTGACAGTAGCAGTATCTGTGTCTTCCGGTGCAGATGCTATCACGTCAGCAATTCCATCTCTTCATCCTTATAATCTTCACATTTCCATTTTATTGGTCTTGATCTTGATGCTGATGAACCTGAGGGGATTGCGCGAATCGGCGACATCGTTGATGATTCCGGTCTATCTTTTCATTGTCAGTACCATTTCCTTGATCGGCTATGGTGTGATCCAAATCTTGACGGGTCACTTGGCCTATAACGCAACTGCTCATGTGGGTCAAACCATTTCAGGGGTTAGTATCATTCTCTTATTGCGGGCCTTTACGAGTGGATCCGCTTCCCTAACAGGGGTTGAAGCCATCTCCAATTCGGTTCCTTTCTTCAAGAAACCAAAAGCAAAGAATGCAGCTTCTACCTTGACCATTATGGCTTTAATTTTGGGGATCATGTTTGCAGGGATTACCTCCCTCAATTACTGGGTGGGTGTCGTTCCAGCTAAAGGGATAACAACTCTAGCCCAAATGGCCCAAGCTATCTTAGGAAATTCCCCAGTCGGACAAGCCTTCTTTTACGTCTTTCAATTATCAACAGCCTTGATCTTGGCAGTTGCGGCTAATACAGGCTTCTCCGCCTTTCCAATGTTGGCCTTTAACATGGCTAAAAATAAATACATGCCGCACATGTATATGGAAAAAGGGGATCGTCTGGGCTATTCTAATGGGATTTTGACCTTGGCGATTGGTGCCATCGTCTTGCTCTTGATCTTTGATGGGCAAACAGAAAGCTTGATTCCGCTTTATACCATTGGGGTCTTCATTCCTTTTGCCCTTTCTCAAACAGGGATGGTGATCCACTGGAAACGCCAATATCAAAAAGGATTTCTTAAGTATTCGCTTGCCAATATCCTGGGGGCAGCCATTTGTTATGGGATTGTCTTGATCCTCTTATTATTCCGTTTGCGTGATATCTGGCCCTTCTTCCCTATTATTGGTCTCTTGCTTTGGATGTTCTTGAGTATCCGTAATCACTATGATAAAGTTGCGGCCCAATTGCGCTTGGGAGGTCAGATCGAAAAGACAAGTTATGCGGGCAATACCGTGATTGTCCTTGTTGGGAATGTCACTCAGGTAAGTGTGGGAGCTATGAGTTATGCAAATAGCCTAGGAAACGATGTTATAGCTATGCACGTCTCAACGGAAGAAACCAAGGTTAAAGACGCTGAGGTAGCAGAAGAATTTAAGCGTTATTTCCCTCATATTCGCTTTGAAAATGTCATGACGAGTTACCGAGATATTATCCAACCAACGGTTGAATTTGTCTCAAAAGTTGCTGAGGAGGCCAAGGAAAAAGGGAACACTGTTACAGTCTTAGTCCCTCAATTTATTCCTAAAAAACATTGGCAAAATGTTCTCCACAACCAAATGAGTTTGAAATTGAAGTATGCACTTCGTTGGCATGAAGAAGTGGTTGTGGCAAGCTATTCTTACCATTTGTCTGAATAACGATCGCCTAAAGAAAAGATGTCTGCTTGAGCAGGCATCTTTTTGGATTTTCTCACATGAAAAAAACCACTCGAAAGTCTTGTAAGATACAGCCTTGATCTTGAAAAAATGTTAAAAAAATGCTAGAATAAAAAGAACATTTTAGATTTTGAAAAATTCAAAGTAAGGAAAAAAATGGCAAATTTATTAAAAACAATTATTGAAAATGATCGAGGCGAAATCAAACGCCTTGAAAAAATGGCTGATAAGGTCTTTTCTTATGAAGACCAAATGGCAGCTTTGACGGATGACGAATTAAAAGCGAAAACAGTTGAGTTTAAGCAACGTTACCAAGATGGTGAGTCTTTGGATGATCTCTTGTACGAGGCTTTTGCAGTTGTTCGTGAAGCTGCAAAACGGGTTCTTGGTTTGTTCCCATACAAGGTTCAGGTCATGGGGGGAATCGTCCTTCACCATGGTGACGTTCCAGAGATGCGTACAGGGGAAGGAAAAACCCTAACAGCAACCATGCCGGTGTACTTGAATGCCTTGTCTGGTAAAGGGGTGCACGTTGTTACCGTCAATGAATACTTGACAGAGCGGGATGCAACAGAGATGGGAGAACTTTACTCATGGCTTGGCCTTTCAGTAGGGATCAACCTTGCAGCAAAATCTCCAGCTGAGAAAAAAGAAGCTTACCTCTGTGATATCACTTACTCAACCAACTCAGAGATTGGTTTTGACTACTTGCGTGACAACATGGTTGTGCGTGCAGAAAACATGGTTCAACGTCCATTGAACTATGCCTTGGTCGATGAGGTAGACTCCATCTTGATTGACGAAGCGCGTACTCCGTTGATCGTTTCTGGTCAGACAGCTTCTGATACGAGCCAGCTCTATCACATGGCGGATGCTTATGTGAAGACCTTGACAGAGGACGATTACATTATCGATGTCCCATCTAAAACCATCGGTTTGTCTGATTCAGGAATCGATAAAGCAGAAAGCTACTTTAATCTTGAAAACTTGTACGATATTGAAAATGTAGCTTTGACTCACTTTATCGACAACGCCCTTCGTGCCAACTACATCATGATTTTGGATATCGACTATGTGGTCAGCGAAGATCAAGAAATCTTGATCGTCGACCAATTTACTGGTCGGACCATGGAAGGACGTCGCTATTCTGATGGACTTCACCAAGCGATTGAAGCCAAAGAAGGTGTTCCAGTTCAAGAAGAAACCAAAACATCTGCATCGATTACTTACCAAAACCTCTTCCGTATGTACAAGAAGTTGTCAGGGATGACAGGGACAGGGAAAACCGAAGAAGAAGAATTCCGTGAAATTTATAACATTCGCGTGATTCCAATTCCAACCAACCGTCCGATTGCCCGTATTGACCATCCAGACCTTCTCTACCCAAGCTTGAAATCAAAATTTAAGGCTGTTGTAGAAGATGTCAAGTCTCGTCATGAAAAAGGGCAACCAGTCCTTGTAGGTACCGTTGCCGTTGAAACCAGTGATTACCTTTCTCAATTGTTGGTTCAAGCAGGTGTCCCTCACGAAGTTTTGAATGCGAAAAACCACTACAAAGAAGCGCAAATCATCATGAACGCTGGTCAACGTGGTGCTGTTACCATCGCGACCAACATGGCCGGGCGTGGTACCGATATCAAGCTTGGTGAAGGTGTTCGCGAACTCGGTGGACTGTGTGTCATCGGGACAGAACGTCACGAAAGCCGTCGGATTGATAACCAGCTTCGTGGACGTTCAGGACGTCAAGGGGATCCAGGTGAATCTCAATTCTACTTGTCTCTTGAAGATGAATTGATGCGCCGTTTCGGTTCTGAACGGATCAAAGCAGTGCTTGATCGCTTCAAGTTGAGCGAAGAAGAATCGGTGATCCGTTCAAATATGTTCACACGTCAAGTAGAGGGTGCACAAAAACGGGTTGAAGGAAACAACTACGATACCCGTAAACAAGTCCTTCAATACGATGACGTGATGCGGGAACAACGGGAAATTATCTACGCTGAACGCTATGATGTTATCACAGCTAACCGTGACTTGGCACCTGAAATCAAGGCCATGATCAAACGGACCATCAAACGGATTGTTGAAGGGGCCAGCCACTCAAGCAAGGAAGAACGCGTTGAAGCGATTCTGAACTTTGCCAAATACAATTTGGTTCCGGAAGATACGATTTCTGCAAGCGATATTGAAGGAAAATCTGACAAGGAAGTTATCGATTACTTGTATGCACGTGCAGAAGAAATCTATGCTAGCCAAGTAGCGAAATTGCGTGACGAAGAGTCTGTGCAAGAATTCCAAAAGGTCTTGATCCTTCGTGTGGTGGACAGCAAGTGGACAGACCATATCGATGCTTTGGATCAATTGCGAAATGCGGTTGGACTCCGTGGGTATGCGCAAAATAACCCAGTGGTAGAATACCAATCAGAAAGTTTCCGTATGTTTAACGATATGATCGGATCGATTGAATTTGATGTGACTCGTCTCATGATGAAAGCCCAAATTCACGAACAAGAACGTCCACGTACGGAACACAGTATTTCAACAACTGCGACTCGCAACATTGCAGCGCAACAACAAGATATTCCAGCAGATATTGACTTGTCACAAGTGAAACGCAACGATTTGTGTCCTTGTGGTTCAGGTAAGAAATTTAAAAACTGTCACGGACGTAAATTTTAAGAGCTCCTCTGAAATAGAAAGAGGATGGGTCTAGGTAGCATAAGGAGGCCGTATGGTATTCATTACGAAGAGCAAAAAGATTGATGAGCAAGAGATCACTTCGCTTTACCGCTTGGAAGGTCCAGCCTTGGAGCGCAAAGAAGCGCGTGATCGAGAATTGGAAGCTATTATCAAAGGAGAAGACCAACGGATCCTTCTTGTGATCGGACCTTGCTCTTCTGATAATGAAGAAGCTGTGATGGACTATGCCCGTCGCTTGGCAGACTTACAAGAGCAAGTCAAAGATCAGATTTTCATTGTGATGCGGGTCTATACGGCTAAACCTCGGACCAATGGGGATGGCTATAAAGGCTTGATGCACCAACCAGATACACATGCAGCACCAAGCTTTGTGGACGGTTTGAAAGCAGTCCGACATCTCCACTACCGTGTGATTACCGAGACTGGTTTGACAACTGCGGATGAGTTGCTTTATCCAGCAAGTCTTCCTTATGTTGAGGATTTAATTTCTTATCATGCCATTGGAGCTCGTTCAGTTGAAGACCAGGAGCACCGCTTTGTATCTAGTGGGATCTCTGCTCCGACAGGCATGAAGAATCCAACCTCTGGAAATCTTTCTGTCATGTTCAATGCGATTTATGCAGCCCAACATCCCCAAAACTTTTTGTTCAATGCCCAAGCAGTGGAAACATCAGGAAATCCTTTAGCCCATGCGATCCTTCGTGGGGGCTTGGATGCAAGTGGTAAGAATATTCCAAACTACCATTATGAAGATTTGCTAGCGGCAGCAAAACGCTATAGCGAAATGGGCTTGCAACATCCCTTCATCCTGGTGGATACCAACCATGACAATTCTGGCAAACAATTCGAAGAGCAAGTACGCATCGTGAGAGAAACCATGATGAACCGTGCTTGGAACAAGGATTTGGCAACTTTAGTTCGTGGTTTCATGATTGAATCCTATCTAGAAGATGGCCGTCAAAATGAACCAGTGGTTTATGGTCAATCCATCACAGACCCTTGCCTGGGTTGGGAAAAAACACAGGCCTTGGTCAAAGAAATTGCAACGATGAATAAGTAAAAGGCAGGGGCGGAAGGAGTGATTCTTTAGCCTCTTCTCTTTTGTCAGTAAAACGATACTGAAACGATAAATAAGGATAAAACAAGATGATCAAAGGACATGGCATCGATATCGAATCGATCGCTGCGATTGAAAAAGCCTATCAGAAGAATACTCGATTCGCTGAAAAAGTCTTAACCGAGGCTGAGCGAGAGCGCTTTGAGGAATTGTCTGGAAAACGGAAAATGGAATATTTAACGGGCCGATGGTCCGCCAAAGAAGCCTTTTCAAAGGCAATGGGAACAGGGATTGGACCGGTTGGTTTTCAAGATTTAGAAATTTTAAATGATGCCCACGGAGCACCCTATTTTTCCAAGTCTCCTTTTTCTGGGAAGGTATGGATTTCGATCAGTCATAAGGGAGACCTAGTGTCGACCAGTGTCATTTTGGAGGAAGAAAATGAAAGCAAGTAAACATAGACCAACTGTTGCAAGAGTCGATTTGGATGCCATTGCCTTTAATGTGCAACAAGTCAGTGAGCATATTCCGAGTCAAGCCTTGAAATATGCAGTCGTCAAGGCCAACGCCTATGGTCATGGGGTCGCTGCAGTAACCAAAAAATTGGCACCTCAGGTTGATGGCTTTTGTGTATCCAATATGGATGAAGCCCTCGAAATCCGTGAAGAAGGCTTGCAACACCCTATTTTGATTTTGGGAGTTGTGCCAAGTGAAACAGTGAATCTGGCCAAAGAGCATGGCATCCGTTTAACGGTGGCTAGTCTTGCTTGGTTGGACCAATTGCTTGGACAAGAAGCAGATCTTTCAGGATTGAAGGTCCATATCAAGGTGGATTCAGGAATGGGGCGGATCGGATTCCGAAGGATCGAAGACATCAAAGTGGCTGAACGACTTCTCTTAGCAGCTGGAGCTGAAATTGAAGGAATCTTTACTCATTTTGCGACAGCAGATGAAGCAGATGATCGAAAATTCCAAGCGCAATACCAGTTTTTCAAAGAAGTATTGGCTGCTCTTGAAACCCTTCCTCCCATTGTCCATGCTAGTAATTCTGCCACCTCTTTGTGGCATGCGGATACGATTTTCACGGCTGTGCGCTTGGGAGATGTCATGTATGGCTTGAATCCCAGTGGTTCTGTGTTAGCCTTGCCTTATGAAATCAAGCCAGCCTTGAGTTTGGTGAGTGAGTTAGTTCATGTGAAACAGTTAGAAGCTGGTCAAGATATTGGCTACGGAGCAACTTATACGACAGAAGAATCCCAATGGATTGGGACGATTCCTATCGGCTATGCGGATGGTTGGATCCGAGAGATGCAAAATTTCCATGTGCTGATCAAGGGTGAGTTTTGTCCCATTGTTGGTCGCGTTTCGATGGACCAGATAACGGTTCGCCTTCCTGAAGAATTGCCTCTGGGGACCAAGGTTACCCTGATTGGACGAGAGGGCGAGAAAGAAATCACGGCAACAGAGGTTGCGGATTACCGTGGTACCATTAATTATGAAGTGGTCTGTCTCTTGAGTGATCGGATTCCTCGTGACTATACAGGTGAAGAATAAGAAGAAGCAGGTGGGATTTTCCCGGATGGACCTGCTTTTTTATAAAAGAAAGGAGGAGAAATGAATCTACACCAACCCTTATCTGTACTGCCTGGAGTCGGTCCAAAATCGGCGGAAAAATTTAAAAAGTTAGGGATTGAAACCTTAGAAGATTTACTCTTGTATTTCCCCTTTCGTTATGAAGACTTCAAAACGCGCAATGTTTTAGAGTTGGAAGATGGGGAAAAAGCCGTCATCTCTGGAGTGGTAGCAACACCAGCCAATGTCCAATATTATGGCTACAAACGAAATCGCTTGCGTTTTTCGATCAAACAGGGAGACCAGGTCATTGCGGTTAATTTTTTCAATCAACCCTATTTAGCAGACAAAATCGAGGTTCAGCAGACAGTGGCGATTTTTGGAAAATGGGACAAGGCCAAGGGGAGTTTGACAGGGATGAAGCTCCTAGCTCAAGTGGAAGATGATTTGCAGCCAGTCTATCGAGTGACACAAGGAGTGAGCCAAAACAGCCTGGTGAAATTGATCAAAATAGCATTCGATCAGGGCTTGGACCAGCTTTTAGAAGAGAATGTACCCCACATCTTACGAGAGCGTTATCAACTCATGTCTCGTTCCCAAGCAGTGCAAGCTATGCATTTTCCTAAGGATCTGGCAGAGTACAAGCAAGCTCTTCGCCGGGTAAAATTTGAAGAGCTCCTCTTTTTCCAGCTGCAACTCCAAGTGTTAAAGGAAGAAAACCACGATGCCAGCCAAGGGATTTCCTTGGCCTGGGATCCAGAAAAATTAGCAGAACGAAAAAAACAGCTTCCTTTTGAGCTAACGCAAGCTCAAGAAAACAGCTTGAATGAAATCTTGACAGATATGGCCTCTCCTTATCATATGAACCGCCTCTTACAAGGGGATGTGGGAAGCGGGAAGACAGTCGTGGCCGGTCTTGCCATGTATGCAGCCTTAAGCGCTGGGAAGCAAGCAGCCTTGATGGTTCCAACGGAGATTTTGGCAGAGCAGCACAAGGAAAGCTTGCAAAATCTTTTTCCAGATTTGCCAATTGCCCTTCTAACAGGAGGATTAAAGGCGGCTGAGAAACGAGAAGTCTTAGAAGAGATCGCCTCAGGAACTGCTCAACTGATTGTGGGGACACATGCCTTGATTCAAGAGGGAGTTCACTACCAAGATCTAGGCTTGGTCATTATTGATGAACAGCACCGTTTTGGGGTTTCCCAGCGCCGTATCCTTCGAGAAAAAGGACAAAATCCAGACGTCCTGATGATGACGGCTACCCCTATTCCCCGGACCTTGGCTATTACAGCCTTTGGAGATATGGATGTGTCCATCATTGATCAGATGCCAGCTGGACGTAAGGAAATCATCACACGTTGGGTCAAGCATGAGCAGTTAGAAGTGGTCCTCGACTGGTTAGTCAAAGAACTTGGCAAAGGTTCTCAAGCTTACTTTATTTCTCCATTGATTGAGGAGTCAGAGGCGCTAGATTTGAAAAACGCCCTTGCCCTCCAAGAAGAGCTAGAGACCTTCTTTGGGCAGCGAGCACGCGTTTCTCTTCTTCACGGGAAGATGAAAAGTGAAGAAAAAGATGCCATCATGCAGGCCTTTAAAGAGCACCAAGTCGATGTTTTGGTGTCTACGACCGTTATTGAAGTCGGAGTCAACGTACCCAATGCAACCGTTATGGTCATTATGGATGCAGATCGGTTTGGTCTTAGCCAACTGCACCAGCTTCGAGGCCGGGTTGGGCGGGGAAACAAGCAATCTTATGCTATTCTAGTAGCCAACCCTAAGACAGATAGTGGCAAGCAGCGCATGAAAATCATGACAGAGACGACCAATGGCTTTGTGCTGGCGGAAGAAGATTTGAAAATGCGGGGTTCAGGTGAAATCTTTGGAACCCGTCAATCTGGGATTCCAGAATTTCAAGTGGCGGATTTGGTAGAAGATTATCCCATTCTGGAAGAAGCAAGGAAAGTTGCCAGCCAGATTGTAGCCACGCCAGATTGGCGCGAACACTCCGATTGGCATCTGCTCTCGCTTTACTTAGAAAAGAAAGAACATTTAGACTAGAGTATAAAAAGGGAGTAGAGTGGAAATTCTTTGGATTCCACTCTACTCCCTTTAAGATGGCATTTTACGCCCTTTGTATCTTGATGAAATGCGACAGGACGAAGGTGGATCGATACCATCCACCTGAGGAGTTAGTGAGTCGTGTCGGCAAGGCACCATAGTGCTTGTCGTTACACGAATTGAACACGCCCTATATGCTGTGTGAAAAAATGCCAACTATACGAGTACTAACTTCAAGACACAGTAGCTGATTGGACTCTTCTCTCGCTTTATGAGCTCGGAAGAATCCTAATCAGCCTTGTGGGGGTAGGACGACGAAGCGTCTGCCAAAGTATCGCTTCTGTCCTACTCCCTATTTTCACTTTGCATTTTACGGGCTTTGTATCTTAGTTTACCCTTCGATATAGTCTTTGAGTTCTTGGCCTTTTAGGCCGGCATTGAGGGCGATGAGGAGTTTGATGCGCGCTTTGGGGGCGTTTAATTCTTTGATGAAAAAGACACCTGCTTGATGGAGTTGGACGCCTCCTCCTTCATATGCGTAGACGGGTTCAGCGATTCCATTGAAGCAACGGGATACTAAAGCGATTGGGAGACCTGCATCCATGAATTCTTGGAGTTTATGTGCCGTTTCTTTAGGGATGTTTCCTGCTCCAAAGGCTTCGATAATGAGGCCATCGAGCTTTGAAAGATCCAGCATGTCCAGCAGATCGGTTTTCATCCCTGCATAGGTAGCAATGATCGGAACGAACCCATCGATGGTATTGAGATCAAAGCGCACCCTTGGCTCGGCTGTTTTAAAGAAGAGGATTTCCTTTTTCATGACCAAACCTAGAGGACCGTGGGTTGGTGTCTGGAAGGTGCTGACATTGGTGGTATGGGTTTTGGTGACGTACTTAGCCGCATGAATTTCATCGTTCATGACGACTAAGACCCCTTTATCACGTGCTTTTGGATCGGCAGCCACTCGAAGGGCTGTCAGAAAATTATAGACGCCATCGCTTCCTAGCTCATTGGAGCTTCGCATAGCTCCTGTAATGACCACAGCGATCTCTGGTAACTCCATGGTATCCAAGAAATAAGCCGTTTCTTCCAGCGTATCTGTCCCGTGGGTAATAACGATGCCGTCGTAGTTGTGAGCTTCCTCTTTGATTTTTTGATATAGAGCTAACATGTGACGGGGTGTCATTTGAGGGCTGGGAAGGTTGAAGAAGTCCTCTGAGGTGACTGCAATCCCTTCAATTGGTGAAGTAACTTGGGTCATGGGATTGACTTCATTGGTAATCACTGCCCCAGAGTCATCTGCCGCCATCGAAATGGTCCCTCCGGTATGTAGTGCTAAAATTTTCTTAAACATGTGAAGCTCCTTGGAATATGTGATATAATTTATTTTATCATAAAAAGAAAGAAACAGTAGACATGGAAATAAAAGCAGTCTTTTTTGATATCGATGGAACCTTGGTCAATGATAGTCGAGCGGTCCTAAAATCAACAGAAAAAGCCATTCAGTCTTTAAAGGAAGAAGGGATCTATGTAGGTCTTGCGACAGGTCGGGGACCGGCCTTTGTCAAACCGTTTATGGAACGCTATGGTTTTGATTTTGCAGTGACCTATAATGGTCAGTATATTTTGACCAAGGACCGCGTGCTGTTTACTAGCCCAATCGATAAAAAGAGTCTGCACCAACTAATTGACTATGCTCGAGAACACCGTAAGGAAATTGCTCTCGGTACCAAGGATGGGGTATTTGGTTCTCGGATCATGAGTTTTGGGATGAGTCCTATTTCAACCTGGTCCAGTCGCTTTGTGCCCCGTAAAATGGCCCGTACAGTCAGTCGAGGATTTAACAAAGTGGTCAGCAAGGTCGTCCCACAAGATCAGGTCACCCTCTATGCACTAGCGCAAGAACCGATCTACCAAGTGTTGATCTTATCGAGTCCAGAAGAGACTGCAAAAATTGAAAAAGAGTTTCCAGATCTGAAATTCACACGGTCTAGTCCTTTTGCAGCAGATGTCCTAAACCCAGGGATTTCCAAGCTAGAAGGGATCCGCATCGTTGGTCAGGAATTTGGCTTTGACATCGATGAAGTGATGGCTTTTGGAGATTCTGATAATGACTTAGAGATGCTGTCAGGTGTTGGCTTGTCTATTGCGATGGGAAATGGGACGACCAGTGTCAAGGCAATTGCCAAGCATACCACGACTAGTAATGGCAAGGATGGCATTCAAAAGGCCCTGCAACACTTTGGTATTCTTTCAGAGAAAGAGCTCTTTCTTTCTAAGGATGATCACTTCAATAAGGTCAAAACCTTCCATGGTGTGATGGATGGGGAAACCCAGGAGAAACCAGTTGTTTGGCAGCCTCAAGACGCCCTTTATCGAACCATGTTCAAGCAAGAGGAGTTGGTAGAATTTGTCCGAGCAGCTAGCACAAGTGAGGAAGAATTTGACCGCTCGGTCGCAGCTCTTCACGAAGCCTTGGATAAGGCTGCAGATAAGGTTCGGAGCAAGCATCCAGCTGAGATCTCCATGGTAGGGCAGGTTGATGCCTTAATTGATACCCTCTATCTGACTTATGGTAGCTTTGTACTAATGGGGGTCGATCCTGAAGAGGTCTTTGAGATTGTTCACCGGGCCAATATGGGCAAGATTTTCCCAGATGGAAAGGCGCACTTTGATCCAGTAACCCACAAAATTCTGAAGCCAGATGATTGGGAAGAAAAATACGCCCCAGAACCAGCCATCAAAAAAGAACTCGATCGCCAGCTCAAGGCCTACGAAAAACATGCAAAACAAAAAGAAGCAAAAAAAGACAACTAAAAAAGTTTGGAACCTTTGTTCCAAACTTTTTCTTTCTTACATGGTTTTATCCTTATCACGCACCACTAGTAAGTCTACTTTGGCGTGGCGAAGGATATATTCTGAGGAGGATCCGACCATTAACCGTTCGAAGGCATTAAGTCCGGTAGCTCCGACCATAATAAGGTCAACCCCTTCTTTACTTGGGATATCATTAGCTAAGAGGACTTTTGGATTTCCCATTTCTACAACAGTCACAACATTTTGAACGCCGACTTTTTCAGCACGTTCCTTGTAGCCCTTGAGCAATTCATTGGCTTCTTCTTGCAATTCTTCGTAGACCTCAGCATCAAAAGTTGAGACGCTTTGAAGGGCACGGGTATCGATGACGTGGGCAATCGTCAATTTAGAGCCGTTGCGAAGAGAAACGTTAACCCCTTTTTCAAAGGCTAATTCTGCTTCATGAGAACCGTCGACAGCGACCATAATGTTTTCGTATTTTTGAGACATAATCCTACCTCCTTATAGCTTGAAAACATGGATAGAATAGAAGGGAATCCTATTCTTTATACACTTATATTTTATCCCTTTTAGGCTAGAATGTAAAGGTAAAGTCTCGCTTTTCTTCTATATTTTTGCAGGATTTTTAAAGTCCTCGGTTTGTACTCTATTTGAACTAGTGGTATAATAGAGATAATTTCGTGAATCGAGGCAGAATATGAAGGAATATAATAAATCAAGCAAACTCGAACATGTCGCTTACGATATTCGTGGTCCAGTCTTGGAAGAAGCCATGCGCATGCGAGCAAATGGAGAAAAAATTCTACGTTTGAATACAGGGAATCCTGCTGAATTTGGCTTTACAGCTCCAGATGAAGTCATCCATGATTTGATCATGAATGCGCGTGATAGTGAAGGTTATTCAGACTCAAAAGGGATTTTTTCAGCTCGCAAGGCCATCATGCAGTACTGCCAGTTGAAAAAAATTCCAAATGTGGATATTGATGATATTTACCTTGGGAATGGAGTGAGTGAGCTGATCGTCATGTCCATGCAAGGACTGCTCGACAATGGGGATGAAGTCTTGGTTCCCATGCCGGACTATCCTCTTTGGACAGCAGCCGTCAGCCTAGCTGGTGGGAATGCGGTTCACTATCTTTGTGATGAAGAAGCAAACTGGTATCCAGATATTGAGGATATCAAGTCGAAAATCACCTCAAACACCAAGGCTATCGTTGTCATCAACCCGAATAACCCAACAGGTGCCCTCTATCCGGATGAGATCCTGCTTGAGATTGTAGAGATTGCTCGTCAAAATAACTTGATCATATTTGCGGACGAGATCTATGATCGCTTGGTCATGGATGGGGAAAAACACACAGCTATCGCAAGTTTAGCGCCGGATCTCTTCTGTGTGAGTATGAATGGCTTGTCAAAATCTCACCGGATTGCCGGTTTCCGTGTTGGTTGGATGGTTCTGTCCGGACCCAAGCATCACGTGAAGGGCTATATCGAAGGCTTGAACATGTTGTCCAATATGCGTCTTTGTTCAAATGTCTTGGCTCAACAAGTTGTACAAACCTCTCTTGGAGGCTACCAATCTGTGGATGAACTCTTGCTTCCAGGTGGTCGCATCTACGAACAACGGAACTTCATCTACAAAGCCATCAATGATATTCCAGGCCTCTCAGCTGTTAAGCCAAAGGCTGGTCTCTATATCTTCCCTAAGATTGATCGGGACATGTACCGCGTGGATGATGACGAGCAATTTGTTTTAGAGTTCTTGAAGCAAGAAAAAATTCTCTTGGTTCATGGCCGTGGCTTTAACTGGAAAGATCCAGATCACTTCCGGATCGTTTACCTTCCACGTGTCGATGAGTTGGCTCAAATTCAAGAAAAAATGACTCGTTTCTTGAAACAATACAAACGTTAATTAGATAAAGGATTGAAGAGGAAAGTCTTCAATCTTTTTTTGATTCATTCTATAAAATCCATGTCACCGAAACGACATTTTTCTGAATTGCGCATAATTGTAGAAAAAATAAATAATTTTCAGATAATTTGATTGAAATTCCCACACTTATATGATATACTTGAGCTGACTATATGCGAGGTTTATTATGGCAAACTTATTAGAAAAGACACGTAAAATTACATCCATCTTGAAACGGACTGATGAACAGTTGCAGGTCGAGATGCCTTACAATGATATTGCCCAACAATTAGCGGATATTATCCACTGTAATGCCTGTATCATTAATAGCAAGGGAACCCTTCTTGGTTATTTCATGCGTTACAAGACCAACAATGACCGGGTAGAAGCTTTCTTTCAAAATAAAAAATTACCAGAAGATTATGCCAAGGCAGCTAGTTTGGTCTACGATACAGAAGCTAATTTAGATGTGGACCATGATTTGAGTATCTTTCCGGTCGAAACCAAGTCTGAATTTCCTGATGGCTTGACGACCATTGCGCCTATTCATGTTTCTGGGATTCGATTGGGTTCCTTGATCATTTGGCGCAATGATAAACAGTTTGCGGATGATGATTTGATCTTGGTTGAGATTGCGAGTACCGTGGTAGGGATTCAAATGTTGAACTACCAACGCGAGGAAGACGAGAAGAATATTCGTCGTCGGACAGCGGTGAATATGGCTGTCAATACCTTGTCTTACTCTGAATTGCGTGCTGTTTCTGCCATCCTTAGTGAATTGAAAGGAAATGAGGGACAGTTGACTGCTTCTATCATTGCAGATCGGATTGGTATCACCCGCTCTGTGATTGTCAATGCACTCCGGAAATTGGAGTCAGCTGGTATTATTGAAAGCCGTTCTCTTGGAATGAAGGGAACCTATCTCAAAGTGTTGATTCCAGATATCTTTGAGGAAATTAAGAAAAGAGATTACTAATGACTAAAGCTTTGATTTCAATTGACTACACTGTCGATTTCGTAGCAGATGATGGTAAGCTTACAGCAGGTGCTCCTGCACAAGCTATTTCTGAGACTATTGCTCAGGTGACTCAGTTGGCCTTTGACCAAGGAGCCTATGTCTTTTTTGCCATTGATGCGCATGATGTAGAGGATCCATTTCATCCTGAAAGCAAGCTCTTCCCACCTCATAATATCATTGGGACTAGTGGACGTGATTTGTACGGCCCTTTGGCAGATTTTTATCAGGAGCACAAAGCGGATCCACGCGTCTTTTGGATGGATAAACGTCATTATTCTGCTTTTTCAGGAACGGACCTAGATATCCGCCTGCGGGAACGCCATGTAGATACCGTTATTTTGACAGGTGTCTTGACTGATATCTGTGTCCTTCATACAGCGGTTGATGCCTACAATCTCGGCTACCAGATCGAAGTCGTAGAACCTGCAGTGGCGTCGCTCACTCCTGAAAATCACCAGTTTGCCTTGAATCATTTCAAGCATGTCTTAGGGGCAAGCTTGGTAGACGGCGCACTAGCTGTATTAGATACTAAATAAGAAAACATTGTAAAAGAGGTCATAGACGGTTGTCTAGGCCTCTTTTTCGGGCCTAGAAATTGTTTTCCTCTCTTGAAAATGGTATTCTAATGAAAGAAAAAAGGGGAAGTTATGAGTAAAAAAGCTGTCGTGTTTTCAGCCAATCTGTCTTATATGGAAAAGTTGGAAACCGCTATGAAGTCACTGTGTGCCCATCAGGACCGGTTGAAAATTTATGTCTTAAATGAAGATCTACCAACTGAGTGGTTTACTATCATGAATCAGCGCTTGCGCCAGTTGGATTCAGAAGTGATCAATTGTCGGATGTCTCCCGAGCAATTCCAGTCCTTTTCGCTTCCAAGTGACCATATTCACTATGCGACCTATTTCCGTTACGCTATTCCAGAGATTGTGGAGGAAGAGCGAATCCTCTATTTGGATTGTGACATGATCTTTACACAGGATTTATCGCCTTTATTTGAGGTTGATCTAAAAGGTTATGGACTGGGGGCAGTGGTAGATAAGCCAACGACGATAGATGGATTTAATGCTGGACTTTTGGTGATTGATAAGACTTGGTGGCAAGAGCACCAAGTGACAGAGGCACTTTTTGACCTTACTCGCAAGTATCATCAACAGGTCTACGGAGATCAAGGAATTTTGAATCTGTATTTCAAAGATGCGTGGTTTCCATTACCTTGGACCTATAATTTACAAGTAGGGTCTGATAAGGATCAATACCTCTATGGAGATCTAGAATGGTATGATGCCTTTCAAGGGATTCCGGCGGTCATTCACTACACCTCTCATAATAAACCATGGACCTCCAAACGCTTCAATCGTTTTCGGGAACAATGGTGGTTTTACTATGCCCTCTCTTGGGAGGAAATTTTGCTTCGAAAACCGATTTTGAAGCAAACCTATCAAGACCTAGTGGGAGAATTCCCTTATCATGCTGCCGTTTATACCCATACAGCAGATATCCACGAGTTGGAGATGTTGCTAAAAGAGTTGCCAGACGTCGCGATTCATGTTCTTGCCCATAGCCATTTTGGTTTTAACTTGGTGCAATTGGAACGCTACCTCAACCTCTTTCTTTATCCCTCTTTTGATCCCTTGACCAGTCGAAAGGTCCTAGAAAAATTGGATTTTTATCTGGATATCAATCCATATGATGAGGTCGATCAGATGACGCAAAGGATCCAGCAATTGGGCTTACCGATTTTCTCTTTTGAAGGAACCAATCATGTAGAGAATGGTGTGAACCAAGTGTTTGCGGATGATCAGGTGCAGGAGATGGTGGCAGCGATTCGCGATTATTTAAAGAGAAATGAGAAGAAGCATGGAAACAAATGAAGTAGTGAGTATCATCATTCCCATCTATAATGTAGAAGCTTATTTGAGACAATGTTTGGAAACGGTTATCCATCAGACCTACCCTCATTTGGAAATTATCCTGGTCAATGATGGTTCGCCAGACCAGTCAGAAGAGATCTGTAAAGATTTTTTTAGGAAGGATGCGCGCATTCGCTACGTTCGCCAAGAAAATGGGGGCTTATCTGCTGCTCGGAATACAGGGATTGAGCTAGCGACTGGTGATTACCTCACCTTTATTGATCCAGATGACTGGGTGACGGAGGATTATGTAGAAGTGCTCTATCGTCAACTGAAGAAGTATGATGCGGATGTTTCCGTAGCCAACTATAACCTCTATGATGACAGTAGTAGCAAATACTTGATCAAGGTAACAGACGACGATTATTCAGAGACTCTTTATGAGGGACGCGAGATCATGGACCACGATGCCATCCAGGAGACCAGAGATATGGCCTGGGCTTGTGCCATGATGAAGCTCTATAAGCGTAGCTTATTTGAAGGGCTTCGTTTTCCAGTCGGAAAAAATGTCGAAGACAACTTCCTGATGTACAAGCTCTTCTTAAAGGCCCATCGGGTAGTTCATACGGAGAAATGTATTTATTGGTATCGCGTGGGCCGTGCAGATACTCTGTCCCAGGTTTGGACAGAAAAGCGAGTCGTCGATGAGATGGAAGCTAAGCAGGAGAAATTGGCTCTGCTGGGGATGTTGGGCTATGATTTGACCTGGCATCGCTATATCTACAAAACGCGCTTGAAACGGGCCCTTGAAAAATTAGAGGAAGCAGGCTTGCAAGGGTCAGAAACCTATGAGCGCGTGGTGACCAACCTCCGTTTTGTTGAAACCATGGACTAAGGACTTATTGATGAGAAAGGATCAGCATGTTCATTATTGCATCAGAGCAGACCAGAGAGCTGGATCGTTTGCAAAAATACTTGAACAAACTTGGCCAGCCCTATCGAGTATTTGTGACCAATCTGGAAACAGATTTGGACCAACAGACAGAGAGTCTTGCGACCTTTTTTACCCAAAAAGACCCAGCATCAAAAATTGGAAAACCTTTATTTTTCAATGATCTAGCGGTTTCAGAGTTATGGGAATGTTGGACACTAGGGATCACGACCTATCTTTTTGATGGGGAGGAACGTCGTGCCAACGTAGTTTTGCGAGAGGATATCTTGTCCCGAACGGTTGACAGAGTGGAATGGTTTGGTCAGGGAGAAGAGATCGTATCCATTGATGTATACAACCGCTATGGCTGGAGAAGCAAACAGAGTCTCCTGACGGAAGCTGGCCAACCATATTTAGACATCTATTTGAACCGTCAGCAAGAAGAAGTCTTGCTTCACTTTGTCTCACAAGGAACCTTTTTGCTTCAAACTCCTAAGGGACGGGATCGCCTGTATGCCAATAAGAAAGAGCTGCAAAGAGCTGTCCTAGAACAAGTCTTGCCGGAAGATGAAGCCGTTCTTTTGATGGACAAGGCATTGCTAGATGTTGTGAAAGAGAAACCAAAGGAAAGACTCGCCTACTGTGCCAGTGACGCGCATGATCCAGACGAGATCAAAGAACAAGTCAGTCAGATTTTGTTGGTAGAAGATAGTCTGTTGAGGGAGAAAACGGACGGAATCACAGCCTTGTCAGGATTTGTAGATGTGGAGCAGGAAAGTTTTCAACCAGAAGCCCTGGTTATGACGGCTTCTCAAGAGGTCGAAGGCCTATCTAGCCTAGTCCATCAATTCCCACAAGTCACCTTTCACATTGCAGCCTTGACGGCTATGGGGCCAAAATTAACAGACTTAGCGACTCGCTCCAATGTGCGCCTCTATCCAGGGATTTCGCTGGACAAATATGAGGACTTGTTATCCAGCTGCTCTATTTATCTGGATTGCAACCAGGGAGAAGAAGTATGGAGTAGTACTCTTCATGCTCTTGAAAATGGGCAAATTTTGTTTGGTTTGAAGAGTACGGTGCATCAGGAAGCCTATAAAGACTTGAGCACGATCACAGATACAGTCGAAGAAATGGAACAGCAACTAGATACCTTGCTCCAGCAGCCAGAGACCTATAAAGAATTGGTAAGAGAGCAGGCACGAATCTTGAAATTGCCTGAAAAAGAAGCTTTGGAAGAGCTGTTTAAGCGATTAGAGGGAGGGACCGCATGACCATTTATACCTTTAATCTATTAGTGGGATTTGAACCCAATGGGGTCGATGTTGCCCAAGCCTCTCGGGCAAAGATGCTCCGGGGCCTAGGAGTAGCAGCGAAGTTTATCTTTACCACTTGGCCCACTCCAGAAAAATTGGCCTATTACCTCTCATTGGGGCACCGGGATGAGGAACTGCTTTTTGCTCATTTAGCTTTTACGGATCAACAGACTACGGTCCCTCAAAAGACGGTAGGGGCCTTGCAAATGGAGTTTCAACTGACGCGTCTGGATATTGTTGAGAAAACGGAAAGTGTGATTCGCTACCAATTTATGGATGGAAACGCACTGATATTTCATCTGGATCCCTATCATCCAAACTGTGTCCGCTATGTAGACTATCTTTTGGCTGGAAATATGATCAAGCGAGAGTATTATGGAGCTTGTAAACTTGTCACAGAGTATTTTCAGTATGGTAGTGTTGTCAGACGGACCTATCACAATCAAGATGGAACTATCGCTTTTGAAGAATCGAGGTTGGGTGGAAGCTGGCTCTATAAACTGGGGCCTGAGATTTTGACCAACCATACAGAAGTGATGAGACGTTTTTTGTCGCAGCTGTCGCTAAAAGAAGAAGATCTGATTCTGCTTGACCGGGCTTCGCGCATGGATTTTGCCCGTCCTTTGTTGGAGAAAGTGGCTCCTTCAAAGCTCGCCATGGTGTTTCATTCGGAGCATGAATTTGAAAATGGCCATCTCAATTATGAATATTATTATGTGTTCAAGTATGCCAAACGCTTCGATTATTTCATCACGGCAACGGATCTTCAAAAAGAAGTCTTGGAGCAGACACTTGCTAAACAAGGATGCCAAGGAATTCCAATCTATAGCATTCCAGTAGGGCATCTAGAAGAATTGACGGAATCACAAGGAGACAGACCTCCCTTTAGTGTGCTCACAGCTTCCCGTTTGGATCCAAGAAAACGCATCGATTTAGCTGTTCGAGTAGTGGCCCAAGCTCATGAACAACTCCCAACCCTTCAGTTTGATATTTATGGAAAGGGTGGAGAAGCGGACAACTTGCGCCACCTGATTCAGGAGCTTGCAGCACAAGATTATATTCACCTACGCGGGCATGCGGATCTGAAGCAGATCTATCCTTGCTACCAAGCCTACCTCACCACTTCTCAGTGGGAGACCTTTGGTTTGACTTTGATGGAGGCGACTGGAGCAGGGTTAGCCTTGCTCGGCTTTGATGCCCGTTATGGCAATCCAACTTTTATAAAAGAGGGTGAAAATGGCTTTTTGGTACCTTATAGCGAGACAGTGCCAGAAGAACAATTGGTCAAAGAGATGGCAGACAAGCTGGTCCAGCTCTTTGAAAGTGACCTTGCACCATTTCATCAGGCTTCTTATAACTTGGCCTCTTCCTACCTCGCATCTCATGTCCAAGAACTCTGGAAAGAAACTCTAATAGAGATGGGACAATTAAGCGAAAAAGCAATATAAAATGAAGAATCTGTAGCGACAAAAAAGTCCTACAGATTTTTTCTAAGGCAAGCAAATTGAGCTAAATTATGGTAAAATAGAGGGTATTGAAAAATCATCAATTCACGAAAGGAAGCAAGATGAAAATTACGCAAGAAGAGGTAACCCACGTTGCCAATCTTTCAAAATTGAAATTCTCTCCAGAAGAGACAGCTGAGTTTGCGACAACTTTGTCGAAGATTGTCGACATGGTGGAATTGTTGGAAGAAGTGGACACAACCGGTGTAGCCCCAACAACGACTATGGCTGATCGTAAGACCGTATTGCGTCCGGATGTTGCTGAAAAAGGGACAGACCGTGACCGCTTGTTTAAAAATGTACCTGAAAAAGATAACTACTACATCAAGGTGCCAGCTATCCTAGAAGATGGAGGAGATGCCTAATGTCATTCAACCATAAAACCATTGAAGAGTTGCACGACCTCCTTGTCTCTAAGGAAATTTCAGCAACCGAATTGACTCAAGCGACACTTGACGATATCAAGGCGCGTGAAGAAGCAGTCAATGCCTTTGTGACGGTGGCTGAAGAAGCGGCCCTTGCACAAGCCAAGGCCATTGATGAAAAAGGAATCGATGCAGATAATCTTCTATCAGGGATTCCATTGGCAGTGAAAGATAACATCTCTACTGACGGCATCTTGACAACTGCGGCATCAAAAATGCTCTATAACTATGAGCCTATCTTTGATGCGACAGCAGTTGCTAACGCCAAAGCTAAAGGTATGATTGTTGTCGGAAAAACCAACATGGACGAGTTTGCCATGGGTGGATCTGGTGAGACTTCTTACTATGGACCAACCAAGAATGCTTGGGACCACAGCAAGGTGCCTGGTGGATCTTCTAGTGGTTCAGCAGCTTCTGTCGCTTCAGGGCAAGTCCGTTTGTCCCTTGGTTCAGATACCGGTGGTTCTATCCGTCAACCGGCTGCTTTTAATGGGATTGTTGGTCTCAAACCTACTTATGGAACGGTTTCCCGTTTTGGTCTCATTGCTTTTGGTAGCTCACTCGACCAAATTGGACCGTTTGCTCCAACCGTTAAGGAAAATGCGCAATTGCTCAATGTCATTGCCAGTGAAGATGCTAAAGATTCAACTTCAGCGCCAGTACGCGTAGCCGACTTTACTTCTAAGATTGGTCAAGACATCAAGGGAATGAAAATTGCTTTGCCTAAGGAATACCTCGGTGAAGGAATTGACCCAGAAGTCAAAGAAACGATTCTTAATGCGGCGAAACACTTTGAAAAATTGGGAGCAACTGTCGAAGAAGTTAGCCTTCCACACTCTAAATACGGGGTTGCCGTTTACTACATCATCGCTTCATCTGAAGCATCTTCAAACTTGCAACGTTTCGATGGGATTCGCTATGGTTTCCGTGCGGAAGATGCCAAGAACTTGGATGACATCTATGTGAACACTCGTAGCCAAGGCTTTGGTGATGAGGTTAAACGTCGGATCATGCTAGGTACCTTTAGTTTGTCATCTGGTTACTACGATGCTTACTACAAGAAAGCTGGTCAAGTTCGTACCCTCATTATCCAAGACTTCGAAAAAGTCTTTGCGGATTACGACCTTATCCTTGGTCCAACAGCTCCAAGCGTGGCCTTTGATTTGGATTCGCTCAACCATGATCCGGTTGCCATGTACTTGGCTGACCTCTTGACCATTCCAGTCAACTTGGCAGGTCTTCCAGGGATTTCGATTCCCGCAGGTTTTGCGCAAGGTCTTCCGGTTGGGTTGCAGTTGATTGGTCCCAAGTATTCTGAAGAAACCATCTACCAAGCTGCAGCTGCCTTTGAAGCAACGACGGATTACCATAAGCAACAACCCCTAATTTTCGGAGGTGACAATTAATGAACTTTGAAACAGTCATCGGACTTGAAGTCCACGTTGAATTGAATACAAACTCAAAAATTTTCTCACCAACCTCTGCCCACTTTGGAAACGAGCAAAATGCCAATACCAATGTGATCGACTGGTCTTTCCCAGGGGTGCTTCCTGTCTTGAACAAGGGTGTTGTGGATGCTGGTATCAAGGCTGCTTTGGCGCTGAATATGGATATTCATCAGCACATGCACTTTGACCGTAAGAACTATTTCTACCCTGATAATCCAAAGGCCTACCAAATTTCGCAATTTGACGAGCCAATTGGTTACAACGGTTGGATTGAAGTACAATTAGAAGACGGCTCAACTAAGAAAATCGGGATTGAACGGGCCCACTTGGAAGAAGATGCCGGTAAGAACACCCACGGAACAGACGGTTTCTCTTATGTAGACCTTAACCGTCAAGGGGTGCCCTTGATCGAAATCGTATCTGAAGCAGATATGCGTTCTCCTGAAGAAGCCTACGCCTATTTGACAGCTCTTAAAGAAGTCATCCAATACACTGGTATTTCAGACGTCAAGATGGAAGAAGGATCTATGCGGGTGGATGCCAACATTTCCCTTCGCCCATATGGTCAAGAGGAATTTGGTACCAAGACTGAGTTGAAAAACTTGAACTCTTTCTCAAACGTCCGTAAAGGTCTTGAATACGAAGTTGAGCGTCAAGCGAAAATCTTGCGTTCAGGTGGTGTCATTCGTCAAGAAACACGCCGTTATGATGAAGCCAATAAGAGCACGATTCTTATGCGTGTCAAAGAAGGAGCTGCGGATTACCGTTACTTCCCAGAGCCAGACCTTCCCTTGTTTGAAATCTCAGATGAGTGGATCGAGGAAATGCGTACTGAGTTGCCAGAGTTTCCAAAAGACCGTCGTGCTCGCTACGTGGCAGAGCTTGGTTTGTCTGACTATGATGCCAACCAATTGACAGCGACGAAAGTTACTTCTGACTTCTTTGAAGCAGCTGTAGCCCTTGGTGGCGATGCTAAACAAGTGTCTAATTGGCTCCAAGGTGAAGTCGCACAATTCTTGAACGCACAAGGCAAAACGCTGGAAGAAATCCAATTGACACCAGAAAACTTGGTTGAAATGATTGCCATTATCGAAGATGGAACCATTTCATCTAAGATTGCCAAGAAAGTCTTCGTTCACTTGGCGAAAAACGGTGGCGGTGCGCGTGAATACGTCGAAAAAGCTGGCTTGGTACAGATTTCAGATCCTGAAGTCTTGATACCAATCATCCACCAAGTCTTCGCAGACAATGAAGCAGCCGTAGCCGACTTCAAGTCAGGTAAACGGAATGCGGACAAGGCCTTCACAGGTTTCCTAATGAAAGCAACCAAAGGCCAAGCCAACCCACAAGTAGCCCTCAAGTTACTTGCCCAAGAATTGGCGAAGTTGAAAGAGGATTGATAGAAAAAGAACCAGCCGAGAGGTTGGTTTTTACTATCCATAAAATTGTGTTAGAATAGGAAAGACCATTACATATCAACTAGCATTAGGAGGAGTCACATGAACAAATTTTTAAGAGTTTTATTTATCCTAGTCATTATCGCTATGTCTGGAGCGATTATCTTCCAACTATTCTTTCCATCCTATATGGGAAGTCATTCGGGATATGGTATTTCTGTCGGTTGGCAACGGGAGATTGGGATTTGGAATATGGCAGTCCTTGTGATCTTGATTGCCGTCAATCTCAAATACGATTGGTTTTATCTTCGGACGGTACTAGTGGCCTTGATCATTGGTGGGTTTGGAATTGGGACCAATCATCTTTTCAGTTATTTTCACTATCATCTGCCGGTCAATGGGATTGGTGCGCTTGAAAATTATCTCCTTGTCCTTGGTTGGATTGTGGGCTGGAGAATAGAGAATTCACGAATCAAGAAGAGGTAAGAAGGAGCAGTCGAAGGGCGGCTCTTTTTTCATCTTCAGTTTTTTCTTGACAAAGTTTGTGAAAAGGCTTACAATGGATTTGTTGAGTTTCCTGAAAAGGAAAATGCAAATCATGGAAATATAAAGGAGATTATCCTATGGCTACTATGAAAGCAGCTCGCTGGCATGCAGCAAAAGACGTTCGTATCGAAGAAGTGGAAGTACCTGAAGTACAACCACATCAAGTAAAAGTGGCAGTTAAGTTCACAGGGATCTGTGGGACGGACTTGCATGAATATTTGGATGGACCGATCTTCATCCCAACTGAAGAACATGTGTATTCTGGTCAAAAAGCACCGGTTACTTTGGGACATGAATTCTCTGGTGAAATTGTAGAAGTCGGAAGTGATGTGACTCGTGTCAAAGTTGGGGATCGCGTGACGATTGAACCAATTTTGGCAAAACATAACCTAATCGGTGACTATAACCTTGATCCAAACTTGAACTTTGTCGGCCTTGCTGCAGATGGTGGTTTTGCCAAATATTGTGTCCTTGACGGTGACATTGTCCATGTGATTCCAGATGGCTTGAGCTATGAACAAGCTGCGCTTACAGAACCTGCAGCTGTGGCTGTTTATGCCGTTCGTCAATCTGCATTGAAAACTGGGGATACAGCCGTTATCTTTGGCTTGGGTCCAATCGGTCTTTTGATTGTTGAAGCCCTTCGTGCAGCAGGAGCATCAAAAATCTATGCGGTTGAATTATCTCCTGAACGCCAAGCGAAAGCGGAAGAATTGGGAGCAATCGTTGTTCGCCCAGAAGAAGGAGAAACAATCGTCGAAGCCATCCATCGCTTGACAGGTGGTGGAGCAGATGTTTCTTATGAAGTGACTGGAGTTCCAGTTGTTTTAGGTCAAGCCCTTGCAGCTGTTCATAAAGCTGGGGAATGTATGGTCGTATCTATCTGGGAACGTGAAGCTAGCATCAATCCAAATGAATTCGCTATCCAAGAAAAATCTCTCAAAGGAATTATTGCCTACCGTCATATTTTCCCTAAAGTATTGGAATTGATGGAACAAGGCTACTTCTCTGCTGAAAAATTGGTTACCAAGAAAATTAAATTGGAAAATATCGTTGAAGAAGGATTTATTGAATTAACACAAGATAAATCTCAAATCAAGATTTTGGTTCAACCTGAATAAGCGAATAAATTTATATGAAATATATGAGGCTGAAACGTTTCGTTTCGGCCTTTTATGATACAATAAAAGTAAGGAACAGATTTAGGAGGGGACTATGTCAAAGACGATGAAGGGGACGCTCATGACCTTGATTGCTGGGATCGCTTGGGGCTTGTCAGGAGCCTGTGGCCAGTACCTGATGGCTCATGGATTTACAGCAATCAGTTTGACAACGATTCGTTTAGTGTTTTCAGGAGCTGTACTACTGCTTCTTGCCTATCTAGCGGACCAGGAAAAAGTAAAGGCCTTTCTAACAGACCGCTCGTCCTACCTTTCCTTGTTCTTATTTGCTTTTTTAGGTTTGTTAATGACCCAATTGACTTATCTAGAAGCGATTGATGCGACTAATGCAGGTACTGCAACTGTTTTGCAATATCTCTGTCCTATTGGAGTTTTGGCCTATTCTTGTGTTAAGGACCGAGTAGCTCCGACAGTATCTGAAATCTTTTCGATGATCTTAGCCATCGCAGGGACCTTTCTCATTGCAACCCATGGTCAACTCAATCAATTGGCAATCACTCCTAAAGGGCTAGCTTGGGGACTTGTTTCTGCCTTTGCCTATGCCCTCTACATCATTCTGCCTATTCAGTTAATTCAAAAATGGGGAAGTATGTTGGTGATTGGTATCGGTATGCTCATTCCAGGACTTGTGATGATTCCCTTCACAGGAAGAAGACTCTTTCATGGCCAATATAGCATGGATAATCTAATGGGCTTAGTTGGCTTAGTGGTGATTGGGACCATATTTGCCTATACGGTCTTTTTGAAAGGGACAACTCTGATTGGACCGGTCAAAGGTAGCCTTCTTGCAGCTATTGAGCCTATTTCGGCTGTATTTTTTGCCTTTGCCATTATGAATGAACATTTCTTTGCCATTGATTTTATCGGAATGGCCATGATCCTCTTTGCGGTCCTCTTGATTTCCCTTAAGGATCTCATGATTCAAAAAGAAAAAGGAATCTTGTGAAACCAAGATCAATTATTTTTCCGTTAAAAGGTTGAGACGAAAGTCTTGGCCTTTTTGTAATCCTCGCCCTTTGAGGGAAGAGTTATCACTATATAGCGTATACATAGTTAGAAAAAGATGTTAAAATAGAACAAAACTTTTTTAAGGAGATGAGGATGAAAAAGATTTTTAAATGGACCCTGTTTGCTGTGGCGACCTTGAGTTTAGTGGCTTGTGGTACTGGTGCTCAACAGACCAATTCGCAGCAAGCAAAGACTAAAAAAGCAGCGAAAAGCTCTGCATCTGACGGTCAAGTCGAGGTGAGTTTAAAAGGAGGACAATACATCAAACCACCTGTCCTCAATGACTCAGAAGACGGAACCTATTTAGCCCTTCAATTAGAATTTAAAAATGTTGCCAAAGAATCTATCAACGTGTCAGATTCAGATATCACCATTTACGATGCGGATAATAACAAGGTCAAATTGCAGTCAGGAATTTATGACCAAAGTGAAGCCTTCCAATTGCTCAAGAGTGATCAGTTGGCTAAGGATAAAAAATTAACCGGCTATATCGTTTTTCCAGTCGAAAAAGGTAAAAAATATGAAGTGCAGTATGAACGAAAAACCTATAGCTCTGATAAAAAATCCAAACCTTTAAAATTTGCGGTGGATTCTTCTCAGTATGAGGATAAGGTGGAAGCTTCCACTATTCTAGCAGATGAATACATCAATCAAGTTTACTTTAGTGGCCAACGAAAGGTCAAAAAGGACGATGCTTTTGTTTTGGGAACTGATTTGAAAAAGGAAGCCAGTGATTTCCATGCGAAATTTGCCGCTGACTTTACTCGTAAACTACATGATTACCAATTCTCTGAAGAAGAAGTGAACCAGTTTATCGATGCTTACGAAAAAGAAAATGCTAAGCGTGCGAAATTAACCTATAAGGTTAAACAATATCTCCCGGACAAGGTGGTCATTAGTCTAAATCCTGAGACGGTCAGCATGGAAAAGACGATCTTAAACCACATGCAGACCTTCTATCAGGAACATCGAAAAGACTATCCAGGGATTATCGAGGCGAATCAGGCTCAAAACAAAGCCTATAGAGAGGAAATGATGGCTTCTCTTGCAGATCGCCCCTTGACGACGCCGGATCGGTACGACTACCAGTTGACCTTTGTTAAGAAAGATGGCAAATGGGAAGTAGAAAAAGCCTATAATAGTGATAGCTTAATGGAAAAATTCGAGGGAAATCTTTCTTAATGCGGAAGTTGGCACTCCAAGGACATGTATCTAGGAGTGTTTTTATCTATAGTTTGAAACTATATCAAAACCCAAGAAACAAGAATTAGACGGAAACACCTATTAGTGATAAAATAATTTTAAGTTTGAAAGGAGATGAAGGCTTGTGGCTTTTTCTTATGAAGAGTTAGCAGAGATTCGCCACTATATCCACCAACACCCAGAATTGTCTGGTCAAGAATACCAGACAACCGCCTTTCTAAAAGAGCGTTTAGAAGAGTTGGGGATCCGTATTTTAGAGAGCGGACTAAAAACTGGTCTGATTGCAGAAATTGGTTCCGGCCAACCGGTGGTGGCACTTCGAGCAGATATCGATGCCCTTCCAATTTTGGAACAAACGAATCTGCCCTACCAAAGTCAACATCCAGGAGTCATGCATGCATGTGGCCATGATTTTCATCAAACCAGTCTTCTGGGAGCAGCAGCTCTTCTCAAGGAAAAAGAAGACCAGCTTGAAGGAACTGTACGCTTGATCTTTCAGCCAGCAGAAGAAATCTCAGAAGGTGCTTCTGATGTTTTGGCAACAGGACTGTTGGAGGATGTTCAAGGAATTATTGGTTTTCACAACATTCCTCAGCTAAAAGCAGGGCAACTTGCTTTGAATGCTGGAGCTATGATGGCAGGGGTTGAGAAATTCAAGGTTACCGTGACAGGGGTTAGTAGTCATGCCGCAAGACCAGATTTGGGAGTTGACACTGTAACGGCCGTCACAACCATGGTTCAGAATGTACAATTATTAATTTCACGGACCGTTTCTCCCTTTGAAACAGCTGTTTTGTCCATTACGCACCTGGATGTGGGCTCAACCTGGAATGTGCTCCCAAAATCAGGCTATTTTGAAGGAACCATTCGTTCTTTTAATCCAAGTGTGCAAAGAGACTTGAAGGCACATTTTATTTCCATCATTCGACACATTGCAGAAAGTCTGGAAGTAGATGTGGCTTTTGAGTGGGGTGTGACACCGCCCGTTACCTTTAATGATGAGGAATTGACGAAAGTGGTTTGGGAAGCTTCACAAGGCTTGGCTGAAGTGATTCCAGCAAATCCTTCTACAGCTGGAGAAGACTTCGCCTTTTACCAAGAGCGAATTCCTGGAGTCTTTGCCTTTATTGGTTCGAATGGAGAGCCGGATGCGCCAGACCTCCATCATGATCACATGACCATCGATGATGCAGCCTTTGAGGTTTCGGTTCCCTATTATGTTGAAAATGCGCAAGCTTTATTGCGGTATTTTAAAGCCAAAGAAGTGTGATAAAGAAAAACTATCACCTCCATAAAAAATATATATTGGGCAAGTAAATGCTTTTTTGATAAAATTAAAAAATACTTTTAAAATGGCTTTTTATGTGCCTGAAACGAATAAGGAGATCCTATGAATCTAAAAAAAGTGATTAAGTATTCTGCTTTAGGATTAGTTGCAGTCCTTGCAACCAGTGCTTTAGTAGCATGTTCATCTGGTAAATCAGCCAGTGGTAAGAAAACCATTGAAGTTGGTACTGTTGGAACAACCAAACCATTCTCTTACGAAGAAAAAGACGGCAAGCTAACCGGTTATGAAATCGAAGTTTTGCGTGAAATCTTCAAAGGTTCAGACAAATATGAAGTAAACTTTAACAAAACAGAGTGGTCTTCAGTCTTCGCTGGCTTAGATAGTGACCGTTTCCAAATCGGTGCCAACAACATTAGCTACTCAAAAGAGCGGGAAGAAAAATACCTCTATCCAAATCCATATGCTCGTAATCCATTAGTATTGGTCGTACCAAAAGATTCTTCTATTAAATCTTTGGATGACATTGGTGGCAAGAAAACAGAAGTTGTTCAAGGAACATCTACTGCTAAACAATTAGAAGATTACAATAAAAAACATTCAGATAATCCAACTGACTTGCAATACACAGATGGAACCATTCAAACCATCATGGCTAATCTAGCGGATGGTCGTACAGATTACAAGATCTTCGAACGGATCTCAGTAGATACCATCATTCGTGATCAAGGCTATGACAACTTGAAAGTTATCGAACTTCCAAGCGACCAACAACCTTATGTGTATCCAATTATTGCAAAAGAAGATAAAGATCTTCAAAAATTTGTCAACAAACGTATCAAGGAACTCTATGACAATGGAACCCTTGAAAAACTGTCTAAAAAATACTTTGGTGGAGTTTATCTACCAGAAGCAAAAGATATTAAAGAATAATATTTAATTAAAGGAGACTTCAAAATGAAATTGAAAAAAATTCTTGGTTTAACAGCTCTTGCAGCTATTGCAACATTTGCTCTTGCAGCATGTGGTTCTTCAAAATCATCTAGCAAAGATGGTGAAACAACTGTAAAAGTGGGTGTTATGACTTTGAGCGACACTGAAAAAGCTCGTTGGGATCAAGTTCAAAAGAACTTGGATGACGCTAAAACAGGAATCAAATTGGAATTCACTCAATTTACAGACTACTCACAACCAAACGTGGCTGTAAAAGATGGTAGCGTGGACATCAATGCTTTCCAACACTACAACTTCCTTGATAACTGGAACTCTAAAAACGACAATGCCCTTGTTGCAGTAGCAGATACCTACATCGCTCCAATCCGTCTTTACTCTGGTACAGAAAACGGTAAAAACAAATACACTTCAATTAAAGAAATTCCTAAAGGTGGAACAATCGCTGTACCAAATGACCCAACAAATGAAAGCCGTGCCTTGTATGTCTTGCAATCAGCTGGTTTGATTAAATTGGATACTAAGGATGGACAGTTGGCTAACGTGTCAAACATCAAAGAAAATCCAAAAGATTTGAAGATTTCTGAATTGGATGCTTCACAAACACCATCTGCTCTTCCATCAGTAGATGCTGCTGTCATCAACAATACCTTCGTTCGTGAAGCAGGGGTTGACTTCAAAAAAGCGATCTATGTTGAAAAGAAAGACAACAACTCAAAACAATGGTACAATTTGATTGCTGCTAAGAAAGATTGGGAAAAATCTGACAAAGCAAAAGCAATCAAAGAAATCATCGATGCCTATCACAAAGACAATGTGAAAAAAGCGATCGAAGAATCTTCAGAAGGAATGGACCAACCAGTCTTCTAAGATTCGATCTCAAGTGTATGAAGGAGGTGGAGAAGCAATTCTCTACCTCTTATCGTGTATTAGGAGGAATGCATGCCTTTTGCAACAGAAGCGGAACAAATTCGTAAATTTGAAAATGATGAGGTCGCACAACATTATTTTGAAGTGTTGCGAACCTTGATTTCAAAAAAATCCATTTTTGCTCAACAAGTAGGTCTCAAGGAAGTGGCCAACTATTTGGGGGAAATTTTTACAGCTGCAGGAGCCAAAGTCGAAGTTGATGATAGCTACACAGCCCCTTTTGTGATTGCAAAATTTTTCTCGCCAAATCCTGAAGCCAAAACCATCATTTTTTATAACCACTATGATACGGTACCAGCTGATGGAGACCAACCTTGGACGGGAGACCCCTTCACCTTATCGGTCCATTATGGAACCATGTACGGTCGAGGAGTTGATGATGACAAGGGGCATATCACAGCTCGTCTCACAGCTCTTCGAAAATACATTCGTGAAAGTGGCGATTTGCCAGTCAATATCACCTTTATCATCGAAGGGGCAGAGGAGTCCGCATCGACTGACTTGGATAAATACTTGGCCAAACATAAGAAACACTTGCGTGGGGCGGACCTCTTAGTTTGGGAACAAGGTACCCGAAATAATCAGGGTCAGTTGGAAATTTCCGGTGGTAGCAAAGGGATCGTCACATTTGATATGGTGGTGAAGAGTGCAGAAGTGGATATCCATTCCAGCTATGGTAGCGTGGTGGACTCTGCTTCTTGGTATTTGTTAAATGCTATCGCCAGTCTTCGTGACAAAGAAGGCCGAATCTTGGTGGATGGGATTTATGATCAGATCCAAGAACCCAATGAACGCGAGCTAGCTTTGATTGAGCAATATGCCAACAAAGGACCAGAAGATGTAGCGGAAACCTATGGTCTAACCCTTCCAATCTTGAAGGAAGATCGAAAAGAATTCCTGCGCCGTTTCTATTTTGAACCAGCCCTGAATATTGAAGGTTTTGGCTCTGGTTACCAAGGCCAAGGTGTTAAAACGATTCTTCCGGCAGAGGCGCGTGCCAAGATGGAGGTGCGCTTGGTTCCTGGACTGGATCCCAAGGAAGTCTTAGAAAAGATCAAGCAGCAATTGAAGAAAAATGGCTATGATCAGGTCGAATTGGTCTATACTCTCGGTGAAATGAGTTACCGAAGTGATATGAGTGCCCCATCGATTTTAAATGTCATTCGGCTGGCCAAAGATTTCTATAGAGAAGGAGTCTCTGTTCTTCCAACAACAGCGGGGACAGGGCCAATGCATACGGTCTTTGAGGCTTTGCAGGTGCCGATGGCAGCCTTTGGAATTGGCAATGCCAATAGCCGTGATCATGGGGGCGACGAAAATGTGAAAATCGCCGATTATTACACCCATATTGAATTGATAAAGGAGTTAATAGCAAGTTATGAGTAAAGCAATGATTCAGCTGGACCACATTGATGTGACTTTCCAGCAAAAGAAACGTCAGATCCAAGCCGTTAAAGATGTGACCATTCACATCAATGAAGGGGATATCTATGGGATTGTCGGGTATTCAGGAGCTGGAAAATCAACCTTGGTTCGGGTAATCAATCTCCTCCAAGTACCAAGCGCAGGGACTATCACTGTTGATGGAGATGTGATTTATCGAGATCAGGTGACCTTAAAACCAGCTGCTCTTCGGGAGAAACGTCGGGATATCGGGATGATCTTTCAACACTTCAACTTGATGGCTCAAATGACCGTCGCAGAAAATGTAGCCTTCGCTCTCAAACATTCTAAATTAAATAAAGAACAAAAGGATGAAAAAGTTGCGAAATTATTGGATCTAGTAGGTCTAGCAGACCGTGCAGAAAATTACCCAGCCCAATTGTCTGGTGGACAAAAGCAACGGGTGGCCATTGCACGTGCCCTTGCCAATGATCCAAAAATCTTGATCTCTGATGAATCAACTTCAGCCTTGGATCCGAAGACGACCAAGCAAATTCTAGCTTTGTTGCAAGAGTTGAACAAAAAGCTTGGCTTAACGATAGTTTTGATTACCCATGAGATGCAAATTGTCAAAGACATTGCCAATCGCGTAGCCGTGATGCAAAATGGTGAACTGATCGAAGAAGGTTCTGTTTTAGATATCTTCTCAAATCCTAAAAATGCTTTGACCCAAGACTTCATCACAGTCGCAACAGGAATCGATGAAGCCATGGTGAAAATCAATCAACAAGCCATTGTTAAAAACTTGCCAGATGATTCGATCTTAGCGCATCTCAAGTATGCAGGCTCTGTAACAGATACAGCCATCATGAATGATATCTACAAACAGTACCAAATTTCTGCCAACATTTTATTTGGGAATATCGAAATCCTTGATCACACTCCTGTCGGAGAATTGGTGGTTATCTTATCAGGTGAGACTCAAAATCTGGAAACAGCTAAATCTGAGTTAGAAAATGCAGGTGTTTCCGTGACTATTGTGAAAGATGGGAGAAAAGCATGATCCAATTAATTCAAACGTATTTACCAAATGTTTATAAATTAGGGTGGTCTGGCCAATATGGATGGGGAACCGCTATTTACTTGACTCTTTATATGACCGTTATTTCCTTTCTCATCGGAGGATTTTTAGGATTGGTAACAGGACTTTTATTAGTCTTGACTCGTCCGGGTGGGGTCATCGAAAATCGAATCGTTTTCCAAATTTTGGATAAGATTACTTCATTGTTCCGTGCCATTCCCTTCATTATCTTGTTAGCCTTTATTAATCCATTGACTTACTTGCTTTTGAAAAATACCATCGGACCTACAGCCGCTCTTGTTCCATTGTCCCTAGCAGTCTTTCCTTTCTTTGCCCGCCAAGTCCAAGTGGTCTTATCTGAATTGGATGGCGGTGTGATTGAAGCGGCTCAAGCCAGTGGGGCCACTTTCTGGGATATCGTCGGAGTTTACCTTCGTGAGGGTCTTCCAGATTTGATCCGTGTGACAACCGTGACCATCATTTCCTTGATCGGGGAAACCGCCATGGCGGGTGCCGTTGGTGCAGGAGGACTAGGAACCTTAGCCATCAACTATGGTAAAAATATGTTTAACAATGATGTCATCTTTGTAGCGACTTTATTGATTTTAATCCTCATTGTGTTGGTCCAATTTATGGGGGATTTCCTATCCAAGAAAATTAGCCATCGATAAAGGTTGAGAATGCCATGATACAGAAACATCAATTTAAGCAGGTTGCAGCCTTTGCAGCCTTGTATTTTCTTGCCATTGGATTAGGTGTCCTACTTGGAAGTCTGGTTGACCATCGAGGGAACATGTTTTATGCTCCAGCCTTCTCTGCCCTAGTGGGTGGAGGGATCTATCGAGTTTATGTTGAAAAAATTCAACGAACAGGGGCCATCCTAGTAGTCGCTCTTGTGATTGGTGCTTTTTTCCTTTTTACTCGTCATGGAGCTGGAGCTTTTCTGCCTGCTCTTGTTGGAGGGCTTTTGGCAGAATTGGTCGCAGGCCGTGGTCACTACCAGTCGAAATTAGGCAATGCGCTGTCTTTCCTCCTCTTTTCCTTTACGACGACAGGGCCCATTCTTATGATGTGGATCCAACCGTCTAGTTACCGTGCTTCTTTACTAGCACGTGGGAAGTCGATGGATTATATTGAACGCGTTATGGTACCGTCGAATATAGGAACGGTGAGCTGGTTTTTACTGACCCTTCTTCTTGGAGCTCTACTAGGTTATCTTCTTGGATCTTTGGTCTATCAAAAGCTAGATAGAAAATGATATGATGGAGAAGAAATATGCACAATAATTTACTAGTCCTTCAGTCAGACTTTGGTCTGGTGGATGGGGCTGTCTCTGCTATGATTGGGGTTGCTTTAGAAGAATCACCAACCCTTAAAATTCACCACTTAACTCATGATATTACCCCCTACAATATTTTTGAAGGGAGTTACCGTCTCTTTCAGACAGTAGATTACTGGCCAGAAGGGACAACCTTTGTTTCGGTGGTCGATCCTGGTGTCGGTTCCAAACGAAAGAGTGTCGTAGCTAAAACGGCGAAAAATCAATACATTGTCACTCCGGATAATGGAACTCTCTCTTTTATCAAGAAACATGTAGGGATTGTTGCTATCCGTGAGATTTCAGAAGTGAAGAACCGCCGGGCCAATACAGAGTTTTCTTATACCTTCCATGGGCGTGATGTCTACGCCTATACAGGAGCTAAGTTGGCCAGTGGCCATATTAGTTTTGAAGAAGTCGGACCAGAACTCAGTGTCGAACATATTGTGGAAATCCCAGTGGTTGAGACGGTTCTTGAGGATAATCTTGTTAAAGGTGCAGTTGACATCCTAGATGTGCGCTTTGGTTCTCTTTGGACTTCCATTACTCGGGAAGAGTTCAATCATTTGTCACCTGAATTTGGGGAACGTTTTGAAGTGACCATCTATAACAATGACATGCTGGTTTATCAAAACCAAGTAACCTACGGCAAGTCTTTCGCCGACGTGCGGATTGGACAGCCAATCCTTTATATCAATTCCCTTTACCGTGTTGGTCTTGCCATCAACCAGGGATCCTTTGCCAAGGCCTATAATGTAGGAGTTGGGGCTTCTTGGCATATCGAGATTAGAAAAATGGAAAATTAATAGGAGATATCATAATGAAACAGAAATCATTATTTTCAATTAAAGATGTTGTAGCTATTGGGGTTGGAGCAGCCCTCTTTGTCGTGATTGCTATGTTGCAAATCCCTGCACCTGCACCGAATACGAGCATTCAGTTGCAATATGCCCTTCAAGCTCTCTTTAGTGTAGTCTTTGGCCCAATTGTCGGCTTCTTAATCGGCTTGATTGGTCATGCCATTAAGGACGCTATGTCAGGTGGTCTTTGGTGGACTTGGATCATTTCAAGTGGTTTGTTTGGACTCTTTGTTGGTTTCTTCCGCAAACAAATCGGTGAATTTAAAGGGGAAGTGACAAAGAAAGAATTAATTGTCTTTAACGTTGTTCAAATCGTATCCAACCTTGTGATCTGGGGCTTGATTGCTCCGGTTGGAGATGTCTTGATCTACAAGGAAAGTGCCAATAAAGTCTTCCTACAAGGTGTTGTTGCCGGTTCGTTTAATGCTTTAACAGTAGCTGTTGCAGGTTCTCTTCTCTTGATTGCTTATGCACGGACTCAAACAAAAGATGGAAGTTTGACAAAAGATTAAACGTACAGAAGAGTAAGTCTGGGGAACCAGGCTTTTTTGTTTTGTAAAAAATATTTTTTACAAAATGTAAGATATATATTGCAAAATAGAAAATATAGTGTATAATAAAGCTATAAAAACAAGAAAGGAAAATCATGTGGCGAAAAATCTCAAATTAAAAATGGCCCGGGTCGAACATGATATGACCCAGGGGGATCTTGCAGATGCCATCGGGGTGACACGCCAGACCATTGGCCTGATTGAGGCAGGGAAATACAATCCAACCCTCAGCCTCTGCCTTGCTATCTGTAAGACCTTGGATAAGACGCTGGATCAACTGTTCTGGGAGTAACAGTTTTAACATAGAAAGAGGAAACATATGAAACAAAAGAAAGAACCAATTGTAAAAGATGAACGGACCATGCTACTTGATGGAAAAATCGCAGGAGAACTTGTCCTTGGCATGACCTGCTTTATTGCCCTATCCGCCTTTGTGAAATCCAGTATCCTGGACTTAGACCTAGTCGCTTATCTCCCTGAGATGTTCCTTCTGATTGCCATGGGAGCCTCTGCCTTTGTGAGAAGGATCAGTTCAGGGATTGATGTTCGAGATATGTTAGAAAAAGATAGCTGGTTGAGTCGCCTAGGATCAGGTCTATTCTTTGCTGTGCTTGTGACAGCTATGGATGTGATTGGAAAGAGAGAAGCAATGAGCTTTATCTTGAGTCCCAAGTATCTGGTCAAAATTCTATTAGAAATTCTCGTCTTTGCCATCCTGACAGATCTGCTTGAAAAACCACTTGCTCTTATCAATCGGAAAAAACAAGCAAAGATCGAGGCAGAATTAGAGGATGAAGAATAAGGAGGAAGAGATGAGATTACAATTGCTGAACAAACAAATCATAGATGAACGAGAAGAAGGCCTAGCTAATAAGGCTGGGGCTGAGACAGCTGGTTTTCTTTTCCTTGCCTTAACTGTTTTTAGTGTGGGATCCATTTTTACATCTAAGGTGGGGCTGAGTCCAATCATGGTGGTAGCCTTACTCATCGTCTCAGGATTTTATTATTCGGTGCGTTGTCAACGATTGGGTGTGAGATTTATCAATTATAGCTATCTAAATGTGATGGGAATTGTAGCAGTAACCCTTGTTCTTTCCTTGTTTATCTGGGCTCAAAATTTTCAATTAAACCAAGCTGTTTATCAGTCAAATCCTTTTCATTCAAAATTCTTACTAGTACTTCCTATTACCTTTTTACTGAATCTTCCAATTGTATGGGGAGTGAATACCCTTGTGATGCTCCTAGCAAAAGTTGAGAAAAAACGCTATGAAGCCTATCTGGATCAGTTGGAAAAAGAAGAGTAATTAGTTGAAACCTTATTTTTGTCGTAAAAAAGTCTGGAACCCCAGGCTTTTATTTTTCGGTCAAATAAATTGCATTCGCTTTCTTGGGGGAGTATACTGGTATAGTTGAATGAAAAATTCTGATAATTTAATCTTAGAAAAGAGAATCTTATGGCAAAACCTATTCGTGTTTTACTCTACTACCTCTATACCCCCATTGAAAATGCAGAACAATTTGCAGCCGACCACTTGGCCTTCTGTAAATCAATCGGCCTCAAAGGACGTATCCTAGTCGCTGACGAAGGAATCAATGGAACTGTTTCTGGTGACTACGAAACAACACAAAAATACATGGACTACGTTCACAGCCTTCCAGGTATGGAAGACCTCTGGTTCAAAATTGACGAGGAAGAAGAGCAAGCTTTCAAGAAGATGTTTGTACGTTATAAGAAAGAGATTGTCCACCTTGGTTTAGAGGATGATAATTTCGATAATGACATCAATCCTCTTGAAACGACAGGTGCTTACTTGTCTCCAAAAGAGTTTAAAGAAGCTCTTCTCGACGAGGATACCGTTGTTCTTGATACTCGAAACGACTACGAGTACGACCTTGGACACTTCCGTGGCGCTATTCGTCCTGACATCCGCAATTTCCGTGAATTGCCACAATGGGTCCGTGATAACAAGGAAAAATTCATGGACAAGCGTGTTGTCGTCTACTGTACTGGTGGAGTCCGTTGTGAGAAATTCTCGGGTTGGATGGTGCGTGAAGGCTACAAAGATGTTGGTCAATTGCATGGTGGAATCGCCACTTATGGGAAAGACCCAGAAGTTCAAGGCGAACTGTGGGATGGGAAAATGTACGTCTTTGACGAGCGGATTGCAGTCGATGTCAACCATGTCGATCCAAGCGTTGTCGGAAAAGACTGGTTTGATGGAACACCATGCGAACGCTATGTCAACTGTGGAAATCCTTTCTGTAACCGTCGCATCTTGACCTCAGAAGAAAACGAAGACAAGTACCTCCGTGGCTGCTCACATGAGTGCCGAGTTCACCCTCGCAATCGCTATGTAGAAGAACACAACTTGTCACAAGCAGAAGTTCGTGAGCGTTTAGCCCTTATCGGTGAGACGCTTGATGGAGCACCTGCATAATGGAAACAAACAGTCTGAAAGCTCAGGCTGTTTTTATATGGAAATTGATTGAAAATTGTGCTATACTTTAGGTAAGCGATTTCACAAAGGAGAAAACAAATGAGTATCGTGTTTTCAATCAAAAATAAAAAGAGCTTATTTGGCTATCAGAAAGTACTCGCAGCACAGGAAGTTCTTAAATTAGTAGAAGGGTTAACAACCTACAACTATGATCCTGCCACCCTTCATCGTCCCTTAAATGATTTTGAAGGCTTGAACTGTATCGTATTTGGTAAGAGCGGTCTTCCTCTGCAGTTACGCTATTTTGATGAGGAAGAGTCTTATCAGATTCAGGTGCCCTCTTTTGCGATAGAAGAAGATTGGCAGTTGGCCCTTCGATGGATCAGTCGCCTAGGAGAAGTATTAGGAACGGAGATTGTGGCCAGTGACGGCGTAAGCTATACTCCAGATTCTGTTTTCCATTTTGATTATGAAGTCGTCATCCTAGAAACGCTGGGTAATGTGACGAAAGAAAAAGATCTAAAAGAGTTTGAAGTACAAGGCTTCGCTCATCCAGTCTATTTGGATCGGGATACAGTGCAGGAAGTCTTGAACCATGTCCATCCACTAGAAGCCTACTCTGCCTTTATCAAGAAGATTCAATATAGTGCAGCTTATTTCAGTCAAGTCCGTTTTTATCAACAGGGGGAGACAGGAGCATTTTTAGCTAGCTATAGCTTGACAGAAGATACGGATACGGTCTTGCCAAGCGTGCCACATGTTCCTGCAGAATATGTAGAAATTGTGGGCTTAGCGGGTATCATTGATTGGCAAGTTCTTTTGGTTGCGATCGATGGAGATCCGGATAAGCCAGAAAACTACCATCCAATTGGTTCTCTTACTCTGAAGAAACTTATAGAAGCGCTAGAGCCAGATGAATATCAGCTGCTAGATGCTAGTCAAATTGAAATTAAAAAATTATCCAAAGAACGCTTGCTAGAATTAGCGCAATTGGAGAACAAGTAAAAAATATCATAGTGAACTGTCCCTCCGACGTTTGATCCGAAAAATCTAACGTCTGGGAGCAGTTCTTTTTTATGCCCTTCCTTTGATCAAAAACCAATGACTAGGCTAATTGTGGTATAATAGGGGCCTAGAAGTAGAATGAAAGAGGTGCACGAAATGCTGTTAGAAGAATTTGATGCCAATCGACAGGCGATTATCAATCCACAAGACTTACACGAACCAATTGAAGGATTTCCCAAAGTAGTCATCTCTTGCTTTTCAAGAGTAACTTTTGCTCGCCTCCTTGAAAATTATGACCATGAGGTCATTGCAAGAACCTCCATGGCCAATTTTGAAGTCGTTGTCTATGGGATCACTATTGGAGACCAACAGATTGGTGCCTTTAATGCACCCGTTGGGGCTGCTTCCTGTGTGGGGATTATAGAGGATTTGATTCAATTTGGGATGGAAAAACTGGTGCTCTTTGGGACCTGTGGGGTTTTAGACCGTGATATCGAAGCGACTTCCATCATCATTCCAACGGCTGCTCTTCGCGACGAGGGGACCAGTTACCACTATCTTCCGGCTAGTGATGAAGTGGAAGTAAACAAGAAAACCCTCCCTCTCTTCCAAGCCTTTCTGGATAGTCACAAGGTTTCTTATCAGTCAGGAAAAGTGTGGACGACAGATGCACCCTACCGGGAAACCATCGACAAGATGAAGCGACGAAAGGAAGCAGGAGCCATCTGTGTGGATATGGAATGTTCGGCAGTGGCAGCCCTAGCAGTTTATAGAGGCTTTGAGCTCTGCCATTTCTTCTATGCAGCTGACCACCTCTCGGAAGAAAAATGGGATATCCGAACCTTATCTAGTCATGAAGATTTAGATAGCAAGGATCGCATCGCGGAGTTAGCCATCCAATTTGCGCTCTTTTGGGAAAAGGCAAACTAAATGAAAGAAGCAATGATTGAACTGAAGGATTTTTCCTTCCAATACAAGGCACAGTCTGAACCAACCTTGAAAAATCTCAACTTAACCATTTATAAGGGGGAAAAGGTTCTGATTGTTGGGCCGTCTGGTTCTGGTAAGTCAACCATTGGCCAGTGCTTAAATGGGATTATCCCTAATATCTATAAGGGAACCAGTAGTGGACAATTCCTCATTCAGGGGAAAGAAGCCTTTAATCTCAGTATTTATGAGAAATCTCATTTGGTCAGTACGGTTTTGCAAGATACAGATGGCCAGTTTATCGGTTTGAGTGTCGCAGAAGACTTGGCTTTTGCTCTGGAAAATGACATGGTGGATCTGGGAACGATGAAAGAGCGTGTGCGGAGTTGGGCAGAACGCTTGGATTTGATGAAGCTCTTGGATCATCGGCCACAAGATTTGTCCGGTGGGCAAAAACAGCGAGTGAGCTTAGCAGGTGTTCTGATTGACGAAAGTCCGATCCTGCTCTTTGATGAGCCACTGGCTAATCTAGATCCCAAGTCGGGTCAGGATATTATTGATCTGATCGATCAGATTCATGAAGAACAGAGGACGACCACCATTATTATCGAACACCGTTTAGAGGATGTACTCTACCGTCCTGTTGATCGGGTTATCTTGATCAATCAAGGACAAGTTCTCTTTAATGGTCGACCAGATGAGTTGTTGAGAACGACACTTCTGGCTGAAAATGGGATTCGAGAACCCCTCTATTTAACAACTCTTCGCCAGCTTGGTCAGGATATCAATCAATTGGAGCATCTGGATCGTTTGGACGATATCCAACTGGATGATGTAAATTGTGTGATTCCAGAAGCGACCTTTACTAAAACTGGTGAAGCAGAAGAACTATTGAAGTTGGAGCAGATTCGCTTTGCTTATCAAGAAAATCATCCTATCTTAAAAAATATTTCCCTCAGTATACCTAAGGGGCAGCGCTTAGCGATTGTCGGGAAGAATGGGGCAGGAAAATCAACTCTTGCGAAAGCCATCTGTGGATTCATTACTACAGAAGGGCAATACACCTCTAGAGGTGAAGATATCAAGCAGGAGAGTGTCAAGGAGCGGGCTGAGCGAGTGGGCTATGTCCTGCAAAACCCCAATCAAATGATTTCGACCAATATGATTTTTGACGAAGTCGCTCTAGGTTTGCGCTTGCGGGGTGTCGCCGAAGAGGATATCAAAGAGCGTGTCTATCAAGCTCTGAAAACTTGTGGTCTCTATGAGTTTCGTAAATGGCCGATTTCTGCCCTCTCGTATGGGCAAAAGAAACGGGTGACCATCGCCTCTATACTAGTTTTAGGACCAGAAATTTTGGTCTTGGACGAGCCGACAGCAGGTCAGGACCAGCGCAATTACACTGACATCATGGAATTTCTAGATAGCTTGCAAGAAAAAGGCCATACCATTGTCATGATTACCCATGATATGCAACTGATGTTGGATTATTCTGATCGTGCCCTTGTAGTATCAGATGGACAAATTCTAGCAGATCTCTCACCTGCAGAGCTGTTCACTCATCCGGATATTTTACAAGAGGCTAATCTCAAAGAGACTTCGATTTTTGCCTTAGCCAATCGATTAGGAATGGATCCCTTGGCGCTAACGCAGTTTTATATGCAACAGAAGGGAGCAGGTCATGAAGCATCGATTAGTCGGCTACCATGAGGGGACGAGTTTTCTTCATCGTCTTTCAGGTGCGAGTAAGTTACTCTTTCTTCTTTTTGTATCTCTTGCGGCCATGTTGAGTTATGATACCCGGCTCCTTCTAGGAATTGGTGTGGGCGCCTTGCTTTTATTCTCTACAGCTCGTATTCGATTTCGGGATATTTCATTTGTACTTGCATTTGCTTTAGTTTTTGCACTGTTAAATGTTGTCATGGTCTATCTCTTTGCCCCTCAGTATGGTGTAGAGATCTACGGGGCAAAGACGGTACTGATGAAGGGTTGGGGTTCCTATAGTATCACCTCGCAGGAACTCTTTTATCTTTTTAATCTCGCTCTTAAGTATGTCTGTACCATACCTCTAGCCTTGATTTTTTTGATGACGACCCATCCTAGTCAGTTTGCTTCAAGTCTAAACCAAATTGGCGTATCTTACAAGATTGCCTATTCTGTCAGCTTGACTCTGCGTTACATTCCTGACGTACAAGAAGAATATCAAACGATTAAATTGTCTCAGGAAGCCAGAGGGGTGGAGTTGTCCAAAAAGGCCAAGCTGATCCAGCGGATCAAAGGCAATTTGCAAATCATCTCTCCCTTAATCTTTAGCTCACTTGAGCGGATTGACAGCATTTCTACGGCTATGGAATTACGTCGTTTTGGTAAAAATAAAAAGCGGACCTGGTATTCTCATCAAGCCATGGAAATGAAAGATTATGGGATGATTCTATCAGCCATAGCTGTTCTGGTCTTGAGTATTGTCCTGATCTTTGTCAATCAGGGACGTTTTTACAATCCATGGAGGTAATGACATGTCAGAAACGATTTTAGTAACAGGAGCTTCAGCTGGCTTTGGTCAAGCGATTTGCCGTCGCTTAGTAGCAGATGGATACCGTGTGATCGGGTCAGCTAGACGCATCGATAAATTACAGGCCCTTCAAGAAGAGTTGGGAGAAGCCTTTTATCCCCTGCAAATGGATGTGACGGATCTTTCTCAGGTAGATCGTGAACTTGCCAGTTTGCCCAAAGCTTGGGAGAGAGTGGATGTTTTGGTCAATAATGCTGGCTTGGCCCTAGGCCTCGCCCCAGCTTATGAAGCAGAGGTCGCAGACTGGCTGACCATGATTCAGACCAATATTGTCGGCTTGACCTATCTGACAAGGAAAATCTTGCCCCAGATGGTGGAACGAAATGATGGCTATATTATCAATTTGGGCTCTACAGCAGGAACTGTGCCTTATCCAGGGGCCAACGTTTACGGGGCATCCAAGGCTTTTGTCAAGCAATTCTCCCTCAATCTTCGGGCGGATCTAGCTGGCAAGAAGATTCGTGTCAGCAATATTGAACCCGGTCTTTGCGAAGGGACAGAGTTCTCTTCTGTTCGCTTTAAAGGAGACGAAAAACGGGTAGAAGCCCTCTATCGAGATGCCCATGCCATTCAGCCGGAAGACATTGCCAACACTGTAGCTTGGTTGATCCAACAGCCCAAGCATGTCAATGTCAATCGGATTGAAATCATGCCGGTTTCCCAAACCTTTGGTCCTCAACCCGTTTATCGTGATTAAGAAGAGAAGCAACCACTCCACAAGGGGTTGGTTGTTTTTTATCTTTCCTCTGGTATAATAGAAGGCAAAGTAAGGAGAAAAAGATGACAGCTGCCTTAATTATTGGTTCTACAGTTTGTGATGTGATGATTTACTTGGATCGTTTGCCAAGTCGTGAAGGAGATGCCCATATTGATCACCAGCAATGGTCTGTGGGAGGTTGTGCCTTTAATGTCGTCAATATTCTTCATTTTTTGTCGCAACCCTACCAGTTTGTCTCGCCAGTCGGTTCTGGGATATATGGTGATTTTATTCGGAGAGAATTGAACCAATTAGGGATTTCCTCTAGCATCTCATTAGAAGGGGCCAATGGTTGCTGTTATTGCTTTGTAGAGTCTGATGGTGAGCGGACCTTCTTATCGGACCACGGAGTGGAGTATAGCTTCCAAGCAGAGTGGCTAAAAGAGATCGAGACGGATCCGTTTGATTACATTTACTTGTGTGGCCTTGAAGTCGAGGAGCCAACCGGTCTTGCATTGGTCCAGTCTGTTTCGCAACTAGAAGGCCAGGTGATTTTCGCACCTGGGCCACGCGGACTCTTGATTCCAAAGGATCGACTGGAAGCAATTTATGATCTGCATCCTATTCTCCATGTTAATGAGGCTGAAGCACTGGCTTTTTCAGGGTGCAGAGAGATCCAGCCAGCCATCGAACACTTGTATCAGAGAACGGGGCAATTGGTCATTGTCACCTTGGGTAAAAAAGGAGCGGTTGCCTATGATGGCAACTGGTATGAGGCAGACGGTTTTCCAACAGAAGTTGTCGATACAGTAGGTGCTGGAGATAGCCATGTGGGAGCCTTTATATCCGCTCGTTTAGAAGGTTTAGATATGACGCAAGCCTTAAGTTTTGCCAACAAAGTCTCTAGCCAGATTGTTGCAAGTAAGGGCGTTCATCTGACAAAAGAGCAACAAGAAGCCATGCGAACAGAATTGAAACAAAAATAAAAAAGAGAGTGGGACAGAAATCGGTAATTCGTTAGAATTCGATTTCGTCGTCCCACCTCCGCACAGTTGAGTAGGACTGTAAAAGCTGATGAAATCAGCGTAGTAGAGCCCACTCAACCACTGCGTCTTGCTTGACAATCCAAAAATAATTGAGAGGCTAGGACTTTTGTCCCAGCCTCTTATTTGACGTTATCCGCTTGACCCTTTGTATCTTACTGAAATGAACACGGGCTGCGGATTGTGTCAAAAAGATGAATCCTCCTAGAATCTTTTGGATTCTGCGTCGAATTCCCTATTTTGACTTTATCCGCTTAGCCCTTTGTATCTTACTACAATGGCCTTTTATTAGGCATGCCCGCTTTTCTTGGATATTTATTGGGGGTTTCTTTTTTCTTTTCGACAAGAGTGATATAGCGTGGATCCCCATTTGGCAATTCATACTGTAGATTGTCTTCAACCTTACTAAATAGCAGGTTGAGGGCATTTTTGGCTTCTTCCAACTCTTCTGGAGCATTGCTGGCCTTGAGAGCAAGAAGACGTCCTCCTACTTTCAAGTAAGGGATGGTCAGTTCAGAGAGAACCTGCATGCGGGCAACCGCGCGGGCAGTTACGATATCAAATTGGGCACGAAAATTTTTGTCTTGCGCAAAGTCCTCCGCACGTCCATGGTAGAAATGAACTCCGCTCAAACCTAACTCTTCAGCCAGCAAGTGGAGAAAATTGATCCGCTTATTAAGGGAATCAATGATGGTCACATCTAGTTCAGAGAAAAGAATCTTCATAGGAAGGCTTGGAAAGCCGGCGCCAGCTCCGATATCCAAGAGACGGATGGGTTGGTTTTCGATCAAGCCCTGTAAAATGGGTGCGATCGAATCATAAAAATGCTTGAGATAGACTTCGTCTTTTTCGGTGATGGCAGTGAGATTAATCTTTTCATTCCATTCCACGAGGAGCTCAAAATAGCGTTCGTATTGCTCTTTTTGACGATCAGTTAATGGAAAGCCGAGTTCGGCTAAACGGGCATAAAATTCTTCTGGTTTCATGCTATTATTTTACCACAAAATAAGGGAAATTTGATATACTGGTAGAAAGAAATGAAAGGAATTCAATAAAATGATTTGGATTATTCTTGGGATCATTGTGGTCCTTGTGTTGATTGTAGTAGGAGTTTACAACGGTTTGGTGAAAAGCCGGATGCAAACTCGCGAAGCTTGGAGTCAAATTGATGTACAATTGAAACGTCGAAATGACTTGATTCCAAACTTGATCGAAACCGTTAAAGGCTATGCCAAGTACGAAGGGGATACCCTTGCTAAGGTCACTCAACTTCGCCAACAAGTAGCGCAAGCTTCTTCACCTGCAGAAGCAATGGCAGCCAGTGATGCTCTTTCCCGTCAAGTAGCAGGCATCTTTGCGGTGGCTGAAAACTACCCAGACTTGAAAGCCAACACCAACTTCATGCAATTGCAAGAAGAATTGACCAACACAGAAAACAAAATTTCTTATGCTCGTCAATTGTACAATAGTGTCACAAGCAATTACAATGTCAAGTTGGAAACTTTCCCAACAAACGTAATTGCTGGAATGTTCGGCTTCAGACAAGCTGAATTTCTTCAAGTGCCTGAAGAAGAAAAAGCAGTACCAAAGGTGGACTTTAGCGGATTAGGAGACTAATATGCTCTTTGACCAAATTGCAAGCAATAAAAGGAGAACTTGGATTCTCCTTATTGCTTTTTTCATACTCTTAGCTCTTATCGGAGCAGCCGTTGGTTACCTCTGGTTAGGCTCCTCCCTTGGTGGCGTCATCCTAGCTTTGATTATTGGTGGAATCTATGCCTTTAGCATGATTTTTCAATCCACCGAAGTTGTCATGCGGATGAATGGGGCGCATGAGGTAACGGAAGAGCAAGCCCCTCAACTCTACCATATTGTACAAGATATGGCTATGGTAGCCCAGATCCCCATGCCTAGGGTCTATATTGTAGATGATCCTTCTATGAATGCATTTGCGACAGGGTCTAATCCTCAAAATGCTGCTGTTGCAGCAACGACAGGTCTTCTAGCTGTGATGAACCGTGAGGAATTGGAGGGAGTCATCGGACACGAAGTCAGCCATATTCGCAATTACGATATTCGCATCTCTACGATTGCAGTTGCCCTTGCTAGTGCCATCACCATGCTTTCTAGCATTGGTGGGCGGATGATGTGGTGGGGCGGCGGCCGTAGCCGGAACGATGATCGAGAAGGTAGCAGTGGTTTGGAGATTATTATGTTGATCCTTTCCTTGCTTGCCATCGTTTTAGCGCCATTAGCAGCGACCTTGGTCCAATTAGCCATTTCTCGTCAACGGGAGTTCCTAGCAGACGCTTCAAGTGTTGAATTGACACGGAATCCTCAAGGGATGATCAATGCTTTGTTAAAACTAGACAATAGCGAACCAATGCAACGACATGTCGATGATGCGAGCAGTGCTCTTTTTATCAACGATCCAAAAAAAGAATCCGGTTTGCAAAAACTCTTTTATACCCACCCACCCATTGCTGAGCGGGTGGCTCGCCTAAGAAAAATGTAAAAAATCCATCATTAGCAGGATTGAGAGTGTGGGAAAACTGTTTTTCTTTATAAATCTAATAAATTCTATACAAATAAAAGAAATTTATTCTTTAGAATTATTAACTCATCTATTGAAACTTTCCGCCGTGAGAAAAGTGCTAGAAACAATTATGTTTCTAGCACTCGTTAGTTTTGGAACCTTGGGTCCAAAACTAAGTCATGGAACTTCTTCGAAGTTCGCTGACGTCCGTTCTCACCTAAGGAAAGTTTTTAAGATAACTTTGTCTTTAAGCTCAATCCACCCAATGGTGGGTTTTTTATTTAGTTGTTAAGAGGAGGGTAGTGAAACCAAGGATGGCAAAGGTCCCCCAAGCTAGGGGAAGGCTCCAGATAGCTAGACTAGAAAAGAGAGCTGTCCCAAGTGGCATGGCAAAGCTGACCATCAGTCCCAAAAAGCTAGAAGTAGAAGCTAATTTTTCAGCGGGTAATTTACTCATTAAGAGACTGGAAACTTTTGGGTTGATTTTTGCAACAAGATAACCAAGGAAAGTGATGAGTAGAAGGGAAAGGAAATCCCAGTGTACCAGGATATTTGTGAGCCCAAGCATGGTCAGCCCACCTGCGATCCACAGGAGGATATGGTGGAGCGATTGCTTGGAAAAATAATCGTGGGGTGTCAAACTAGCCCAGACCATGCTTAAAATAGTCACTGCCTCTAAGATCAAGAGGGATTGGCTAAAGCTCAACTGAAAGAAGGGGGAGTGAAGCAGTTGCAAATTGTAGATACCTGAGATGGATCCCCCAAGGGCATTGATGAGAACCAATGAGAAGAGCAACTTGCCAAAGTGGTGAACCTCCTCATCTGCAAAAATATTTTTGGCATTGGAATACATCTCTTGGCATTCGTGTACCAAAGATTTCTTACTTTTGGGCTCAATGACGGGAGCATGTGTCAGCTGCTTTTTTCTCATCAGAAGACAAGTAGAAGACAGGAGAAAAGTCACAGCATTGATCGAAGCGACCATAGCAAAATTTTGATGGCTGATAGCTAGCAGCCAAACTCCTAGAGCTTGTCCAGAAATCGAACAGACCATACTAAGTAGTTGGTTGAAGGAATAGGCTTCCATCAAATCCTCGTCGGGGATGTTCTTTTTCATGATGGGGAGTTGCAAGCCTCCGCGATAATCGCTCAAACAATCTGAAACGATGTTTAAAAAGCAAACAATCGAAAAGGCTAGGTAACCCGGAATCTTGGTCATGAGCGCAATAAGGATGAAGAGCATCGCTTGGAGATAGCCGATGCGGATCAACCAGTTAGCTTTTTTCTTAGTGTGGTCAGCCTTCATGCCAACAAAAATGGTAAAGAGGCTGGGAATAAATACAATGAGATTGGCAATGCCAACCGCCAGACTAGGTTGAGGCATGCTGGCGGCAAAGACCACAAAGACCAGATTGTAGATGGCAGCACCAAGGGTATTCAAAAAGCGAGAAAGGCTGAGTAAGGCAAAAATTTTATTACGAGCTAAGAGTTTCATAAGCCTTCCTCCTTCACGTGATCAGTTGCTAGGACTTGTTTGATAGATCGAACGATCTGTTTGAAGAGGTCTAGTTTCTCATCATCAGAGAGAAGAAGTTCCTGATCCTTCAGATAAACGCTAGTATGTGAGAGAAGAAAGCGGAGGAAGTGGTTTTTTAGTTTGGTCATCATGGGAAGAACCTTCTTTCTTTACTTGATAGTCCTATTGTAAACCTAAAAAGCAAGAAAAAATTAATGTTGCATATTTTCAACAAAAACTCACAGAGTAGATCTGTGAGTTTTTAGGATTTATTGATCAGTTCTTGCAGGCCCTGTTTGTAGTAGTTGGCACTGTCCTTACAATCCAGAATAGAGAGAACCTGGATGGCCTGTTCCATCTTTTCAAGACCGATTTCTTTTTCTCCCTTTCGATAGAGAAATTCTCCTTTGGCGTAGAGATAAACCGTCCGAAGGTAGGCTTCGTTCTCAGAGTAAAAGTGGTCGTTAATTAGGTGATCAAAAAAAGATGCATCTTCAAATTCATTTGAATTAATGGCGAGAAAAAAGCCATTAAGGAAAATAGAATTGATGGCAGGACGAGAGGAATCTAGGAGAAGCTTGAAATCCTCCCGTTGGACCAACTCCTCTGTGTATTGTCGATAGAGCTGACTAGAGAAAAGAGGAGAGGTCAGTGAAAATAGGCTTAACTCAAAATTTCCCCAGACCATGACAGAGAAGAGGTAGTCATAGAGGAAATCTAGTTCCTCTTGGCTAGCAGCCAACTCTACCTCAGGATAGAAGCCAAGTATTTTGGCCTTGAGAATAATGCTGGCTAAGAAGTCTTCTTTTTTGTGATCTTTCTGGTAGGCTTGCTGGTAGCTTTGGTACAAGTCTTGGTCGTGTTCCAAGCTCATGTTTTCATAGTGCTCTTTCAACAATTTGGGAATAAAGGAGTGCTGATCGATTCCAGCTAGATGAGAAAACTCACTGAGGCTGGTTTTGATCTGTTGCAAAGCCTGAAAAAACCGTTGGGTCGTCAGGTCATTTTCTCCTCTTTCAAATCGAGATAACATGGAGCGCGAAAATTCGCCACCCGTAGCTTCCTCTAAAGAGATGTGGCGACTTTCACGTATTTGCCGAAAAACAGCTCCGATTTCTTTCATGAATTCTCCTCTATCTAACAATGCCCTAGCCAGTGACCCTCTTTTGTCCAAAAGATGGTGGGACCCTGTGTACAACACCAATTGGCCTAGTTACTGTATCTTTTTTCATGATTATAACAAATTTTTGAGGAGACTTCTTGGTTGAGGGGCAGCTTCATGATATACTAGTAGTATCTAGAAGATTTGAGGACAAAAGAATGAACCTATTTACACAAGAAATCCGTAAAAATCCTGAAGGACTAGCCTTTGATCAAGAGTTGGATTTGCTCAAAGAATTGCAAAAGCGTAATCCAGAAATTCTTGATTTAAAGAATGTGACAGCGACAGGACGAGTAGCCTATGATACAGGCCTCTATGTCTTGGATTACCAGTTGACCTATACCATCGTTTTGGCATCTAGCCGAAGCATGGAGCCTGTTGAGCTTCAAGAGAGCTATCCTGTAACAGAGGTGTTTGCGGAGGATGTACAGTCTGACGCAGATATCGAGGCCCTAGAGGAAGACTTGATCCTTCCAATCGAAGGTGGGAAGATTGACCTGAGTGAAAGCGTAGCGGATAATATCCTGCTCAATATTCCTCTCAAGGTTCTCACTCCAGAAGAAGAGGCTGGACAAGGTTTTATTGAAGGCAATGATTGGAAAATCCTATCCGAAGAAGAATACCAAGCCGCTCAAGCGATTAAGAAAGAAGAAAACAGTCCTTTCGCCGGTCTAAATGGCTTGTTTGACGAAGAATAAGCTAGAGATTGCATTTGATAAATTTAGACATAAATACAGGTCTTTTCTTTGAGGAAAGGCCTTCTTTTGATATACTAGGATTAATAAACAACAGAGGGGAGACCTCTAAAAAAGGAGAAAAAGTATGGATACTTTATTCCAGGTTGGTTGATTACTGTTGTAATCGTAGCCATTCTTGTATTGATCTTGTTGGTCAAAGGGTATGTCAATGCTAAACCCAACGAAGTCGTGGTCATTACCGGTCTTCGGAAGCAACGTCACTTGCGTGGGAAAGCAGGCTTTATGATTCCCTTTGTCGAACAACGCTCTTATCTTGATATTGAGCAATTCTCGACAGATGTTCGGACGTCAGAAGCAGTCCCAACACTGGACTTCATTAACGTCCGTGCCGATGCAGCTGTTAAATTAAAAATCGGTACAACCGATGAAATGATTGCCCGGGCTGCAGAAAACTTCTTGAACTGGAATACGACAGATATTTCCAATTCTGTCCAAGATGTCTTGGAAGGAAACTTGCGGGAAGTGATCGGTCAGATGGAGCTCCGTAAGATGGTCAATGACCGTCAAGAGTTTGCCTCAAAAGTGCAGGACAACGTAGCACCAGACTTGGCAAAAATGGGTCTAGAAGTCATCGCCTTTACGGTTCAATCCTTCTCTGATGAAGGGGGAGTCATCGATAACCTCGGGATTGAAAATGTTGAAACCATTAAGAAAGATGCCTTGATTGCCAAAGCCAAAGCAGAACGTGAACGCAAGGAAGTTGAAGCAGAACAAGATAAATTGGCTAACGACAAACGCGTCGCAGCCGATCTTGAAATTGCGCAAAAACAAAACGAATTAAAACTCAAACAAGCAGCCCTCAAGCAAGAAGCAGATATTGCCCAAGCAAAAGCGGATGCCGCTAAAGGGATTGAGGCAGAGGTGCAACGTCGTGAACAAGAGCGCGTGGCAGCCGAAGCTAATATCATGAAACAGGAAAAAGAAGCGGAAGTCAAAGAGCGCGAAGTTAAGGTTCGTGAGCAAGAATTGGATGCCAACATCCGCAAACAAGCTGAAGCTGAAAAATATGCGCGTCAACAAGCTGCAGAAGCAGAATTGATTGAACGCCAACGCAAGGCGGAAGCAGAACTCTTCGAAACACAAAAAGAAGCCGAAGCTCGAAAAGCCCAAGCCGAAGCTGAGAAATTTGCCCAATTGCAAGAGGCCGAAGCTATTGAGGCTAAAGGTCGTGCCGAGGCTGAAGCCATTCGCTTGAAACTAGAAGCTGAAGCCAAAGGTTTGGACCAAAAGGCCGAAGCCATGAAGAAAATGCAAGAAGCTGCCATTACTGAAATGGTCGTTGACAAGTTGCCTGAAATTGCGCGTGCTGTCGCAGAACCATTAACCAAGGTTGATAAGATCACCATGTACGGGGAAGGCAATGCTTCTAAGATGGTGGGCGATATTATGCAAAGTATCGACCAAGTCTCTCAAGGAGCCGGATTTGATATTCGTCAATTGCTAGCAGGAGCTCTTGGGGTCAATATGACGGTCAATAAACTCAAAGAAGGAGAACAACCGGTCATTGAAGCAGAGGAGTTAGCTTCTAAAGAAGATTAATGCTATTCATCAAGAAGTGTCTGAGAACTGTTTCTCGGGCACTTTTGTTTTGAAGATCAAATGACTTGCATGATCTTCTCCTTCTTGGAGAAGGCGGGAAGCTATTTTCTGCTTTCTTTTGAGGAGGAAAAATGGTAGAATAAATGCAAACTATAAAGAGGAGTGTCACATGACTAAAGCAAACTTTGGTGTTGTTGGTATGGCCGTAATGGGTCGTAACCTTGCCCTTAATATCGAATCTCGTGGCTACACAGTTGCCATTTTTAACCGTAGTAAAGAAAAAACAGAAGATGTGATTGCTTGCCATCCTGATAAAAACTTTGTGCCAAGCTATGATATCGAAAGCTTCGTAAACTCAATCGAAAAACCACGTCGTATCATGCTCATGGTTCAAGCAGGACCTGGTACAGACGCAACTATCCAAGCACTTCTTCCACATTTGGATAAAGGTGATATTTTGATCGACGGAGGAAACACTTTCTATAAAGATACCATCCGTCGTAATGAAGAGTTGGCGAACTCAGGGATCAACTTTATCGGTACAGGTGTATCTGGTGGTGAAAAAGGTGCCCTTGAAGGTCCTTCTATCATGCCTGGTGGACAAAAAGAAGCATATGACTTGGTAGCTGACGTTCTTGAAGAAATCTCTGCAAAAGCGCCTGAAGATGGAAAACCATGTGTGACTTACATCGGTCCTGATGGAGCTGGTCACTACGTGAAAATGGTCCACAATGGGATTGAGTACGGTGATATGCAATTGATCGCAGAAAGCTATGACCTCATGCAACACTTGCTTGGTCTTTCTGCAGAAGACATGGCTGAAATCTTCACTGAATGGAACAAGGGTGAATTGGACAGCTACTTGATCGAAATCACTGCTGATATCTTGAAACGCAAAGACGACGAAGGTCAAGATGGACCAATCGTAGACTACATCTTGGACGCTGCAGGCAACAAAGGAACTGGTAAATGGACGAGCCAATCAGCGCTTGACCTTGGTGTGCCATTGTCTCTGATCACTGAGTCAGTATTTGCCCGTTACATCTCAGCCTACAAAGGAGAACGTGTACATGCTAGCAAGGTTCTTCCAAAACCAGCTGCATTCAAATTTGAAGGAGACAAGGCTGAGTTGATCGAAAAGATTCGTCAAGCCCTTTACTTCTCAAAAATCATCTCTTACGCACAAGGTTTTGCGCAATTGCGTGTGGCTTCTAAAGAAAACAATTGGAACTTGCCATTTGCGGACATCGCATCTATCTGGCGCGATGGATGTATCATCCGTTCTCGTTTCTTGCAAAAGATCACAGATGCCTACAACCGTGATGCAGATCTTGCAAACCTTCTTTTGGATGAGTACTTCTTGGATGTCACTGCTAAGTACCAACAATCAGTTCGTGATATCGTAGCTCTTGCTGTTCAAGCTGGTGTACCCGTACCAACTTTCTCAGCAGCCATCACTTACTTCGATAGCTACCGTTCAGCGGATCTTCCAGCAAACTTGATCCAAGCACAACGTGACTACTTTGGTGCTCACACATATAAACGTAAAGACAAAGAAGGTACCTTCCACTATTCTTGGTACGACGAAAAATAATCTTGCTCTATGGTCAAACGAGTTCTACTAGTAGAAAATGAGAAGCAAATCGCTCGCTTCATTGATTTGGAACTTCAAAAAGAGGGGTATCAAGTTGATGTGGTCGAAGATGGAAAAGCGGGTCTGTCCTTGATTGCTGCGACCAAATATGATCTGATCTTGTTTAATTACGATTTGTCAGATATGTCTGGTGAAACATTCGCAGAGGAAATCAGTCGGATTCGCCCAGCTTCTGTTTTGATTGTTTTGGATAGCCGCGAAAAAATTGCTGAGCACAAAGAGAGTATTCAGCGCTTTGCCGTTTCCTATATGGTCAAACCCTTTATTATCAGCGATTTGGTAGATAAGATCACAGCCATTTTTAGAGGACGTGATTATATTGACCAACATTGTAGCCAGATGAAAATCCCAACATCATACCGCAATTTGCGCATTGATGTGGAACACCATACCGTCTATCGTGGGAAAGACATGATTAGTTTGACCCGCAGGGAGTATGATCTCTTAGCGACTCTGATGGGAAGCAAAGGGGTGGTGACACGAGATCAGTTGTTGGAAAGTGTCTGGAAGTACGAGAGTACAGGTGAGACTAATATTGTGGACGTCTATATCCGTTATCTCCGTGGGAAAATTGATCTACCCGGTCAAAAAAGCTATATTAAGACCGTTCGTGGGATTGGCTATGCCATGCAAGACGCATTAGAATAAAATATTCGAACCCTTAGAGGGTTCGAATATTTTTATACTTCAAGGGAAACGTTTGCGTTCGGGAAGAATAGGTTTTAAAAAGGATTTGGCTTAAAAAAGATAAAATTTGGAGAAAAAAATGGATGTAAGGCTTTACAAATTTTTAAAATATGGTATACTAGAAACAAATTAAGCGCAAACGTTTTCTTAAAACAAAGCCTTAAACAATATAAGGAGGTTGAATGATGAACAAAGGATCATTCAAAAGTTTATTTAGCTTTGAATTCTGGCAGAAGTTCGGTAAGGCCTTGATGGTCGTTATCGCTGTCATGCCAGCGGCTGGGTTGATGATTTCAATCGGGAAATCAATCCCTATGATCAACCCGAATTTATCTCCACTTGTTATTACAGGTGGGATTCTCGAACAAATCGGTTGGGGGGTTATCGGTAACCTTCACATCCTCTTTGCACTCGCTATCGGTGGTAGCTGGGCCAAAGAGCGTGCAGGGGGTGCCTTTGCAGCTGGTCTCTCTTTCATCTTGATTAACCGTATTACCGGTGCAGTTTTCGGAGTGACATCTGCAATGTTAGCTGATAAAGCTGCAACGGTTCATACAATCTTCGGTGGATCGATTAAAGTTGCGGATTATTTCATCAGTGTTCTTGAAGCACCAGCCCTTAATATGGGGGTATTTGTAGGGATTATCTCAGGTTTCGTTGGAGCAACTGCCTTCAATAAATACTACAACTACCGTAAACTCCCAGAAGCCCTTTCTTTCTTCAATGGGAAACGCTTTGTACCATTCGTTGTTATCGTCCGTTCAGCTGCTACAGCCTTGGTTTTGGCAGCCTTGTGGCCAGTAGTTCAATCAGGAATTAATGGATTTGGTGTTTGGATTGCCAACTCACAATCAACAGCTCCAGTATTGGCACCATTCTTGTTTGGTACCTTGGAACGTCTTCTCTTGCCATTTGGTCTTCACCACATGTTGACCATTCCAATCAACTATACTCAATTGGGTGGTAGCTACCAAGTTCTTACAGGTGCTGCCAAAGGAACAACTGTATTTGGACAAGATCCACTTTGGTTGGCTTGGGTAACAGACCTTGTCAACTTGAAGAAAGCTGATCCTAGCCAATACCAACACTTGCTTCATGCTTACACACCAGCTCGTTTCAAAGTTGGTCAAATGATCGGATCATTTGGTATCTTGATGGGGATTGTGGTTGCCATCTACCGCAATGTGGATCCAGATAAAAAAGAAAAATACAAAGGGATGCTTTTTGCAACTGCCCTTGCAACATTCTTGACAGGTGTAACAGAACCAATTGAATACATGTTCATGTTTATTGCTACACCATTGTACATCATCTATGCTCTTGTTCAAGGGGCTGCCTTTGCAATGGCTGACTTGGTTCACCTTCGTGTCCACTCATTCGGTTCAATCGAGTTCTTGACACGTACCCCAATGGCCATCAACGCTGGTTTGGCATTAGATATCTTTAACTTTGTATGGGTAACAGTCCTCTTTGCCTTTATCATGTACTTCATTGCTAACTTCATGATTAAGAAATTCAATTATGCAACTCCAGGACGTAACGGTAACTATGAACAAAATGATGATGCCCCTGCAGGAGATGGTGCAGCAGCAGGTGCTGCTACAAGCTCAGCAAGCTCACAAGTCATTAACATTATCAACCTTCTTGGTGGACGTGCCAATATCGTAGACGTTGACGCATGTATGACTCGTCTTCGTGTAACTGTTAAGGACGCTGAAAAAGTCGGAACAGAAGAACAATGGAAAGCTGAAGGCGCTATGGGTCTTGTCATGAAAGGACAAGGTGTCCAAGCGATCTATGGACCTAAAGCTGACGTATTGAAATCTGATATCCAAGACGTACTTGATTCAGGTGAAGTTATTCCTGAAACACTTCCTAGCCAAATGACAGCAGTTCAAAAGGCTGAAGCAACCTTTAAAGGGGTAACAGATGAAGTTCACTCCGTTGCAGATGGTGAAGTTATCAATATTGAAGATGTGAAAGATCCTGTATTCTCACAAAAAATGATGGGAGACGGATTTGCAGTTGAGCCTGAAAATGGCCATATCGTTTCACCAGTTGCTGGTAAAGTTACTAGCGTCTTCCCAACCAAACATGCCCTTGGTTTGGTAACAGATAATGGTTTGGAAGTCTTAGTTCACATCGGTCTAGATACAGTTAGTCTTGAAGGAAAACCATTTGAGGTTAAAGTTACTGAAGGTCAAACAGTGGCTACTGGAGACCTCTTGGTAGAAGCAGACCTTGATGCAATCCGTGCAGCTGGTCGTGAAACTTCAACAATTGTTGTCTTCACAAATGCAGATGCGATTAAATCCGTTAAGGTCGAACATACTGGTAAATTGGCAGCAAATGCACCAGTTGCAACAGTAGAATTATAAGAGATGTCGGCAAAGAAAACGAGGTTGGGGCAGTGTACCCGGCCTCTTGCCGTTTCTTGATTTGAAAAGAAGGAGAAATCAGGGGATGAAATTTTTAACATTAAATTCCCATAGTTGGATGGAAGAGAATGCCCAGCAAAAATTTGAGACCCTCAAGGAGCAAATTTTAGAAGCACAATATGATGTGATCTGTTTCCAAGAGGTCAATCAAGAAATGGCCTCAGAAGTAGTCAAAACGGATGAGTATTATCAAGCTTTGCCATCAGCTGTAGCCATTCACAAGGATCACTTTGTTCGCGTATTGGTTGAGGAGTTGGCTGCTCAAGGTCTTCACTATTACTGGACTTGGGCTTACAACCATATTGGCTATGATCACCTCAATGAGGGGGTAGCCGTTCTTTCGCGTCAACCTTTGAAGGCGGATGAGATTTTGGTCTCCAATATGGATGATCCAACGGACTACCATACGCGTCGAGTAGCCGTTGCCCATACAAGTGTAGATGGCAAAGAGATTGCTGTTGCCAGCGTCCATCTTTCTTGGTGGGACAAAGGTTTCCAATTTGAGTGGCCACGCATTGAGAACTACTTCAGCCAAGTAGGCAAACCTTTTATTCTAGCTGGTGATTTCAATAATCCTGCTGGTCAAGAAGGGTATGAAACGATTCTATCCAGTTCGCTAAAACTTCAAGATAGTTTTATCGAAGCCAAAGAAACAAAGGGGACTTATACTGTAGGTCCTGGAATCGATGGCTGGACGGATAATCAAGTTCCATTGCGAATCGATTACGTCTTTGCAAGTCCAGAATGGGACATCCAGCGTCTACATGTCATTTTTGATGATCAAAACAAACCCCATGTCAGTGATCACTATGGCTTAGAAGCTGAATTATCACTTTAATATAAATGGAGAGTCGAAAGGAAAACGATTTTATTCAATCGTCCTTCGACTCTTTTTTATGGATCAATGAGGAGCAAGCATAGGGGATTCTCCTGTTCTTCTGCTTTCTTTACGATTCAATTTATGGTAAAATGAAGTGTTAAAACAGTTTAAGGAGGTAGCAAATGCGTTGTCCAAAATGTGGTGGAAGTAAGTCTAGTGTGGTGGATAGTCGACAAGCTGAAGATGGGAACACTATCCGTCGTCGCAGGGAATGCGAAGAATGCCATTATCGCTTTACTACCTACGAACGAGTGGAAGAGCGGACTCTAGTGGTCGTCAAAAAGGATGGGACACGCGAGCAATTTTCTCGTGATAAAATCTTTAATGGTATTATCCGCTCAGCTCAAAAACGGCCTGTTTCTAGTGACGAAATCGAAGAAATTGTAAACCGGATTGAACAAAAGGTTCGCAGCCAAAGTGATAATGAAATCAACAGTGAGTATATTGGTTCGTTGGTCATGGATGAGTTAGCAGATCTAGATGAGATCACCTATGTCCGTTTTGCTAGTGTTTACCGGAGTTTCAAGGATGTCGGTGAGTTAGAGACCCTCTTGAAACAAATTACGAAGGGAACCAAGAAGAAAAAGGAAAAATAGATGAAGCCCAATACGCCTTTCGCATTTTTAAAAAATAATCTTCTTCCACCGGCAGGGGCTGCATTGGAGCAGTATTACCTGCCTATTTTGGAGGTGGAAACGGTAACGGTTTATCGTTATCTGCTGGCCTCTTATGATCAGGGTGAAAAACAATATTTACTGGCTCAAATCCTCAATCATTTGAATATAGGATTTCCACAATTGCTACTAGCCTTTGATCGTTTAATTGCCATGGGTTTGCTCGATCTCTATGAGGAAGAAGTTGGGATCACCATTCAGTTACATGCTCCTCTTGAGGCAGAACAATTTTTTTCGAATGCTGTTTTCAAACGCTTGCTTGAAAAGAAAATTGGGGAAAAGGCCGTGGAGGATCTGCTCCCAGCACGCTCTTTAGGGACTAGACGGCAAGTTTCCTTCTCGCAAGTCTTTGGACTAGATGCTGGGGAGGCGACCGTTGTTCCAAGTAAGAAACAGCAGTTTGATATGGAGATGTTTAAGCGAATGATGGGGCGTGATGGACTTCGTTTTGCGGATGAAGGAGAAGCAACCCTAGCCCTCTTTGCCATCGCAGAAGAGCAACAATGGACCTGGTATGAAACTTATCTTTTAGCGAAAGAAACAGCTGTAGACCGGATTGTCTCTCCAAAGAGAATGAAACAAAAATTGGCTCAGGCTAGCCAGGAGCAACCCCGCATGTCCTATAGCCGTCAGGAAGAAACCATTCTGAGAGAAGCTAAGGCAAAATCCAGCCTACAATTTCTAGCGGAAATTAAGAAGGCGCGCAATGCGACCATTACGCAGAACGAACGCAAGACTTTATCCAAGTTAGCTGATCTAGGCTTACTAGATGAGGTGATCAATATTATCTTATTGTTGACCTTTAACAAGACCCAGTCTGCTAATCTCAATGAAAAGTATGCTGTGAAGGTAGGAAATGATTTTTCTTATCAAGGGGTCAACAGTGCAGAACTAGCGATTTTAAAAGTTCGAGAACGCCAGGAACAAGCTAAGGCTCAAGGAAACAAGGGGACGAGTCCTACATCAGCCAAGGGCAAGAACAGCAATGTTCCCAAGTGGAGCCAACCAAACTATCAAAATCAAACCAGTCAAGCAGAAAAGGTGGATCTTGCTAAAGAGAAACAACGCCTGTTAGAAAAACTGAATCAAGGAGGTGAGTAGATGGAAAGTGTAGGTCAAACCATGTCTCACATGAACCGTGCGCGTCAATTTAACTATGAGGATTTGGTCGCACAGATCTTGGCAGACCAAGAAGTTGCTGCCTTTATCAAGGACCAGTCTTTGTCTGAACAAGAAATTCGACGGAGTATTTCAAAATTTAATCAATACATTAGTGAACGCAACCGTTTCTTATTGGGAGATCCGGATTATATTGCCAAAGGTTATAAGCCCATCCTCACCATGAATGAAGGCTATGCGGATGTCGCTTATGAGGAAACGCCAGAGTTAATCGAAGCCCAAAAACGAGCTGCGATCAACCAACGTCTCAACTTGATCAATCTCCCTTCAACCTTGAAAGAAGCGAGTCTAGCCAAGGTAGAGCTCGATGATAAGGGACGATTTGAGGCCTTTGAAGAATTAGCCAATTTTGTAGCCAACTATCCGGAATATCAAAAGGGGATCTACCTCTATGGTGATTTTGGAGTAGGAAAGAGCTACATGATGGCAGCCTTGGCTCATGATTTATCCGAAAAACGTCAGGCCTCTACTACCCTACTTCATTTCCCAAGTTTTGCGATCGATGTCAAAAATGCCATCAGTTCAGGCTTGGTCAAAGAAACCGTCGATCAGGTGAAAAAAGCCGAAATTTTAATTCTCGATGATATCGGTGCGGAACAGATGTCAGCCTGGGTGCGAGATGAAATCTTACAGGTGATTTTGCAGCACCGAATGCAGGAAAATCTCCCAACCTTCTTTACTTCTAACTTTAATTTTGAAGAGTTGGAACGTCATTTTGCGGCTTCGCGCAATGGAGATGAAACCTGGCAGGCCAAACGGGTCATGGAGCGCGTGAAATTTTTAGCCAAGGAAATCCATCTGGAAGGAGTCAATCGTCGATGAATGAAACCATTCGTTTAATGAAATCTCATTTTTCTGTTCGCCGTTTTAAGGAAGAAGCCATCAAAGAAGCTGACCTCAAGGAAATTTTATCAGTTGGGCAGATGGCATCAAGTTGGAAAAACTTTCAGTCTTATTCTGTGATTGTGGTCAAAAGCAAGGAAAAGAAAGAAGCTCTATACGACTTGCTTCCTCAAGAAGCAATTCGCCAATCAGCCGTCTTTCTCCTCTTTGTTGGGGATTTAAACCGCGCTGAAAAAGCTGTCAAACTTCATGAGCAGGATTTCCATCCTGAAGGGGTGGACAACTTACTGATCACCTCAGTGGATGCGGCTCTAGCAGCTCAAAATACGCTATTGGCAGCTGAAAGTCTCGGCTATGGTGGAGTGATTATCGGCATGTTGCGCTACTGTTCAGAAGAAGTCGCAGAACTCTTCCGTCTGCCAGACTATACCTATCCTGTTTTTGGGATTGCTCTCGGAGTACCTAATCAGCAGCATGCAGTGAAACCACGTTTGCCATTGGAGCAGGTTGCTTTTGAAGAAGAATACCAAGAACAAGACCTATCAGTTGTGACTGCCTATGACAAGGTTCAGGCAGATTATGCTGGAGCGCGTGCAACAGATAGCTGGAGCGAGCGCCTTGCAGCTCAATTTGGTCAACCTGAACAAGAAGAGACCAAAAAACTACTAGAAAAACACAAACTATTATGAAACGAAGAGAGGCGTTCTTGAACCGAAATCTCGCCTTTCATTAGAAAAGAGGAAATCATGGCCCTACCAACTATTGCGATTGTAGGCCGTCCCAATGTCGGAAAATCTACACTCTTTAACCGGATTGCCGGTGAGCGGATTTCCATCGTTGAGGATGTAGAAGGAGTCACTCGTGACCGCATTTATGCAACAGCTGAGTGGTTGAATCGAAAATTTAGTATCATTGATACAGGGGGAATTGATGACGTAGATGCCCCATTTATGGAGCAAATCAAGCATCAGGCAGAAATTGCCATGGACGAAGCAGATGTGATCGTCTTTGTCGTTTCTGGGAAAGAAGGGATCACGGATGCGGATGAATATGTCACTCGTATCTTGTATAAGACCCATAAACCGGTTATTCTTGCAGTCAACAAGGTGGATAACCCAGAGATGCGCAATGATATCTATGACTTTTATGCCTTAGGACTAGGTGAGCCACTACCGGTCTCCTCTGTCCACGGGATCGGAACTGGGGATGTGCTCGATGCCATCATCGAAAATCTTCCGAATGACACAGAAGAAGAAAATCCAGATATCATCAAATTTAGCTTGATTGGTCGCCCAAATGTTGGGAAATCAAGCTTGATCAATGCGATCCTTGGAGAAGACCGGGTCATCGCAAGCCCTGTTGCTGGAACTACACGGGATGCCATCGATACCCATTTTACCGATGCAGATGGCCAAGAATTTACCATGATCGATACAGCTGGTATGCGCAAATCTGGTAAAATCTATGAAAACACTGAGAAATATTCTGTCATGCGTGCCATGCGTGCCATCGACCGTTCAGATGTGGTTTTGATGGTCATTAATGCCGAAGAAGGGATTCGGGAGTATGACAAGCGGATCGCTGGCTTTGCTCATGAAGCTGGAAAAGGGATGATCATTGTTGTCAACAAATGGGATACTATTGAAAAAGACAACCATACCATGAAGCAGTGGGAAGATGATATTCGCGATCAATTCCAATACCTTTCTTATGCGCCGATTGTTTTTGTCTCTGCCTTAACCAAACAACGCTTGCACAAGTTGCCAGAAATGATCAAACAGATCAGTGAGAGTCAAAATACACGGATTCCTTCAGCTGTCTTGAACGATGTGATTATGGATGCCATTGCCATTAATCCAACTCCGACCGACAAAGGAAAACGCCTCAAGATCTTCTATGCGACACAAGTGGCAACCAAGCCGCCAACTTTTGTGGTCTTTGTTAACGAAGAAGAACTGATGCACTTCTCATACCTCCGTTTCTTGGAGAACCAAATTCGCAAGGCTTTTGTTTTTGAAGGAACTCCAATCCATTTGATTGCGCGAAAACGGAAGTAGGGAATATGCGAAAAATAACTGTTTTGATGAAATTTTTGGTTACTAGCTTCATCATTGTTTTCTTAACAGCTTGTCAGTCAACGCGTCAAGAAAAGTATCAGGGATCATATGGAAATGGGGATGAAACGACTATTCTAACTGTAAAAAACAATGAGATCCTTAAGACGGAGCTCTGGAAAGAACTACCTGATATTGATGTTTCTGATTCATTAGCATTTAACTCAGCCAAGGATAGTTTGCTTGAAAATTATGGTCATATCAAGGGAATGGACTATTCTGTTGAAAAATCTAAATCAGGCCATTTGCAGATTCATATAGTGACAGATTTTTCAAAATTGGACTTAAAAACTTGGAACAAAGTTTTTAAGTCCAATAAGAAAATGAAGGACTTAACTGACTATATTAAAACGAAAAAAACGTTAGAAGAAAATGGGATGGTCAAGGTTCGGTAAAGTTCGAGCATGATTGAAAAATCAGTAAAAAGGACTCTTTGTCAACTGCAAGAGACAAGAAGGGTCCTTTTTTATATGAACATCTGAAAGACTAACTAAGTAGAAGAAAAAGTCTAATGTCTTTAAATGGGTTGAAAAAGGAGTGAAATGATGTCAAGTACAGAATTACTTTTGTTTGTTTCTTTGTTATGATTATGGGCACTTGTACGTGTCGTGAGAAAATTTTTAAAAAATTCGTTGATCTTTTGGGGGATGGCTATCCTTTATGGTGCCTCACTCATTCTAATCATTTGGGAATGGGTGATCATGACATCAACGATGACATTTTATGGAGAGATTGTCAAAGAAAGTTATTACTCTCTATTGGTAAAAGGCTTAGCTGTTTTTGGGATATTTTGGTCCTTCATCAAATTTTTGTGCTTGGGAAAATTGTACATGATGATTGGAAACGCCTTAATAAAAGGGAATTCGCAAGATCAAGGAAATGACTAATGGAAAATCTATAGACGTGGAGCATAAAAAAGTAGTTAAGTTATGTTATAATCTTATTAGGTGGTAGGCGGTCGAGCACCCATTGGTGCGCGGTGGTCTACCACTTTTGAAGTACAAAAAGCACCGTGTGTGGCTTGCTAGATCTTGCCTGCTGAACTCGTGAATGGATTGCCCCCTTGAGGGGTATTTTTTTGTGAACTTTAAGGACTGTTTAAGTGGGGAATATGGAATAGTAAATAGCCTGAAAACGTCTATTTTAATAAGTTTGATCGAATAAATTTTAACTATACTTTGAAATATGGTATAATAAAGGGATTAATCTAAGGTGGTAAACATGGCAAAATTAATTCCTGGGAAGGTTCGTTCACAAGGGAGCCTTCTCTATGAAGCTGGGAAAGTTTCCCTTCAGGAAGTAAAAGAAAAATACCTGTATTTTCGGGTGGAAGAAGAAAGCTTGCGTTACAGTTTGGATGACGATGCCGTTTTTTGTAGCTGTACTTTCTTTCAAAAGAAAAAATTCTGTACACATTTGGCAGCTGTAGAAGCTTATCTGAAGAATGATGACAGTGGTAAAGCAGCTCTTGCAAGTCTTGAAGAAGATGCCACTGCAACAGAGGAAACTCAGGAAAAGGTCTCTTTTGGAAGTTTGTTTTTAGACCAGGTCCTTCCAAAAATCGAAAAGAAAGAGACCCGCTATGCCTTATCAGCCGTTGGGCAGGAGGACGAATACTCTGGTCAATTCTTGTGGACACTGCGTATTCGTCGCTTACCAGATGAGCGCTCTTATGTGATCAGAGATGTGCTAGCTTTTTTGCAGACCCTTCAGAAAGAAGGACACTTTGCCATTGGCAAAAGTTATTATGAACCCATTTCTTACTTAGAATTTGATCGGGCTAGCCAGGATGTGATCAATTTCCTACAAGGCTTGGTCACAGATGGTGGATCGAAAGAGCAAGATTTCTTTCCAAATGCTGGGCGCCATCTCTATTTTCCACCGACTCTTTTTGAAGAAGCTGTGGAATTATTGATGAATTTGGACTCTTTTCTCCTGCAATATAGCTTGTATGACTTTTCAGAGGTCTATTTTCAGGATGTCCATGGAGAGGAAGATCTCTTTCATTTTCAGGTGGAAGACCATGGTGATTTTTACGAATTGATCATTACTGAGCCACAGGTGAAGGTCGTCGAGTCTGCTGTTTATCTGTTTCGAAATGGTGTCTTCTATCACCTGACGCCCCAACAGCGGACTCTATGGAAGGCTATCCAGGATCTTCCAATGGACCAGGATCGCAAAAAACGCCTGCATTTTGATCCAACGGACCAGACCAAACTTTCCTATAGTTTAAAAGAGTTTAAAAAACTGGGGCAAATAACAGCTCCGACGAGCTTTCTAATCCATGATTTCACTCCAGAATTTCATTTTGATTTGGCACAGGACCAGACTGTTTTACTAGATGTGGTCTTTCAATACGAAGATCGTGCGGTGACCACGCGTGAGGAACTTCTCAATCTTCCTTATTCCAGTGATTTTGATAAGGAGCAAGAAGTCTTTGCAACCATGCTAGCAGCAGGTTTTACGGATGATTTTTCTTCTCAAAGAAGTCCGTTATCAAGTGAGCAAATCTATCCATTCTTTCACAAACAGATCCCGACTTTTGAAGCCTTAGGAGAGGTTGTCCTCTCTGATAGCCTTTTAGATCTTTATCAAGTGGAGCGTCCAAAAATTGATGTGAAAACTAATGGCAGTTTGCTGGAGATTGGCTTTGACTTTGAGAGTGTAGATCCAGCTGAAGTGGACCAGGTCCTCAAAGCACTGGTGGGGCAAGAAGATTATTTTGTCAGCCATACAGGAAAAGTTCTTGTCTTTGATGAAGAAACTAAGAAGATCAGTCGCGCTTTAGCAGATCTGCGCGCTAAGATGAGCAAGGGTGGGAAACTACAAGCTCGCCGGATTGCTGCTTATCAGCTATCTGATTTGTTGGCAGATCAAGACAATGTTCATTTTTCAGAAGAATTTCGAAATTTGGCTCATGATCTGACTCATCCAGAAGATTACCAACTCCCTCAGATGACAATCCAAGCAATCCTAAGGGATTATCAAGAGATCGGGGTCAAATGGTTCTCTATGCTGAATCATTATGGTTTTGGTGGTGTTTTAGCGGATGATATGGGGCTTGGGAAAACCCTGCAGACCATTTCCTTTTTGACCAGTGTTGCAAAAAAAGAAACTAAAATCTTAATTCTAGCTCCGTCCAGTCTCATCTACAACTGGAAACAAGAATTTTCAAAATTTGCTCCTCAGATGGAAGTGGCAGTCGTCTACGGCCTTAAGCAAACTCGCGATGAACTCATTGCAACCAATCCTCAGGTAGTCATTACGAGTTACGCCTCTTTCCGTCAGGATGTGGAGGAATACCAGAAAAATCAATATGAATACCTAATTCTAGATGAAGCTCAGGTCATGAAAAATGCCCAAACCAAGATTGCTCAACACTTACGTGGATTTGAGGTGCCGCATATATTTGCGCTATCTGGGACACCGATTGAGAACCATGTAGGAGAGCTTTGGTCCATTTTCCAAATTGTTCTTCCTGGTCTGTTTCCAGCTAAAAAAGAATTTCAAAAGTTGAGTCCTGAGACTATTGCGCGATTTGTCAAACCTTTTGTCCTGAGACGGAAAAAAAATGAAGTGCTCCAAGAATTACCGGACTTGATTGAAACAACCTATCACAATGAGCTGGACGAAAGCCAAAAAACGATTTATTTAGCCCAATTAAAGCAAATTCAAGATCGGGTTCGAAGTTCTAGTGAGGAAGAATTAAATCGGAGTAAGGTTGAAATTCTCTCAGGTCTCATGCGCCTTCGTCAAATTTGTGATACTCCAGCCCTCTTTATGGAAGACTATCAAGGAGATAGTGGAAAATTGGAGAGTCTTCGAGATCTTTTGGGTCAAATCAAGGATGGTGACCATCGAGTTTTGATTTTCTCCCAATTCAGAGGTATGTTGGATATCCTAGAGCAAGAGATTGATCAGCTCGGCATGACTTCCTTTAAAATCACGGGTTCCACTCCGGCTAAAGATCGTCAAGAAATGACCAATGCCTTTAATGCTGGAGAGCGCCATGCTTTTCTCATTTCTTTGAAGGCCGGAGGAGTCGGATTGAACCTCACTGGAGCCGATACCGTCATCTTAGTCGATTTGTGGTGGAATCCTGCAGTGGAAGACCAGGCTATTGGCCGTGCCCATCGAATGGGTCAGGAACAAAATGTTGAAGTTTACCGCATGATCACCCGTGGAACGATTGAAGAAAAAATCCAGGAACTCCAAGCATCTAAAAGACACTTGGTCTCAACGATTTTAGATGGAACGGAAACACGATCTAGTTTATCTGTTGAAGAAATTCGTGAGATTCTTGGAATTCAATCAGAATAGCTTGAAAAATTCTGTGAATAGTTTATAATTAAAGGAGTGTCGAAAGGAAGAAAACATGACAGAAAAATATTTTCCTCAAGTAGGGGATAATGAGTTGATGTTAACAGAGATGCCCCACATGAACCTGTATGATGAAACAGACTTGATTAGTAACATTACAGGCGATTATGTAGATAAAAATTATTTGGAATGGCAACCAATTGCTGAAAATACCAAACCCAAGCATCCCTATCATCAACCATTAGAAGAGCCCCTACCAAAAAGACGGCCAGTAAGAAAACCTGATTTTAAAGAACCGATTGATAAAAAAAGTCCTGCCAATCGTTATGCAGAGGAAGCTAGAGAGCGTGCGCGTGAAGATTTGAAAAAGAAACGTACAGCTCCCTACCTGACTACAGAGCCAATGGCTACCACAAGTAAGCGGAAAAAACCGTTTATTTCAGAACGAAAATCTGGTCAGCCAACAGCACCTTTCCAAAAGGAAAACCCGGGCGAATTGTTGAAATATAGCAAACGGTTGCGACAAGATCAGTTGATCCTTGCTGAGTTCGAATCTGCAGAAGAACCAGAAGTGGCAGAACCTACTGAAAAGAAAAACAATTATGATTTCTTAAAGACCAGCCAAATATACAATAAAGATCAGCACAAGTTGAAACCACAGCCGATCAAACAAGAATTGGATTTAACCCATCTAGATCAAGATTAAGGAGAAAACATGTCTAACACATACCATTTTATTGGAATTAAAGGGGCAGGGATGAGTGCTTTAGCTCTCATGCTTCACCAAATGGGACATACAGTTCAAGGGTCAGATGTTGAGAAGTATTACTTTACGCAACGTGGCTTGGAACAAGCAGGAATTAAAATTTATCCATTTGATGTGAAAAATTTAGAAGGCGACAAAATCCTCATTGCGGGGAATGCTTTCCGTCCAGATAACAATGTGGAAATCGCTTATGCAGATGAGCATGGCCTAACCTATAAACGCTACCATGAATTTCTTGGTGAATTTATGCGTGACTTTGTCAGCATGGGGGTTGCCGGAGCACACGGAAAAACCTCAACAACAGGGATGCTTTCTCACGTCTTATCAAATATCACCGATACCAGTTATTTGATTGGTGATGGAACAGGTCGTGGCTCTGCTGCCGCTAAATACTTTGTTTTTGAATCAGATGAGTATGAACGCCACTTTATGCCTTACCATCCTGAATACAGTATCATCACCAATATTGACTTCGACCATCCAGACTATTTCACAAGTTTAGAAGATGTCTTTAATGCCTTTAACGATTATGCTAAACAAATCAGTAAAGGACTCTTCATCTACGGGGAAGACAAAGAATTGCGTCGGATTAGCTCACCTGCACCAATTTACTACTATGGTTTTGATAAGGAGACGAACGATTTTGTGGCAAGCAACTTGCTTCGCTCAACGACAGGTTCAACCTTCAACGTTCATTTCCGTGGAGAAGATTTGGGGCAATTCCATATCCCAACATTTGGTCGTCACAACATCATGAATGCTACAGCAGTCATTGGTTTGCTTTACATTGCAGGATTTGATTTAGATTTAGTCCGCGAGCATTTGAAGACCTTTGCTGGAGTGAAACGTCGCTTTACTGAAAAAGTAGTCAATGGAACAGTGATCATCGATGACTTTGCGCACCATCCAACGGAAATTATTGCAACCTTGGATGCGGCCCGTCAAAAATACCCAAGTAAAGAGATTGTGGCCATTTTCCAACCACATACCTTTACACGGACCATTGCCTTGTTAGATGAATTTGCAGAAGCCTTGAATCAAGCAGATGCTGTTTACTTGGCACAGATCTATGGCTCTGCGCGTGAAGTCGATCACGGCGATGTGAAAGTTGAAGATTTGGAAGCAAAAATTGTCAAACGCTCAGCGATTATTACAGCTGAGAATGTTTCTCCTCTTCTTGACCATGATAATGCAGTCTATGTCTTTATGGGAGCAGGAGATATTCAAACCTATGAATACTCATTTGAGCGTTTATTATCTAGTTTGACACATAGTGTACAATAAGAGATGATTGAGTCTGGAATCTTTTGGTTCCAGACTCAAATTTATCTGTCCACTGAAGGAGTATGAGATGAGGAAAGCAGGATGATGATTCGATCAATCACCCCAGCTGATCAAGAACAGCTGCTGTTACTAGAAGAAGAACTTCATGGCAATGAAGGAAAGGAGCACAGGGCCACTCTTGAGGAAGCGCTAGGTTCGAAGGAAGCCATTTCTTTGCTTGCAGAGCAGGCGGGGGATGCTGTGGCTTACTTGTTGGCGACAGAAGACCAGCCTTTAAAAAGAGACCTAATTGTATTGCGACTAGCAGTGAGACCAGCCTTTCAAGGTCAAGGCTATGGTTCTATTTTAATCGCTGCTTTAAAGGATCTAGCTGTTCAAAAGGAAAAGGAAGCCATTTGGATCGATTGCCCAGAAGACTTACTATCTTATTTTTCCCAGCAAGGATTTCGAGATGAAGCTGAGTCTGATCGAGGTGTCCATATGGTTTGGGAACGATAGAAGGAGTAAATGATGAAAGAAAAGATTCACATTAGACAGGCAGAGCTGCAGGATTTGGATGCCATCGAGCGCATTGAGCTTGAGAATTTCTCAGAAGAAGAAGCGATTGCGCGTGAGATTTTAAAAGATCACATCGAAAAGATTCAAACGACATTTCTTGTAGCAGAGTGCCAGGGTCAGATTATAGGCTATTTAGAAGGACCTGTTAGACCGGAGCGCTATTTGATCGATTCCTCTTTTTCAGAGGTTGAAGATCTAAGTCAGTTAGAACAGGGCTTTATTTCCATTACGAGTCTATCCATTGCTAAAGAAGCTCAAGGACTTGGAGTGGGAACCCTTTTGCTTGAAGCGATGAAAGAGATTGCGTTGAAAGATAATCGCCAAGGGATCAATTTGACCTGTCATGATTATTTGATTCCTTATTATGAAAAGCAAGGATTTACCAATGAAGGCCGGTCAGAATCCCAATATGCGGGTGAAGTTTGGTACAATCTGGTCTGGGAAAATGAAAAACTTGATTAAATAGGTATTTTAAAGAAGAAAGGCGATTTGTATTGCTTTTCTAAATCTTTTAAGATATAATATTAAGGATTATGATGAGGGAGGTCAATTATTTGACTGATAAATCACAAGACAGTGAGAAGTTATTAAGCTTCAAAGAGCAGATCCTCAGAGACTTAGAAGAGGCCAATGAGCAACTTCTAAAGATCGAAAAAGAGTATGATCTACCTGATCGAAGCATTGAAACCCCTTCTTCACTGAAAGAGGAGGAAGAAGCAACACCACCTCCAAAAGTAGAAGAATCTGCGTTGGCTCCCAAAGAAGAACCAGTGGAGCCGGTACAGGCGACTCCTGCTGTGGAAGAAAAGAGTGAGCTTACAAAGCCTGCTAAAAAAGAACCAAGTCAGGAACCGGTAGAGGAAAGCTTATCGCGCTCTTCTCGTAACCAGCGCCAACAAAAACAAAAGAAACAAAATAAAATCGCTAAACGAATTGTGCGGACAGTGGTCAGCCTTTTGCTGATTGTGATCGTGGCTACAGGGATCTTTGCTGTGACCTATATCCATTCAGCTGTCAAGCCGATGGATAAAAATGCAACAGAATTCGTAACGGTTGAGATTCCAGCAGGTTCAAGTAATCGTGAGATTGGCGCGATCCTTGAGAAAAAAGGACTCGTGAAAAATGGTCAGTTCTTTAACTACTATACCAAGTTCAAGAACTATAGCAATTTCAAATCTGGTTATTTCAATTTGCAAAAGAGCATGGATCTAGAAACCATCATCCAAAAACTGCAAGAAGAGGGAACCAAAACTCCTCAGGCTCCAGTTCTTGGAAAGGTCACGATTCCAGAAGGTTATACGATCGATCAGATTGCGACGGCTATCACCACCAATGTCTCCACTAAGAAGGCAGGCAAGACTCCATTTAAGAAAGAAGATTTCTTGAAGGCTGTCCAAGACGATGCCTTTATTGAGAAGATGGTGGCCAAATATCCTAAGCTCTTGGCGAATCTGCCAAGTAAGGATTCTGGTGTTCGCTACCGTTTAGAAGGTTATCTCTTCCCAGCAACTTATAACTATGGGAAAGATACCACAGTGAAAGAGATGATCGATCAGATGCTTGCGGCAATGGATCAAAACTTAAGCCCATACTATGAAACACTTGAGAGCAAGAACATCAATGTAAACGAAGTATTGACTCTTGCTTCCTTGGTTGAAAAAGAAGGGGCGACGGATCAGGACCGCAAAGATATCGCGAGTGTCTTCTATAACCGCTTGAACCAAGACATGCCTTTGCAAAGTAATATTGCAATTCTTTATGCAGAAGGGAAACTTGGTCAAAAGACGACCTTAAAAGAAGATGCAACGATCAATACAGAGCTGGATTCACCTTATAATATTTATAAGAATACCGGCTTGATGCCTGGCCCAGTGGATAACCCTGGAGTATCAGCGATCGAAGCGGCGGTGAACCCAAGTAAGACCGATTACTTGTATTTTGTCGCAAATGTCGAAAATGGTGAAGTTTTCTTCGCTAAGACATACGAAGAACACAATAAAAATGTTGAAGAACACGTCAATAGTAAATTGACACAAGCAAGTTCAAACTAGAAAAAGCATGTGGCGCGTCCACAGCTTTTTCATTCAAATAATAGAAAGAGAAGAATAATGGCAGAAAAAACATACCCAATGACCCTAGCAGAAAAAGAAAAATTGGAACAAGAATTAGAAGAATTGAAATTGGTCCGTCGACCTGAAGTGGTGGAACGGATTAAGATCGCTCGTTCATATGGTGACCTCTCAGAAAACTCTGAGTATGAAGCGGCAAAAGATGAACAAGCTTTTGTTGAAGGTCAAATCTCTAGCTTGGAAACAAAAATCCGTTATGCAGAAATCGTCGATAGCGATGCAGTTGCAGTAGACGAAGTTGCGATCGGAAAAACCGTTACAGTTCAAGAAGTTGGCGAAACAGATGAAGAAGTATACAGCATCGTCGGTTCAGCAGGGGCAGATGCCTTTGCAGGGAAGATCTCGAACGAAAGCCCAATCGGTCACGCTTTGATTGGTAAAAAAACAGGTGACGTGGTCACTGTTGAAACACCAGCTGGAAGCTACCAAGTGAAAATTTTGAATGTAGAAAAAACAGCGTAAATATAAAGAGCAGGCTCTCCTATAGGGCTTGTTTTTTTGTGCTCTTAATCCCCTTGTGAGGGTGTAAATTTTTCGTTGATTGATTGAAAGGGATTAAAAAAGCACCTGAACTAGAGGGTTCAGGTGCTTAAGTAATTCCGCTAGAATTTAGAAGTTTGTACTACTTTCTATTGCGTTGTTTTCCTGCATTGCGGTTGTTTTTTGGTTTGTGTTGAATTTGTGTCGTTGCAGTTGGTGTAACGTCTTTTTTCACGCGGTGACTAGTCGCTTTTGGAGGATTGTTTTTGTATTCCTCAGCGACCCGTTTGCGAAGATTTGGACGAATCAAGTAGTTGATGACAAATTGTTGGATAATCTGGATGACCCCACCGACTACCCAGTAAAGAGTCACTCCGGCTGAAGAGATCAATGAGAAGACACCAATCATAATCGGACTCATCAGTGATGCTTTGCGCATGCTTTCCTTTTGGGTTTCATCTTCAATTCCATGAAGAGAGAGCATACTTTGGATATAGTAAAGAACTGCTACGATTGCTGTCAAGAGCAAGCTTGGTTTGCCGAGAGCAATGCCAAGGAAGCTACTATCTGCTACCCCTTTGGTGTGTTGAGCTGCAAAGAAGAGAGCTGAGAAGAATGGCATTTGGATCAAGAGTGGCAAACACCCAACTCCACCAAACATGCTAACTCCATTTTCACGTTGAGCAGCCATTAATTCCTGTTGCGCCAATAGCTTTTCTTCTTGTGTGCTAGCGTTCTTCATGCGCTCTTGGATTGGCCCAAGGATAGGTTTTAAGTAGTTCATCTTTTCAGATTGGTAGGTTGCCTTCCATGATTGGTACAAACCAAGTGGCAAGATGATTAACCGTACGATCAAGGTGACGATAATAATCCCGATCCCAAAGCCTAAGCCAAGGTTGTTGGCAAAGAATTTGATGGCTTCGCCCATTGGACGGCCAAGAAGATTCCAGATCAATCCAGTCGGATTTCCAGTTTTCCGATCGACACTCACGCATCCTGATAAGAAGACAAGCGAAGCTAGTCCCATCGATGCAAGTAATGCAAGTTTATTTTTTTTCACAAATAGTTCCTTCTTTTTTTTAATGTTACCTTTCTATTCTACTGTTTTTTTTGAAAATACACAATAGTTCTCTAGTCTTAATTTGCAATTTTGAAGTCTGTATAGTTTTCAAAGTTTGCGAGCGTAACATCTAAATAAGTCACATGCGCAAAAGGCGTAGGACCTTTGCGAATTTCTTGGATGAATTTGGCCATTTGGCTACTAGACTCTGCCTGTGCCAGAATGCCAACTGTTCCGTCGTCATTATTCCAGACACGGCCAGTGATCCCACCGATCTCTAAAGCAAGACTGTAGACTCCCCAGCGAAAGCCAACCCCTTGAACCCGTCCTTGGGCAATCATTTTTACCTTTTGCATGTGCGACCTCCTTGACTCGAAGAAATCTATCTGAGGTATGATTTCTTCTTTTTCTTTGTGCTATAATAGTTCTATGAATATTATAACGTCTAAATCCAATAATGTAATCAAAAATGCAAAAAAATTACATCAAAAAAAATACCGGACAGATTCTTATCTCATTGAAGGCTGGCATCTGTTTGAAGAGGCAGTAGAAAATCATGCGAAGATTCGGCAGGTCTTTGTTTTAGAAGCCTATTTAGACCGGGTAGAGGACATCCAAAAAGTCACTATCGTGACTCCGGAGATCTTAAGCCTCTTGGCAGATTCGAAGACTCCTCAAGGGATTGTCGCAGAGATTCTTCTAGAGCAGCCAGAGCTTCCGGATCAGCTACAAGGGCGATTCCTCTATTTGGAGGATGTACAGGATCCTGGCAATGTAGGGACGATGATTCGAACAGCAGATGCAGCAGGTTTTGATGGCGTCATGCTTTCGAAAGCCTCCGCTGATCTATACAGTCTCAAGACCCTTCGATCCATGCAGGGCAGTCATTTCCATATTCCTATCTGGAAACTGGATCGAGAAGAACTATTGGAGCGAGCTGCGCACTCTCATCTAGCAGTTCTCGCAACGACGCTTTCAGAAGCTTCCATTGACTACCGTCAGCTTTCTCAGACCGATCAGTTTATCCTGGTTATGGGGAATGAAGGAAATGGCATCAGCCAGGAAATGGCGGCACAAGCAGACCAGCTGGTTCATATTCCTATGCCAGGTCGGGCCGAGAGTTTGAATGTTGCAGTGGCAGCAGGAATTTTGATGTTTTCTTTAAGGAAATTTTGAGAAAAAGAAGTATACTTAAACTGTAAGAAGTTGATGGATGTTTTATTGGGAGAGCTTATCAACGAAAGGTGGTTATCTTATGCAATATCATCGTGACAAAGAATACATGACCTATGTGGGCCATCTGATCCAGCATCCTAAGGTTCAAAAATTAGCCGACATTCCCCACCATATTCATTCCAATCGTTTGGAGCATTCCATTCATGTGAGCTATACCAGTTATAAACTGGCTAAAAAATTTGGTTGGGATGCCAAAAGTACGGCTCGGGGTGGCCTCTTGCATGACCTCTTTTACTATGATTGGCGCGAGACCAAGTTTACCAAGAGTCACGCCTGGATCCATCCCCGCATTGCCGTGAGAAATGCGCGAAAGATTACAGATCTCAATGCCAAGGAAGAAGACATCTCATTAAACACATGTGGGGAGCTACCCTTGCCCCGCCTCGCTACAAAGAATCCTTCGTAGTGACCATGGTAGATAAATACTGGGCTGTTAAAGAAGCTTCAGAACCTTGGCGTAAAAAGATGGCTAAAAAGAGATTTTTTCATCGAAAAATGTTAAAATCGTAGTAAACAAATTTGAAAGGAACTTGTTAATATGTATAATGATTCAGTAATCCAAGAACAAAGTGGATTGAATGCTTTTTATAACAAAATCTACTCATTAGTTGGGATCGGTGTGGGGATTTCAGCCCTTGTGTCTGGCCTGATGATGACAGTCTTTCAAGACTTCTTCGTACAAATCTTGACAACCGCACCAATGGTTTACTACGCAGCAGTTGTTGTAGAATTGATCTTGGTCTTTGTTGCAAGTGGGAAGGCTGTTAAAAATAGCCCGTCTGCTCTTCCGATCTTCTTGATCTACTCAGCTTTGAATGGCTTTACCTTGAGCTTTATCATTGCTCGCTACATGCAAGCAACTGTCTATAAGGCTTTCTTGGTCAGTGCCTTGATGTTTATTGTCATGGGTGCTATCGGACGCGTCGTGAAAAAAGACCTGTCTGGAATGGGACGTGCCTTGATGGGAGTCTTGATCGGTGTGATCATCGCTTCTGTTGTGAACATGTTCTTGAGAAGTTCTGGCATGGATTACATCTTGAGTATTATCTCTGTCTTCCTCTTTGCAGGATTGACAGCTTGGGATAACCAAAAAATCCGCTATGTCTATGATCAAACCAATGGTCAACCTTCGACAGGCTGGGCAGTGGCCATGGCTTTGGAACTGTATCTTGACTTTATCAACCTCTTTATCAGCCTTCTTCGTAACTTCGGAAGAAACGACTAATCAAAGAGAGATTGAGCTGGGGCAATAGCCTCGGCTTTTTTTGTCTTCCGACTTGTGCTATACTTATAGTGACTACAGAATAGAAATGAGTACTTATGAAAACACCTTTTGTAACCCGTGAACAATTAGAAAGCCTGACCCAAGAATTTCCTACCCCTTTTCATCTCTATGATGAAGCAGGAATTCGTGAAACGGCTCGTGCCCTCCATCGAGCTTTTGCTTGGAATGAAGGATTTAAAGAATACTTTGCCATCAAGGCGACTCCGAACCCATCGATCCTAAAAATTTTGCAAGAAGAGGGCTGTGGAGTTGACACTGCCAGCTACGTCGAATTGTTAATGGCAGATAAACTTGGCTTTAGTGGAAAAGAGATCATGTTTTCTTCTAACAACACGCCAGCTGAAGAGTTCATCTATGCTCGTGAATTAGGGGCAACCATCAATCTGGATGCTTATGAAGACATTGCTTTCTTGAAGTCTGTGACCAGCATTCCCAAGGTCATTTCATGTCGCTATAATCCTGGTGGAGTCTTTGAACTGGGAACTGATATTATGGACAATCCGGAAGAAGCCAAGTTTGGCATGACCAAGGAGCAATTGATCCAAGCCTTTACCGAGTTGAAAGAACTGGGTGTGGAAGAGTTTGGCCTTCACGCCTTGTTAGCTTCTAATACAGTATCCAACGATTACTATCCAGAGCTAGCGCGTCAACTTTTTGAATTGGCAGTGGAAGTCGTCGAGAAAACAGGTGTCCATTTGGGCTTTATCAACCTCTCTGGTGGAGTTGGGGTCAATTACAAGCCAGAACAAGAACCAAATGATATTGCCATTATTGGGGAAGGCGTGCACCGCGTTTTTGATGAGATTCTCAAACCGGCAGGACTTGGTCATGTGAAAATCTATACCGAACTTGGTCGCTTTATGCTAGCTTCACACGGTCTTTTGGTAACCAGAGTGACGCATAAAAAGAAAACCTACCGGACCTATGTGGGTGTCGATGCTTCAGCTGTGAACCTTCTTAGACCGGCTATGTACGGTGCTTATCACCATATTACCAATATGGATCGTCCAGAGGAACCGACTGAAGTGGTCGATGTCGTGGGAAGTCTCTGTGAAAATAACGATAAATTTGCTAAACAACGAGAACTACCAGTGACGGAGATTGGAGATTTGCTCGTGATCCATGACACCGGAGCCCATGGATTTTCAATGGGGTATCAGTACAATGCCAAATTGCGTTCTGCAGAAGTTTTGCTTCAAGAAGATGGGCAGGCCCGTTTGATTCGTCGAGCAGAAAAACCAGAAGATTATCTTGCAACACTCTACGGCTTTGACATTGAAAAATAAGCGATTGTCTGATATAATGATAGTTATGTAAAAATAATGGATCGGAGAAAATTGTATGAATCTCTTTTTAGGAATTTTGTTGATTATTTTAGCTTTCTTTGGTGGGATGGTTGCAGGAATGTTCTTGCTTCGTCGTCAATTTGAAAAAGAATTTGCATCAAACCCACGTTTGAATGTTGAAGCAGTCCGTACGCTTTTAGGTGCGAGCGGCCAACGTCCAAGCGAAGCAAAAGTTCAACAAGTCTATCGCCAAATTATGAACCAACAAAAATCAGCAATGGCGAAAAACAAGAAAAAATAAGAGTGGGGCAATCTCACGATAATAAATGAGAGGGGCTTGGAGGAATTTCTTAGTCCCTCCTTTTGGAAGGAAGAGATATGGATAACCGACCGATTGGTTTTTTAGATTCTGGAGTAGGGGGCTTGACTGTTGTCCGCGAATTGCTCCGTCAGCTTCCTCACGAAGATGTCGTCTATATTGGAGATTCAGCGCGTGCACCTTATGGTCCTAGACCAGCAGACCAAATTCGCGAGTATACTTGGCAGATGGTGAACTTCCTTCTGACCAAAAATGTCAAGATGATTGTCTTAGCCTGTAATACAGCGACGGCAGTGGTTTGGGAAGAAGTCAAGGAGAAACTTGATATTCCTGTTTTAGGAGTGATTTTGCCCGGAGCTTCTGCAGCCATTAAATCGACGACCCATCAAAAAATTGGGGTCATTGGGACACCGATGACGGTTTCTTCTGGAATTTATAAAGAGAAGATTCAAAGTCTAGCACCAGACATGGAAGTCAGCAGTTTAGCTTGTCCCAAGTTTGTTCCTTTAGTGGAATCAAACGAGTTGGCATCCAGTGTGACCAAAAAGGTGGTTTATGAAACCCTAAAACCACTAGTTGGAAAGGTTGATACCTTGGTCTTGGGATGCACCCATTATCCCCTTTTAAAACCGATCATTCAAAATGTGATGGGACCGGATGTCAAATTGATTGATAGTGGGGCAGAGTGTGTTCGGGATATCTCCGTTTTATTAAACTATTTTGAGCTCAATAAGAGCCGCGAACTCTTAGAGCAGACCTACCGCTTTTATACCACTGCAAATGCTAATAGCTTTGCAGCGATTGCCGAAAAATGGCTAGAACGTTCAGTGAATGTGGAGCACGTAAATTTATGAGTGACAAACTATTTGAATACAAAGATTCCCAAGATTGGTATATTGCCCAATGGGGAGAAGATGCAGACTACAACCAATTTAGTCAAGTTCCTGCGGAAGCTTCCACTCTTTTAGACCAGCTGGAACTTCTCTTTGCCAAGGATCCTGAAGGATTTCCTCTCAATCTATCGGTGATGCGCTATGGATCAGCCTTTCGTTTTCTAACCTTTTTGACTGAAATCTTGAATGAAGTCAAGGGAAGATCTTTTGAAATTATCCAGCGTCAAGGAGCCTTACTCTTGGTTGAAAAAGGGAAATTGCTCTATTTGCATTTGCCAAGTGATGGGCTGGATTTGGAAGCCTTCTTGGGTCAAGACAAGGTCAAAGATACGATTCTTATTGCAACTCGAAATGAGGGAAAAACCAAAGAATTCCGTAATATGTTTGAAAAGCTGGGCTTTGAAGTAGAAAATCTCAATCAATACCCAGAGCTTCCAGAAGTCGAAGAAACAGGGATGACCTTTGAAGAGAATGCTCGGCTAAAAGCTGAAACCATCGCAGAGCTAACTGGGAAAACAGTCTTAGCGGATGATTCAGGTTTGAAGGTAGATATCTTGGGAGGCTTACCAGGAGTTTGGTCAGCTCGCTTTGCGGGAGTTGGTGCGACAGATGCGGAAAATAATGCGAAATTGTTGCACGAATTGGCCATGGTCTTTGACTTGAAAGACCGTTCAGCCCAGTTCCATTCGACCTTGGTGGTCGCAAGGCCAGGCAAGGAAAGCTTGGTGGTGGAAGCTGATTGGCCAGGCTATATTAATTTTGAACCTAAGGGTGAAAACGGGTTTGGCTATGATCCACTCTTCTTAGTTGGGGAAACGGGCCGTGCTGCCGCTGAATTAACACTTGAAGAAAAAAATACACAATCGCATCGTGCTTTAGCTGTTAAAAAGTTATTGGAGGTATTTCCATCATGGCAAAGCAAACAATCATCGTGATGAGTGACTCGCATGGAGACCGCTCCATTGTTGAAGCTATTAAAGAAAAATACCTAGGCCAGGTCGATGGGATCTTTCACAATGGGGATTCTGAGCTAAAAAGTGACGATCCTGTCTGGGAAGGGATTCACGTTGTTCAAGGGAACATGGATTTTTATGAGGGCTATCCAGAACGCTTGGTGACCCAACTAGGGCCAACACGAATCATCCAGACCCATGGGCATCTCTTCCAGATCAATTTTAGTTTTCAAAAATTGGATCTGTGGGCCCAAGAGGAAGAAGCAGATATCTGTCTTTACGGCCACCTTCATATCCCAGATGCTTGGAAGGAAGGAAGAACCCTCTTTGTGAATCCTGGATCGATCAGTCAGCCACGCGGTCTGATTCGAGAGTGTCTCTATGCTAAAATTGAGATAGATGATTCTCATTACAAGGTAGAGTACTACACGAGAGACCATGTATTGTATCCTGAATTGACAAAGGAGTTTAGCAGATGATAGCAAAGGAATTTGAACGTTTCTTGCTGGCGCAGGAAGAGACGTTCTTAACTCCAGCCAAAAATTTAGCGGTCTTGATTGATAACCACAATGTAGACCATGCTGTCTTGTTGTTGAGCCAGATTAGCTATAGTCGTATTCCGGTAGTGACGGATGAACGCAAGTTTGTGGGGACGATCTCCCTAACGGATATTCTATCTTATCAATTGAAACACGAGATTCCTGAGGAGACTTTTGCCTCGATGGATATCGTAGACGTTGCAAAAAAAGAGGTCGGGGTCATCGGCTTAGACTTCAATTTGACAGAAGTCCTGCACAAGTTGGTGGATGACTCTTTCCTTTCGGTGGTGGATGAAGAAGGCTATTTCCAAGGGATTATTACACGGAAATCGATTCTTAAAGCCATCAATTCGCTCATGCATGATTTTTCAAATGAATACGAGATGATTCCAAAATGAAAGAATTTATTGCAAGTTTTATTGATCAAAAAGAATTAAGTGAAAATTCTCAGTCTGCCTATTTCTATGATTTGGACCAATTTATTGAGTCGATCCATGGAAAAGTGACACCGACAAATTTGAGAATTTACCAAGCTTCGATTAAAGATTTTAAACCGGCGGTTCAAAAACGAAAATTATCTGCCGTCAACCAATTTTTATATTATTTGTATCAAGAACGCTTTATTTCTGAATACCATCGTTTGGTCTTGCCTAAAATTCAACCGCCCAAGACCCATGATCGGGAATTGTTGGATCTGACCCATTTTTGGGAAGAATCAACCAACCCTCAGGGACGCTTGATGGCCTTGTTGATTCTGGAGATGGGCTTGTTGCCAAGTGAGATCCTCCAAGTCAAAGTCGAAGATATTCAGCTGGACTTTCATGTCATTCGAGTGGGCAAAGATGGCCAAAAACGGGTTTTAAAGGTTCCAGAGCCGTTACTGGATGAATTGCAACTCTTCCTAGATGGTATTTATCTCTTTGATAATAAAGGAAAATCATACTCCCGTCAGTGGGGATTCCGACAATTAGAAGCCTTCTTGATCGAAAAAGGGAATCAAGACCTTTCGGCACAATCGATTCGTGAGCAATATATTTTGAAACAACGAGAACTCGGTGTGGATCTTTTTAGTATTGCGCGTGAATTGGGCCTAAAAACCATGGTGACATTAGAAAAATATAAATAATGGATATTAAAATTAAAGATTTTGAAGGGCCTTTGGACCTCTTGCTCCACTTGGTCTCTAAATACCAGATGGATATTTATGAGGTCCCCTTGATTGAGGTGATCGAACAGTATCTGGCTTATCTGGCGACCCTCCAGGCTATGAAACTAGAGGTAGCAGGAGAATACATGCTGATGGCTAGTCAACTAACCTTGATCAAGAGTCGAAGACTTCTTCCTAAGGTTGCAGAGGAGATGGATGAAGCAGAGGATCTCGAGCAGGACCTCCTTTCTCAATTGGAAGAGTACCGTACTTACAAGCAATTAGGAGAGTTGATGGCCTCACAGCACGAGGAGCGCGCCCTCTATTATTCAAAACCAAAGATGGAATTGATTTATGACGATACCGAATTACTTCATGATCGCACCACGGTGGATCTCTTCTTGGCTTTCTCAAAACTATTGACCAAGAAAAAAGAAGAATTCCGCCAGAACCATACAACCATTGTAAAGGATGAATACAAGATTGAGGATCTGATGGACCAGTTGCGTCACCGATTCCACGATCGCTCACAAGTTCTCTTGCAGGACTTGTTTCTAGAAGCAACGGATCTCCAAGAGGTCATTACTCTATTTCTTGCAACCCTTGAATTGATCAAGATTCAAGAAGTAACGGTGATCCAGGATAGGGCTTTTGGAGAAATTTACTTAAATAGGATTGAACATGAGCAAATTAGCTGAAATTGAAGCACTCTTATTTGTAGCGGGTGAAGAAGGAATTACTGCCAGACAAATCGCAGACCTTCTCTCTTTACCTCCGACAGGTGTGGTGCAAAGTTTAGAAAAATTAAGCCAAAAATACCAGGAGGACACAGATACCAGTCTGTGTTTGATGGAGACAGCTTCCCGTTATAAATTGGTGACAAAGGCAGACTACGCTTCGGTTTTACGAGACTATTCTAGAACGCCCATGAACCAAAGTTTGTCTCGGGCTGCCCTCGAAACCTTATCAATCATTGCTTATAAGCAACCGATCACCCGTGTGGAGGTCGATGATATTCGGGGTGTCAATTCCAGCGGTGCCATTACCAAACTACTATCATTTGATCTGATCCGAGAGGATGGGAAAAAAGAAGTCCTCGGGCGCCCCAATTTGTATGTCACGACGGAGTATTTTTTGGATTATATGGGAATCAATCATTTGGAGGAATTACCAAAGGTTGAGGAAGTGGACATTGATCCAGAAGAAGGTCAATTATTTTCAGAGAGAACAGAGGAACTAGATGAGAATTAACAAATATATTGCCCATGCAGGCGTGGCTAGTCGTCGCAAGGCCGAAGAACTGATCAAGCAAGGCTTGGTTACAGTAAATGGTCAAGTTGTGCGTGAATTAGCGACCATTATTAAGACCGGTGATCAGGTTGAAGTAGAAGGCACTCCAATCTACAACGAAGAAAAGGTCTACTATCTTTTAAATAAGCCACGTGGCGTCATCTCTAGTGTATCGGATGATAAAGGGCGGACAACAGTCGTTGACCTTTTATCTCAAGTGCCAGAGCGTATCTACCCTGTAGGACGTTTGGACTGGGATACATCTGGTGTCTTGATTTTGACCAATGATGGTGATTTTACAGATGAGATGATTCACCCACGTAATGAGATTGATAAGGTCTATGTGGCTCGTGTCAAAGGGATTGCCAATAAGGAAAATTTGCGTCCCTTGACACGAGGGGTGACCATTGATGGCAAGAAAACCAAGCCAGCGACTTACGAGATCTTAAAAGTGGATGTTGAAAAGAACCGTTCAGTGGTTCAGTTGACCATTCATGAAGGGCGCAACCACCAGGTCAAAAAGATGTTTGAAGCTGTAGGACTTTTAGTGGACAAACTCTCCCGAACCCAGTTTGGAAACCTAGATGTCTCAGGACTTCGTCCGGGTGAATACCGTCGCTTGAACAAAAAAGAAATTAGCCAGTTGCACAATCTAGCAGTGACTAAATCTAAAAAATCATGAAAAAAATCCTGATTGCTATGGTCAGAGGCTATCAAAAATGGATCTCTCCCCTATTTCCGCCTTCTTGTCGCTTTCAACCGACCTGTTCCAATTATATGATCCAAGCGATTGAACGCTTTGGTGTGAAAGGTGTCTTGATGGGGGTTGCTAGAATCTTGCGATGCCATCCTGGTACCCAAGCGGGACCAGACCCTCTGCCAGACCACTTTAGTCTGAGACGAAATGAAGAATCAAAGTAGGACGATCACAAATAAACAGAAATGAGAGTGGGACAGAAATCGGTAATTCGTTAGAATTCGATTTCGTTGTCCCACCTCCGCACAGTTGAGTAGGGCTGTAAAAGCTGATGAAATCAGCGTTGTAGAGCCCACTCAACCACTGCGTCTTGCTCGACAATCCAAAAACAATTAAGAGGCTAGGACTTTTGTCCCAGCCTCATTTTTTTATAACACTCTCGTTTTATCAACGTTTAGACCATGTTTTAGGCAGGAAGAGCAGAATCATTGGATAGATTTCAAGCCGTCCGGCAATCATGGCTAAGGAAAGTAACAGTTTTGAAATCGGACTAAAGATGGAGAAGGTTTGACCCGTACCAATCATAGGTCCAATATTGTTGAAACAACTAAAGACAGCACTGACAACCGTCATGAAGTTATTGTTGTCTAGACTCACTACAAAGAGTAAGCCGATCGTAATAAAACTGTATATTGTAAAGTACTTGAGGATCTGATGTTGGGTATCCTTATCGAGTATCGTATCGTTGACATGCAAGGTCAAAACGCGATTTGGAGACAAGGTCGAAAGAACCTGATTTTTTGCGATTCGCCACAAGGTCAAGCACCGAATGACTTTTAACCCCCCAGCGGTCGAGCCAGCAGACCCACCGATGACCATCAGCATCAAGAGGATGAACTGAGAAAAGAGAGGCCATTTTTCCGTCGTTCCATAACCAAAACCGGTGGTGGTGATGATATTGGACACTTGGAAGAAGGAAATCTCAAAGCTCTTCGCAACATTAGCATAGAGATGAAGGCAATTGTAGGCAATCAATACGCTAGATAGGATTACAATAGTGATGTAGGTCCGCAATTCCTCATCTTTAAAGAAGGCCTTGAATTTTCGGATCATAAGGAAGTAGTAGAGGTTAAAGTTAACCCCAAAGACCAAGACCCCGATACTGACCAAATAGGTGATCAAACTACTATTGTAGTGAGCGATCCCATCATTAAAGACGGTAAAACCCCCAGTACCAGCTGTCCCCATGGCGATGACAAAACTATCATAAAGGGGCATGCCGGCAAGGAAATAAAGAACCACAAAGAGGAAGAACAAACCCAAGTACAAGAAGTAGAGAATTTGAGCCGTGTTTTTTAATTTGGAAACGACCTTGCCAAACACTGGACCAGGAACCTCTGCCTTCATGACTTCCAGGTGGCTGTTCTTGTTGTTGTCCATAATAGCCAGAGCAAAAACCAATACTCCCATCCCTCCGATTAAGTGGGTAAAACTGCGCCAAAAGAGAAGGGAGTGACTAAGGACACTGACATCGTCTAAAATCGTTGCCCCTGTTGTTGTAAAGCCCGAGCTAATTTCAAAGAAGGCATCGATGATGTTTGGGATTTGTCCGGAAAAAACAAAGGGAAGGGCACCAAAGAAGGACCATAAGATCCAACAGAGGGCCACAATTAGGACTCCTTCCTTGGCATAGATATGAAAGTCTTTGGGTTTTTGAAAACTCCCAAGAAGTCCAAGTCCAAGTAAGATGGCCATGGTTGCCCCAATAGAGATAAAGACCTTGGCAGGTTCCCGATAGATTGCAGCGACCACTAGGGGAACGATTAGGAGACCTGCCTCGATTAAGAGGAGTTTGGATAAGAGGTAACGAATCATGCTTCTATTCATCAGGCTTACCTCTCAAGTAGATCGTAGATTTTAGTGACATTTTGAATCAAGGTGGTCACGATAATCCGATCCCCTACCATCAAACGGTCATCCCCATTCGGGAAAATAGCCTTGCCGTTTCGAATAATGGCAGCGATCAAAACGCCCTTCTTCAATTTCAATTCAGAGAGGGGATATTGGGTTAGTTTATTGTCTTCCTTGATTTGGAACTGCAAGGTTTCAATCCGGCCGTTTGCGACATGGTGCAAGGCTTCTAGGTTTGAGAACTGTGCATTGTAGCGCCCGCGAATAAAGTGCATAATGGTGTCTACAGCGATGCGTTTTGGAGTGACAATACTGGTCATATCCTGATCGCCAATGATCTCCAACAGACTGGTTCGGTTGACTTTGGTAATGTTCTTTTTGACTCCGACAGAATCCAAGAACATGGAGGTGATGATGTTTTCTTCATCGACCCCTGTCAAAGTAGCCACAGCATCAAAATTATTGGCACTCTCTTCTAAAAGAATGTCTTTAGCGGTTCCGTCTCCATGGACGACATAGAGGTCAGGGAATTCTTGGCTAAAGAATTCAGCTCGTTCGCGATTGACCTCGATGACCTTGAGATCGATTTTGCGGCGCACATCCTGGAGAATATTGAGCAGATAGTAGGCAATTTTTCCGGCACCAATCATCATCATGCTCTTAATGACTTGAGGTCGGACATTGTTGTGGAAGAGAACGATCTCGATCCTATTTCCTGTCACGAAAATCTTGTCTTGGGGCTGCAAAACAAAGTCTCCATTTGGAATCGTGAGTTCATTGCCACGCTCGATCGCACAAACAATGACATTTCCGTATTTCTTTCGGAATTGGGATAGGCTCATATCGCAGAGATTGCTATCTGGCTTGATCTTAAATTCCATCAAGGCAACACGGCCGTTTGCAAAATGCTCCACAGAAAGGGCATTTGGGAAGTCAATGATATTAGCAATATAACGAGCTGTCAGCAATTCAGGATTGACAACCAGGGAGAAGCCCAAGATATTTTTTTCCTTGAAGTAGGAATTGGAATATTCCGGATTCCGCACCCGAACGATGGTTTCTTTGGCTCCCATTTTTTTAGCTAAAACAGCAGAAACCATATTCACTTCGTCGTACTCGGTCATGGAAATGAAGATATCGCAGTCTTCAACATCTGCTTGCTCCAAGACCTTGAAGTTTGCGCCATTTCCTAAAATCCCAATGATATCAAACCGTTTGGTAATATGGTTGAGAACGGATTCGTCTTTTTCGATCAAAATAACATCGTGGTTTTCAGCAACGAGAGAACGACAAAGGGCCGTTCCGACCTTTCCTCCACCAACAACAATAATTTTCATAGATTACCTCCAGAGTATGCTTCTATCATACTCTATTTTCAAGAAAAATTCATCTATTTTAAGGACTTTCTGGAGGAATCTTACCAAGCTAAGAACAAGTGGGAAAAATTGTCAATATAGAAGAATGAGGAGGGATCGAAAACTTTGATAAAGTTTCTTAAAAAAATCTAAAAAAACTATTGACAGGAGCTTCAAAAGTGATATACTTAAAAAGTACCTTCGTTGATTTACCTCAAACCTGTTGTGAGTTAAGTTAATGAAGCTGTAACCACGCTGTTTGCTGAGCTTGACTCCGGGCAGTGTGGCTATTTTTTTATCAGAAAGAGATCGAGTATGAATATTGAAGAACTGGACTACCAAGAGTCAGCAGCTCAAAACCACATCGTCTTGTTCCAACCTCAGATTCCACAAAATACGGGCAATATTGCACGGACCTGTGCGGCAACCAATTCTCCCTTACATATTATTCGTCCCATGGCTTTTCCGATCGATGATCGCAAGATGAAGCGAGCAGGACTCGATTACTGGGACAAGCTGGATGTCCGTTTCTATGATAGCTTAGAAGAGTTTATGGAAGCAGCGCGTGACGGTCAGGTGCACTTGGTGTCTAAGTTTGCAAATCAGACTTATTCGGACGTTTCTTATCAGGATGGGAAATCCCATTATTTCTTGTTTGGACGCGAGGACAAAGGATTGCCGGAAGATTTTATGCGTCAGCACGAGGAGAAGACTATTCGCATTCCGATGAATGACGAGCATGTTCGTAGTTTAAATGTCTCCAATACCGTCTGCATGATTGTTTATGAGGCGCTCCGCCAGCAAGGTTTTAAGGGGCTGGAGTTGAGCCATCGTTATGAGCATGACAAGCTCAAATAAGAACGAAAAATTAAAAGACGAACGGTGTAATCTATCAAGTTACAAAAACTTGCCTTGGCAAGTTTTTTTTGTTATGATTAAGAAGTCTTCAGGGCAGGGTGAGATTCCCGACCGGCGGTGACTTTTACTAGGAAATGTTCTTTTCCTTTTATACTTTGTTGCCAAGCTTTGCTTAACGAGAAGTTATGACCACAGCTTGTCGTATCGTTTAAAAGAAAAATCTCCATTTCCATACTCTAAAAGAAGTCCGCGAGCGCAAGCTGATGTGGTGTGACTCCACAACCGACAGTATAGTCTGGATGGGAGAAGACGAGAGACGAATAGACTGACAGCTATTCTGATCTGTTTAGAGCTGATGCATAGGAATAAGACGTTAGGTGCTATGATTGACTAGCGGTATTTTCAATGGGGACCAGCTAAAGTGACTAGAATGTTCTCTAGTTTAAGCTTTGTTTAAATAGTTTAGAGTAGAATGATGGGGTAGACGTCTTTCCAGCTTCTCTAATTTTTAAAAAATTGGAGGAACCTGTTATGACAAATACACGTAAACTGACCCTAGTGGCTGTTTTATCCGCTTTATCTTTTATTTTGATGTTCTATCAATTTTCTTTCTTAATAGATTTCTTCAAAATTGATTTGAGTATCATCGCCATTTTGTTGGCCTTGGTCATGTTGGATTTTAAAAGTGCCGTTTGGGTGACCTTGATCCGATCTGTCCTTAAATTAGCCCTCAATAATAAGGGGCTTGAAACCTTGATCGGACTACCAATCAATATCATTGGAGTTCTTGTTTTTGTTCTTGCTTTTGCATGGATTTGGAACAAGGAACGGACCCATGGCCGATTTGTCCTAGCTACGATTATTGGAACGATCAGCTTGAGTATCACGATGGTATTGGTGAACTATATCTATGCAATCCCTTTGTATGCTCGCTTTATGAACTATGATATTTCGAAAACACTAGGGCTTGTCCACTATTTAGCCGCAATGGTTGCACCGTTTAACCTGATCGAAGGGGTGATTTGGGCCATCGCATTTGGATTGATCTACACTCTTTTGCAACCGATTTTGAAAAAATATGAAAAATAAACAACAACATTGGGCGAAGGCAAGCTTCGCCCTTCTCATTTTTGTCATTCTCGGGTATGTGATTCGTTTCTACCCGCAACAATTAACTGGTTTTGATAGCGCGCTTCAATCTACTATTCGAGGCGATCTGCCTGCACCACTGACAGCCTTCTTTACCAAGGTAACCCATGTCATGGATACCAAGATCATTGTCATCTGGGTGGGTCTTTTGCTAGCTGTCTTTGCCTGTAAGAAATGGTACAGCGAAGCCCTCTTTCTGGGGAGCAATCTGGTATTGACTGGTCTTTTGGTTCTTCTTCTAAAGAATATCTACCAGAGACCGAGACCAAGTATTCTTCATCTAGTAGAGGAAAAAGGCTTTTCTTTTCCAAGTGGTCATTCACTGGCGTCTACCCTTGTTTTGGGAAGCTTGATCCTCATGATCGGCCAGCATATAAAAAACAAAGCGGCCCGCTATTGTCTTCAGGGGCTTCTGATTCTGGGAATTGTGACCATTGTGATCTCCCGTATTTATGTCGGGGTCCACTACCCATCAGACGTTCTTGGCAGTATGATTTTGGGTCTTGCTGTCTTGCAATTTGAGTACCCCTTGTACGATCGCTTGCGGTTTCAATGGCGCTTTACAGGGAAGCAAAAATAACTAACAACTAGGAGTTGGACTCGTGTTTTGAGTTCGACTCTTTTTTTGCTATAATGAAGGGTATGAAATCCTACAATACCTTGAATGATTATTATCGAATCTTATTTGGAGAAAAGACCTTTAAAGTCCCTATTGATGCAGGCTTTGATTGTCCTAATCGTGACGGAACAGTCGCCCATGGTGGCTGTACTTTTTGCACGGTCTCAGGTTCAGGAGATGCCATTGTGGCTCCAGAAGCTCCGATTCGAGAACAATTTTACAAAGAGATTGATTTTATGCATCGGAAATGGCCAGATGTAAAGAAATATTTAGTTTATTTTCAAAATTTCACCAATACGCACGATAAGGTCGAGGTCATTCGAGAGCGTTATGAGCAGGCCATCAATGAACCAGGAGTAGTAGGAATCAACATCGGTACGCGTCCGGATTGTTTACCAGATGATACCTTGGCCTATCTAGCAGAGCTGACCAAGCGCATGCATGTGACGATTGAGTTGGGGCTTCAGACGACTTATGAAGCGACGTCTCAATTAATCAATCGGGCCCATAGTTATGACCTCTACGTTGAAGCAGTCAAGCGGATTCGCCAACAGGTGCCGAAGGCTGAGATCGTGTCCCATTTGATCAATGGTCTTCCGGGGGAAACGCATGAGATGATGGTGGAAAATGTTCGCCGTTGTGTGACCGATAATGAAATTGATGGCATCAAGTTGCATCTCTTGCATTTGATGACCAATACACGCATGCAACGAGACTATCATGAAGGACGCCTCCAACTCATGAGCCAGGAAGAATATGTCAAGGTCATCTGTGACCAGTTAGAGATTATCCCCAAACATATCGTCATCCACCGGATTACAGGAGACGCACCACGAGATATGTTGATTGGCCCTATGTGGAGCCTCAACAAATGGGAAGTCCTAAACGCTATTGAAACTGAAATGCGTCGTCGTGGAAGTACCCAAGGATGTAAGCTAGCAGAAAAGGAGAGTGCCAATGCTTCGACCACTTGAAATGGCCCATCAATTTTTAGCAGAAGTCATCACCAAAGAAGATGTGGTGGTGGATGCCACCATGGGAAATGGATATGATACGGCTTTTTTAGCTAAACTAGCAGGCCAGGTCTATGCCTTTGATATCCAAGAGCAGGCCCTTGTAAATACCCGAGAACGATTGGAAAAGTTGGGTCTTCAACATGTCCGGTTGATTTTGGATGGCCACCAGCATGTGGACCAATATGTGGAGACTCTCAAAGCAGCTATTTTTAATCTAGGTTATCTGCCATCTGCGGATAAATCAGTCATTACTCTTCCGGCTACTACGATTGAAGCGATGGAAAAAATCTGTGCTCGCCTAGAAAAAGGTGGTCGAATGGCTTTGATGATCTATTATGGTCATGAGGGAGGAGACATCGAGCGTGATGCAGTGCTAGATTTTGTCAGTCAGCTCCCTCAAAAAGATTACACCGCGACCATCTACCGGACACTGAATCAAGTGAACCAACCACCCTTTTTGGTCATGATTGAAAAATTAGAAAGCTATCGTCATGGATAAAGAATATTTAAAAAATAAAATTGAAGGATTGAGACACCATTTTGTTGAATCAACCATTCACGAGCGTGCAATCGGTTTTTATGATGAAGCCCATATGACCAAAAAGATGCTCAAAATAAAAAAGAAATTGGTTGCGCTTGAGATGGAACGGTGCCAAAAGAAGATTGAGCACAAGGATGTAACCAAGACAGACCAAAAAATTGCGGAGTTAAAACAGCAATTTGAGACTTGCTGCCAAGAACGCTAGGGAGGGAGGAAGATGGAATTACTCCTTTATGCAGTGATCTTCTCGATGATCTTGATCGTCTCAAATGTCACCAATAAACTTGTGCCGAGCCTTCCTCTGCCCTTGATTCAAATCTTACTAGGGATCGTTTGGGCCCTCTTTGTCCCAGAAGAAAATTTTCATCTAGATACAGAGCTCTTTCTGGCCTTGGTCATTGGCCCTCTCTTATTTCGAGAGGCAGAAGAGGCAGATATTACTTCCGTCTTAAAGCACTGGCGCATTATTCTTTATTTGATTTTTCCAGTGATTTTTATCTCAACCATTAGTTTGGGATGGGCAGCTCACTCCTTGTGGCTGAGCCTTCCTTTAGCAGCCTGTATGGCTGTAGGGGCAGCTCTAGGTCCAACAGACTTAGTAGCCTTTGCTTCCCTGTCTGAGCGCTTTAGCTTTCCAAAGCGGGTTTCGAATATCTTAAAAGGCGAAGGATTACTAAATGATGCCTCAGGTCTAGTTGCCTTTCGAGTAGCCTTGGCAGCCCTTGCGACCGGAAGTTTCTCCCTTGGAGAAGCAGGGATTTCCTTAGGAATCTCCATTATAGGATGATTTGCAGTAGGGATCTTGACGGCCTTTGTGAACCGTTGGTTGCAAACATTACTCTTGAGTGTTCGCGCTAGTGATATTGCCAGTGAATTGTTATTAGAATTGAGTCTCCCGTTATTGACTTTTTTCTTAGCAGAAGAACTCCATGTGTCTGGTATCATCGCTGTGGTCGTGTCAGGGATCCTAAAAGCTAGTCGCTTTAAGCACATTACCCTTCTTGAAGCCCGGGTGGATACTGTGAGCCATACCGTCTGGAATACGGTCAACTTTATCTTAAATGGGTCGGTCTTTGTGATTTTGGGAATGGAACTAGAAATGATCGCCAAGCCCATCTTAAGTAGTCCCATTTACAACAATCTTCTTTTAGTTCTTTCTGTCTTTCTTTTGACTACCTTGCTCTTTTTAATTCGTTTTGTCATGGTTTACCTCTTTTATTGGTTCCGAACGGTTCGACTAAAAAAATCATTGAGAAATTATCTGAAAGATGCCTTATTGCTGACCTTTTCGGGTGTGAAGGGAACAGTTTCGATTGCGACGATCCTTTTGATTCCAACCAAAATCGAAAAAGAATACCCCGTCCTACTCTTTTTAGTGGCAGGAGTTACCCTTGTCAGCTTTATTGCTGGCTTAGTGGTGCTTCCAAAATTATCAGAAGATAAGGAAGAAACCAATAACTACCTGATGCAGATCGCGATTTTAAATGATGTCGTCATGGAATTAGAAGCAGACCTAAAGAATAGTAAGCACAAGGGGCCCTTGTATGCGGCGATTGATAACTATCATGGTCGGATTGAAAATTTGATTCTAAGCCAAGAAAATAAGCTCATTCAAAAGGACTGGGAACAGCTGAAGCTCTTGATTTTGAGTATTGAAAGTGACGGCTTGGAACAAGCCTACGAAGAAGGAAAGATGCGCGAGCGGGGCTACCGTGTCTACCAACGCTATCTTCGTAATATGGAGCAACGGGTCAATCGCAACCTTTCGTCTCGTCTAACATACTACCTCTTGGTTTCTTTCCGCATCTTGCGTTTGCTGGTCCATGAAATCCTAACACTAGGTTCTGGCTTTCGAACTTGGTGGAACCGAGAAGATAGAAAGTTAGAAGCCATTGATTATGACCAGATTGCGGCCCTTTATTTGGCCAATACGGAAATCATCATTGAAAGTTTGGAAGACCTCAAAGGGGTTTATCGGAGCAGTTTGATCTCTTACCTGCAAGAATCTCGTCTGAGAGAGACAGCTATTATTACCAGTGGAGCCTTTGTGGAGCGGGTTATTAATCGCGTGAAACCAAATAATATCGATGAAATGTTGAGAGGCTATTATTTGGAGCGTAAGATTATTTTTGAATATGAAGCGCAACACCTGATTACTGCCAAGCAAGCGCGCCGTATGCGACAAAATGTCAATGAATTAGAAAGCTATTCCCTAAGAGAAAGTGCCAATACTCTTCCATACGATTTGATCGAGTATGCACGGAATCGTTGAGATAAGAGTAAAAGAGGCTGGGACAAAAGTCCTAGCCTCTCAATTATTTTTGGATTGTCGATCAAGACGCAGTGGTTGAGTGGACTCTACTACGCTGATTTCATCAGCTTTTACAGCCCTACTCAACTGTGCGGAGGTGGGACGATGAAATCGAATTCTGACGAATTACCGATTTCTGTCCCACTCTCTTTTTGCTTTATTCATTTTCTTTTCAGTGTGCGATTTCTGGTTTGACAAAGAGTCGCTCATCACCAAGATCAATAAGGGATACTGGTGCTTCATAAAATTGGCTAAGGACATGAGGAGTTAGGATCTTTTCCTTTGGTCCTTGCTCGACCACTTGGCCATGTTTGAGTAAGAGGACATGGGTCATGTCTGTTGTAATTTCCTCGGCATGGTGGGTGACGTAGATCATGGTAGGCGCGTGATCCAGTTGTTTGATATGATGGATCTGACGGAGGAGTTTTTCTCTGGCAAAGAGATCCAATCCACTAGAAGCTTCGTCAAAAATGATCAGATCTGGTTGGTCCATGAGGCTTCGTGCAATGAGGACTGTCTGCTTTTCTCCCTGGGAGAGCTCCCGGTATTTGCGACCGATCAAAGAGCTAGCTCCAATTGAAGTCAGCATATCCCGTGCCCAGTTTAGTTCTTCCTCCCCGTATGCAGCATATAAGATACTACTCTTGTATTGACCGGTTAGGACAATTTGCTCTGTCAAAAGATGCTCTGGCAGTCTTTCTGAAATAAAGGAGCTAACGATCCCAATACGCTTACGTAACTCAGGAATACCCCCTTCTCCAAAGCGGGTTCCAAGGACCGTTACCTGGCCAGAACTAGCCCAGTATTCAGACATGAGCAGTTTGAGGAGGGTCGATTTTCCTGCCCCATTGAGGCCTAAAATCGCCCAACATTCATTTTCTTTTACTTGCCAGTTAATCTCTTTTAAAAGGGCTTTTCCATTGCGGATCAAATTGACGTCTTGTAGTTCAATCAAATTATTCATAACTTCATCCTTTTGATTAAAATCTCCTTTATTCTATCATAAAATATGGTAGAATAGAAAACAGGAGGTAAGGAATGTTTCGAAATAGTAAATTGTTATTCTGGACATGTGAGATCTTATTATTGACGGTGATTTTCTATATTTGGAAATCAATGGGGACTTTAATTTCTCCATTTGTATCTGTTCTGAATACCATCCTCTTACCATTTTTAATTGCAGGTTTTTTATATTACATTACCAATCCGATTGTTGAATTGTTGGAAAAACATTTAAAAATCAAGCGTGTGTTTGGGATTTTGATCACCTTAGTACTCTTGTTTGGGATCATTGGCTTAGGGATCTTTTATCTGCTCCCTATCTTAATTAATCAGTTAACCAGCTTGATCAATTCAACTCAAGGACTTTACTGGGAAGTTCAAAGTTTGGTTCGAAAACTCTCGACCAATCCTTTGTTCCAGAATGTGAATATCCAGTCGACGATTCAGCAGTTGAATCTCTCTTATATGGATATCCTACAAAATCTCTTGAATAGTGTGACCAACAGTTTAGGAAGTGTGGTTAACACCATTGTCAATACGGTCTTTATCTTGATCATGACCCCTGTCTTCTTGGTTTATTTCTTGGTCGATGGGAAGAAGTTATTACCGATGTTGGAGCGGACCATTTTACGCAATGACAAACTCCACATTTCAAGCCTCTTGATTAGTTTGAATGAAACGGTCTCTCGCTATATTAGTGGGATTTCGATCGATGCCTTGATCATTGGGACACTAGCCTACATTGGCTATAGTTTTATTGGATTGAAGTACGCTTTGGTCTTTGCCATCTTTTCTGGGCTGGCCAACTTGATTCCTTATGTAGGACCAACCATCGGCTTGATTCCAATGATTATCACCTATGCCTTCACAGATATGGATATGATGATCAAAGCAGTCATTTACATGTTGATCATCCAGCAGATCGATGGGAATATTCTTTATCCGCGTATTGTTGGAGGCGTGATGAAGGTTCACCCGATTACCATTATGGTTCTCTTATTGCTCTCAAGTAATATCTACGGCATTATCGGGATGGTCGTTGCGATTCCAGTCTATTCGATTGGAAAAGAAATTGTAAAATTCTTGGTGAATCTTTATGATAACCACCGTGCTGCTAAGGAGCAGAAGAAAAAAGAAGAATTTGGTATCATTAATAAATCATAGACTCTAGCGCCTATATGGGCCTTGGAGTCTTTTTTGTACATTTATTTGAAAAAATGCTGGAAAATAGTCAACAAGTGCTATGAAATGTGTTAAAATATAAGTGATTTTGAAAGAAAATATGAAAAGGTAGGAAAAGATGAGACTGCTCTTATCGAAAAAACAGAGACGCCAATTGCAATTATTGGAAATCTTGATTAAGGAAAAAAGATGGTTCCACTTAAAAGAGTTGGCCAAGCGTTTGGATTGTACAGAACGTTCGTTAAAAGAAGATTTGTCTAATCTTCGTAGTACATTTGATGACTTTTTAATTGAATCCTCTACCAATGGGATCAAGATCAGTTATGAGGATTCGGTTGGGCTAGAAGTGATCTATCATCACTTTTTAAAAGAATCACAAGCCTTCGCCTTGATTGAATATCTTTTCTTCAACAAGGATGTTTCCAATGAATATATTTGCAGAAAGTTTGATCTGAGTTACCAATCTTTCTACCGCTTGATTCGGACGATTAATCAGAAGCTTCAAACCAAATACAATGTAAAGATTGATTTGAAACCCTTGAATCTTGTCGGGGATGAGATTGACGTTCGTTTCTTCTATGCCCAGTATTTTGCGGAACGTTATTACTATATGGAGTGGCCTTTCCCAGAATTTAAGGAAGAGGCTGTGACCGATTTGATCACCTTCTTCTTCAAGCTCTATGGCTATCCATTGACCTTCTCAGTACTCAGGTCTTATAAAGTTCTCTTGACAGTCTACTTGTCACGGATTAAGCAGGGCTATTTTATTGACATGCCAACGAACTATGATGTGTATAAGGACCATTATCAAGGGGTGACCAATGTCGAGGAGATGTTGCGCTACTTTAGCTTGCAGTTGGGTGTCGAATTGAATGAAAAAGTGCTGGAGCAGTTCTTCATCATCTTCATTCAAGAGAATTTCTATTTCAGTCCAGAAAGCTTGATCGAAGCTGCAGAAACAGATCCTTATGCCAAAGAATCAACGACGCTCATCAGAGATATGTTCAAGGATCTATGCTATACCTATGATTTAGACATTGAAAATCTTGATGAGATGTTGATGCATGTCCATAACACGTCTCATCTCGATCGGAAGGAATTATTCTCTGAGTTTCTCTTATTTGATACCAAGACCAATACCAACGAAGATTTCATGAGCATCTTCCCAGCCTTCTATGATGATTTGAAGGAGCATATCATCACTTATATGAAGACCATGAAGCATGATCTGAATGATGAGATCATCAAACACATGATCTACACGGTCTACACACACTGGGAGCGTCTCTTACCGCAATTATTGCGCCGTCGGAAATCAATTAAGGTCTTGATTATCAGTCGTTTTGATGACCACCATGCCAAATCCATGATCGACTTCCTTGATTTCTACTGTACGGATAATTTTGAATTCACACAGATGATCAAGTACAATCTAACAGTGGACGATATCGAAGCTTCGGATGCTGATGTTGTGGTCGCCAACTTTATGATGCCAGAACTAAAGAGAAAACCTTTTATCTGTACAAGTAGCCTCTCGTCCCTTGAGTTAGTAGAAAAACTCAACGCTTTCTTTTATGATTTTACCAGTGCAGAACACTAAAGACAAAGTCTTCTTAGAAACTTTCCTTAGGTGAGTACGGACGTCAGCGAACTTCGAAGAAGTTCCATGACTTAGTTTTGGAACTGGGGTTCCAAAACTCCCGAGTGTAGAAACAATCGTGTTTCTAGCACTTTTCTCACGGCGAAAAGTTTCAGTGTAGGTTTGAATGAAACTGATTATATAGATTGTTTTAAGTTTTCAGCTTCACTTAGGTTATTTCGTTTGAAAAAACAATTTGTTCACATTCTAAAATCAGGACTTGTTCCTGATTTTTTGATGGTAAAAAAAGAAAATTTTATAGAAGAATGCAGGCTCTCCTATTTTGTGGTATAATATACAATATTATATACTGGAGGATTGTATCCATGGAAGACCCTGGTAGTCAGGAAATTTTACTGGAATTTATTTTATTGATTGTTTTGACATTATTGAACGCCTTTTTCTCGGCGACTGAAATGTCAATGGTATCGTTGAATCGCTCTCGTGTAGAGCAAAAGGCTGAAGAAGGAGATAAAAAATACATTCGTCTTCTTAGCGTTTTGGAACAGCCCAACCATTTCTTATCCACTATTCAGGTGGGGATCACCTTGATTACCATCTTATCTGGGGCGAGTCTTGCAGATAGCCTTGGTCATGTTATTGCTGGATGGATGGGCAATACTAAAACGGCACTTACAGCTGGAAGCTTTTTATCTCTAGCGTTTTTGACTTATATTTCGATCGTGTTTGGGGAACTCTATCCGAAACGAATCGCTATGAACCTGAAAGATGAGTTAGCTGTTCGAACAGCTCCGATTGTCATTTTATTAGGAAAAATTGTTAGCCCCTTTGTTTGGTTGCTTTCAGCGTCGACCAACCTTTTGAGCCGTATCACGCCAATGGAATTCGATGATCCGGATGAAAAGATGACGCGGGATGAAATCGAGTATATGCTGACCAATAGTGAAGCAACACTAGATGCAGACGAGATTGAGATGCTCCAAGGGATCTTTTCATTAGATGAAATGGTAGCGCGTGAAGTCATGGTGCCACGGACGGATGCCTTCATGGTTGATATCAATGATGATACCAAAGAAATCATTGAAAGTATCCTTAAGCAAAACTTTTCACGTATTCCTGTCTATGATGATGACAAGGACAATGTCATCGGTCTCATCCATACCAAACGTCTCTTGAACGAAGGATTTATCAATGGCTTTGATAATATTGTCTTAAGAAAGATTTTACAAGAACCTTTGTTTGTTCCAGAGACCATTTTTGTGGATGATCTTTTGAAGGAATTGCGCAATACCCAAAATCAAATGGCCATTCTGCTTGATGAATATGGTGGGATGTCTGGTTTGGTTACTCTTGAAGACCTCTTGGAAGAAATCGTCGGTGAAATTGACGATGAGACTGACAAAGCAGAAATTGATGTCTTTGAAATTGCGGACAATACCTATGTCGTACAAGGAGCCATGTCACTAAATGACTTTAACGAATATTTTGATGTTGAGTTGCAAAGTGATGATGTGGATACCATTGCAGGGTATTATCTGACAGAGGTTGGGCGAATTCCAACCTTGAAAGAGCGACTCAGCTGTGAAGTCGATAGTCAAAAGAAACACCTCATTTTGACAAATGACAAAGTAAAAAATGGTCGTGTGACCAAGGTGAAAGTTGAAATTTCTGAAATCGTCGAGGAAGATGAAGAAACAAAATCAAAAGAAGATTAGAATATAGAGGCCTGGACGTGTTCCAGCCTCTGTTTTTTCTTGTCAGGACCAGTTGAATTTTCAAAAAATTTCAAAAATTTCTGAAATAGTCTTGACATCAAAAAAAAATTACGGTAAGATAATACCCATAAATAAAGAAAGCAGAAAATAAACATGAAGCAACAAGCCATTTCCATTCAAAAATTTTACTTTAGCTACTTTAGATAGTGTTTGTAGACATGATCTCATGGATGCAAACAACCCAAGCAATTTGTTTGTATCTATGTGGCTAAGATTTTTGATGATGGTCCATAGAGCTAGTATCTAAATGGACCGAGGTTTTGTAACTTGTTGGAGAATTTCAAGCATCCGTTTAGAGTATCATCTAAGCGGATTTTTTGTTTATTTTGAAGAAAAGGAGTCAATAAATGAAAGTAGTGAAAAAATTGCTAGCACCTGTCCTGGTTGTAGGACTTCTGTTAACATCATTGGTGACCTTGCACCATCTAAAGGATGCTAAAAATGAGAATGTGTATCGGATTGGGATTTCCCAGTACATCACCCATAAGTCGCTCGATGCGACACGAAAAGGCTTTATCGAGGAGTTGAAGAAAGAGGGTTATGTAGATGGGAAAAATATTCAGATCGATTTCCAAAATGCTCAAGGGGAGCAACGAAATCTGAAAAATATTTCTAAACAATTGGCAGAAGAAAGTGATCTCGTCTTTGCGATTGCAACCCCTTCCGCACAAAGTTTGGCTAATACCACTAAATCAACACCTATTGTTTTCTCAGCTGTGACCGACCCATTGGCAGCGAAATTGGTGAAAAACTTGAAAGAACCAGGTGGCAATATCACAGGGACAAGTGACCAGTCAGAAGATGCGATCTCTACACAGGTAGACATGATTAAGCAAGTGCTTCCAACGGCGAAAACAGTTGGGATCCTCTATACGCAAAGTGAGCCTAACTCAGTCGTCCAAAAAGATAATGCGAAGAAGATCCTTGAAGCTAAAGGCTATCAAGTGGTTGAAAAAACAATTCTCGATAGTAACAATGTGAAAGCTGCAGCAGACAGTATCATGTCAGAAGCAGATATCGTCTTTGTTCCGACAGACAATATTATCTCTTCTACAATGGAAACTGTAAAACAGGTATCGATTAGTCATAAGGTGCCAGTTTTTGGAGGTTCTGCTGAAATGGTGGCTACTGGTGGCTTGTACAACTTTGGTACTGATTATGAGGAATTGGGAAGACAAGCTGCTCGGATGGCCATTCGCATCATGAAGGGTGAGAAACCCGGCAAAGTCGCAGTTGAAACACCTGAAAAATTAGAATTGCACACCAATAAAGAGATGGCTAAAGAGCTTGGAATTGATATTAGCTCGTTGAAGGTAGAAAAATAGGAGGTTTGAGATGAATTTTGTTTTATCAAGTTTATCAGAAGGTTTATTGTGGTCGATCATGGCGATCGGTGTTTACTTAACATTTCGAATTTTAGATATTGCTGATATGACGGCAGAAGGAGCCTTTCCACTTGGGGCAGCAGTTGTAGCATCCCAAATTCAAGCCGGAAGAAATCCTTGGCTTGCAACCTTTTTAGGCTTCCTAGCCGGAATGATCGCAGGATTGGTCTCTGGAATTCTCCATACAAAAATGAAAATTCCAGCCCTCTTGACAGGGATTGTCACTTTGACCGGTCTCTACTCTATCAATATCAAAATCATGGGAGGGGTTCCTAACCTTTCTATCGGAGATTCTAGTACCATTTTCAAGAGTGTGATGAAATTAGGTCTTTCTAATGAAGAAGCTGTCTTTTTGATTAGCATTTCTTGCTTGATCATCGTCTGTATCTTGTTAACTCTCTTAATGAAGACGCAACTTGGCTTGGTTTTGCGCTCGACTGGTGATAACATTCCAATGAGTGAGGCCAATGGGGTCAATGTAGATAACATGAAGATGTTGGGCTACATGATTTCGAATGGTTTGATTGCCCTTTGTGGAGCCATGTTTGCACAAAATGATGGTTTCTCAGATGTGACTTCTGGTACAGGGACGATCGTAGTCGGCTTGAGTGCTGTGATTATCGCTGAAGTTTTGATCCACGAATTGACCATTGGTTGGCGCTTGCTTTCAATCGGGGTTGGAGCCATTGTTTACCGTTTGATTATCTTAAATATTTACGAGATCCCAAATCTCGATCAAAATATGGTCCGTCTCTTCAATGCGATCTTGCTTGCGATTGTCTTGTTCGCTCCTGAGGCGCAAAAACGTCTTCGTGTTCGTGGATTGAAGTTAGGAAATAAGTAGGAGAAAAGTATGGCAACATTATTATCAATTGAAGGCATTCATAAGACATTTGAAGCAGGAACGGTTAATGAAAACCATGTCTTAAAAGGCTTGGATCTCCAAGTGGAAGAAGGAGATTTCATTTCGGTTATCGGTGGAAATGGAGCTGGGAAATCAACCTTGATGAACATCTTGGCAGGAAATCTAGTCGTGGATGAAGGGGATATCTTGCTAGAAGGTAACTCCATTAAAAATACGAGTGTTCGGAAGCGTGCGAAAGATATTGCGCGTGTCTTCCAAGATCCTAAGATGGGGACGGCTTCTCGTTTGACCATTGAAGAAAATATGGCGATTGCCCAACGTCGGGGGAAATCTCGTGGTTTGAGCTGGGGAGTTCGGGAGAAAGATCGCGAATTGTTCCGTGAAGCCTTGAAGGAACTGAATATCGGTTTAGAGAATCGTCTCAAGGTAGATACCCAATATTTGTCTGGTGGGCAACGTCAAGCTTTGACCTTGGTCATGGCAGCTTTGGTTAGACCAAAACTCTTGCTTCTGGATGAACATACCGCAGCGCTCGATCCCAAGACCAGTGAAATGGTCATGGAATTGACCCAAAAGATCGTGGAAAGCCATGATTTGACAACCTTGATGATTACGCATGATATGAACCATGCGATTGAATACGGCAACCGCTTGATCATGCTCTACCAAGGCAAGGTCGTGGTCGACGTCAAAGGAGAAGAAAAGAAAAACCTAACGGTTGAAGATTTGATGCGCCTCTTCCAACAAAACAGTGGTGAAACCCTGGTAAGTGATGAATTGGTATTAGGATAAAATGAGAGTGGGACAGAAATCGGTTATTCGTTAGAATTCGATTTCGTCGTCCCACCTTCGCACAGTTGAGTAGGGCTGTAAAAGCTGATGAAATCAGCGTAGAGAGCCCACTCAACCACTGCGTCTTGCTCGACAATCCAAAAATAATTGAGAGGCTAGGACTTTTGTCCCAGCCTCCTTTATTTCCTCCGTTCTGCATAGTCGACAAAATGAAACTTGTCTAATTTGTGTCGGCTTTCGGTGAATTGGAATTGGCGTCCGTCTGCTAGGTGAACTTGGGAACGGACAGTTACCACGTGTTTGTCTTTTCCAAGATCCAGTAAGATTTTGTCACGATTATCGATTGGTGAAATCAAGATTTCTTTTTTGGCATAGCCAATCTGCAATTTCAAGTCTTCTTCTATATATTGGTAGATAGAGTGCTGGGCAATTTCCTTGGTCAGGCCAGGGATCAGCTCTCTGTCTAGGTAATCAATATCTAAGACAGAAGCGACACCATCCACCACCCGTTGCCGGGTTACTTTCCAAACCAAACGGTGAAGAGGGAAACCTGTCTTTTTAGCTCCTTTTTCATCGATACTGATTTGTTCCAAACGAATGACATTGGTTTCTGAGCGAAGACCAGAAGCTTTGACGATTTCTTGATAGCTGGTTAATTGGGAAACGGGGAAGTCAAAGTGTGCTTGCCTACAAATTTGCGACCCCATCCCTTGAACAGTCTCGATAAAGCCTTCTTCCTGCAAGAGCTCAAACGTCTCTATCATACTTGGGGCAAGGAAATGAGTGAACGTGGTGGTTGGAGTGCCCTTTTCTGGAATAACCATGACCAACCTCGTGCTTTGAATCGCTTTGTAGATATCAAGAACTTCCGCAATGAAGGAGCGACCATGCTCGCAGCTAGCATTCACTTGTCACGTGGGACCCCTTATATCTATATGGGGGAAGAAATCGGCATGATTGATCCAGACTATGATTCGATGGCAGATTACGTGGATGTGGAGTCCATCAATGCTTACCAAATGCTCTTGGACCAAGGCAAGTCACCTGAGCAAGCCTTCAAGATTATCCAAGCTAAGTCACGTGATAATTCACGTACGCCCATGCAATGGGATGCTTCTCTAAATGCCGGTTTTTCAACAGGCACGCCATGGTTGAAAGTTGGGAAGTCCTATAAAGACTTCAACGTTGAAAAGGAGATGGATGGACCAATCTTTACCTTCTATAAAGAATTGATTCGCTTGCGCAAAGAAATGCGGATCATTTCAGAAGGAAGCTACCAGCCAGCACTGGAAGATAGTCAAGAAGTCTATGCTTTTGAACGCCACTTAGACGGTCAAAAACTCTTGGTACTCAATCATTTCTATGGAAGTGAAGTTGAAGTAGCGATTCCAGAAGACTACCAAGCATGGCGCGTGCTCTTGTCCAACTATGAGAATGTAAAGCTTTCTGAAAAAGTAATTCTGAAACCGTATCAGACACTGGCAATTTTAGCTTAAGTTCTTGACACTTCGATCTTTTTGGGTCGAAGTGTTTTTCTTTTTGAAAAATATTTTTGAAAGCGCTTGAAAATGCAAAGTCATTCCCTTATAATAAAAGAGGAAAACTTTTTAGGGATGGAGAAACGCATGAGAAAAAACGGTAAAAAGATTCGCCTACTGGGAGTAGCCACCTTATTGGCTAGTCAGTTGGGGGGCTTTAGCAGTGCCCTCACGGTAGTTGCAGACGAGACCACAGCTTCGACTTCAGAGCCAGCGCTTGTGACGAATACTAGCAGCGAGGAAAGCTCGACAAATCATTCGACTTTCGCTACAACAACAACTACAGACGCTACGACGAGAGCTTCGAGTGATAAAGAAGAGACATCTAGCAGTTCCTCAGACGCTACTGAGGAGAAAACGGTTAAGATCGGGGACATTCAAGGGGAATCGCAACGCTCTCCACTGGAAGGCCAAAAGGTAGCCATCAAAAATGTAGTGGTGACCAAGACAGACCGCTATGGTTTTTATGCCCAAGATATTGAATCGGATGGGAATAGTCGGACTTCAGATGGGATTTATGTAGTTTCCAAATACAAGGTCAAGGTCGGCGACAAGGTTAAAATAACAGGTACTGTCAAGGAAGGCTATATGGAAGAAGTCACCTTGGGAGCTGGGAAGACCTTTAAGGAACCAACGAATAGTTTAACGGTGACCATGCTGGTCGATGCTTGGATCACCAAAGACGGGACAGCCCCTCTTCCAGAAGCTGTGAATATCACTGCGGGCATGCCAGCAGATGTGAAGCCTAATCCGACTGCTTATGCTCCAGAAACCGATGCCCTCGATTATTGGGAAAGCCTGGAAGGAATGCTCACGGTGGTGAAGAAACCGCATGTCCTTGGTCCCCAGTACAAAGGAGATATCTATGTATTGGGAGAAGATTTTACAGGCCTTCCTTTTAACAATATTGGGGGTCTGAATCTACGGCCACATGCGCAAAATACAGCGGCAATCCCGATTTATGTTGGGAATCAGTTTGTCGCAAAAGCCAAGGATTACTTTACAGAAGATGTGACAGGAGTGGTAACGTATCGAAATAGCTTCTATAAATTAGAGCCCACTCAACAGTTGATGGTCCAAGACGGTGGCTTGCAGCGTCAAGCAGCTCAAACCCAACCAAGTGAGGACAAGCTGACCATCGCTTCCTACAATATTGAAAATTTCTCGGCCAACAATGCCAAAAATGAAACCCCAGAGGATAAGGTGACGCTGATTGCCAATTCCTTTATCCATGAAATTCACAATCCAGACATCATTACTTTGATCGAAGTGCAGGACAATAATGGTAGTGTGGATGACGGAACGACCAGTGGTGTTGAAAGTGGACGCAAACTAGCCAATCGGATCAAGGAATTGGGTGGCAAGAGCTATGAGTATACGGAGGTTGCTCCAGTAGATGGCGCTGACGGAGGAAAGCCTGGTTCCAATATTCGTTTGGGAATCCTCTACAATCCAGAACGCGTAACCTTAGCCAAAAAAGAGGCAGCAACTAGCAACGAGGCAGCGCAATTTGACAAGGGACACCTGGTTAAAAATCCAGCTCGGATTGCCCCTAATGACCCATCGTTTGATCATACTCGCAAGTCCTTAGCTGTTGAATTTGAATTCAAAGGTCAACCAGTTGTGGTGATTGCCAATCACTTGAAATCAAAAATCGGAGATGATGCTATTTATGGGGCAAGCCAACCAGCAGTGGAACATACCTTGCCAACTCGTGAAGCACAAGCTAGTGTCATCCATCAATTCGTTCAAGAAGGCTTGAAGCAAAATCCGAAGACCACCTTTGTTTTGACGGGTGATTTTAATGACTACGATTTCTCAACCACGGCGCAGATCCTTGCTGGCAACGAACTAACAAACTTAATGGCCCAACATGATGCAGGCGATCGCTATTCTTATTTCTACCGTGGTAGCAATCAAGTTTTGGATAACATTTTTATCTCAAACAACATGGCAGCTAAAGCAACGTTTGAACCAGTCCATATCAATGCTTCCTTTATGAAGGAACACGGCCGTGCATCAGACCATGATCCTGTCTTGGTCCAAATCGACTTTAGTGGAGCACAAACTTCAGGAACGCCGACGGATGATCAACAAGGAAATATAGGACAACCAACGGGACAAACTAGCCCTTCTTCATCGAATACAGGAACTCAACTAGCCCCTCATCAGGACCAAGCTAATGAACAAAAGAGTTCAACAGCTGAAAGCAAAGAGAAGGGCAAGAACGAAGATGAGAAGCAAGAAGACAAGGAAGAGGCAACAACAGAAACTAAGACACCAGGCAAACGGAAAATCCTTCCATCTACTGGACAAGAAACAAGCTATCTAGCTCTTTTTGGAGTGGCAGTAGCTACGATGAGTCTTGTCTGGTATAAGAAGAAAAGGACGACTCACTAACGTTTTCTAAAAAAAGATTAAAAAAAGGAGTCGCTGGCTCCTTTTTTTCTCCTAAAATACAGGACAGATGGTTCCATATTGGAAACTGTACTAGGACAATGAAACATACTGAAAAGAACAGTTTCTTTTCAAAAAGAGGCTTAAACTCTTTAAAATAGATGGAATCGTGTTATAATAAAACCATAAAACGTTTTCAAGAGAAGAGGTTCCTCAATGGAAAATGAAACAGTTGACTATGGAAAAGTAACAGGAATGGTACACTCAACAGAAAGTTTTGGGGCAGTAGACGGGCCTGGGATCCGCTTTATTGTCTTCCTTCAAGGCTGTCAAATGCGGTGTCAATACTGCCACAATCCAGATACTTGGGCAATGGAAACCAACAAGTCCCGTGAGCGGACGGTGGATGATGTCTTAGAAGAAGCCCTCCGTTATCGTGGATTTTGGGGCGAAAAAGGGGGAATCACTGTCAGTGGTGGAGAAGCCCTCTTGCAGATTGACTTTTTGATTGCACTTTTTACTAAGGCTCAAGAGTTGGGCATTCATTGTACCTTGGATACTTGTGCTCTACCTTTCCGAAATACCCCTCGCTACCTGGAAAAATTTGACCGCTTGATGGCAGTGACAGACTTGGTGCTTCTGGATATCAAGGAGATCAATGATGAACGGCATAAAATTGTGACCAGCCATACCAATAAAACGATTCTAGCTTGTGCCAAGTATCTATCTGATATTGGAAAACCAGTCTGGATTCGTCACGTTTTGGTTCCAGGTTTAACGGACCGGGATGATGATTTGATCGAGCTTGGAAAATTTGTTAAAACCCTAAAAAATGTCGATAAATTTGAAATCCTGCCATACCATACTATGGGGGAATTCAAATGGCGTGAATTGGGAATTCCGTACAAATTGGAGGGTGTGAAACCACCGACAAAAGAACGGGTCCAAAATGCAAAAGATTTGATGGAAACAGAAAGTTACCAAGATTACCTGAAACGGGTCAAAGGATAAAAAGTATAGACAGATGGGCCTTCCAGCTGTCTTTTCTATTGAAATGCACAACTATTCCCTTTCTTTAAATGGCAAAACGTGCTAAAATAGAGTGAATCTATAAATGAAATAAAGAGGTAGAAACATGTCAAAAATTCTCGTTTTTGGTCACCAAAATCCTGACTCAGATGCTATCGGTTCATCTGTAGCCTTTGCTTATCTTGCAAAAGAAGCTTACGGTTTGGATACAGAAGCAGTGGCTCTTGGAACTCCTAATGAAGAAACTGCTTTCGTATTGGATTATTTTGGTGTGGAAGCACCACGCGTCATCACATCAGCTAAAGCAGAAGGTGCAGAACAAGTCATCTTGACGGACCACAATGAATTCCAACAATCTGTTTCAGATATCGCTGAAGTAGAAGTATATGGTGTAGTGGATCACCACCGTGTGGCTAACTTCGAAACTGCCAGCCCACTTTACATGCGTTTGGAACCAGTTGGATCAGCATCTTCTATCGTTTACCGCATGTTCAAAGAACACGGTGTAGCAGTGCCAAAAGAATTGGCAGGTTTGATGCTTTCAGGTTTGATTTCAGATACCCTTCTTTTGAAATCTCCAACTACCCACCCATCTGATAAAGTCATTGCGCCTGAATTGGCTGAATTGGCTGGTGTCAACTTGGAAGAATACGGTCTTGCCATGCTCAAGGCTGGTACTAACTTGGCAAGCAAATCAGCAGAAGAATTGATCGATATCGATGCTAAGACTTTTGAATTGAACGGAAACAACGTTCGTGTGGCTCAAGTGAACACAGTTGATATTGCGGAAGTTTTGGAACGCCAAGCTGAAATCGAAGCAGCTATCCAAGCAGCAAATGCAGCTAACGGCTACTCTGACTTTGTCTTGATGATTACAGACATCGTCAACTCAAACTCAGAAATTTTGGCTCTTGGTGCCAACATGGACAAGGTAGAAGCAGCTTTCAACTTCAAACTTGAAAACAACCACGCTTTCCTTCCAGGTGCCGTTTCACGTAAGAAACAAGTGGTTCCTCAATTGACTGAAAGCTTTAATGCTTAATGATAGGTGGGAAAACCCATTATTAAAAAGGAGTTTCGGCTCCTTTTTTGCTAGGAGAAGATCATGTTAGAAAATGGCGATTTGATTTTTGTGAGAGAAGATACGGAAATGGGGCAGGCCATCCAGGCATCTACTGGCAACTATAGCCATGTGGCTATCTTTTTGGACGGTTTCATTTATCATGCCACGATAGAAGGTGGCGTTCTTTCCCAAGCCCCTGAGGACTTCTTTGAAGACGGGAAAGCATATGACCTTTATCGCTACCCGAAAATCGATCTCAAAGAAGTCAAGAAGCGGGCAAAAAACCTTTTAGGGGCTCCCTACAATGCTTCCTTTTATCCGGATGGAGATGGTTATTACTGTTCCCAGTTCATCTCAGAACTACTTCCTATTTTTGAGACCATTCCCATGAAGTTTGGAGAAGAGGAAGAGGAGATTAGTCCGTTTTGGGAAGATTACTACAGAGGGCTCGGTCTAGCGGTTCCTTTGGATCAACCTGGAACCAACCCGAGTCAGTTAGCCCAGTCACCACAGCTACAGTTTAAAGAAAGGTATTTGGATGATTTGGATTCATGAAACAACAATCTGAATCTTTGATACAGTTTATAAGAGTTACATCAAACTAAAGAAAAATAATTTTTCAATCCTTTCCTTTGATGAGTGCGGACGTCAGCGAACTTCTTGGAAGTTCCATGACTTAGTTTTGAGCCTAAGGTCTCAAAACTACCGAGTCCTTGAAACCTAATTGTTTCAAGGACTTTTCTCACAGCGGAAAGTCTCGATATATTATTTTCCGCTTTTAAAAATATGTTCTACCTTCGAATACAACTTGAAAAAGTTGTATTTTTTTCTACTATCCTCTGGATGTTTCTTGTTTAGACAGATAAAATATGATATACTTCACAAAAAAAACTAACCACTGGTTAGTTTTTGCTGGAATTCAAAGGAGGAAGTAAATATGTCTTTCTTGTATCGTTTATTAACACGTACAAAACAAATCAGTTCACATATAAAAAAGTTTGAGTTCGAATTGGGCATTTTTGTTGTCAGCATATGGCTAGTTGAATCATCTGGTCGCTTTTATGTGATTGATACGGGAATGCGAGGAATGGAGAAGTACGCTGCCCAGTTTTTACTTCCACAAAAAATTGAAGCAATTTTTCTGACCCATGGACATCCAGATCATATCAAAGGTTTGCCCTATCTTAGACAGCACTTTGGGAACATCCCGACTTTAATCAGTGAGAAGGAATTCCCCTATATTTCAGGCAAAGAACCTTTTCCTAATAGAAAAGAGACGGAAAAAGTGATTTTTGATCCGGCTACTTTTATAACTGTTGAAAGTCAAGAAGGTCAAGACTTGATAAGTAGTGCAGGACTAAAACCACTATTTTCTCCTGGTCATTCCCCTGGTCATGTTGTTTATTACCATGAAGAGGATCAAGTTTTAATTGCTGGAGATCTTTTTACAGCTACGAGAAATGGAAAGTTGCGTCCACCAATGAAAGGATATACAGCAGATATGAGACAGGCTTTAGCTAGTGGTGAAAGAATTCTCAAGGATTATTCACAGGCACTTGTTAGTGTTTGTCATGGTAGTGAGGTAAAAGATGCTGTACGAGATTTTGAGGCATCGGATGGGTTTAAAGGGAGTTTGTAATGGCAAAGGATACAAGATCTAGAATTATCAGGGCAGCCGAGGAAATTTTCCGAAAAGAACCTTACCAGAAGGTGGGAATTAGGCAGATTGCTCAAGCTGCAGGATGTTCACATACAGCTATATATCAGTATTTTAAAAAGAAAGAGGATATATTATATGCAGTAGCGGAAAAACCGTTAACTCACCTCTATCATACTTGCTTAGAAATCAGCCATTCTAAGCAGAATGATAAGGAACGTCTGCTTCAAATCTGTCAAGTATACGTGGATTTTGGGTTTAGAGAACGTAATTTTTATGAATTATTGATTTTTTACCGTGGAGAGCATGAAGATTCAGGCGATTGTTCGCAATCGTTGATGCAATTGAGAATGAAAAGTTATCGTTTATTGGAAGAAGCTATTGATGTCTTTTTACCGAGAGACTTATCTGATGCAGAAGCGCTAAATATTCGTAGTGGAATCTTTATTTTTTTACATGGCCTAGTGAGTATCTACAGTAGGGACAATGAAGAATGTCCAGAACGCATTAAGCAACTACTGACTGATTTTATTTCTTTTAAAATAATAGAAATGAAATGAGTTGGAATAACTTATGGGGCTTCTACAGTAAACTTGGATTGAAAAGACTAAGTTCTTTTATTGCCTTATTTTCCCCTATTGCCTGCCTATCTATAAATTGAAGATTTTGTCCTTTGGTATTGATTTCGCTTAAACTAATTTTTATGTTACAATAAGAACGAACCGATAAAACAGTAAACGAGACCTATTCATGATTACAATCATTAATCCCACACGTTTGACACGTCAGCCATTTTTCAAGGACTTGATCAACTATTTGGATCAGCACGACGATGTGATCCTGCGGCAAATTAAGGCCCAATTTCCGGATCAACCAGTGGACAAGCTCATGGAGGAATATATCAAAGCGGGCTTCATCCTTCGAGAAAATAAACGCTACACCCTCAACCTGCCCTTCTTGGAGTCAGCTGATCGAGTGGACCTGGATCAGGAGGTCTTTGTTCGAGAGGACAGTGCAGTTTATCAAGAATTAAATGCCAAGGTCTTCCAAACGGAACTCCGCAACACGACCAATGAAGCGATTCTCATAGAGGAGACGGACTTTGCACGAAATGCACAGACCCTTTCCAATTACTTCTACAAGGTTGTCCACCAATATCCATTGACAGAGGAGCAAGAAAAGCTCTATGCTATTTTGGGCGATGTCAATCCTGAGTATGCTCTCAAGTATATGACTAGCTTTTTGCTCAAATTTCTCAAAAAAGAAGTAGTCCAGCAAAAGCGCAAGGACATCTTTGTCGACAGTTTAGTTTTATTGGGCTACATCATTCAAAATGAAGATGGAAAGTATGAGTTAGCTGTCGAATTTGATAAAGAACGATTCATTTTTATAAAAAAATAAAGGCTAGGAAAATTTCCTAGCCTTGTTTCGTTTGATTATAAATAACGTTCAGCGATGGCGGCATCGCCTGGATATTCTTCTTTTACGCCATTGACGATTTGGTAGCAGTCAGCTCCTTTTCCGGCGATAATGACGGCATCTTCAGGCTTGCTGGTTGTCGCCATAGCCACTTGAATGGCTTGTTCGCGATCTGCGATTTTCTCGATAGGGCGCGTGATGAAACTACTAATCTCTTCAGCGATAGCCAAAGGATCTTCATAGTTGGGGTCATCCGCTGTGAGGAAGACTTGGATCTCAGGATGCTCTTCTAAGAGTAAGCCAAAGTCCTTGCGGCGGCTCTCTCCTTTATTCCCAGTTGATCCGAGAACTAGTGAAATGGTCCCTGTTTGATGGGTTTCGACAACTGAGAGCAGTTTTTTCAAGCTATCTCCATTATGGGCATAGTCGATGAAAACCTTAGCGCCATTTTTCTGAGTCAAGACTTCCATTCGGCCTGGAACGCGCGTCTTAGCAATCCCTTTTTGGATATCCTCGAGGCTCGCACCTAGGCGAAGGCAGGCAAGACCTGCAGCCACAGCATTTTCTTGGTTGAAATGTCCAATCAGTTGGATATCGTAGTCGCCTGCTAGCTTACTAGTTGCTGAGAAGCTGAAAGCTTTGGAGTTTTCAATTTGATTCTCAGACTGGCTTCCATAAAAATCGTGGTCTTGGTTCGCGACTTGGTCCGCTAAAACTTGGAAATGATCCATATCACTATTGATGACAACGGCTTGGCTGTTCTTCATGAGGAGACGTTTGTGGTAGAAATAATCCTCAAAAGTTGGGTGTTCAATCGGTCCAATATGGTCAGGACTGATGTTGAGAAAAACACCAACGTCAAAGGTCAGACCGTAAACTCGTTTCACTAGATAAGCTTGACTGGAAACTTCCATAATGAGGTGGGTCCGATCATTGGCTACTGCCTCAGCCATCATGGCAAAAAGATCCAAGCTCTCTGGAGTTGTCAGGGTCGATTTAAAGAAGTTTTTACCATCCAGTGTTGTATTCATGGTCGACAGCATAGCTGGTCGGTGACTTTGTTCCAAAATATGGTAAGCAAAATAGGCCGCGGTTGTCTTTCCCTTAGTCCCTGTGAAGGCCAATAGTTTTAATTGTTTCTCAGGGTGTCCATAAAACTCCATAGCAATTAAGCTCATGGCCTGCTTGATATCATTGACGAGAATGGCAGGAATACCAACTTCATAATCTTTTTCAGAGACATAAAAGCCGAGTCCATTAGAAATAGCCTGTTCCAGGTATTCTTTTTTGAAGTTAGCCCCTTTGACAAAAAAGAGGGTGCTAGCAGAAACCTTACGGCTATCATAGCTAATAGCATCAAAACTTGTTCCTTCTAGATGGTAGTAGTATTCACCATTTACTAGAACTTCTCGGAAATTTTGGTCTTGTTTTAAAATGTTGAGGGTTTGTTCAATTGTAATCATAAAACTATTGTAAACCTAAAGTCCCTATTTTACAAGTGTCATGGAAAAGTTTATAATGAAGAGAAGAAGAAACGAAAGAGGACACCAATGAGTCACGAACAAAATGACCAGCAAGCCCAGATGCTACGCGGGACTGCCTGGATGACAGCCAGCAACTTTATCAGCCGTTTGCTAGGAGCCGCTTATATTATTCCTTGGTATATTTGGATGGGAAAATATGGGCCACAAGCCAATGGTCTTTTTACAATGGGCTACAATATCTATGCTTGGTTTCTCTTGATTTCGACAGCCGGAGTACCCGTAGCTGTTGCTAAGCAAGTAGCCAAGTACAATACCCGGGACCAAGCGGATCATAGCTTTGCTTTGATTCGGGGCTTCTTGAAATTTATGGGAATTCTAGGCCTTGGATTTGCCATTCTCATGTATCTTTTGTCTCCTGTCTTTGCGAGTCTTTCAGGTGGGGGAAAAGAGTTGATTCCGATCATGCAGAGTCTTTCTTGGGCTGTCTTGATCTTTCCTTCGATGAGTGTCATTCGGGGATTTTTCCAAGGTTTTAACAACATGAAGCCTTACGCTATAAGCCAGATTGCAGAACAAGTGATCCGGGTCATCTGGATGCTGCTCACGACCTTCTTCATTATGAAGATTGGCTCAGGTGATTACGTGCAGGCTGTGACGCAGTCGACCTTTGCGGCTTTTATTGGTATGGGAGCGAGCCTTCTGGTGCTCTTTTATTACCTTGCAAAGACAGGCTTGCTCTCTTCTATTTTTAGAAAGCAAGAGGGAAGTGAAGGGATTGACACTCGGGCTCTCTTGATTGATACGATTCGTGAGGCCATTCCTTTTATTATCACTGGTTCCGCCATTCAGCTCTTCCAAATTGTTGACCAGATGACCTTTATCAATGTCATGTCTTGGTTCACAGATTATAGTCAAAAGCAGCTCTTGGTCATGTTTAGTTATTTCTCTGCTAATCCAAACAAAATCACCATGATCTTGATCGCAGTAGCGACTTCGATTGGGGGAGTTGGGATTCCTCTGTTGACTGAGAATTATGTCAAGGGCGACTTAAAAGCTGCAGGCAAGCTCGTACAGGATAACTTGACCATGTTGCTAGCTTTCTTGCTTCCAGCCACCTTTGGTGCAGTAGCAGTCGCAAAACCACTTTATACGGTTTTCTATGGGCAACCAGATGGCTTGGCCTTAGGACTCTTCATCGTAGCGATGTTGCAGACCGTAATTCTCGGTCTTTACACGGTCTTATCGCCAATGATTCAAGCTCTCTTTCAAAATCGCAAGGCCATTCGCTACTTCCTTTATGGTGTAGTGGTGAAATTGGTCCTACAAATTCCATTTATTTTGGTCTTTCGTTCTTATGGACCACTTTTGTCAACGACCATTGCCTTAATGGTGCCAATCGTTCTCATGTATCGAGAGATCCAAACCATCACTCAGTTTAATCGCACCATCGTCTTCAAGCGGACCTTGCTTGGTTCTATCCTGACTATGGTGATGCTACTTGGAGTCTTGATCGCTGGCTTGATTTTGGGCTGGATTTTCCCACCAAATGGTCGTGTATCGAGCATGATTTATATCATCGTCATTGGCGGATTAGGAGTTGCTATATATGGAGCCTTAGGATTATGGCTACGGTATTTTGACCGCTTTATCGGAGGGCAAGCAGCACGTCTCAGACAAAAATTCCGGATTAAATAAACCTGAGAGGCTGGGATAGAAGTCCTAGCCTCTCAATTATTTTTGGATTGTCGAGCAAGACGCAGTGGTTGAGTGGGCTCTACTACGCTGATTTCA
>NZ_JADNOY010000003.1:0-281894 GCF_015557775.1 Streptococcus parasanguinis | reverse complement strand
GCCCTGCACATTGGTTCGTCTTGTTCAGTTTTCAAAGGTCTTTGTCGCTCTCGCGCGACAACTATATTAGTATATCATGACCTCTCCTTACTGTCAACACTTTTTTCCAAAAAATTTTATTTTTTTGAAAGTTTTTTTGAAATAAAAAAATAGAGAGGGAATCCTCTCTATTTATATTCTTGTCTGTATTTGTTTTCTTCAGCTTTATTAGCCCATACATAATGACCTGGTTTAATTTCAACCATTTGTGGTTTATCTTCAGAGTAATCATGTTGTTCTGGATCGTAGATTTTTAGAACTTTTTTACGTTCTAGAATTGGATCTGGAATTGGGACTGCTGAAAGTAGAGATTGTGTGTATGGATGGATTGGGTGGTTAAATAGCTCTTCAGTTTCTGCCACTTCTACAATAACCCCTTTATAGATAACTGCAATACGATCAGAAATGAAGCGTACAACTGACAAGTCATGGGCGATAAAGAGGTAGGTCAAGCCTAATTCTCTTTGGAATTTTTTCAAAAGGTTCAAGACCTGCGCACGTACTGAAACGTCAAGGGCTGAGATTGGTTCATCCGCAATGACAAATTCTGGTTCCATGACAAGTGCACGGGCAATACCGATCCGTTGACGTTGACCACCTGAGAATTCGTGAGGATAACGTGTCAAATGTTCTGCTAGAAGCCCAACTTCATGCATAATATTTTTTACTTTTTCCTGACGTTCTTCTTCACTGTTAAACAAATGGTGGTTGATCAAACCTTCAGAGATAATATAATCAACTGTTGCACGTTCATTCAAACTTGCTGCTGGGTCTTGGAAGATCATTTGAATTTTACGGATCAACTCTGATTTTTCACTATGAGAGTTTTTTCCGTTGATCTTGCGACCGTCATAAATAATTTCTCCAGCACTTGTATCATTCAAACCGATGATCGCACGTCCAATTGTTGTCTTCCCACTTCCTGATTCACCAACAAGAGAGAAAGTTTCTCCCTTATTAATGAAAAAGTTGGCGTTCTTTACAGCAACGAATTTTTTACTTCCTTCACCGAAGGAAATTTCTAAATCTTTAATTTCAACTAATTTTTCAGTCATTTCCTTCCTCCTATTCTGTAATGTGAGTGAAGCCCATTTTTGAGCCAATCTTTTCGTGAAGGTTTTCGATTACTTCTGGTTTATGAACTGTTGGTGCATCTGGATGGAGCAACCATGTCTTAGCCCAGTGAGTATCGGTCACTTTGAAAGCGGGTGCCTCTTCTTCAAAATCAATCTGCATCGCATAATCTGAACGAAGTGCGAAGGCATCTCCTTTGATTGGAGCATACAATGATGGCGGAGTCCCTGGAATAGAGTAAAGATCACCATCTGAGGTTGACAATTGAGGCAAGCTTGAAAGCAAGCTCCATGTGTATGGATGTTTTGGATCGTAGAAAATTTCCTCTACTTTACCAAACTCAACAATTTCTCCAGCATACATAACAGCTACTTTATCTGCAATACTTGCAACCACACCTAAGTCGTGGGTGATAAAGATAACTGTAAATTGGTATTCTTTTTGAAGGGATTTCAACAAATCAATGATTTGCGCTTGAATAGTTACGTCTAGGGCTGTTGTAGGTTCGTCACAGATTAAGATATCTGGACGGCAGGCCAAGGCGATGGCAATAACGATCCGTTGACGCATCCCACCTGAATATTGGAATGGATACTCATCAAAACGACGTTCAGCATCTGGAATTCCAACTTTCTCCATATAGTCCAACGCCATTTCTTTGGCTTCTTTGGCTGTTTTCCCTTGGTGTTTGATAATGACTTCTGTAATTTGGGAACCAATTGTGTTGATTGGGTCCAAACTTGTCATTGGGTCTTGGAAAATTGTTGCGATCTTAGATCCACGAATATTTTCCCAATCTTTATTCGATTTCAAATCTGTCAATTCTTGACCACGGTATTTAATCGAACCTTGGGCAATACGGCCGTTATCTTCTAACATTCCGGTAAACGTTTTTGTCAAAACTGATTTCCCTGAACCTGACTCACCAACCAAGGCAAGAACTTCACCTTCTACTAGCTCAAGCGATACGCCACGAATAGCTGTCAGTACGCGATCGCGCACGTCAAATTCCACTACGATATCTTGAGCAGATAAAATAATATTGTTATTTGATGTCATATCTACTCCTCCTATCTATGTGTACGTGGGTCGCTGGCATCAGCCAAGTTTTGTCCGACGATAAAGAATGACAAGGATACTAAAATCAAAACAGTAAGCGGAATCCAGAATAGGTAGGCATTTGTAGTTACGTTTTGAGAATAGTCAGAAATCAACCGTCCCAAACTTGGAACTGTAATTGGAAGACCTAGTCCGAAGAAGGAAAGGAAAGCTTCGTAAGAAATAAAGCTTGGAAGCAACTGTGATGTTTGTGTCACGATAACAGATACCAATTGAGGCAAAATATTTTTCGTAACAATTTTTAAAGTTGGTGTTCCTAATGTTCGGCTGGCAAGGTTGTACTCCAAATCACGGTAACGCATAATTTGGACACGAATGGTATAAGCAATTCCGATCCATCCTGTTAAGGACATGGCAAGAATCAAGTTCCAGAAACCAGATCCCATTGAGTAAGTCAAGACGATAACGATCAACATAAATGGAATGTTAGAAATAACGTTATAAACTTCCATCATGATACGGTCGATGGATTTTGAGATCCCCCAAATTCCACCAACGATAACTCCGACAACCACGTTAATAACAGTGGCGATGAAGGAAATGATAATCGAATTCCGAGCACCAAACCAAACTCCATCAAAGAGAGATTTACCGTTATTATCTGTACCAAAGAAAGCTTTGGCACTTGGTGGATTCAAACGTGCTGAAAAGTCATTTACCTTACTTACGTCGTTGTAATCAAAATTTGAAAACATAGGATAGACAAAGCTCATCAAGAGAATCCCAATCAAAATAGCAAGCATAATGATAGTGGTTCTTTTTTTCAAGAATTGTCTGAATACAGATTTCCAGTATGAATACGCTGGAGCATCGATTACTTCAGAGGCAAAGTCATCGCGTTTTACAAACTGAAATTTATTTTTATCGATTGTAGCCATTATTTGCCTCCTTTCGTATTCGTTAATTTAATCCGTGGGTCAAGTACTGTCATCAAGATATCACCTAACATGGCAGCAAAGATACCAAGCGATGTGAAAATGAAGACAAGTCCGATGACCATGGTGTTGTTTGATGCTTTAATAGAGTCAATCAACATTTTACCCATACCTGGGAAAGCGAAGACTGTTTCAGTCAGCGTCGCACCTGAGATAACTCCGATAATAGATGTCGGAATACCCGATACCAATGGAACCATCGCATTTTTGAAGATGTGTTTTCTTGAGATCTCACGTTCTGACAATCCTTTTGAACGAGCAAAACGGACGAAATCTTGCGAGTGGATATCGATCATGTAACGACGAATCCAAACTGCGATAAATGGTGCACTCAACAAACCAAGAATCAGAGATGGCAATACATATGAACGCCAATCCTGTGCTCCAAGAACTGGGAATGAGTCTGGAAGCCCAAAGAAAGAACCTGCTAGACGCACAATGTAAACAAGGGCAATAGTTGGAAGAGACATCATAAATGTCAAAACAGCTGTCGAGATGCTATCAAACCATGAGTTCTTGAACAGAGCCATGTAAGATCCTAATGGGATCGCAATCAAGTAAGCAATCGCAATACCAATCAAACCAATGATTGAAGAAGATGCAATCATGGATGGATTCTCATAATTGCTCAAAGTTGCTGTATAAGCATCCCCTTTACCAAATCGACTGATATCTTGTGAATCTGCCTTACTTGGTGATTTGTAGGTACGTGAGTAGATATCAATTGAAGATGTCTTTTTACCTGTTGGGAAGTTCACTTCACTCTTCTTGGTTGTTCCTTGTCCTTGGGTAATTACTTGAAGAACTGGGGTATTAGAATAAGTTGGATATGAATTTCCAAGGTTTAAGGTCACAAAGTTTTGGTGTACATATGGGAATTGACCATTAAAGTACAAGAGGTATTTGTGTTTCGTACCAGAACCTACAACTGACCAACCAATAGATGGATCATTTTCAATACGGATATAGCGTTTGAGATTTGGATTTGAGGCATCTTTCACCCAACCTGGATGATCAAACTGAATCAAATTTGCATAGAAGCTGATGACACGTTCAAAAACCGGAATTTCACGCACCGCATAAAAAGACTTACTTTCTGGGAAACGTTTCAACTGCCAACCATGACCTAATTTGTTAACGTATGCCTTATAGATCTTTTCATTAGCAGTCGTCGCATCAACTGTTACGGAAGAATCTTCTTTACTTGCTTTTTGTTGCAAGCTCTTTGAATCCATGTATTCCAAATAACCCATGCGATCGTAGACAGTATTTTCGTAGTTGATCTTCGAATCTTTTGTCTTCGCTACTTTATTGTAGTTGGGGTCATTTTTAAAGATGAGATTTCTCGGTGTTAGCGTATAGATAATCATGTAGGTTAATGTCGTGACGAGAAAGATTGACACTAACGAACGTAAAATACGCATAAAAACATATTTTTTCATATTTGATTCCTTTAATGTCCAAAAGAACTTTCTCCCCTAGAAGAGAAAGTTCTAATGAAAAGCAATAATTTAATTATTTAACGTGTTTTTCAAGATCTTGTTGAGCTTTTTTGTTTGACTCAGCTTTTTCTTTTTGCCATTTCTTAAGAGCTTCATCATATTGTTTCTTAGTAACAGGTTCATCTTGAACTTCTACGTATTTGAAGTATGTTGAACCTTTGTTACCTGTTTGTGAGGATGGTTCAGAGAATGGAACTACCTTAGAAACAGCTGTTGCAGCACCTGTACTTGACATCGTTGGAATAACAATTGCACTATCTGTCAACCAAGCTTGAGCTGCTGCGTATTTTTCGTAACGTTTCACAACATCTTGTGTTTCATTACTTGCATCGTCAAGAAGTTTAGCGAATTCATCCAAACCAACTGCTTTTGCTGATGGGTTATCTACCCCACCTGCAAAACCAAGGTAGACTTTTGTTTGGTCTTCAGAAGATGGTTGGAGAGTGTCAAGGTAAGTCGATGGATCATCGTAGTCTGGATTCCATCCTACCATTCCTTGAAGATCCCAGTCTGCATCTGCAGCTGATGGCACATTCAATGTAATATTCAACACTTCATCTGAGTCCATCATTTGAAGATCCAGAACGACATTGTCTTTGCCAAGAGTTTCTTCCACTGTTTGTTTCAGAGATTGCATCCGTGAAACAAAGTTTGTAGAATTTTGTGCTACCGGTACATCAATATGAATTGGGAATTGAACGCCATCTTTTTGAAGTTCTGCTTTTGCTTTCTCAAGTTGTGCTTTCGCTTTGTCTTTGTTGTAAAGACCGTCTTGACCATCTGCAAGGTTGATACCTTTCCATTGGTCCCCATAAGTAGTCAATTTGTCTGCTACTACATCTCCAAAATCTTTCCCATTTACTTGTACAAAGGCTGGTGCTGTGTAGGTGTTACGGATAGCTGGTTTAGCAAATGCTTTACTATTTACTTGTGCTGAATAGTTTTCACGGTTCAAGGCAAAAGTAATAGCTTGACGGAAATCTTTGTTCAAGATTGCTTTCTTAGTAGAAGATTTTTCAGCATCTGATTTCTTAGCAGTGTGTTTGTAAGATTGACGATCAAGGTTAAAGCCAAGAACTGCTACACCTGATCCTGCTGGTGTAGTAAAGATATTGTCTTTATATTTTTTCTCTACTGTTGCAAAATTAGAGCTTGCAGGGAAAAGGCGAGCTTTTGTATACGCACCATCAGAGAAGCCACGTGCCAGCGAATCTTGGTCTGATCCATCGTAGTAAGTCAATTTCACTTCTTTAAGGTGAACGTTTTTCTTATCCCAGTAATTATCGTTCTTTTCAAATACAACAGATGATTTTGAAGTAATAGATTTCAAAAGGAATGGTCCATTTGAAAGGATTGATTTCACATCGTTTGGTTGACCAAAATCATCGCCCTTACTCTTCAAGAACTCTGTGCTAATTGGGAACAAAATTCCGTTAGTCGTTTTAGAGTTCCAGAAGGTTTCAGGTTTGTTCAATGTGTACTCAAGTGTGTAATCATCAACAGCTTTGACACCAACTTGGCTAAAGTCTGTGATTTTCCCTTGGACATAATCATCCAAGCCTTTGATAGATCCTTGAACGAGTGGAAGAGTTTCAGATTTTTTATCTGCAGCGTGTTTCAAACCTGTTACAAAGTCTTTAGCCGTCACTTCGCCATGTTCTTCACCATCTGCATCGTACCACTTAACCCCTTTACGAATCTTGTAAGTATAAGTCAAACCGTCTTTTGAAACAGACCAGTCTTCCGCAATTGAAGGCACAAGGTTCCCGTATTTATCATTTTCTAGCAAACCGTCTACCACATTTGTAGTGATATCATGTGTAGCGGCTTTAGAAGAGATCGTGTAGTCCAAAGTTGTTGGATCTGAAGTGTAGACATAACCATAGTTTTTGTCTTCGTTTGAACCAGAACCTGATTTACTTGTGTTTGATCCTGAACATGCAGCTAACAATCCAGCTGCAAGGAGTGTTACTCCGGCAACTGCGAATACTTTACCTTTTTTCATAGGAATTCTCCAATAGTTTTTTTAGATTTGTTTAAGATTATATCACAAGTAGAAAAAAAAGTAAACTAAATTTTCTGAATATTTGCTTCAACACCATCCAAAAACCTTGCTATAACTGACTTTTTAGTCTAATTGTTGATTTTACGATTTTCCATTAATCATTTGTATGATACAATAGAGAAGACTAAATACTGAGGAAACAACTGTGAAAAAATTCTTTCTTTCTTTTTTAACCTTCATGCTGCTGTTATGCAGTTTACCTTATCAGGTCGTACTAGCAGATGAGCTAGATCTTCCTGCTAAAAGTGCTATTGCTGTTGAAGCTGATACAGGTAAAATCTTATATGAAAAGGATTCGGAGAAAAAGCGAGATGTGGGGGGACTATCTACACTCTTGACCACTTATCTGATTTTCGAAGCCATTCATGAAAAAAAACTTTCTCTAAAAGATCCTATCAAATTGTCTGAGAAAGCTCTGGCCTTAAATGATATCGAAGGTGCTGGTACTCTTCCTATGGAAGCGAACCAATATACGGTTGAACAGTTATTGACTGCTCTTTTAATTGGAAATTCTAGCACTGCTGCCTTGGCCCTAGCTGAGAAGGTCGGTGGCTCCGAAAAAGGCTTCGTTGAAAAGATGAAGCAAAAATTGTCTACCTGGGGCATTCAATCTCCCCACTTGATCAACGCGACAGGCTTAAATACACAAACCATCAGTGGAGATCCTGAAGGGAAAGAGGATGAAAATCAATTGAGTGCTTATGACATTGCTGTTATTGCCAAACACTTACTCCAGGATTTCCCTGAGGTGACCAAATATACTTCAAAACCGACAGCTCTTTTTTCGAACACGCAGATTGAAAACCCCAATCTGATGCTTGAAGGCATGCCGAATTACCGTTCTGGGGTCGACGGCCTTCGAGTCAGCAACTCTACCAAAGGTGGCATCACCTTTGCTGCATCAACGACGCAAAATGGCATCCACATGATCACAGTTGTCCTAGGAGTTGAGGCAGTTGACGGCGATCCATATGCACGCTTTGTGGCTACTTCTTCTCTGATGAACTACGTGGTACGAACCTTTGTTTCTTCCATTGTCGTCAAAGAAGGAGATCCCTACGGAAAAAGTAAGGCAACTATCATGGATGGGAAGTCAGAGACTGTTTTAGCTGTTGCAAAAAAAGACTTCTATATCGTCGAAAAACAAGGTAGTCAAGCAGAACCAAAAATTCAATTCAAGAGTGACCAAGAATCATTCCGAGCACCTGTCAAATCAGGCACAAATCTTGGAAAGTTACACTACACTGATCCAGATAAAATCGGGCGTGGCTACTTAGAAGATCAAGAGCCTACGGTCGATATGGTGGCAGGAAGAACCATCGAGAAAAGCTTTTTCTTAAAAGTATGGTGGAATGAATTCGTCCGATATGTCAACGAAAAATTATAAGCAAAAAAATCACAATGGAGTCAGTTCCATTGTGATTTTTGATTGGTGAAAATGAATTATCCTACAGATCCTTCCATTTCGTAGCTAATGAGTCGGTTTAACTCAACGGCATATTCCATTGGAAGTTCTTTTGTAAAGGGCTCTACAAATCCCATGACAATCATTTCTGTCGCTTCTGATTCGGACAAACCACGACTCATCAAATAATAAAGTTGTTCTTCTGAGATTTTTGAAACCTTAGCTTCGTGCTCCAAAGCAACTTGTGAGTTGTGGATTTCATTAAATGGAATGGTATCTGACGCAGATAAGTTATCCATAATGATGGTGTCACACTCGATGTGAGAAACTGATTTCTTGGAATTTTTGTTAAAGGTTACTTGTCCACGGTAGTCTACCTTTCCGCCACCTTTTGCGATAGACTTCGATACGATAGACGAGCTGGTATGAGGGGCATTGTGGATCATCTTAGCACCTGTATCTTGGTGTTGACCTGCGTTTGCAAAGGCAATGGACAACATGGTACCACGCGCTCCTTCTCCATCCAGATAAACAGATGGGTACTTCATGGTCGTCTTGGCACCTAGGTTCCCGTCGATCCACTCAACAGTGGCATCTTTTTGTGCTTTTGCCCGCTTGGTGACCAAGTTGTAGACATTGTCTGACCAGTTTTGGATGGTCGTGTAGCGCATGTAGGCACCATCCAAGGCAAAGATCTCAACAATCGCAGCATGGAGGCTATTGCTTGAATAGGTCGGCGCTGTACAACCTTCCACATAGTGGACACTTGCTCCCTCATCCACGATAATCAACGTGCGCTCAAACTGGCCTGTATTTTCATTGTTGATACGGAAGTATGTTTGAAGGGGGACGTCTACTTTTACGCCTTTTGGTACATAAATGAAGGTCCCACCAGACCAGACTGCTGAGTTGAGGGCAGCCAATTTGTTGTCCGTTGGTGGTACTAACTTCGCAAAATACTGTTTGAAAAGGTCTGGATATTCTTTTAGGGCAGAATCCGTATCGGTAAAGATAATCCCCAACTTTTCAAATTCTTCTTTCATATTGTGATAAACCACTTCTGATTCATACTGGGCAGAAGCCCCCGCTAAGTAGGCACGTTCGGCTTCAGGAATCCCGATACGCTCAAAGGTTTCCTTGATTTTCTCTGGAACTTCATCCCATGAACGGGCAGGTTTATCTGAAGGTTTTTGATAATAGATCAAATCATCAAAGTCAATCTCTGATAGATCTGCACCCCAGGTTTGCATAGGCATCTTTTTGAAGGTTTCAAAAGATTTCAAACGGAATTCTAACATCCATTCTGGTTCATTTTTTGCTGCAGATAATTCACGAATAACTGCTTCGTTCAAGCCTTTTCCTGTAGAGAGAATAGGTTGAACGTCATCGTGAAATCCAAATTTATATTCACCGAGATCAATTGGTTTCGGTTCGACTCTTTCTTCAGCCATAATTTCCTTTCTTTCTCTGTTTCTTCTTCTAATTATTTGCTACGTTCGATCGCTTTTTTAAGAGCATTCCAGGAGAGGGTCGCACATTTAATCCGTTGTGGGAATTTAGAGACTCCAGATAAGAAGGCTGCGTCTCCCAATTCCTCTTGGCGAGGATCTGACTGGCCTTGGACCATTTCTGAAAAGACCTGCGCCAATTCTTCGACTTCCTCTTTTGTTTTTCCCATTACAGCATCCGTCATCATACTAGCTGAAGCGGTTGAGATCGTACATCCTGAATTAACAAAGGCGATATCTTCCACCCTGTCATTCTCATCAAATTTCACACTTAACTGGATCACATCTCCACAAGTTGGATTGTTGAGTTGGATCTGATCAACATCTTCAATCTGGCCCTGATGGTGAGGGTGTTTTGAATGGTCAGCTACGACCGCCATGTACAGCGAATCTAATTTAGAAAGTGCCATTGAAAAACTCCTTTGCTTTGATCAATGCCTCAATTAATTTATCACAGTCCGCTTTGGTGTTGTAGATATAAAAACTTGCTCTCGTTGTCGCTGGAACTTGTAGGTATTGAAGGAGCGGTTGTGCACAGTGGTGACCTGCACGAACAGCAATCCCTTCATAATCTAATGCTGTTGCTAAGTCATGCGGATGGAGATCTCCTAGATTGAAGGAAATGACGCCAGAACGTTTTGCTAAGTCTTGGGAACCATAAATGGTCAAGCCTTCGATCGCCTGTAATTTTGGAAACACATAGGCAATCAATTCTTGCTCATGCGCTTCTACCTGGTCCATCCCCAGCTCTTCTAAGTAATCGATTGCTGCACCGAGACCAATTGCTCCCGCCATATTAGGTGTTCCAGCTTCAAATTTCCAAGGCAATTCCTTCCAAGATGCAGATTGTTCGTAAACAAAGTCAATCATCTCGCCCCCAAACTCGATCGGAGACATTTGCTCTAAGATTTCTTCCTTCCCATAGAGGACACCAATCCCTGTTGGTGCAGCCATCTTATGGCCAGAAAAAGCAAAGAAATCCGCATCTAAGTCTTGTACATCAATGGCCATATGAGGGGTTGATTGAGCCCCATCTACGACCATGATCGCTCCAACTTCATGAGCTAATCGAGCAATTTCCTTGATCGGATTGACCACCCCTAAGACATTCGAAGCATGGGTGATGGAGACAAATTTTGTCTTCTCACTAAGCTTGCTCTTTAAGTCCTGCATATCCAGTAAGCCATCTTTTAGATAGACATAGACCAGTTTTGCTCCTGTCTTCTTGCAGGCTTGCTGCCAAGGAATGATATTGGAGTGATGTTCCATGATGGAAATCAGGACTTCATCCCCTTCCTTTAGGACTTCTTCTGCATAGCGGGCTACCCAGTTGAGTCCAGTCGTTGTCCCTCTTGTAAAGAGCACTTCCTTGGTTGATGAAGCGTTGATAAATTTTCTGACTTTCTCACGCGCCGCCTCATAGGCTGCTGTCGCTCGTTCAGCCAAAGTATGGACTCCACGATGGACATTGGCGTTATCTTGCAAATAATAGTGATTAACGGCTTCAAGAACACGTTTAGGTTTTTGCGTCGTCGCTGCATTATCTAGATAAACCAAAGGCTCATCATGGACTAGTTGATCGAGAATGGGAAAATCTTGAGCAATTGTATTTTTATCTAGCATTGTTTCTCCTTAGCGTTGAGATAACTTTTCTTCAATGGTGGCAATCATTTCATCACGTACTTCTTTAACTGGGATTTCAACAATAACAGATCCCAAGAAACCACGCACCACTAAGCGTTCCGCTGTGTGTTGATCCAGACCACGACTCATGAGGTAATACATATCTTCTGGGTCCACTTGACCGATCGATGCAGCATGGCCTGCTGTGACGTCATTTTCATCAATCAAGAGGATTGGGTTGGCATCTGAACGTGCTTGATCCGATAACATCAAGACACGGCTTTCTTGCTGGGCATCTGCTCCTTTAGCACCCTTGATAATATGACCGATTCCATTGAAGGTCAAGGTTCCTTTTTCAAGAATGACACCGTGTTGCAAGATATTTCCGATTGAGTTACAACCAAAGTTGGTCAAGCGCGTATCAATCCCTTGCACCTGACGACCACTTGATAAGGCAACGACCTTCAAATCAGCATGACTTCCATTTCCAACCAAGTCACTGTCAAAGTCTGCAACAACATTGCCTTCATTCATAACACCGATGGCCCAATCAATGCTGGCATCCTGTCCTAGTTTCCCACGGCGACTGATGTAGGCTGTGACATTTTCACCCAGGCGGTCAATCGCCGCAAATTTCACTTGAGCACCTGAGCGGGCGATCACTTCAACCGTCACATTAGCAGTTGCTTTTGCTGTGCCATCACCTTTTGATTCCAAGCGTTCCAAATAGCTGAACTTACTGTTTTTACCAGCGATAATCAAAATGTGTTTGTTAAAAGGTACATCACTATCACTATCCTGGTAAAAAATCCCTTCAATTGCTTCTGCAATCTCAACATTATCTGGGATATAGAGGACCGCCCCACTATTAAAATAAGCTGTGTGGTAAGCTGCCAGCTTGTCATCATCGTATTTGACTGAAGACATAAAGTAGTCTTCTACCACCTGCGGAATTTCCTCTAAAGCAGAGTGGAAATCTGTGAAAACAACTCCTTGCTCTGCTAGCGCCTGTGGGACCTGTTCAAATACAGTCTGAGTCCCAACTTGGACCAATTTTAAATTCGAATCGAGGGCTGTAAAATCAGGGACATTGGCTAAAGCTTCACTTTCTGTGATCGTCCCGTCCCCAAGATTCCAACGATGGAATTTGACGCGTTCGATAGCTGGCAATTCCAACTGATCGATCTTATCAAAAGCTTTTTTTCGTAAATCTAGCAGCCAGCTTGGCTCAGCATGCAGTTCCGAAAAGAGGGTAATATTTTCAATACTCATTTTTTTCTCCTAATAAAGATACTATCTGTTTGATTTTATGACAACATTTGATCACTTGTCATCAGGTTATAGTTCTTCTTTATAGTCGTAACCGAGTTCTTCTGCGAGTTGAGCATAGCCTTCACGTTCCAAGCGGGCAGCCAATTCTGGTCCACCTGAAAGCACGACACGGCCTTCCATCATCACATGAACGACGTCAGGAGTAATATAGTTCAACAAACGTTGGTAGTGGGTGATGATCATCGCTCCAAAACCTTCACCCCGCATTGCATTAACCCCTTTAGATACGACCTTAAGAGCATCGATATCCAAACCAGAGTCAATTTCATCCAAAAGGGCAAATGTTGGTTCCAACATCAACAATTGAAGGATTTCATTGCGTTTTTTCTCACCACCAGAGAAGCCTTCGTTCAAATAGCGTTCTGCCATTTCTTCTTTCATGTTGAGCAATTCCATCTTTTCATCCAATTTTTTGATGAAATCACGAATAGAGATCTTCTCGTCCTCTTCTTTACCAGCATTCATGGCTGCACGTAAAAATTCTGCATTCGTAATTCCTGGGATTTCTGAAGGGTATTGCATGGCAAGGAACAAGCCCATCCGTGCACGTTCGTCTACTTCCAATTCCAAGATGTTGACACCATCAAAGAGAATCTCCCCTTTGGTTACTTCATAATTTGGGTTTCCCATAATGGCAGCTGACAGAGTAGATTTCCCTGTTCCATTTGGTCCCATGATGGCTGCGATCTCACCAGTTTTTAGGGTCAGGTTTACACCTTTTAAAATTTCTTTGCCTTCAATTTCAACGTGAAGGTCTTTAATTTCTAATGTCGACATTGCATTCCCTTTCTTTTTACTTTGAAGTCTAGAAGGTTCTCAAAGCATCGATTCCTTCATCACAAAGTATTTTTTTACCTTTCAAGTATATCAAAAAAAAGCCTAAATGGCTTTTCTTTTGATTAGAACTATTCTTATTTAGTTTTTTCTTTTCGTTTTTGACGAACTTCCTCCCGATAGGAAGAATTCCCTATATAGCGCAGAACATTTAACAAAGGACTATGATGTGGCCCCAGAATCCCAATCAATTCTGCTAACAACTCTACTCCAAACAAGAGCCCGATCACAAGTAGGACGCCCCCAATGCGACTCGAGATGTTGAGCAAGAGAGAAATCAAGGAGAAGATCATCGAAATTCCGTAGATCACAAGTACAGTTCCCCGATGTGTCAAGCCCAGAGAAAGAAGTCGGTGGTGCAAGTGATTGCGATCCGGTTTATAAAATTTTTGACCAGACAGGGTCCGACGGATAATGGCTAAAAAGGTATCTGTAATCGGTACTCCCAAAATGATCATAGGGGTAACGACAGCAACTGCCGTTGCATTTTTCAAACCTTGCAAGGACAAAACAGAAATCATGAATCCGATAAACAAGGCACCGGTGTCTCCCAAATAGAGAATGGCCGGATGGTAGTTAAAGGGAAAGAAACCTGCGATGGACGCAACCAAGACAAAGATCGTCATGGTCAGAAAGAGATTGGGGACTGGTAGAAAGAAATAGGACACAATCCCCATTGTCACTAGGGAAATAATAGAGACCCCACTCACCAAGCCATCTAATCCATCAATCAGATTGACCGCATTGGTAATAGAAACAATCCAAATCACCGTCAAAAGATACGATAGCCATGGTTCAAAATGAAGTAAGGGACCACCGAATGGAATCTTAAAATCATTCAGCCGAAAATCTGTCAAAAACCAGACCAGACTCGCTGCCAGCAGGATGCCGATCATCTTTTTCTTGGCAGACAACTCTTTTACATCATCGATCAAGCCTGTGAGAGCGATAATCCATCCTGCGCCCACGACCGGCAAGGTATAAGATAGGTAACTTTTGATTGGTGCGGTGGTGGATGTCAGCATAGGAATAAACACAAGAGTCGCAATTGAAAAAGCAATCACGATAGACAGTCCACCCGCGCTTGGCATGGGCTTGGTATTGATCCGGCGCGCATTCGGATAATCCACGGCATCAATCTTAAAGGAGAACAAGCGAACCAAGGGCGTCAATACCAAGGCAATCATAAAAGTCCCAATCAGCACCAGAACAAATTGCAAGGAAAAGGACATCATAAGCTAGCAACTTTCTTCAAATTCTCAATCGCACCAGACACCATTAGTAAGTGACCATGTTCCTGCAGAGCGGCTCGTGTCACTTCTGAATCATCCGCATACTCCCGAATGATGGCAAGTAACCAGGTTGGATATTGATTTGGTTGATCCTCTGTATCGATCAAGACGGTTAAATAATAATCAGATCCCATTTTGTATAATTCAGAGGTATCCACTGGAAAGCTGACCGTTTTTGAAAAGGCAACTGCTTGCTGGATATTTGAAAAACGCAAAATGTAATAAATATACTGACTTACTGGTGCTTCAGATGTAGGATCTTGTTCTTGATTGTCACGTAACTCTTCTTGTTCCAAATGGTGAATGGCTTCTGCATCCCCTTTTGTCTTATCAGAGATTGTTTTTTCCAGGGTTTTGATAAATTCATCTGGCGTCATGCGCGACAACTCTTCCATATCAGGAAGATCTGACAAATCCTCAAAATCCAATTGTTGGTCAATTTTTGATTTGGTAACAAAAACATCCAATTTGTCTGGTTTTGGTGTCACACGAAAACTCAGCATCCCGCTATCCAGGAAGCTTTCTGGCATTTCGAGTTCATCCAAAATAGCGTAGAAAAATTCTTCTGTTTTTTCTTGTGGGACAAGGAAATCAGCAATTTCCATTCCACGTTCTTCTAAGTCTTCTAGTTGGATCGTGATCTTAATTGTTGAATCACTAATTTGCTTCATCTTCATAGCATAACCTCATACTTCTAGTCTTACTATTATACTAAAAAATTGGATAGAATTCAAAAAAAGGATGCATCGAAAAGAGGTCGGGACAAAAGTCTCCAACCTCAGAAAACAATTTGATCAAGTTCAACCGTTCTCTTAGAAAATAACACGGAAGAGTCCATACAATAGCAAGATGGAACCAAGAACGATCCGGTATTTCCCAAAGACGGTGAAATCATGATTTTTCACATAATCTGTCAAGAAGCGGATGGCATACATGCTGACCACAAAGGCCACTCCCATCGCTACCAGTAGAATAAAGAGTTGCCCCAGTGCTAGTGAATGTCCGCCAAGAGCGAATTTTCCAACCTTTAAGAGGCTAGCCCCAAACATGGCTGGAATCCCCAAATAAAAGGTAAATTCTGTCACCACTGGGCGGCTAACACCATTGATCAAACCACCTACAATCGTAGCACCTGAACGGCTTGTTCCTGGAAATAGCGATAAAACTTGGAAGAGTCCGATATAAAGAGCTGTTCGATAAGGGAGCTTATGCAACTCCGTTACTGCTGGCTCAACTTGTTCCCGTCTTTCCAGATAGATAAAGGCAATCCCGTAGGTGATCAACATAATCGCAACGGAAATCGAATTGTGGAAATGCGCCTCAAACCAATCATCTAATTTAAAAACAAAGACAAGCGGAAGGGTTGCAACCGCAACTTTTGCCCATAATTGCCAAGTTCGACGTACTTCTAGTGGAGATTTACCAGGTTTGAAGGGATATAATTTATCGAAATAAATCACCACAACCGCTAGGATCGCTCCCAATTGGATCACAACATTGAACATCTCCATAAAGGCTGGATCTTGATTTTTAAACTGCACAAAATCCTGTAACAGAATCAAGTGACCTGTACTTGAGATCGGTAACCATTCTGTAATCCCCTCGACAATCCCAAAAAGAACCGCCTTGATTAATTCGATCAGAAACATCTTTTTCTCCTAAACTTACATTTGCTCTATTATATCATAAATCTATGGACTGGACCAGGCCTTCTAAACTAGAAGGGACAGAGCGACCAAGACCATTCTCAGCGCTACTTAGAAGGCGCCAAAGCCTCCTCCGCCTCCTCCGCCAGAGAAACCTCCTCCACTACCAGAGGAAACTGTGAAATGACTAGCTGTCGATGCTGTCGATCCATAAGTAGACATGGCATGACTTGAGTGGGTCACATCATGATAGAACGGGGTGTAAACGAAGGCGTTTAAGGCTTGATTTTCTAAATGAATATTCCGAAGCTTCATGACCTTTGTGACCTGATCAGCTACACCATACAAGGCCACATAGACCAATAAGCGATTCCATAGGACCAGAGACTGCAACTCTGCATCGTTGAGGTGGGCAATCTCTTTCAACATCCGACCAAAACTATCCCAGTAATAGCGTTGCTCAGCACCCGCAAGATTGACAACCCCATCTCGTAGGCAGGCTTTAAAGACACCATTGAAGCGCACTGGCATAAACCAAAGTATGAGGATCCCTATCAAACAAGGAACAGAGAACCAACCCATCCCAAAGATAGCAAAGATTTCTGCTCCAAGAGCGATAAACCAAGCAGCCCAACCAAAGAAGAGACTTCGTCTAGCTTGCGCTTCTTCTTTTGCTTCTAAAGGGCGATAGTAGCTTGGCAAATGGAGATCTTCCACCTTGCGATGAACATCTCGGGCCACTTGGTTGACAGCCGTATCAAAACGAGCCTGAGCCTTACTTCCTAGTGAACGAATCGCATCTTGATCTGCTTTTTTGGCATGTTTGTATACATCATCACTGAATTCATAATTCTCAAAGAGACGGTTAACAGGACAGGAAACTTGATCCCCAAAAGCCATATTCATAAAGGAGCGTTCAAAATCATCCACATGTCCATGAGACTTCCTGGTCAAAACGACTTCATTTCCTTGTTGCTCGTAGACAATCACTCCACGATCCATCAAATCTAGCAATGTAGCTTGAAGCATTTTTTCAAATGTAAACACCGGCGGAGTTGCCTTCTCTTTATTGGTCGGGGAAGCCTCGTCTAATTCAGCTGAATAAACAACCGAGCTCATGACAAGAGGTGCAATATCCTGTGGAATTTCATAAAGACGAGTATCAGTCGGATAGGTCACACCAGGCCAAATCATTTTTTTGAACCGATTGCGACCCAAGAAAGAAAGAAGCCATAGTGCAATAATGAAGGCTGGCAAGATCCAGTTCCAAAACATGCGTGTCCAGTATTTTTCCTGTTCAATTTTAGCTTGGTTCTTGTGAAATTCATCCAATTTGGTTAATCCTGTATTTCGACCAGAATCATACAAGGTAGTTAGATCTGACTTCAACCAGTAACCATACAACTCCACAGCCTTTCCTTTGCCTAGGTTATAGAAAGTGGCAGAATAGATTCCATCTTCTTTCTTTACAGTCACATCCGGTCCCATAAAGGCTGTATGGATATACAGTTCCGATTGGGCATTAGCTGGTGCAAACTTAGGGATGACACGAAACTGAACTTCACCCACTTTCTGATCACCATCTGTGATCGGTTTCCAGTTCAACTCCAAGATATCCTTGTGTGAATAGAGGAGATTTTTTAATTTCCATGTAACTTTAATTTTGACTGTATCTGTCGCCACACCACTGTTATAAATTTTCACTCGGTAGCCATCACCTAGATTCGTAATCTCGGGTTCTCTTTGAAGCTCACGACCTTCCACCTCAACCTTTGGCGGTATCTCAATTGCAAAGCCTTGTGGCATGTTCCCTGCCGTTCCTAGACTGACATACTGCCCTCTATAAGAATCTTTGAAATAATAAACCAGTTCTTCCTCATAGGTGGCGTCGTCCCAAGTGTCCAAGGTCAAGGTTCCACCATAGTAAAGCACATCATAAGATGGACTAGATGCATGGACATTCTGACTGACAAAAAGGCAGGCCAGAAAGGCGAAAAAAACATACAAATACTTTTTCATTTGATCACGCTCCTTTGTATTATTATAACATTTTTTAAATAAAAAGAGGACCATGTTTGAAATGTAGCCTATTTTACTGTACAATAGGAGAAGTTAAAATAAGGAAGAGGAGAAAAAATGAAAAAAACATTATTCGCGCTCTTAACAGGGTTTTTCATTTGCCTGGGGATCACACAGGTTGCTCATGCAGATGACTATTTACGAATCGGAATGGAAGCAGCTTATGCTCCTTTCAACTGGACCCAAGAAGATGATGCAAATGGAGCTGTTAAAATTGACGGTACCAATCAATATGCCAATGGATACGATGTCCAAATCGCCAAAAAAGTTGCTGAGGAGTTAGGTAAAAAACCTCTGATCGTAAAAACATCTTGGAACGGTTTAATTCCAGCACTCACTTCTGGTAAAATCGATATGATTATCGCTGGGATGAGTCCAACCGCTGAACGTAAAAAAGAGGTCGCCTTCTCCAAGAGCTACTATACCAGTGAACCGGTCATGCTGGTGCGTAAAGACGGAAACTATGCGAATGCCACTAGTCTAGATGACTTTAAGGATGCAAAGGTCACCTCTCAACAAGGGGTCTACCTCTACTCTCTCATCTCCCAACTCAAGGGTGCAAAACAAGAAACTGCAATGGGAGACTTTGCTCAAATGCGTCAAGCTTTAGAATCCGGCGTTATCGATGCCTATGTTTCTGAGCGTCCAGAAGCCTTGACAGCTGAATCCGCTAATTCAAAGTTTAAGATGATCCAATTCAAAAAAGGTTTTGAAGTTGGGGAGGAAGATGCGACCATTGCTATCGGGATGAAGAAAGGTGACACTAGAATTGACCAAGTCAATGCGGCACTAGCTAAGATTTCATCTGAAGACCAAGTCAAACTCATGGATGATATGATTAAGAAGCAACCAGCTTCCAGTGATGCTAGTGATGATAAGCAAACATTCTTTAGCCAAATGATGAAGATTTTAAAGGATAATGGCCCACAGTTCTTACGGGGAACTGGAATGACCCTCTTAATCTCTATGACTGGAACTATCGCTGGGTTGATTATCGGTTTGTTAATCGGTGTCTTCCGAACAGCTCCGAAGGCTAAAAATAAATTCCTTGCTGGATGTCAAACTGCCTTTGGTTGGTTCCTCAATGTCTACATTGAAATCTTCCGTGGAACTCCGATGATCGTTCAATCCATGGTCATTTTCTATGGTTCCGCCCAAGCCTTCAACATTTCCTTGGATCGTACCTGGGCCGCCATCTTTATCGTATCAATCAATACCGGAGCTTACATGAGTGAGATTGTTCGTGGTGGGATCTTAGCAGTGGATCCAGGTCAGTTTGAAGCAGCGACTGCTCTAGGCATGACCCATGGACAAACCATGCGCAAGGTCGTCCTTCCACAGGTTGTTCGCAATATCTTGCCAGCAACAGGGAATGAATTTGTTATTAACATCAAGGATACATCTGTTTTGAATGTTATCTCTGTAGTTGAACTGTACTTTACAGGAAATACGGTCGCAACTCAAAACTACCAATACTTCCCAACCTTTACGATCATCGCTGTGATTTACTTCGTTCTCACCTTTACCATCACACGAATTCTTCGCTACATCGAACGTCGCTTAGATTCTGATACTTATACTACAGGTGCCAATCAAATGCAAGTCAATGAGGTGAAATAATGGCAGAAAAAATTCTTGAAATCCAACATTTAAAAAAATCTTATGGTCAAAATGAGGTTTTGAAAGATATTTCCCTTACGGTTGAAAAAGGAGAGGTGATCTCCATCATCGGGAGCTCTGGTAGCGGAAAATCAACCTTCCTTCGCTCCATCAATCTTCTAGAAACTCCTACAGCTGGAGAGATTCTCTATCGTGGACAAAATGTTCTTGATCCTGAGTATGATCTTACCCACTACCGCGAGAAATTAGGGATGGTTTTCCAAAGCTTTAATCTCTTCGAAAATTTAAATGTCTTGGAAAATACGATCGTTGCACAAACGACCGTCCTCAAGCGTGATCGTGAAACCGCAGAAAAAGTTGCCAAAGAAAACCTTGAAAAAGTCGGTATGGGATCTCAATATTGGGCTGCCCGTCCGAAACAACTTTCAGGTGGTCAAAAGCAACGGGTCGCTATCGCGCGTGCCCTTTCCATGGATCCTGATGCCATCCTCTTTGATGAACCAACTTCCGCCCTGGACCCTGAAATGGTTGGGGAAGTTTTGAAGATCATGCAGGACCTCGCTAAAGAAGGTTTGACCATGATCGTCGTAACCCACGAAATGGAATTTGCTCGCGATGTCTCTAGCCGTGTTATCTTCATGGACAAGGGTGTCATTGCTGAGCAGGGAGATCCAAAAGAAATCTTTAGTAATCCCAAAGAAGAACGGACCAAGGAATTCCTTCAACGCTTCCTACACTAATCTCTTGAAACAGTTTGCTTACCAGTATGGAAGCAAGCTGTTTTTTGTACCTCTTTTTCTTTTAAGGCATAGAAAAAAACCAGAGAGGAAACTCTCTGGTTTTCAATTGGAACAACAAATTAATCTTCGAATTTTTGATGATTTTTGTCATAAAAATCAATCAATCCGAGTGCAGTTTCAAACGAGATGTTCTTCACTTTTGCACGTCCTTGAGCCAAGGCAATGATAGACATTTCACGGGCATTTGTTTCTTTACTGATACGATATCCCGTAATTTTCTTATCGCGTACCCATCCAACAACTGATTCTACTTTTTCAAAGTTCGATTTAGCCATTATCTTTCTCCTATATTATTATTTCCAATACTAATATAAATTGTTTTGCACATTTTGTCAACTAAAATCGCTGAAAATACGAACCTTTTTTAAAAAATGAGAAAAAGTTTATTTTGCTTTCAGGGCTGATAATATTTGTGTACGAATGTTTTCGACACCATCTGGGTTAGCTGGTAGGAAAATCGTATTATTCCCTTCCTTATCTGCAAAATTATTTAAGGTATCTAAGTACTGATTGGTTAAGAGAATAGACATGATTTGCTCTTCGGTCAAGTCTACATTGGCTCCTTTTAACTCTTTAATAGAGTCTGCCAATCCATCGACAATAGCCTTCCGTTGCTCGGCAATACCGACCCCATGCAAGCGGTCTTTTTCCGCCTCAGCTTCGGCAGCAGTAACGATCTTGATCTTGTCTGCTTCTGCCAATTCCTGAGCTGCCACGCGTTTTCTTTGCGCCGCATTAATCTCGTTCATGGATTGTTTCACTTCGGCATCTGGCTCAACTTTGGTGATCAAGGTCTTAACAATAATATATCCATAAGTTGACATTTCTTCTGCCACTTGTTTTTGAACTTCAAGGGCAATTTCATCTTTTTTCTCAAACAATTCATCTAAGGTCAACTTAGGCACAGAAGAACGAAGAGCATCTTCAATGTATGATTTAATCTGTGATTCTGGACGCATGAGTTTGTAGTAGGCATCCTTTACGTTGCTTTCGTTCACTCTGTATTGCGTCGCCACATTCATGGTAACAAACACGTTATCCTGAGTTTTTGTTTCAACCACAATCTCACTCTGCAAGACGCGCAATTGAACTCGTGCTGCAATTTTATCGATACCAAAAGGCGCTCGCATATGAATGCCACTATCGCTAATTTTTTGATAACGTCCGAAGCGCTCGATGATGGCAACGGATTGTTGCTTGACCACATATAGTGAGCTAATCACAATGATTCCTGCAACCAGTAGCAAGAATAAAATAAAAATAAAAAATCCAGGCATAAAAAGTTCCTCCTTTTCATTTACGCATATCATATCACAAGTCTTTATAAAAAAGCAATATATTCCATAAAAATATATTGCTTAAATAACTAATTGTTTCTGTATGAAACTCAAACTAACATATTATAGAGCGTTTCATTCCCATTTAAGTTAATGAAAGACGGATCAAAACGCTCGATACGGTTGACCAAGCCTGCATAGTCATGTTTATTGGCTAAAGTAACCCCAATCAAGACAGGGCCTGTTCCCTTACTAGCGCGCTTGATGTATTCAAAACGTGTGATATCATCATTTGGCCCTAAGATATCATTTACAAATTCTCGAAGAGCTCCTGGACGTTGTGGGAAGTTGACGATAAAGTAGTGTTTTACTCCATCGTAGATCAAAGCCCGTTCTTCCATTTCAGGCATGCGGTTAATATCATTATTCCCACCTGAAATAATACAACAAACGGTTTTCCCCTTGATGTATTCGCGCAAGATTTCAAGGGATGCCACACTGGCCGCTCCCGCTGGTTCAGCTACGATCCCTTGTTTGGAATAAAGATCAATCAAGGTCTCTGAAATCAAGCCTTCATCGACCCCAACAAGGGTTTCTACATGCTGGCGAGTCACTTCATAAGTCAATTGTCCCACCTTTTGCACAGCAATCCCGTCTGCAAACTTATCAATTTCTGGTAGTTTGACGGGACCACCTGCTTCAAAAGCCGCCTTCATGGAGCGGGCTCCTTCTGCCTCTACTCCAATGACTTCAATCCGAGGATCCGTTTCTTTGATATAGGTAGACACACCTGAAATGAGCCCTCCTCCACCAACAGGAACGAGGACAGCATCAAAGTCAATCGACTCTTTTCGAGCTTCCTCAAGGATTTCATAAGCTACTGTCCCTTGACCTGCCTGTACATGTGGATCGTCAAATGGGTCAATAAAGGTTCGTTTTTCTGCAAGCGTAAATTCTTGTGCCGCCTTAGCTGAAGCATCGAAGGTATCCCCGACCAACTTGATCGTTACATAGTCCCCACCAAAGAAGCGGACTTGTCCAATCTTTTGTTGCGGTGTTGTAATCGGCATGAAGATAGTCGCAGGAATCTTCATTTCATTACAAGTATAGGCAACCCCTTGGGCATGGTTTCCTGCTGAAGCACAAACAACCCCACGCTCACGCTCCTCTTTTGATAGTTGAGAAATTGCAAAATACGCTCCACGAATCTTGAAAGAACGAACGCGTTGGGCGTTTTCTTTTTTCAAATAAATTTTTGCCCCATATTTTTCAGATAAATAGTGGTCGTATTCAAGAGGCGTATTAACAACGACCCCTCTTAATATTTTATGGGCCTTAGCCACATCTTTTGCTGTTATCATTTCATACCTCTGTTGCTGTGTTTTGATGAAAAAAGCAAGCCAGGGTGTCCCAACTTGCTTAGTCTTCTACAGACAATTAGTTGTAGATTTTGAAGGCGTCATCGTCGTTTTGACCAACGAACGGCATTGCTTTACGTAATTCAGCACCAACTTTTTCAATTTCAAGGTTAGCAGCTTCTTCACGGTAAGCAGTTAATTTTGGACGTCCAGCTTTGTAGTCGTTAACAAAGTCGTTAGCGAAGTTACCATTTTGAATGTCAGCAAGAACAGCTTTCATATTTTCTTTCACTTGCTCAGTGATGACACGTGGGCCTGATACATAGTCACCGTATTCAGCAGTGTTAGAGATTGATTGACGCATTTTCTTGAAGCCACCTTCATAGATCAAGTCAACAATCAATTTCATTTCGTGAAGCACTTCGAAGTATGCTAATTCTGGAGCATATCCAGCTTCCGTCAAGACTTCAAAACCAGCTTCAATAAGGGCAGTCAAACCACCACAAAGAACTGCTTGTTCTCCGAACAAATCTTCTTCAGTTTCTTCTTTGTATGTTGTTTCAAGAAGACCAACACGTGCTGATCCTACACCTTTACACCAGTCCATAGCAATATCTTTCGCATTACCAGTAGCATCTTGATAAACTGCGTAAAGCGCTGGTACACCAAATCCTTCAGTGTAAGTACGACGTACCAAGTGACCAGGTCCTTTTGGAGCACACATAAAGACATCGACATCTGCAGGAACTTTGATAAATTCAAAGTGGATGTTGAATCCATGGGCAAAACCAACAGCATTTCCAGCTTCCAAGTTTGGAGCAATTTCTGCTTCATACAATTCTTGTTGGATTTCGTCTGGTGCCAAGATCATGATAACATCAGCCAATTTAGTTGCTTCTGCTACTGTATAGGTATCAAAACCATCTTCTTTTGCCTTATCAAATGATTTCCCTGGGCGCACACCGATGATGACATCATGACCTGAATCACGCAAGTTTTGTGCGTGTGCATGTCCTTGAGAACCATAACCGATCACAGCAATTTTCTTTCCAGTTAATGCTGCAACTTTAACGTCTTTTTCATATTCCATTTGAACTGCCATAAGTAAAATCTCTTTTCTATTTTAATTTGCCTTTTTAAGGCGAGGATAACAATTTTCAGTCGAGAATTAATCTCGAGTAAATCCGGTTGCGCCGGTGCGGGCGATGTTTTTAATCCCATACGGTCGAATAACACGAATGAGGGCTTCGCTCTTTTCTGCATTTCCCGTCATTTGAACGGTGATAGAGCTTGGGGCCACATCGACCACGGTCGCACGGAAAGGTTGAATAATGGCCAAGATTTCTGCCCGCTTCTCAGCTGGTGCAGAAACTTTCACCAGAATCACTTCGCGCTCCAAGTGTGGTTTGTCAGTGATATCACGAATGCGAATCACATCAATCTGGCGGTTGAGCTGTTTGATGATTTGCTCTACTTCATCATGCGAAGCAACATCAATGATAATGGTAATCCGCGATACATTAGGGTTTTCTGTTGCTCCAACAGAGATACTTTCGATATTGACTTGACGTCTCGACAAGACTCCTGTAAAGCGGTTCAGAACACCTGAGCGGTTTTGAAGTTTGGCTGTTAACATTCTACGCATTAAACTTCACCCCCAACATCTCATGATTACTCTTACCAGCTGGTACCATCGGCAACACATGCTCTTTCCGAGAAATGTCTACTTCGATGAACATTGGTACATCTTCTGTGATGACTTCCAAATCCTTCTCAAGAGTTTCAGGATTATCAAATTTATAATTCTTGATCCCGTAGGCTTGCGCCATCAATTGGAAATCCGGAAGGCTATCAAAGACTGACTCTGACGTCCGACCATCATAGAAGGCTTCTTGCCATTGGCGGACCATCCCAAGCGAGTGATTGTTGAGCATAACAACCTTGATCGGAACCTTATAAATATTTAAGATCGCTAATTCTTGGTTGGTCATTTGGAACCCACCATCTCCGACAAAGAGAACAACTTCTTTATCTGGATTGGCAATTTTCGCTCCGATAGCTGCAGGAACACCGAATCCCATCGTTCCTAGACCACCAGATGTTACCAATTGGCGCTCATTTTGGTAAGGATAGTATTGAGCTGCCCACATTTGGTGTTGTCCAACGTCTGTGACGACAATAGCGTCCCCCTTGGTCAACTCTCCAATGCGTTCGATCACAGCTTGTGGCTGCACAACCCGTTCTTTCTTGTCGTATGAACGAACCCGGTTCTTATCTTGGGTCACCTTTTCGATCCATTTTTCTGTGTTGTTATGAACCGTTGGCTCTGCTAGCAATTGTTGCAAGGCTTTCTTTGCATCGCCAACAACAGGAATGTCGACAGCAATGATCTTCCCAATCTCTGCAGGATCAATGTCAATATGGGCAACCTTAGCATTTTTAGCGAAAGTCTTTGGATTCCCTGTCAAACGGTCATCAAATCGACAACCAACACTGATCATGAAATCTGTCTCTGTCATAGCGATATTGGCCGCGAAGGATCCGTGCATTCCTCCCATCCCTAGGAAAAGAGGATGACTGGTTGCAATCGTTCCTTGACCTAACAGACTGGTCACTACTGGAATCTGATAGCGCTCTGCTAGAGCAATCAACTCTTTTGCAGCTCCAGCGTAACTCACCCCACCACCAGCAAGAAGAACTGGTTTTTTAGCCTTACTCAATTGCTTCAAAATCTTTTTGATCTGCAATTCATTGGGTTCAATGGTAGGCTGGTAGCTTGGAAGCTTCACACTTGGTTCATAGATAAAATCTGTCTCTAAAGCAGACACATCCTTTGGAAGGTCAATTACCACCGGACCAGGGCGTCCAGTCGTCGCAATATGGACAGCTTCTGTGATAATTCGCGGAATATCTGCCGTCTCACGTACTTGATAGTTGTACTTGGTGATGGGCATGGTAATTCCCACAATATCTGCTTCTTGGAAGGCGTCTTTCCCGATCCCAGCACGATTGACTTGACCAGTGAAAACTAATAAGGGAACGCTATCGCTCATGGCATCTGCAATCCCTGTAATGGCATTGGTCGCCCCCGGTCCACTCGTGACGACTGCGACACCCAGCTTTCCAGTTGATTTGGCGTAGCCTTCAGCCTCATGCAAGCATCCTTGTTCATGACGACCCAAGATATGCTGGATACCCTCAAAGCTATAGATGGCATCGTATAAAGGCAAAACCGCTCCACCAGGATAACCAAAAATCGTGTCAATGCCCAAATCACGCAGGGTTTCAAGAACGAGCTCTGAACCGGTTTTTGCAGTTTCTAAGGTAATTTTCTCCATGTCTCTCCTTTCCAGTACTTTGTATATCAAATTAGCATGCTACTATCATACCATTTTTAGAAAATATTTCAAGGAAAAATAGTAAATTTTCTGAATTTTCTATCCAAATCCGAAGAATGAGAGTTTCTCCAGGATTGCTAAGTCTATCACAAAAAAAGGAGGCTGGGACAAAAGTCCTAGCCTCTCAATTGTTTTTGGATTGTCGAGCAAGACGCAGTGGTTGAGTGGGCTCTACTACGCTGATTTCATCAGCTTTTACAGCCCTAGTCAACTGTGCGGAGGTGGGACGACGAAATCGAATTCTAACGAATTACCGATTTCTGTCCCACTCTCTTTTCTTCCTTATAACCAACCCTTTTCTTGAGCGATCTTTGCTGCCTCGGTCCGGTTTTCCGCATCCAACTTGGTCAGAATGGCTGACATATAATTGCGGATGGTCCCGTTTGAGAGGAATAAGCGATCAGCAATTTCTTGGTTAGAAGCCCCTTTTGCGACTTCTTTTAAAACTGCCTTTTCTTGAGGGCTCAGAGGATTGGGATGGGTCAAGATCCCTTCCATTAATTCAGGCGAATATTCTTTTTGCCCTGCTAAAACTGCATGAAGAGTGGCCATCAAATCCGTAATGCGGCGTTCTTTTAAGACATAGGCATCGACTCCAGCCTTGAGGGCCCGCTCAAAATAGCCCGGTCGCTTAAAGGTGGTAACGATGACGACCTTGATCTGGGGTTGTTGACTTTTAGCCCATTCCAACACTTCTAACCCTGTTTTGATGGGCATTTCGATATCTAAAATCGCAATATCGGCTGGATGTGTTTCGAGTAAACGAATGGCCTCTTGTCCATCGCCAGCCTGCAAGACATCTTCCACATCCTCTTGCAGGAGCAAGAGCTGGCAAAGGGCATCGCGCAACATACTTTGGTCTTCAGCAACTAATAAGCGCATCTTATTTCCTTTCTTGATAGGGGATCCGTATTTCTATCCTGGTCGGCTTGTGTTGATGACTGATCTCCAGCTCTCCTCCCAACAAGGCAATCCGTTCGCGAATCGAGTGCAGGTCTTTATCGGAGACTGTGGCAAAGCCGATGCCATTGTCTTCTGCGACCATTTCCACTCCTGTCTCGGTAGAGCGATAAAAGAGAAGGGCCTGTGTCGCTTTGGCATGTTTGATCATATTGGTGGCTAATTCCAGAGACACCATGGCTAGAGCAGATTCTAGGATCGGCGAGATGCTGGCTGTATCAAGCTCGTTCTGAATCTCCACTTTGATTTGAGCTACTTCCAGCATTTGCTTGACGGTTTCTAGCTCTCTTGCCAGGGTTCGCTGCTTCAAATTCTCCACAATCTCACGGACTTGGTGCATGGACTCTTGACTGATGGCTTGAATCTCTTGCACCTGCTCCTGGGCCTTCTCAACCTGACCCAATGCCAAGAATTGATCAGCTAGGTCCGCCTTGACACTGAGCATGGCAAAGGTGTGTCCTAGACTGTCATGCAGATCACGGCCAATCCGATGGCGCTCGTTTTCTGCCAGCAAGAGATTGATCTGGGCGTTTTGCTTGGCATGGTCAACTTTCAACTCTTCCATCATCTCCATCCGAACCATACTAAAGGTCATAACCGCGATAAACAAAGAGACGATCAGGACAAAAAGCCAATCATTTTCTCTCATCTCCCTATTAAATAATAGAGCTCCAAAAAGGATCAGTAGTGATCCAACAGCCGTCCAAAGAAAGGGCGAGCGAAAATCGCGAATCCCAAAACGATAGATCAAAATATTGCTCACATAATAGTAAAACCAACAAAAGCTAGTTCCAACAAAAAAGGTATTTCCTGCAATATACAGCAGAAGATAAATCCAAAAAAGCCAGGTCAGTTTCTTATTTTCAGTAATGAGGATACCTAGATAGCTTATCATAAAGAAGATGGCTAAAAAGAAATGCCACCAGGGAATCTGCCCTAAGAAAATAGAAGCAAAGGGAAAGGCCATAAAGATTAAGCCTACGTAAAACATATGGTGAATATGTTTGAGTTTTTCAATCATGAACGAACCTCAGAATGACGACGATAAACGATAACAAGGGCAAACAAGACCAGGGTAAACAAGGTTAAATAGACACTCGCAAAGACATTGACCTGTCCCTTGTTTAAAAAGGTCTTAATCAGTTCCATCAATTGATAGGTTGGAAGGCATTTGCCAATGGCTTGCATCCATTCTGGAAAGAGACTAATGGGCATCCATAGTCCACCCATGACAGCCAGCCCCATGTAAAGGAGATTGCCCACAACAGACATCAATTGACTGGAAGGAAGCAGGGTCAAAATCAGACCGAGAGCCACAAACGCTAGACTTCCTAGGATGAGAATAAAGGCTGCTAAGACCCAATCCTGTAGGGGCATATTCACATGCCGCACCACATGGCCCACGGTAAAGACAACTCCAATCGATAGGAGAAAATCGACAAAGAGACCCACAACCTTTATTAGATAATATTCTACCATAGATACGGGGGTATGGCGCAAGACTTTTTGCCAATTATTGAGTCGATCGGTTTCAAGAACGGTTGGAAAAGAAAAGATAGCCGTAGACATCATAGAAAATGCCGTCATGGAGAGGAGATAATCCCTCATAAAGTGAGCAGGTGCTCCTGGTGTTTCCTGGTACATCCCTGAAAAGAAGAGATAAAAAGCCGTGGGCATCCCAATTGATAACAAGTAATAAATAGCTTGGCGACTGGTCAAATGCCACTCAACCACGCCGAGAGCTTTCATGCGTTTCATCTTCTCTACCTACTTCCTTTGTATTTTCAAAAATAGAATCCAATAAACTTCGATTGCTTACTTCGATTTCTTGGATCGAACATCCTTCTTCTTGCAAGCGAGTCCACAAACTATTGGCATCACGTGTCACAATCTGAAGAGCATCGGGTTTAATGATTACTTCACTAACACCTTCCATCTCTGCCACTAGAGCTTGGTAACGCAAAGGCAGGGTGAAATGTTTTTCAACTTCTTCGCTTCTCATAGCGAGAGGCGTCGTATCCCGAAGCAAATGCCCCTGATGCAAGACCAAAATTCGATCAGCCGTGTGCTCTACTTCCTCGATGTAATGCGAAGAATAGACAATGGTCACACCTTCTTCCTTTAAATGCCCAACGATCTCCCAAAAGCGTTGGCGAGTGGATGTATCCATTCCAGCAGTTGGCTCGTCCAAAAACAAAAGACTCGGACGACCAATCAAGGTCAACACAAAGGATAGGAGACGCTTTTGCCCACCAGATAACTTACTGGCCAATTGCTTTTTTTGTTCCAGACTGAATCGCAATAGATCATCAATTTCTTCTCCTGTTAAGGGGTTGGGATAAATAGAGCGAAAGAAGTTGATCAGTTCCTGCACGGTTAGCTTTTGCACAATGGCATTCTCTTGAGGGAGATAGGACACACTAGCCTTTAACTGAGGATGACCAGGAGCCTTCCCCTCTACTTCAATGATCCCAGACGTCGCTTTCATATCTCCCAGAAGACAGTTCATCAAGGTTGTTTTCCCAGCTCCGTTTGGCCCGATCAAGGCCAGACAATCCCCCCGTTCAACCGCAAAAGAAAGATCTTCTAAAATGACTTTTCCTTTGATCCTTTTTTTCAAGTTCTCTACTCTAATGATGCTCATGATACTCTCCTTTCAAGCAGGCTTGGCTAGCTGGAATGATGACAAAGACGACCAAGGTCGCTCCCGTTTTTTTCATTGCTCCATTTCCTTTTTTACCGCCTTGACCATTTTCAATCCTTCTTGAACCGCCCAGCTCATGATGCCAATCCCAGCAAATAATTCCCAAGGGAAATGGTAATAGAGACTATCATCCTTTGAAAAGATCAAATAGACGACCATCCCCACCACTGTTAACGTAAACACTTTATAGAACCATTGTTTCATTTTTCCTTACCTCTTACTTTCTGACTTTATTATATGAAAAGGAAGAAGAGGCAACTAGATGATTTTGTCACTCGCTCACATGACAAAAGTCACTAAAAAAAGCCAAGTGACTTCACTCGACTTTTCTATTCTTCTTACTGGCCTTCTTCTTTCATGCCATGCAATTTCAAGGCCTTCACCAAGGCATCTGCCTTCATGTTTTTCAAATCATTGAGACCAGCATCTTTGAAGTAAGAAATTTCTTCTAGAGACTTGGCGTCAATTTGGTTGAGGTCAATCACACTGGTTGAGAGCAATTTCTTCTCTGGTGTAACGCTATACTCCAAGCTAAAACCAGGAACGGTTTTCAGCTTCTTGTAGTCTTCATTTTGCTCCAGTAAAGCTTGAATGGCTGCTGTGAGTTCTTCAGGCGACTTCTCTGCTGCGATGGTCCCAAGTTGTTGGGGCAGATCGGCCGTCACTTCGATGCGAAGGTTTTCAACCTTATCTCCCTTAGACTTGATGATATCCCGGTGTTTTGTTCCCTTGATATCTCCAACTAAGGTTGTGGTTTTTTCTTCATTTTTTACTTCTTTTTTAACAGTGGAACTGCTAGATGAGCTAGCGGTTGTAGTTTTCTTCGTTTGGGATTGCGAACAACCAGTCAATACCAAAATGGCTAGCCCAAGGGTTACAAAAAATTTCTTCATTTTTATAACTCTCCTTTCACATACTGATACCAGTATAACATATCGCGTCTTTCTTGTCTAAAAACTCCACTGTTCAAAGCATTTTCCCCTCTTTTCAAGCTCTTCCATTTGAATAAAAATCTGATGAATGTGAGACTTTTTGCAGAAACTCCTTTTTCTCACAAATAAAGCCTCCGTGGAGGGTCACTTCAGTCTCAATCCCTCTGAATCACACTGATTTCATAGGGAATCTCCTCGTTTTTCTATATACAAAAAAGGTTCCGAAAGGAACCTTCTGTTCAATTATTCTACACTAAACAAGTATGGGTAGACGGGTTGGCCACCTTGGTGGATTTCCACTTCTACATCCTCATACTTCTCAGCAAGGGCTTGGGCCAATTCATTTGCCAACTCCTCACTGCCGTCTTCACCGACATAGATGGTCACAATTTCACTGTCTTCATCCAACATATAAGCGAATGTTTCTTCCAAGGTTTCCATCATATCTGGGTTTGAAACAACGATTTTGCCATCGACCATTCCAAGATTATCATTTTCATGGATTTCAAGCCCATCAATAGTGGTATCGCGAACCGCTGTTGTCACACTACCAGACACAACATCACCCAATGAAGCGCTCATGCGTTCGTAGTTCTCTTCGATCGATTTGCTTTCATCAAAGGCAAGAAGACTAGTCAATCCTTGAGGGATGGTCTTGGTCTCAACAACTGCTGCAGGTTGATCAATCACTTCTGCTGCAGATTGAGCAGCCATTAAGATATTCTTGTTGTTTGGCAAGATAATGATGTTGCGCGCATTCAACTCTTCAACCGCTTTGACAAAGTCTTCTGTTGATGGGTTCATGGTTTGACCACCAGAGATGATGTAATCTACTCCTTGCGCTTTGAAAATATCAGCCAATCCATCACCCGCTACAACTGCGATGATGGCATATTCTTTTTCTTCAACTGGTTTGGCTTGACGTTCTTCTTTTTCAACTTGCGCTTCGTGTTGGTTGCGCATGTTGTCGACTTTGACCTTGACCAAGCTTCCGTACTTAAGACCTTCTTGCATGACAAGACCTGGATCTTCTGTATGGACGTGAACTTTGACAATCTCATCGTCATTCACCACCAATAGGGAATCCCCAAGGTTGTTCAAATAGTTACGGAATTCATCGTAATCGAAGTCTTTGACATAGGTTGGACCTTGTTTCAAAGCGACCATGATTTCTGTACAGTAACCAAACTTGATGTCTTCAGTAGCCACATGGCCAGCGACTGACTTGTGGTGTTCTGCATTAATCATTTCTGACATGGTTGCAGGTGTTGCTTGGAACTCTTCAGAAGCGATGAATTCACCTGTCAAGGCTGACAAGAATCCTTCATAGATGAAGACCAACCCTTGACCACCAGAGTCTACCACGCCAACTTCTTTCAAGACTGGCAACATATCTGGAGTCTTCGCAAGAGCTGTTTTAGCTCCTTCAAGAGCGGCACGCATAACTTCTACTGCATCATTGGTAGATTCTGCTTTCTTCTTGGCCCCAATGGCTGCCCCACGAGAAACCGTCAAAATGGTTCCTTCAACCGGCTTCATAACGGCCTTATAAGCAACTTCTACACCAGACTGGAAGGCTGCTGCAAGTGCTGCTCCATCCAATTCTTCTTTGTCTTTGACACTTTGAGAAAATCCGCGGAACAATTGAGAAGTGATAACTCCTGAGTTCCCACGCGCCCCCATCAAGAGACCTTTAGCGAAGATCCCTGCTGCTTCTCCAACAGTTGAAGCAGAACGGTCCGATACTTCTTTGGCCCCATTTTCGATGGTCATTCCCATATTGGTTCCTGTGTCCCCGTCTGGTACAGGAAAGACGTTCAAAGAGTTTACATATTCCGCTTGTTTATTTAAGCGCGTAGCCCCCGCTTGAACCATTTCTTGAAATAAACTTGTAGTAATATTAGCCACGATTATTCTCCCACAATCTTGATATTTTGAATATAGACATTCACAGTATCCGTAGTGATTCCAAGTTGATTTTCCAAACTAAATTTCACACGTTCTTGAATATTTTTTGAGACTTCGCTAATTTTTGTTCCATAGCTCAAAACAGTGTAAACATCAACTGCGATAGTTCCTGCTTCCGTTGTTTTGACAACAACACCTTTAGAGAAGTTTTCTTTCCCTAGGAGGGCTTGGAAATTATCTTTGATCGCATTTTTGCTGGCCATTCCAACCACACCGAAGATCTCAGTAGCAGCACCGCCTACAACAGTTGCGATAACCTCATCAGTCAATTCAATTTGACCGTCCTTTGTATTGATTTTTACTGTCATAATTTCTACCTCAAAAGTATTTTATATTCTATTTTACCATAAAAAAGATCAGCTGTAAAAGGGTAGGGACTATTCTTCTCCCGCTGTGACAGCTGTCTCTAGAGAAAAAGAAAAGAACCTCTATGAGGTTCTATATTCTTTATTAAACGCGTTCTACTTTACCAGATTTCAATGCACGAGCTGAAGCCCAAACTTTTTTAGGTTTACCATCAATAAGGACAGTTACTTTTTGAAGGTTTGGTTTTACGGCACGTTTTGTTTGGTTCATAGCGTGTGAACGGTTGTTACCTGATACAGTCTTACGACCTGTGAAATAACATACTTTAGCCATTTCTGTGTTTCCTCCTATTAGATCTAATATAACGGATGTGCTAGCACCACATACCGTACTATATTACCAAAAAAAATCTCTCTTGGCAAGCTTTTGGCCAAAGTTTTTCATTTCCGACTTAAGAAAACGAATTCGCTCCGACATAGATAATTTCCAGATTTCCTAAGGAAACATCGCCCGTAATGTAGAAATCCTTGCTTGTCAGAGCACTTGGATTTTCCTGATGTTGGATTGCTGAGAGGGAATTATCCACATTTACATGGACCCGCCAATCACTTGGTACATAGAGACTCAAACTTCCAAGGGAAACATCGACAACAAACTGGGCAGATGGACCTTCGATGCGGCAATTGTCAAAATAGATAGAAGCTTCTCCCAAGCTCACATCCGCACTTCCATGAGTAAAGTGTTGGTCATTGAGATATTTTGTCACTGTGGAAAAAGAGACATCGATGTCATTGCCATCCGCCCTGCTCATCGAGCCAGTGGAATAAGATTCAAAACGTTCCTTTATCTTCTTAGAGGGGCTGAATAAAATATTGAGACCGATCACTGCTAGGATTGAAGAAAGGATAACCACCGAATTGGACACCGGAAGAAAATGGTATTGCCCATTGAGACAAAAGAGGGCTAACAGTCCATAGGTAAAGCCCCAACCAAAATGGCGCTTCAAGAAACTAGAGAGGGACAGGACTGCAAGCAAGGTGACCCAAGCTAAGGTCCAGATGCTGATGTCCCATTTTACAAAATAGCCTTGTAAAAGGATTAAGGCTGCTAATAGGATTAAGAATACTCCAATTAATTTTTTTCTCATGATATTACCTCATTTCATTTAGTCGTTCTTTTAAGAGTTGATAGTAGCGCCTGGATACATGAACCTGCTTGTGGGTCTGGTAGAAATTGACCGTGCTGGTTCCTGAAAAAGACTTTTCCAGAGAGTAGATCTGCTTTGCGTTGACAATAGTGGATTTGGAAATCCGACAAAAGGCGATGGGAAGCAGCTCCTCCAACTCATAGAGCTTCTGCTTGACCTCATAGGCCTCGTCCCTAGTATGCCCGTAGATCTTCTCCCCATCCGTCTCAAAAAAGAGGATCGATGCTACATCTAGAAAATACTCGCTTCGATCCTTGTAGAAGGCTAGTGGAGCGATCTTTTGTTCGAGGATGCTCTCTTGTAGCTGGGTCAACTCCGGGGTCAAGCGAGGAGCTCGAATCAAGATCTCAGGCTCGTCCATTGATGAATCCAATTCGATTCTAACTTTCATAAAACTCCTTTCCCAACGTTTTGATAGTACCATTATAACAGCTGTTGAAAACAAAACAAGGGCTTTTCAGTAAGTGGCACGTTTTGCCCATCAAGAGGTAGCTTTTGAGAAGTAAAGAGGCTGGGACAAAAGTCCTAGCCTCTCAATTGTCTTTGGATTGTCGAGCAAGACGCAGTGGTTGAGTGGGCTCTACTACGCTGATTTCATCAGCTTTTATAGTCCTACTCAACTGTGCGGAGGTGGGACGACGAAATCGAATTCTAACGAATGACCGATTTCTGTCCCACTCTCTTTCTTTATTTGTTGCTTTCCTTATCCGGTAAAAGAAAACTAAGACCCACACAAGCAAGGACACCCGCTGTGATCACTAAGCCATTTGAAACCGGCAAGAGATCGTAGATCGCGTTTGCAATCATCAGAGCAATTAAAGCACAGATGACACTTGCCTTGTAGTCCTGTTTCATCAGATTTTCAAGAGTAAAGAAAGCAAATAAGAGAACGGGGAATAAAGGCCAGATATTCACATCAAGCTTTGGAAAACCAACCATTCCCATTGTCACAACTGCAAGAGCAACCAAAATAAATCCAAGTCCAAGTAGTTTTTTCATCATCATATACCTCATTTTGATTATTCGGAAGTATTTCTTCCTTTGATGATTCTATGATAGCAGAGAGCTCCTACGGAGACAAGGACTTTTGACTAAGTGGTCAAAAAAGGTGCCTATGCGGTCAAAAAAAGAGCGAGACCGAACGAATATGTGATCACCATCATTCGTCGTCTCGCTCCTTCAAAGCAGATTTTTTCTATGCCGATTGCAGGGATCGAACCTGTGACCTACGCGTTACGAGTGCGTTGCTCTACCAACTGAGCTAAATCGGCGATTACCTTCTTAGTATAGCACTCTGATAGCGGATGTCAAGCACTTTTAGTTGATCTTTTTAATCAGAATCTGACATGGATTCTGTGGATCCCATAGTTGCGGAAAAATCTCTAATTTTTTAAAACCAAGACTGCGATAAAAGACATTTGTTCGATCGTAGTTCTTATTAGAACCTTCTGCCACTGTTTTTACCTGTAAATAGTCGACTTTTTTGCAGGCTTCACTTTCCAAAGTAGCAAGCAACTGACTTCCAATCCCCCTGCCTTGATGAGCTTTTTTTACACCGAGACAATCAATCTCTGCACAATCTTCACTAGAATAGGACAAGCTTACAAAGCCAAGCAAATCATCCTCCTGATAGGTGGCCCACACTTGCAAGTCCTTGGCTCCTTCGATGTAGGCTTGCGTGCTTTCTGGTATTCCAAACCATTCTGGCAAATCCCTTAAAATCTCAGCGACAACTGCCATTTTTTGATCTTCACCCTTGACTTCTTTAATTACAAACATCATAAGTTCCTTTCTTGATTTTAGTCTTACTTTACCTCTTACGAACCAGCACTTTCGTAGGCATCCAATCCCCTATCCCAAAGTTTGAGGGAAATAACAAAGAAAACAAGGGAAATCAGAATCAAACCACCAATATTAAAGAGTCCATCCTTGTCCTGCAAGAAATAGCTGGCAGGATAGTAGGCCGTAAAGGCGAAAGGTACAATAAAGCTAATTAACCAACGAAGGAGCGAATTGTAAATAGAAATAGGATACTTGGCAAAATCATTAAACATATAGAAAATGTAAATCATGGCACCTGACTGCTTGGTCCAAAAAGCGATGCTGGCTGTAGCAATTTTCAAGGAAGTATAAATCAAGGTCGCAAAAGGAATACAAACTAGAAAAATCAGGAATTTTGGAAGAGTCCAAGCAATGCTAGTCGCCGTTGTCGCTAGTAAAATTCCACCGACCAAAAGTTCACCCAAGGCATCAATCTGAAAGGTCTCAACGAGGATGTGAAAGAGAGGATTGATAGGACGAGTCAGATACTTGTCAAACTCCCCTTTTCGAACTAGTCGTTGACCTAAAGCCCATAGATTGTCAAAAAAGAGATGATCTAGTCCCTTTGGAATTAAGGAAAATCCATAGATAAAGGCAATTTCTTGAAAAGTCCAACCTTCTAGGGAGGGAATGTGTTGAAAGATGACATTGAGAAACAAGAGGTTCAGGCCTTGAGTCAGAAAGACTCCCAACACACCAACCACAAAATCGACCTTGTATTCCATGATTTGCTTGATGTACTGTCTGATAAAAATCAGATGCATGCGTTGATATTTTTTCATACTAACCTCCCTGAATGGTGATAAATGACTGGACTCGTTTCCAAATCAACTGAGACAAGCCCACCATCACTATAAGCCAGAAAAGCTGAAGCAAAAGTGCTTGAAGAATCTGACTAGCATCGTATTTCCCAACAATAATCATGACCGGAGTGTAAATTAAGGATGAGAAAGGTAAGAAGGACAGAATATCTGAAATGACCTTTGGAAAGAAAGCCAAGGGAATCAAACTCCCAGACATAAAGGCCACTATGGAAGTCTTAAGTAGGTTGGAACCCCAAAGATTTTTAAATACAAAGGCTGAAAATCCAAAGCAGATATTAAAGAAAAAGTTAATCAGATAGGCCAGGGTTAAGCTAAAAAGATAAAGGGTAGTTAGTCCCAGCACTTCTACAATCCCTTGCCCAGATAAGATTTTCATCAAAACAATGACACTTAAAAATGGCAGTCCAACAGAGATAAAAATCAACCACTTGGAACCAAGCTCCGTAAAGAGGTAAGAAGCCGCAAAATGCACTGGTCGCAACAAGCGCATGATAATGGAACCATCCTTGACCTCATCACCAATCATAAAGGAAGAATCCGACCTAGTCAGAAGATTAGTCACAAAACTCATGATGATGTAGAGGGTGATATCCGCCATACTGAAGCCCTGAATCAAAGGCTCCTGGGAGGAATCAAAGACAGCCTTCCATAGATAAAAAGCCACAAAAGCACCCATGACATCGCCAATCCGATAAAGAATAAAGTTGACTCGATAGCTAATCAACTCCTGAATCCCTGCATTGATAAAGGGTTTATAACGTCTCCACAATTTGACCATCTTAGAGCTCCTTTCGATAGAAGCGACGGATAATATCTTCAATATCCGTATCTACCATCTTCAAATCACGGACCTCAAAATCAGATAAGGTTTGCTTGATAATATCTGCCGACTGGTAGCGGGAACTATCGAATTCAATATTGAGAGTATTTCCTTGTCTATCAATGGACATATCAGGCAAGCCCTCATAATGAGAGACTAGATGATTTTGACCTGGCGTCAGGTCAAAGGAGAGAGTCTTCATCTTTCCAAAGGTCTCCTTGAGCTGGCTAACCGTTCCATCAAAAATCTCTTGCCCCTTATCAATCATAAAAATCCGATCACAGAGTTGCTCAATATCACTCAAATCATGAGTAGTCAAGAGAATAGTTGTCTCTTCCTCCTGATTAATCTGGGTAATGGCCCGACGAATGTTGTCCTTGACCGACACATCCAAACCAATAGTCGGTTCATCTAAAAAGAGAACTTTGGGATTGTGAAGCAAGGAAGCCGCAATATCCGCCCGCATCCGTTGACCTAGCGAAAGAGTCCGCACGGGATCCTTGATAAAGTCCTTCAAATCCAAGACTTCATTCAAAAAATCCATCCGCTTGTGGAAGAGCGAGTCTGGGACATCATAGATCTCTTTCAAAACCGTGTAGGTCTCTTGCAGAGCCAAATCCCACCATAGCTGGGTGCGTTGTCCGAAAACGACTCCAATATCCTTGACATAATCTTGGCGATTATCCTGGGGAATCTTGCCGTTAATCCGACAAAAGCCAGATGTGGGCTTCAAAATTCCTGTCAGCATTTTGATGGTGGTTGACTTCCCAGCACCATTTGCCCCGATAAATCCTAAAATCTGCCCTTTTGGAACTTCAAAAGTTAAATCCTTGACCGCTTCAAAGGTCTGCTTTTCAGGATGAATAAAGGAGCGTAAGGCTCCCTTTAACCCCGGCTCCTTAACTGTCTTCACAAAATTTTTCCGAAGATGTTGCACTTCTATCATTGCCATATCTATCTCCCTATCGTAAGAAGCAACATTGTATTTTTGACTACAAATATTCTAAATCCTTACTTTCTACACTTTCTCAATATTATTACAGAAGGCTTTATACCAACCTATTATAATCTAATAAAAATAGGAATGCAAGCGTTTGCTTATTGATTATGAAATTAGAGATTTCTCTCTTAAAATGAAACTTTTAATCAAAAATTCTGTTAAATAGTTTCCTTAAAACACCAAAAAAACCACCCTCACGGGCAGGTTTTTTGTTAAGAAAAAGAATTTTTTTAATTGAAAAAATTAACGATTCTACTGTTAATCCTTCAGTATTTAATTATTATCATCAGTCTCAATGGATTTTTAAGCCCTCAATTATTCTCCAAAAATTCTTTAATGCGAGAAACAATAGCATTGCTTTGATAATGATAGAGGTCGTGAGGCGCATCCATATAGACGACTTGAACATTAGACTGGTCGCTTGCAAATCTCTCTGCATAACGTTGCCACTCTGATTGGCTAAAGGACGTGCCTTCACCGTTAGAAACTAGGAGTAAGGCTGGAATTTTCGGATTAATGCTAGATGGAACTTTCTTGGCATTTTTCTTTGCCAAACGGGATTCATGAAGCATGGCTTGTGACATCAACTGCTTATATGCTAGTAATTTATATTGTTGTCGTTCAGTTTCAGTCAGAGTTGGATTTTTTATATAAAAGGACTCAGGGAAATAGCGTAATAAGCCAATCTTACTGCTCCAATAAGCCACAGTAAGCAAGGCCTGATTATCCTTTAAATCCTCATAACTTGCTGGTAATGCCCAATCCAGACCAACCAAGGCTTTCACTTCATCAGGATACTTTTCCTGCCAAGCCAGACTTTCAAGACTAGCCATTGAATGAGACAGAATGATAAAAGGACCTGTTACATTTGCTTGTGATAGAGCTTGACGGGTCTCAGACAAAACTTCCATCACATCTCTGGATTGATTACTATCCTCGCTATAACCATAGCCAGCCCGCTCTACGACGACTACTTTGTATTTTTTGGATAGGGAATCTGTTAGATTCTTAAAGTCTAATATAGGTGAAGCAATACCTGCACCTGAAAGAAATACTATCGTTTCAGATCCTTCACCTTGAACATATACATTCATTTGATGTCCATTGACTACAACCTTCTTACCTATAGGTGTGAGAAGCTTACTTTCTTTTTGTAAACTAAGTTGGTGAAAACCAAATGTACCTCCTAGAAAAAGGATAAGAATAACAAAAATGATCCAGCTAAACTGTTTAAATTTTTTCATAGGCATATTGTACAAAAAATAAAACCTGTAAGCAAGAGGCTTCATAACTCCCAAAAGAATACCCGCATCCGACTTCTCAATACAAAAAAACAAGATCCACACGGGACCTTGCTTTCCTGTTTTTAATTAAGCTTTGCCTTCTGAACCGAATACGTCGATACGTTCTTCAACAGCTGCTGTAATTGCTTCGAAACCTGGTTTCAAGAATTTACGTGGGTCGAAGAGTTTCTTCTTGTCGTATTCTGCTTCGTTTGCATCGTATTCACGTACGAATTGACGAGTAGCATTTGCAAATGCGATTTGGCATTCAGTGTTCACGTTAACTTTCGCAACACCAAGTTTGATCGCTGCTTGGATTTGATCATCAGGGATACCTGATCCACCGTGCAATACGATTGGGAATCCTGGAACAGCTTCAGTCAATTTTTGCAAGTGGTCAAGGTGAAGACCTTTCCAGTTTGCTGGGTAAGGACCGTGGATGTTACCGATACCTGCAGCCAAGAAGTCGATTCCTGTAGCAACCATTGCTTTAGCATCTTCGATTGGTGCCAATTCACCATCACCGATGATACCGTCTTCTTCACCACCGATAGTACCAACTTCAGCTTCTACTGAGATACCTTTAGCATGAGCTTTTTCAACGACATCTTTCGCCAATTTAAGGTTTTCTTCAACTGGAAGGTGTGAACCGTCAAACATGATTGAAGTGTAACCAGCTTCAATACATTCAAGAGCATCGTCGTAGTGACCATGGTCAAGGTGAATTGCAACTGGTACAGTGATACCCATTGATTCTACAAGGTTTTCAATAAGGGCTTTACATACTTTGTAACCACCCATGTATTTAGCAGCACCCATAGAAGTTTGGATAAGTACTGGAGCTTTCTTAGCTTCTGCTGCACGCAAGATAGCTTGAGTCCACTCAAGGTTGTTTGTGTTAAATCCACCAACTGCATAACCATTGTCACGAGCTGCTTGGACAAATTTTTCTGCTGAAACGATTGCCATGTGTAATAGGCCTCCTATAAATTTTTGTGGGATTGATCCCACTTACATTGTTTATTTTATCACTTTTTAGATGAAATTGCTAGCTTTTCCTGTGGCTTTAAGCGATTTCTTCCAATAAATAGGGCGGAATCTCCTATCTCCTAAGACTCTCATCCTAGCAAATAAGGAAAAGAGAGTGGGACAAAAGTCCTAGCCTCTCAATTATTTTTGGATTGTCGAGCAAGACGCAGTGGTTGAGTGGGCTCTACTACGCTGATTTCATCAGCTTTTACAGCCCTACTCAACTGTGCGGAGGTGGGACGTCGAAATCGAATTCTAACGAATTACCGATTTCTGTCCCACTCTCAATTCTCTTCTTTAAAATTTTTTAGTGAAAGGAGAAAGGCGATCCCGCAAATCACATGGAGTACTGCTACAACCCATTGAGAATAGAAATAAGCAGCAAATAATTTACTGTCGGTGAACATTTTTCCAAAAAGCCCCTTTACCAATCCCTCAAGAAACGGAATATTCTCACACACAGCAAGGATTGAGGCAAGAAAGAGAATAAAACCTGCTATCAAAAAGAGATTGGGAATCCATCTTTTTATCCTTTTCTCTTCTCTGAGCATATACTGAGACGCAATCGCAAATAGAAAAATAAGGACATTCCATATGTTTAAGGCGATAAAGTATCTAAAGGTATCCTTGTATGCGCCTATCGCCATCGCTAAAATCAGGATAGGACCGAAAAAATTAATGGCACTTCCCAATAGTGCAAAGAGGCCATCGACCAAAACAAGATACTTCTTCATATTCTCACCTCATCTCACATCTATTCTACCACAAAGGTTTCGAGAAACAAAAAAAGACAGCCGAAGCTATCTTCATCCGATGCGGAGAGAGGGACTTGAACCCTCACGACCTAAAGCGGTCACAGGATCCTTAGTCCTGCGCGTCTGCCAATTCCGCCATCCCCGCGATTGAGTACCTTACTAGTATATCAATCAACGACTTTTTTGTCAAGATTTTTTTCAAACTTTTTTCAGAGTTTGTCATTTTTTCACAAAAAGGGAGAGTGGGACAGAAATCGGTAATTCGTTAGAATTCGATTTCGTCGTCCCACCTCCGCACAGTTGAGTAGGGCTGTAAAAGCTGATGAAATCAGCGTAGTAGAGCCCACTCAACCACTGCGTCTTGCTCAACAATCCAAAAATAATTGAAAGGCTAGGACTTTTGTCCCAGCCTCCTTTGATTTTTATTTGCTATCGTGGTTTTCAACTGCCGCTGTGATAAAGGCTGTGTAAAGTCCTTCTGGGCGGTTTGGACGGCTTGACAATTCTGGGTGGTATTGGCAAGCGACAAAGAATTTGTTTTCTGGGATTTCAACGATTTCGACCAAACGGTTGTCTGGTGAAACGCCTGAGAAGACAAATCCTGCTTCTTCGAACTGTTCACGGAAAGCATTGTTAAACTCATAACGGTGACGGTGGCGACGTTGCACCACTTCTTGATTGTCATAGGCAGCTGCTGCTTTTGAGCCTCGTTTGAGTTTAGATGGGTAAAGACCGAGACGGAGCGTTCCTCCCATGTCTTCCACATCGATCTGGTCCCGCATGATATCGATAATCGGATACTTAGTTCCTGGATCCAATTCGGACGAATTAGCTCCTTCTAAGCCTAAAACGTGACGAGCAAATTCGATACAGGTTAACTGCATACCCAAGCAGACACCCAACATTGGGACGTCCTGTTCACGCGCATACTTGATGGCTTGAATTTTTCCTTCTGTTCCCCGTTGACCAAAACCACCTGGGACGATGATTCCATCCGCATCTCCAAGGAGTTCTGCCACATTTTCAGCTGTCACATCATTGGCATTGACCCAATTAATCTTGACTTCTGCATCATTGGCATACCCTGAGTGCTTCAAGGCCTCAACGACAGAAATGTAGGCATCTTGCAATTCTACGTATTTTCCAACCAAGGAAATCTTGACCTGTTTCTTGAGGTTCATGACCTTGTCGACCATCGCAGACCATTCTGTCATATCTGCTGCAGGAACATCCAATTTCAAATGGTCACAAACGATTTGGTCCATATTTTGTGCTTGCAAGTTCAATGGGATTTGGTACAAATGTTCCACATCCAGTGATTCGATGACAGCTTCTGGTGCGACATCACAGAATTGAGCCAACTTGTTCTTAATTCCTTGACCAGCTGGTTTTTCTGTACGGATGACCAACATATTTGGTTGAATCCCAAGACCACGCAATTCTTTCACAGAGTGTTGCGTCGGCTTGGTTTTCATTTCTCCCGCAGCCTTTAAGTAAGGAAGAAGGGTGGTGTGGATGTACATAACATTTTCAGCACCAACATCTGCCTTCATTTGACGAAGAGCTTCAAGGAATGGAAGGGATTCAATGTCTCCAACTGTTCCCCCGACTTCTGTGATGATGACATCTGAATCCGTCGTCGTCGCTGCTCGTTTGATCTTTTCTTTCAAAGCATCTGTGATATGAGGAATAACCTGTACAGTCGCGCCCAAGTATTCTCCACGACGTTCCTTTCGAAGGACTTCGCTATAAATTTTCCCTGTTGTCACATTTGAGTACTTATTCAAATTGATATCAATGAAGCGTTCATAGTGACCAAGGTCCAAGTCTGTCTCTGCGCCATCGTCTGTGACAAATACTTCCCCGTGTTGGTAAGGACTCATCGTCCCTGGGTCAATATTGATATAAGGGTCAAATTTTTGGATGGTCACTTTCAATCCACGATTTTTGAGCAAGCGACCAAGACTTGCTGCGACAATCCCTTTCCCGACGGATGATACGACACCACCCGTGACAAAAATATATTTTGTTGACATGTGCTTTCCTCTTCTTCTAATGTTGTAGAGGCCATTCCTCTTTGCAGAAAAAACAAAAATAGCTCCCTAATCCTTAGGGAGCTCCGACCTCAAAATGAGGTGCCCGAACAATATCTTACCGCAAATGGTCTACTTTGTCAAATTGAAAATTTCATGAAAATAATTTTCGCTGTTTACACGACCTTTTCCACTCCATTTTGTGTGACGAGAAATTTCTCAAATTGAAGCTGAGGCATGCAAAGAGCAAGGTCCTTGTGGATTCGTTCTAGCGCTTCTAAACGCATCTCGACTGACGTCTCGGTATTTCCTTGGATGACAAAGAGGGCGTTTTGCGTAGTCTCCTCAAATTTGTAATGGTCACTATCGCGTACATCCAACCAAGCCAGAACTCCTTTTTGATCCCGGTAGACAGGATCTGTCGGTGCGACATGTTTTTCACTAGAAAGGATAGGGAGGAAGAGATCGTCTCTTTGACTCACTGTAAATTCAATCGGTCCCTCAATCTTATCTAGGTCATGTCCTCCAATTGCGAGAAAGGACTTCAGAGATTCGACATTATAGATATCGATGATGCTATTGATCTGAGGAAGAGCTCCTCGATGCTGGATGTTTCGGATAAGAGCTAGGACTGTTGGGGGATTTTTCTTGATGCTACGCCCTACCTTTTGCAAGAGGTCTGTATACCCTTTGATGACAGGAGATGCCACTACTTCTTCTGTCTGACACTGGAGCGCCCATTGTTCAAGCTCTTTCTTCTTTTCAAGAAAAGAAGGGGGCAAAACTGCTTGAGGATCCACATTTCTAGCAATTCCGACCACAACTGTATCAATACCAAGAGCTACTAAACTTTGATCTAAACGAAAGTCCATCTGGAACACCTCCTATTTGGGAAACCTTACACGTTTATCATATACCATTTCGCCACTTTTTTCAATGCAAACAAAAAGAAACAAGGAACAAGTTGTTTTTTTCAGAAGATAGATAAACTATTTTTATTGACATATAAGTCAATAAATTACTTGCAAACCATCCTCTACTTTTAAAAAATCAAAGGATATTCTGAAACTTTCCGCCGTGAGAAAAGTGCCTGAAACATTTTTGTATCAGGCACTCGGGAGTTTTGAAACCTTAGGTTCAAAACTAAGTCATGGAACTTCGTAGAAGTTCGCTGACGTCCGTACTCATCTAAGGAAAGTTTCTGGGCAAACTTCGTCTTCAATAAAAAAACAAGGAACAAGTTCCTTGTTTCATACGATTTATTCTTCTTCCTCGTCTTCAGAATCCTCTTCTTCGTCGTCTTCTTCGCTTAATTCAACTTCCTCACCCAAATCATCTGGTACGATTTCATTGATTTCAGCATCGTAAGCTTCGACTTCACTCTTTTCATCGTCTGGATTTTCTTCATCATATGAAAGAGCTGGATCTGCATCGTAAACTTCTTCGTCTTCTGGATCGTCGTCGTTGTAGTCGATCGCATCCTCGTCTCCATCCATGAAGGCATTGACACGTTTTTTCTTCCGTTTCTTAGGAGCTTCATCTTCGTCTGTTTCTTCAAGAGCGATGATTTCTTCGTCAACTTCATCGATGGCATACCATGAACGAAGACCCCATTTGTTATCTCCAAGTGGGATAAAGCTTCCATCTACATTCAATTCTGTGTAGAACAATGGGAGGGCTTCACGGATCTCGCTGTTTGATTTTTCAAGGTAATTTTGAATTTCATTTACAAGATCGCTAAAGTACATTTCATGGTCACGTCCGCGTAATTCCAAAATCGCACGCGCCACTTCAATCATAGAAAGTTCACTTTTTTCTTGTCCAGCAAATACTTCTAATTCCAAGGGTAAATCTCCTTATGTTTCATTTCCTAAATGGAGAAGGATCCGGTCTTCAACCTCATCCTATCCTCAATGATAGATTGAAAACTTCTCGTCACTAAATCTATCACGCATTTTATCGTTACACTCTATTGTACGATAAATTTCCCCTTTCGTCAAAGGAAAATTCCAGGATTCTCCACGAAATCAGAAAAAAGAAGAGCCTCACGGCTCTTCTTTTTAATCTCAATTATTTTACTTTTGCTGTGCTTGTGATTACGTTCACTGCTTTCTTCACTGTGATGTCATGTTTCAACATTTCTGGTGAAAGAAGGTTGCGAACTTGTTCAACTGGCATGTTGTAATCTGCTGCCAATTGTTCGATTTCAGCGTTGATTTCTTCTTCAGTTGCTTCGAAGCCTTCTGCTTTGGCTACTGCTTCAACCACGAGGTTTGTCTTAGTGCGGCTTTCAGCTTCTGCTTCATATTGTTTGTGAAGATCATCTTGAGTTGTTCCAGTAATTTGGAAATACATTTCAGGTGAGATTCCTTGACGTTGCATATTTCCAAGGAATTCGTTGATTGAACGGTGTACTTCTTCGTGGATCATTTCTTCTGGAAGTTCAACGATTTCAGCATTTTCAACTGCAAGATCGATCGCTGCTGCTTCTACTGCATCGTTGTATGCTTCTTCTTTAGCTTCCGCCAACTCTTTGCGGTATTTTTCTTTCAATTCAGCAAGAGTTTCAACTTCTTCGTCGATATCTTTTGCCAATTCATCGTCAAGAGCTGGTACTTCTTTTGCTTTTACTTCGTGGATAGTTGTCACGAATTTCGCTTCTTTACCTGCAAGGTCAGCTGCTTGGTAGTCTTCTGGGAAGGTTACGATGACGTCAACTGTTTCACCAGCAGAGTGTCCAACCAATTGGTCTTCGAAACCTGGGATGAATTGACCTGAACCAAGTCCAAGTGAGAAGTTGTCACCTTTACCACCGTCGAATTCAACACCATCGATAGAACCTACGAAGTCGATCACAACTGTGTCGCCTTCTGCTGCAGCACCTTCTTTAACAACCAATTCAGCCAAATTGTTGCGTTCGCGTTCGATACGAGCATCCACATCAGCGTCTGTTACTTCTTTAGAAACTTCTACTGATACTTCAAGGTCTTTGTAAGCACCCAATTTTACTTCAGGTTTTGTTACAACAGCTGCTGTCAATGTCCAGTCTTGACCTTTTTCCATAGATACAACATCAAAAGTTGGTTGTGCTACAACTTCGATTCCAGCTTCTTTAACAGCTGCTTCATATGCTGCTGGAAGAAGATCGTTCAAAGCATCTTGGTAAAGTGCTTCTTCACCAAAACGTTGGTTGAAGATTGGACGTGGAATATGACCTTTACGGAATCCAGGTACGTTCAAAGTTTTCTTAACTGACTCAAACACACGGTCCAAAGCAGGTTTGATTTGCTCTTGGCTGATTGTGAAAGTCAATACACCGTGGTTAGTTTCTTTGTTTTCAAATGATACAGACATTCTGTCTCTCCTTAAAATAATATAGTCATTCCTTATAATTTTACCACAAAACTTTGAAATTGCAAGTTTTAAAACATTTTCGCCTCTCTTTTCATCCAAAAAAACTAGCCCTTAAAAGCTAGTTCTGATTATGATTTTCGGATGGGATCATCGAGGTAGAGAGCACGGGCGCCGCCGATCAATTTTGGCCGACTGGCAAGGGCTGTGACATGGGCTCCACCTAGCTCACGCATGATAGGGCGAATCGGAACTTGCACGTGTTTGACATGCATCCCTACTGAGGTATCTCCGATGTCTAACCCCGCTTGAGCTGTGATGAATTCTACTTCAACAGGATCCTTAAAATACTTGAAAGCTGCGAGTTGTCCAGCACCTCCTGCATGGAGACTCGGAAGGACATTGACGATTTCTAACTCCTTCTTGTCCGCCAATTCTCTTTCAACCACCAAGGCGCGATTGAGATGCTCACATCCTTGTACCGCCAGATAAATCCCTCTTGGATTCAACTCATCTAGCAAGGTCTGGACAATAGCTTCAGCAATATCGATGTTGGAGGCCTTTCCAATTTGTCCTCCTGCAACTTCACTTGAAGACATCCCGAGGACTAGAATCTGTCCTTGGCGGAGACGGCTTTTTTCCAAGACATCTACCAGGATTTCTTTCGTATCCTTCTTCAGTTGCTCCAGATCCATGAATTAGCTTCCTTTCTTTTGAAATGCATAATAGACCACATAGCCTAAAGCCATCCCAACAAAATTCTGAGCAAGGTTATTCGGAATGTCCGAGATAGCAGCACCCCAGCCATTGCCTAAAAAGAGAGCAGAAGCTAGTGCGTAACCACCTACCATGACGACTGTCGCAAGGAGCAAGCCTAGGTAACGAGCTTTTCCCTTGAAGCCAGCGAAATAGCCTTGTCCCCCGTGAAAGAGGAGGCTAAAGAACATCCACTGAGGATAGCCTGAAATCAGGTCAAGTAGGAAGGCTCCGACACCACCTACAATAGCACCTTCCTTGCGCCCAAAATAGAAGGCTGTGAAATACACTCCAAGATCTAGCAGGGTGACGATCCCTGTAGGAGTTGGAAGTTTGGTATAGTAGCCAAGTACAACTGTCAAGGCTGTCAAAATGGAAAGGCGGGCAATGAGTTGAGTTCGATTAGATGTCATATTGTACTACTCCATACTGGTCTGAATGTTGAATCGCTTGGAAGACAAAGTCTTTAGAGGCTTTAACAGCTTCAAGCGGTGATTTCCCTTTTACCAACTGGCTGGAAATGCTAGACGCAAAGGTACAACCAGCCCCTGTATTGTTCTTTTCTAGGACTGGCTCTTCAAAGATTGTAAAATCTTGTCCGTCATAAAAGACATCGATGGCCTTTTCTTTATTGAGACGATTGCCCCCTTTGACCACGACATTCGCTGCTCCCAATTCATGGAGCTTACGAGCAGCCTCCTTCATATCATCGAGCGATTGAATCTTGCTTTGGGTCAAGATCTCAGCCTCTGGTAAATTTGGTGTAATGATGGTCACATAAGGGAAGAACTTGATCAATTCATCTCGAAGGGCTGACACTTCCACATCATGGCTTTCCTTGCAGACCAAGACAGGATCGAGCACTACTGGGATATCTGCATGAGCTTTGACATAGTCCAAAGCTAGGTCTGCCACTTCAACATTTGGCAAGAGGCCGAGTTTAATAGCAGAGAAAGGAACATCCTTGAGAGAGTTGAGCTGTTGAGCAAAGGTCGTTGAATCCACTGGAATCACTTCAAAACCATGCTCCGTCATAGCGGTCAAACAAGTCACCGCTACAAAACCATGCTGTTTGTTGGTTGTATAGGTTGCAAGGTCTGCGTGAAGACCTCCTCCACTAAAAATATCATTTCCTGAAATAGCTAGAATCAATTCATTACTCATAACGGATCTCCTTTAAATATAAACCATTTGGCGCTGCTGTAGGACCTGCTAGATTGCGGTCCTTCTTTTCTAAAATTAGATCGATCTGCTCGATCGGCATCCGATCATTTCCGATCTTCAACAAAGTTCCCACCATATTGCGGATTTGCTTGTAGAGAAAACCATTGCCCGAAAAGGTAAAGACAAGGCGATGATGTTCTGCATCCTCGATCAAGCGAGCCTCTGTAATCGTACGAACCTTGTCTTCCACACTGGTTCCTGAAGCTGTGAAACCGCTAAAATCATGGGTTCCCTCCAACTTTTGGATGGCTGCTTGCATCTTTTCCACATCCAAAGGATAAGGGTAGTGGGTCGCATAGTGGCGCATCATGGGGTTCTTGGGACGACCATAATCCACGATAAATTCATAGGTCTTGCTGTGCTTCTTATAGCGTGAGTGAAAGTCATCTGCTACTTGCTCCACCCGGACGAAATCAATATCCTCTGGGGTTTGGGTATCGAGGGCAAAGCGAAGCTTCTCCTCGTCCCGCGCTTGGGGGAGATCAAAATGAATCACCTGGCCAAGAGCATGGACACCGGAATCCGTTCGCCCCGCTCCATGAACGGTAACAGGGGTTCCTTGATTGAGGCGCGTCAAGGTCTTCTCGATTTCCTCTTGCACACTACGGGCATGCGGTTGGCGTTGAAACCCTGCAAACAAGGTCCCATCATATGAAATGGTTGCTTTGTATCGTGTCATGGTTCTATTTTAGCAAGATATAGAAGGGGTTACAAGAGTGAAAAAACCAAACTGTCCGGGTACAGTTTTGCAAGCACAAAAAGAGGCTGGGACAAAAGTCCTAGCCTCTCAATTATTTTTGGATTGTCGAGCAAGACGCAGTGGTTGAGTGGGCTCTACTACGCTGATTTCATCAGCTTTTACATCCCTACTCAACTGTGCGGAGGTGGGACGACGAAATCGAATTCTAACGAATGACCGATTTCTGTCCCACTCTCCTAACTTCGACCTGTTACAAGTCAACTAGGTCTCAGTCTCTTTTTTTATTTTTCAAGTCTATTCCTGCTGCTCCTAAGATCGCCCCTAGTAAAGCGAGTCCCAGAGCAGATTCCACTCCTGTTTCCGGGAGTTGCTTGTTAGAAGATACTGCTTCTGAACGAACCTCTTTTTCCACAGCTGCTGGAATTGGCGATGGGGTATTTACTGGTGCTACTGGTTGATCCTTCGCGATCACTTGAGGTGTTGAAGGATCTGGAACCACTTTGTTTACGAGCACGTCTGATTTCACTGGTGCTTCTACTGAAGGGCTTGTTGGGATCACAATTTCTTTGGTACCGACTTCAACAATTTCTGCAACCGGCTCTGTGGCAACTTCTGTAGCGATCACTTTTCGACTTTGATCAAATGCCGAAACCTCTACATACTCAAGACCTTGCCCTTTAACCCCAGCCTGGATCACTCTGCGTTCTCCTTTAGCGAGATCTGGATTGGGCCGTTCCACAAGGTCAAAATCAAGTTCTTTTTCTACGATTTCAAGACTTGGTTTGTCTTCCACTAGGGCTTTGACGTCATTTTCAGCCAAGCTACCTACTTGCGTGATTGGCTTGAGCCCCGCAAGGGCTTGGGTTAGAGCAGCCACTTCTTGATCCACCTGATCTTGATGAGCACGGCTCACATTCCAATTCAAGCTATCTAAGACTTTCGCAAGTGCTGCGCGAGATTCTGGTGTGTATATGGCTAGATCTGTTGGCACCGTAGCAACTGCTTTTCTAAGAGCAGTGAAGTCTGCCTTGAAATAGTCCTTGTTGTGGTTGGCAAAAGCTTCCATGACCTGGAAGACTTCTTCTTCCTTGTATTCATTGGCCGGCTCATCAGCCCAAATTCCCAACATACTTCCGGATGTCGGTATCTTGACATCAGGATATTTGGTTGAAGCTAATTGTTCAAATGGAACGGTTTCTGAATGTTGAAGAGCTTTATCGAGTGGATAGCTTTGCTCTCCTCTATGGCCCAAAACATAGTACCAGTCACCGTTGGTATTGAGGAATTTGTAGCCCTTGTCTGCGAGGTACTGTGGAGATGCGAGGTTATAGCCCCACCATCCTTTAGACCAGTATGAAATCAAGACGTCCTTGTCAAAGGCAACATCATCTTCATCTCCATAATAGAAGCCATCGTTAAAGGCCATTGGCTGCAAGCCTTTTTCACGCGCCATAGCAGCAAGACTATTGGAATACTCCGCAAATTTACCATAGAGTTCATACCACTTGAGGTAGTACCAGCCTTGCGCACTGGTAGCGTCATTGGCATATTCATCCGTTCCATAATTAAAGATCTTAGACTTGTCTTTGAAGTAGTCCATGTACTTGCCAATCAAGGCTTTGGTAAAGTTGACTGCTGCTTCATTGGTCAAATCCATGGTTGTTTTTGAAACCGTATCAAAGCTGGCTTGTGGATTTTCAATGCCCAATTTTTCCATGGCAACCAACAAAGCATCCATGTGGCCAGGACTATTGACCGCCGCAATCAAGCCGATTCCTTTCGCAGTAGCATAAGCATGGAGTTCATCCATTTCTGTTTGAGTCAAGGCTTGACCATTTGGATCATCGTAATAGGCCTTGGTGCCTTCTAAAATGGCCTTTTTCACATCATCACTGGCATAGGTTTTGCCATTGGCTTCCACCGTCATATCATCGAGGACGAAGCGCATGCCATCGTTTCCGACCAGGAGGTGCAAGTCAGAATAACCCAACTCACTGGCCTTATCTACGATCCGTTTCAACTGCTCCAGTGAGAAGTATTTGCGGCCTGCATCGATCGAGATGACCTTCTTCATGGCAAGTTTTTCTTCCGCTTCTTTTGCTGCAACTTCTTTCGCGTAGCTTTCTGTATACACCAAAGCATCTTGAGCTGCTTTGAGATTGTCGATCAAGGTTTTGGCCTCTGCTCGAGTGGTGTTTGCTCCTGCCCCTTCTAAAGCTTTTTTAGCTGCCGTAAAGGCTACTAGAGATTCCGGTGTGTAGTGGTCCAAATCAGTTGGAGCTTCTGAAAGAGCTTTTTCGACGACTTCAGGATCTGCTACAAAGTAGTCCGCATTCTTGTCCGCGAAAGCATGCATGAGCTTAAAGAGAAGGTCTTTTTTGTAGGTTGCAGATGGCGTATCTGCCCAGGCAGCTACCATCCCACCGATGAAGGGCACCTTAGCCCCATCATTTTTTTGAACCACATCAATCGCTGACTTGTAAATTCCTTCAAGACCTTGATCAAGGTTGTACCAACCAGATCCAGCCTTGTCCCGTCCAAGCACATAATACCAAGCATCATTGGTATTAAGAATCTGATGACCTAGTTCAGACAAGAGTTTTGAAGAAGCGACATCATAGCCGTTCCAGCCACCTGTCCAGTAGGAGACAATGATATCCTTGTCAAAAGTGCCATAGGAAGTATCGCCATTGTAGTAGATTCCATCATTAAAAGCCATTGGTTTCATCTTGTGTTTTTTCACAATAGCTGCTAGATCATTAGCATATTGGATGAATTTTTCATAGCCTTTTTCTGGATAGCCTTCACCTGGCCAATGCTTGCTAGCTTGGAGAACCTGCCAACCATGGGCATCTGTAGCATCGTTGGCATATTCATCCAACCCGATGTTAAAGATTTCTGTCTTGCCACTGAAATAAGCTGCATACTTTTCTACCAAAGCCTTGGTAAAGTCTAAGGCTTTTTGGTTGTCCAAATCAACTGTCCGAGCTGATTTTTTAGTGCCAAAGTAATTAAAGTGAGGGTTTTCGATCCCCAATTGTTCCATGGCTGTCAGAATCGCATCCATGTGACCTGGACTATTAATGGTTGGGATGACGCCTACTTTCTTCGATTTGGCGTAGGCCAAAATATCATCCATTTGAGCCTGGGTCAAGGCTGTCCCGTTTGGATCATCGTAATAAGCCTTCGTCCCTTTTTCAACCGCATCTGTCACGGCTTGGCTAGAATAAGAAGTATCTCCCACTTTCAAAGACATGTCATCCAGCACAAAGCGCAAACCATCATTTCCAACTAGAAGATGCAAGTCTGTATAACCCGTCTTACTTGCTTCATCAATGATTTCCTTGATTTGGTCTGGTGAGAAGTACTTGCGACCGGCATCGATCGAAACAATCTTTTTCTTGGCTAATTTTTCTTCTTGGTCAGGAGCTTTAGCAGGCGTTTCCGTTGCTGCTGTCGTTGGTTGAGCTGCCACATCCGACTCTACGACAGAGCTTGCTTCTTCGCGAATCAAACGGTCAAGATCTGATACCCGCAATTCACGATCAGGCAGTGTCGGTTGACTTTGATCGACGATTGGGGCAGGAGCCGTTGGTTTTTCTACTGTTGGCTGAGAAGCTTCCTCATTAAGGGAAATCGTTGACTCACCCTCGCTTGGCTGAGTTGGAACTGTCGTTGAAGGACTTTCAGTAGTCGTCGGCGTATCGGCTGCTACAACCTGAGCGCCAGCAAAAAATCCTATGAGCACCGAAGCAGCTCCTACTGCATACTTGCGAATCGCATAACGTGGTTGATGTGATTTCATCAGGACCTCCTAAATTGTCTTTGTAATCGTTTTCTTAAATTTACCACGATATCTTAATAAATTCAATGAGGGTCCTCATTATTCTTTAATTAGGAGAGGAAGTTCTTGGATTCGATCCAAAATAAAACGAGCTCCTTACTCAAAAGGAAACTCGTTCATTCTTATAAATCATCTAAAGCATCTTTGACCTTGTCAAAGAACCCTTTTTTCTTTGGGTTGACCTTCAAATCACTTGCTTCCGCAAAGGCTTGAAGGGCTTCTTTTTGCTTGTCATTTAAACCAGTTGGGGTGACGACATTGACAGATACATATTGATCCCCCATAGCACCACCACGTAAGCTTGGAGCCCCTTTTCCACGGAGGCGGAATTTCTTACCGGTTTGGGTTCCTTCAGGAATGACCAAATCGACATCTCCGTGAACAGTTGGTACATGGACCGTATCTCCAAGAGCTGCTTGGACAAAGTTCAAGTCTAACTTGTAGTAGATGGTTGAGCCATCTCGTTCAAAGCGATCGCTCGGCTCAACATTGACAACGACATACAAGTCACCATAAGGTCCACCGTTAAAGCCAGCTTCTCCTTGACCAGCTAAGCGGATTTGTTGACCCGTTTCAACTCCTGCAGGAATCTTGACGTTCACGCTATGAGCTTGTTTTTCATGACCTGTTCCACGACAAGTCGTACATGGATCTTTGATTTCTTGACCACGACCATGACAGACGTCACAGGTCACTTGACGGCGCATCATCCCAAGAGGGGTTTGCGTATCCACATTGATGACTCCAGAACCATGACAGCGTCCACAGGTCACCGGACTAGTCCCTGGCTTAGCCCCAGAACCATGACAGGTATGACAGCTAGCTTCCCGATGGTACTTGACTTCTTTTTCCGCACCAAAAATCGCTTCTTCAAACTTGAGATTGACGCGGTATTGGAGGTCATCCCCTTGACGAGGTGCATTTGGATTACGACTTGCACCACCACCAAAGAAGCTAGAGAAGATGTCTTCAAAGCCACCAAAACCAGCACCATCAAAGCCACCAAAACCACCTGCTCCGCCACCGAAGCCACCATTGGCACCCGCAGCACCATATTGGTCATAAGCAGCCCGTTTTTGCTCGTCACTCAAAGTCTCATAAGCTTCTTGAACTTCCTTGTACTTTTCCTCAGCACCAGGCTCCTTGTTGATATCTGGGTGATATTTTTTAGATAATTTCCGATAGGCTTTCTTGATCTCATCTTGAGATGCATTCTTTGAAACGCCCAAACGGTCATAAAATTCAGTATTGTTCATACAAGATACTAAGAGCGAACAGAAAGCGACTGAAATTTAGGAAACCGACAAGAAATCCTGATTTCTTAGGCGGTTTATCTAATTTCCAAGCTTTCCGCTCGAGTTCAATTCCCCGAACGCTCTTTGTTCCTTTCTATTGATGTTGTGAATCAAACCACGATTTAGATCGGGTTCAGTTCCTTTCTTTTATATTGAATTAGAAACTTTGGAACCCGTGTTCAGTTACGAACACTCTTTGTTCCTTTCTATAATTTTCATGTAAATCTTTAGAGGCTGTTTTCTATACTTCGCTTCACTTGATCAAACTCTTGGTCCGATAGAGTAAATATCAAATTCTCTTCTGAGTAGTCGTTTCGTTCTTTAAAATAGTTGTCCGTATTCTCTGCCAACCCTAAGCTTAGAATTACTTTTCTTGCAAACTCTTGATGGGCAAAACCGATAGCCGTAATGTTTTGTTTATCTTGCACAACCAGTTTGGGTTGGAAATTCTCACGTGGAAGAAATTCAAAATAATCAAAGAAGTTTTGCCAAATTCCACCTGTAAATTTCGTGTCCTTCAACAGACCTGCTTTCGCTAATAAAAGAGGCGCTGAAGAAATGGCTGCAATGAGGATATCTTGCTCACCAAGGTCCCTCAAGAACGAAATCAATTTCTCATCCTGTAGAGCAGGTCCAATGTTAACCATTCCGGGCAAAATCACACAAGAATACTCTTCTATACGGATTTGATCTAGTGTTTTCGTTGGTTGACAAGGCAAGCCATCCTCAGAGACCACTACCGAATGATCTGAAGCGGCATAATCAATCGTAACATCAAAAGACAGAGCTAAAGTACTCGTTAAAGCAGTTATCTCATAAAGAGAAAAATTAGGATAAATGATACAAAGCACTTTTTTCATACGCAACATCCTCTATTTTACCGAAAAACAGAGGCTGGGTTGCAACCTCTGGATTTCTTTTTATCATTACGACGTTCTAAAACAAAGTCGATTATACTTTGTTTTAGAACTAGTAAGGCTGAATTGAGTTTCGGATTAAAGGAATCCTAGAATCTCGGAACCTTTCTTTATTTCAAGAGGTTCCGCTAAAACAATCCACTGGATTGTTTTACTTTTCCGTAAACTCTCCGTCTACGACGTCATCGCCTGCGTTGCCTGTTGCTTGTGCGCCTTCTGCTCCTGCTTGAGCTTGTTGCGCTGCTGCAGCTTGTTCGTAGAGTTTCACAGCAAGTCCTTGAGCTTTTTCGTTCAAGGCTTCCAATTTTGCTTTCATTTCATCCAAGTTGTTGTCTTCTTGGGCTTTCTTAAGCTCATCAAGGGCAGCTTGGGCAGCATCACGTTCTGCATCGAAGCCTTTACCTTCAGTTTCTTTGATTGTCTTTTCAGTCGCAAAGATAGCTTGGTCTACTTCGTTACGAAGGTCAACTTCTTCTTTACGTTTCTTATCTGCTTCAGCGTTTGCTTCTGCATCTTTCATCATGCGGTCGATTTCTTCGTCTGTCAAACCTGAGTTTGATTGGATAACAATGGTTTGTTCTTTTTGAGTTCCAAGGTCTTTCGCTTTAACAGATACGATACCGTTCTTATCGATGTCAAAAGTAACTTCGATTTGTGGGATACCACGAGGTGCAGCTGGGATATCAGTCAATTGGAAGCGTCCAAGAGTCTTGTTATCTGCTGCCATTGGGCGTTCCCCTTGAAGAACGTGGATATCAACGGCTGGTTGGTTATCTGCTGCAGTTGAGAAGACTTGTGATTTAGAAGTTGGAATTGTAGTGTTGCGGTCGATGAGTTTTGTGAAGACTCCACCCATTGTTTCGATACCAAGTGACAATGGAGTTACGTCAAGAAGGACAACGTCTTTGACGTCACCAGTGATCACACCACCTTGGATCGCAGCACCCATAGCCACAACTTCGTCAGGGTTCACTGATTTGTTTGGTTCTTTACCAGTTTCAGCTTTAACAGCTTCTACAACGGCAGGAATACGAGTTGAACCACCGACAAGGATGACTTCGTCGATATCTGACAAGCTCAAACCTGCATCTGAAAGGGCTTGACGAACTGGAGTTTTTGTACGTTCTACAAGATCACGAGTCAAATCGTCGAATTTCGCACGAGTCAAAGTCATTTCCAAGTGAAGAGGTCCAGCAGCTCCTGCAGTGATGAACGGCAAGCTGATTTGAGTTGAAGTCACACCAGAAAGGTCTTTCTTCGCTTTTTCAGCTGCGTCTTTCAAACGTTGAAGCGCCATCTTGTCTGTTGACAAGTCGATACCATTTTCTTTCTTGAATTCTTCAACCATGTAGTCGATGATTTTTTGGTCAAAGTCGTCACCACCGAGTTTATTATCCCCTGCAGTTGCCAATACATCAAAGACACCATCACCCAATTCAAGGATAGATACGTCGAATGTACCACCACCAAGGTCGAATACCAAGATTTTTTCTTCTTTATCAGTCTTATCCAAACCATAAGCAAGGGCTGCTGCTGTTGGTTCGTTGACGATACGTTCTACTTCAAGACCAGCGATTTTACCAGCGTCTTTAGTTGCTTGACGTTGAGCATCGTTGAAGTAAGCTGGAACTGTGATAACAGCCTTCGTTACTTTTTCACCAAGGTAGTCTTCAGCGTAACCTTTCAAGTATTGAAGAATCATCGCTGAGATTTCTTGTGGTGTGTATTCTTTACCATTTGCAGAAACTTTTTCAGAAGTACCCATCTTAGATTTGATAGAAATCACTGTATCTGGGTTTGTTACTGCTTGACGTTTTGCAGCGTCACCAACGATGATTTCACCGTTTTTGAATGACACTACAGATGGAGTTGTGCGGTTACCTTCTGGGTTTGCGATGATTTTTGATTCAGTTCCTTCAAGAACTGCTACTGCTGAGTTTGTTGTACCTAAGTCAATACCGATAATTTTAGACATGTGTTTTTCTCCTTGTTGATTTTTTCTTCTTTTTTCTTTTTGATACTCTTCTTAAGTGGCGACGCCGTCAGAGCTTGACTTCGTCAATCTCTTTGACTAAACTTTGAGCCTAAGGTCTCAAAGTTTGCGAAGATAGCGCCACGGCGAAGAGTATCGCCTTTGGTTCGCTTCGCTTCTTACTATTGGTGAAGCTGAACCATTGTTTATCTTTCTTTCATAGTTTAGTGTCGTTTCGGACAAGGTTTTTAAGTTTTCTCGCCTAGTTGAACACTACTACCATGGCTGGGCGTAGGATGCGGTCATGGAGTTTGTAGCCTTTTTGGAAGACTTGTGCGATGGTGTCTGCTGGATGCTCGTCATCTGCAGGTAAGGTTTGGATGGCCATGTGGTAGTTATGGTCAAAGGCTCCATCTGCTGGAATTTCTTCAATCCCTTCTTCTTTTAAGGCATGTACCAAACTTTCTTGGACCATTTCCAAGCCCTTCTTCACATCATCTGTCAAGCCTTCAACGGCAAGGGCACGTTCGAGGTTGTCCAGTGATGGTAAGATCGCTTTTGCCAAATCTTGGCTACGGTATTTTTGTAATTGTTGACGTTCTTCATTGGCACGGCGCTGAATGTTTTGCATTTCTGCATGAGCACGAAGGTACTTGTTTTCAAATTCCTCGGCACGCGCTTGTGCTTCTTCTAACTCAGAAGGTTGGTTGCTTTCCTCTACAACTTCTTCAGTTGTTTGGGCAACTTCCTCTTCTTTCACGTCTTCTTTTTTGATATCTTCTGTCAAGGCATACACCCCTTTCATTTGATCTTAATTTACTTCATAATGGTTGCTGTTGAGGTAACGGTAGTAGTCCGTCAACTTCATAACCAGTACCCGTCCGATGACATTGACCAGGCTAATCACACGCCTGTAATCCATCTCTACGGGACCGATCACATGCATGAGGGCCATCCCACGATAAGGCACTAGGAACTTGTGACTAATCACCGTCACATTTTTCAAGGCCTTTTCTTGGGATTCTGCAACCAGGATCTGGGTCATTTGGTCTTCTGGCATTCCCCCTCGTAACTCCAAGGCTACGTGTTGGGGATTATCTAAGAACTGATAGGTCTGAAGATCGGCGTAGGTTAATGATGAAACCTTTCCTTCTACAAAGACCAGTTCTTGAAACAGTTGCGAGAAGACGTAATCAAAGAGATCCAGCACATTGTCTGTCGTCTTGAAATAGCGCTGTACAATCTGTGGAATCTCTGTCCGCAAACGGTAGTGGATATCCAAGACTGTATTTCCAATGAAGCGTTCTTGAACCAGCTGATGGAAGATTTCCAAATCACTGGTTAAGAAATTCTTTGGAATGGCAAACTGGACGGTGACGGGCTTTGATTCATCCAAGGTCAACACCGCTAAGGCATCGTGATTGGATAATGGAACAATCTCAAAACCAGTCAAGCGCTGACGTGTCGGTTCAACATCCTGAATGACTGCGGTGTAGCCCGTCATTTGGGCTAGTAACTTAGCTGTAGCATCCAAGATATCGTCTAACTTAAAGGCTTCGAAATCAAAGGCTTTCACCACCTGGTAGACATCTTGCTCATCAATCAACTCTAGATCAAGCGAGTTCTGAACAAAATATTGAAAACCAGCTCGACTAGGCATGCGGCCACTCGAAGTGTGGGCCTTTTCAAGTAAGCCTTGTTTTTCGAGGGCAGCCATGTCGTTTCGAATGGTCGCACTACTGGATTGAATGACATCTTGTAGCGCTTTTGAACCGACTGGTTCGTGGGTCTTGGTAAAGATATCGACAACAAGATTGAGAATCTCATTTTGACGTTCTGTAACCATGACCTCACCTCTCTTTCATTTTTTAGCACTCTAAACACTCAAGTGCTAAACTATGATTCTATTATACACCCATCCAAAAGAAAGTCAAGAGAAAAATCCAAAAAATTAGCACTCTTTTTTCAAGAGTGCTAAAAATCATTCTTAAGACCTAGAGAAGTGAATCTCCTCTTATTTGCCAGCTTTTTTCAATAGCTGAATATATTCTTCCAATACTAGCTGATGCTTGGCCATATACTGAGCATTTTCTACGCCAACATAACGGAAATGCCAATTCTCAAAATTCACACCCGTGATGTTGCTCTTCCCATCTGGGTAGCGAAGAACGAAACCATATTGCGGTGCGATGGCAGCCAGCTGCATGCCCAACTCATCACTTTGACCAGCTTCGACACTCATATCAATCGCAAGCCCTGTCTGGTGTTCACTCGCACCAGGGACCTGTACCTGGGTCTGCACCTGTTTTTCAGCTTCTTCGTGCGAAAGGCCGCTAGCCTCTAGTTGCGCAACACGTTCATTATAGAGCTCTGTTTGCTCGGCCACACTTCGATAGCCTGATATCAAGGTTTCTTCTGGGGCAATTTTGCGAGCTGCTTCTAAAAATTGACGAGTTGGCTCTACAATTCGACTATCCACTTTGATAGCCTCCACATCTGTCAATTGCGGGTTCAACTCTGGCTTCACATTGTCACGATTGACCAAGATCAACTGCCAGTCTTTTGTCGAAACGGCTGGTAAATCTGATTTTTCTTCCTTTTTCTTAGAAGAAGAGGGAGTCGTTACAGCTGTTTTTTTGGCCTTCCAAAACTGAAGCCCTGAAAACAAGCTCGGCTTCGCTAAGTAAGCACCAATTCCTGATCCAAGGACCACAAGAAGAAAGAAACTCAATAGGTAAGGCCACCATTTCTTACGCTTTTTTCTTGCGCGTCTATACTTATTCGTCATGGCCACCCTCTAGAAGTTTTGCTCCAACCTTACGATAGGACATATCCCCAATCTTTTCAATATGAAAGGCACCATCTTCATAGGCCAAAACCGTCACGCTTCCGTTGTCCAAGACTAATTCTTCGACAGCCTTAGGATCGATGAGATAAATCAAGGTCGTAATGGTCATGCCGTGGCTAACCACAATCGCATTGCCACCACCAGCTGCTTCTAGCTCTTTTGCAACTGCCTCAAATCCTTCTAGGATCCGACTACTCAAGGCTCCCCAGGATTCAGCCCAACCAGTGGTATCCACTTCGACGATCCCTTCTGCTAACTCCATTAGGCTCAACTGATGGAAATCATCGACCTTAAAGACACGGGGTAAAACCCCCATGAAGAGATCGCCATCATAAGCACCGTCAAAACTACCAAAACACCACTCGCGGATCCGTTTGTCATAACGATAAGGGATTTTCCCTGTCAGACCGAGTTCTTGAAGAATAATTCCCATGGTTTGAATGGTGCGTCCAGAATCACTCGAAACAGCCTCTTCAAAAGAAAGCCCAGCTTCCTTGAGACCAAGTCCTAATTCTAGAATTCCACGCTCTCCTGCTTCTGTCAGCGGAGTATCTGACCAGCCCTGTGCCCGCCCAATTGTATTAAACATGGTTTTTCCATGACGAGCAATATATAATCTGGTTTTTGTCATTGTATTACCTCCGTATGTATCTCTTTCATTATATCATTTTTTGCAAAAAGAAAGTAGGAAAGCTCTTACAAGTTTTGAGAAAAAGAAAAGGCCATGACCAAAGGGTCAGCCTTTCAGGACGGATTATGATTCTTGCAAGCTTTCACCGACCTCACGGAAACTGCTATCTCCAACCCCCTTAACTGTCAATACTCCATCTTCATATTCTACAAGGGTAACACTACCGTTTGAAAGAGGCAGATTGAGATTTGGTTTTCCTTCGATCAAGCAGACCAAGGTCTGAATGGTCCAACTATGGCTGACCACCAAGGCATTGCCTCCACCATTTTCTTCTACTTCTTTGGCAATAGCTTTAAAACCTTCTAGGATTCGGCTTTTCAAAACTTCCCATGGTTCAGCCCAATTTGCTGTATCCACTTGGCAAATCCCATTGGCCAAGTCTTCCAAGGTCAAGGTCTTATAGTCTTCTACATCTAGCACGCGCGGCACGACACCGTGAAAGAGCTCCCCACCGTATGCCCCATCAAAACTACCAAAACACCACTCGCGGATCCGTTTGTCAAAGCGGTAAGGAATCTGGTCTTTCAAGCCCAATTCATCGAGAATGATCCCCATGGTCTGAATGGCACGGCCTGAATCACTGGAATAAGCTCGAGTAAACTCCAAACCAGACTCACGCAAGCCGATTCCCAGAGCCTGAATCCCTCGTTCTCCTTCTGCTGTCAAGGGTGTATCGGACCAACCTTGAGCACGGCCAATGGTATTAAACATGGTTCTCCCATGACGAATCACAAATAATCTTGTTTTAGCCATCTTGTCTCCTTTTGCAAGAAAAAAGTCTGGAGTTTTATCATCACAGACTTTTCTATTTTCTACTATTATACTAGATTTCTCTTAGTTTTTAAAGCTATGAACCGGAGCTGGAATTTGGCCACCACGGGCAATGAAATCAGCTGACGAAGCCTTGTTGACCTTCATTACCGGAGCAGACCCAAGAAGTCCTCCAAGCTCTAACATATCGCCTTCCTTACCATAAGGAATGATCCGAACCGCTGTTGTCTTTTGGTTAATGACCCCGATAGCTGCTTCATCGGCAATCATGGCCGCAATGGTCGTATCTGGAGTATCAGCTGGGATGGCAATCATATCCAGACCGACGGAACAGATAGCTGTCATGGCTTCCAATTTTTCCAGATTGATATGGCCTGATTGGACCGCCGCAATCATCCCTTCATCTTCTGAGACCGGAATGAAAGCACCTGACAACCCACCGACTTGGTTACAAGCCATGATCCCGCCTTTTTTCACTTGGTCATTGAGCAAAGCTAGGGCTGCTGTTGTCCCGTGGGTTCCTACTACTTCAAGCCCCATGGCTTCAAGGACACGGGCAACCGAATCCCCAACAGCTGGTGTTGGTGCGAGAGACAAGTCGACAATTCCAAACTCAACACCGAGACGTTCACTAGCCATTTGACCTACCAATTGGCCGACACGGGTAATCTTGAAAGCTGTCTTCTTGACTGTTTCCGCCAATACATCAAAGCTAGCTCCTGGAACTTTTTCGATGGCCCGTTGGACGACACCAGGTCCTGAAACCCCAACGTTGATGACAACATCCGCTTCACCGACACCGTGGAAGGCACCCGCCATAAAAGGATTATCTTCTACTGCATTGGCAAAAACTACGAGCTTACCAGGCCCCATTGGATCTGCTTGGGATGCTTCTTTAATGATACGGCCCATATCTCGGACAGCTGTCATATTGATCCCCGTCTTGGTCGATCCAATATTGACTGAAGAGCAGACAAAATCCGTCTCTGCAAGGGCGCGAGGAATGGAATTAATGAGGATTTCATCCCCTTTTTGGTAGCCTTTTTGAACAAGGGCTGAGAAGCCACCGATAAAGTTGACCCCAACTTCTTTGGCCGCACGATCTAGTGCCTTGGCAAAGGGTACATAATCTGTCGCATCTGTTGCGGCTCCGATAATAGAAATCGGAGTGACTGAAACCCGTTTATTCACAATGGGAATACCAAGTTCTGCCGCAATCTCATCCCCAACAGCCACCAAATCTTTGGCCTTTGTCACAATCTTATTGTAGACTTTTTCTGCCGCTTTTTCGATATCCGGATCAATACAATCGAGAAGCGAAATCCCCATGGTGATAGTCCGAACATCGAAGTTCTGCTCCTCAATCATGGCAATGGTTTCTGTTACCTGTTTAATGTCCATAAATTCTCAACCCCTATCTTACAAATTGTGCATGGCATCAAAAATCGCTGCGCTTTGGATATTGATTTTTACATGAAGAGACTGACCGAATTCTTCCAACTCTGAACGGAGCTGTGTGAAATCTTTTTTCTCATCTGACGATACAACCGCCATCATGGTAAAGTATTCATCCAATACGGTTTGAGAGATATCATCGATATTGAGTCCTAATTCTGCCACTTTCGTTGCAACACCCGCTACGATTCCTTTTTGGTCTTTTCCAACGACTGTAATAATTGCTTTCATGTCACTGCTCCATTCTATCTATTTGCTTCCATTGTAGCACAATCCCCTTAAAATCGCCCTTCTCAACTGGGAACGTTCGGATATATTAAACGTGTATAAAAAAATAAAGAGGCTGGGACAAAAGTCCTAGCCTCTTAATTGTTTTTGGATTGTCGAGCAAGACGCAGTGGTTGAGTGGGCTCTACTACGCTGATTTCATCAGTTTTTACAGCCCTACTCAACTGTGCGGAGGTGAGACGACGGAATCGAATTCTAACGAATTACCGATTTCTGTCCCACTCTCTCTATTTTGACGATTCAGTTTCATCTTTTAAGAGCTCTTTCTTCACGCGCACCGTGCTCTCATATTCAGCTCCAGCTAGACGGTCAAAGGGAAAGCGACGATTGAGCAAGACGATAGCAAGAGTGAGAATCAGGTACAATAAAAGCATAAAGAAGAGCAATAAAATCATAGACAGGGTTAAAAGGGAATTGTCCGTCAAATCGCTATTCAAGAGCGAAATCAAATAGAACAACCCTTGAGGAATCAGATAGAAATAACCTACTACTAGAATCCCCCGCCAGATGGTGCGAAGCCATTTTTGCTTGTCAAAATGCAAGCGGAATTTCAACAAAGCCATTCCCAAGGTTCTGCCCCGCCACAAGGGAATCAAGGCAAAATAAACAGCCAAAACCGCTACATAAGGAATCGTCTCTAAACGCTCGATTACCGCGTAAAGTAAGGATAGCATCACAAAGTCGATCAAGAAGGCAAGACCCATCCGAAAACCAGACACTCTGGTTCCTACTCGGAAAGAATGCTCGTCAATTTCGTCTCGTGTCGGCAATAACCAAACCAGGAACCAACCAAGCAGATAACCCACTCCACCACCAGTGGTATTTTGAATAATATCATCGACATCTGCTAGGCGGTAAGGGCCCGGATACATAAAATAGAGACCTGATAACTGGGTCAGCTCCAAAAAGAGACTAAAGAGGGCTGTCAGGAGAATCGTTTTCTTAAAACCACACTTGAAATAATAGCGTAGATACATCCCAAAAGGAATCAACATCAGAATATTAAAGGCAGGCACATAAAAAGTTGGATGCTTAAGGGCTTGAATCCAAGTACCAGTCTGCGCTAAATCAAAGGGGTTCTCCTTGAAAAAATCCACTACAAAGGCAAAGGGATGGAGATTGACCATTTCCGAGTAGCTAGTATGAATCTTACTTGGATCCGGCAGAGGCAAGATCACCAGCAGATAGACCGTCATCAAGTAAAGTATAAAAGAATAGAAAATCAGCACCCGCAATTTATTGACCGAACCATATTTTCGATAATTCAAAATCATGTAGGGCAAGGTCAACAAAAATGCCAGAAAAGGAAAGAGCTGAACAGCTGTTTTGATTGTAGAGATATACCCCATTGTGTCTCCTTTTTACCGTTATAAAATCACCCTTTGCACAATGACAAAAGGTGATTTCTTCATTGATATAGAATATTATACGGCGCGGTAGAGGAAGAGTCAAGGAAGTACGATGAAAACCATACTGAGGAGCCGTCTTAATAGTTAGCTCCTTCCCTTCAAGCCTTTACTTCCGATAAAGACCAACAGATAACTCACAATCCCTGAAAGATGCAATAGTGTTGAGATCCATCCGGTGATTGCTGGTAAGAGCATGAGGCCAGATAGGAAAATTAAGAATAGATAAAGCCATTTTACGGTGCGCGAAAATTCTTTCCACACGTTTGGCAGGAGCATAACCCCTCCGGTCACAAAGGCATAGCCGACGGCAGAGATCCCTGTTGCCTGAATGTCCTGCCCGTGTGTTAAGAAGTGAAAAACGATGGAAGAGAGGACTGTCGCCGTCACAAAAACGATTAAGACTTGTATGGAGCCTCTTTTTCTTTCTAGCAGTCCACCGAAGGGAAGGATCATGAGTCCGTTTAAAATCAAATGGACCCATAAAAACCAGGCAGGGGCTCCTTTACTACCATGCATCAAGGTCCCACTGACATACTGCCAACCATACACCGGCTTCGAATGAAAAGCTAATAAGTCATACATAGCATCCCCATAAAAGGAAGTCAATAGACCGAGCAACAAACAGATTAGAGCTAAAGTGCTGATAATAGGGTAGGTTGTGAGGATTCTTTTCATATTTATCTTCTCTTTTTCAAAAAACAGCGTTACGATGTTTCCATTCACGATTATTATACCATTTATTTCATTGGAGACAGAAAAAGTTTTTTGCTTCTTTCGTTTCAAATCTTTGCTGGAAAAACGAAATATCGTGACTTATTAGTCGGTCATTATTCGTGACCGGAAAGCGATCCTGTTTTTTAGCCGTAGCAAAAATTTGACTTTCTATTTTAAAAAGAATATACTCATTCTAATCTGAGACAAATATTTTTTATTTTTTTAAATCAACAGTATTGCATTCAGAGAAATAAACGACTAACTTCATGGAGGTGACGCTATGTCATTAGAAGAAAAATTGAACCAAGTAAAAGGCTCTGTTAAAGAAGGCCTTGGTAAATTAACCGGCGATACAAAAACAGAAGCTGAAGGCACTGCTGAAAAAGTTGCTTCAAAAGCAAAAGAAGTTGCTGAAGATGCAAAAGAAGCTGTCGAAGGAGCTATCAAGGGCGTTAAAAATATCTTTCATAAAGACGACAAATAGTCTTTAACATCCTAGACCCACTCTATTTTCTACAGTCATGTTTGACTGTGGAAGATAGGGTGGGTTTTTATTTTCCATTTATCTTAGGTATAGAAAAAACACCCCGAAGGGTGCTCTTTGTAAGTATAGTAATTCCTTCGAATTAACATTTTGCGTGCAGTGGTTGCTATCCATTCAAATATCGCTTCGCTTGTTTTCTTGGGGCAACTGTGCATAGCATATCTCTACGCGACTAAAGTCGCTAGAGCTATCCTAATTACGCACCGCCAGTTCTCATAGATAAAAACACCTTGCAAGATGTAAAATGTTTTCGCTTGTATTCTGTATTCCAGTAACGAATTAACGTTTAGAGGCAATTGACTTCGTCGAATTGCAGCCGTATTTGTAAGTGGCTAAAGCCACAACAACTACATCAACTGCCACAATTTAGTATGAAAACATACAAAGAACACCTCGAAAGGTGTTCTTTGTAAATATTGTAATTCTTTCGAATTAACGTTTACTAAATTGTGAAGCTTTACGAGCTTTCTTAAGACCTGGTTTGGAAAGTATGAGTTTCAGTTGGACTAAAAACAGCGTAATATCAAGTCTTTTCAGAACTAAAACTACTTATTCATTTCATAAAATTTGAATCAATATTTTTTAAATAGGGGAATAGTTTAGTTCTGTAAGTATTGATATAACACACCTACAAAGCTTATTATATCAGATTTTTCTCAGTTTTAGAAAAATAGGTAGAGAAAAAAACAACATCTGGATTCTCCAAAAAATCTTGATCAAACAATCTTTACAACGAGTTGACGTATTTATAAATAAAAGGAATCGCTATCAAAAATTAGTTCATTTTCAATTTGGAATTTACACAAATTTTCGGACAATTGGAGCAAGTAGTATTACTATAAAGTATTATAAATAGTGATAGGAGTTACACCTTCTTCTTTTCTTCTTCAAGAGATTCCATGCTTTTATTATAAAGTTTATTTTCTTCCTGATACGTTTGGCTTAATCTAGTTTCAAACCTAGAAATTCTCTTTTCAAAATTATCTCTATTTTCTTCTAATTGCTGCAATTCATGTATTGGAAGTTCTTGATTATGTTTATGACAATAGGAGATGATAAAGTCAGTTATATCTTCATATAGTCTTTTTGCATCTCGCTTCATATCTTGATAATCTAATTCATAATCTGCTACTTTTCTTCTGAAAGCTTGATGATCACTCTCGACTTTATTAATTTTATCATTAATATTCATGTATTCTCCTAAAGTATTGGGCTGGACAGATCAGGTTCAGGTACTTCAGTTAAAGTTTTATTAATTGCATCAGCAGCACCCCCAGTTAATCCTCCTTCTAGAGAAGCAGGTACTTGAGAAGTGGCAAAATTCTGCATTTTAAACGCCTGATTAGCCAGCCAAGTTTGTAAAATAGCCCCTTCAGCCATTAGGACACCTTTTGTTGCTGAAACTAGAGCCTGGATTGCCAATCGTTCTTGAACTTTCATGTATTCAGTTTTTATGCGCTCTGCTTCTAATCGATCTTCAGTATTCGGTTCAATCATTCATTAACTCCTTTTAATTGCTAAAAATCTTGGCACCTATTTGATCACTTTCAATAATTCTATCAGCAACTTTATTCAGATTATCTGAAATTTGAGACATTCTATTCCTATAATCGCTTGCTGAAGTGATAGTTTTTGTCTCTTTCCCACTGTTCCATGCAGTATCCAAACTTAGTTCAGATAATAGAACCTCTACTTCACTAGATGATAAGTGACGAGCAATACTATATGCTTCAGATTTGAGGGATGAAATTTTTTGAGAAACCTTTTCCTTTTCAGATTCAATTTTTGATTTAATTTCTTCTTCGTAAACCTCAGCTTGAAGTTTCGTGGTTTCCGCACTTACTCGGACCAATTCTTCTCTTAAACTAATTTTTTTACTACCAGAACTAGACTTCAAAGAGGCCTTTATCTCTTTTATTTGTTTGATATTTAAAGTGATTAAATCTTGTTTAGTTGGTTCAGGAGCAAAAGGACCGTAATTATTTAAATACCCGTTAATATAAAACTCCGGCCTATCAAAAATATCTTCTAACCCATAATTAACAATTCCTAAATTTGGTTTAAAATTCTTTGCTTTATATTCCGCTATCTTTCGGACCTGCTTTTCAGTCATGCCAGAGGCGAAAAGGTTTTTTTTATAATAATAATCGATATCTAAAGCATTTCCCTTTAATACAGGTGTTCGTGGTGAATGTCCATCTTCGTCTCCAATAACTTCAAACATCATTGTTTTTCCATAGGGAACTGCACCACCATTACCATCAAGTTTAACAACGTCCCTTCTACTATCTCTATAGATCGTAGCGTTCTTATTAAGATAGGCTACCTGTTCCTTTGAAATACCACCTGTATCTACAGCTTTTTTAGCTGCGAAATCCATGAAATTTGTAACTTTAATAGTCCGATTCTCTTTAAGGCCATACTTTGAAGCTGTATAAGCTACGCCAGGTCCTGCTTGACTATGCCCAGACATATTAGAAATTATACCATTATGAGATTTTATTTTCTCTTCAGTAATTTGATAAAACATATCAATATCATCTGCTTGGGGAGTTAGCATTCCTGGAAATATACCAAACGCCCCACTAGCAAAGAATGCTCTTTCAGACGAATCAACAATATCTCTATTCTTTTTAAAAAAATAAGGTTGATTCCCCAATTCTTTAGAATTTTCAAAGGGTATTTGAGTTCCAGCAACAACTATCGTTGTTTCTTGATAATTTGGATTATTACCTTTTGGATCATCAACAGGGACAAAGGCAATTGCTTGGGTAGTAGCATCCATGCTGTTAACGATTTGGAAATATCTGTCTTCACCATTTATTTTATAATTTAGTACTTTTCCTGGCTTTTCCCTAACATTATTTTTAAGACCAAACTGTAATCTCTGTACTTCTTCATTAGATAAAGCCATATTATATATCTCCTTTTCTTAAGTCATCATTATAAACAATCTCAGCATATGGACTTCCTTTTTCATCTTTTACTACCCCTTTTAATTGACCATTATCAACCAATAATTTAATATTACCATCCGTAGAGGATTCTCTAATTAGTTTTGCTTCATCAGGCAGGTGCTGTGCTTTAGAAACATCGATATTATTTCCATTGGAGTCCTTTAAATCTATAGCTTCATTCCCGCCTCCATCAAAATTGAGAAGAACATGAGAAACGATACCAAAACTGCTTGGATTATAGTTATTAATTGGAGTTCCTAGAGTAGCCTTATTTCCATACTTATCATAAATAGTTGGACGGACATACGCATTTGAGAATGTTGACCCTTCCTCTGTAACGTATATTGGGGAAAATTCAATCTTCTCAATACCTCTATAGTGTTCTTTGATGTAGGTTCCTATTTGCTCTTCTAGCAAACGAAAGCCATGCTGATAGAGTTTGGCTGTTTTGGGGCCAAGATTTGGTTTAGTCAGCTTATTATACATATATGTTCCTCCAAATATAAGAATGATTACAATAGCAATTATTTTAGTAACCTTATTTCTCATTAGTCGCCTCCGATCTAATTGATTATCCACCATTTTTTCATGCAACCATATTACTTATTATAACATAATTGCAAATTTGTAACATTAAGCCAAACAGAAAAGCATCCCGTATGTTGAATACGAAATGCTTTCAATATCTGTAAATAAGTTTTAACGTTTACTAAATTGTGATGCTTTACGAGCTTTTTTCAAGCCTGGTTTGGAAAGTATGAATTTCAGTTGGACTAAAAACAGCGTAATATCAAGACTTTTCTCCGCTTTTATAAAAGCGTTTTTCCAATCAAATTCAACTAATTTTATCTAAATGGTGTGGATTTTACCCCCAAAATTACAGAGAATGGAGCTGATAAACACTAAACGTTCACACCATTAGTTAAATGATTTTTTTCATCATTTTTCTTAGATGATAGAACTTCTAATTTATTTCTTATTCAAGCAAAAACAACCTGCTATAAGTAAGAAAGAGGAAGATACAAGAAAAACACGGCGTAAAAACCGATTCAGTTCATTGTCCTCAATCCTTGTCTGCTTCATTTTCTTTTACGAGATCGTTTTGTGAATCTTTTTCAGAGAGTTTTTGATCAATATACTTGTCAATGTTTTCATAAAATTCCTTGGTCGCTTCACTATCTAATGTTGGCGAGTTCTGAACTTGATTCACTTTCAATTGAACAGATTGAATACCGTAAGAGGCTTGTTTTTGGTGGAGTGTTTCTAATTCTTCTTCTGAAATCGGATCTCCAACAACCGTCAAGACCAATTCATTGTTACTTGACTTGTAGACTTGATTAATAACCGTATAATTGGCGAACTCTTTTCCTACAAACTGTTTGATCCCTTCTTTGCGCGCTTGTTCTATTGTCAGAGTAACTGCCGAATAGCTAGCTGGAAGAATCAACAATACAATCAAAGAAATCAAGCCAATTCTCATTTTAATGCTCAGCTCTTTAAATGAAGTTAAAGGAGATTTTCTCATCAAAATTCTTGTTCCAACAATGTTGGCTAGCATGATAAAGACACAGTTGATCAAGAAAAGATAGAGAGCCCCCAATAAAAATCGTACATTCCCATTAGCTAAACCATAGCCAGCAGTACAGATAGGCGGCATCAAAGCTGTAGCAATGGCTACTCCTGGCACGATATTGTTTGCTTCTTTTTTCCTTGAACCGATCACACCAGCAATCCCACCAGCAATAGCAATGAGAACATCCCAAATGGTTGGAGAGGTTCGTGCGATCAACTCGCTACTTGCATAAGACAAGGGAGAAATCCAGAAATACAGAGTCGAGACAAGCAAACTGACCAACACTTGAGTCAATAAAACCTCTAGAGATTGCTTGATTAAACGCGTATCAAAAATAGCTAAACCGAATCCCAGTCCAACAATCGGTGTCATGAGAGGTGAAATTAACATGGCTCCAATAATAACAGCTGTTGAATTCATATTTAGACCGATAGAGGCAATAAAAATTGCACACATCAAAATCGCTGTATCTCTCAATCGAACATGAAGGTCATCGTATAATTTCTCACGGTATTCCCGTGTTGAATAATTGGCAGTCATTTGTCCTCTCCTCTTTCCTTATTTAAATCGGTATAATAATTAATAATAACAGCTGATAAACAGCCAAAAAATATGAGCCCATAAATCGTCAAGAAGACACTGGTAATCCTTCCAATCAAGGTCACAGCTAGGAGATCCCCGTAGCCGACAGTCGTCGAAGTCACAAAAGCATACCAAAGACCGTCTCCGTAATTTGTGATAGCAGGTTCAACTAGGAAAAGCACGCCTCCTGACCCAAAAACAAAGGTCACAAAACTCAGAGCAAACCGAGTAAAACCCGTAACCTGTATAATATGCCATAACATTTTTAAACGTCTCATTTGTTCTCCTTATTCATACTAGCTCCTGACCGAGCCGTTTTTTCCAATAATCAAAGTGAAGATAGGACATGATCTCCATCAGAGAAAGATAGACAAACTGATAGATCTGATTTAAGCTGATTATCAACTGATATTGTTTGAAAAATGACTGGAAGAAAGACCAGATATGACTGTCTTGAATCAGTCCCTTCTTAACATCAGACAGGATATTAGCTAAAGCTCCCAAGGACTGAAACGGTAAATCCTTGACATTTATATAGATCCGGTCCACCACATCATTCAGACTGGTATCTTGGATGGCATGAAATTCTCCAAAGAGAACTCCTGCCGCTCCAAGAGTAGAAACAAATTCCACCAAATAATTTCTGAGGAAATTTTCTCAACCTTTTCCCATAATGTGTTTAGTGCCATCCATAACGATCCCAACCAGAAAAAAGAAAGAAAATAAGCAAAGAAATTTTGCCGTAAATCCCAAAAAGCTTGAAGACTTGGTGTCGTTGGTTTTTCTAATTCTAAGATTAGGATAGTCATTATAATTGCTAGAACCGCATCTGTCAATGCAATTAATCTATCTTTCTTCATCAGATTACATCGCCTTTCATTTTGTAGCATTCTATCTCATCGTATAATATTTATTAATCTTAAATATTGGATAGTCACTTCATATTTTGAGTACAAACAAGATACACTAAAAAGCATGTATCTGTCATATTCTATTTAACTTTAGAAATATTCATCCATCTAAAAAATAAATATATCATATTTCACAATAAATGACTACTATCAAAGATACATTTTCTTTCAGATTTCTCCCTTTTCAACTTGGCTAACTTGACCTGCATTACCTAGGTCGCTTTGCTTTAAATTATACTTTTTTCTTAAACATTTGCTACGAGTAGTCTTTCTTGTGAGTAATTTTCATCAAAAAATTTCATAGATAAGTCCTATATATAATCATGATAAAGTAGTAAAAATAGTTGTTATCCTAGTTGATTAAAAAAGTCTTTGATTTCCTCATCTTTTATAAAATAATATATAATTTTCCCCTCTCTTCTAGTATCCAAGATGTTTTGATTGGCTAGTTTACGAAGATGGTGGGAGGCAGATGCCATACTGAGATTTAGTAAACAGGCTATATCACAGACACAGAGTTCTTCAACAGCAAGGAGATAAAAGATGATATTTATCTGTTTATTATCGGTAAATTTTGATAAAATGCGAAGTGATTTTTGGACTTTTTCCTTTTCAAGGTAGTTCGTTGCGGTTGTAACATTTTGTTGATTTATAACATCCACTTGACAGATACTATCTTTTTTCATAATTTTTTCTCCTAGCCTAACACAGCCCATAGCATGTCAAAGCTGTTGTTTTCAATCAGGATATACATCCCCAATCCTAAATAGACAACGGCAATAAACCATCTACTATATTTTTCCAAAGTTTCTCCAACAGAAGGGACTTGTGCTAATTTTTGGGCAGAAAAAACCAAGAGATAAATCATGACTAGAAAAGTAAGTAAAGTCACTATCAAATTCGCTAAATTTAAGGTGGTAAAATATGGGACAAAGACACCAATATTGTCAGCGCCACAACTTGCAAAAGTAATCATAGCGACTAGAAAAATCAGGTTTTTATTGTCTTTTCGCAAACCATCTTTTGCAATAGCTTCTCCATCAGAATCTCCTAAAAGCAAAACTTTGAGGCCTAGGAAAATTGGAATCAAACCGAGTAAACCTAAAATCTCTTTACTAGGAATATAATTTAAGACAAATGCAAAAAGCAAACTTAGGAATATTAGACTAACAGAGCCTAGAAATTGTCCTAAATAGATGTTAATGATGTCCTTTCTGCTTTTTCTTTTGGCAAAAAATAACATTAGGATAATAAGTAAGTCTACGGCTGTCCCAGAATACAGGATTATTGAAGTAACAATATTTTGAATCATAAAACACCTCATTCAAATATATTTTTGAATGTATTCTAACATTAACCTTTGTAGATGTCAACTTAAAATCCACCAATTAATAATTGCATGTCAATATTTGTATTGTGAAACTAGTTTCAGAAATATATAGTCTTAAAGTATGTCCACTGCCAATGGTTTTTTCAATATTTAAAAGGAGAGAACCAATTTGGTCCTCTCCAGGGTATAATTTTCCACCAACCCACTACAGTTGACAAAGAGCCGTTATTCTCAAATGAGACAACTCCTTTTAGTTTTTATAACCTCAGCTTCTCGGTCTCTTACCTACTTTTAATAGAAAGACTACGAAGGACGATTCTTAAAGTAGTCAGATTGTGCAATATCGAAAGATTAGATGGGCTTAACCAATTTAACAACCCAAATCCAATTAAACTTCCATTTATTACAACTGTTTCTTGAATATTTCTTTGAATTAATTTCTGCAACGATTCAGATAAAGAATTCAATTCCTCGAAGAAATCTAAACGATTATCTAATAATAAAATATCACTCATCTGCTTAGAAATATCAGCACTTTCATTCATCACAACCCCAATATCTGCAAGCGTCAAGGCAGCAGAGTCGTTTAACCCGTCTCCAACCATCAAAATAGTTCGGCCAGCTTTCTGTAATTCCTGAACCAACTGAAACTTACCATCTGGTTTTAAATCAGTATAAACGTTGTCAAATGGCAGATCTTTAACCAACTCTTCTGTTCTAGCCAACGTATCACCAGTTGCCAGAATCAGTTTTTTCCCTTGGCGCTTTAGCTTTTTCAATGCAACTTTCGCCTCGCTTCTCAAGGGAGTGTGGATACAAAACATCCCAATTAATTCTTTCTTATAAGCCAAAAACAATAAATTGTAATGAGTCTTATATTGCTCAATCAAGGCCAGCTGCTCAGAACTAATTCTTACCTGTTCGTCTTGCATTAGTACATAATTTCCAATGACAACCGATTGACCATCAATTTGCGATTTAATCCCTTTGCTTGCAACATACTGAAGCTTGCCATGCATTTCTTCGTGTTCAATGCCTTCAATTTCAGCTTGTTTAACAATTGCATTGGCAATAGGATGATAGATATGTTCCTCCAAACATGCACTTATTCTTAAAATATCTTTCTCAGTATAATCTCCGAAAGGAAGAACCTTTTCAACCAAAGGATAACTCGTCGTGATGGTACCCGTTTTATCAAACAAGAAAGTATCCACTTCCAGATATTTTTCTAATACATCACCATCTTTAATAACCATTTCTCGATTTAGACCTTCCTTTATGGCCGTAAGGTAGGCTACAGGTGTGGATATTTTTAGAGCACATGAAAAATCCACCAATAAAAAGGAAATGGCTTTTGAAAACGAACCTGTTAACAGATAAGTCAAACCAGCACCTAAGAAGTTATATTTTACAACCTTGTCTGCCATCCTAATAAAATGACGTTGTTTTGTCTTCTTACTCTCTTCAGATTTTTTCATCAGATTGATGAGTTGCAAAATACGACTGTTTATCTGATTATCAGTCACACGAATTCTTAACTCTCCTGTTTCCAAAACAGTATTCGCACATACAGAATCTCCCTCTTTCTTTTCAACAGGGAAGCTCTCTCCAGTCAAGGAACTCTCATTGACCATGCCTAATCCTGAAACCACTTGGCCGTCAAACAAGATTTCATTACCTTGGGAGACAACTAATACATCACCTACTTGAACATCAGAACTCTTGATGCTGATGACCATGTCTCCCCGCACTAAGAAAACATCACTTTCTTTAGCAAGAAGGCTTTGTTCCAAATCTGTTGCTGTTTTTTTTAAAGACCACTGATCCAGATGATTACCCAAATCAAGCATAAACATGATGTTGCTAGCTGTCTTGGATTGGTTCATAAACAAGGACAACAAAATGGCCGAACAGTCCAAGACCTCCATGGTTAGTTCCTTGCGCGCTAAAGTTTGATAGGCTTCTTTGACATAACCCAAAGCCTGATAACAAGTCCAAATATAACGAATAGGGTAGGGTACAAAACTTCGAAACAGCAAACGCTTAATCGCTGCACCCGATACAATTGAATAAGCACTCTCTTCTCTACGAATGGGAAGAGTCATCAAGTCCGAAACTTTCCCCTTGTCAATTTTTTTTAAAAAGGCCTCTGCATTTTCTAATACAGAGAAGCCTTCTTTCATACGTAGAGTAAAGTGCTGCTGATCCATATAAAACTGAATAGAGTCGATCCCTTTTTCATCTTTAGCCAAGGAACGAAGATAATCTTGAATATCCAAGGTCAGTGAAAACGAGGACGATAATCGGATATGTTGATATCCTCTGTGTAGCACTTTAAAAGACATATTATTCACCTGTCAGGCTATCTAATTGTTCTTCTTTCTTTTCCTGTTCGTATAAATATTTAGCGTCTTGTAAAACATCATCACCGTGTTGTTTTACAACAGAAACAGATGCATCCAGTCCATCTTTCAATTTGTAAGCTTTAGCCAAGGCCTTAGAATAGCCTTTCTTAGCTTCTTTACTTGCTAAGACTTTCAAGCCAAGCGTCCCAAATGCTACCCCTCCTAAGAAGAGAGATGATTTTTTCGCAACTTTTGCGACGTTTAATACTTCTTTTAACATGTTTATTTCCTCCTTGTAACTATTGTAGCGAAAAATGACAGCAAAAGCAATTGCTGATATCTGATATATAGATAAAATTCTCTATACTGATATTTAATTATATTATGATGAAAACAATATACTTTATTTTTTGATACTGTAAATAATTATGTGTAAACACTTAAGTAGAGTTACGGAGTGTTAATTAAATAAGCTTTCAAGTGTATCAGAACATTGACCAAACCCTTTATGGATTCGTTGACTTTGCTTGAAATTATAATCTTCAAACAACGTAACTAAGTAACGTTCCAGAGCCTCCTCATTAGGAAAAAGAACCTTCTTTTTCGTTTGATGTTTGATTTCTTTGTTAAGAGACTCAATGAGGTTTGTCGAATACATGCTGTGCCAAATCTGGTAGGGAAACTGATAAAAAGTTAAAAGATTATCCGTCTTCTCCAGACTTTCCATGACTTTCCTATACTTTGGTTTCCATTCGGCGAGAAAGTCCTCTAAAGCTTGTCCTGCCATTTCTAAATTTTCAGCACGATAAATCATTATAAATTGCCCCAGAATAACCGCTCTATCTGCTCGTTTCACTTTACTAGCTAGATTTCGACTAATATGAATTAAGCAACATTGTTGTTTAGCTAATGGGTGAGCCTGACTGATAATCTGCTCAAGCCCCTTAAAGCCATCTGTAACTACAAGAGAAATCTGTTGGATTCCTTGGTTTTGAAGCTTGTCTAACAGGGTGGACCAAGAAGCATTGTTTTCTTGAGGCAACTGTGCATAGCATATCTCTATGCGACTAAAGTCGCTAGAGCTATCCTAATTGCGCACCGCCAGTTCTCATAGAAAAAAACACCTTGCAAGATGCAAAGTGTTTTCGTTTGTATTCTGCTGTCCAGTAACGAATTAACGTTTACTAAATTGTGATGCTTTACGGGCCTTTTTCAAGCCTGTTTTCTAGTATTTTTATATCTATTGGCAGATTATCCGACTTATCCCCATCAACATCTGACTCTAACTCAACCTCTGAAGAAATCCTAATATTGCGTACTTTGATATATTCGATATTATTGTTACCTACTAGATCCCCTTTTTAATAAATCTGGGATAGCCGATAATTTAGAAATGATGGATGAATCCTTTAAAATCAAGATATTTCCATATTCATCTGTATTTTCATCAAATAGTTTTTTGTCTGCATAGTAATTGGATAGAAGAACTAAGACCTGAGTAGCTTCACCTTCATAATTGCCATTTTTGCTTTCAAAAGGTAATAATTGCTTGTTCATAGCTTGGCGAATCAGTTGCACCAGCCAAATTAATTGTCTTGACCGACGAATAAAGCGACTTCTTTCAAGGATTCGACCATAAGGAAACAGTTGGCAGATTCTATAAAAGTGTCGATGTGATTCGGCACGCTCATCAGACTCGCTACACAGAGCTGGTACATAATATCTGCTATAATTTTCTGGAAGATTTGGTCAAGCGGTCTTTTAGCCGTGTGACAGGCATACAGGAAAAACACTATTTATTTACTTTTTGCACGGGAGGCTTTAAGATGTTGCTGGACGCCTTTCTTGATAATCACTCAGAGTCGCCAGAGTGTCTGGGCTGGGATATGGCAAAGATATACCGCTGCCTGAAACTGTTCTTTGACGCTGATAAACGCGACATATCAATTAAAATGTCGCACTAAAATGATTGAAAAGTGATTGAAACTGTATTATAATGAACGTATATATTTAGAAAAGAGGTACTAACTATGGAAAACCTAGTAGTTTCAGTCTTTAACACTGAAAGCGAAGCTTATCAGTCCTTTGCGGATTTGAAGGCTTTCCGCCAAACTCAGACGACCAAGGTTGCTCAAATCGCCTTGGTCAAAAATGAAAACGGTCACATCGTTGAAAAAGAACGCTATGACTTTGAAGATTCAACGACGGATGCAACCCTAGAAGGTGGCTTGCTCGGTGCAGTTATCGGGCTTTTGGGTGGTCCTATCGGCGTCTTGTTTGGTTATGGTATTGGCAGCCTCTATGGTTTGGCTGCTGGTGATACCGTTGATACGGCAGAAGCTGGCTTGATTGACGTTGTGTCTCAAAAATTGATCGACGGCGAAACAGCCGTTGTCGCCTTGGTGCAAGAAAACAACGAAGCAGTCATCGATGCTTACTTCACCAAGTACGACACCCAAATCGTGCGTTGGGATGTAGCAACCGTCGTAGCCGAAATCGAAGCAGCTCTGCAAGTCCAAGAAGACCTCTACAACCAGGCACGTGCACAAATGAAGGCTGAACGTAAAGCCGAACGCAAGGCTAAACTTGAAGAATTCAAGGCAAATGTCAAAGCAAAATTTGACAAATTGAAAGCCTAACGTCTAAGCGTCTCATAAATTTAAATGTGACTGAGACGCCATTTAAAATTTATGTGCGTCGGATTCTCACAGTTAAATAATTGCGTTGACAAAGCCGTTACAGCCGTTCTTCCATTCTTTGAAAAGAATGTTTAATAGACAAGAAATCTGGACTAGTATTGGTCTGGATTTTTTTGTGAATATAGAGGTCATAGCTTTTTGACTATGCTTCGTTATAATTAGAAAAATTTTAAGTTTTATCAAGATGAAATCAGTCAGACGAAGACATCCCGAATTAGCACCAGCATCACCACACAAACTAAGACATACTGGTGCTACTCTTGCTAAACAAGCAGGTGTTTCTCTTGAAGCCTTCTCAGAAGCTCTTACTCATAGTGATAAAGAGATTACAAAAACTTACGTTAATATCAAAGATAAAGTCAATCAGACTGTAGGTGATATTGCTTTTCGTAGTTTAAAAAATTGATGGGGTGAATATGGGGTGAATTTTGGGGTGAACTTTGATTTTTTGAAACAAAAAAGACATCCAAGAAATAATTCTTGAATGTCTGTAAACGTTGATATAATCGTATTGATTAACGTTTTGAGAATTGTGATGCTTTACGAGCTTTCTTAAGACCTGGTTTCTTACGTTCAACTTTACGTGAGTCACGTGTAAGAAGTCCTGCGCGTTTCAATGAATCGCGGAAGTCTGGGTCTACTTGAAGAAGGGCACGAGCGATACCGTGACGGATAGCTCCTGCTTGACCTGCGTATCCACCACCTACAACGTTAACGAAAACGTCGTATGAACCTGCAGTTGAAGTAACTGCGAATGGTTGGTTGATTACAAGACGAAGGTCAGCGTGTGGGATGTACTCTTCAACATCTTTTTTGTTAACAGTGATTTTACCAGTTCCTGGAACAAGGCGAACGCGTGCAACAGCGTTTTTACGACGTCCAGTACCTGCATATTGTGCTTGTGACATACTTTATTGTTCCTTTCCTTAGATAAGTCCTGAAATATCAAGAACTTCTGGTTGTTGTGCAGCGTGAGTGTGCTCAGCTCCAACGAATACTTTCAATTTCATACCTTGAGCGCGGCCAAGAGTATTGTGTGGAAGCATACCTTTAACTGATTTCTCGATCAAACGTACTGCATTTTTAGAACGAAGTTCACCAGCAGAGATTGATTTCAATCCACCTGGGTGGTTTGAGTGAGTGTAGTAGATCTTATCAGTTGCTTTTTTACCAGTCAATTTAACTTTTTCAGCATTGATAACGATTACGAAGTCACCTGTATCAGTGTGAGGTGTGAATGTTGGTTTGTTTTTTCCGCGAAGCACGCTAGCAACAACTGCTGAAAGGCGTCCAAGAGGTACATCAGTTGCGTCAACAACGTACCATTTGCGTTCTACTTGGCCTGGTTTAGCCATGAATGTAGTTTTGTTCATGATTTCTCCTATATGAATGTCGTTTTTGTTTACAGGGCGGATGTTCCGGTCCGCGAGTTATTTGAAAGGTTCCGGGGCCTTACAAATGGGGTAAACAATACCGCCTACTATTGTATCAAAATTCTAAGATAAAAGTCAACCGATTTGGAAAATTATTTACGATTTTCTTTTCCCATGACAAATCCGATCAAGGAATTCGGGCCAACGTGGGCTGAAATAACTGGTCCAAGAGGCATCACAAGGACTTCATCGATGCCTTCAAGCGCAAGCATTTCTTGCTTCAGTGCTTCTGCTCCTTCTAGATCGTTGGTATAAGATACCAAGGCTGTGCTTTCACCGATATCTGCTTTGATCAGCTCCAGTAATTCCCGGACAGCTTTTTTGCGTCCCCGAACCTTGCTAATAGGGACTAATTTCCCTTCCGCATCTATCCAGAGAATGGGTTTGATGCTGGCCAAACTTCCCATGATCGCGGCACTTTTTGAGAGACGGCCGCCACGCATGAGGTGGTAGAGGTCATCAACTAGGAAATAAGTCCGCAGTTTTGGCGCTAGGTCCATGATTTCTTCTTTGGCTTCTGCTAATGAACGACCTGCATCACGCGCAGCTACTGCTCGCATGACCAGATAACCCTCTCCAATCCCAGCAGCCTTCGGATCGACAATCTCGATCACGGCTTCCGGGTAGTCTTCTAAAACCAGGTCTCGTGCCATGACTGCACTCTGATAGGTCCCAGATAAGACCGATGAAAAGGCCACATAAAGCAGATCTTTTCCTTCTTTGGCAAATTGTTTAAAGGTTTCCTGAAATTGGCCCACATTGACCTGACTGGTTGTCGGTTTGGCCCCATTTTTCATGGCTTCTAAAAGCTCAGGGCTGGTCAATTGAGCTTGGCCTACTGTCTGGTAAACCGTCCCATCTAACTCAATGGTCAAGCCAAGAATGGTCACCTGATGTTCCTTGGCCCAGTTTTGGTCTAAATCTGCGGTCGAATCGGTTAAAATAGCAAATGTCATTACTTGTCTCCCATCATTTCTTGTAATTGTCGCAATACTTGGTGATCGAGCGGTCGCATGGGTGGTTTTTGATCGTTAACCACTCGCTGCGCTTGATTGAGGTTTCCTTTGACGACTGCGACCCGTTTTTCTAACTCTCTGGCAGATACCCGAAGAGCTCCTTGAGCAAAGACGGTCCATTGCTCATTTAAGTCACTGGTCGCTACTGATACTTGGTGGAGGGGCGTGTTAAGCTCTGCCGCCAAGCGCTCGATATAGTCATCTGCCGTCTCATCCTCACCGGTAAAGACCACCTGAACATTGAACTCCTCATAGGTCTGCCGCACTCCTGGCATATACTGGGCATCAAAGACACAGATGACTTCGATTCCTTCAAAGCTAGCATAGTGGCTCAGTTTTTGCAGGAGGATATTGCGGGCTGCATCGAGCTCACTTTTTTGAAAGAGCTGGCGGGTCTCCTGCCAAAAGGCAATCATATTATAGCCGTCAACCAATAAGATTTTTCGTTTCATATCATTGCCTTTCTAGGATTATAGTCGATTGCGAAAGACCTCATACATAAGGATGGCTGCTGCCACACTGGCATTGAGGCTTTGCACATGACCATTCATGGGAATGGTGATCATCTCATCGACTTGTTTTTTGATATTGGCTGAGATCCCTTTTCCTTCATTGCCAATGATCAAGGCTAACTTGCCAGCCGTATTCCACTGATGAGATGGCGTGCCGTTCATGTCGGTTCCAAAGATCCAGAAGCCCTCTTCCTTTAGCTTGTCTAAGGTTTGGCTAAGATTGGTCACACGCGCAATGGGAATGTGTTCCACTGCTCCGGTAGAAGTTTTTGACACCACTGGGGTCACCCCAACCGCTCGGTGCTTAGGAATGATGACTCCTGAGACATTGGTCGCATCAGCTGTCCGCAAGATAGATCCAAGATTGTGCGGATCTGTTAAGCCATCGAGAATCAATAAAAGCGGGTTCTCTTCTTGGGCTGTCTGTTTCAGAATCGCTGCCAAGTCGGTGTAAGCAAAGGCTGCCACTCGAAGAACAAAGCCTTGGTGAACAGCTCCTTCTGTCATTTCCTGCAGGGTTTTCTTTGGCGTCCAAGAAATCGACACTTTTTTCTCAGCTGCTAAGGCCTTGATCTTGTCGACATTTTTTCCTCGGAGATCTTCTTGAATATATAATTTATTGCCTGTATTGGCTTGTAAAGCCTCGGTGACTGCGTGAACACCGTATACGATATCGTTATTTTCCATAGAACTAGTATACCACAAGAAAGGAGGTTGAGGCCAATTCATGATATAATGAAATCAAATCTATCTTAATGAAGGAACCGAACTAGAAAGGAAGCCATGCCTCTTTTTCAACGAACCATCAAGCTCACCTTGGCCACCTGTTTAGCAGCTGCCCTTGCTTATGCTCTGGGCTTGACCTATGCCATCTCAGCTGGCGTCATTGCCATCTTGAGTATCTCTGATACGCGTCGCAGTACGATCAAGCAAGCCTACCAGCGCTTTATGTCGACCTTGCTGGCCCTTGTGATCGGAAGTATCGCTTTTTCCTTTTTTGGATTCAACCTTTGGGCACTGGGAGTCTTTATCGCTCTCTATGTTCCATGCGCCTTTCTAATGGGTTGGCAGATTGGCATCACCCCTAGTACGGTCCTCGTCACCCATCTCTTGATTGAGCAGTCTACTTCCTGGGGGCTCTTGCTCAATGAACTTGCCCTCTTTTTAATCGGGACCAGCTTTGCCCTGCTGGCCAATCTCTATATGCCTTCTAATCAGGCTGCGATTGATCACTACCATGATGTTGTCGAAGACCAACTGAAAAAGATCCTTGGTCGTTTTGCGGAATTACTTGGTAAAGGGGATGGTCGCAACGATGCCCGCTTGATCAAGGAATTGGATGGTATCCTAAAGGACGCTTTAAATCTCGTCTATCTGGATCATTCCAACCACCTTTTTCATCAAACCAACTACCACATTCACTACTTCGAAATGCGCAAGCGCCAAAACGATATCCTGCGGGATATGGCAGAAAACGTCAACCGCTGTCAGTTAGCAGCGAGTGAAAGTATGATCTTGGCTCAACTTTTTAAGAAGACTGCGCAACAGTTAAGTCAGGAAAATCCTGCCCAAAATCTTCTAGATGATATTACTCAGTATTTGGCGATCTTCCGCGAACGGCCCTTGCCCAAGACCCGGGAAGAATTTGAAACACGCGCCACCTTGCTCCAATTGTTAAGAGATTTAGAAACCTTCATTCAGGTCAAGGTTGATTTTTACCAACAATTTCATCAGGAGACAGAATAGACAAAGAAGCCCTTGCCAAATGCAAAGGCTTCTTTATTGCGGGAGATGTTGAAAACGTTTTCCTAAAATGGTATACTGGAACAGGAAAATAACTTTTTAAGGAGGGTCTTCTATATGAAGTCTTCATATAAGAAACATTTGTACACTACGACGCTCAGCCTCTCAGCTGCTGTCTTGCTTTCTGTCATCGGTCATGGTCAAGTATCAGCCGATAGCTTAGAAGCGCCTCAAACAGAACCAAGTACGGTCCTTGAAGCAGCACCCGCTACTGAGCAAGCAGTGACAGCTGAGACTGCCAGTCCTGCTACAGCTGAAAAAGGAGACACCGCAGCCCCTGCCACTTCTGCGGAAACAGCCGCGACCTCTGATGTGGCTTCTACTACAGAAGTTGCTCCAGCTGCTAGTCCAAGCACTAACCGTGCTACAACAACCGCTGACCAATCGACACGATTGGCAGATAGCACCATTTATCTCTCTGAAAAGAGCACGATTGATGACAAAGTCCAAGAAAAAGCTCAAGCTGCTGGCAAGATCAACTGGACCTTGGACAACAAGCCTCTCTCGGAGTGGAAAACCTGGGATATGGAGACTGGAACCCTAAGCAAGGATCCATTCCTTACTATCACAGAGACTGCAAACGGCAATGATTTGGATCTCCATATGGAAGTGAAAGATCTCTTTGGTGAAGATCTTAGCCTTCGGAGCCCAAATAATATCCGCCGGACTTACCGCAACTACATCGGTAATCATGAGCTGGTCGGAACCAATGCAGACTTGGGTGTGACCATCAATAAAACTCTTGTTTTTCGACCTTACCAAGACTACCATACACATGAAGAGATGCTCGCTGCTATCGAAAAATCCAAGGAAGAAGCGAAACCCGATCGTTTGGTGCAGTTAGAAACCCTTGGTAAGAGCGCCCAAGGCCGGGACATGAAGATGGGGATCGTGAGCAAGGACCAAGCCAGCATCGATCACTACCTGTCTAGCACCAATCCTACAGCTTTGACCAAACCAAGCGAAATGCTGGCTGCACTGAAGGACAAGACCTTGGATTACAAACTACCTGTCTTAGTCCACAACACCCATGCGGATGAGCAGCCAGGGATCGACATCATCACAGGCCTCTTTAATACCTTTGCGACCAAGGAAAAGGTGAGCTTTAACACCACAGATGAAGCTGGAAATGCTAAAACTGTCACGCTAGATATTCCAACCTTGCTCAATAAATTCATCTTCTTATTTGACTTCACGGAAAACCCAGATGGAGATGCTCTCAACCTGCGGGCCCTAGCAAACGGGCTCGATCCAAACCGGGATGCCAGCTACCAAACCAACCCTGAAGTCCGGACCGTCATCCAAATGATCAACAAGTGGAATCCGATCGCTCTCTACGACTTACACGGTTTTGTAAAAGAATTCTTAATCGAACCTGCAACACCTCCACATGATCCGAACTTTGAATACGATCTCATGTCCAACCTCATGCTGGAAAATGCCCATCATATGGGCCGGGCTGGAGTTGCCAATTCCAAATACGACAGTTACATCATTCCAAAACTAGATTGGGGCGATGGCTGGGATGATTCCTTCTCTGGCTATACAGGGGTTTATGCTGTCTATCACGGCATCTTGGGCCACACCATTGAAATACCAGAATCCAACCAAGAATCCTATAAGGCTGGACGCAATGCTGTCCTAGGCGGCATTGACTTCCTCAACCAAGATCCAGACCGTCTCCTTGAGATGCGGCTCAACTTCTACTTACGTGGTCTCAATAAAACGGAAGATCCAAAAGCTGAAAATGAACTGGTCGGCCCAAATGGGGAAATCGTTGGACGTGTGAAAAACGGTCGTCCAAAATTCTTCCCAGACTACTACGTCATCCCAATGGGTCTCGACAAGGACAATGACGCCCAAGAAGCCTTCAATATGATCGACTACTTCAAACGCAATGGTGTCCTCGTCAAAGAACTCAAAGAAGATATTGGAAGCTATAAAAAAGGTGACTTGGTCATTGACATGGCCCAAGCCAAACGCGGCTATGCCAACCACATTCTCTACAAGGGCTCCAACGAATCTGCCTGGGCTGCGATGTACGCAGAGTTACTGGTTAACTTCCCAGATATGAGAGGGTTCAAGTCCGAACCTGTCTTTGCGGATGGTCTTTTCAATGGAAAATTAGGCGAAGTCACCACTACCCGTGCGACTCGTACTTCTGAGATCGATCCAAAAGCTCCTTACTATGTGATCGCAAATACCTCAGCCAGTGCCGTTAAAGCTATCAACCAGGCCATTTCCCAAGGAAAATCCGTCTACCTAACAGATGATGGCTACATCGTTGACCGCGATACCTTTGCTTCACTCCTGCCAAACTATGCCATCTATGGTGATGCCCTCTACAAGGTACCAAGCGGGCCAACCTTGAAACCGATGAAGGTCTACTCTCCAAACTACCACTATAATTGGGCTGGAGTCGATGCGCCTGCTCATACTAGTCTAGTCCTTGAAAAATTAGGCTTCCAAATCGTCAATACTCCAGAAGAAGCGGATGTTGTTATTTTGGAAAGCAATCGTTTTGACGCTTCCATCTTTGGTAAGAAACCAACTCTCGTCATCGGCGGGGAAGCCATGCAGAAACTGGAAAAATTGGGAGTTCTTGCAGGATTTGACGCTGAAAAATTAAAAGGCGGTAGCGACTACGAAGGCTTGATGAAAGCGATCATTGATGATCAGGATCCATTGACCAGCGGATACAAGAAGAACGCCCTCTTCTACTCCAACTCAGGAAACTGGATTGAAAAGGTTCCAGAGCATTTCAAAACCTTGATGAGTATTGCTCCGAGCGATTATTATATTGCAGGTTGGTGGCCACATAACGATGTTCTAGCCAACAAAGTCATGGCCATCTCTGGAGAACTGATGGGACAACCACTCTTTGTCTATGCAGGAAATCCAACCAACCGTCAACACCCTGTCCACTTCTTCCGCTGGGTAACCAACGCGATCTTTGGCAGCAAGTTGGCTAGCTTGATGGATTACGTTCCAGCTAAGGAACCAGATCAAGTGGTGGTTCCAATTCATAACCAAACAACCACTCCACAGCCAATCTTGACCAAGAAGGAGACTCCTAAAGTTCTCCTTCCACAAAAAGAAATGACAACTGAAAATGGAGAAAGTGTGCAAGCCTTGACTTACCAAGTGGGACAAAGCTTCCAAGAAAGTCCATCCAAGGCACAATTGCCACAAACTGGAGAAGACACAAGGGCGCACTTCATTCTTTCAGGCTTCTTGTTAGCCATTAGCGGAGGCTTCCTCCTCTTGAAAAAGAAAGAAGTTGAATAAGATTTTAGACTAGCTATGAATTTCAAGTTCATCTTTTCATAGAAAATCAATTTTTCATATAAAATAATCTAAAAATTAGACAGAAATTATAAAACTCGCTCTAATATTTAGCATTATTCAGTCTTATACTGAAACTTCCCGCTGTGAGAAAAGTGCTTGAAACTGTCATGTTTCAAGCACTCGGGAGTTTTGAAAGTAAAACAGTTCGGGGAACTGTTTTAGCCTGAGCCTAAAAATTGAAAAGCGAAGGGGTTCAATACTAATTGAACACGGGCTACGGATTGTGTCAAAAAGATAAGTTCTCCTAGAATCGAAAGATTCTGCGTCAAACTTCCTATTTTGACTTTATCCGTAGACGCCCTATGTATCTTAATTAGTCATGGAACTTCGTAGAAGTTCGCTGACGTCCGTACTCACCTAAGGAAAGTTACGAAAGATATATCTTCAAAAAGAACCTTCGCGTTTGCGAAGGTTCTTTCTATTCCACCAATTCCAGCACAATGCTTTGGTAAGGGGCCAATTCTAATACCTGGTCTCCTTCTTGGAACAACCCAGCAGTATTATTTAAAACGAGCGTTTTAATCGGAGCTGGTAACTCCAAAGTGGCCTGGCGATTTTGGAAATTGCTGACAACCAAGAGAAGCTTGTCCCCACGGCGTTCAAAGGCAATGATATTCTCACGGTCCCGATACGCTGGGATCATATCTCCAAACCGGATGGTATTTCCATAGAGGGGATGGCGATACAAGGCCGTCAGCTGGCGGTAATAATTCAAAATAGAATCTGGATCCTTTTCCTGGTCTTCCACATTAATGGAATAATCTGGTTTGGGACTGATCAGCCAGGCTGGTCCATCGCTAAAGCCCAGACCTGGCTCTCTTGTCCACTGCATCGGTGTCCGCGCATTGTCTCGGCTGTAGTTGGCAATCACTGCTAAGGCTTCTTCCTCGCTCAAACCAGCTTCTTTAGCCACATGATAGCCATTGATGGTCGCGATATCATCAAAGTCCTCTACTGATTCAAAGACTTGGTTTTCCATTCCAATTTCTTGGCCTTGATAGATAAACGGAATTCCCTTGCGCAAAACCTGAATAGTTCCTAGGGCTTTTTTACTGGTGTCGTTTACTGGACCTTCAGCAATATAATGGGACACCCCACGAGGCTCATCGTGGTTTTCAATGATGGTCGAGAGAATCCCAATACTATCTGCGCGCTCATGCGCTTGGAAAATACTTTCCTTGAGTTCATCTGCAGTTGGAAGAGCATGATCGAACCAGCCTTTTCCTTCCTGACCCAGCATGGTTTGTTTGAAGTCAAAGATGGAAGAGAAGACACCATCTTTTCCAATGAAGAAATGCAATTCTTCGTCGGTTTCATTGAAAACTTCCCCTACTGTGAAGGCATTGTACTTGGCGAAGGTCCGCTCCTTTAACTCTTGCAAGAAAGGTTCAATCGGTTGGGCATTGACCAGCGATTCCGGTACTGGGACCAGGCCATTGTCACGATCGGACGGAAGTGAACGCCATTCTAAATCTTTTTTAATGTTGATGATGGCGTCGATCCGGAAGCCCGCAATTCCCTTGTCCAACCACCAGTTGATCATCTTGTAAATCTCTTCGCGTAAGACAGGATTTTGCCAATTGAGATCCGGCTGATCCTTGTGGAAAGAATGGAGATAGTATTTGTTGGTGCCAGGAACGGGTTCCCAGACACTGCCTCCAAAGTAACTTTCCCAGTTGTTGGGTTCCTTGTCACTTTCGATGAAATAAAAGTAATCCGCATAAGGACCATCTGGATCCGCTAGAGCTTTTTGGAACCACTCGTGATGACTGGAGCAGTGGTTGACCACCAGGTCCATGATGATGGAAATGCCCCGTTTCTTACCTTCCGCAATCAGCTCCTCCATATCTTCCATGGTTCCAAAAATAGGATCAATGGCATAATAGTCGGAAATATCATAACCCTGGTCAATAAACGGACTCTTGTAAATAGGCGATAACCAGAGAATGTCAATCCCTAATTTTTGAAGGTAATCGAGTTTCTCCGTGATGCCTTTCAAATCCCCAACGCCATCACCATTGCTGTCTTTGAAGCTTTTTGGGTAGATCTGATAAGCGACCTTCCCCTTCCACCAGTCTTTTTCCATGTCTTGTCTCCTTAAAATGAAAGAGACTGAGACACATTGTCTCAGTCTCTATAGCGTCAGTAGGTATTAGTATACTGTTTTTTCAGTTTCTTTGTCGAAGAAGTGAGCTTTGTTCAAGTCAAATCCAAGTTCGATGGTTTCACCAGTTCCAAGGTAGTCACGTGCATCTACTTTAGCGATGAATTCGTTGTCACCAACTTGGCAGTACAAGTGAGATTCTGAACCAAGCAACTCAGATACAGAGATGGTTGCTTTCACGACTGATTCTGGGAATGTTTCAAGGAAAGCAGCTTCTGTATTCACGTCTTCTGGACGGATACCAAAGATCAATTCTTTACCATCATAGCCTTTTTCTTTCAAGACTTTCAAAGCACCTTCTGGAACTTTCAAGTTCAATCCATTGGCAACGATGTGTCCACCTTCCAATTTCACGTTAATGAAGTTCATAGCAGGGCTTCCGATGAATCCAGCTACGAATTTATTCACAGGGTTCTTATACACTTCTTGCGGAGTACCGATTTGTTCTACACGTCCGATAGTACCTGTACCAGCTGGGTTTTTAGTAGCAGACATGATAACGATACGGTCAGCCAATGTCATCGCTTCTGTTTGGTCGTGAGTTACGTAGATTGTTGTAGCTCCGATACGACGGTGGATTTTCGCAATTTCAGCACGCATGGATACACGAAGTTTAGCATCCAAGTTTGACAAAGGTTCGTCCATCAAGAACACTTTTGCATCACGGACAATGGCACGACCCATGGCCACACGTTGACGTTGACCACCAGAAAGGTCAGCTGGTTTACGATCCAAGAATTCTTTCAAGCCAAGGATTTCAGCTGCTTCTTGTACACGTTTGTCGATATCTTCCTTGCTGTATTTACGCAATTTCAAACCAAATGCCATGTTATCGTACACAGTCATGTGTGGGTAAAGAGCGTAGTTTTGGAATACCATGGCGATATCACGGTCTTTAGGTGCCACGTTGTTTACAACAGTGCCATCGATTGAACATTCACCTTCTGTGATGTCTTCAAGACCAGCGATCATACGAAGAGTCGTTGATTTACCACATCCTGAAGGACCTACGAAAACGATAAACTCTTTGTCTTTGATGTCCAAGTTGAAGTCTTCAACTGAGTAGTGTTCGCTGTTTGGATATTTTTTATAAATGTGACTAAGATTCAATTCTACCATGATGGTACTCCTTTGATTTTTATAGTTCTATTGTAAATGAAAACGTTTTACAAATCTATGGCAAGTCTCACAAAAAAGAAAAAGAGTTTTGTGCAAGTTGCACAAAACTCTGGATTGATTCCGTTTAAATCACATCTTGTAAGACCAAATGATAGCACAGGGCTAGATCTGTCAGATTTTTCAACTGAAGACCCGTCAACTCCTCCCACTTGTCAATCTTGTATTGGAGCGAATTGCGGTGGAGATAGAGTTGCTGGGCGGCCTTGGTGACGACTGCCCCATTGTCCCAAAGAGCAACAATGATGTCTTGCAATTGATCTTGACTTTCAATCAACTGATGCAAACTTGCCTTGATTGGAGTGAGATCCAAATCTGCCTGCTCGATTCCCCACAGATAGAGTTGAGAAAAGCGATAAACACCTTGATGGCCCTCTCGAATCCAAGCTCGAAAGACCGCCTGTTCTGCTCGGATGACAGGAGACACTTTCCCGTCTTTTGACTCGGTCCATACTTGCCCGACCAGGATAGATAAACGAATATTGAAGTCATACTCCATGGCAGAGACAGTATCTTTTAAGATATCGGCCACAGGTAAAGACTGGTCTTGATCTAGAATGAGCACATAATCTTGTCCGCTCAGTTGCAAGGTTGCTCGGAAGTTGGGCAAGAGTGTCTGCATCATCTCTAACCAAGAAGCCGTCCCTTCCGCTGTTGAATGTGAGATGTGGCAATAGACGAGCTGCATTTTTTGGATGACTTGAGGGGCTTCTCCCTTTCCATCGATCAGGTACTGGTACCAAGGATTAGGGGCAACCTCTTCTTCACCGCCCAACCAGGAAATCAATTGTTTTTCTCGCTCGGTTAGCTCTTCTTCCTTCAGCAGCAGCCATTGATGAGCCTGAAGGGGAATGGCTACATAACCCGTTGGTGGATTGGGTTGATCCGTTACCTCTGCCTGAGGAAACCACTCTCTGATATCTTTCACTACTTTGTCCCTTCTTCCACTTTTTGAATACACCAAGCCACCAATTCCTCTAAGCGGTTGATTTCATCTGTCAAGTGCAAGTAACCCATGACCGCTTCAAAACCTGTCGACATACGATAGGTCACAACGTCAGCATTTTTGGCCTTGGTGTGGCTATTGGTATTGCGACCGCGCTTGTAGATCTCCAACTCTTTTTCCGTCAGAATTTCTTGCTCCAGCATGCTTTCAATCAAGCTGGCCTGAGCCCGAGCAGAGACATAGCGGGTGGCAGCCTGATGAAGCTTATTGGGCTTGGTCATCCCTTGAAAAATCAGGTGTCTGCGAATATACATGGAATAGACCGCATCTCCCTCAAAGGCAAGGGCAATCCCATTGATTAGATTGACATCAATCACGTGTCCACCTTACACCTTCTTTTGTATCCAAGAGCTTGATTCCTTGTGCAGCCAATTCATCGCGAATCGCATCTGCTCGCGCAAAATCTTTCTTAGCCCGCGCTTCCTGACGTTCAGCGATCAAGGCTTCAATATCCGCATCCAAAACTTCTTCAACAAAGACCACTCCAAAGACTTCTAACATCTTTGCCAAGGCATCCTTAACGTCTTGATTGTAGTGACCTGAATTGATCCATTTGGCCAATTCAAAGACGACGGTGATTCCGTTTGCGGCATTGATATCTTCATCCATGGCCGCGATAAACTTGTCCACAAAACTTTGCAAGTCTGCTGGATCTACTTCTCCTGTGAACGGTTGCTCATAAGTGTTTTTCAAATACTTGAGGTTGGTCTCCGCATCGCGCACAGCTTTTTCTGTGAAGTTAATCGGCTTGCGGTAGTGCTGGGTCGCAAAGAAGAAACGAAGAACTTGACCATCAATGGTCTTGAGTGCATCATGCACAGTGATAAAGTTGCCCAAGGACTTGGACATCTTAACATTATCAATATTGACAAAACCATTGTGCATCCAGTAGTTGGCAAAGGTCTTGCCTGTCTTAGCCTCTGACTGGGCAATTTCATTGGTATGGTGCGGAAACTCAAGGTCAGCTCCACCACCGTGGATATCAATGGTATCGCCTAAAATCCCCGTTGACATGACCGAACATTCGATATGCCAGCCTGGACGACCAGGTCCCCAAGGGCTTTCCCAAGAAACTTCACCTGGTTTGGCAGCTTTCCAGAGGGCAAAATCGACTGGATTTTCCTTGCGAGCTGTTTCCTCATCTGTCCGACCAGAAGCACCTAGCTCTAAGTCTTCCAAAGTTTTATTGGCTAATTTTGCATAGTTGTGGGATTTTTCCACACGGAAATAGACATCGCCTTGGCTCTCGTAGGCATAGCCTTTTTCGATCAAGTCGATAACAAAGCGAATGATATCATCCATAAACTCAACCACACGAGGGTGGCGGGTTGCAGGCTTGACTCCAAGAGCCGTCACATCTTCACGAAAAGCCGCGATGTACTTATCCGCCACTTCCTGAGGAGTAATGCCTTCCTCTTTGGCACGATTAATGATCTTATCATCCACATCTGTAAAATTGGAAATGTAGGCAACTTCGTAGCCACGATACTCAAAGTAGCGACGAATCGTGTCAAAGGCCACCGTTGAGCGGGCATTCCCTACGTGGATATAGTTGTAAACCGTCGGACCACAAACATACATGCGGACCTTTCCTTCCTCGATGGGGACAAATTCTCGCAAATCACGAGACATGGTATCATAAATTTTTAACACGCTTCATTTCCTTTCTGTTTCTACTCTTTTGGCTTCAAATAAACCACCTGAGTCTGTTTGACAAAGCCAATCTTTTCATACAAACGTTTGGCACCTACATTGCTGTCTTCCACGGCAATCTGAAAGGACTTGTCATTTTGCTCAATGAGTTGGTTGACAAGAGATTTTGCCAGGTAGCTTCCATAGCCTTTTCCACGTTCATGTTCGGCTATTGCTAAACCATAGAGGTAATTCGTATTACTCGATAAATCAACTGTACAAGTTCCAATAACCTGACCGTTTTTTAGCAAAATATATAGGCGACTTTCTGGATCTTTCAGAGCTTCAGCGACATATCTATCCACAACTTCTTTAGATTCATGCTCCTCTGAAAATGCCTGAAATTTCAACTGACTAATTTGATCCTGATACGAACGATCTGCTAACAAAACGTCCAGATTGGAAACAGTGGCTAACGGATAAGGTCTTCTATCCTTACCTAACCAGGTTTCTGTCTCTTCATCCTCGACCAGTCCCCAATTGCTGGCAAACTCAGGATGGCGCTCTAGAAAAACACGTTCTGTCTGAAAAGTTACAGACTCAATTGGATAAGAGGCCGTTTCTGTCTCAAAACTTCCATACAAAGCACGCGCAATTCCCTGCCGACGGTGATTGGGGTAGACCAGAATCGCTACTTCCACATCTTGGTCATCCGCATAGATAGTTAATAGGCCAACAAGTTCACCCTTTTCATAATAAAGGAAAAAGGCGGGCATATCGGGATCAAAATTGAGCATATTGGAGAGATAAGGATCCCGAAAAGTTCCGTCATACTTCTGACAGATGGCAATAAGGGCCTTTGCTTCCAGTAGTTGGTGGTCATTCAATGTATGGGTTGCTTGAATCACGTAGCGATCTCCTTACAAGCTAGAAGACCGATGACTGGCTTCCTTGGCATGCTCCATCTTATTCACATAGTATTCGCGTTTTTCTTCTTCTTGGTGAATGATTGGCTCATCCTTCTTACCGTGAACACGAACAATCTTGGCAGGAATACCGACAACGGTCACATCACTTGGTACATCTGAAACCACGACCGCTCCCGCTCCTACTTTGGCCTTGGCCCCAATCTCAATCGGACCGATGACCTGGGCATGAGCGGAGACCAAGGCTCCTTCACGAACCGTTGGATGGCGTTTCCCGACATCCTTCCCTGTTCCCCCAAGGGTCACCCCGTGGTAGAGCATGACACCTTTTTCAACAATGGCCGTTTCCCCGATAACGAGGCCCGCTCCATGGTCGATAAAGACACCAGAAGCAATGGTCGCACCTGGATGGATTTCAATCTGGGTCCAAAAACGCCAAAACTGACTATGCATCCGCGCCAAGAGCTTAAAGCCATGGTTCCACAAAAAGTGGGAAACACGGTGAGCTGCCAGTGCTTTGACGCCCGGATAGGTCAAAAGGACCTCCAGCGAGGTACGCGCTGCTGGGTCATTTTCTTTTACAATATCGATGGTTTCACGCCACCATCCCATACCGTGCTCCTCCTTTTCTAATGATTATTCTGAATCTTTTTGTGTAATAGTAAAGTCTTTTTTAGGTTTGTGGTCTTTGTTGTGGTGACGAGGACGGTCGCCATGGCGATGAGTTTTTTCACCTTTTTCCTCGCTGTTTTCTGCTTTTGGCGGACGAGGGAGAAGAGCTTTCATAGAAGCATCGACACGACCTTTTTCGTCAATCTTGATAATCTTCACATCGACTTCATCACCGATGGCTACCAAGTCTTCGACACGGTTGGTGCGCGTCCAAGCCATTTCAGAGATATGAACGAGGGCATCTGTCTTGTCAAAGAGGTTGACAAAAGCACCAAATTTCTCGATCCGAACCACTTTGGCATGGTAGACTTCGTCCACTTTCGCTTCACGAACCAAACCAGCAATGATTTCCTTAGCACGGTTGATGGCATCTTGGTCGCTCGAGTAGATAGATACGTTACCTTCTTCGTCGATATCAATCTTAACGCCTGTTTCAGCGATGATCTTATCGATGGTTTCTCCACCCTTACCGATGACAATCTTAATCTTGTCCACATCAATCTTGATGGTGTCAATTTTCGGAGCTGTTGGAGCCAATTCTGGACGAACTTCTGGAATAGTTGCTTCGATCACATCAAGGATTTCAAAACGAGCTTTCTTGGCTTGAGCCAAAGCTTCCGTCAAGATTTCCGCAGTAATCCCTTGGATCTTGATATCCATTTGAAGGGCTGTAATCCCATCACGAGTTCCTGCAACCTTGAAGTCCATATCTCCAAAGTGGTCTTCCAAACCTTGGATATCTGTCAATACGGTATAGTTATTTCCATCTGAGATGAGACCCATGGCAATACCTGCTACTGGTGCCTTGATTGGCACACCACCCGCCATAAGGGCAAGTGTTCCCGCACAGATAGAGGCTTGAGATGAAGAACCGTTTGATTCCAAAACTTCTGCTACCAAACGAATCGCGTATGGGAATTCTTCCAAGCTTGGCAATACTTGAGCAAGAGCACGCTCTCCAAGAGCACCGTGACCAATTTCACGACGACCAGGTGCACCGTAACGTCCAGTTTCCCCTACAGAGTATTGTGGGAAGTTATAGTGGTGCATAAAGCGTTTCTTGTATTCTGGATCCAAACCATCGATGATTTGCGTTTCACCCATTGGCGCCAAAGTCAAGATAGAAAGAGCTTGCGTTTGTCCACGCGTAAAGAGTCCTGAACCGTGCACGCGAGGAAGGTAGTCGACTTGTGCATCCAACGGACGGATTTCGTCGACCTTACGACCATCAGGGCGAACCTTGTCTTCAGTAATCAAACGGCGCACTTCTGCGTGTTCCATTTGTTCCAAGATTTCAGCTACATCACGCATGATCCGGTCAAATTCTTCGTGGTCTGCATATTTTTCTTCGTAAACGGCTGTCACTTGGTCTTTAACCGCTTGAGTCGCAGCTTCACGCGCTAATTTTTCTTCTACTTGAACTGCTTTTTGGAGGTCACTGTTGTAGGCTGCAATGATTTCAGCTTGCAAGTCAGCATCTACATGAAGCAATTCTACTTCTGCTTTTTCTTTCCCAACTGCTGCAACGATTTCTTCTTGGAAGGCAATCAATTCTTTAACAGCTTCATGCCCTTTGAGAAGGGCTTCCAACATGATTTCTTCTGACAATTCTTTAGCGCCAGACTCTACCATATTGATAGCGTGTTTGGTACCAGCTACTGTCAATTCAAGAAGAGAGCGCTCAGCTTGTTCTTGCGTTGGGTTGATGACGATCTCCCCATCCACATAACCTACTTGTACCCCGGCGATTGGTCCGTCAAACGGAATATCTGAGATAGAAAGTGCCAAGGATGAACCAAACATGGCTGCCATTGGGGCAGAGGCATTTTCATCGTAAGAAAGAACCGTATTGATGACTTGCACTTCGTTACGGAAACCTTCCGCAAACATAGGACGTATTGGACGGTCGATCAAACGCGCTGTCAACGTCGCATCAGTAGAAGGACGTCCTTCCCGTTTCATAAAGCCACCAGGAAATTTCCCAGCCGCATACATTTTTTCTTCGTAGTTGACTTGAAGTGGGAAGAAATCCCCAGTTGCCATCTTCTTAGACATGACAGCTGCCGTCAAGACAGTTGACTCACCGTAACGTACGACAACAGCGCCATTTGCTTGCTTGGCAACCTGGCCAGTCTCTACGATTAACTCACGACCCGCAAAAGTCGTTTGAAACACTTGTTTTGTCATTGTAATCCCCTTTGGATTGATAAAATTATACGACTTGCCTACAAAGATCAAGATATTTTGGACGGTTCGGCTTGCCGAACATTTCTGTAGAAAAATAGGAAGGTGACGCCGCACTCGATGAGTGCTAGGAAGCTTATCTTTTTTCCTAAGAAATGAGGCCAAAATTCAGTTCATCAGGATACAAAGGGCGTGAAGAATCCCGTATGAAAATAGGAGATTGACGCAGTGTGCCACGCACACCAGGAAATCTATCTTTTTCACTAGGGGATTAGCCCGTGTTCAACTATCAAGATATTTTGGACGGTTCGGCTTGCCGAACATTTCTGTAGAAAAATAGGAAGGTGACGCCGCACTCGATGAGTGCTAGGAAGCTTATCTTTTTTCCTAAGAAATGAGGCCAAAATTCAATTACTCAAGATACTAAGGCTACCCAACTCAACGAGATAGGAATTTCAAGAGCCCATCTATTTGTTATATCCTCATCTTTGTATCCAAGCACGTATACCTTTTATTTTAACATATTCAAGCCCAAAAGAAAAAGGCTTTAAGGGCCTTTTTCTGCGAATCTTCCAAGAGACCTATATAAAAATTTTAGATCCAGGTATAGCTTCTATTTATTTTTAAGATTTCGCGAATTCTGTACTGTCGACATAAAAGCGTGTTTTATGGCTTCCACCCTTGTAGTTCTTATTGTTACGTTTCAAGACAAAACGTCTGTATGGATCGGAAGTACCTTGGATAGTCGTTGTCACTTCAACTGAATCTTCATTGACCACCCATTCATCAGGCGAAGGGATTTCCATCGGTGGCATCGCTCCTCCACGACCACCAGGTACAATTTCGTAGAAGGCCTTGTCTTTTGTCGAATAGAGCCAGCCGTCCTTCTTTTCGTTTGTCAGTTGGATCAGCTTGTCTTGTGACAGACTGCGGATAGAGTCCGATGTCTCTTCTGCATTCAATTTATCAATGACATCTTGCAGATTATAGGTTCCCGGCGTATAGGTATTGTAGTAATCAATGAACATGTCTTGCGGGTAACCATCAACCGCACCGTGATCATTGTTCAACTCTAGCAAGCGAGTCGGTTGCACCTGAAGTGAATAGGTCAAAGACGCACTGTTTTCAATGATCGAGTAGATATCCGCTTGGTCCGCTTTTGACAAGGTCCCAATGGCTTCTTTATCATGCTCATCTGACTTAGCTTCTTCTGACTGTTCTTTTTCTTGCGCCTTGTCAGATGATTTTTTGACCGATGAAGCTCCTACTGGACTGTGCTTACGCTCATAGCGTTTTGGGGCGCAGGCTGCTAGGGAAATTACCGAACCAACTGTTAAGAATAAAATAATAAATTTTTTCACAATATCTCCTATTTTTTTATCCTAGTCTATCAAAGGAAATCTATTTACTCAGTATCAATGAAGAGACCACTAGCAAATATAATTTTTTGTTTTTCTAACCTTTTTTAGTCTTCCTTATAGAACAAGTCGCTTTGATCTGAAATAACATTCTGACCCCAATAAATAATATCCTTACTATTATCAACAGAAAAATTTCCATATTTTAATGATGCAGGAAACTCTTGACCTGCTGGGAAAAAACTCATTGCTGAAGCACCAGCTGGGGCAGTTGAATGAACACTACTACTTAAGTATCCAAATTCATGATTAAAGCGGTCTACAACCTGATCTGTTGGTGCACCATTTATCTTTGATATACCGTTATCATCAAATGTTACACTCATTCCTTTCCCATTTCTCCAGGTCCCTGCAATACTTGAAAAATCACCGTTCTGAATTTCTTGAATATTCATTCCACTGCTTTTCTTACTTGTGCTTGCTGATTTAGAACCATCCACACGCGTTGTGAAGTCAAGGGCGATCCAGCCTTGTCCAGATTCAAGCTTGCCCCAGGTATGACCATCGGCATCTACGGTTTCCGTAATGGTGTGAGTTCCTTTTGAGATCATCCCTGCAGAGGGTGCTGAAGTAGACGGTTCTTTTCGAATACGAAGATCGGCCACGCTAACTTGTACTTGAAAGCTTTCCGATTTTTTCTCTTCTGCTTTAGCTGTTGATTTGGAGTATCCTGTACCATCAAATGTTTTCCAGTCAAGTTTACTGAGGTCTAACTTCTTGGCTGAAATACCGAGAGCCTGCTCTGCTGTTTCCTTCCCACCAATTTGAATGGTTGCTTTCTTTTCTTCCTTGGCTTCCCCTTTTCCTAGTGAATATAGGATCAATTCCATTTCTGGATTAAGGGATTGCCAAGTGGCATAGACGATTTGCCCATTGTCAAAAACTTCTAAGCTAGAGCGATAGCCACCTGCAGAAGCCACATAGGCTACATGGAGCAAGGTTGGCTGCTTATCTTTCAAATAATACACAGCAGCAATCGTTTTGCCATCCCCAATCAGCAGTTCATCATTACCATCACGATTAAGATCCTCAAAAGCATATTGCCACTCATTGGTACTCCCAAGTGTTTGAAGGTTAAAGACATACGCATATTCTTCTGAAGTTGCTTCGATCTTCTTCAGTTCATTTTGTAAAGCTGTTTTGTCCTTAGTATGAATGGCAACCGCATAAGACTTATAGCGATCTAATACCTCTTGATAATACTTTTGACCTGTATCCTTCTTCTCTTTTTTAACCGATGATGACGTTGCTGTCTTTGTTTTACTTTGGCGTTCATAGCGTTTGGGCGTACAAGCCACCAGAGCTAGAACGGACGCACCCGCCAGTAGTGAAATCATAACCTTTTTCATAAAAATTTCCCCATTCGACTTACTTTTTTCTTAAAATTATATCATTTTAGGCTGGGTTTCCCCAGCCTAAATAGTGTTTTTATTTTGATTCGCGTTTGCGTTTCAATCCAACAAAACCTAGAGCTGCCATTGCTAGCCCCATAAGTCCAAGTGTACTTGTAGTTCCACCAGTTGATGGCAATTTCTTCATATTTGCTTGTTCTTCTTGAGCTGCAACTGGTGTGTTTGCACCAGGAGTTCCTGTTACGATTGGGACGATTGTCTTCATCACTTTGTTTTGAGTGGATTCATGACGAACTGGTTCGTTGCGACGAGTTTCTTCTTCGTGTTTGATACGTTCTTGTTCGAGACGAATTGCTTCTTCCAATTGTTTCGCTTTAACGAGTTTTTGATAAGCTTCGAAGACGCGAGTGTAATCTTCTTGAGCCACTTTCGCTTTTACTTTCAAAGCTTCAAGTTTTGCAACTTCTGTTTCAAGAGTTGCTTTAGCTTCAGCTGTTTTAGCTTTTGCTTCAGTTAGTGCTTTTTCAGCTTCAGCAAGTTTTGTAGGAGCATTCTTGAGCAATTCAAGATAATCTTTTGCGTCTTGTACGGCTTGTTCTGCTGATTTGACAGCTTGTTTAGCACGTTCAACTTTAGCTTTAGCTTCAGTTGTTGCAAGACCTTTTGCTTTCAAATCGTTTTCAGCGTCGATTGCTGTTTTAAGAGCAAGTTTAAGATCTTCTTCTTGAGCAACCAATTTAGCTTTAGCGTCTTTTAATTCAGATTCGCGTTGTGCACGAACTTGTTGCAAGTTTGCAAGATTTGATTTAGCTGTTGCAAGTTCATCTTTAGCTGTTTCAAGAGCTTTTGCAGTTTCAACTACTTTAGCTTGAGCTGCTGGAGTTTGTTCTTTGACCGCAAGCGCGTCATCGTATGCTTTTTGAGCTTTAGCAATAGCATTTTGAGCAGCGTTCAATTTTGTTTGAGCGTCAACTTGAGCTGATTTTGCAGAAGCAAGATCATTTTCAGCAGATTTAACGGCTTTATCCGCTGCTATTTTCTTATCTTTTGCTGCCTGAAGTGCTTGTTCTTTCTCTGCAATCGAAGAAGTAAGGGAGGATTTGTATTCAGCATCAGTACTAATATAGTCTGCCTTATCTTCGTTCATAGCACGGCTTGTTGACAAAATGTGAACCGCACCAGAACTTATACCGATACCAATACCAGTTCCTTGAAGTGTGATTAAATGTTTTGTGTGACCGTTAGATTGGTCACCATCGGCAAACATCATTTTACGGATTGCGCTCGCAATGTCTTGTTTGATATTTAACATAGTGTATCCGTCAAAGTTTTCTTTATGCCATTCTGGTAAAAGTCCCCCAAGAGATTCTCCCGCACCGTATTGTCCAAGAATTGAAGATAGGTGTTCCCAATTTTTAAGAAAATTAAACTTATCTGGTGTCCCTCCATTATCCGCATAGAACTTAGAATATCCATGAGCGATAGTGTCAGCCATTTCTTGACCACCTACTGTCAATTGAAGAGGTTCTATTGTTTTACCTGGTTCGCGTTTAGACCAATATTGTTGGTTAAGGTCATTCAACATTTGAGCCGTAAATTCAGCAAGTTCTTTACGTTGAGCTGATGTAAGATTTGCAAGATCGACGACTTCTTTATTAGAGCCAATGCCTGTTTGGCTATAAGCATCCCAGTCGATTTCTGGTTGCAATTTCATGAACTCATCTTTATGAGAGATGAACCATTCGTAGTCCTTAATATCGTGTTTTGCATAGTCAGCAGGAACGAAGATTTTACGGAGAGCTTCGTCTTGTTTCAACTTAGCAACTTTTTCTTGATAAGCGGCGTTTGCTGCATCAAGTGCTTTTTGAGCTTCATCAACTTCAGCTTGAGCGACACCTGCTTTAGCTTTTGTTTCAGCAAGAGCTTTTTCTTTTGCTTCTACGTTAGCTTTTGCATCAGCGAGACCTTGTTCAAGAGCAGGAACGTTCTTTTCAGTACGTTCTTTTTCGAGAGCTGATTTTGTTTCATCAATTTTAGCTTGACGGGATGCGTCGAATTCTTTTGCACGAGTCAATTCATCTTGAGCGGCTTTATTCACAGACTCTGCATCTTTCAGTTTATTTCCCGCAATCGTCACTGTCTCCTGTGCTCTGGTCAGTGTTGTCTCATTAAGAGCTTGTTCTGCCTTCTTCACTTCTTCCTTGGCTAATGCGACTTTTGCTTTTTCATCTTCTATTTTTTTAGTAGCCTCTTCATATTTTTTTCCTGATTCGGCTTCTGCTGTCTCAGCTGATTTCACACCTTCTTCAGCCGTTTTTACACTTTCTTCAGCTGATTTCACACCAGCCTCTTTTGTTTTAATGGCTTCTTCAGCTTTTGCAATATTTTCAGGAGTTGCTTCCCTCGCAGCTTCTTTTGTTTTTTCATAGGTTGCTGCTGCCGTTTTTTCAGCAGCTTCCGCTTCCTTAGCCTTTTGATCGGCCACGCTGACAACCTTTTCTTGTTCTGTTACCGTTTTAGCCGCAGCATCAGCTTGCTCTTTTGCTGTATCAACTGCCTCTTTTGTAACCTCAGCAGTATGGTCAATATTTGAAACAGTTGCTGATGTCCCTGTCTGAGGTTGAGCAACTGGCGCTTCTTCAGCTTGTACAACTGAAGTTACAGCAGTAGCGGCAATAATAGTAGCACCGATAGCAATACTTTTCTTTGTTGTTTTATTCATAATTATATTCCTTCTATTTACTTCCCTACCTATTTATCCCGGATTTCTTATCTTCCATAACGAATATTCTCAAGTTCACTTGCTACAGCACGTGATGCAGCAGCTGCTTCTTGTGTTTCTGCAATTTGTCTAGCACTTAAAATATTTGCATGTTCTTGAAGCTTGATCATTCGTTCTTGATTAATAATCTGCTCTTTTTCAAGTTCGATCATCTCTGCCTCAAAGGCTCGACGGGCTGCACGGTCTAAATATGTATCGTATAGATTAATTGCTTCCTTTATATTATCTGCTTTGAAATTATTAAACGCGTGAATAAGATAGTTCACTGCATCTAGTGCATAATAATCTTTAGGGTACCATCCTTGACCAATTGCTACAGCTTGATTCCGGAAATTTTCCATCAAACGTCCCTCTTGCTGATAGGCCAATTCTAATCGTTGATTTTCTGCAACTACTGCTTGGTAATCTCTTAAATGCTGCTCATTTTTATTACGAATACCTTTATTCACAAACGCAATCATGAGTTCCAGCTTATTTTGAATGATGAAATAGGTGGCTACAATTGATACTCCAAGTAGAATTAATGTTATAGGATTAGGAGTCAAAAGCAAACGTAGAGGGAATACCAGTAAGATCCCTCCCATAATCAGTGTCGCTGGATAAATCCAGCTATCCTTTGAACCTTTCATACGACGATACAATAGAAATAAAAATCCTGATAAGAATAATACTTCAAAGATAATATCTCCGATTAATCGATTCACAGCACCAAGTAAGATGACATACAATAAATCCCCTAATAGTATCGAAATACTTGAAAATACCATAATTGAAAAAGCAAGCTTGAGGGATTTATGAGACAATGTGTTGTCGTTATATTCATCTTGTTGAATCAATTTGGCTGTTCTCATTTGATTAACAAGTGTAACCTGACGTGAACGGGCTTGAATAAATCCCAATATATTCTCACGAATGAGTTCTAATTTAGAGACAATTTCTTCTCTTGTTTCCATATATAACCTCCCCTATCACTAATTAGCAACATTTTACTAAAATTTTGAATATAAGAATTGCCACAAAAAATTATCAAACAATCCTTATATTCTTTATAGCTATTAGTGTTGAGTATTGCATGAAATGCAATACTCTGATGTACTTAGTATATCAGCAAAATTTCAATCCATGTCTTACCTAAATATAGTAGTTAGAATTGAAATTTTAATCTAAAATGTTTTCCCAGCTCTTTTCAAGATTTTTACACAAGCATTTTCCCCTCTCCCCCTATGTTTCTGTCTTTTTTTCTGCTATACTTAGTATAGTTATTTGATCAAAAGGAGAACACTATGGAATTAAAAAAACGTTCTGAATTTCCTGAAAACGAACTCTGGGACCTCACAGCCCTCTACCAAGACCAGGAAGACTTCTTGCGCGCCATTGAAAAGACTCGCGAGGAAATCAATGAATTTGTCCGTAACTACAAGGGCAAGCTCCACACTTTTGAAGACTTTGAAGCTGCCTTTGCGGTCTTTGAACAAATTCAGATCCAACTCAGCCACATTGGCAACTACAGCTTTATGCCACAAACCACTGACTTTGGCGACGAAGCTTTTGCGGAAATTGCTCAAGCGGGAATGGATTTCGAAACTTGGGCCAGCGTCGAACTTTCCTTCTTTGATGATGCTTTGGTCGAAGCAGATGAAGATGTCCTCGAACGCCTGGGACAACTTCCTCACCTCACTTTTGCCATTCGCCAAGCCAAAATCAAGAAAGCTCACTACTTGGGAGCTGATGTGGAAAAGACCTTGACCAACCTTGGTGAAGTCTTCTACGGACCGCAAGACATCTATACCAAGATGCGGGCGGGCGACTTTGAAATGGCTGATTTCGAAGTGGATGGAAAAGTTTACAAGAATAGCTTTGTTACCTATGAAAACTTCTACCAAAACCATGAGAATGCAGAAGTCCGTGAAAAAGCCTTTCGTTCTTTCTCAGAAGGTCTCCGCAAGCACCAAAACACGGCTGCTGCTACCTATCTAGCCCAAGTTAAGTCTGAAAAGCTGATTGCAGATATGCGGGGCTACGACTCTGTCTTTGACTATCTCCTAGCTGAGCAGGAAGTGGATCGTGCCATGTTTGATCGTCAGATTGACCTGATCATGAAGGACTTTGCTCCGGTCGCTCAAAAATTCCTCAAACACGTGGCCAAGGTCAACGGCCTTGAAAAAATGACCTTTGCTGATTGGAAGTTGGATTTGGACAGTGCGCTCAACCCTGACGTTACCATTGATGACGCTTATGACTTGGTCATGAAATCTGTCGCACCACTTGGAGAAGAATATTCACACGAAATTGCCCGCTACCAAACCGAACGCTGGGTCGATTTCGCAGCCAATGAAGGCAAGGATTCCGGTGGTTATGCGGCAGATCCATACCGCGTCCATCCTTATGTCCTTATGAGCTGGACAGGACGGATGAGTGATGTTTACACCCTGATCCACGAGATCGGACACTCTGGTCAATTTATCTTCTCAGACAACAACCAAAGCTACTTCAACGCCCACATGTCGACCTACTATGTGGAAGCTCCTTCTACCTTTAACGAGCTCCTCCTCAGCGACTATTTGGAACACCAGTTTGACGATCCTCGTCAAAAACGCTTTGCTTTGGCTCACCGTTTGACAGATACCTACTTCCACAACTTCATCACCCACTTGTTGGAAGCAGCCTTCCAACGCAAGGTCTACACCCTGATTGAAGAAGGTGGAACCTTCGGCGCTAGCAAACTCAATAGCATCATGAAGGAAGTCTTGACAGAATTCTGGGGAGACGCCGTTGAAATCGATGACGACGCAGCTTTGACCTGGATGCGCCAAAGCCACTACTACATGGGGCTTTACAGCTACACCTACTCAGCTGGCTTGGTTATCTCAACAGCGGGTTACCTGCATTTGAAGAACTCCGAAAACGGAGCTAAAGATTGGCTAGACCTCCTTAAATCAGGTGGTAGCAAGACACCACTTGAGTCAGCCATGATCATCGGAGCAGATATCTCAACTGACAAACCACTCCGCGATACCATCCAATTCCTTTCGGACACTGTGGATCAAATCATTGCCTACAGTGCAGAATTGGGAGAATAAAATTCAAAAAAAGCTAAAGAAGGTTCATTCTTCTTTAGCTTTTTTGCTTTTTAACTCAACTCAGCCACAATGGCCTTAATTTGTGCTGCGGTATGCACTCCTGCTACTTGTTTAACAACCTGCCCATCTTTTTTAAAGAGCAAGGTTGGGATGGACATAATGCCGAAAGCACGCGCTGTTTCTGGATTTTCATCCACGTCCATTTTTAGGATTTTTAACTCATCTTCCGAAAGTTCTTCCGATAATTTTTCTAAAATAGGAGCTTGCATGCGACATGGACCACACCAGGTTGCCCAAAAGTCTACCAAGACCAAGCCTTCTTTGGTTTCTGCTTCAAATGTTGCGTCTGTAATTGCTTTTGCCATTTTCTTTCTCCTTTAGTTTTGGTACTGCGTCAAATCTTGCTTCATCAAATAGAAGAAGACATCTCCGTAAGTCCCTTGGTAATCCAATTCATACCCATTATAGGTCAGTTTCACAACAGGATAAAAATCTGCTACCCCAATCAAGCAGGCTTGTTGGGAGCGTTCAAACTCTTCGTAGGAATCAAAATGCATGACTCTTTCTTGTTTTGCACCGTCTAGATATGTAATTTCAATCATATCGATAACCTCTATTTCTTATGATGCATCAATTGTAACTCTAGATATTACATCTGTCAAACAAAACGACTTCCTCAGAATGATGGATCTTGTTCGATAAGGAAAAGACAAGAAAACAGCCCCCTGAATCCAGAGAGCTCCATTCTTGCTGGATAGAACGTTTCTAGACAAGGCGACGAACCGAAGATTGTACCGGATTTCTTCTGAAAACAAAAAATCTCCCCGAAGGGAGATAGATCTGGTCTATTTTACCTTACGATGCTAGGAACCGAAGCCGAAGATTATACTCGAGTATATCGAGGCAAGGTGACAACGCAGCGTAAGTGGAAAATAGAGCAGATTAACGACGAAGTCCAAGAGAGTTGATCAACTCACGGTAACGGTTAACGTCGTTTGTACGAAGGTAAGCCAACAAGTTACGACGGCGACCGATTTTCTTCATCAAACCACGGTAAGTAGCGTGGTCTTTTTTGTGTTGTTTGATGTGTTCGTTCAAGTGGTTGATTTCCCAAGTAAGGACAGCAACTTGTACTTCTACTGAACCAGTGTCACCTTCGTGACGTGCGTATTGTGCAATGATTTCATTTTTTTTCTCTTTTGAGATTGCCATGATAAGCTCCTTTTCTTTATGCTCTATCCGAGTGGCAGGTTTGGCATATCCTGCTACCAAGAAAGAGTTAGTTGTCTATTCGACCTTCTTATTCTACCAAGATTTCATCTTTCTGTCAAACACTTATGTTTCCTTTGAGAGGAGCTTTTCTCATTTCTAAAAAGAACCTTGGGAATATGGACAGTTTGATGGATCATTCTTCAAGCAACTTATTCAAAAGAGAGTGGGACAGAAATCGGTAATTCGTTAGAATTTGATTTCGTCGTCCCACCTCCGCACAGTTGAGTAGGGCTGTAAAAGCTGATGAAATCAGCGTAGTAGAGCCCACTCAACCACTGCGTCTTGCTCGACAATCCAAAAATAATTGAGAGGCTAGGACTTTTGTCCCAGCCTCTTTTATCGGTATGAAGCTTATTTCTCTTTCCGTTTACCACGCAAGAGCAAAGCCAAAGCAAAAATTGCTAAGAGGGCACCGAGTATGGTCAATCCGTAAGCAACAACTTCACCAGTTGATGGAAGAATTTTTTTCTTTCCTTCTTTTGGTGTAGTTGGAGTTTCTGGTTTTTCCGGTGTGCTTGGTGGCGTTGTAGGAGGAGTTGTTGGCGGTGTCGTTGGTGGTGTCGTCGGTGGAGTTGTTGGCGGTGTCGTTGGTGGTGTGGTAGGCGGAGTCGTTGGCGGTGTGCTTGGTGGGGTGGTAGGAGGTGTTGTTGGTGGCGTATGACGATTGGTTACCGTGAAACCATCAATGTTGCTTGTATAACCTGCTACTGGATCCTCTGTAATCGTGTAGGCAATCTTCTTACCTTCCTTGTATACAGGTAGATCCGTGAAGCTTGCCTGCCAATTATCAGTAGCTGTAATTTCTTTTACAGCCACTTCTTGACCATCCGCAAGGAGGCGAACTGTGATTTTTTCAGGACGAAGACCCTCTTTATTGTCTGCATCATCCCAGATCTTCTTGACCGCTACTTCCGTTACTTCTGGTGTGCGGCTATTGGTGATCACTACATTTCCCTTGTTACTGTCATCAACCGTACTAGTATAGCCTTTGACTGTTCCAACTTCTTTCACTTGGTACTGAATCTCTTTGCCTTTCGCTTTTAGAGGCAAATTGCTAAAGGTATGAGTCCAGTTATTTTTAGCAGAAAGTTCCACTTCTTTTCCTTGAGCTTTGCCGTCTGCATAAAGCTGTACCTTAATGGTGTTTGGACGTTTCCCATCTTGGTCATTGTTGTCTTCCCAACGTTTTGTAACAGTGACGCTGGTTTTACCAGGCTTGTAGCTATTGGTAATGGTTGTTCCATCAATCGCAGCAGAGTAATTGGCTACTGTGTCTTCTGTGACTGTGTAGACAATTTGTTTGCCGTGATTGTATTTTGGAAGATTGGTAAAGACTGTCTTCCAATCAGTCGCTGCACTTAGCTCTTGGCTAGCTACTTCTGTACCATCTGCAAGGAGACGAACAGTGACCTTGTCAGGACGAACACCATCTTGGTTGTCATTGTCTTTCCAAACTTTCGTTACTGGAATCTCAACAACTTCTGGTGTCCGAGTGTTGGTAATATTGGTTCCCTCAATAGTTGCTTCATAGCCTTCAACAGGTTCTTCTGAAACAGTGTAGGCAATGACATTGCCAGCATCATCGACCACATCGAGATTATCAAAATGATAAGCCCAAGTTCCTGTAGCATCTGGTTTCACTTCTTTAGAAGCGACTTTGACACCATTTGCTAGGAGGTTGACTGTGATTTTTGACGGACGCTTGCCATCTTGATCGTCATTGTCATTCCATGTCTTTTGACTAGCAACGCTTGTCTTTTCTTTTTGGTTCACAACATCACGAGAAATCGCGAGGTCATTTCCAAAATCGTCCTTGCTGATCTTGATAGGTTCTTTAGAGAGAACATAGCCTGTTGGAGCTTGAATTTCTTGAACCGTATAAGCTTGTTTGATCAAGCCCGTAATGGTACCAACACCATTCTCATCTGTCGTAATAGTTCCCACTTGCTCACCAGTATCATCTGCTGTCACAGCAAAGACAGCACCTGCAAGCGCTTGACCATTTTCACCTTTTTTATGAATAGTGAAGGAGTATTTCTCACCATTAAATTTTCCATCAAGGAACTGATACAGAATGTCTGCAACCTTATTTTGCTCCTTGATTTCTGTAGCTGTCATCTTCGCATTGTTTTTGTAGGAAGTATTGATGGCTGGGACCTTGTCCAAATAAACATCATAGCGAATTGTCATTCCTTGTTCTGGAGCTAGATCTCCGATGTGAACCGTTAGAGAACGACCATCGGCACTGACAACAGGGGAATAATTCTTGGTGACATTGGTGGTATCTCGTAAATGATAGGCACCATCTTCGTTATCGATCTGCCAAGTTCCAGTATGGATATTGACAGAATCTGCTTTGATTTTTCCATCTGTAAAGGCCAATTGGTCTTTAATATCAATATTATGAAGAGCTGTGTGACCTTGATTAATGTTCAAGGTATAGGTCAATTTTAATTTATTATCTGAGTTGGTCCAGCCCCATTTGCTAAAGACTTCTGGAGTAGGAGGATTTTCACCCGGATTGACCCCTTTGTAATCGATATTCCCACCTGAAATCACTTTCTTATCGATCGTGAGAGTAAAATCAAGTGTCTTTTGCCCTTTGACGACTTGGTGGTCTACACGCGCAAAGAAACGCAGTTTCCCTGTCACATTGGCCATTCTTTCAGGATAATCCGTGTAGGTTACAGTGATGACTTTTCTTTGATCATCTACCGTTGCTGTCGCGACCTTTTGACCACTTGGATCCAGCAGGTCAATGGTATCCGTTTCAAAGACCTTAAAGTCATCTCCAAGTTGGATAACGGTCTGATCTCCCTTTTTTACACGTCCATTTGGCAACACAAAGTTTGCTTCAACTTGAAAACTTTCCCAAACACCGAGTGGATCTGTAATGGCCCCACCAGTTGATTTCGAGATGTTTACAGATGTCACAACATCATTGATCGTATCTGCATGGACTTTAGCCGGACTATTGGGTTTGGCAAATCCTAAAGCCGCTACCAAAAATAGGACAACTGCTATCACAACAGAATAAAGCCTCTTTTTCATAAACGATTTTTCTCCTTTTTCTACGTTTACTAGATAAGGTATGTGAGTCGAAAAATTATCACTACATATTGTGATTTTATGCACAACCCATCTTTTTTCATTATAATCGATTTACTTTGAGAAGACAAGCTATTATATATGCTTTTTTGTATTTTAAGTACATTTTTTTGATACAAAGAAAAATAGAGAGTGGGACAGAAATCGGTCATTCGTTAGAATTCGATTTCGTCGTCCCACCTCCGCACAGTTGAGTAGGGCTATAAAAGCTGATGAAATCAGCGTAGTAGAGGCCACTCAACCACTGCGTCTTGCTCGACAATCTAAAAATAATTGAAAGGCTAGGACTTTTGTCCCAGCCTCTTGGTTTTTTGCTTATAAGGGAACTCCGAAGACCTCTAGGGACTTGAGTTCAGAAGGCTGGAGTCTCCGCCATTCTCCCAATTTCAGGCTTGGGTCTAGCGTTAGAGGACCCATAGAAATCCGCTCTAAATCCACCACTTCCTTGCCACAGGCAGCGACCATGCGCTTGACCTGATGGAATTTTCCTTCAGCGATTTCGATTTCGACGTAGGAGCTGGCGCTTGTCTCATCCACCTCTAAGATCTGCAACCTCGCAGGCAAAGTCGTGAAGTCTTTGAGGGCAATGCCTGCTTCAAAACGGGCCACATCTGCCTCATCCATGATCCCAGCCACCTGGGCACGGTAGACCTTCGACACATGTTTCTTCGGTGAAAGCATGGCATGGGCGAGCTTACCATTATTGGTCAAAAGGAGCAAGCCATGGGTATCGATATCTAGGCGCCCGACAGGAAAGACTTCCTTTTGACGGGCTGTCTCATCCAATAGATCCAAGACAGTTTGGTGATGGTCATCCTCAGTCGCTGAGATGACTCCAGCTGGTTTATGAAGCAGATAATACACAAAGGTTTCATGGACCAGATTTTCCCCCATAAAGGTCACCTGATCCTTGGCTGGATCAATCTGAAGTTTCCCTGCTGTCTCTTTTTTTCCATTCACTGCAATTTTCTTTTGCTTGAGGAGTTGCTTGACCTCGGTCCTACTCCCCACACCACAATCTACTAAAAATTTATCTAGCCGCATGATGTCTTCCCGCTCTTTCGCACAATCCAAAGGCCAAAAAAGGAAATCAGGATCATGAGGATACCAGAAAATCCAAAAATGAAGGCTGGAGCAGATGAGATAGTCCCTAATAGACTAAGGACAAAGGTCGTTGCGATCGAACCTGTACTACATCCCAAAACCGCCATGGACGTTGCCTGGCTCAAGACCCCTGCGGGCATCTTATCAGATAAGACATTGTAAACTGTTGTAAGAGCTACACTATAGGCAAAGCCTGCAAGGATGGTCACAATGGCAAGCATCCAGAGATTGGTAGAAAGCCCGATCAACAGTTGGGTCAAGCCATAGGCCACTCCCGAAACGAGCAACAAGCGATCGCGGAAGAGCTGGGTCAAGGGTGAGAAGGCTAATCCTGCAAGGATCCCGACAAATTGCATAGCTGCTAACATAATCCCTGCAGTTTGGGCAGTGCCATGCCCAACTTGCTCCACCACACTTGGAATCCGAACAGTAATCATGACATTAGATAAGACGATCGACGCCGCAACAACAGCTAAGCCTAGTGCCGTCCGCCATTGACCAGCTGTCATCTGATCATTCCGATGTTTCTCCTCTACACCAACTGTTTTCGAACTATATGGCACAAATAAGAGATACAAAAGTAAGATTGGAATACTGATACCGTAGACGAGAAAGGCAGCCTGCCAGCCAAAGCGAATCAAGAGACTCACTCCAAAGGTCAAAACAGCTGTCCCAACAACCTCTGCAGAACCCCGAATGCCAAGTGTTTGGACACGTTCTTTTCCTTTATAGCGCTCACTGATAATGGCAATGGCAGAAACATTGAGCAAGCCAACCGCCATCCCGAAAATAATCCGAGACAAAAAGACAACCGGATAAGCTGGACTGATTAAGGGAATAAAGCCACATAGAGCGTAAGCGACTAGGCCTATCACAATCATCTGACGCTCTGAAAATAGGCGCCCAATCCATTTATTGAAGATGAGTGAAACCATGATCCCTGCAGAAGGAAGCGAGACCAAGAGCTCAATCATGCTGTGAGGAATTCCCTTGTAATAGGCAAACATGGCCGACTGCGCACTCGAAATCGAAAACGAGGTCGTCAAAATAAATGAAAGCGCGAGAATACTCACTTTCTCCATGATTCTTTTCATTATTTTTTCCTTTAAACTATTCTTTTTTTCACACTCCTCCTATAATAACACGAGCTAGTGACAGGACGCAATAGATTGAATTAAAAAAACGAAATGATTTTTCAATCATTTCGTTCGTACTAGTAATTGTGAGGCGAAGACTCCTGTTAGGAGCATCAAAGCACCAATCAAGACAAAGAGCAGATGATTGGAAGGAGCTAGTGGCGTCACCAACTGGATGAAGAAAGAGGAGACGGCTGATCCAAGATTGCAGCCAATCAAGACAAGCGAGGTCGCAAGATTCAGAAGATTAGTCGGAATTTTTTCAGATAAGTGATAGAAGATACTGGTTACTCCTGTACTGTAGGTAAATCCTGCCAAGAGGGTTCCTAGAACCAGGCTCCACAGCTGTCCAGACAAGCCAATCAAGGCTAACGCTAGACCGAAACCAAAGCACATGATCATGAGCAAGTTCTTTTTGAAAACATGTGTCAAACTAGCAAATCCTACCCCTGCGACAATCCCTGTTAATTGCATCAGACTCAAGACGGTTCCAGCTGTTGTCGCTGTTCCCATATGAGCGTCAACAATGATATCCGGCACGCGCAGACTAATAATAGAATTGAAACAAATGATGATACCAGCAATCACGGCTAGCATCAGACTAAAACGCCATTGAGGGGAGCGAAGGCGTGCGGAACCTTTCTTTTTCTCCTTCAAGCTAGACTGTTTTTTCCCCTTAGGATAGGGGACAAAAAGGATATAGAGGAGTAAAATCAAGTAACCACCTCCATATACAGCAAAGATCGCTGGCCAGCCTAGGGGTAAGAGTTGTCCCACCATAAAAGTCAAGATGGCAGAACCCACCACTTCAGCAGACCCCCGATAGCCCAGCATCCGAGTCTTGTCATTGCCTGAGTAGCGTTCACTGATAATCGAAATAGCCTTGGCATTGATCATTCCTGTCCCCAAACCAAAGAGAAAACGACTCAGAAAGATGAGAGGATAGTCCTGCACGACCAAAGGCACAAGGCCGCTAGTTGAAAAGAGCAAGAGCCCTGCGACAATCATCTGGCGCTCACTCATCCACCGCTCGATCAGGCTATTTAAAAAGAGCATGACCACAACCGCAAAGGCCGGCAGGGAAACCAAGAGTTCCACCTGTCCTGCTGAATATCCGAATTGGCTGAAATAGGCCTTCATAGCTGGCAAACCGGCTGTAATTGAAAAAGATGAGATCAGCATGAGCGACAAGCTCAAGAGACTGATTCTTTCCATTGTTTTTTTCATTTTTTTATTTCCTACACTTTACTGGTAACATTTGACTTTACTAGTTTTTTTTAGAAAAGATTCAAACTAGTATTTTCAATAGAATCCTAGTATAATCAATTTAGAAAGAGAAAAATAGGACATTTGTCCTATTTTAGGAGATTAAGATGAAAAAAATTTCCCCATCTACGAAACTCATGGAGATCATCACTGACTACCAATTGGATCAGATCTTTCCAGGTGACTGTCTTAGTCAGCTGGATCTCGTTCTCTATCAGGCTGGAGAGTATATCTGCCGCCAGGGTTCTGACCAAGATGTCATTCCTTATTTTCTCAAAGGCCGGCTCAAGATCGTCCACAGTCTTGAAAATGGTAGCGACACAATCCTTGAAATCCAAGAAAAACCTGGACTCTTAGGAGAGATTGAGCTCCTGCTCGATCGGGTCTGTATCACATCGGTCATTGCAGACCAAGACTCGCTAGTCGTCCAGCTCCCAGCCCAGCACTTTAAGAAGCGCCTCCTGCTTGATCCAACCTTTTTGCGCTCTACGGCCAAGACCTTGGCTGAGAAATTGCACCAGATCAACTATTTGGCTCCTGCCAACTTTCATTATTCGGTCAAGGAACGCCTCGCTACTCATTTTATGGAACATTGCGATGAAAATGGGACCCTCAAGCCCAAGATGAATCAGCTGGCCCTGCATTTTGGGATCAGCTACCGCCACCTTAGCCGCGTCATCAAGCAGATGATCGAAGAGGGCTTAGTCCAAAGAGAAGGGAGAGTCTATACGATTTTAGATGCAAAAAGGATGAATGATTTGTCCATCAAACATGCGGAAACCGTCGACAGATAACTTTAATTTTAGGCTCTTTTGTGTTATCATGGAGGGTAGAAAGAAAGTGAGAGTAAAACGATGAAAGCAATTGAAAAAGTTACAAGAGCATCCCATTTGATTGATATGGATGACATTATCCGCGAAGGAAATCCCACACTTCGAGCGGTTGCGGAGGATGTGACCTTCCCTTTGTCTGACCAGGAAATTATCCTAGGTGAAAAAATGATGCAATTCTTGCACCATTCTCAAGACCCTGTCATGGCTGAAAAACTCGGCCTCCGTGGAGGAGTGGGACTCGCGGCCCCTCAGCTGGATATCTCAAAACGGATCATCGCTGTTTTGGTTCCCAATCCAGAAGATGCCGATGGCAACCCACCAAAAGAAGCCTATAGCCTTCAAGAAGTCATGTACAATCCAAAGGTTGTCGCCCATTCTGTTCAAGATGCAGCTCTTGGCGACGGGGAAGGCTGTCTCTCAGTAGACCGCAACGTCCCAGGCTATGTGGTTCGACATGCCCGCGTGACTGTTGAGTATTTCACAAAAGATGGGGAAAAGAAACGCATCAAACTCAAAGGCTACAACTCCATCGTCGTTCAACATGAAATCGACCACACCAACGGCATCATGTTCTATGACCGCATCAACCCAAACAACCCATTTGAAATCAAAGAAGGACTTTTGATTTTAGAATAGCGTAACCGACAAAAATACCTAACTGAGAAAACTCTCGGTTAGGTATTTTTTGTTATTTTTTGTCTTGCCTTTTATTCGAAAACTTGCGCATGATGGTACGCGCTATGCTAATGAAGAGGTCCAAGACGATTCCTAGGGTAACCATTCTGACAAACCACACTAATAAAATTGGTCGTCTTACCTTTGCATCAGCATATCCTAAATGATCAAGTGCTACAAACATCAATAGATAGCATACTATTTCTAACGGAATGCGAAGTTTAGCTTTTTTCAGACTGAAGCCTTTCAACCAACCCCATAGTAAATCCCACAACGTCGGATTCTCCTCAGGTTCATCCTCCCAGTAATCCTTGCTTTTCGTTTTCAAATACAAGAGGTAACCCACTTCTGTCAGCAATTGAGTAAAAGCGTAACTGAATAGTATGCTTACGGATACTCCTAGCACCACTCCATAATAGCCAGTAAGGGCCGCTCCTATCATGGAGCAGACGAAGATGATCGTTAGGGCATTGCTACTGTAACTACTTGATTTTGCGAAATAATTTCCCAGGGTTCTAGTTGGTGAAAAGCCAATCTTTAACTGCTTCTTAAGCCAAAAATGATGATAAATAAAGCCCAATAAGGTACAAATCACAAGAAAAGTAATGACGATGAAGCCATATTTCGGGAAACCTACTTCAAATTCCTTATTTGCAAGAGCAGAAACAATGATGAGCAAGCCCATGACTTGGAGCGATAAAAACATTCCTACATAGGTGAATAAGAGTAGAGTCGTTGACAACACTTGTCTTCTATATATAAATGCCCCCATTAACGGCAAGAAAAATGCAATGATATGGTAAAGACAATAGATGACGAGGATATCAAAAAACCAATGACTAAATGGTTTTATACCTTTCGATACATCATACGAATAAAAACAAAGGATTTCAAATGCGAACAGAAATACGCCTGTCCACGAATTGATCATCATAGCCGCTGAAGCGCGTGTATTGGCTAAACTTTTAAAGTAGACTTTGTTCGCCTGCTTAATATCGACTTTCTTTTCATTTTTCATAGCATGCTCCTTTCTAAAAAATTGTTTTAAGGGCCAAAAGCAGATGGACGCTGCTATTGCTTCTGGGTTTTACTCGACTGGATCTACTTGATTTTAGCTTTGAAATCGTCGCCTGGAGCATATAAACCTAAAATAGCTGATGCTAAATACATAAATGAAGTAACAAATAGGACCATATGAACAATTAGATTTGGTTTAATTTTACTCAAAACTGAGTAAATCATTGCACTTGACAAAAACAAAGGAACTATCAACAATAAAAGATTTCTTAGTACTATCCTAAATTTTGCTGGGCGACAATAGATTCTTTTAGCTTTCTTAGAAGCCATCATTCCAGTCTCTATTTTCCTAGTGCTCAGCCAAATACGAAGCCCAACAACAATACATAGAACAAGGATCATTAACACTAGATTCAGTAGATGGGAAGTAAAATATAAATAATCCTCTATCGGAAAAGCTCTACCTAGTAAAACTGCTAAGGAACCAGCACCAAGTGTTGAGATCCCCACTTTAGTCTGAGTTGAAAGCATGTTCTTATCTCCTTCAAGCACTTTCGGAGCTATTGCTTCTACTTCATCCTCTGTTAGCTGATAACCTTTATGAGGGACAAAATAGGTAAACCATGGAAGAAAATAACTTGTTATAATTGGCCGATCGACTTCCATTAAATACCATTCATTCTCTACTTTTAACAAACGATATCGAAAATTCATTTTCGGTAAATACTCGATTTTTGCGGGTTTAAACATAGATGTCTCTTACTTTCTATACTGTTTCATTCTTAGACGGAGAAACTAAACTAACTTTTCACCAGTCTACCACAGCCATAATTATCTTATTTAATCATAACAGAACATACCTTCCATCATACCTGATTTTACTTTGATGATCAAGTTTTGACTAAAAAAGAGGTTGGAAGATTTCCAACCACTCTATCTGTTTTAGCAAGTTAAACCTAGCTTCCTCTTTCCCAGAAGATGGCTAATAAAATCATGGCACCAAGAATCGATGGGATAATCGCTGTACCGTTTAGGCTTGGTCCCCAAGCACCAAAGAGTAATTGTCCTAAAAAGGCACCAATCCAGCCCAGGAACATTTTCCCAAAACATCCCATGCGTTCGCCACGATTGGTGATAGCTCCAGCTAGAAGTCCGATCAAAAGACCGACAAACATACTTCCAATCATAGTTTCTCCTTAAATTGCCCAATCTCCATTGCGGAAGACTGGGACGCGGGTGCCGTCTTCTCGGATGCCGTCGATATTCATTTGATTTGAGCCGATCATGAAGTCGACGTGAACGTCTGAGCGGTTAAGGCCGGCTGCTTCGAGTTCTTCTTCCGTGAACTCTGCACCACCTTCTACGCTGGTTGCATAGGCTGCCCCGATGGCCAAGTGGTTAGAGGCATTTTCATCAAAGAGAGTGTTAAAGAAGGTAATGCCTGATTGGGAAATTGGGCTTGGATCTGGTACGAGGGCACATTCACCCAAGGCACGCGCTCCCTTGTTTTTGAAGACCAAATCTTTCATGACTTGATCGCCTTTTTCAGCTGTGATATCCACAATTTCTCCATTTTCAAAAGTCACTTTGATCCCTTCGATGATGTTTCCGTTGTAGCTAAGCGGTTTTGTAGAGGTGACATAACCTTCTGCGCGACGGAAGTCAGGAGCTGTGAAGACCTCTTCTGTCGGCATGTTTGGCAAGAAGCTTTCACCTTGGGCATTGATGGCTCCGGCAGATTCCCAGACGTGATTTTTCGGCAAGCCAAGAGTCAAATCGGTGCCAGGCGCTGTGTAGTGAAGGGCTGAGAATTGTTCCTTATTTAGTGTATCTGCCTTGCTCTTGAGAATAGCTGCATGCTCTTCCCAAGCCTTGACTGGATCTTCCTCATAGACCCGGCAGGTCTTGAAGATTTGATCCCACAGGAGATCCACTGCTTCTTCATCGCTCGCCGCATTTGGGAAGACCTTTTTCGCCCATTCCAGTCCTGCTGCAGCAGCAACGGTCCAGCTGACCTTGTTGGATTGAGTAGCGATGCGCATTGGTTTCATGGCCATGCCCAAAGCCTTAGCTGAGGCAGAAAGCTTCTCTGCATCAACACCATTTAAGGCACCTGGATCAGACGAGCGCACACCCAAGCGACTAGCCTTGTGGTCTAAGAGGTAGTTCATCTCCGCGATCTTATAGTCTGGCACATTGTCCAAACGATCCATCGGTGCATGGAGGAATTTTTCCCGGGTAGTGAAGTCATCGGCCCATTGGACAATCACTTCGTGCGCACCCAAAGCATAGGCTTCCTTCACAATCAAGTGGGCCAATTCTCTTTGTTCCACATCAATGTTCAAGACCAAGGTATGGCCAGGTTGCACGTTGATGCCGTTCGCCACTAACAATTTAGCGTATTTTTCGAGGTTTTCTTTAAAATTTGGTAAAACCATTGTTTTCTCCTTCATAAGTGAATAATCTTCTCCTAGTATACCATAAGTTCATGCAAAAAGAGAGCGGGACAGAAATCGGTAATTCGTTAGAATTCGATTTCGTCGTCCCACCTCCGCACAGTTGAGTAGAGCTGTAAAAGCTGATGAAATCAGCGTAGTAGAGCCCACTCAACCACTGCGTCTTGCTCGACAATCCAAAAATAATTGAGAGGCTAGGACTTTTGTCCCAGCCTCCTTTTTCTTGTTCCTTCTAGCTTAAGGAAGAACATAGCCTTGATCATCCACGGTATGGGGTTGTTCAGAACTGCTATTCTCTCTCAAGGCTTCCAAATCTTGATCCAAAATGGAATTGTAGTCTGTACTACCTTCACGGGTTACCCGAGTTGATACTTGGCGCAAGAGTTTTTCATTGAGATTGCGAACCCAGCGACCATTACTATGGTCATTGGCACGCATATAATTCCCTTTCACAATCTCTCCATAAAGAGCTTCATTGACTTGGTAACCTTGCTTACGCAATCCTAACAGACCGATCTCCACGATCTCATCTGGGCTGTAGTCTTCAAAATCAAATGTAGTCGGGATTCGGCTTTGCAGACCTGAATTGACCTGCAAGAAGTCGTGCATCTCTTTCGTGTAACCAGCAAAGATAATGACGATATCACGACGGTGGTCCTCCATAAATTTGAGGACTTCATCCAAAGCTTCCTTCCCAAAATCATCATTTACACCGGTAAAGAGGGTATAGGCCTCATCGATAAAGAGGACACCACCCAGTGCACTCTCCAAAACTTCACGCGTCTTCAAAGCTGTTTGACCTTGGTAGCCTCCAACCAGATTGCTCCGCGATACTTCGATGAATTTCTTCTGATTGATCACCCCTTTTTGGAAGAGAATGTTACCCAAAATGCGGGCAACGGTGGTCTTCCCTGTACCGGGATTTCCAAGAAAGAGGGAGTGCAAGGTCGTATCTTCGACGATTCCTCCTTGTTCGGCCCGTTTTTGGTTGAACTCAGCCATGGCTACGAACTGTTCCACTTGCTCTTTCACCTTGGCAATGCCAACCAAACGATTGAGGGCGGCCATCCCATCTTCTTCCTTGTCGGCTCCTGCCTGGTACTTGCCTTGGTTAAGGACAGCATCGATATCGCTATTGAGGATGGTCTCAATATCATCGGAACCTTGGGCCACTACCCGATCTGCCATGGTCTTGGTCAATTGCTCATCCAGGTTACGGATCCAGCGACCATTGCTCTTATCTAGCGAGCCATCATAGGCCCGTTTGACATGACGCGCATAATAATCCCGGTCTTCGAGCTTGTAGTCCCCTTTGCTTAGGATCATTTCGCCCAGTTGGACAATCTCATCTCCTGTGAAATCTTCAAAGATGAAATTATTTGGTACCCGAGAACGAAGGCCTGGATTGGTCTTTAAGAACTCCTCCATTTCCTTGGTATAGCCGGCAAAGATAATCATGATGTCGTCACGATTGTCCTCCATAAATTTGAGGATGGTATTGATCGCCTCGATCCCAAAGTCCGCACCGCTGTCCTTTTTATCCAAGCTATAGGCTTCATCAATAAAGAGGATGCCTCCTCGCGCTTTTTCAAGCAGGGCTTGGGTCTGTTCAGCTGTTCCTCCAATATTTGAAGAGATCAGATCGGACTCCGTTGCTTCCACGAAACGGAATTCTTCTCCTGAGAGGACACCTGCATCAAAGAGCACTTGTCCCAACAGACGGGCCACAGTGGTTTTCCCTGTACCAGGATTTCCCATAAAGGCAGCATGCAAGGTTTGCTTTTCAGGAGCCTTGCCACTGGCGATTCGTTTCTTGTTAAATTCCACCATGTTGATCATTTTCTTGATCTCATGTTTGACTTTTTCAAGACCAATCAGGCTATTGAGTTCTTGAAGAGCATCTTGTTTCTTCTCTGGTTCAGAGTCTCTTGCGGTGGTTGGAGCCACCGTTGAATCCGTCGTCTGTCCCGTAGGAACGACTTGCGCATTGCCCTTGGCCACTTCTCTACCGACAAGATAATCACAGTCATCCTCAATTTCCTTGGTCAGATCACGCGCATCCCCTTGCTTATAGGTCATGGTGCCCACCTTCGCAAAAGCTCCACCTTGAAGCCGTATATTGGGATCCGCAATCTTATGACAAATCATATGCTCAGCCATCAGCACACCATCATCAAAAACGCCAAATGAAATGGTTTCGGCATTCTCATTCAAGAAGGTTGTTTCTCCAGTCAGGGAAGCAAAGGACTCTTCATAGACGCATAAAAATTCTGTAAATGTAGCCTGGTGAGCTCGGATCATACTATTGTATGAATTGATGGAGGTCATATGATCCGAATCCGAATTGAATTGAACATTATTATCAAGACAGACCCCAGTACCAGTAGGCAACTCAATTTTACAGTTTTCAGACTCCCAGATGACATTCCTCAACCAAACTGGTGGAAAGTCCTTTTCCAGATCCCCGCCTGTAATCGTTGAATTTTTTGCGATCACTTCTGAGTCCTTGGCATGGATCGTATTATTCCCAAATATTTCAATATGGACATTTTCTAAGGTCAATTTAGATCCTTCTGACAGATCAATCTTAGAAAAAATCGTTGAATTGCGAATAGACAATTCCGAAGCGGACATACCGATGGCACTTTGGTGTTTTTCCGGAACCTTCATCCCGACTCCTTCCAGTGTCAACTTCGAATGCGTATCCATATAGATAAAAAATTCATTATTTGTTGGAGTGGTTGCTTCAAAATAGACCTGTTTACAGATGATATCTGAGCTATTCCATAAGAGCAAGGTAGTGTAATTCCCACCAACTTTAAACCACAGATCTTCAAATGTCACCTGAGCTCCCTCTACAAATCGGAAGGAAGCCTCAATCGTGTTGTTAAACATGCGCCCATTGCCATTTGGATTTGGGACCACATGCCCCACAAAATGAAGGTTCTTGTCGATCTCGATCACTTTATTTGTCGGCCATTGAAAGACATACCCATTTTCAAACTCGATGGTATCACCATCCTGCGCTTTTTCAAGCGCATCCATAAAGTTCCAACTATTATTGTAAGGCCCTACTAAATATCTTGCCACGCGCTTTTCCTCTGTTTCATTTTTTCTGTTTCCTTGTTACAAACACTTGTCACTAAAAATTGTAACACAATCCAGTGCCAAAGAAAACACTTATCAGATCTGAAAGGACTGAAAAACCTCTATTTTCAAAAGGAAAATAGAGGCTGTCAGTTAATCTTTCAAGGCTGAAAATAAGCCGGCTAGAGCAATCGCTCCTGAGATCATCGCGGTGGAAAGGAGCAGCACATTGTCTGCCACTTCTAGCTTGTACTCAAAGACTTTTTCAGCTGGTTTGTCTTCTGCAAAAATTTCTACCTTCATGTTCTCCTCCTTTGTTTCTAGAACAAATCATCAAAGAGGCTCAACTGGTTATCCTCTGGCATATTGCTAAGAATGCCCATCTCATCCATCTTTTCAACCAGGGTGGACGAAACACCGCCGCGCTTCCGGAGCTCGGTCTTAGAGAGGAATTCTCCTTCTTCACGCGCCCGCACGATTTGCTTGGCAACGTTCTCTCCCAGACCATCCATAGCGACAAATGGCGGAATCAGGGTATCCCCATCAATCAAGAATTCTGTCGCCTGACTGCGATAGAGGTCTAGCTTGCCAAACTTGAAGCCCCGCTCCCACATTTCATTGACAATCTCAAGGGTGGTGTAGAGATCGATCTCTACATTAGAAGCTTCGTTGTTCTTGCGTTTTTCAGCGATTTCTTTCATCCGCGCTTTCACGGCCTCAAGGCCTGCACCCATGGTTTTGATGTCAAAAGCCTTGGCCCGAATCGAGAAGTAAGCACAGTAGTAATAAAGTGGATGATGTACCTTAAAGTAGGCTACACGAAGGGCCATCATAACATAGGCCGCCGCATGGGCTTTCGGGAACATGTACTTGATTTTTCCACAGGACTCGATGTACCATTCAGGGACATTGTTTTCCTTCATGGCTTGGATGTAGCCATTGCGCTCTTCTTCTGAGATCTTGAGCCACATCCCTTTCCTCACGCGCTCCATGATGGTAAAGGCCATCTTAGGCTTGAGACCCGCGTGCATGAGGTACACCATGATGTCGTCCCGACACCCGATAACGGTCGATAGATCGGCAATGCCCGCCTTGATCAAGTCTTGGGCATTTCCCAACCACACGTCGGTACCGTGAGAAAGACCAGAGAGCTGAAGTAACTCTGCGAAGGTCGTCGGATGAGTCTCTTCGACCATGCCCCGAACAAAGTTGGTCCCAAACTCTGGAATCCCCAACATCCCTGTCGGTGTTCCAATCTGCTCGGCTGTTACCCCTAGCACTTCTGTCCCAGAAAAGAGGGCCATGACCCCTGGATCATCCATAGGGATATCATTTGGATCAATACCTGACAAGTCCTGGAGCTTCCGAATCATGGTCGGATCATCATGTCCCAGGACATCGAGTTTGAGGACGTTTTCATCGATATCGTGGAAGTTAAAGTGAGTGGTCTGCCATTCAGCGGTCACATCATCTGCCGGATACTGGACCGGAGTAAAGTCATAGACATCCATATAGTTTGGAATAACAACGATTCCCCCCGGGTGCTGACCGGTCGTCCGTTTGACCCCAGCTGCACCAAGAGCTAAGCGTTCGACCTCGGCATCTCGGTAGTACTTGCCAAAATCCCGCTCATAGCCCTTGACAAAACCATAGGCGGTCTTAGCTGCGACCGTACCTACCGTTCCTGCCCGGAAGGCATATTCTTCCCCAAAGATATCCCGGACATCTAAGTGGGCACTCGGCTGGTCTTCCCCAGAGAAGTTCAAATCGATATCGGGTACCTTGTCCCCATCGAAACCAAGGAAGGTTTCAAAAGGAATATCTTGTCCATTTTTGCTGAGCTTATGGCCACAGTTTAGACAATCCTTGTCCGGCATATCAAAACCAGATCCATAAGAACCGTCGGTGATGAATTCACTGTACTGGCACTGGCTACAAACATAGTGAGGCGAAAGTGGATTGACCTCGGTGATCCCGATCATGGTCGCGACAAAGCTAGATCCGACGGATCCACGCGATCCAACCAGGTAGCCCCGCTCATTGGAACGGTGCACCAGCATCTGTGAAGCCAGATAAATCACGGCAAAGCCATTCCCCAAGATAGAGGTTAATTCCTTTTCAATCCGCAGATCGACAATATCAGGGAGCGGATTACCATAGATCTCAAAGGCCCGCTTATAGGTCAATTCCGCAACCGTTTCTTCGGCCTTGTCGATAAATGGCGTATAGAGGTCCCCCTTGACCACTTCGACCGGCTCAAAGGTCTCTGCGAGTGCATTGGTGTTTTCAATAACAATCTTGCGCGCCAAGTCTTCTCCCAAAAAGGCAAATTCGTCCAGCATTTCATTGGTAGTTCTGAAATGCGCTTTTGGCAGAGGCGCTGGCTGGGCATCTTCTCCGTGCCCAATGGTCCGGTTGATCATGGCCCCTTGACCGAGACTACGGACAATGATCTCCCGATAGATCTCATCTTCCGGCTCCAGATAGTGGACATTTCCTGTCGCAAGAACGGGCTTGCCGAGACGATCCCCCACTTCGATCAAGCTCTTGATAATGGTCTGGAGCTCGTCCATGTCCTTGACCTGCTCCTTGGCAATGAGGGGCGCATAGATAGCCGGTGGCATAACCTCGATAAAGTCGTAGTACTTAGCCACTTCGACTGCCGCATCCACACCTTGCGACATGACCGCATCAAAGACTTCCCCTTCTGAGCAGGCCGATCCGAGGATCAAGCCCTCGCGGTGGGCGTCCAGCACAGTCTTGGGAATCCGAGGGACTCCTTCGAAATACTTGGTCCCAGAAAGTGAGACCAGTTTAAACATGTTCTTAAGGCCGGTCTGATTCTTGACATAAAGAGTCGCATGCTTGACTCGAGCCTTCTTATAAGAATTTTCATCGATCAAATCGATATTCAGATCCTTGAGATTGGTCACCCCGTGCTTTTCAGCGACATCTTTGATGAAGATAAAGAGCAGGCGCCCCGTCGCTTCCGCATCGTAGTTGGCCATGTGGTGATGCTCCAAGCCTACCCCAAAGCGCTTGGTCAATGGCCCCAAACCATGCCGTTTAAAATCTGGATAGAGGTTGCGGGCGAATTCCAGGGTATCGATGACCGGTTGAGTGATCTTGGGAAGACCATGACGCTCATAGTTGGCATTCATGAAGCCCACGTCAAAGGTGGCATTGTGGGCAACGAGAACCGTTCCCTCACAGAAGGCCTGAAACTCCTTCAAGACCTGTACCAAGGGCTTAGCCCCACGGACATGCTCGTTGGTGATCCCTGTCAATTGGGTCGTAAAGGCGGACAGAGGATGGCCCGGATCGATAAACTCATCAAACTCCTCAATGACATTGCCCTTGTACATCTTAGAAGCGGCGACCTGGATCAAGTCATTGTAAATGGCCGAAAGTCCCGTCGTTTCCACGTCAAAGACCACATAAGTCGCTTCATTGAGGTCCAGATCTACCTCGTTATAGGTGATGGGCACCTTGTCCTCTACGATATTGGCTTCCATCCCATAGATCAGCTGGATTCCAGCTTTCTTGGCTGCTTTAAAGCCATGCGGGAAACTCTGCACATTGCCATGGTCAGTGATAGCTACCGCTTTGTGGCCCCACTCAGCTGCCTTGGCGATCAGCTCTTCGACTTCTGGCAGGGCATCCATCGTCGACATATTGGTATGGGCATGGAATTCCACCCGGCGCTCGCCTTCTGGCATCAGGTCCTTGCGGGCATAATGCACGACTTCCTGGATGTCTTGGACATTCATGGTCAAGTCGCGCGTGAAATTGTTCATTTCGATATTTCCCCGCACCCGTAGCCAGCTGTTCTTCTTGATCATGTCAAACTTCTGGGCTTCTTCCTCATTTTTGACCCATTTCTGAAGAGAAAAACTCGAAGTATAGTCGGTCATCTTAAAGCTGATCAAGACCCGACCGGTCCGTGTCACCTTGTGCTCCACGTCAAAGACCACACCCTCAAAGACAATTCGGTTCTCTTCTGTCGTAATCTCGATCATCGAAGTGATCTCAGCCTTGTCTAGCTTAGGTTTAGCCGCAGCCTTCTTAGCCTTAAAATCAAAGGCCGGCTTTTCTTCAACTGCTGGCGGCGGAGCCATTTGAGCCAAGGATTCCATAGCCCGCAGAGTCTCCTCATTTGCCGCTTGGAAGATCTTTTCATTTTCCTCCTCAAAGCGTGCCACTTCTTGCTCTGTCAACTCCTCATCAGACTCCACCCGACAGGTGAAATGCGGAAAACCAAAGGATTCCAACTGCTTGGCAAGATTGGGCAAATGATTCTTACGAAAATGCTCCGTATCAACCGAAGAAGGCCCAGAGATGATCAATTCCTGCCCTTCCGCGCGCACCTGCAAGTCTTGGTAGAGCCCCTTAAATCCTTGACTGGCGCAAGGCCCATCCTCAAAGACCTCACGATAGTAGGCCTGCAATAAATCAGTAGAAAAGCCCTGATTGGCCACTTGGATGGTAAAGGTCGCCTGGTTTCCCGTCTTTGAAAATTCGTCCTTCAAGCGCTGGCGCAATTCCTTAAACAAAGCAATCGGCAAAACTTCCGCAAAAGCAAAGCGGAACTCCCAAACCCGACTAACCTTGTGCACCACGACTTCTTGAATCTCCGCATGCAAAAAGGCACTGGAAGATCGCATCTCCAGCGGCATATCCAGCTGATCCATTAAAATTTCAAAGGTGTTGGACATTGTTTCTCCCTTGATCTTGATTCTTTTGCTCGCTTTTGAGTAACCTACTTTCTAAGAAAAAACAGGCCATTCAAAAACATTCGTAACCCTTATTTTATCACAATTTAAGGATTAATTCGAGGGAGAAGTGAAGACGAAAAAATCACCAGACTAGCGATGATTTCTCTCCATGTCTGGGTTAATATTCTTTAGTATTCATTCTTTCTTCTCACCTTTTATAATAACGATAAAAATTCTTCCTGACTATTCACTATATATTCCTTACCATCTACAGAATACTCTGAAGAAATTGTCACATCCGAAAATAGATTCTCTCCTTCTCTATCAAAAAGTTTAAGAATTGGTAAATATTCTTCTAATTCAGGTTTTTTACCCAAAATACCAATCATGGATTCTTTTTCAGAAAATATTTCTTCTGCTTTTGTATACATACTTGACATTATCGCATCTGAAAGAATAAGAAAATTAGTAGCTAGAGGCGAGACCCAGCGAGAAGGTATCGGAAGAGCCACAAAATATAAGAGATTGAAATAAGGTCTTAAACTCCTTAGGAAAGCAACTGTCAGTGAGATAGTTATTTTCGTTTGTGGTATTGAGAACACTCATCAACTGATCAAAAATATTAAAGATATTAAAGGTTTCAAAACTTTAACAAACTAAAAGACTATTCTACGTATCTCCTTGAAATTAAAAAAGGAGAGAACCAATTCGGTTCTCTCCAGGTTGTAATTTTTTATCAACTCACTACAGTTGATAAAGAGCCATATTTTGTAATCCTTTAAATTTTTTACAGAATATAAAATCCCTAACTTTAGCTATTTTGGTAAATTATCGATGATTTGTTGCAATCTATCAGGTGAAATCGGGTCAACCAGAACGTATTTGGCATCCAACATATATATGCCCTCGGTCAACGACTCTAAGAATTGTCGATAAGGAACCTCGGCTAGTTTTTCACCATCGGCTGTCATAATGAATAATCGTGCTACTGCAACCTTACTTCCTCGATACTGTTGCAAATATTGAGGTTCCAACTCAGGGTATGCTGGTAGGACTGTCCGCGCTTCACTATTTAGATAATTAATAGGGATAAGGATGTCCTCACCATTTTGCTCTACTTTAAAAACTTGCTGCTCAGAGTAATAAGCATTTAGCTGTTGGGTAAAGCGCAAGCGTTGATCATAGCTATCTAGGAGTTGATCGTCAGAAACATGAATAATTTGCCCTAGATAAAGTTCATTGATGTAAATAGGACGTCTCACTCCCATTACTTCAACTATAGGATGGACTTTTACTTCCTTGGTTAATTCTGAAAGAGCTGATAAGAAAATATCTGTGAAATGAAATTCTAGAATGGAATCTTTATCATAAGCCACGCCATCATATTCACAGACATTTACATCTAAGAGAATGAGCAAGGTTTTCAAGAACATCAAGGCTCCGGTCCAGTCAGAAGCTGTCGCCAAATCTGGAACAGCTACCTGATAAACTTGACCGTCGAAAGATAGACGGAAGCCTAGGCTAGACTTCCCTTTGACTCCAAACTGCACAGAATGAAAATCCGAGATAAGAGAGTCTGTAGAGGGTTTTAAGCTCGTATCCTTAGCGGATACACTATAACATTCAAAGGGTTCTGCTTGAAGAACCTCTCCAATCCTTAGTGATTGAGTGCTTTTAATTGTAAAATTAACTGATTTCATTTTTTCTTCCTTCTGTCTACTGGTAGATTTTTTCTACGACGTAGAATGGTTACTTCGCTGATAGGGATTTTCCCTGAAGCATACATGGTCTGGCCATATTTATCATCCATTAACACCGCATCATTAGCTAAATTGTTTTCAATTAGAAATTCTTTATCAAAAACCAGGAGTCGCACGTAGGAATCAGGTGCTGTATAATCATCATCACCACGCTTTTGACCAGCAATTTGAAATTCATGATCTTTATACAAGACACGATCATAAACCACATACCTTTGACTAACCTCGCTGTAAGAAATAAGCTTTCCGTATATACCTTCACCGGCATCGGAAACATAGGAACTATAGGGGATGTAGCCTTCATCCAACATCGCTGGATCTTCCGAAAGCAGGATATAACTATTTATATAATTCACAAAATTAGAGTATACTTTGTTTTGATAGACTAGAAATTCTTTACGCATACTATCCCTTCACATACACCATTTTACCATCTTCACCAACTATACCAACTAAGACTTCTTCTCCGCCAACATTTAGATATAATTTGGAACCTTGCTTAAGTCTACTTCTATCTGAATGACGATATTCTGGAACCAAAAACTCATCTGAATCTGATTTTATAAAACCATTTCCGCTTGCAGGGTCGATTACTTTCTCAGGCTTACCTTTAGAATCCATTATAATATTACCATCTTTATCAAGTAAATTTCCATCCATATCCCCATATGGAATCGTAATATAACCAGTTTCATCAGTCGTGTACTCTAAACGAAGGTATGCGTCTGTTTTAAGCTTCAAATTACCATTCTGATCACGTACTGCCACCCTATTTCCATTGGAATCAATCATAGTTTCAACAAAAGGAGAACCCTCATAGTCAAGACGTAATCCTTCAACCGCTTCATGAATATTTGTAATATTTTTAACATCTGAACGCTTCGCTACATAACCACCAGCGGTCGCGTCTTCTTCTTGATTAAACATCCAACCCTCAGCATCAATCGGCATAATCTTTTGCATTACTGTTGAAGTATCCGGTTTTGGAAGTGTATTACGAATATCAAGCATCATATCATATTCAGACGGTGTCATTTTTGTCACATGCGTATTCCTTAGTCGATTAAACTCATCCCAAGAAACACCGTACTCCTGCAGTTTAGAGTCAATGATTTCTCGAGTTGTTGGTTCCTTCACCTCTGGCACATCCAACTCAACCTTCGGCTTAGTTGTTCCTACATGTTCAACAGCCTCACCCTTTATAGTAGATAAATCTTTCGGTTTTGTCAACACATCAATATCTGGTTTCTTGGATTTTGGAACTGCAGTTGCTGCTCCAGCCACTGCTTCAACCGGTTTGATTTTTGATGTTTCCACATCAACATGAGGTTTTACTGGTACATCAGTATCCACATTTTTACCTTTTATAGTGGATAAATCTTTCGGACTTGTTACCGCATCAATATTACCATTTTGAGATCCTGAATTCTTCCATTTTGCCTCTGCTCGTTTAGAAATATCTCCCACTACCTTACCGCCTGCAAAAGTAACTAACGATAAAGTTGGGTCTTCACCTTTTACAACTGCATTATAACCAATGTGTGACAGGTTTACAGTATCCTCAACCACTCCCGTCGTCTTAGCTACCTTAGCTAGGGTATCATCAGCAGCCCCTGCAAACTTGAATGCTTTTCCCACTCCAAAGGAAGATACTGATGCAAAAGCTTCTGCAGCAGCCCAGACTCTATCATCAAAATCAAGCTCTGTCCCAGAAATTAAGGTATTACCTGTAATAGCCGAATAACCACCGTCTACAAGCGAGTAGGTCGTTCCCATAGTTCCTGAAGTTGTAGCTACAAAAGCAGCTGTTGCTGCTAAGGCTGGAGAAGTTGTCCCAAATGAGAATACTGTAGCAACTGCTGACACTGCAAAAAGTCCTATTCCTAAATATTTCTCTACTGGTTCTAACCATTCCTTATTATCTTCTTGCCACTTAAAATGTTTTAAACCTGAGTAATTTGATATTTGCCCATGATAAAAGGTAGCCATCAATTCCTTATCACTCATTTTTTTATATTTTTCAATTTCTTTTGCACTCATATCAGTGGCATTGTTAATTTTATCTCGAAATTGTTTTAATTTTTCTTTATAAACTTTCTGTGTTGACTTAATAGGACTAGCTTTTTGATCAAGTAATTCTGATAAAGTATATGTCTCAGTTTGCTGGTAATAATACAAATTCCCATTTTCATCAGTATATGGTATAGATTTTTGATATGTAAGGTTCTTTGTTTTATATGGCTTATCACTACCATTCACCTTATTTAGAGATTTTAGACTCTCATCAATTCCTTTTGTAAATTTACCGTCTATTCTCTCTAACACTTCACCGTGAACTCGTTTCGCTAAATCCAGTAATTTTTCTGCTCGATTATATGAAGTAGTAAAGGTATTAGAAGGCATATCCTTACCAAGAGACGCTTCTCCAGTTTGTTTATATAGATCCGAAACTCCCTCATCTTGTACTACTTGGGTCACTTCTTTAATATCTTTAAGTAGATTTGTTACCTGTGTATCACCCGTTTGATCTCCATACCCCCCGTAATTCATATATCCAGTACCTGCACTCGTAGTTGTACCTGACCCAGATTCAAAATCCGATTTATTTGAATAATATTTCGTCATTAGTTACCTCATTCCTGTTTTTGAGTCTTTAATTGTTCAAATGCCTGGTTGGGATTTTTGCGAATATACTCCTGAGAAACAGCTATTTTATTCTTTTGTTCATCAGATACTTTTGCAGTGGATGGTACTTTAGTATTTAATACCAGGTTTGCAATCTGCAATGCTTGTATATTATCCATTTCTATAAATTTAGAATATGTATCTAATGAGAACTGATGAAGAACATTTGCCAAGGTTTCCATTTCTTGAGCTTTTAAAATGTATAAATTGAGATCCCCATCATTTCCTATATATTTCTTGAATATTCCCTCACTGCTCACATCAGGTAGAGTACTGACCACACTAGATATAAAGGAGACTAGATTTTGACAAGCAATAACAATATTATAAGCCTTCAAAATCAATTCTGATTGAGCATTCAATTCTAAAGAAATCGTTCCATTTTCGCCATTTCCAGTTTTAACTTCTTCCATCTTAGACTTAGATTTTTTCATTTAGATACTCACTTTCATCCCATGAATCAGGGTAGTCTTCAATTGATCTACTGAAACAGATCGTATTTTTTCACTTTTCAAATCATATTCAAACAAACCACTCTTTGAGTTAAAGAAAAGTACATCATTAATAACCTTGCCTAATTCTTCAGTTTTCAAACGTATCATTTTTGAATCTTGGTAATAAGCTTGTAGTCTCATAAAAGAATAAGGCTCCCATTCTGATTTCATATAATTTTTCTTTTTATCAGCTAAATGATGTAAAATTTCATGATTCTCTAAAAGTATACTAAGTAAAGCAATGGTATTAAAGTAATCAATAATATACTCATTATCACCTACTTGCTTAATGACAATAGCCATTTTTTTTTCTTTGTCAACACCCGGTGCACAAAAATAATTGCTATCAATTTGAAAATGGTAAGAATTTTGATTATACAACTCTACATAATACCCAAATTTTACAAAGTCATCTGTTGGCCGGCCTTCTTCAAGTAAACCAATTTCCTCTAAATCTTTATATCCTTTTTCTAGTATTTTTTTTAATTGAGATTTTCTAGATTCATTTTCATCAGAAACAGGCAATGGCAAAAATGGTAAATCATTAGATTTATCGTTCATCAATTGCAGAGTATATAAAGCCTCTATTGTTAATTTTATCATGCGTTCTTTATCTCCTTTATTACCTCTGCCGACGGAATATCATTTAAAAGGGTTTCCAAGCCATTTACACATGTTTTTAAATTTTCTACACTAACTCTATAATCAGTATAATATTGATTTAGAATTGTTTTTAAATCAACATATGTCCCTTTTGCCTTCCCTTTCCATTGACTATCATAAGATTCCAAATTACCTATTTGAATTTTTACTTCATCTAAATATGAAATTGCTTGTTGTAAATCACTTTTTATACTTGAAATATTACTACTTTCATATTGAATTGTATCTGCACTTCCCCAAGCGCCTCCACCATCATTGATATTGGTATTCATAATACTTGCCATAGTATCTCCTTTCGTTATGAGAAATCAAAATTTACCAGTGGAACAAGAATTCGTCCACTAATGGAATGTGCCCCTCATTAAATTTATCCTTATCTCGATTAATTTCAGTGGTTAGAGATGAAATTTTAGAATCTAAGGTTGAATAAAGGTTGACAAATGAAGTATTAGAATCTCTTACAAAATCACGATATTCTTTCATCACCTTAATATCTTTTGTTAATTTACTTTTTAAGTCTGATAAATATGCATAGCCATCATTAGAATCTAATTTATCAATTGCATTTTGCGTTCTTTTTATAAAACTATTAATCTTTGCTAATTCTTTTTTGTAATCCAATCCATGACTACTTATTGAATTTCTTACTCTCTCATACTTTGCTTTTTTTGCTTCATTCTTTGTAATTCTACTTTTTAGTTGTGCATCTTGTGATTTCGATTTTGTCACTGATCGTTACCTCCTTGGACGTTTGATTCCTCCTCACTTGGAGTTACTATATCGGGTACATCAATCTGTTCATGTTGCTTATATACACTTTCTGGAACATCTGTTGGGGTACTATTTATTTTTTGTGGGTTATACAGTGTAAAAAAGCTAATCAAAACGACTAAAATACTCGATCCAATAACAGCCAATCTTTTTATATGCCAAATTCTTGGTAGTGGAATTTTAGCACTTATTCCTGATTTTTTTACCCATTCTGGATTATTCCTCATTACTTGATTAGCCCCAAATAATGGACGTAAATATGCCATTAATCCAATAGCGACAACAATACCAATTATTCTAAACCTATTACTGTTAGAAAATGGAACATGTCCAATTTCCATGAATACCATTCCCACAATAATAATTACAATTACTAATAGCATCCCTAAGGAACGCCATAATCCTTCACGACGGTATAATTTTAGTTCATCGAAAGACATTTCTTCAAATTTTTTATCCATTTTTTCCTCATTTCGTAATCTTCAATTTCGTCTGAGAAGCTTGATAGTGTAGATATACTTGATCTTCTGGTAGAGCTTCCTCACGTCCAATGCTTGTTCGAGTATAGATAGTCTGATCCGACATCTTCATGGCAATCAAAGCTGTATCTAGTTGGGACTTCAAATATTTAGCAGTATCATTATAAGCGGAAATAAAGTTCTTATGCATACTGAATACAAAGTGTAACCCTACTTTAAGTCCTTCTTCCATTAATAGACCAATGTCATTTGTTTCTACTCCGCTTTCAGATACAAATTGTCCCATATCGGTGATAAAAATATAATGTTCAAAGTCGCCACCATTTTGTCGTGCATAATGAACTTGTTCTTTTAATTGTTCAATAACCGACTTAAAATCAGATGTTGACGGAACATAGTTATTAACACTCGCAACGAATGTTTTATATTCATCCGTTGGATCTAATATTGTGACCTTATGACCTGAAACAGTTTCAACAACTGTTCGAATCATATGTTTCGTAACAAGTGACAATGAACTATCTTTATCAGAGAGCAACATCAAGTGTTTCAGTTTCTTCATTGGAAGTCCAATTGTTTCAACTTCTTCTAACTCAAGACCAACTGGTAATTGATGATCCTCGATCACTTTTCTGGTAGTTGGCATACTCATAAAGTTCTGAATTGTCAACTCATCTGGCACCATTGGAATACCTGCTGGGGTGCGGCCTGTCCACATCTCTTTGAGACTTTGGACTTGATCGCGGAGATTGTTGATGATTTGGATATCATTGTCCCCTGCGACTGGTAGGGCGAACTGGACGACATCGACTTCGTCACGTTTCATGAGCGCGCGTCCCTTGATGTCTTCCATAGTAGACGCCAGTGGGGTTGCTCCCACGATACCGCGGACTTCAGAGATATCATTTTGTGGCAAGGTCAGCTGGTGCTTGAAGTTTGAATAGAGCTGGGCCCGTAGGTTGTTCTGACGGCTAGCTGTGATGATCAAGTGCACACCGATGCTGAGACCTTCACGAGAGATCCGCATGAAGAGCTTGAAGAGATCTGTCTCATAAGGCTCGTCCTTCATCGACTCATAGCTATCCATGAGGATGAGCATGGTTGGCTCTTGCTTACCGGTCACTTCACGGTAGAGGGCGATGGTGCCGACACCATGCTCAGACAGGAGCTTCTTCCTGCGATCCAACTCGCGGTTGATGATCCGGATGAATTTCTGGATTTTCTCCGTCTGATCCAGCAAGAGGCTATCTGCCACATGTGGTAGTTGGCTCAGTGGTGCTAGACCATTGGTTCCGAAATCAAGCAGGTACATGGTCAGATTTTCTGGACTCTGCTTGCGAGCCAGATCCATTGCGACTGTCTGAAGGAAAGTGGTCTTTCCTGTACCTGGACTTCCGTAAAGGAGGATATTGCCATCTTTTGACAGATCGATAGCGACTGCTTCTTGCTTTTGCGCTTGCGGGATATCGGCGACCCCGATCAGGACGCTTGGAGCTGTCCGTTTTTGCCAAGCCTCGATCGGCACGACCTTGTCCAACTCATCCAGCGTGATCCGCTCTTTGAGCGGAGGCAACCATGGTTGGGCCACAGCTGCGATGCCTTCTTGTTGGTGCAAGTGGTTGATTTCTTGCACGATGACATCCAGTTCTGTCGGCACTTCCTTGATTTCTTCTGCCATATCCAGACCGGATAGGTCTTGGTTGAGGACTTCGTATTGGCCCAGTTCATTAATCAAGTAGATGGTATGGTCTTCGATTCCTAGCTGGTCCTTCTCAGGCTGGTAGTCTGCTCCTGACCAAGCGGTTTGGAAGAGTTCATAGACTTCGTTATTCCCGACTTGGAGATAGGCACGACCGGTCTGAGTGATCTCAGCCGCATCTGCCGTCCGCAGCATCTCCATGGAGTCGCCACGGTCTGCCACCTTGAGGGCTAGCTTGAAGCGGGAGTTGGACCAGATCTGGTCATCCACGACCCCAGAAGGTTTTTGCGTCGCAAGGATCAAGTGCACCCCGAGGGAACGCCCGACACGTGCGATAGAGACCAATTCCTTGATGAAGTCTGGTTGGTTGACCTTGAGTTCGGCGAACTCATCACTGATCAAGAAGAGGTGAGGAAGCGGTTCTGTCGCTTCACCGAGTTTAAATTTCTTTTGGTATTGGTTGATATGGTTGACCCCATATTGACCAAAGAGGCGTTCCCGACGATGGATCTCCGCATTGATAGAGGCTAGGGCCCGCATGGACTGGGCGCCATCCAAGTTGGTGATGGTCCCAAGCAAGTGAGGCAGATCCTTGAAGAGATTGGCCATTCCCCCACCCTTGTAGTCGATGAGGAGGAAAGCCACATCGTGTGGGTGGAAGTTGACGGCAAGGCTCAGGATATAAGACTGAATGGTTTCAGACTTACCAGAACCGGTTGTCCCTGCAATCAAACCGTGTGGTCCATGGGCTTTTTCATGGAGATTGAGGTAGACCAAATCGTCCTTCCCGCGCAGACCAATCGGCACTGCCAAACTTTGGTAAGGGGCATGGCTCTCCCAACGACTCAAGACCTTGAGGTCATTAAAAGTTTCCGCCTGGTACATTTCAAGGAAGGTCACCGAGTCTGGAATTGAACTCTTAAGCTGTTGGATATGCTTGAGAGGGGCAAGGCCACGCGAGATGGCTTCCTTGTCATAACCTTCAGGGAAGTGATCCAATTGGAAGTCAAGCTCACGAAGAACCCCTTCTTGCAAGAGCAATTGCCCTTGGTTGCGGTCCTTGATGGAGATAACGGTTTGGATATTTTCAGAAAGAGATGAGAGCACATCTGCCACATAGATGATAGAGCATCCTAGCTCTGTCGGATCCTCACGGAAGAACTCCATGATGACATGGTCCAAAATCAAGGTTTCATCGGTGATGAGGACCACATAGTGCGGGTGGAAGATCTTGGTATCATTGGCTTTTTCTTCCTCTTTTTGCGCCTTGCGGAGCTTGAGGATTTGGTTAAGACTGTTCAAGACCTGATCGCGTGTCCGCTGATTGTAGACAAAGCTACGGACATTCATATCTTGCAGAGTTGCATGAGGTAACCAGCGCATCCAATCCCAGCTTTCTTTTTCCTCTTCTGGAATGATCGGAATAATGGTCAGATCATGGTAAGAGTGAAAGACAGCTAATTGGGCAACCAGGAGTTGCAACTGTTCTAGCACGATAGGGCGAGGACCGACGTACCCTACAGGTCCCCGATTTAGGCTTGCTACAATCGGAAGATTGTCGATCTTTTGATGAGCTTGGAACAGAGTATAGCCTTCTTCTTCCAATGCATCTTTCTTCCCACTACGCTCTTCCTGACCATATTTGAGCTCATAGCTGGTTGGAACCTTGCCTAAGCCCAAACGATAGGCCAAAAAGTCAAAATGAAGCGGTGTTTTTTCGTAGATCCGCGAGTCATAGCGTTTGACCATCTTGGTCAAATCTTCGATCGCTGGGAAATGGTAAAACATGCCTTCTCGCTGCTTCCGAGATAGCTGTTCCAAGTCCTTGGCCTTGTCCTTGAGATAGAGATGGTAGAGCTCCACGCGCTCTTTCTTGTCTTCTTTGTATTTCTTACGATTCTTGAAGAAGCCTTGGACCGAAAAGATCACACTAACCACAGACATGGATACCGTCGCGATGATATAGAGCCCCCGTGGTTGGAAAATGGTGATCAAGAGGGTCACCCCAACCATGATGAGGGGTGGCATGATCAACTTCAAGAGTTCATCCGATGGCTTTTGAGGCTCCGCTCCCGGAGGATTGATCAAGATCTTGTCTTCCGAACTCCGGTAGATGATCCGCGGAGACCGGTGGTACTCTGGATAGTCCTTGTAAAAGTCGTAACGCGAATGCAAGCGTGGCACCAGATAAGGACTTACTTCGACAGCCCCTTCCACACCAAATTCTTCTGGATAGAGCTTAAAGGTCACATCTCCAATGGCAAGTTCATCCCCAAAGGCCAGTGGAAAAGTCGCTTCACTGACGAGTTTGTGGTTATGGTAGAGTTTTCCAGATAAGAGCTGACAAGTCCAAGTCTGCTCTTTTTTCACAAGGAGAAAGCGTACTGGATAGTGCAAGCGCACATCCGCACCCTTTTCATCTGCTACAAGGATCTCTTCCTTGTCTAGCAGTTCATAGGTATGGACTTCTCCTGTCGCCAAGTAGCAGACTACATCCCCAAGGATCGTACTATTTTCAAGCACACCCTTGTCTTCACCATACTGGTAGAAGATTTCTCCTTGACTCCATTGAAAATGAAGGGGATTTTCTTGCGAAGCCAGGGTCAACTGAGCTGTTTCTTGATTCGATACGGTCGCTGTTTTCCCCTCTTCTAGCGCTAGCTCATAGCGAAAACCTTTTTTATAGAGTATGATACGTTTTTTCATAGACTACTCCTTGTGGTCGCTAGACTCAGTCGAGCTTGCAGTTGTAGAAGACGAACTTTCTGTTGAGGAGCCTTCTGTAGATGAAGCTGTTGTTGAGCTGCTAGTGGAAGATTTGGTTTCATCTGTCTCTGCTTCCAAGAGTTTAGAGCGGGCATCCCAGTATTTTTTGTATTCACCCTCAAGCTCAGAGAGTTTCTTCTCGCGCTGTTCACCAGAGAGTTTTTCGCTATCACGTGTCGCCTTGATTTCTTTACGAAGGGCATAGATAATCAAGTCTGAATCGTCGATCCGCTTGGCTGTATCCAGCGCTTGGGTAAAGTCATGACGGCCGATATAGATCCAGTAGTGGAGATAGAGGCTATCTGACTTGAGCGTAACATTGTTAAGGATGACCTTCTTTTGGTCCTCTGAGAAATTCAAGCCTTGCAAATAAGACGTCGCCAACTCATATTTCTGTGTCGTTGGAAGACTGCTTGGAGCTACTCCCTCTAGCTCATCGATCACACCGGTGTAGTCTACTTTGAGATAGGCTGTATCCGCTTGAAGCAACTTTTCTTTAAAGGGTGCTTGGAAAAAGACTAAATAGATCAAAGGCAAGAGTAAGAGGGCCACTACAGCTGAAAGCCATATTGTTGCCAACTTAAAGATTCGGTGTTGACGACTTGAAACCAAGGTCAAGGTCTTTTCTTCCTCTTCCTTGCGTTCTTGGTAGGCTTTCTCTAAGAGAACTTTCATCTCTTCTAAGCTAGCAGCATCACGGATTTCCACCAAGAAATCTGGCAGATCTTCTAATTCGAGCGTGCCTTGATAGAGCTCCATGAAATCCCAGTCCCCAAAAAGAGTGACCGCATAACACTTGGCCTGGCGCAAGAATTCAACCTGATCCCACTTGCGTGGCACCATCATTCCCGGAACCCCGCGGTAAGCGATCTTGACTTGCGCATCCTTGGTCACAAACAAATTGATGGGATGCAACATAAAGGTCACCGGAAGCTCCAAGGCTGGCGCCAAATCTAAGACATTAATAGCTAGACGTAGACGGTCTGAAACCGGTAATTCTTGGATTTCTTCTGCACTCAAGCCCAGAGCATCTGTCTGATAGGTCAGATGAATCTGGTCTTGATCCGCTGTCATGCTCTGCTCTAAAAACAAGGGATGATGGAGATCCAAAATCCATAAATTGCGTAAATCCTGGCTATCCACTTCTGAACGCTTGAGGTCCAGCTGCCAGCTCGTGTCTTCTTTTTCAAAACGGAAGACTTGTTCTTCCAGTGTAAATTGTTCTTCTTTCACCTTACCACTCCTCAATCTCGATCAGATCACCACTCGTGATCGGATACTCTTGTACCACCTTGCCTTCATCCAGCAAGATGCCCTTATTTACCACGCGCAACTGATACTTGCTTCTAGGTTCCATGGCAGACCCAAAGATCTGATCCAATTCCCGAATCAAGCGTCGCACCTCCATCCGTGTTGGGATTCGGAGATCATGGCTTGCACCATTCATACGGAAGGTGACATTGATATGTTGCTCCATTTAGGCCTCTTTTCTATAGATTCGATAGGAAATATAGCCAGCAATCCCAAAGAGAAGGGCACTCCAAGCCAGCATTTGCAAGGCTGGAATAAAATCCGACAAGCTGGCCGAATTGTCCTCCACATTGGACTCGAATTTAGATAATTTTTGATTTTCAGGCTGGAACAGGTCCGCTTCAGGCCCTGTTTTTTTCTTTCCCTTTATAGCAGAAAACAACTGGCCGTCTGAATCGGTCAATTGTTTCTCTTGCTTGCGTTTTTCATCTGCTAATTTTTTCTGATCCTTCTCATTGAAAAGAGACTCAGTCGCATCCAATTGGCCCCCGAGTGTCTTTTCCTGCTCTGTCTCAAGACGTGAGTTGTTGACCTGCAGACGATTATCGATAAAATCATCTGCAGAAACAACAACTACTGGCAAGAGACTAAAGACAAAGAGAAGATACATCATTTTTTTCATAAGCTTGATTCAATTTCCTTTGTTTGAGTAAACTTCTTTGGAATGAAGATATTGGCAACCGCCAAAAGACCGAAGAAGACCAACAATCCGAAGAAGACGCCGATACCGGCTGTTTGTCCATCAAAGTAACCCGCAAACTGTCCTTCTAAAATAGAAAGGAGGTTGACATTTTTCACCAGTGCTGGAAGGCCTGACAAGGTCGCGGTCGTTCCGATCGCGCTTGATAGGTAGACATAGCTGATCAACATGAAGAAGGCCAGTCCCATTCCAATCACACGGAAGTGTTTCAAGAGGAGGTATTGCAGTTGTACCAAGACAAAACTTGCTAGAACCGCTAAGAATACCCATGAAGGTACATATTCACGACCAACAGAGAGTTGAATACTTGAAATCATTCCGATCACCAGTCCAAGGATGAGAGAAAGTCCCACAAGGACACCGACAGACAAGAGATCTGATTCTTGCAAGCGATTTAATTTGAAGCGATCTTTCACCTTACGGATGATTGGCTGAGTCGCAAAGAGATAAGCTGTAAAGAGGCTCAAGATTTCTAGCATAAAGATCCAGATAAATGGACGGTAGACGTTGATGGTCGCTTTCACAGAAGAAGATTTCTCTGCAACTGGATTTGACAAGAAGTCGAGCAAGACTTCATTTGGCACACCATTTTCGTAAGCATTGTTGAAGACTTTGCGGAAGGCTTCAACGAAGTTTCCATTTTCAGACAATTCCTTATCGAATTCACCCATCAAGCTCTCTGCATTGCTAGACAATTTCTCTGTATTGCCTTGGGCTCTTTCCAATTCTTTGTTCAATTGGCTAAAGATTTCATTGGTAGAGTTGGCAGCGTCCACATTGCTACGAGATGAACTCTTAACACCTTCTGTCGAAGTCAACAAGGAGGTGTATTCAGAACCAAGAGCTGACAAGTCTGCATCGGTCTTGGTTTGAGCCTGTGTCACTGTTTCTTGCGCTTTTGAGATCTCTTCTAGGCGTTTTTGAAGGTCTGCATACTGCTTCAATTGATCGTTGATATTTTGGGTTAGATCCTTGTTGGTGTTTTCGATGGCTTGAAGATTAGCCTGCAATTGTGGTCCCAAGTCTTGCAACTGTTTAAGGGTACCATCTAACTGGGCTTTCACACTCTTCGTTGCATCCCCAGATTCATCCGTTTCAATACTCTTACGGTAGTCATTGATATTGCTTGTAACCGCGGATTTCACGACATTGACCAAGGCTTCCGTCAAATCCATATCTTCGATTGGATCATAGAGCGATTGACGATCTCCCTTGTCATCTTTTGGATAGTAAGCATCGATCAATGCTCCTGCGCGTTGATAATCCAAGGCGATTTCACTAGCTTTCGACGCATAGTTAGCAACAGCTGTTTTCAAGTCTTCTGCAGATACGGTCACACTGGTTGAAGAAACCCCATTCACAAGAACTTCAACATCAATCGCGCTTGGCATAGCTCCTCCATCTTCAGCGAGGTGAATTTGGATTTGTTTGCCATCTTTCAGTTCGACTTCCTGCTCGCCACTACCTGCATAAGTATGTCCATCATAGGTCCAAGTATCAACCTTGACTCCTGCTGGTACTTGGATGCTAACCTTCTGTTTTCCAGATTTAGCATTGAGGACATCGGCAACTGCAGTTGATTTGGCATCTACTTCTGCAGCCAAAGTTTTTAATTCATCAGCATTTCCATTTGCTTGCGCCATCGTCCCAGCAAAAGTACTATCAAAATTAATTGCTGAATTGAGGTTGCCATATTTATTCAGATTAAGACTAGCTGGATCTAAAGACGGAAGTTTTTCAATTGCTTGACGAATGTCATCATCCGCTTTATTACGAGCATTGCTGAGAGTTTCGATTTTTGTCTTCCCAATCAAGGTACGAAGGGTGACTTTGTCTCCTTCTTTTAGACCATAGTAGTCAAGGATCTTCGCTTTTACAGTAGACTCGATGTTCTTTTCGTGCTCATCTAATTTGTCACGTTCTGCCTTGATCCCTTTTTCGAGGTCTGCCACACGATCATTCACATCTTTGGTCAAGCCTGCATAGGTCTTGGTCCCTGAAGCATCTCCTTCTGTTTCAGCTGGTTGACTCAATTGCTTGGTAATCGCTTCTTGGTTTTGTTGTAAATTCTTATACAACTCTTGCGTCTTTTCACTGACAACAGACTGATTCATAGACATCAGCTGGTTCATGAACTCTTCATGGCTGATCTTGTCCTCAGAGCGTTGCTTAATCAATGTGTCGAAGTTTTGACCGTACTGATCCTGAGATTGGGTCAACTGATCAAAAGCCTGGGTATAAGACTCAAGAACTGTCTTCAAGGCATTATTCGACTCGACAGATGATGTCGACAAGCTATAGAGACTCGGGAAGATATTTTTGGAATCTAAAGCCGAATCCAGCAAGTTGCTTCGGTAAGAACCAATGTTGGTCGATTGGATCTTGTTACTTGTCTCCACGTTTTTCTGAGCTGTATAAAGGTTGCTTAGAATACTGACCATATACATATCAACCAACTGGCTATTCAAGTCTGAAACGATATCTTTAGCGACTTTATTGGCCTCGTTCTCAACCTGAGAATTCCCAGCCGCATTGACCTTATACGTCACAGTTGTCTTCTCTGCATTGACTGCGTTCACTTCCAAGACCTTCTCTGAGAAGTCACTTGGAATGACGATCATCAACTGGTACTTGCCATCTGCAAGCCCTGACTCAGCGGCTCCACGAGGGAGGACAGACCAGTTTTGCGAATTATCCCGTTCGATATTCTTTACATAGCTAGCCCCAAGGTTGTATTCTTTATCATTCAGTTTAACCGCCTTGTCTTCATTGACCACCGCAATATTGAGCTTGGTGTTTTCTGTCGTTTGTACGGTCTTGGCTTCGTTTTGCTTTTGGTCCTTTTGAACCGTCGTATAAAGACCCACTACAGATCCCATCAAAAGGAGCACAACTGCGCTCTGACCAATGTATTTTAACCATTTTTTATTTTTAACTTCCATACCTTTTCCTTTTTCTAATTCATAGATACAAAATAGGGGTTAGGAATTAAGAATCTAACCCCTATTTTCTATATATCAAAAGACAAAAGGGTGATCTACCTACAAGAAGTAAGATCACCTCCAAGACTATCTTAGTGGATTTGTGCAGCGATATCTTGGTCAGTTTGTTCAACGATATCAGCAACTTTGATCAATTGACCGTTGATGTCTTCCAACAATTGAGCGAATTGTTTGATTTTTGGAGACAATTCGTTGAATTGTGCTTCAAAGCTATCAAATGCAGATCCATCCCAGTTTGCGTCGATGACTTGTTGTTCATGAGTCAAAGTAGTAAGGATTTGATCGATGTCTTGAGAACCTTGTGCATAGCGTTGTGCTGATTGACGTAGGTCTTCTGGAGTTAATTTAATTTGAGCCATGTGTTTCTCCTTTTGGGCTGATACCCTTATATTTTTTTCATAAACAATACATTTTAGTACGAATTAGTAAAATGCCAGATAACTGTATATTTTACCTTTTGCTCCCTTTTTGTATTATTTACTTAAAAGTATCTTAATGAAATATTGCCAGAATGTCAAGTTTAGAGGGGTAACTGATAAAATATTGTAACTTTGTTACAGATGTGTAACATTTTGTCATAAAATCGTAATATATTTCCTGAATTCCTTGCCCTAATAGTCTCCAACTAGTATTATTTCTGGAAAGAAAAGAAGACACTCTGTCCTTTTATATTAACTCAACACATAGATAAAAGTTGTTGATTTTAGGTGTTTTTAAAAGCAAATTTCGATGACTTTTGTATATTTTTTCATTTTTAAAACTTTTATGGTATAATGAAACCTGTTCAAAACTTGTTTCATACAAGATCGAACACCATTAACCTATAAGGAGTATATATGAAAAAATTTCTACTTGTCTCTGTCTGTCTACTAGCTCTTACCGCTTGTAGCCAAGGCCAACAAGGCAAAGGGACTACTAACGCTTCTTCCAAGCAAGAGGCCACTCAAACCAAAAAGGAGCAAGTCCAAAACAAGACCTTTGTTAGTGACCTCGGCGATCACCACCAAAACAAAATTCAAATCGGCTACAAAAAGATGAAATTGTCTCTTTTACTTTTCTTAGTTTTGAACCCATTTCCTCAGATTTGCAAGACATGGATCTTTCCGAGTTAAAGGAAATCTACCAAGAAGAATTAGAACATAGCGATATCTATAAAAGCTTAAATGGCAAGCCTGGTCTTAGCTTCCGCATTCAAATTTCGAAAGATAAACAATCCTATGCCAAGGTCTTACAAGCTGACTTCTCAAAAATCAAGAAAGATGAGTTTGCTTCCATCTACGGGGATCAAGGGGAGGAAGAAAGAGCCGAGTTCAAGAAATACCTCAATGGCAAACCTCAAGATCTCTTTACCTATTTCAAAGATCAAGGCCTCAAAGAAGAAAAATAAAAAGAGCTTCCTGAGTTTCATCACCACACTGGTGAGAGCTCAGAAAGCTTTTTCTTATTTGTTCAAGATTGAAAGAGTTTCAAGGAGATTGTCCGCATGAACTTCAATGGTATCTCCTGTCGCTTTGATTTTCACTTCAACGATGCCTTCAGCTGCTTTCTTACCAACTGTTACGCGGATTGGAAGTCCAATCAAATCACTATCGCTGAATTTGACACCAGCGCGTTCATTTCGGTCATCCACCAAGACTTCGTAGCCTTTATTCACCAAAGCTTCTTCGATCCGATCGGTCAAAGCAAGGCTTGCTTCATCCTTGACATTGACTGGAATCAAATGCACATCAAATGGCGCCAATTCTTTAGGGAAGTTAATCCCCCAAGCGTAACGGTATTCCCCTTTTGGAGTCTTATTGACAAAGAGGCGTGCATGTTGCTCCATAACAGCTGAAAGAAGACGGCTGACACCGATTCCGTAGCAGCCCATGATGATCGGAACTGCACGACCGTTTTCGTCCAAGACATCTGCTCCCATGCTAGCGGAGTAGCGTGTACCGAGTTTGAAAATGTGACCGATTTCGATCCCACGTGCAAAGTTCAAGAACCCTTTCCCATCTGGTGAGATTTCGCCTTCACGAACTTCACGGATATCGACGTATTCTGCAGTAAAGTCACGTCCTGGGTTGACACCAGTCAAGTGGTAGCCTGTTTCATTGGCACCGACTACTGCATTACGGCTGTCTTGGACCTTGCGGTCTGCGATAATCTTAACATTTTCAGGAAGATCAACTGGACCGAGAGAGCCAAAATCAGCTCCTAATAATTCTTTCACTTCCACTTCGGTTGCAGGTTCAAAGAAGTCTGCGCCGAGGTGGTTTTTCAACTTCACTTCATTGAGCTGATCATTACCTACGAGAAGGGCAACAACAGGCTCACCATCTGCGATGTAAACCAAAGTCTTGATAGTAGCTTCTTCTGGAACATTCAAGAATGCAGCTACTTCATCAATCGATTTGACACCTGGTGTTTCCACGCGTTTCACTTCTTCTTCCGCTACAACACGGTTACTTGGCTTGTATTCGTTAGTAGCCATTTCCAAGTTGGCAGCATAGGTGGATTCACTTGAATAGGCAATGGTATCTTCACCAGAGACCATCCATTTGAGCAATTCTGCTTTGATTTCTTCTTGGACTTCTGCTGGAATTTCATCAAAGGAAGCTACTGATTTGTCTAAAACAACCCAACGATCCAAGTCTGTACGAGCAGGTGTAACAGCCATAAACTCTTGGCTATCTTTTCCGCCCATGGCACCACCATCACCGATGATGGCTTTGTAGTCGATGCCACTGCGGGTGAAGATCCGCTCATAAGCTGCCTTGTATTCATCATAAGTGACATCCAAGCTATCGTAGTTGGCATGGAAGCTATAACCGTCTTTCATGATGAACTCACGGGTCCGCAGAAGACCGTTCCGTGGGCGTTTTTCATCGCGGTATTTTGGTTGAATTTGGTAGAGATTCAATGGCAATTGTTTGTAAGATTTTACGGAGTCGCGCACAATAGCGGTAAAGGTTTCTTCGTGAGTTGGACCTAAGATAAAGTCAGAGCCTTCACGGTTTTTCAACTTATAGAGGTCTTCCCCGTAAGTTTCGTAACGACCAGATTCACGCCAGAGATCCGCACTCAAAAGGGCTGGAGCAAGCATTTCTACTGCTCCAATTTTTTCGAATTCTTGGCGCATGATGCCTTTTGCTTTTTCAATGACTCGATTTGCTAATGGCAGATAAGAATAGACACCAGCTGATACTTGGCGAACATAACCTGCACGCAACATCAAAGCATGGCTAATGACTTGGGCATCGCTTGGCATTTCGCGAAGCGTTGGAATCAACATTTTACTTTGTTTCATGGACAATATCCTTTTCTATTTCAAAAATAATTTCATAATATCATTCCAGGTGACAGCAATCATCAAAATAACCATTACAGCTACACCTGCAAGCGTCATATAGGTTTCTACTTCCTGTTTCAGTGGTTTTCTCCGGACGACCTCGATCAAATTGATCAAGATTTTCCCACCATCCAAAGCGGGAATCGGGATTAGATTGAAGATGCCAATATTAATAGAGAGCATGGCCATAAGAGACAAGACTGCCGGAATCCCTAATTGAGCAGCTTGTGAGCTGGCATTGTAGATAGCGACCGGACCACCCAGTTTATTGAGACTAAAGTGGAAAATGATATCTTTCAAAGCTCCCAAAATCCGTGTCGCTGTATTCCAGGTATCTGTAAAACCAGACAAGAGTTTATCCACAAATCCCGTCTTGAGGCCGTTTGTCACACCCAGATAATAACGATTCCCTGACTTGGTTGGCTTCACTTTGACTTCTTTTTCTTGGCCGTCTGCTTTGACCTTCAGGGTCAATTCAGGAGCTGTCTTGCTATCCTTGGTTGCTTTTTCGACAGCATCTGTCAACTCATCCCAGTTGCTGACGGTATCGTTGTTAACTTGAAGGATCTGAACATTACTTTTAACACCAACCTTAGCCAGCGCCCCATCGGGTGCCACCTGAACGTTGTTGCTGTAGTAGTCAATCGCACCACCGCGCATAAAGGCTAAAAGTGAGTAGACGACAATACTAAGGATAAAGTTGTTCATAGGACCCGCAAAGTTGGTGATCAACCGTCCCCAAATGCTGGCATTCTGATACTGAACATCTCTCGGTGCAATCCGCACTTCTGTCCCATCTTCCTCAACAATAGTCGCATCATGATCGACACTATAGGTCTTTGTCTCATCGAGAACCAAGCCCGTAATCTCCAGTTTGTCTTCGAAGTCAAACTGGGTCACATTCATGGGAAGGGCTGTCTGATCCAGATTCTTTCCTGAAAGATTAATCCGGACGACCTTCCCAGCCTCATTTAGCGTCAAGCTGACAGGCGTTCCGGTTTTAATCTCAGTTGTATCCTCACCCCAGCCAGCCATACGCACATAGCCACCTAAAGGCAGGATGCGAATGGTATAAGCTGTTCCATCTTTACCAATATGGGCAAAGATCTTTGGACCCATCCCGATCGAGAATTCTCGCACCAGGATGCCCGATTTTTTTGCAAAATAGAAATGACCAAACTCGTGAACGAGAACGATCACTCCAAAAATAACAATAAAGGCAATAAACTGCATCGTTCTATATGTGGTTTCCTTTCTATCTCTTCTGTCTTAGAACAAGCCCAAGAAATGCATCAAGGGAAAGACAAAAATCAAACTATCAAAGCGGTCTAGGACACCGCCGTGTCCTGGAATAAATTTTCCAGAATCTTTTACACCGAAGTGGCGTTTAATCGCACTCTCTACCAGATCTCCAAACTGACCTGCAATACTAAAGAGGATGGTGAAGAAAATCATAGCAAGAAAACCATGTCCACCTGCCACAGAGCGATCCACAATCATAAAGATCACGGTTACCGCAACTGCAGACAAGATTCCGCCAAGACTGCCTTCTATCGTTTTATTCGGCGAGACTGCAGGCATGAGCTTGCGTTTCCCAAATTGACTTCCGACCAGGTAAGCACCTGAATCTGTAGCCCAGACAATAAAGAGGGCTAAAAGAACTTTGTCGATTCCAGCGATACGCGCATCTACTAAGGAATGGAAACCAAGTCCAACATAAAAGCTAGACGCAATGGGATAGACTACATCTTCATAATTGTAATTCTGAGCAAGAACAGTTGTCCCCATGAGAATCAAGACAACCAAACCATAGGCAATCATATTGCCATCTGCTGGAAGGTAAGGGAGGTAGTCCTCAATCGGCAAAGTCAGGACGAAGGCCGCTAACATGGCTAGCGCTCCTTCAAAGGTCGCTGTCTCAAGTCCCTTCATCTTGAGCAATTCATGAACCCCTAGCATGGCGATCAAGCCAATCACAATCTGGAAGAACACCCCTCCAACCATTACTGTTGGAATGAAAAAGAGCAGGGCAATTCCTCCAAAAATCACACGTTTTTGTAAATCTTTCGTCATCATCTTCTCCTAAACACCACCAAATCTCCGATGGCGATGGCTATATTCTACTATGGCACTTCGTAGTGCTTCCTCTCCAAAATCTGGCCACATCACATCTGTGAAATACAACTCACTATAAGCAGCCTGCCAAGGAAGGAAATTACTCAAACGGATCTCTCCGCTGGTACGAATAATCAAATCTGGATCCCTTAGGACGCGTGGCAAACTCTCGGTATAGAGAGAATCTGCGATCATCTCTTCTGTGATATCTTCTGGACTGAACTTCGCATCCAAGACTTCTTGGGCGATCTGCTTCACGGCCTGAGTGATCTCAGCACGTCCACCATAATTGAGTGCGAAATTCAGGATCAAGCCTGTATTGAGATGGGTCATTGCTTCTGCTCTTTCCAAAGCCTCCAGCGTTTCTTTTGGTAATTTCTTGGTATCACCGATCATTTGAATCTTGACATTGTTGCGATGCAATTCGGGGACGAAATGATCATAAAACTCGACCGGCAAGTGCATAATGAACTTGACTTCATCTTCAGGGCGTGTCCAGTTTTCCGTAGAAAAGGCATAGACCGTCAAGACCTGAACCCCCATATTTTTTGCTGCAATCGTCACTTCTTGGAGAGCTTCCATCCCCGCCTTATGACCGAAGACGCGCGGTTGCATCCGCTTTTTCGCCCAGCGACCATTGCCATCCATAATGATCCCAATGTGTTTCGGGACTTCTAAAGGTATCTCGATTTTTTCTTTTTTCTTAAAACGAAACATGTTTTTCTACCTATTTCAATATTTATCGCTTCATTATACCATAAATCCCCATAAAATAGGGACTCTGGCCTCTTTTTTGAACCAGCAAGGCTTTCCTTCATCACATCGTCCTATTTGCCCACCAAAAAAGAGGCCTTTGCCTCTTCTTTGATGATTATTCTTCGATGGCTGAATCGGCATCTGAGCTAGCGCCTTCTGTAGCAGTAGCTGAGATTCCTTCTGATACAGGAAGAACTGTTTTGATCGCTCCCAATTCAAAGGTCAGGTAGACACCATCAACATCCAAGACAACGGTCTTGCGATCTGTATCGACTTCATCGATGGTTCCGTACAAGCCACCAATCGTGATGACTTCATTTCCTTTTTGAAGTTTATTCAAACTTTCCATCCGTTTTTGGTACTGTTTCTTTTGGCTACGGCTCATGAAGTACATCAAACCGACCATAAGAACGAGCATAATTAGCAAACTTCCGCCTTGCATATGTTTCTCCTTTAATTTTCATATATGCTATACTATATCAAATTTCGCCCGTCTTTTCAAGTTTCCCCATCCTCTTCAAGCAAAATCAGACCTCAGTCTCAGAGAGGAGGCAAGTTTTGATGAAAAAGAAAAAAACCACGAAAAGTGGGCTACTGACTAGTCAATCGTAATGCCATACTTTTCATGATTCTCATCATACCAATCAATCAAGGCCAAAGCCGTTTGATAGGTAATATTTTTGATTTTACTCGTTCCCTTCGTCAAAGTCGCTAGGCTCATTTTGCTGATGTTTGTTTCAGTTGCGACACGATAGCTCGTCAAGCGACCGTCAACCATCAGTTGAACAACGGCTTCCACTTTTCTGTATTCGGGAGTTGAGTAGATATCAATTGTATTGCTCATCTTACTTCCATTCCTCAAATTTTATTCTTGTATAGATTATATACTTATTTTCTTTATTTATTAATAATTTTGCTCAAATTGGATTAATTTCACTAATTATTGATGTTTTTTTAGCCCAAATAGGGTATTTTTCGCCTCATACGGCGAATAATTTCCCCCAGGTGGGAAGAAAAAATAAAGACTGCTATATGATAGCAGTCTCTATTTTTCACAAACTAATTCGCCTTAGTCTGCTTGTTTATCAGTGTTTTCTTCCTTCTTTGTGTCTTTTTCTCTGATCACAAGGACACCATCTTCCATGTCTGCTTCGAGATGTTTGGCATCCAAGTTATCCAAGTGGAAGTCTGTGACTTTGTCACGGATTTGTTGTTCAACTACCCGACGGAGTGGACGAACACCCATCACTTCATCATAACCTTCTTCAGTCATATATTCTTTAGCTGCATCGCTCACTGCCAAGTCGATTTCTTTCTTAGAAAGGGTCTTATTGACATCTACCAACATCAAATCAACAATCTTAGAAAGGTCTTCCTTGCTCAAGTGTGAGAATTCAATGACAGCGTTGAAACGGTTCAAGAATTCTGGACGGAAGTAAGGTTTCAAACGATCCATGAGTTCTGGTTTATCCGCATCTTCTGTCAAGTTAGCTTCGTAACCAAAGCCAGCGTTTGAAGTGGCGATAATCACAGTGTTCTTGAAGTTGACCGTGTTCCCTTGACCATCTGTCAAACGACCATCATCCAAGACTTGAAGGAGAAGGGTGATCACTTGAGGATCTGCCTTTTCAATTTCATCGAGAAGGACGATTGAGTAAGGGTTACGGCGAACACGTTCTGTCAAAGTATTGCTATTGTCATCGTAACCAACATAACCAGCAGTTGTACCAATCAATTTAGAAACGGCTGTGCGGTCGCTGTATTCTGACATGTCCAAACGGATGATGGCATCTTTGGTTCCGAACATATCAAGAGCCAATTGTTTAGCCAATTCAGTCTTACCGACACCAGTAGGACCTACAAAGAGGAAGCTACCGATTGGACGGTTCCCTTCGTCAAATCCTGCACGGTTACGACGGATGGCACGTGCCACTGCTTCAACGGCTTTATCTTGACCGATAACCTTGGTTTGCAAACGGTGACCCATATCTTTCAAACGTTCGATATCAGTTGCACCCATTTGAGACACTGGGATACCCGTCATCCGTTCTACTGATTCAGCCACATCGTTGATTGTTGCAGTTACCTTATGGTCTTCTGTATGGTTTTCAATTTTCTTTTCAAGCTCTTCGATACGAACTTTTGCTTTCAAAGCTGCTTCGTAATCTTCTTTAGCCGCAGCTTCTTCTTGTTTGGTTTTTTCTTCTTCAATTTCATGTTCCACAGCATGGACATCTGTTACTGGATGTTGAGCCGCCAAGTGAGCAGCTGTTACATCGACCAAGTCAATGGCCTTATCAGGCAAGCTACGTTGTGGAATGTATTGGATAGAATAATCAACTGCTGCTTTCAAAACTTCATCTGGCAAGATGACATTGTGGTGTTTTTCATAAAGATCACGGATCCCTTGGAGAATCTTGAAAGTATCTTCAGCTGATGGAGCATTGACTTTCACTTCGTTGAAACGACGAGCAAGAGCTGCATTCTTCAAGATAGTGTTACGGTATTCATCTTGAGTCGTTGCACCAATGACTGTCAATTCCCCACGTGAAAGAGCAGGTTTGATGATATCCGCAAGACCTTTAGAGCCTTGACCATCACCTGTGCTACCTGCACCAAGGATTTGATGGATTTCATCAAAGAAGAGAATAACATTTCCCATAGCTTTGACTTCTTGGATCAGATTTTGAATATTTTCTTCAAAGCTACCACGGTATTGCGTACCAGCTTCTAGACCAGAAATATCAATCGAGATGATTTCTTTATTCTTGATAGCAGCTGGAACATCCCCGTTCACAATAGCTTGTGCCAAACCTTCTACAACTGCTGTTTTACCAACACCGGCATCCCCTACAAGGACAGGGTTGTTCTTGGTACGACGAGACAAGATTTCAGCAGTTTCTTGAATTTCTTTATTACGTCCGATGACCGGATCCAATTTTCCTTCACGAGCTTCTTCGGTCAAGTTGCGACCAAGTTTTGCAAGGATCCCATCTTGTTTCATTCCTTTACCTTGATGGTGTTGCACTTGCTCGCTTCCTTCATTTGGAAGTTGACCAGTTTGGCGGTAAATAGCGAATTCTTCTGGTGTCACTTCACGACCGTTGATCATGTAGCGACGGCTTTCAGAACGAAAACCACCCATGTTTCCCATTAGTTGATTGAAAAGATCATCCATATTGTTAAAGTTGTTGTTCATATTGTATACCTCTAATTTACATAATTTTAATTCATTCTTGAAAATTAGCAGACCAATTGGCTGCTGTTTGATTGTTTACATAATTTAAATTCATTTATATAATAATAGCCCTACAGGCTAACAGTTTCTATTTTTCCTTTTATCAATTAGTTGTCTTAATTCTGGAAATAGCATATCACCATCTCCTTTCCACTATTGATCTTGTAAACCAGTAGGTTTTTCAACCTCTTTTTGTTTACATAAATTATTATAACGCAGACTGAATTCTTTGTCAACACTTTTTTACATAATTTTTTAAATTTATTAAAAAAATCTGGAGTCACTCCAGATTCTATATTTAAATAGAAGTTCTTGGCTAGATAGATTTAAATTTACCAGCTTTTTCTTGAATAACCGTCTGTACGTTTTTAGCAAATTGACCCACCATGGACTGATCCAGTTGTTTTCCAACTACCTGGACGTCTTCTTCAGCTACTGTTGTAATCGCAGTCAATCCATCATTGTAACGTTTCTCAACTCCTGCCTTGCAGGCCAATAAAATGGGCGCATAGACAACACGGATTAAATCTTTTTCAAGTTTCTTTCGGCTTTCGATGATCCTCATCTTATCTTTCATATCTAAATCAAAGAAATCTTTGACTGGACTATCACCCATACTTCCTCCTCTTCTATACTATGAAACTTTATCTTGTGCAAACTCCTCTTCCAGTTGGCGTCTATCTTTCCGGTAGGATTGCCATAAATTCTCTTCCTCGATTTCGATCTGTTTTAAGGCTACTTGTGCAGCTTCTCTAGCTTCGAGATCATACTCTTCGATACAGCGATGGAGGGACTCCCATTCACAACTGCTATCAATCTCCTGCTGTTGTAAAAAGGAAGCTGCCATCGCATACTCTTCTTCCAGCATCTGGGTGAAGAGCTGCTGTTTTCTTTCCACTAGGCAACGCTTTTCATCTAGCTCCAAGCGCGCTTTTTGGAACTCTCTTTCCAAGTGATCTAGTTTCTTTTCCTTTTTTGAAAGAGTAGATGAAATTAATAAGCTAGTTGTTCCCACTGGTTCATTTCTCCTGCTATTTTTTGATCTTTTGCTTTTAAGAGCTCAATTCCTGTATTCACTTGCTCGTTTAAAGCATGAAATTCATTCGATAAGGACTGATATGCAGCCAAACGATTGTCGAACCTTTCTCTTACTTGAGTGACAACTGTTTGCCTTGTTGCACCAGCCTGTGCATAGGCCTCTTCTACTTCGGAAAGATTGAGAATGAAGCCTTTCGGAACGGTCTGTAATACTTTCTCCAAAGCTTCTAAATCTGTATCCAGTCGTGCCTTAGATTTCTGAGCTTGCTCCAGCCCTTCATCCACTACTCGAATCAGCTCATCAGAAGCCAAGCGTGCCTGCAAGGCATCGAGATAGATTTGTTCACTTGAACTCAGTCCACCACCTGTTTTTTGTAATTTATCCTTTAGGCGATAGTAAACCTTCATCCGCTCTTCAATGATTTCCTTGCGAGTGATGGCTTCCGTTCCCTTTTCAAGAACCAAATTCCCATCCTTATCATAGATATAACCATGCATCATGTGCTGCAGGCCAGTATTTATCAAATTTTTAGTTTTGAGGTGCTTGACAATCCCACTGGATTCCTTGCTTCCAGAATCCTGATAGCCCAAGCTAACCAAATCTTTATGGTCAATGTGGTTGTAAATTTTGTACTTCAGCGAATCTATACGCGCTTTTTGCTCGGGTGTTAAAATAGGATAGGCATTAGGGCCATTGTATAGATGGACAGTCCCAATATGAGAAGCTTCCTCTTCCGTCAAACAGGCAAGCGCATACTGAATATTCATAGACCCCAGAGAGTGACCGTATAGATCGATCTTGGCATTGGGGTATTTTCGGATCACCTCTTTCAAATGAGCTGCAGCATCTTTAAACTGCGGAGGCGGGAAAGTACCGTTTTCATCATTGTATTTTTTTAAAAAAGCAGCTCCCATTAAAGCAGGAAATTTAACCTGTTCTTCGGCTGTTCTTTCTGCAAAAAAGCCGACCGCATCTGATGCTTTTTCCTGTATGAAATTGCTGACAGGATTGTCCATCGCTTTTTGTATGAACCTACCTAAGGGAGTGGCCTCCGGTGGAAGATTAACAGATGTAGGAATAATTGCATCTTCAAAAGCTTCTACAGCATTGTTAAAACCATTTTTAGCCTTATCTCGCGCATAATTCTTCGCATATTCTGTTGCATACTCGCTTGCACCACCAGGGTTCAAAATATTGGAAGCTGCTGGCAAATCTGTCCCTACCCAATCTGTAAATGTATCATGGAGTAATTTTTGTGTACTTATTTCAGTTTCAGATCCCTTCATCAAAACTGTCACATCATGGATTTGGGCGCGATCTTCATCAGAAGCAGAATAGGGGACTGGATCTTGTTCAACCCCCTTGCCACTATCCGTTAGTACAAAGACCTGTTCTTCATTGCCATTTACACTATCATAGATGTGAGCTAAGTTACCAATATAATCATCTCCATCGTTAATAGAATAATCTTGACCCATTTCTAACGGTTGATATTCCAATAAGGATGTTTTCTGATGTTGAAGATCCGAAAAATTAGAATTAATGACCATCACTTTCTCCTCTTATTAGTCTCGTTAACTTTTTTGGCATCCCAGACGCTGCAACGGTATATTCCCCAGAATCTTCCTCTTGAACTGTCATATTGATTATTAATGTATCATCATTGTTAATGACTACCTCTAGAATCAGTCCTCCCATTGGGTTATATTTTAATTTGTCTTTTAAAATCCTATAAGTCTTTATTTTCCCATTTGGAGTTAATGCCTCTGGATCCTGTTTTTTTAAATATTTTTCAATCGCCACTTTCATTTGCTTACTCTCTGCGATTTGAATCATTTCTTGTTTTTTTGCAGATTGTCCATTAAAAAAGCTACAGCCTCCTAAGCTCAGGCTAAATACTACCATTATCAACACAATAAATTTACTTTTTTTCATTTCTTCCCGTTTCTTTTTCTAGTTTTCTTAAAATTTATTATACAAAATTCCATCAACGTCTGAAATGTTACTTTTGTTAAAAAACATTGCCAAAAGGTTACAAGCACTAACTATTGATGTAACATACCAGCTTTGATTCAGAAAATGTTTCTGGTTACCTATTTTAATTGTTGGTTAATAAATCACTTAACTCCTCTGTTTTCCCAAAATAGGTCTCTTCATATTTCCCTGTAGTAGCATCTTCTTGTATAGTTGTGCTCAAAACTAACTTATCATCATTATTTATGACTATTTTTACTAATAGTCCTCCCATTGGATTATAATCTAAATCATCTTTAGAAATTTTATACGTTTTAATTTTTCCTTCTGGTGTAAGTGCTTTTGGATCTAATTTTTTTAACATATTCTCAATCGCCACTTTCATCTTCTTGCTCTCTGCGATCTGAATCATTTCTTGTTTCTTTGTAGCTTGTCCGGTAATAAGACTGCATCCTCCTAGAAATAGCCCTGACAGAATCATGATTACGGTCATACTGTATCTTTTTTTCATTCTCTTGCAATTCCTTATTTATCGTTTACTAATTTCTTGGATAATTCCCCTGAAATGACTACTCCATTCTGTTCCATATGACCATCAGACTCTTGGGTTAAGGTTGTCGTAATGGTTAAATTCTCATCCTCATTAACCATCATTTCTATCGTCAAACCTCCCATGGGATGAGATCTCAGCCGGTGGATATTAATTTTATATGACTTCACAATCCCCTCCGCTGTCAAGGCATTGGGATCTTCTTGTCTCAATATATTTTCGAGAACTCTTTTTGATTGCTTACTCTCTGCAATCTCTAGCATTTCTCTTCGTTGCTCTGATCGTCCGGTAGTAAGACTACATCCTCCTAGGCACAAAGTGGTTAGCAATAACCATAACGTCCCTATTATTTTAGTTCTCATATTTTCCTTTGATGCTTCCATGAATGACTCCACTATGAATTTATTTCCCAGTCTCTTCTGCTTTACTTAACAGATCATCTAATTTTGCTGAAATACCGTAACTACCTGCTTCGAACTGTCCTGAATCTTCCATTTGAATAGTCGTATCGATCGTTAACTTTTTATCGCCATTGATCACGAGATAAACATTCATCCCTCCCATTGGATTGTATTCCAATTCACCTTTTATCAGGGTATAGGAGTGAATGACTCCTTCTGAAGTGAAAGCTTTCGGATCGATACTGATTAACAAGTGTCTTATCGCTCGCTCCATTTTCGTGCTTTCTGCAATCTGAATCATTTCTCTTCTCTCAGCAGCTTTATCCGTAAAAAGACTGCAACCTCCTAGAAACAAAGTCAGTAAGAATAGTAGTACAAATCGTTGTTTTTTATCAGTCATATTTCCCTCTCACTTATATTATTCGTAATGATTTTTAAAAAATGAGCTAATTTTTAAATTTTTTCCAGAATCCAAAAAACACACCCTTACTAGGTGTGCCTCTTGTTAAATCATGTATTCGACACTATAAGTGGCGTCGGATAAAATCCGTGAAAGGAATTGTTTGGTTCGCTCTTCCTTTGGACTGTTGAAGAATTCATGGGGCTCATTTTCTTCAATGATATGCCCGCCATCCATAAAGATGACATGATTAGCCACATCACGCGCAAAGCTCATCTCATGCGTTACGACAACCATGGTCACTCCTTCTTGGGCTAGCTGTTTCATGACATCTAAGACATCCCCAACCAACTCTGGGTCCAGTGCTGAAGTCGGCTCGTCCAGCAAGATCACATCTGGTTTCACTGCAATGGCACGTGCGATTCCGATCCGTTGCTGCTGACCACCTGATAATTGAGAAGGATAGTAATCCTTATAAGCGAGGAGACCAACTTTTTCAAGGGCGGATTCCGCCCGTCGGATGGCTTCTTCTTTTGGAATCTTACGAGCTACAACCAGGCCTTCTAAGATATTTTCAAGAGCTGTTTTGTTGGCAAAGAGATTATAATGCTGGAAGACAAAGGCTGTCTTTTGGCGGATTTCTAGAATCTCTTTTTTGCTAAGTTTTGAGAGGTCATATTCTTTTCCACCTAGGGTTAGGTGGCCTGTGTCTGCCTTTTCCAAGTGGTTGAGGCAACGAAGGAAAGTTGTTTTTCCTGATCCAGATGGGCCCAAAATGACGACAACGTCCCCTTGATTAACCTTGAGATTGACATCTACCAGGACCTGATGGTCCTTAAATTTTTTCGATACGTGTTCTACTTCTAACATCTTCTTATTTCTCCTTCTTCTAAGCGAGTGTCAGGCGTTTTTCCAAGAGGTTGAATCCCCACTGAATCACCCCACAAATGACAATATAAAGAATAAAAATCACGAGATAGGATTCAAAATATTGATAACCATAAGAGGCTTCGACCTTGGCAATGGCGGTGATATCCTTGATGGTCATGACAAAGACAAGGGAGGTTCCTTTGACCAAGTTGATAACCAAGTTACACAAATTGGGCAGGGCTGAACGCAGGGCTTGGGGAAAAACAATGCGGATATAGGCTTGGCGATTGGTCAAACCAATGGCTTGCGCTGCTTCTAGCTGGCCCTTATCCACGGTCAGGATGGCTGAGCGTAGAATTTCAGCCAGACTCCCTGTAGTCATCAAGCTAAAGATGATAAAGGCATAGTAAATGGGATTGATCTCAAAGACATTAAAGTGACTGCCAATACTCTTAAAAAAGCTATTCAAGAGGCTGGGAAAGAGACTATAAAAGAAGAGAATCAAGAGAATCGGAGGCGTCGCGCGAATAAAAGCCAAGTAAACCACTGAGAAACTGCGAACCCCTTTGACCTTATAGATCTGACCGAGCGCCAAAAAGAGGGCTGGAAAAAAACTCAAGAGAATCGACACGACCATGATCAGAAGGGTCACTGGAACACCACCCAAGGTGGCTAGAAATGTTTTACTAATAAAATTGAAATCCATAAGCTACCTTTCTGTTACACTGAGTCGTTTCTCAAGGAGTTGAGCGGAGAGGGAGATCACAAGGGCAATTGCCCAGTAGATCACTGCTACGGCTGTATACGTTTCGAGGGAATAATTCCCAAGATTGCGACTGATCAAGTTGTTTCCTGCTCCCATGATATCGATAAAGCCAATAGTATAAGCCAAAGCGGCATCGCGCATGAGGTTTAAGATGGCAGTCGTCATATTTGGAAGAGCCACACGAAAGGCTTGGGGAAGGACAATCCGCCAAATGGTTTGAGCCGGCGTCAAGCCGATACTCAAGCCCGCTTCCATCTGACCTTTTGGAATGGCCAAATAGGCTGCCTTGAAAACCTCAGAGATCATCGCGGCAAAGAGAAGAAACATGGCAACAAGGACAAAGACAAACTTGGACCAGTGGTCAATGTCAATGCCCAACCACCAGTTCAAAAATTGGGGAAGTCCATAAAAGACCAAAAAGAGCAAGACAATCGGAGGAGTACAACGCAAAATAAAGACATAGCCTTTTGCCAGACCTGCTCCTACCTTATCTTCTGATACTTGTGCCCAGGTCAAAACCAAGCCAAATGCAGAACCGAGAACCGTCGTTAAAACCATCAAAGCTAGGGTCGCTGGTAGGGCTTGGACCAAGGTTGGAAGAAATGACCAGACCTTGGAAATGTCGTATGAGACCATGTTTCTTTTCCTTTCTGTATCCATATAGAAATAAGGAAGCTGGGGCTATGCGCACCCAGTTCCATCTTATTTCTCTTTATCTACATAACTGAAGACATCTTCACCGAAATATTTTTTCGACAATTTAGCAAGTGTCCCATCTTTTTCCAATTCTTTGATGGCCTTGCTGTATGCTTCCGCAAATTTTTCGTTTTTCTTATCCTTATGGATCAATGGGTAAGTTGGAATTCCTTTGTAGGCAAACCAGCTCAGTTTGTCCGCATATTGGTGGTAAGAACCATCTTTATCTGTGACAGCTTTTTCAAAGGAAAGTTTGATATCAAAGAAGGCATCGTAACGTCCTTCAAGAACCCAAGCATAGGCATCTGCGACTTTGAAAGATTCCGCAGCTGTTAATTCGATTTGTTGGTCCTTATGCTTTTCATTGTATTCTTTAATAACATTCCATTGTGCATTTTGTGGTGAAATTGGAACCAATTTTCCTTTTTCTTTAGCGAAGTCATCGATGTTCTTGTATTTATTCGCATCTTCTTTCCGGACGGTAAATCCGATGATACTTGCTCCGATTGGTTCTTTTGGAATGATAAATTTCTTGGCACGTTCTTCGGTATACCAAGCTCCTTTGGTTCCGATATCGTATTTACCAGATTCTAGACCAATCAAGAGATCGTCATCACTTGTTCCGGTGTACTCAAACTTGTAGTCTGGTAGTTTTTCGTCAATGGCTTTGAGAACGGCTACTTCATAGCCATCTGACTCTCCTTTTTCATCAACGAAATCATACGGTACATAGTTTTGAGTGTGGGCTACTTTCAAGGTTGTCACCTTGTTCGATCCTGTTGAGCCTCTGCTGTCGTTTGCATGGTTCAAGCTCCGTCCAAGAATGGTTGCACCTGCAATGGCAAGCACTGCCACCCCACCGATAATCCATGTTTTTTTACTCATACTCTGTTCTCCCTCTTTCTATTTTCCTTATTCTGCTGCAGCTTCACGAACCCATTCGATTCGTTCTTCATCAATGTCACTTGGAATCGTACAATCGGCACCAATGACCAAACCTGTGGTTCCTGTTTCTGCGATGATGCGTTTGGTTTCTGCTTGGATCGCAGCCTTATCTCCTGTGTAAAGAAGACCATTTTTGCCATTTTCAAAACCACCAAGAACCGTGCGTCCACCGAAGATTTCGCGTCCTTCTGCTAGGCTGATGCCTTCTGGTCCAACTGCCCAGTTAATGACTTGGGCTGGGTAGCCTGTGAAGAGATGGATATCATTGCGAGCTCCTTCGTAGCCACAGATATGAAGGATATTTACGCCACCGGCTTCATTGGCTGCCTCTAAGACATGGAGTTCACTCGGTGCAATACTATTTTTATAAACTTCTTGGCTCACGCGCGCATCTTGGATGCTTTGAACACTGAGGTAGATCCCGTCTGCCCCTGCTTCTTTGATGATTCGTTGGCTCAAACTTGCAATATCTTGGCCAATCGTATCCAATACTTTTTTAAGAGTTGCTGCATCTTGATCGATAAAGTTTGCGATCAAGTCATCTCCTCCCGAAACTTCTCCGACCAACCATTTGAAGTAGGTCACTGGAGCAAAGATATTGTAGATAGCCACAATGTCTTCTTCAAAACCAGCACGGATTTTTTTAACGAGCTCTACTTGCTCTGTGATCCATGGATGATCGGCTCCAAGCGGTTCAATCCCTGCTAAATCTGAGATGTTTTCAAGGCCTTTGTGAATAGCTGGATTTGGATAAGCAAAGTAACCATCGCTCATAAGTTTGACAAAGTCTGGTTTGACCTTGTGAAGAAAGTTTTTATGGCCATTGAGATTTTTTTCAATAATTTCCGGATTGGAAAATCCTTTCAACCATTCTTCTTCTGTTGTAAAATGATGCCAAAATCCAACTGGCACACGGTCAACTGCTTCTCCTTTAAAAGCTTTTAAGACTAATTCTCTTTTTGATGACATGTTCTTACCTCGTTCTAATCTTTTCTTGTTTGTTATCTTATCACTTCGATAATTGTTTGACTAATATATATTTTTTATCAAGCCCTTCATCTTTTTTTATCACTGATCTTCTAGGAGCAGGACTCCTGCTAGATCAGACGGGCGAATGAGGGAGAGACTATGAGCTGGAATTTTCTCCAGTCTTTCCACATCCGGATCCGTTTTGCTTTCCTCTTGACTGCTAGCGGCAGCAACTTTTGCGAGTCCTAGGACTAGGAATAAAGCTACCAGCATCAGACACCAAATATTGATTTTTTTCATCTCCCTCTCCTTTCTCTTTTATAAGACAGCTGCTTGGCGCACCCAATCAAGACGTTCCAATTGGAAATCGTCTGGCACGGTGCAGTCTGCTCCAAGGATCAAACCGCGACTTCCAGCTTCTGCCACCAAGCGACGGGTTTCTTGCTCGATAGTTGCTCGTTCCCCTTGGTAGAGCAAGCCTTTCTTACCATTGACAAAGCCACCCAAGACGGCGCGATTGCCAAAGAGCTTGCGCCCCTCTGCTAAGCTGATCCCTTCATGATGGGTCGCCCAGTTGATAACCTGAGCTGGATAATCCTTGAAGAGTTCCACTTCATTGCTAGCTCCTTCAAAGCCACAGATATGAAGGATATTGATGCCACCCGCTTCATTGGCCGCTTCTAGGACAGCGATACTGCTCGGTTCAATAATCTTGCGGTATTCTTCATCTGTCACTCGCTCATCTTGGACCTGCTGGGTTGAGAAGTAAATCCCTTCAACACCTGCTTCTTGGATCAAGCGGCGACTTAAAGTAGCGATGTCTCCTGCAATCACGTCAAGGACATGAGCTAAAGTTTCTGGATCCTCCTTGATAAAGTCTGTAATCACTTGGTCTCCACGGGATTGATCCGTACGGAACCAGCGTTTCAAATAAGAAATAGGCGAGAAGATATTGTAGAAAGAAGCAATCTCTTCATGGAAATGAGAACGAATCTCCTTGACCACTTCAATTTGTTTTTCAATCCAAGGATGATGCTCCCCGATGGGCTGAATATCCTTCAATTCTTTGATTGATGTGATCTCTTTCGAATAAAGTGCACTCGGATAGCGGAAAAAGCCATCGCTCATGATCTTGACAAAATCAGGTGAAATCTCTTCTACATAGTGTTGGTGTCCTTTAATACTTTTTTCAACTACAGCCGGATTGTCTAGCCCCAATTCTTTTTCTTCTTGGGTCACATAATGGAGCCAAAATCCTACAGGGATTCGCTCTACTGCTTCGCCTCGAATGGCACGAAGAACCAATTCTTTTTTACTCATACTGTACATCCTCCTCAATATTTCTCCAACAGAAAGATTGACTGCTTCCCTTCTGGAATTTGTAACCATGATATCACCTCGAAAAGTAGCTGACTAATATATTTTCCCTATCAAGGCCTTAAAATTTCTTTATTAAGAAAGGTATCAAAAAAACGCAAGTCCTTGAAAATAGGGACTTGCGGGTATCTTTCTTTATTGTTTCATTTTAGAAGAAAAGGACCGCTTTGATCTTTTCTTGACCTGGTTATAGCAAAAAACTATACCCCTTCTTTTAAAGGAAAAAATAGCATATGTTGAGGCGAAGAAACCTTTCATAACAGCATTTTTTCTCCTTTGTTCTTTTCACCGATTCCTAGACACCTTCTCCTCTTTCTTGTCAGGCAAGATTGAAAGGAGTATAATTTTTATAGAATAATTTTAAGGAGTGTACGGTTTATGAAAACAACAAAAACCACCTTTACCATCGTTTCTGCTCTTGCTTCTGTCATTTTACTGACGAGTTGTGGAAGCAACACCAACAAAACGCAAGAGACAAAAGCAAGCAGCACTAAAAATCAGGTGACGATGACCTATGATCAACAGCGCTCACAAGAAAATACCATGTCTGTCCTTTGGTACCAAAAGGCAGCTGAAACTAAGGCTTTGTATTTACAAGGCTACAATGTCGCTACTGACCGTTTGAAAGAGATCCTCCAAACTCCTTCTGATAAGCCTTATTCCATCGTCTTGGATTTGGACGAAACTGTTTTAGACAACAGCCCTTACCAAGTTCAAAACGTCAAAGATGGTACGGCCTTCAATCCTAAAGATTGGGATGTTTGGGTGAAAAAAGCAGCCGCAAAAGCGGTGCCAGGTGCCAAAGATTTTCTTCAATATGCGGATCAAAACGGGGTTCAAATCTACTACATTTCTGACCGTACAACCTCTCAAGTAGATGATACCATCAAGAATCTTGAAAAAGAAGGCATTCCTGTTCAAGGACGTGACCACCTCATGTTCTTAGAAGATGGCGTCAAATCAAAAGAAGGCCGTCGCCAAGCTGTGCAAGAAAAGACCAATCTTGTCTTGCTTTTTGGGGACAACCTGGTTGACTTTGCAGACTTCTCTAAGACATCTGAAGCTGATCGCGACAAGAAATTGGACGAATTGCAAAAAGAATTTGGTGAAAAATTCATCATCTTCCCAAATCCAATGTATGGATCATGGGAATCTGCTGTCTACCAAGGTAAAAAACTAGATGCCAAGGGACAAACAGAAGAACGCCTCAAAGCCTTGCAAGGTTTTGAAAAATAAAGCAAACATCCTCGCTAGGAAAAACCTAACGAGGATGTTTTTTCTATATAGAACAGATAATTTTATTCAACTGTTACAGACTTAGCAAGGTTCCGTGGTTTATCAACATCGAGCCCACGATGAAGGGTTGCAAAGTAGGCAATCAATTGGGTTGGTACTACCATTGAGATTGGAGAGAGGTAAGGGTGAACCGCTGTCAAGACCAAATCATCTGTCTCTTTAGCAACATTTTCCTCTGCAATGGTTAAAACATGAGCCCCACGTGCTGCCACTTCTTGGATGTTTCCACGTGTGTGGCTGGCTAGGACTGGATCAGACAAGAGGGCGATAACCGGTGTACCCTCTTCGATCAGAGCGATGGTCCCGTGTTTCAACTCACCCGCAGCGAAGCCTTCACATTGGATGTAAGAAATTTCTTTTAATTTCAGACTGGCTTCCATGGCAACATAGTAATCTTGGCCACGTCCGATATAGAAAGCATTGCGGGTTGTTTCCAACAAGCCACGAACTTTTTCATCGATCACTTCTTTTTCTGAAAGGGTTGATTCGATCGATTGGGCAACGATAGACAATTCGTGCACCAAATCAAAGGCTTTGGCCTTCTCATTGCCATTAGCTTCCCCAACAGCTTTCGCCAGAAAGGCAAGGGCTGCGATTTGAGCCGTATAAGCCTTAGAAGAAGCTACCGCAATTTCAGGACCAGCATGGAGCAACATGGTCATGTCTGCTTCACGTGAAAGAGTTGAACCTGGAACATTGGTCACTGTCAAGCTTGGAATGCCCATTTCATTGGCTTTGACCAATACTTGGCGGCTATCGGCTGTTTCACCAGATTGGCTGATAAAGATGAAGAGTGGTTTCTTGCTGAGAAGTGGCATACCATACCCCCACTCAGATGAAATACCGAGTTCTACTGGGGTATCCGTCAACTCTTCCAACATTTTTTTAGACGCAAATCCAGCATGGTAAGAGGTACCAGCCGCAAGGATATAGATGCGGTCTGCTTCTTGAACAGCCTTGATAATAGCTGGGTCTACTACTACTTGACCAGATTCATCTGTATAGGCTTGGATCAACTTACGCATGACAGTTGGTTGCTCATCGATTTCCTTGAGCATGTAGTATGGGTAAGTCCCTTTTCCAATATCAGAAAGGTCAAGTTCAGCCGTGTAGCTAGCCCGTTCTTTGACGTTTCCATCATAGTCTTGCACTTCAACGCTGTCAGCCTTGACAATGACCAACTCTTGGTCATGGATTTCCATGTATTGGTTGGTTTCACGAATCATGGCCATGGCATCAGAGCAGACCATATTGTAACCATCGCCAAGACCGATCAAGAGTGGTGATTTATTTTTTGCCACATAGATGGTGCTTGGATCTTCCGCATCCATCAAAGCAAAAGCATAGGCCCCACGGATGATGTGGAGGGCTTTTTTGAAGGCTTCAAGCGTAGACAAGCCCTCTTCTTCAGCAAATTTTCCGATCAAGTGGGCTGCGATTTCTGTATCTGTTTGCCCCTTGAAATGGTGACCAGCCAGGTATTCTTCCTTGATTTCAAGGTAGTTTTCAATGACGCCATTGTGGACCAAAACAAAACGACCTGTCTCCGAACGGTGTGGGTGAGCATTGTCCTCAGTTGGTTTTCCATGAGTGGCCCAACGGGTATGTCCAATTCCCGCTTCCCCTTCGACACCTTCTGCCTTAGCTGACAATTCTGCAATGCGACCAACTGCCTTTACCAATTGGCTCTTGCCTTCACTAGCCAGAAAAACACCTGCAGAGTCATAACCTCGGTATTCGAGCTTTTCAAGTCCTTGAATCAAAATATCAGTAGCATTTGTATTTCCTACAACACCAACGATTCCGCACATAGTCTTTACGATATAGTCTTGCTATACTTTCCCCTTTACTTAGTCAAACGACCCATGGTCGATTTCTCAGTTACTGTAAATTGGTCTAGTCTAATTTACCAAAAAAGTAACCATTGGAGTCAGTATACAATGCTTTTTCCAGTTTGTCAACTAGGAAATATAAGAAAATTGGTCTAGTTAAGGAAGGGTTAAGAAAAACCTATCAACATCTTGGTTGATAGGTTGCTTTTTCTACTCTTCAAATCCATTCTGCTGGCTCAATTCACGGAACCAATGGCCGGATTTTTTGAGGGTGCGTTTTTGACTTTCGAGATCCAACTCAACTAAACCATAGCGGTTCTTGTAGCCATTGAGCCAAGACCAGCAGTCAATAAAGGTCCAGATCAAATAGCCTTTACAATTGGCACCATCTTGAATAGCCCGATGGAGCTCACGAAGATGGTCTTTGACAAAGTCAATCCGGTAGTCATCTTGGATCACCCCATTCTCGCGGAATTTTTCCTCGCCTTCGACCCCCATCCCATTTTCTGTCAAAATCCACTCGATATTGCCATAGTTTTCCTTGATATTTTTGGCAATGTCATACAGGCCTTGCTCATAGATTTCCCAACCACGGTGGGGATTAATCTTGCGACCTGGCATGACATAGGGTTCATAAAATTGCTCAAAGAGTAGGGGAGAAGCTGGATTCGGAGCATAACGAGGAGCTGCTACACGGAGTGGTTGGTAATAGTTAACACCTAGATAGTCGACGGTATTTTCCTCCATCAAGCGCAACTCAAAGGGATCATAATCTGGCAAGAGATCACGCTCCCGCAAGATCTCCACTAATTCTTGAGGATAATGGCCAAGAACAGAAGGATCTAAAAAAGATTTGGCTTGGAAGAGCTCGGCGATACGAGCGGCTTTCACATCTTCTGGATGCTGGCTCCGAGGGTAGGCTGGTGTCAGATTGAGCACAATCCCGATCCGGGAATTGGGATCCACCTCGTGACAGGCCTTGACCGCTAGAGAGCTTGCTAACTGGGTGTGGTAGGCTACTTTTACAGCTGTAGCTGCATCTACCTTATGAGGAAAATGGGCATCATAAAAATAACCAAATTCTACAGGGACAATAGGTTCATTAAAGGTGATCCACTGATCGACCAGATCTCCATAGGTCTTGAAACAAAAACGCGCATATTCCTGGTAAGCATAGGCGGTTTCTTTATTTTCCCAACCATCCCCTTGCTCTTGAAGAGCCATCGGTAAATCAAAATGATAGAGGTTGACCAAGAGGTGAATCCCTTTTTCTTTAATCTTTTCAAAGACACGGCGGTAGAAATCAACACCTGCTTGATTGATCTCCCCTCGTCCTTCTGGGAAAATACGTGACCACTGGATAGAGGTTCGAAAGGCCGTGTGGCCGGTTTCTAACAAGAGGTCCAGATCTTCTTCCCAGTGTTCATAAAAAGTCGATGTTTTCTCTGGTCCTTGCCCTTGATAAAAGCGGTTGGGCTCGACCCTATACCAGTAATCCCAGAGATTGTCTCCCTTTCCATCCTGGGCTAGACGTCCTTCTGTTTGAGGCCCCGAGGTCGAACTCCCCCATAAAAAATCCTTTGGAAATTGATACATGTCCTAATCCTCCTCATTCTACTAGCTCTATTGTAGCGCATCCTCCTCCAAAACCTAGGCACAATTTACAGTCTTTCTTACGCAGATTAAAGAAAAAGCCCCTTAGGAAAAATTCCTAAGGGAGCTGGTCCTCTTTATAATTGAGTCACGACATATTCAAAGAGCTTGCGATCTGCTGGGCTCTTGTCAAAACGTAGTTCTGGATGCCACTGAACTCCGAGGAAACGGCTCTCATCTGTGGATTGAACGGCTTCTATGATGTCATCTTTAGGATCCCGCGCGATTACTTCTAAGCCATCTGCCAAGTCTTTAATACTTTGATGATGGAAAGAATTGATGCGACTGGTCTTACCATAGATCTCTTGCAGGACCGTCTGATCCTTGGTCACCAACTCTTGACTGGTGTACTGACCTGGATTGTCCTGCCAGTGGTGTTCAATATCTTGATACAGAGTTCCCCCTAGAGCGACATTATAGAGCTGGGTCCCACGGCAAACGGTAAAGATAGCTTTTTTAGCCGCACGCGCTTCTTCAATCAAGGCCAACTCAAAGAGATCGCGTTTCAAGAGGTAGTCATCACTGTCGATGGTGATTTCTTCTCCGTAAAACTTGGGCAAGACATTTTGTCCACCGGTGATGATGAGCTTATCAATCATCGATATGTAGTCTTTGGCCAAGGCCGCATCTCCAATCGGCAAGATCAAGGGAATCCCTCCTGCCTCTTTGACCGCTTCGACAAAACCAGTCGCCGCATAGCTCATGTTCGCGTCTGGATCATCTGGGAAGGGTCTTTCATTTCCTGTAATTCCAATCACTGGTCTTATTTTCATGCTTATTTCCATATTCTTTCATTCATCTTCAAGGCTTATTGTAACACAATTTTAAGCCAGACTCAATGGAGTTTTTTTGAAGAGAAGGTCTCTCCCTCTATAACAAAAGCTTGCTGAAAGGGGTTAAAATTGCTTTCTATCAAAAAATCCTCAAGTGCGAAGACTTGAGAATTGTTTGTTAATTTTTAATAAACCCTTCTTTTACCAAAAAGTCACGCGCCACTTGAGCAGCAGACTTGCCTTCTACTCCGACTTGGTAGTTCATTTGGCTCATTTGCTCTGCTGTGATTTTACCAGCTAACTGATTGAGAACAGCTTCCAATTCAGGGTGTTTCTTAAGAAGAGCTTCTTTCATGAGGGGAGCCCCTTGATAAGGTGGGAAGAGTTGCTTGTCATCTTCAAGGACCACCAGGTCATAACGAGCCAGCTCGGCATCTGTTGAGTAGGCATCCGTTATTTGAATATCCCCAGACTGGATCGCCTGGTAGCGAAGGGCTGGCTCCATGGTGGAGACTTGTAAGTTGAGACCATAGATCTTCTGCAAGCCTTTGTTTCCGTCCTCTCGGTCGTTAAACTCAAGCGTAAAGCCTGCCCTGAGTTGTCCTTCCACCTTTTTCAAATCTGAAATAGTCTTGAGTCCATACTCTTGGGCAATCTTTTTAGGGACTGCAACAGCATAGGTATTTTGATAAGCCATAGGTTTGAGCAAGGCCAGGTCGTCTTGTCGTTTGATCCCATCTCGGGCAGCTTTGTAGACTGTTTCTGGATCATGACTGACTTGTGGTGCTGGCTTGAGGAGACTTTCGGTCACCGTACCTGTAAACTCTGGATAGATAGCGATATCCCCTTTTTTCAGGGCTTCATAGAGGAAGGTGGTCTTGCCAAAATTCGGTTTGACAGTCACTGTCATGTCCGTATTTTCCTCGATCAAGATCTTATACATATTGGCGAGAATTTCAGGTTCAGGACCCAACTTCCCAGCAATGACCAGATTTTCTTTTTTCGGTTTGGGAAGTAGACTTGGCGTATAAGAAGCTCCTAATCCAATAACCATCACAGCAAAGGCTGCAAAGATGGTCCGCAATTTGGCCTTTTCCATCCATTTGAGAAGAAGGTTAAATGCGATGGCTAAGAAGGCAGAAGATAGGGCACCGATCAAAATCAGACTGGCATTATTGCGGTCAATCCCTAGGAGGATAAAGGAACCGAGTCCCCCAGCTCCAATCAAGGCAGCTAGGGTAGCTGTCCCAATAATCATCACGGCTGCCGTGCGAATCCCAGACATAATGACGGGCATGGCCAAGGGAATCTCGAACTTCTTGAGTCGCTCCCACTTGGTCATCCCAAAGGCGATTCCTGCTTCTTCAAGGCTTGGATCAATCCCCTGTAAACCGGTGATGGTATTTTGAAGGATGGGGAAAATGGCATAGATGACAAGAGCTGTTAAGGCCGGAAGCGTTCCGATTCCCATGATGGGTATGAAGAGGCCGAGAAGGGCCATGGAAGGAATGGTCTGGAAGATCCCAGCTAGCTGTAAAACCCAGTTGCTTGTTCTTTTGTGGATACTCAAATAAATAGCTAGAGGAACAGCCAGAAAAATCGCAAGGAGCAAGGTCAGTAATGACAGTTGCAAATGTTGCCCCAGTGCAGCGAGCCAGTCCCCAAAGCGTTCTTGAAAGGTTGCAAGTAGTTTAGACATGGTGAGCACCTCCAAATAGATCTGCAACAAAGTCGTTGGCTGGCTGGTCTAAAATGGACTCAGAATCCGCCACTTGTACAATCTCTCCTTCTTGCAGTACTGCAATCCGGTCGCCTAATTTCAAAGCCTCGTCTGTGTCATGGGTCACAAAAATAGTGATCATGCCGAATTCTTTATGCAATTCTTTTGTAAGAGCCTGCAACTGCTTGCGAGAGATGGCATCCAAGGCTGAAAAAGGTTCGTCCATCAATAGAATCTTTGGTTCCCCAATGATAGCCCGCACAATACCAATCCGCTGTTGCTCACCACCAGATAACTCGCTTGGTAAACGATGAGCATAATCTGCAGCAGGTAGCCCCACCTTGGCCAAGAGTTCTTCTGTTTTAGAAGCAATTTGTTCTTTAGTCCAGCCCTTCATCTCAGGAATGAGAGCAATATTTTCCGCAACGGTCAAGTTTGGAAATAGGGCAATGGCTTGAAGGACATAGCCGGTACTGAGACGTAACTCCCGTTCATCATAGTCCTTGATACGTTTCCCATCCATATAGATATTGCCATCTGTCGGCTCCAAGAGACGGTTCACCATCTTGATCATGGTGGTCTTTCCAGATCCTGAAGGTCCCACAAGAACCATAAATTCTCCATTTTCAATGCGGAGATTGACATCTTTCAAAATGTCCTTTTCCGTGTAGCGCAAGGCTACATGTTTGTATTCAATCATATTTTTCCTCAATAAGTTTTCTGTCTCTAAGAATATCCAATAGACTACTTGCTGGATGCCCTAGGACTTTTTCGACATCTGTTGAAACCCCAGCTTGTTCACCAGCTTTAATCGCTGTATAGGTACTGACCCAGGCATCATACTCCCAAGTTTGTGCTGGCCATTTTTTCCGTGACTCATAGGCTTCTTCTACTGATTCATCCACATACGCGATGGTCTTACCGGTCTCTTTTGAGAGAAGCGCTACGATTTCTTCCATGGAAAGATCCTCTGGCCCTGTCAGATTCAAGGTTTGATTTTCCCACTCCTTAGGATTTAAAAGAATTTCTGCTGCAACCCTAGATGTGTCCTTACGGGCAACAGCTGACACCTGCCCACTGCCAGCCGGACCACGAATCTCTCCATTTTCAAGCGCCATATCAATCAAGAAGTCCAAGTAAAAATTATCTCTCAAAAAAGTGTAGGTGAATCCTAACTCCTTGATATAGGCTTCCGTCTGGGCATGATCTCGAGACAAGGTAAAAGTTGCCTTCTCATCTGCCCCATAAAAGGAGGTATAAACAATATGCTGCACCCCCGCCAGCTTTGCAGCATCTAAAAACTCCTTGTGCTCCTTGACACGCTCTGGATTTTCCCGAGTAGAGACCATCAATAAGACATCGATACCCTTTAAGGCCTCAACCACCTCTGGAGTATTGGCATACACCATCTTACGAAGTTCCGCTGACGCATAAACTTTTGCACGCTCTGGGCTTCTTGCCAGATGGACGGAAGCGATTCCTTTTTTATCGACAAGATCCGCCACATAGGAACCTAATTTCCCTGTTACACCTGTAATTCCAATCATAACTGTTGCCTCCTTTCCCTAGATGTCATTCTCTTTAGCTTTTAGATTTGAGATTATCCGCTCTTGATAGGCTTCAAATTCTCGAATTTCTTGATCCGAAAATCCTTGATAGAAAATCTCACCCAGTTCCTTACTAACACGATCCCCAATTTCCTTTTGTGCCCAACCGAGGTCTGTCAAAGAAATATATTTTTTCCTTTTATCCTGCGTACAAGGTTGAATCGTAACCAAGCCTTGTTCTTCCAATTTCTTAACCATGCTGGTCAATGTATTGTTGGCTAGACCCGTCGCAAGAGCGATATCGGTCGCAGTAGCGCACTCCAACTCTTGCTTCCACAAAATCGTTAAAATTTTCCCTTGTTCACTTCGGTATAGGGCATCTGGTTCCTTACTCAGCAGTTTTTGAAAGATACGCCCATTTAACAAGCGTATCTGTAAAGCTTGGTAGCCCCCTTGCATCTTGTCCATTTTGTCTCCTTTTTATTTCTATACCGAAATATCACAGTCATTGTATCACCGTTCGTTACATCTGTCAACTATTTCGATATCGAAATAAAAAATCTAAGAATATGTCCACAGAATCCTTGAGGAACTTCAAAATACCAGATTTTTTAATCCTTTTACACCATCTTCCTTGGAAGAAAAGCAACATTTATACTCCTTTTTGAACGACACTGAGTTTTACATCTCTTCACTATCATGCAGAATGAAATTTGTTAAAAAGCCTCGGTAGGGTTCTTCCTACCGAAGCTTTTTTGATGAAAGAGATAAGGGTTAATGTCCTTTATGCTTGTCTCTTCGTTTTTGCTGTTTGCGTTCAAATTTCTCTTGTTTGAGCAATTGCTTTTGGACACTAGATTGATGTTTTGAAATCTTTTTCCTTTCCTCATACTGCAACTGCAATAGTTCTTTCGACTTGGAAGAAACTTTTTGTTTTACTTGTTTCCTCACCATTCGCTGTAATCGTTTAGGATTCTTGATTTTTACATGTTGCTTAACTGTAGTTTCTGGACTAAAAGATAATTGAGTAAACTGAGTCTGTAAAATCTCTAGAATTTCATCATCTTTTGGCTCCTTACCAAATGTCACACGACAAACTTGATAAGTTTCTCGATACACTTGTTCGAACAAACCATGCCAAAATCCATCTTCAAAATAAACTGTCAATCCAATTGAAATTGTTTCCACGACAGCACCTCCTTAAATCTATCCCTAAGAATGGACAACCAAGGAGGAAGGTTACTGATAGGCTTGCCTACGTCTGGACTACCAACCAGAACTGTGTTTTTATCTTAGTTGGAACTATTATAGCATATTTATAATCTATTTTTATTTCTTCTTCAAATGCCTATCAAAAAAATGAATCGTAGCTAGCCAAGAATCCTTACTCTCTCTCATCAATAAACGCCAATCTTTTCGATAACGGTGATTTGGTTGATAAGCCACTGTCAACATGTGACCTGTTTCATGATATTTTTTAAATGTAATGTGGCGTCCTTTATAATCTGAGACAATATCATCAATTGCTGACGAGGCATCCCATATTTCATCAACAGTACTTCCGAGCAATAAGATTGGTGAATGCATTTGACCGATATCTATCTTAGCAGAACGATCTTTAGGGAAGCTTTTTCTAAAAAGTTTGCTGAACAGATAATCTCCAAGTCGAAACTTTTGATAGGGAAGTTCTTTTTTCAAATTTGTCCAAGAAGAAGTGTGAGAGTTCCATTTCCCTTTTATCCCTTCATATACCACATCAGAGGGTGAATTTAGTACCAAACATTGAACGTCATTAAAAAGGCTCTCCTCAGCTAAAACTAATTCTGCTCCCTTAGACCGTCCATAGATTCCAATTCTTTCACTATCTACTTGAGGATGCTGACGTAGATAATCCTTTGCTTCCACAAGGCACTCTAAAGGAATACGTTCCAAATATTTTGGCAACCCCTCTAAACCAAAGTAGGCAACTGCTAGGCAAATATAACCTCTAGAAGATAGAAGCTGAGCTATATTCTGTGCCTTTTCAATCCTTCCTTCACTGCCGCTCACAATAATCAATGCTGGTGTTTTTATTGCCTTTTGATCATAAAAAAGTCTCCCTTGAAAATGTTCCCCGTAAATATCTTGATGACTAATTTGCGAACTCATGTAATGTCTTGTGAAAGTTCTCTCTGCAATGACAGTATTTCCTTGCATAATTTTGATATCCACAAAAAAATGATCTAATATGGGAATTTCAGAAAGAGAGTTTGGAAGTTTCTTTCTCTGATTGGTCAAGGGCTTGGCATTAAAAAATAGTCCCATTGTTGAAATGCCTTCATAAGAGCCAGAACAAGATGGAGTTTGTGAAATATCAATAATACCATTCTTATCTGATACAAAAGTCCCTGTTGATCTCCATAAAACATCATGAGTTAAAAGCATGGGAGCATTGATACAATAATAATCAGATAGAAACATTTCGACTCGATATGTTTCTCTTGGTTTTAAGCCATCGATGACAATATTAAAAGATGCGTCTGCTAAATCATACTCTGAGATCAGTTCAATTTGTATATTCATATCTTCCTCTTTTTGTTAATACAATTAACAATATAGTCATAAAATTACCGTGATTTTTACCACGGTAATTCTTGCCAAACCTGTTCAACATCATCCATCAATTTCATAATCATTTGAAGATCCTCCTCATTATAGTTTTTTAAAACTGAAAAAATGGCTGTCTCAATATGTTCTTGCTGCTCTTTATGAATGTTAAAAACTTCAACCCCTTTTTTGGATAATATCAGATATTTATTTTTTTCATTATCCGGTGCAAATTCAAAAGCAACGAGGTCTTTCTTGGTTAAACGTCTAACACTCTGAGTAATGGCACTCCTAGACACTTCAAGTAACTCAGATAATTTCACTAGATTCACAGGCTGATTGCGGCCTATCAGGTCGATCAAATGGACTTCATTAATAGTGATTGATTTATCAATACTGTTCCTATGCTGAGCTTTTTTCAACTGTTCAAAAGCTAAAGCAAAGCTGTTAAAACGATTATTAAACTTATGCAGTTCTTTCTTATTCATGGTTTCCTTCTTTTTGTTAACCATATTAACAAAATACCAATTTCTTGTCAAGAAGAGTCAAAAATCCTCCAGAGCTGAACTCTGAAGGATTCATTTTTATTTCACAACAATATTTACAAGCTTGTTCGGTACCGCAATTACTTTCACGATTTCTTTGCCATCAATCTCTGCCTTGACTTTGTCGTCAGCTAGAGCGACTTCTTGCAATTCTTCACGAGAAAGGTCTTTTGCGACCATGAGTTTAGCACGGACTTTTCCTTTGATTTGGACAACGATCTCGATTTCGTCTTCAACCAATTTGCTTTCGTCCCATGTTGGCCAAGCTACATAAGAGATAGACTCACCTGTTGCTGCAACTGTTTGCCAGAGTTCTTCTGCCAAGTGAGGGGCAAATGGGGCAATCAATTGGATAAAGCCTTTGGCGTAATCCACATAGAGTTTGTCTTCCTTGTTAGCCGCATTGACAAAGACCATGAGCTGAGCAATGGCTGTGTTGAATTTCATCGACTCGATTTGCTCTGTAACAGCTTTAACAGTTTCGTTGTAAACCTTATCTAGAGCGCCATTGTTTTCCGCAACGATTTCTTTGGTAGTGATCAAACGGTAAACACGGTCGAGGAATTTACGGCTTCCTTCCAGACCTTCTTCTGACCAAGCGATAGAAGCATCGAGTGGTCCCATAAACATTTCATAGACACGAAGGGTATCCGCACCGTATTGTTCCACCACATCGTCTGGGTTCACCACGTTCTTGAGGGATTTAGACATCTTGGCTGGTGCTTGCTGCAATTCTTCCCCTGTTTCCACATGGAAGAAAGAACCATCACGTTTTTCAACCTTATCAGTTGCCACAAGAGCTCCACGGTGGTCACGGTAGCTAGTTCCCAAGATCATTCCTTGGTTAAAGAGTTTTTGGAATGGCTCCTTAGTTGGAACAACACCAAGGTCATAGAGGAATTTATGCCAGAAACGAGCGTAAAGCAAGTGGAGCACGGCGTGTTCTGCACCACCTACGTAGATATCTACTGGCAACCATTGTTTGAGGAGATCCTCATCAGCCAATTTCTCAGTGTTGTGTGGATCGATATAGCGGAGGTAGTACCAGCTTGAACCAGCCCATTGTGGCATCGTATTCGTCTCACGACGACCTTTGACACCATCTTCGCGGGTCACTTCCAGCCAGTCTGTCAAGTTAGCCAATGGGCTTTCACCAGTACCTGAAGGGCGAATGTCCTTGGTTACTGGCAAGACAAGTGGGAGTTCACTTTCTGGAACAGCTGTTGAAGTTCCATCTTCCCAATGAATGATTGGGATTGGTTCACCCCAGTAACGTTGACGGCTAAAGAGCCAGTCGCGGAGACGGTAGGTAACCTTTTCTTGACCAAAGCCTTTTTCTTCTAGCCAAGCCACGATTTTAGCAATCGCGTCTTCTTTGTTGAGACCGTTCAAGAAGTCAGAGTTGACGTGAAGGCCATCTTCTGTGTATGCAGCCTCTTCAACGTTTCCACCTTCCAAGACTTCTACGATTGGAAGACCAAACTGTTTTGCAAATTCCCAGTCACGCTCATCGTGGGCAGGTACAGCCATAACAGCACCTGTACCGTAGCTAGCAAGAACGTAGTCCGCAATCCAGATTGGGATTTCTTTGCCATTGACAGGGTTGATGGCATAAGCACCAGTCCAAACCCCTGTTTTTTCCTTAGCAAGGTCAGTACGAGCTAAGTCTGATTTAAGGCTAGCTTGGTGTTTGTAGTCAGCCACAGCTTGAGCCTGCTCTGGGCTTGTAATAGCGTCAACCAAGTCATGCTCAGGAGCTAAGACAGTGAAGGTCGCCCCGAAAAGGGTATCTGGACGAGTTGTAAAGACGGTGAATTCCTTGTCTGTTCCTTTTACTTTGAAGGTGACATTGGCACCAGTTGATTTCCCGATCCAGTTGCGCTGCATGTCCTTGATAGACTCTGGCCAGTCAAGGTCATCCAAGTCAGTCAGCAAACGTTCCGCATAGGCAGTGATTTTGAGCATCCATTGGCGCATTGGTTTACGGACAACTGGATAGCCTCCACGCTCAGACGTTCCATCAGGAAGGACTTCTTCGTTGGCGATGGCTGTTCCCAATTCTTCAACCCAGTTTACTGGCACTTCAGCTTCATAAGCCAAGCCTTTTTCGTAAAGCTTAGTGAAAATCCATTGCGTCCATTTGTAGTAGTTTGGATCTGTTGTGTTGACTTCGCGATCCCAGTCATAAGAGAATCCAAGCGCATTGATTTGACGTTTGAAGTTAGCAATGTTTTCTGCTGTGAATTCAGCTGGGTCATTCCCTGTATCCATCGCATATTGCTCTGCAGGCAAACCAAAGGCATCCCAGCCCATTGGGTGAAGGACGTTGTAGCCTTGCGCACGTTTGAAACGGCTGAGGATATCGGTCGCTGTATAGCCTTCTGGGTGTCCTACGTGTAGACCCGCTCCAGATGGGTAAGGGAACATGTCCAATGCATAAAACTTAGGTTTTGAAGCATCTGTTCCTGTCTTAAAAGTATGATGGTCAGCCCAGTATTTTTGCCACTTAGGCTCGATTTCTTTATGATCGTAAAAACTCATAGCGTCTCTCCAATTTTCGTGATGCTCCTATTATACCATTTTTAGGCGATTTTTAAAGGTTCAGACAAAGAAAAAGACAGGTCCCGTACGGGACCTGTCCATCCTGTTTTCTCTAAGAAAAGTCTATTTTACATGCTTTTCAAGTTCTTCTTGCGCTTTTTTATTGGATTTTTCTTTTTCTTTCTTCCATTGTTCACGCGCTTTGTCATAGTCTTTCGCCGCTACGACCTTGTCTTGAACTTCTAAATACTTATAGTTAAAGGTTTGACCCTTGTGGCCTGTCCAAGCAAAGGCTGCAGAGTATGGTACAGTCTTACGAACGACTGGAGAAGCTCCATCCGAATGAATCGGAATCAAGAGGGCGCTATCGGTCAACCAAGCCTGAGCCGCAGCATATTTTTCATAACGCTTGTTCACATCAGTGTTTTCTTTTTGAGCGTCCTCAATTAATTGATCGTACTCATCAAAGCCAGCTGCTTTTGCCGCAGCATTATCCGTACCAGCATCGAATCCAAAGTAAGAATTGGCATTTTCACCAGATTTACCACTGGTGATGTCGATGTAAGAAGATGGGTCCGTATAGTCTGGTCCCCAACCCAAGTTATTGTTCAAATCCCAGTCTTGTTGCGAAGCATTTTCAGCAAAGTAGGTCACCCGTTGAAGATCATCCTCAGAAACCATATTCAGGTCGATGACAATATTTTCTGCTCCCAATGTAGACTCAACTGATTGTTTAAAGGATTGGGCTTGTTTGATTCCTTCCGTAAAAGTCGAAGAAGTTGGAAGATCCAAATGAATTGGGAATTCAACTCCTTGAGCCTGCAAGTCTGCCTTAGCTTTGGCAAACTCTTCTTTGGCCTTGGTTGGATTGTAGAGGGTGTCTTTTCCATCTGCAACAGAGACCCCTTTCCATTCATCCCCATAAGCTTCCAAGTCTTTTTCTACTGCATCACCAAATTGTTTGCCATCGATTTGGACAAAGTTTGGTGGCGTAAAGGTATTACGGATGACCTTATTGGCACCCGCTTCCCCGTTAGCTTGCGCTACATAAGCCTTGCGGTTAAAGGCAAACATAATGGCTTGACGGAAGTCCTTGTTCAAGATTGCTTTCTTGGTAGAGGCCTTTTGAGCGTCCGTGGTCTTCTTTGTGATTTCATAGGCCTGACGGTCAATGTTGAAGGAAAGGTTATAGGTTGAGGAACCTTGATCAGTATAGACGATGTCGTCCTTATGCTTCTTCTCTACACTCTTATAGTTGGAACCATTTGGGAAAACACGGGCAACTGTATAGTCACCGTTATCAAATCCACGGATCAGAGACTCGGAGTCTTGACCATCATAATAAGTCAGTTTGACTTTACTGATCTTGACATTTTCCGCATCCCAGTAGGTTGGATTTTTTTCTAATATCGCAGAAGATTTCGAAGTGATTGATTTGATCAAATAAGGACCGCAGTAGAGGATACTAGACGGAGAGGTTCCTTGACCGTAATCATCTCCCTTGGATTTCAAGAATTCTTCGTTGACCGGCATCAGGATCCCCATCGTGGTCTTAGAATTCCAGAAGCTTTCTGGTTGGCTCAAGGTATATTGAATCGTGTAATCGTCAATCGCTTTCACACCAACGGTTGAGAAATCAGATGTTTTCCCTGAAACATAGTCATCCAAGCCTTTGACAGATTTTTGGACCAAGTAAATTGCTTGTGATTTCTTATCTGCCGCGTGCTTGAGACCTGTCACAAAGTCTTGGGCTTTGACTTCTCCATATTCTTCCCCTTCAGAAGTCATCCATTTGACCCCTTTACGGAGTTTATAAGTATAGGTCAAGCCATCCTTGGAAACAGTCCAGTCTTTAGCAAGCGATGGGATCAAGTTCCCGTACTTGTCCACTTCCAACAAGCCATCTATCGCATTTCCTGTAAACTCGGAAGTCGATTTTTTATTGGAAATCGAGTAGTCTAAGGTATCCGGATCCTGGGTATAGACATAGCTAAATGTCTGACCACCAGAGCTACTAGATTTCCCTCCTGAGCAGGCTGCCAGTACACCAGCTGATAAAAGCAGAGCGCTGGTAGCTAAGAGTACCTTCCCTTTGTTCATATAAATCACCTCATTGTAAAAAATGTTATACTCAATTTAAATTATAGCACTTTCTAGGGAAATGTAAACGCTTTTACTGCGAAATTATTCTATTTTTTCTTTATTTTTTCAATTTCTACTTTTTCTAGAATTTTTTCAAGTTGAATCTCTGGCCTGTATGATATAATGGAATCTATGAATTATGGGAGACATTTACACAAACGACTAAAACACAGCCTCTTGTCCCTCCTTGTAGGAGTCTTGACATTAGGCCCTATTTCCACTGCCTTTGCGGACGACATCTACCAGCAAGAAGATGTCATGAAAATCGCAGCTGATGCTGGACTGGTATTGGACGATTTTTACAAGCCTAAGGCTGACATCGTCATCGACGCCAATACTGGAGCTATATTGTACGGAGACAATATCGACACGGTCCGGGACTCAGGAAGCATGGCCAAGCTCATGAGTGCCTATGTGGTCTTTCGGGCCCTCAAGGAAGGCAAGATCAAGTACGATACCGTGGTCACAGCAACAGAGGCAGACCAAGCCATCTCGGAAAACAATCTTTTAAGTAACTCACCTATTGTAGCTGGTGTTGACTACAAAGTATCTGAATTGATCAAGATGCTCTTTGTTCCATCTTCCAGTGCGGCCGTGATTATGCTCGCCAACGCCGTCACTGACAATGATCCCGATAAGTTTTTGGACTTAATGAATCAGTACGCACAAGAAATGGGGATGAGCCATACCAAATGGCACAATCCAAATGGGGCAATGATTTCAGTCCTTCAGGGCTACTACAATCCTCAGCGCTACGATGTCAATGCGAATAACGAAATCACAGCGCGGGACATGTCTATTCTGGCTTATCACATCGTAAACGACCTGCCAGAAATGTTGGAATACACCAAGCAAGCTCACACTACGATCATGGAAGGAACACCCTACGAGCAAAGCTACGATAACTACAATACTTCCCTCGAAGGTGGAAAATTCGCCCTTAAAGGAACAGATGGACTCAAAACTGGATCCAGCCCGACTGCTGACTACAACTACACCGCGACAACCAAGCGGGGTAAACAGCGGATTATCGAAGTCATTTTGGGGGTTGGAAACTACGATGTCGAGATCGCCGAAAGTTACCGCAATCAAATCGGGAATACCTTGGCTGAGAAAATGTTCGCAGACTACCAGTATAAAAAAGTCCTCTCTGCAGGTGAGCATACCATCGACGGGAAGACCATTCACTTGAAGCAAGACTTCTATGCGACTGTTAAGAAGGGGACGAAGCCAGCGCTAAAACTCGAAAATAACCGCCTAGTCGTTCAGAACGGCTTGCAACAGGTATCTCCAAGCATTAAACCTGGGGTGGCCGTCAGTGAGTCTAAAGCAACGACCTCTAGCAGTAAAAGCAAGGGACTCGATGTCATGTGGCTCTTCTGCTTCCTGCCTGCCGGAATTTTATACCTGATCTTTAAACAAACCGATCCAAAAAGAAGAAAATAGAAAAAGAACTCCCATTACCATAAGGTATGGGAGTTCTTGGTTTGTCGACAAAGTCATCTTAGGCCAAACCTTGAACGTAGGCATCTACTGCTACGATGGCTTGGGCAATATCAGAAGCCTTCACTTCAAATGGCATTTGATGGATGGTTTCTCCTTCGATGGTGGCCTGTTGGCCAACCTTGAGAAGATCTTCATAACTTGCAGTTTCAAGATGCATTTCTTTCAGAGTAGTTGGCATACCGATTTGTTGATAGAAACGAATGTATTTATTCAATTCTTCCTTCGGACGGTTTTCCAAGAACAATTGAACGAGCGTTCCGTAGGCTACTTTTTCACCGTGAGTTAAATGGTGGATGTCCCCAGTAAGGGCTGTAAAGCCATTATGGATGGCATGGGCAGCAGCTAATCCCCCACTTTCAAATCCAATACCACTGAGAAGGGTATTAGCTTCAATAATGTTTTCAAGAGCAGGGGTTACAACTTTGGCTTCACAAGCAGCCATGGCTTGAAGACCGTCTGCAAATAAGGTTTCTTCACAACGTTGTGCAATGGCGACACCCGCTAAGGTTTGTCGTTGACCCAACATGGTTTTTCCATTCGCTTGCATCACCGCACGCGCTTCGACCCAAGTTGCTAGACCATCTGCGATACCAGAAGCGAGCAAGCGTTTTGGTGCTTGAGAGATCACTTTACTATCCACCAAGACTAATTCTGGGTTTTTAGAGTAGAAAATATAGCGCTCAAAGGCACCCTCATCTGTATAGATAACAGATAAGGCGGAAACAGGAGCATCTGTAGAGGCAATGGTAGGGGCAATCACAACTGGTGATTTTAAAAGATCAGCAATAGCTTTAGCACTATCAATGGTCTTTCCTCCACCAAGTCCAATGACCAAATCACAGCCATTTTCTTCTGCCAAACTAACCACACGATTGATTTCGTTATCAGAAGCTTCTCCATTAAAGAAGACTGGCAAAACCGTAAGCCCATTTTGACCAAGGTATTCTTCAAAACGTTTCCCTACGATATCATAAACCACTGAATCACATAGTAAAACAGGGTGAGTCCCTAATTCTGAAATAGATTGCGCATTTTCAAACAAGGCATTTTCCCCTTGAATGTAACGTGACGGACTTGCAAAATTTCTCATAGTCTGCTCCTTTAAAATTTATTTAGTTCACACCCATAGTAGCATTTATTTCTATGAAATTCAAAGAATTATACAAGGCTCCAATCAATTAAATTTATCTGTTCACGCAGTCATTGGAAGCGTTTCATTTTCATTTGATGAATCTTATTATCAAAAATCCCCAAAGCTAGTTTCAGTAGATTGAAACTTGGCTTTTGGGATTTTTATTTTTTTACAAGCATTGAGAAAATCAATCAATGGCTTAACTGAAGTCGAGACTACTTCCTTTGATCAACAAAACTAGTATCGCGAAATTGAACTCGCCCTAAAAGCGTCGAGAAAAAGAGAGATTGACTGGTGGGCCTGGCCCACATGGTCAATCTCCTATTTTCTTCTCGCTTTTTTTACGGGCTTAGTATCTTAGACTACCAAATGATCACACGGTCTTCTGGTGCACGCCACATGCCGTCGCCTTCTTTGACATCAAAGGTTTCAAAGAATTCGTCAAAGTTTGGTAATTGGACATTGGTACGGAGTTTTCCTGGTGCGTGGACATCGACACTTGCGAGGAGTTGCATGTACTCTGTCCGGGCTTTCATGCGCCAGATGCGAGCAAAGTTGGTGAAGAATTCTTCTGCTGAGAAATGTTCCTCTTTCTTAGCGGCTTCAAGGGCTGCAGCGATCCCGCCGAGGTCTGCTACGTTTTCAGAAACGGTCAATTTCCCGTTGATCTTGGCACCGTAGGAGTCTTGTCCTTCAAACTGATCGATGACTTTTTGCGTGCGAGCGGTAAAGGCTTCGTAATCTTCTGGCTTCCACCAGTCTTTCAAGCTACCGTGCTCATCAAAGGAAGCACCATTGGTGTCAAAGGCGTGGGAGATTTCATGGGCAATGACTGCACCGATTCCACCGTAGTTGGCTGATGACGATTGGTGAAGGTCATAGAAAGGTGCTTGCAGAATTGCTGCTGGGAAGACGATTTGGTTTTGTTGCGGATCATAGTAGGCATTGACCATATTAGCTGGCATGTGCCATTCGCTCCGATCAACTGGTTGGTTCCACTTGCTCCAAGTATGGGCAATGGAAATTTCGTAAAGAGCTTGAGCATTTTCAACCAAGGTCTTGCTCTCGTCGATGATCTTTTTGGCGTATGTTTCTGGTAATTTTTCAGGGTAGCCAATATGCGGTGTAATGACATTAAGTTTGACAATGGCTTTTTCGCGAGTTTCAGGAGCGAGCCAGTCTGCTTTTTCTAAGCGCTCCTTGTAGACGTCAATCATGGTCGCTACTTTATGCTCTACATCTGCTTTTGCTTCTGGTGAAAATTTTTCTCCCGCATACCAGAGTCCAAGCGCTTGGCTATATGGTACTTCTGCTAATGACAAGGCCGCCTTTTCTTTTGGACGAGGTTCTGGAACACCTGCAATCGTACGACTATATTCACCAGCCAAGACACGGATTTCTTCGGTCAAGAATAAAGTCCAATCTACGGCTGCACCGAGTTTCAATCTTGCATGAATAGTTTCCCAGTTGGCTGCTGAATAGAATGTTGGTGCGAATTCCTTCCAGAAACGCTCTTCTGGAACGATGATTTTATCCGGAGTTTGTCCGATCACTTCTGTAAAGAAAGTATCGAGTGGCAATTCTGGAACCAAGGCCTTGAAATCTGCCCACTCATAAGGATGGTAGAGTTTGTTGTACTCGGATCTTTCTTCATTTGACAAGATATATTTGGCCAATTCTGCATCCGACGCAATGACCTTATCCAGGATATCTTTGATTTCTGCCTCTGAGAATTCAAATTTAGGTAAGAGTTTTTCCATCATTTGGCGCCAGATAGCCAGCAATTCTGGTCCTTTTTCGTTGCCTTCTTCATAGTAGGTCGTATCTGGCAAGATATGAGCCGGCGCTTCTCCCCACAAGACATTCATTTGAGCATTCATATAGTCTGGTGACACGCTAAATGGCATGAGATTTGGTTTGCCAGCTAGTTCATAGGTACCCAACTTGCTGGTATAGTCTTCAAAAGAAGACAGAGCCTTAATTTCATTGATCAAAGGCATAGCTGGAGCGACACCGGCTGCTTCTCGCGCATCAAAATCTGCCACCATTTTGTGGTATTTGACGAAGTTTTGCAGAATGCTGTCTTCAGGCAGCTCTTCTCCCCGTTGCCATTTTCCAGTGATATCCAACATCAAGTTTTCGATATCTTGGATCAAGTCCATAAAACCACCAGTTGACGGTTTGTCATCAGGAATCACAGCTGTCTCAGCCCATTCCCCATTGACGTAATCATAAAAATCATCTTGTAAACGTACCATGATCTTCTCGCTTTCATTCTTTTCTAATAACCTTATCAAAAATAGGAACTTTTTTCAATGATTACAAGTAAGTTAATCTAAATCATTTTAAAAATTAACTTGACTTAATTTTTTTATTTATGTATATTAATAGTAAAGGAGCAAAATCATGATTCAAATTGAACATCTAAGTGTTGCTTACCAGCAAACACTGGCCTTGGAGGATCTTTCCCTCACCATCCAGGGTCCAACCATCCTAGGCATTCTTGGGCCCAACGGAGCAGGAAAATCAACCCTGATCAAGGCCATGCTAGGACTTCTCCCTCATTCGGGAAAGGTCCTGCTCGATCAAAAAGATCTCGGCCAAGCTCTTCAACGAGTGGCCTACGTCGAACAGAAATCCGCTATTGATTTCCACTTCCCCATCACGGTGCGGGAGTGTGTCTCACTGGGTCTCTATCCCCATCTTTCTATCTTCAAGCGAAAAAGTAAAGAAGATCTCCAAAAAGTGGAAAATGCCTTGAAACTTGTCAATCTTCTTGATCTAGCAGATCGCCAGATCGGCCAGCTTTCGGGAGGGCAATTCCAACGGGTGCTAATCGCCCGCTGCTTGGTCCAAGAAGCAGATGTCATCTTTTTGGATGAGCCCTTCGCAGGGATTGACTCCGTCAGCGAAGACATTATCATGCAGACCCTTCAGACCTTGAAACAAGAAGGCAAGACCATTCTGATCGTCCATCACGATCTCAGCAAGGTCCCAGCTTATTTCGACCAGGTCCTCCTCCTTCACCGCAAGCTGATCGCTTTTGGAAAAACAGAGGAAACCTTTACCAAGGAGAATCTGCATGCAGCCTATGGGCATGAACTCTTTATAGGAGGTGGCGTCGGATGATTACAGAATTTATCGATGGATTACAACAATTCCACTTCTTACAGAATGCCCTGATTACAGCCATTGCCATCGGGATTGTCGCTGGAGCTGTTGGCTGCTTCATCATTTTGCGAGGCCTGTCTCTCATGGGAGATGCTATCTCGCACGCAGTCCTTCCAGGGGTGGCCCTGTCCTTTATCCTTGGCATCAATTTCTTTATTGGCGCCATTGTCTTTGGACTTTTAGCTTCTATCCTCATCACCTATATCAAGAGCAACTCCATTATCAAAAGCGACACCGCGATTGGGATTACCTTCTCTTCTTTCCTCGCCTTAGGAGTCATTCTGATTGGAGTCGCTAAAAGTTCCACCGACCTCTTCCACATTCTCTTTGGGAATATCTTGGCCGTGCAAGACCAGGATATGTGGATGACCATCGGTGTTGGGGTGGCGGTCTTGCTGGTAATTGTCCTGCTCTTTCGTCCCTTGCTGCTCACTTCTTTTGATCCCGTTCTGGCTCAATCCATGGGCGTTCGGGTCAAGATCTATCACTACCTCCTCATGGTGCTCTTGACTTTGGTTTCTGTCACTGCTATGCAAAGTGTCGGGACCATTCTGATCGTCGCCATGCTCATCACACCTGCTGCGACAGCCTATCTCTATGCCAATAGCCTCTGGTCCATGATGCTCTTGTCCTCTAGCCTAGGCGCTCTTGCATCCGTTCTGGGACTCTTTATTGGCTATAGTTTGAACATCGCCGTTGGGTCTTGTATTGTCCTCACTTCTGCCGTCTTCTTTCTCATCAGCTTTTTTATCGCTCCTAAGCAGAGAAAGAACAAGCACGCTCTTTCATCTCATTAAAGGAGAAACACATGAAAAAAATCGCTTCTGTCCTCGCCCTCTTTGTGGCGCTCTTATTCGGTCTTCTAGCCTGTAGCAAGGGTTCTTCTTCTGGAGCTTCTGGTAAATTGAAAGTGGTCACCACCAATTCGATCCTTGCAGATATGACCAAAAATATTGCTGGGGATAAGATCGAACTGCACAGTATCGTTCCCGTCGGCAAAGATCCCCACGAATACGAACCACTACCAGAAGATGTCAAAAAAACTTCGCAAGCAGACCTGATCTTCTACAACGGGATCAATCTCGAAACCGGTGGCAATGCTTGGTTTACCAAGTTGGTCAAAAATGCCAATAAAGTTGAAAACAAGGACTATTTCGCAGTTAGCGAGGGAGTCGATGTCATCTATCTAGAAGGCCAAAACCAAGCTGGAAAAGAAGACCCACACGCTTGGCTCAATCTCGAAAACGGGATCCTCTACGCTAAAAACATTGCCAAACAATTGATCGCCAAAGATCCGAAAAACAAGGACTTCTACGAAAAGAATCTAGCTGCTTATACTGAAAAACTCAGTAAGCTCGACCAAAAAGCCAAACAAGCATTCAATAACATCCCAGCAGACAAGAAGATGATCGTAACCAGCGAAGGTTGCTTCAAGTACTTCTCAAAAGCCTATGGCGTCCCATCTGCCTATATCTGGGAAATCAACACTGAAGAAGAAGGGACTCCCGAACAAATCAAAACACTGGTAGAGAAATTGCGTCAAACTAAGGTACCGTCCCTCTTTGTCGAATCCAGTGTCGATGAACGCCCTATGAAAACTGTGTCTAAGGATACCAATATCCCTATCTTTTCAAAAATCTTTACTGACTCGATCGCTAAAGAAGGCGAAGAAGGCGACAGCTACTACAGCATGATGAAATGGAATTTGGAGAAAATCGCAGAAGGTTTGAACAAATAAGATTCCAAACTGATTAGATTCTCAAACAAATCAGTGGCTCTTCCCCCTTCATTGATGTACAATGAAAAGAAAAAAGGAGTCTTTGCTATGACAACATTTTTAGGAAACCCTGTTACCTTTACCGGATCTCAACTTCAAGTTGGCGATACTGCTCATGACTTTTCACTGACCACTCCTAACTTGGAGAAAAAATCTTTGGCTGATTTTGCTGGGAAGAAAAAAGTTCTTAGTGTGATCCCATCTATTGACACAGGTATCTGTTCTACTCAAACACGTCACTTCAACCAGGCCCTCTCTGACATGGAGGACACTGTGGTCTTGACGGTTTCCGTCGACCTTCCTTTCGCCCAAGGTAAATGGTGTGCTGCTGAAGGGATAGAAAATGCCATCATGCTCTCAGACTACTTCGACCATTCCTTCGGAAAAGCCTACGGCCTCTTGATCAATGAATGGCACTTGCTCGCGCGCGCTGTCTTGGTCTTAGATGCGGATAACAAGGTCACTTACGTTGAATACCTAGACAATATCAACAGTGAACCAAATTACGACGCTGCAATCGAAGCCGTCAAAGCACTTGGATAAAGTAAAAAGAGGTCTAGGACCTCTTTTTACTTTATCTATAAAATCTGTTCAGAGACTTTCCTTAGGTGAGTTTCTAAGAGGCCTTTGTCTTCAATCCGAAAGAGGACTACTATAAAATCCGATGGAGTCCATTCTGGAAGAGGACTCGCCAGCGTAAGCGTGGGATGCCTCTGAGGAAACTCCGCACGCGCCGTGCTACCTGTTGCTTGTAGCTCTTACCACCTTGTGCAAAGGTTCCCTTCCGGCTCCAATAGCCCTGCTCTCCGCGGTCATTCTTCGGAGCTAGATAGCGAATCCCCTGCTGATAGAGAACCTTCTTGCGAAAAGCTGGATCCCACAGTTTAACGGGATCGATATCCAAGTCCTTATGGGTATGGCCTTTGGCTAAGCCATAGTTGAAACTGGCTCCATTGACAATGCCATTTTCAGAAATCTGATACGGATCCACTTCGTTGAGAAAGTGGCCACCCTGATCCAGGATATACTCTGTATGAAAGTTGAGCAAGACCTTAAAATTCAACTGGGCCTGAGCACGAGATGGGAAGGCGAGTTGGCCGTCTTGATCTACATATACCTTATTATGGAGACGAGCTGCCGCATAAGCATCGATTTTGATCCCTTTTGTCTCCTGCAAGTAAGCTTGTAGCGCCTCTTCATCAGTCTGCCCCGCTCTGGCATAATGCTCCCGAATCCACTGGGCCTGGTAGGCAGAGAGCAGATAGCGAAACTGGTGAACCTGTCGTTTTAAGAGCTGATCTCCTGCTTTGCTGGCTAATGGATCCTGAGCAAATGCTACTCGAACCACTCTTGAAAAAGAGGACCAAAAAGACGAATGAGGCGGGCAAGCTAGCCAGAACCGCTTCAGTAAGAAGGCGGTCTCCTCACAGGTTCCCGATAAATCCCGTGGCATGAGACAGAGGTGCATGACCCCTCTTAAGAGGGCCTGGGCACGGCCTTCCGTCAACCCTTGCAGTTCTCTCTGCCACATCTCTTGGAAAAGAGGGCTGGCAAAGACGAAGACAGAGCGGTAAGAGTCTTGCCTTCTTGCTTCATCTTCGCAAGACTGCAGTCGTTTTTCTAAGTAGCTGAGACCTCTGGTCGTCCAGCCCAGTTTTTCCAATTCCTGTCGCTGCATTTGCACCCTCCTTTCCACATTGCTCTTGTTTTATGCTTCTATACTATCATCTTTCGCCCTCCCAGACAATTCCTATCCACTGGCCAAGCCATTTTGCGCTTTTTTTGATATACTAGAAGGAGCGAAGAAAAGAGGACCCTATGACACCAAATAAAGAAGATTACCTCAAGTGCATCTATGAAATCGGCACGCAACATGAAAAAATTAGTAACAAAGAGATTGCGGCCCGGATGCAGGTTTCGCCTCCAGCCGTGACTGAGATGGTCAAGCGAATGATCTCGGAGAATCTCCTCATCAAGGATAAGACCCACGGCTATCTGCTTACCGAGCTCGGCCTTCAAACAGTTTCCGATCTCTTTCGCAAGCACCGATTGATTGAAGTGTTCTTGCTCAAAAAACTGGGCTATACAACTGAAGAAGTCCATGAAGAGGCTGAGGTGCTCGAGCATACTGTCTCCGACCGCTTTATCGATAAACTTGACCAGATGTTAGACACTCCTAGGACCTGCCCCCACGGAGGAACTATTCCACCTAAAGGACAACTCCTCATCGAGGCTTACCAGGACCGTTTGAGTGATGTCAGCGAACTGGGAACCTATCGTTTGCGAAGAGTCCAGGATAGCTTTGAATTGCTGAATTTTTTAGACCAGATCCAACTGACCATTGGAGATGACATTCTCTTCAAAGGATACGACGATTACACTGGCCTCTATAAGCTCCAGATTAAAGACCAAGACATCCAGATCAATCATCTGATTGCCCAACAACTTTACATAGAAAAACATGCCCTCTGATTAAGAGCATGTCAGATTGAAGAAATAGTATTCCTAGAAACTTTCCTTAGGTGAGTACGGACGTCAGCGAACTTCTACGAAGTTCCATGACTTAGTTTTGAACCTAAGGTTTCAAAACTCCCAAGTGCTTGAAACAACAATGTTTCAAGCATTTTTCTCACGGCGGAAAGTTTCGGATTTACTTCGACAACTCAAAGTAATATAAGGATTTTTTTGAAAAGTTATCCAGCTATCCTAAGTAAAAAGTAATTTGTCTACATTCAAACAAGCCCTTTAATCAAGGGCTTGTTTTTCTATGGATTTTTCGTATTGAGGATGATAGTCACTGGGCCATCATTAATGAGTTCGATTGCCATTTCTGCAGCGAAGATCCCACGTTTGACAGGGACTTCCTTTTCTAACAAATCATTGAAGTCATCGTAGAGCTGGCTGGCCATCTCTGGATTGGCTGCCCCGATAAAGGCTGGACGATTGCCTTTTTTTGTCTGGGCAAAGAGGGTAAACTGCGAAACAGATAGGATTTCCCCTTGAATATCCTTGACAGATAAGTTCATCTTCCCTTCTTCATCCGAGAAAATCCGCATTTGCGTGACCTTCCGCACCGCGTACTCCAAATCCTTCTGGTCATCCTCAGGTCCCACTCCCACTAAGAGCAGAAGCCCATCCTGAATCTGACTATAGACTTGACCATCAATAGAAACCGAGGCCCTTTTGACCCGTTGAATCACTAATTTCATCTTATTATCCTATTTAAACAATCTATTGGGCTCACCACTAAGCTTCAAAGAACATCGACTTCAAACAAGACGATGAAAAGCAGGCAACTATTTTAAAAAACAGAGGCTATTCAGTTGCTTTTAGGGCAAGGCAGCGAGACGAAGACAGTACTGAAGTACGGCGAGGCGAGCTAACGAAGCAATAAAAGAGTTCTGACCACGCTCCTCAATCTTCAAAGAAAATCGACATCAGACAAGGCAGTGAGACGCAGGCAGACTATCCGAAAACCAAAGGCTGTTCAGTTACTTTTAGGGCAAGGCAGCGAGACGAAGACAGTACTGAAGTACGGCGAGTCGAGCTAACGAAGCAATAAAAGATAACTGAGCAGCCGACTAGCCGTTGGTACGCTTAACAGAGTATACCTCCGGCACACTCTTAATCTTATCCACAACCGTTGTCAACATAGACAGGTTTGGAATCCCGAAGGAAATGTGGATATTGGCAAATTTCATATCTTTGGTTGGTTGGGCATTGACAGTTGAGATCATCTTAGCCGTATTAGAGAGGACTTGAAGGACATCATTGAGAAGGCCTGCACGGTTGAGGCCGTAGATATCGATATGGGCGATGTAATCCTTGGTCGTGTTATTGTCTTCCCACTCGACGTCTATCAAGCGTTGCTCGTAGTTGTCTTGGGCCCGCAGGTTCATACAATCTTGACGGTGAATGGCAACCCCACGTCCTTTGGTAATGTAGCCGACAATTGTATCTCCTGGCACAGGATTGCAACACTTGGCAATCCGGATCAAGAGACCAGAAGCGCCTTGGATGACGACACCACCTTCGTGACGGACCTTGAGGGTATCTTTTTTATTTTCAACCTTGACTTCGCCACCCTTGACCAGCTCTTCTGCTTCCGCGCGCGCCTTGGCTTTTTCCTCTTCGCGGCGCTCTTCTTCCGTCAAACGGTTAAAGACAGAGATGGCTCCGACTTCTCCAAAACCGATGGCTGCAAACAAGGCCTCTTCGGTCTTGTAGCTAGTCTTTTGCAAGACCTTGTCCATGTGCTTCTTGTCCATGAACTTGTTGGCAATCATATCATGCTCATGGAATTGAGCCATGAGCAACTCTCGTCCACGGTTGATCGAGAGTTCCTTGTCTTGGTTCTTAAAGAATTGGCGGATCTTATTACGCGCCTTGCTGGTCTTGACGATATTGAGCCAGTCACGGCTTGGACCAAAGGAGTTGGCATTGGTAATGATCTCCACCTGATCCCCTGTCCGTAGCTTGGTATTGAGAGGCACCATCCGGCCATTGACCTTGGCTCCGACAGCCTTTTCCCCTACCTTGGTATGGATCTCATAGGCAAAATCGATCGGTCCAGAATCCTTTGGAAGGGAACGGACAGTTCCATCCGGCGTAAAGACATAAATCTCTTCAGCCAGATAGTTTTCCTTGACCGTATCGACAAATTCCTTGGCATCATCTGCCTGGTCTTGGAGCTCCATCATCTCCTTGATCCAGTTCATCCCAATAGCTGATTCTTTGCTATTGACTTGGCCCTTGATCCCTTTCTTATAGGCCCAGTGCGCCGCAACCCCGTACTCAGCAACCTCGTGCATTTCCTTGGTACGGATCTGGAACTCGATGGGACCTTTTGGACCGTAGACAGTCGTATGGATAGACTGGTAACCATTGGCCTTGCGGTTGGCGATATAGTCCTTGAAGCGTCCTGGCATGGGCTTCCAAAGCTCATGAATATAACCCAGCATGGCATAGACGTCACTTGGTGACTCTAGGATACAGCGGATAGCAATCAAGTCATAGATTTCATCAAAGCGCTTCTTCTTATCCTGCATCTTGCGGTAGATGGAGTAGATATGCTTAGGACGACCATAGATTTTCCCGTAGAGGTGGCGTTCCGCCGCATAGGACTCGATCTTTTGGACGACTTCTTCTACCAAGGCTTCCCGCTCGCGACGCTTCTCCTTCATCATATGGGAAATCTTGTAGAATTCGACTTCATTGAGATAACGGAAGGATAGATCTTCCAATTCCCACTTGACGCTGGAAATCCCGAGACGATGGGCTAGCGGCGCATAGATTTCCATGGTTTCTTGAGAAATCCGCTCTTGCTTGTCCTTGCGCAAATGCTTCAAAGTCCGCATGTTGTGCAAGCGGTCTGCTAGCTTGACCAAGATGACACGGATGTCCTGAGACATGGCCATGAGCATCTTGCGGTGGTTCTCTGCCAACTGCTCTTCATGGGACTTGTATTTGACCTTCCCGAGCTTGGTCACTCCATCAACAATCACTCGGACATCATGTCCAAATTCGCGTTCTAGATCATCTAGGGTCGCGTCTGTATCCTCGACAACGTCGTGCAAAAAACCACAGGCAACCGTCACAGCATCCAACTTCAATTTTGCCAAAATGCCGGCAACTTGAATAGGGTGGATGATATAGGGTTCACCTGATTTACGGAATTGCCCACTATGGCAGTCGACTGCATAAAGGAGAGCTTTTTCTACAAATGCAACATCCTCTCCCGACAAGTATTTTTTGGTAAGGGCAATAACCTGGCCCCCTGTTAAAGGTTCTTCTTTCGGCATCTAGTTTTCTCCACTTTCTTGCCTTCTATTCTATCACTTTTAGCTCTATATGAAAACTAGTCCGATTGACTTTCATGCTATTTGAAGAGCTTTCCAGCACTATCAGCCAGAAATCCCGAACGTAGGTTCCCTTTTTATACAAATACTCCATTTTTTATAAAAAATTCATTAATTTGTAATATATAAAAAATAATAAAACGAATAAATTCTGAACAAAATAAGATATAAAAGAAACGCGTGAAGGTCTACCTTCACGCGTTTTTCATTAATTCCGTGACAACACTCACTGCACTAAGGGCATAGAGTGGGGCGGTTTCTGCACGGAGAATCCGAGGGCCAAGGCCTGCAAGGACTGCTCCTTTAGCTGTAAAACTTTCAATTTCAGCAGGTGAGAGACCTCCTTCTGGACCAAAGATAAAGAGAATCTTGCTCCCTTTTTTAAGACCACTTACAGCTTGTACAAGAGCAGCGCTTTCGCCTTCTTTGGCCGACTCTTCATAGGCCACCACGATGCGGTCAAACTGGTCGAGTTGGGCTAGAAAGTCTGCCTTTTTCTCAAAAAGGGTAATGCTTGGAACAAGATTCCGCTTGCTTTGCTCTGCTGCTCCAAGGGCGATTTTTTCTAGTTTTTCAACCTTTTTACCCAATTTCTTGCCATCCCACTTGGCAACTGACCAATCGGCAGGAAAGGCCCAAATTTGACTAGCACCTAGCTCTGTTACTTTTTGAGTGATAAACTCCAGCTTGTCTCCCTTGGGAAAGCCTGAAGCGATGGTCACTTGAATAGGTAGTTCCACATTGTCAGCTAATTCTTTGATTAGCTCCAACTGACGAGCCTCCACATTGACCACGCGCGCCAAACGCTTGATCCCATCATCAAAGACTAGGGTCACCTGGTCATCTTCTTTCAATCGCATGACCTGAAACATGTGCTTGCTAGTTTCCTTATCCTCGATAGTGACAGGTGAGCTAGCCAAACCTTTTACAAAATACTGTTGCATGCTAGCCTCCAATCACACCAGAAATATCCTTAGTTTTTTTGAAGACACAGGCATTCCACTCACCTTGGATCATGTGGGTTTCAAGGAAAAATCCAGCTGCTTCTGCTGACTCACGGACCATGTCCCACTTGTCCTTAATAATGCCACTCATGATGAGGTAGCCTTCATCCTTGACCAAGCGATAAGCATCATCCGTCAGATGAATGAGGATATCCGCCAAGATATTGGCCACGATAACATCTGCCTCAATCTCCACACCTTTGAGCAAATCACCTGGGGCTACATGGATATTTTCCATGCTAGGATTGAGCTCAATATTTTCTTGAGCGACTCGAACCGCTACATCATCCAGGTCATAGGCAAAGATTTCCTTAGCGCCAAGAAGCGAGCTAGCAATGGAAAGGACACCTGAACCTGTCCCTACATCTAATACCGTTTCCCCACCACGAAGAACCTGCTCCAAGGCAAAGAGGCTCATCTTGGTCGTCGGGTGGGTCCCTGTCCCAAAGGCCATACCAGGATCTAGCTTGATAATCTTTTCTCCAGCCGTCGCCTCATAGTCCGTCCATGACGGCACGATGGTTAGGTCATGAGTGATGCGAGCTGGTTCATAGTATTTCTTCCAGTTGTCGGCCCAGTCTTCCTCAGCCAAGGAAGTCGTTCCCATCTTGACCTCTCCCAGATCCATAAAGTCTGTCAATTCTGCTAAGCGAGCCTGCAAGTCAGCCTCAACCACTGCTACATCAACCGTATCCGGATAGTAGGCTGTCACCACGATTTCTTCTTGTTGCTCGACCTCAGGGAAAATCTCACCGAAGCGGTCCACATTTCCAACATAGTCCATGCTGTCTTCAATTGCTACCCCTTGGGCACCTAACTCAATCAAGAGATTGGAAACTAATTCCTCTCCCTCACGCTTGACTGTAATTTTTAATTCTTGCCATGTTTCCATCATTAAGATACCAAGCCCGTAAAACACAAAGCCAAAATAGGAAACTCTCTGAAGACACTTATGTCTAGGAGAAGTTTAGCTTTTTGGCACCGTGTTTAGGGCGGGTTCAGTTTAAAAATTTAACCGAACCATCCTTTCTATTTCTCTATCAATTTTTTCATGTAGACCATATCCATGCCTTCTTTTTCAGGCTCGATATGGGTTTGATGGTAGCCATTCTTCTCGTAGAACGCGACCATGCCTGCATCCTGTAACACCGTACACAAATCCCATTGTCTAACGGTTGAAAATTCCTCTTCTAGCAAGCACAATCCTTCAGATCCATACCCTTTTCCCTGATAGGGAGGTAAAATCGCTGCCGTTCCTAACCAAGCTTTCGTTAACTCGTCATTGGTCTGAATTCGTAAAAAACCAATCTTCTCTTCGTTTTCTTTCACAAAGTAGTAATAGCTATTGGGACGCTCGACTAGTTTCCACTTAATTCGTTCACGGTCCTCCAGATAAGGATCGTATTCATCTTGGTATTTGTCATAGACAGCCTTAAAGCTAGCTCTTTGAATCGCAATGATGGTCTTCAAATCCTCTGCTCCTGCTCGTTCAAGTCTTATCATAAACTTCCCTCCAAATAATCCCTCAATCTACCCTGTAGCTGAGGAACTGCCTGTTTAGACTTCAAAAACTCCTCAATAGGCATCAGTTTATAGGCCTGTCCTTCATCACCAAAGGTAATATTGTCAAATTGTTCTTGTCTTAGCTGACCAACCATAAATACTGACTGTCTACCTTCATAGAGCATGCTGGGATAGACTTTGCTCCAGAGCAAACAATCTTCATTTAAATGAATTCCCAGTTCCTCATAAACTTCACGCGCCGCGCAATCAAATGGGCTTTCGTCCCCTTCACGACCACCACCCGGTAACTCCCACATATTGGGCCAAGGGATATTTTCCTTATCATCACGTAAGATAGTCAAGACCTTATCCCCACAAATCAAGGCAATCTTGCAACCTTGGAAATCCATTCTGCTATCCAATAATTCCATGATGATGACCTTTTCTTATCATAACTACTACTCTATAGAAAACCCCTAGCTAGCTTTCTTCAATCACCTTTTGGCACTCTGCATCCCAGTACGCCTGCCATCTACCATGTTTTTTCGCAAAATAAACCGTAAACTCATCATTTACATAATCGGCAACATAGCGAAGATTAGGCGGGTTTTCCTCAAAACTTAATATCCAAGGATGGAAGTAAAAGGTTTTCTCCCACCTCTTCTGAGTATAGCCTAGATCCTTAGCATACTGAGGGATGGGTTGTTGCAACTCGCTTTCCAAATGGGACTGAATGGCATTATCAATACTATTTAAACGAGCTAATAGTTGCTGAAACTGGTCTTCCTCTTCCGTATTAAAACCAACTAGAAATTCAAATTCCGCAAAGTCTTCAGGAAATTCAAGTTCTGTGACTGTGCCATCTTCTGCATAGCGCCCTTCCTCATCGACAAGGCGACGAGTTCCAGACTTTAACATTCTCTCGAAATCTAAATTCGCAAAGCGATTGCGGGGCAGAATGCAAACTGATTGCTCAGATTTATCTGACCTTCTCCTGAAAAACTGTTTGACTTTTTCTAGCATAGTTTTCCCCTTCTCCTTGAATCCAGTATTCAAAAAAACACTTAGAATCTTTTCTAATATCTCGGATAGGGATAAAAGGTGCTTTCTTCTAGGCCAATCTTGCCTTCTTCAAAAACTTCTTGGTTCCAGACGATCTTAAAGCTCTCTGCTTCTTCGTCTGCTAAGAAATCCATGAGCTCATCCAAGGCCAACTCAGCTGTATCTCGGAGGAAAGTCGCAAAATAGGCTAGAAACTCACGAGACAAGCCTTTTTTAGGCTCATAAGGAATCGCCGTTAAATAGGCATCTTCCTCCACATGAGACTTGGCTGGATTGTAGAAGATGACAGCTTCTTCAAAGAAAATATCCTCATCAGATTCTTCGCCAGCTTCATCAACCAGTGCAACCCCTCCCGTATTCTGCGCTTCCAAGAGAAAAGCCACTTCTACCGCATGGTTTTTCTTATCCCAATTGATCTCAAAATCAAAAGGAAAAACCTTGTCCATCTCCTCTTCTAAAACATCCAAAAATCCGTATTTAGACATAGCGTCCTCTTTCTAATTTCCCACTCTTAGAGCGGAATATGATACAATAGTTACTACAATCTTACCATAAAAAACGCCTCTTTGAAAGGAGACAAAGCTAGAAAGGAGAAGGAAATGCCCGACAATCTCGCACTCCGTATGCGACCACGAACGATCGATCAAGTCATCGGTCAACAGCACCTGGTCGGAGAAGGCAAAATCATTCGTCGCATGGTCGAAGCCAATCGTCTGTCCTCTATGATTCTCTATGGACCTCCGGGCATCGGAAAGACCAGTATCGCTTCTGCAATCGCAGGAACCACCAAGTATGCCTTTCGGACCTTTAATGCAACAGTTGACAGTAAAAAACGCCTACAAGAAATCGCAGAGGAGGCCAAATTTTCTGGTGGCTTGGTCCTGCTCTTGGACGAGATCCATCGCCTCGATAAAACCAAGCAAGATTTTCTCCTGCCTTTGCTCGAAAGTGGTCTTGTCATCATGATCGGTGCAACGACTGAAAATCCCTTTTTCTCTGTCACACCCGCTATTCGTAGCCGCGTACAAATCTTTGAGCTGGAACCGTTGACGACGGAGGAGGTCAAGCAAGCTCTAAAAACGGCGCTGGATGATCCCGACCGTGGCTTTGATTTTCCAGTCGTGCTCGATGAGGACGCTTTGGATTTCATCGCTACCTCAACCAATGGAGATCTTCGCTCTGCCTTTAATTCTCTCGATCTGGCGGTGCTGTCGACCTCTGAAAATGCAGAAGGAATTCGCCATATTACGCTAGAGATCATGGAAAACAGTCTCCAGCGCAGCTACATCACCATGGACAAAGATGGAGACGGCCACTACGACGTGCTCTCTGCTCTGCAAAAATCTATCCGTGGTTCGGATGTCGATGCTAGTCTCCACTATGCAGCTCGTTTGATCGAAGCCGGAGATCTACCCAGCCTAGCTCGTCGCTTGACTGTCATCGCTTATGAGGATATCGGTCTGGCCAATCCAGATGCGCAGATTCATACCGTGACAGCGTTACAAGCAGCTGAGCGCATCGGCTTTCCTGAGGCCCGCATTCTCATCGCCAACATCGTCATCGATCTAGCCCTTTCGCCGAAATCCAACTCAGCCTACGTTGCCATGGACAAGGCGCTGGCTGATCTTAGAAGTTCTGGCAACCTTCCTATTCCTCGCCACCTCCGCGATGGTCATTATGCTGGAAGCAAGGAACTGGGAAATGCGCAAAACTATAAATACCCTCACAACTACCCTGGCAACTGGGTCAAGCAGGACTACCTGCCAGACAAGCTCAAACACGCGTCCTACTTTATTCCCAATGAAAATGGCAAGTACGAGCGTGCTCTCGGAGCCACCAAGGAGAAGATTGATCAATTCAAGAAAAAGTGACATCGGTTTCAAAAAATTGAGATTTTCCCTTGAAATATTTTCAAAATGTGGTATCATATACATATAGAAACGCTGTGGTGTACGACTTCACACTTAAGTGTTGACCGACTATTTTTTGTATTATTAGGGAAACAAAAGACTTCTGGCAGTATGCAGGCCGTTTCACGCGGAAGCAGCTAAGTCAGAGCGAGTTGCCCACCTGCTTAATTGCGCGGGTTCAATACAAATCGTGAAGTTTCGGCACCAATACAGCTTTTTATATTTGCCTCCTTAGCTCAGTTGGTAGAGCAGTAGACTCTTAATCTATGGGTCACAGGTTCGAGCCCTGTAGGGGGCATCTACATACAACAGGAAAAAGCCTTGATTTACAAGGCTTTTTTGTTTGTCTATAACTGATTTGCCCCATCATTTGCCCCACATTTTTTTATGAGCAATCTTTCCAGACATCTCTGACTACGAAAAACAAAAAAGCTATCCTACCTTTGCAAATTTAGATAAGATAGCAGAATATTTTAATGCAACTCCAACTCAACTTTTTGGAACAAGTAAGGAGATTGAATTAGAAAAGAGTGTTCTTGAATCGAATGAATACTCTGATAAAGTAAGTGAGATCTTAAAGGCTGTCAAATACATCGAACATTTTCTAGAAACTGATGGACAGTACTTAGAGGATTTACTTTACCTAACAAGAGGCAACCAACTATACACAGAAGATGGAGATGAGTTGTATATTGATCCAACTTCTCAGAAAAGAACATTTCATAACCAATATGAACCTGGTTTTATTGTAGCAAGAGATAAATCCCCACTAGAACTCTTAATTGAAAATAAGGACCTATTAGATTAAAAAAGCGAGGATATGTACTGATCCCAAAAGTTAGACAGAAAAAAATCTAACTTTTGGGATCAGTACATTTTCAACTCTCTTATTTATTTTCTTATCTCACATAATTACTTCACATGTCCAGGCTCATCAAATTCATTTTTTTCAATAACATATGCCACATTTGCATCCTTATTGATCAAAGAACATATATCTATTATATTACAAAAAGCTCTCTGACCGCAAAATTCCGTTAATTTACTACCTTATTCCTACTTTCTATTTTCTATTTTACTTTTCTGATAAATAAGATTATAATAAGGGGTATTTATTTTCGGAGGTTTTTATGTCATTTCTATCAAAAAATTGGGCAGGACTGTTAGCCTGTCTGATCATTTCTATCATCTCTTGGGTTTTAGGAGGCTTTCTGCCTGTTGTGGGAGCACCTGTTTTCGCCATTTTTATCGGAATGATTCTCTACCCCTTTCTCACTCCCTATAAACAACTGGATGCTGGTTTGACTTATAGCTCCAAAAAATTGCTTCAGTATGCTGTTATCTTACTTGGTTTTGGACTCAATATCTCTCAAGTTTTCGCAGTTGGAAAATCTTCCCTTCCTGTCATCCTTTCGACTATTTCTATCGCTTTAATTATTGCTTTCTTTTTCCAACGATTTTTTAACATGGATACAAAGCTAGCTACCTTGATTGGGGTAGGCTCTTCTATCTGTGGCGGTTCTGCCATTGCAGCGACTGCTCCTGTTATTCACGCCAAGGAAAAAGAAGTAGCCCAAGCCATTTCTGTTATCTTTTTCTTCAATGTCTTGGCAGCTCTTATCTTTCCAACTCTAGGTTCTTGGCTCCATCTCTCCAACGAAGGTTTTGCTCTCTTTGCGGGTACTGCGGTCAACGATACTTCCTCTGTAACAGCCACAGCTAGCGCCTGGGATAGTCTGTATCATACCAATACTCTAGAATCTGCAACCATTGTCAAACTGACTCGTACCTTAGCTATTATCCCTATTACTCTCTTCCTCTCCTATTGGCAAAGCCGTCAACAAGACAACAACCAAGGAGTAAAGCTTAAAAAAATCTTCCCCGTTTTCATTCTCTACTTCATCCTAGCTTCTCTGCTAACTACCGTCCTTACTTCTTTTGGTGTTAGCAATAGCTTCTTTTCACCTCTCAAACAGCTCTCCAAATTCCTCATCATCATGGCTATGAGTGCTATTGGTCTCAAAACTAACCTCGTTGCTATGATCAAATCCAGTGGAAAATCCATTCTTCTTGGAGCCCTTTGCTGGATTGCTATCATCCTGACTAGTCTTGGCATGCAATTACTCATCGGTATTTTCTAAGAAAAAAGGGAGCCTAAAGGCTACCTCAGAACGTAGACAGACGTCATTTTTGGCGTTTGTCTTTTTGTATGTTCAAAGATATTTTGTCTTATCATCTACTATTCCATCCAAAAATCTGATTTAAAGCAAAATAAAAAGGGATATTCCCTATCCATTTCGATAATTTTTTCATTAATTTGTTTTTCCATTTTATCCTCCGATTAGTCTCGCACTGATATTTATTGATAACAACACTATATTTCTAGTATAGCATAATCATTAGATATTATAGGTTTTCAAACCAAATGAGAGTCATTCGTTTTTGCCCCATTTTTAAATCATGACATTGGAAATACCTAAAAGTACTTCCCTAAAATCACTTATATTTCAATATTTTTAATTACTCTCAATATGAAAATCCTTTCCAAATCCATGCAGGGGGCATCTAAATCAACAGGAAAAAGCCTTTATTTATAAGGCTTTTTTGCTTGTCTATAACTGATTTGCCCCATCATTTGCCCCACATTTTTTTTATGAGCAATCTTTCCAGACATCTCTGATTATGAAAAACAAAAAAGCTATCCTACCTTTGCAAATTTGGATAAGATAGCAGAATATTTTAATGCAACTCCAACCCAACTCTTTGGAACGAGTAAAGAGATTGAGTTAGAAAAGAGTGTTCTTGAATCTAATGAATACTCTGATAAAGTAAGTGAAATCTTAAAAGCTGTCAAATACATCGAGCATTTCCTACATACTGATGGACAGTACTTAGAGGATTTACTTTACTTAACAAGAGGCAACCAACTATACACAGAAGATGGAGATGAGTTGTATATTGATCCAACTTCTCAGAAAAGAACACTTCATAACCAATATGAACCTGGTTTTATTGAAGCAAGGGATAAATCTCCACTAGAGCTCTTAATTGAAAATAAGGAGCTATTAGATTAAATAAAAAAAGCGAGGATATCCTCGCTTCAGATTGAAGTTAAAATCTTTAGAAGACACTTTTATAAGGACTTTGTCTTAAATCTGTGAAAAGGAGTGAAAACTCCTTTTCTTTTTGTAAGTCAGACTGAAACTTCCAAATTGTTTATTTATTTTATTGACATTTTCTATAAAAATAAGTATAATAGTTTTATTAGAAAACTATACTATATAGGGGGTATTGAAATGAAATTTTCTAATCGTTTACTGCTATTCCTTGCAGGAGTTGTTTTTGTCCTTTTAGGACTTTTCCTATTTACAAACCCAGTAGCTAATCTTGTTGCTTACAGCTGGTGGATTTCATTTGGTTTACTGGTTTCTTCTATAGCAGCTATTTTAGGCTATTTCTCTGCACCAAAAGAGCTTCGCTCACCTGTTTATCTTTTCCAAGGATTTGTTAGTCTTCTCTTAGCTCTTTACCTCGTTGCTTATGGCTTTGTGACCCTGCCGGTCGTCATTCCGACCATTGTAGGAATTTGGTTAATTGTAGAAGCCATTATTGCTTTCTTTAAAGGCAATCGTCTAAGATTGAATTTCCCTATTATTGGTAGCAATATCACGTGGGTAGCCTTGCTTGAATTTTTACTAGGTCTAGTGATTCTGTTCAATCCAGTGGCTACAGGTGTCTTTGTCGTTTATGTCATTGCCTTTTCAGTTTTAGTTACTGGCTTCACCTACATTATTGAGGCCTTTCGTAAATAGTCTAGTTGCTATTTTGGGCATATTAAAATAGCTGGGAAGTTACATTCTCAGCTTTTTCTGTTGCCTCCTTAGCTCAGTTGGTAGAGCAGTAGACTCTTAATCTATGGGGCGCAGGTTCGAGCCCTGCAGGGGGCATCTAAATCAACAGGAATAAGCCTTGAAACCAAGAATTTTTTGACGTCCAATAGCTTTTTGTAGAAAAGTATTTAAAAATAAAAGAGAAGAGAATCTCTCACTCTCTTCTCAGTATATCTTATTAAATTTAGTTTTTCTTAATCTACCTGATTTTCCTTTGCAACGACAAATTCTTTAACCAGTCGATAGATAACAGCAAATACGGGGGTAAAGAATATCATTCCAAGTAGTCCGAAAAGATTCCCTCCGATACTAGCAGCCGCAAGCGTGAAAAGGGCTGGTAAGCCAATAGATTGACCCACAACTCTAGGATAAATAAGGTTTCCTTCAATCAGCTGTATAACTTGATATAGAAGAAGAGAAAGTAAGGCTTGAGTAGGACTCACTGTGAAGATAAAAATCGCTCCCACAACACAAGCAATCATAGGCCCTACATAAGGAATGAACGATAGCACTCCTGCAAAGATACCTGTCATTACTCCATAGGGTATCCCAAACACGCTGTAACCAACCGCTATCATAACTCCTATGATAACTGCTTCAATCAGCTGACTCATCAAAAATTGGTCATAAGTCTCTAGTGCTACTTGTCCAATGTAAGTCAACTTTATCACCACCTTCTCTGGAAGAAAAACTTTTAGAAGTCGACTCGTCATCGCTGCCAAATGTTCCTTACTGGATAAAAATAAAAAGGTGAAGACTATAATCAAAAAGGCATTCATCAAACTTGAAAAAATATTGCCGATATTACTAGTCAGACCTGATAAAAAACCTATCAAAGCTTGGCTAATAGAACTAGATTGTCCCTGTATGCCTGATACGATAGTTGACAACATGTCTTTGGTTACAAATTCCGAGCTGCCTAGCAATTTCCCAAGTTGAGTAAGGACTGTTGAAAGGACTGTTCCCAGCTGACTAATAGTCTGAGCTAGGGTTGGCAGCACCAAAACCAAAAGAGCAATCACGATTAAGATAAGAGCTAGGAAAACAAGTACCATGGCAATCGGACGACGCAACTCTGCCTTTACCTTCAATTTAACTAAGTACTGTTCAATTTTTTTCATAGGAACATTAAGCACAAAAGCAATAACAGCACCATAAATCAAGGTTGATGTTACATCAAAGAGAGAGATTGCTCCTGATATAAAGCTCGATGCATTCAGAATTACAAGAGCAACCAGCCCTATAAAAAGGATTAACGGGGTATATTTTTTAACTAAGTTCATAAATTCTCCTTAATAAACATGTTTAGATACGACTATACTATTTGGTTTTTCAAACTCTCGATCAAGGTAGGCTTGGTAAGTTCCTGGAGCGATAAATCCTTTTGGTGAGAGGATATCTGTTCCAGCTTGACCGACTATGGTATCAGCCAAGAGCACACAGTTTGTGGACAAGACAAAGTAGGATTTAAACTTAGATTTGATAAATTTATAAAGTTCCCCATCCGTCTCATGTCTGATTTTATAAGCGTAGGTGTAGTCTTCCTTACCATCTTCCGTTTTAATTTTATCTGCGCTTGGCTCCCAAGGAATCGTTAGTTGTTTTAATTCAGCTAATTTTTCCTGAACCGCTTCTTCCATTTCCGGTGTCAAATCTATTCCGTAACCAAATAGCGTTTTTTGACTCTCCCGTTTACATAAGTCAATGTACTTATCACGGTCACAGAAATATAAGACACCATCTCCTACCATACCAAATAAGGTCTCAGATGACGGATCATAGTTGCCATAAGAAATAACACGGCCCTGATAGCAGATATCCACATGACCAATAGCTGAAAACAGGGAGGTCTCAGCTGTATGAACAAAAATTTCTAGCTCTGCTGTCTTACCAGACTTCACTATTCCAAGATGGATATCTTCTTCCTCATCAGCATTTTCCAGCATAAATTTGTTAATTTTTGCTAAAGTTCTTGCAGGGATGAGAGCGGCTAGGACAATAGGTAAGCTAATTCTAATGCGACGTTTGAGATGGTTTTTCCCAATTTCCCCTTCAAATAAGAAACCGTCACGGATATTGGACAGACCATAAAGGAAAAAATAAGCCCCTAAAACAAAGAGTTGAAAGACAGAATTTCCCGTAGAGGACAAAAGACTAGCTCCACCAAGAAAAACTAGTAGAATACCATCTAGTAAGAGACGAAAACGAGGTCGAATATTATTTTTACGGTAGAGAACATAGGTGACAAGATTAATCGTTGCCCTAAAAATCTGATAAACTCCAATCACAAGAGCCAGAACATAAATCGGTATATCAGTCGCAAGATTAGAACCTAGCAAATATCCCAGCACTAACAATTTAACCAGTGCAACTCCCAAGGTATCCGTTGACTGGCTTTTTTTGAAAACTCTTAATAGCAAATCTACGACCGTTGCTATCCAAGCTAAAAACAGAACCAGGCGAATAACTGTTACTGGCAACCAAGTCCCCGTGACCATCAAGATGAGACCTAGCAGAACAAACAAGAACCCCTGAGCAAGTAATTTCTTACCTGTCAGACCTAAAGATAGAATTTTCGCCATATAAAAACCTTTCAACAATAAAAATTAAACACTCCGATTAAACTGACTAGTAAATAGCCAACACTACAAACAGCCTGTGCCAGCAAGACATGGCGACTGACTGTAGCAATGTCACCATCTTGTCTTTTGCACTTCTGAAATTTGTTTTATTGAGTCGAAATCAGAGCTTTTAAAAACTAGCTAAACTTGAAAGCTAACCATAATTGCTAGATAAAAAAGGTGCAACCAATCCTTCTTGTAAAGGTAGGAAAGAATTATATCCATTCCATTAATTATTTATATATTACCTATTGTGACACAATACTCACTATAATTCAACTTTTTACCTATTTAAAACCATAAAGCCTACATAACTCTTTGAAGAGAACAAAAATCTGAATGTAATAAGATAGTACCCATTACCCATATTATAATTAGATTATGAATTGAAGCTTTTTGGAACTAAAATTAGGAATAATTGAGAAAGTAGGGAGGGAAATTTTGCTTTTACCCCATTTTGAAATAATTTCATTTTAGATTTTTCTAAGTTTCTTTCAAAGAGCCTGCAGGGGGCATCTAAACAACAGGAAAAAGCCTTGATTTACAAGGCTTTTTTGTTTTTCTAAAAGATTTTCTCTAGATATTTAGCAGAATCCCAAGATAGTTTCTCAATGTTCCACTTCTTCCTTAAATCGTACTTTTCCTTGGCTGTATAATCTCATAATCTTCACAAAGCGAACTGGATTGTTTTGGTTATACAAAAGAAATACTGAAAAGAATAACAAGCCAGCAAACCACAAACCATAGCCTTCATCACCAATCGGTTGGCCAAATTTTAGAGGAAGAATCAAGAAATACAAAAAGTAATAGATAGACACTATATTTACTACAAAGCGGGCAAATCGATAAGGTAAAGCAGACAGTTGTCTAGGATCAAACTGGTTTTTTACAAACAAATTATGAGATGCTGCAAAGAAAAAGACTTTCTCTGTCGTTGGCTGGGCCTTTCGAACATTTTTATAAAGTGCTCGTTCAAGTATAGCAACCAACAAGAAAAACTGCATCAACCAAAATAGAAGAATACAGGCTAGACTGAACCAGTTATAGACACCAATAAACTTGAGGGAAAAGAAGCCCGAAATTGCAGGCCCACCTGCTAGTAAGAGAATTACCAATTGAGGAATAAAGGAATTCGTGTCACCAGCTTTTTCAGTATTGAGCAACCTACTCTTTGGAGCAGCTAGAGCCTCTCCTGTCTTTTGGTCATAATAGACCGCCTGACCATCACATTCGCCAATAAAGACACGACGGCGTCTAAGAAAAAACATCTTTACCTCTTTCTATTTATGAAAAATATACTTACTTATCTAGTCTGAATGATATTTTAATAATAGTATACCACAAACCAAGTTGCTAGTTCATAGGATAACTAAGGTTGGGAGATTGCTAAAAGGTTGACAGAACTTCGCTACATAGGATATGATGGGAATACCTAGAAATTTTACTCTCCACGACCTATACTACTTCTACTGAAAAAGCGTTGGCGAGTTCAATTCTATATCTGGAGGTTTCTATGAAAATCTATTATTCAAAAATTGTCGGTGTCGGCTATCTAGTCTTTGCGACGGGTGTATTCTTTCAATTTTTCTTTTTTCTCGCGCATGGATTGATCGACTTTTCCCAGCTTAGTCTTCTTACTGTGCTTCCAACCATACTCTTTTTCGCTGCTATCTATTCAACGATTGCAGGCATCAAAAGACTGACTAGTCGTCAGATCGCCTTTGAGCTGACTTCTGATGGGATTCATGCTTATCAGGGAGTGATTCTGACAAAAGACATCTTTATCCCCAAGGAAGATTTGGTAAGTGCAGCTTATAAAGAGGTCGACGTCAGTGACCCAGATCACCAGAATAGTAAGAGTTATTTTATCGAATTTCAACTGAGGGACAATACAGCACTAGAAAATCTCTCAAAACCGAATGTCATCATTAACACAGAGCACCATACCGTAAAACTCTTCGTCAATCTTTGTAAATTTAAGGAAGAAGATTGGCAAGATTTGTCCAAGTACTTGACGGACGAATACCGAATAACCGTTTTATAGCAAAGAAAAGAGAGTGGGACAGAAATCGGTAATTCGTTAGAATTCGATTTCGTCGTCCCACCTCCGCACAGTAGAGCCCACTCAACCACTGCGTCTTGCTCGACAATCCAAAAACAATTGAGAGGCTAGGACTTTTGTCCCAGCCTCTTTTTAACTGCTCCTAGTTCCCCATTTTTCCTTTGGGTACGAGCAGATAGAAAAATAGCAAATTCAATCCAAATACGGCAACAAAGAGCGCCAATTGAGAGACATCGATCGTTTGTTTCTCGGTCAAATCTTGGATCAGCTTTGTATAATAATAGCCTGGGAAAGCCCGTTGTAGCTTGCCAACTAAGTCCATAAATGCTCCACTTGCGCCAAGCGTATCAAAAGGAATAATGGTCATGGCGGCCAAAATAATAACAGGAAAGCCAATGGTATCAATCGTCTTGGCATCTACCCTGACCCCAAGTACAAAGCCAATCACACTAAAGTAGATCCCCATCAAGGATAAGAGGAAAAATTGTACCAACAGGCTAGTCGTCACTGGAAAGTGAAAACCTAGAACAGCAACTACTAGCACTGCTAAAAAGATCAAGCTGTTCAGAATCAGTTGCACGATCGATTGATCCCATAAATAGTTCTTGACACTATAGCTTGTAAAGTGGGATTCAAAAGAATAAAACCCAATATCTGAGGCGATACGCTTACTAAAAGTTGCAAGGCTATTGCCAATGACCCCGATAAATACGGCAATACCTAATAAAATACTTGGCGAAACTCCTTTTTGAAGCTGATCAAAGAAGATATACCAGCCTATGGGTAAAATAATGGTGAATAATACAAAGCGCTTATTTCGTAAAACTTGTTTTAATTGAATCTTTTTCATGCTTGTTCCCCTCCTTTATTCATCTCTTCTCGGAAATACTGCTCAATGGTTTGACCAGCCTGGTGAATGTCCTCAACAGCCTTTGTTGCAGCAATTCGACCCTCTTTTAAAATCAGGACTTTTGTAAAAAAGGCATCAATTTGGTTAAAATCATGGGTCACCACAACAGATGTAAATTCTTGCTGCTCCAGCAATTTCCAAAAATTATCCACTGCTTCCAAGTCCATGCCAGTCGTTGGCTCATCTAAAAAAATCAACTTTGGATGATTCAAAATGGTTAACAACAAGGACAAGCGCCTCTTTTGACCACCAGAAAGACTTCCCACCATCTGCTCTCTTGATTCTCTCAATTCAACCATTTCTAAGAGTCCATTGATATCAGCCTGCTTCTGCTGATTCATCCGGCTTTTTAATTCGACGAATTCAGCAAGGGTTAGATCCTCGATAAGCAGATCCCCCTGAGGCATCATCCCAATTTCTCTTTGAAAATTAAGCGAAGTCTTTATCGTTCCCGAATCGGCCTGGAGCTGCCCAGCGATAATGTTGAACAGGGTGCTTTTACCTGCTCCATTATTTCCCAGCAAGGCAATTTTGTCTCCTTCTTCTATCGAAAAAGATACCCCCTTTAATACAGCTTTCTCCTTAAATGATTTTGTAATAGATGCTACCTGAAACATACGATCCCTCTTTTCTTATTGATCTTGTGTCCATTATACGTCAAAGAGAAAGCCTTGGAGGCTCTCTGTCAGAATCGGTCAAAAAATCGTCGTGAATGGTCAAAAAAGAGGCTGGGACAAAAGTCCTAGCCTCTCAATTATTTTTGGATTGTCGAGCAAGACGCAGTGGTTGAGTGGGCTCTACTACGCTGATTTCATCAGCTTTTACAGCCCTACTCAACTGTGCGGAGGTGGGACGACGAAATCGAATTCTAACGAATGACCGATTTCTGTCCCACTCTCTCTTCCATTATTCCTTCCAAAAGGTCAGACTCTGGGTAAATCGGTAATTTGAACTCTTGGTAGACACTGTCGTTTTGGGATACTTTTCCAGTAATTGTTGGATCTTGTACAAGCCAAGACCGCGGCCATCTCCTTTACTTGAGTAGTCCCTTTCAAAAATTCTCGCCAGATCTATTTTTTCAGCTTTTGTACTATTTTCAACTATTAAGGTGAGGGAGTTTCCCTCCTGAAGCATGACAAGAGTCAGCTGTGGGTCATCTGATTCAAGACTCGCTTCGATAGCATTGTCACAAAGGATGGATAAGAAGGTGATGAAATCTAAAACCTCGATGAATAGATTACGAACAGGTTCATCGATCTCGACAGAGATCCCAATCCCTTTATTTTGAGCTTCCAACAATTTTGCGGACAGAACACTTTTTACAGCTGGATTTTCGATGTGACTGAGTTTGGCAATATCAAACTTGCTATCGTAAAATTGTTGGCCACTCTCTCGGAGAACATTCTCATAGACTTCCCTGATCGCATTGAGGTCTTCGTGCTCAATACTTAATTTGAGACTGGTTAAAATATTCAGGTAATCATGACGAAAGGCACGAATCTCCCCGTAGAGCATTTCGACGTGTTGGCTATAGGTGGCTAACTCCTGCAGTTGCCTATCTTTTTGTTCCAGAATCTCTTGTTTCAATCGTTCTTTGGACACTGCATTGAAATACAAGAGCATCACAAAAAACAAAATCAAATAAATACTATTTAACTGTTTCCGCAAAGCATCTGCATGCGGAATAATATCCTCAAAAACCACCAGACCTACAACACTGAGCAAATACACAAACATGGAAAGATCCATTGGGAGTAAGAAACGATTAAAATACTGCCGTTGAAAGCCTACTTTTAGATCTGTAAAATCTAGTTTTAACAATTTAGTGATTCCTATATAAACAGGAAAGACCAGCAATTCAAGTAGAGCATCATACCAGCTGACAGATGCCTCACGAACAAGTACAATCCCTAGCATCGGAAAGACATAAAAGGCTAAGAGACGCCCAATGAGACTCTCCATGACAACCGGGTAGAGCCCATAAAAAATGTTCAAGAGGTGTCGTATGTTACGATTTCGATAGAAACTATAGGCAATAAATACTAAGAAATAGCCAAAAAAGCCTACCGGTGGCACAAGGGTAAAGATAATTGCAAAGAAGAAAGGGCACAAAAAGAGCCAGCGCCAAGCGAACTCTTGTCTACTGATATGACGATAGATCAGCATGCTGACGAAGAACTTTAGGTAAGACATTAGAATATCTAACAGCAATTCCTTCTCCCTTCTATTTTTTCAAAGCTTCCAGTAAGCCTCTATACTTGGTCCGTGAGATCAAGCAATTGTCCCCATTTTCAAAAAAAGCTTTCTTGGCTTCCTTATCAATCTTCGTAATATTTTGTGGATTCACCACAAAGGAGCGGTGGCACCGATACAAGCGGGGATCTGCTTTTTCGATATCGGCAATACTAGCGTAAAATTCCAAGCGCTCATCCTGGGTGTGTAAAATGACCTTGTGAATAGTTGGAGACGTTTCAACATACAAAATCTTATTAAAGGGAACTTGTACACGCGCCATCGCACTCTCAAATGTAAAAGCATCTTGTGCAATCGTGGTCCCAGCTTGCTCCAAGGTATAATCGATGGCTGAGCTGATTCTCTCTCTGAACTCTTCCTCACCCAGCGTTTTATCGATAAAATCCAAGGCGGCTACTTTGTACTGAAAGGTAATGGGCATGAATTCAGAGTGAGTGGTGACAAAGACAATGGTCGCATGGGGGTCTTTCTTACGAATCTCTTTTGCAATCTCCAGACCTTTTTTCTCCTCACCTTTAATCTCGATATCTAAAAAGAATAGGTGATGAGCGCCTCTCTCTGTGATAGCATCTAGCAACTGGCTTGATTTCCCAAACACTTCTGGCGCTTTGCATTGCAAGGATTTATGAGCAATCAGTTCCTGCAAGACCGATTCGATTCGTGATTGCTGGATCCACTCATCTTCTAACACAAAAATCTTCAACAAAGTCTTCACTCCTTCCCCTCGACGAATATGTTCTATTTTACCATAAATAATAGCTGCTGAGCCACTCTTTCAAAGTAGACTCAAAAGGCATTCTATCTTTTTCTCCTTAACAAGAAAAAACTCTCCCGGAGGAATCCGGAAGAGCTTGCGCAAGGGGAATTTGAAAAATATTTTTTAATATGAAAAAGGTCGATAAAATCTACACTATGTTCAAACTCTCATTTTACTAACAGCGATATTACGATCAAGTTTTATTGTCAATAGACATGTATGTGGGAAGTTCTCCCCTTGCAACAATGTAGACCTGTGATCTACTCTTAATAGTATACACTAGAATTATTACAAAATCAGTTAATTTGTATTGCAATTTGTTGGCAAATATTCCTCCGCCTGAAAACACAACAAACGCTTGATTCCCAAGCATCTACGCAAGTCCTCTTTAACTAGTATTTATCATTTCTGTTACAAAATTTAAAATAAAAATATTATTCCATAACAAATGAAAATCCCAAAGCACGATAAAAAGAGGCTAGGACAAAAGTCCTAGCCCCTCAATTATTTTTGGATTGTCGAGCAAGACACAGTGGTTGAGTGGGCTCTACTACGCTGATTTTATCAGTTTTTACAGCCCTACTCAACTGTGCGGAGGTGGGACGACGAAATCGAATTCTAACGAATTACCGATTTATGTCCCACTCTCTTTGAGCTAGTAAGACGATTAGCCAGACCGCACAATAGCGGCTGGCGTCAAATGATGAGAGTCATAGCCTCAATCATTTGTAGCGGTTACGACGCGAAAAAGGGAGGAACGATACTTTCCTCCCTTTGAGCTAGTAAGACACTTCGGCAAGGCACCATGGTGCTTGCCATAACAATAAATGCACCTGATAAATTAACCAAGGGGTTACGACGTGAAAAGGGAGGAACGATATTTTCCTCCCTTTGAGCTAGTAAGATGATTAGGTAGGCCGCAACATAGCGGCTACCGTCCAATGATTCGGTGCTTTAGCACCAATCATTGGTATCAGGTTACATCATCCCACCCATCATGCTTGGATCCATTCCTGGTCCTGCTGGGGCTGCTGGTTCTGGTTTGTTGGCTACGACTGCTTCGGTTGTCAAGATCAGACTCGCTACGGAAGCGGCGTTTTGAAGGGCTGAACGGCTCACTTTAACTGGGTCGATGATTCCTGCATCAATCATATTCACCCATTCACCTGTTGCGGCATTGAAACCTGTTCCGACTTCGGCATTTTTCAAGCGATCAATCACAATAGATCCTTCGTAACCGGCATTGTGGGCAATTTGGCGCACCGGTTCTTCCAAAGCACGAAGAACGATATTGCGTCCGGTCGCTTCATCTCCTTCTAATTCAAGGGCTGCGACTGCAGAGATGACATTGACAAGGGCTGTACCACCTCCGGCAACGATCCCTTCTTCAACGGCTGCGCGAGTCGCATTAAGGGCATCTTCGATACGAAGTTTCATTTCTTTCAATTCTGTTTCTGTTGCAGCACCGACCTTGATTACGGCAACACCACCAGACAATTTAGCCAAACGTTCTTGTAATTTTTCACGGTCAAACTCAGAGGTTGTGGTTTCGATTTGTGACTTGATAACAGCGACACGGTTAGCGATCGCTTCTGGGTTACCAGAACCTTCGACAATGACAGTACTGTCTTTATCGACTGAAACTTTAGCTGCTTGACCAAGTGCTTCAATGGTTGCATCTTTCAATTCCAAACCAAGATCGTCTGTAATGACTGTACCACCTGTCAAGATGGCAATGTCTTCTAACATGGCTTTGCGGCGATCTCCAAATCCTGGTGCCTTGACAGCTACGACATTAAAGGTACCGCGGATCTTGTTCAAGACAAGTGTTGGAAGAGCTTCGCCATCGACATCATCAGCGATGATCAAGAGTGGACGGTTGCTTTGAAGAATGCTTTCCAACAATGGCAAGATTTCTTGGATATTTGAAATCTTCTTGTCAGTGATCAAAATGTATGGATTTTCAAGGTCTGCTACCATTTTTTCATTATCAGTGACCATGTATTGTGAAAGGTAACCACGGTCAAACTGCATTCCTTCAACGACTTCCAGTTCTGTCTCCATTCCACGAGATTCTTCAATCGTGATAACCCCATCTTTGCCAACTTTTTCCATGGCTTCAGAGATGTACTCACCAACTTTTTCAGAACGAGAAGACACAGCAGCTACTTGAGCAATCGCTTCCTTGCTCGATACTGGGATCGCATTGTTTTTCAAAGCTTCTACTGCTGTTGCAACAGCGGTCTCAATCCCACGACGTATGCCAATTGGGTTAGCACCTGCAGTGACGTTTTTGATCCCTTCACGGACGATGGCTTGAGTCAAAACCGTTGCGGTCGTTGTACCGTCACCTGCGATATCATTGGTCTTAGAAGCCACTTCTGACACCAATTTAGCACCCATATTTTCAAAATGGTCTTCCAATTCGATTTCTTTTGCGATGGTCACCCCGTCATTTGTGATCAAGGGTGAACCAAATGATTTTTCAAGAACCACATTGCGACCTTTAGGGCCCAACGTAACTTTCACTGTATCTGCTAAGACATCGACACCACGGACCATTGCAGAACGTGCATCAGATGAAAATTTAATATCTTTTGCCATTTCTCTTACCTCTTTCTTCTCTTACTCTACAATTGCAAGAATGTTCGCTGTTCCAACGATGGTGTAGGTTTCTTCCCCATCTTTCACTTCAATTCCTGCATGGCTTTCAACCAAAACGTGATCTCCTGCTTTTACAGCTGGGGCGATGAGTTCGCCACTTAGGGTACGCACACCTTCACCAACGGCCACTACTTCAGCTGTTTTTGTATCAGCCTTGCTCGCACCGGCGAGGACAAAACCTCCAACAGTCTGTTCTTTTTCTTCTACTTTTAAGACCACACGGTCTCCTAATGGTTTTAACATGTTCATTCCTCCATACGTGTTTTTAGCACTCTCTATACGTAAGTGCTAACTTATGTTTCTATTGTATCACTTGGTCAGAAATAGTCAAGAAAAAAACACCTCAAAAATAGATGAGATGTTTCTAAAATATCAATTTAAAATTGTCAATTTTTGATTGAAATCGTCGATCACTTTTTGAAGATTGATCCGCCCGCGGTAGATGCCATATCCAAAAACAATCATGCCTAAAATTCCAACCAAGGCTAGTAAAATCCCGAGGATCAAGAGTGGGAGGAAACTTTTGTGAAAGAGATAGATCAATACCACACCAATACTGGCAATGATAAAGAGTAAGCTGAACCAACGACCAAGGTTTTCAAGCATGTGGCGTTGGTACTTGATTTCTGTTTCATATCCATTGACAAGTTCTTGTTTTGTAACCATGGGATTCCTCCTGATAAAAATTGAGAATGAAGTGCAAGTAAAGGAGGTCAATTCACTTCATTCTCAAAAACTCCTACTAGCAAATTCGTTTTTTCTTTTCCTTAGTATTTAAGATGTGGGTCGAAGATACCAAGGGCAACACCGATCAAAGCAACTACAACGAGAAGTAACATAACTTTGTTTGGTGAAATTTTTTTCTTAGACATCAACCACCAGCAAAGAGTGATGAAGGCTGCTGTCAAGAGACCTGGATAAACACCATCGATCTTTTCTTGGATGTTCAAGAAGACTTTTCCTTCAGAATTCTTGAATTGAAGGGCTGTTGTAACAGATACCCAAGTAGCTGCTACGGCACCGATAACCATACCACCGACAACGCTGATCGCTTTACGAAGAGCTTGTCCTTTTGGTCCTACAAGGAATTCAACGGCTTTATCCCCTAATTGGTAACCTTTGAAGAAGGCAAAGCGCATACCAAAGTAGACTAAGAGGTTCCATACGACGATGTAGAAGAGGGCACCAGCGACGTTACCACCTTTAGAAAGGCCAAGGGCAATCCCCAAGAGAACTGGAATCAAGGTACCAACGACCAATGAGTCACCAATACCAGCGATTGGTCCCATCAAACCGGCACGCATACCGTTGATGGTTTCGCCATCCACTGCATCTCCGTTTGCACGCGCTTCTTCCAAACCAGCTGTGATCCCTACAACAAGAGATCCAAGTTGTGGTTCAGTGTTGAAGAAGGCCGTATAGGTTTGCATAGCATCCTTTTGTTCTTCTTTTGTGTCATACATTTCTTCTACGATTGGAAGCATAGAAGTCAAGTACCCGAAGGTTTGCATATGTTCTTGAGAGAAACAAGTCAAATGACCATAATACCAATGATGGAATGCTTTTGCTAATGTTTTCTTTGAAATTTTCTTTCTATCAGCCATTTTAAATATCCTCCTCATCATCGTCTTGGTCCACCACTCCGGCTGGAGCAGCTTTCATCGATTTGATCACTTCAAGTTCATAGTAGATTACTGCAAAGATTAATGAAACAACGGCACTGGATACCAAGTTCAATCCGAGAGATTTCGCCAAGGTAAATCCAACAAAGAATGGAATGAAGTCAGTTGCTTCTGTAACAATTTGTTTCAACAAGATGGCAATACCGACACATGGGAGAAGAGCACCGACTGTAAAGAGGGCTTTCATCCAGTAACCATCCATAGGAAGGTATTGTTTCATCAAATCAACCATGTTTTCACCGTATTTGGTGATAATCATTGTTGGAAGGAAAGAGAAGAGGAAATGAGAGATCCAAGGGTAAACCCAGTCAACTGCGTAGAGTTTTTTGAAGTTTCCTTCTTCAACGGCTTTCCAACCAATGTGTTGCCATACCAAGTTCATAGTAGCGGTACCGTAGAAAAGAACTGTACCGATTGTCCCAACGGCTGCACCGATTGGAGCTGCAGCTGCGGCGATTCCTGCTTCATCTGTGATGTTATTGGCATGCACAAACAAGATAGCAAGAGGAACACCGATGTAAGAGATGGCACGCACATCGGCAGATACGGTACCACCAGGTGTTACCAAGGCGATATAAACGACTTGAAGGGCAACCCCGACCATAATACCGGTTGTCACATCTCCAAGAATTAAACCTGAAATCAACCCACCGATCAAAGGACGACCGAGTGTATAGTTCCCGATACTGGAACCCCCCATACCAGGCATTGAAGACAAGCTGGCGAAAATACCAAGCAAGATTGCTTGAATCCATGAAATTGTCATAACAAACGCTCCTTTTGTTTGTAAATTTATTTACCTAACAGATAGGACTGTTAGTTTTAAAAACCAAATTTTGATTTGAAATCATCCCAATACCCGATGGAAACATCTGGCAACAATTGGAATTTCACCTTGTAGCCTGCTGCTTGAATAGCTTGGAAGGCTTCTGCTTCTTCCTGAGTGATGGATTGGTTATTTCCCAATTTTACAGCTCCAGGACGATCATTTGCAGGGCCTACGATGATTTCTTTAACATCACCTGGGACAAACCCTTGGTCGACCAAAATTTCCTTCATATCGATTGGATTTTTGGTGATCAAGAAGTAACGACTATCTGATTCTGTTACTTTTGCTGATTTTTCTTTAAAGGCTTCCTTTGTCCATACAAAGGTTTTCTTGTCTGATGCGCCTTTGTAAGCTTGAATCAAAACCTTGTTTGATGCTGCTGCATCGTTTACGGCAATCAAACCATCACATGGTTTTTCCTTTGCCCAGCGTGTGACTGTCTGACCGTGAATCATGCGGTCATCAATCCGTACAAATGTTACTACCATAAGGTACCTCCCTATTAAATATCGTCATCATCTTCTTCAGCACCAGTGGCTGAAACTTCAAAAGGCTGTAGTGCAGATCGTGCTTCTGATAAGATGGTGGCTGACAAATCGTCTCCATCCAACACATCCTTCATCACAACTGCCGTCAAAGCCATGGTGAGGTTCATCCCACCAAGGATCAAGGCTCCATCGAGCTTTCCAGCTTCTTCTAGAACCGTGGCTGCAGTGGTTAATGGACTACCACCTACGATATCTGCCAAGACCAAAACAGAATCATCAGCTGTCAATCCTGAAATGCTCTCTCTGAAATCAACTGCGAAGTCATCGACCGATTTTCCTTCTTTGAGTCCAACTGCGATGACCTGATCCATCTTATCACCAGCAAACATGGCTAGTGATGTTTTTAGACCTTCTGCCAGTCCACCATGACTGACCAAAACGAGGTATTTCATTTTTCTACGCCTCCTTTATTTGACTCTATTGTAGATTATTTGAAAGCGGTTTTACATTGTCAAATGTCACATTCCTAATATGACATTTAGCAATAAAAAAATGACATCTGTCACTTGACAAAATGCCATCTTATTTTACTCTAAACTCCTACCTGTAGACTACTTTCAATCTCCCTCTGAATTTGAGGCAAACGGTTCTCGACATCCTGATCGCGCAATGCATTACCAATCAAGTAGTCTAGCTTTTCTAACACCTCTTTTGAGACATTTTTCGGACTACTTTCAACAGCTTGTTCCATGATGCGGTTCAAGGTCTGATTGGTCAAGGAATCTGTTCCAAAATCATCCACCTGCAGAAGGTCTTTACTAGAGCGACTCTTGACGACCTGTGGCATGAAAGAGATCCCTTGGGATTGGGCAAAGAGGGTTTGTTGAATGTCTGGATCCTCTGTTAAGAGTTGCATCAATTCCCAAGCCAACTTGGAATGAGAACTTCGAGCCGACATAGCAAAAGAAGTCGTCGTGACCAAGGTTGCCTTGGTCGTTTTTGACTTAGCAGGCATTGGAATACAGGTCCAGGTAAAGTTTGAATATTTAGAAACGTGGTAGGGATAAGGTTTATAGGTCCGATATTGAGCCAAGGTCATGGGATAGAAGGCGACTTTCCCCTGGTCAAAATCTTTAGAGCTCACCTTGTAATTTTTATTTAGATCTTCCAATTTTTGCAGAAAAGTCAAAGACTCTTTCACTTCTGGAGCTGTCAGCTTGAGCATGCCTCCTTGGAAAAGATGACCTCCATTTGCCGCCAAGGCTTCTTTCCAGGTGTATTCTGTACTCCCAAATTGGTCCAGTTGCCCATCCCCATTGGTATCTTTGGTTAGTTTCTTGCAAATCGTATAGAACTCTTCAAGGGTCCAACCTTCTTTGGGAACCGCGATGCCTTCTTTATCCAAGAGATCTTTATTGACACACATCAAAATCGGATTGCTTTCATAAGGTAAGGCATAGGTTTGCCCCTGATAGACACCCGATTCAAAGGCAACGGGATAAAAGGCAGCTTGATCTTTTCGATCCATATAGCCGTTTAACTTTTCTAGCACCCCTCGCGCCGCTAATAAGGAAAGATCTTGCTCAGAGACCATAAACACATCTGGCGTCTTTCCTGAGACAATCTTTTCGGAGAGCCAGTCAGAATAATCCGACTGAGGAATCCCATTTTCATACTCTACACGAACGTGGGGATGGGATTTTTCAAATTTTTGAATCGCACGATCCAAGGCATGGGAACGTTGACTGGTCGGCACATCCCAGCTAGAACCTGCATAAACGCCGATATGGAGTACGGTCGGTTGCTGTTTCCACCAATAAAAACCTGCGCTCACACAGAGCACAACAAGGAGACCAATCCCCCAACAAAGATGCTTTCGCTTCAATTTCATTCTGTATTTCCTTTAGAAAAATCACGTCTCGTCACTCCTGTTTGGACTGACCAGATCGCTAATTGCGTTCGATCTCGTAGGTTTAATTTCGCCAAAATCGTTGATAAGTAATTGCGCACGGTTCCTTCTGATAAGAAAAGTTTGGCTGCAATTTCTTTATTGGACTCCCCATAGCCGACTTCTTGGATAATGCGCCATTCCGTCGTGCTCAAATCCTTGACATTGTCCTCATCTACAGCAATAGAGAAGTTGGTTTTGGCCATTTGTGAGAAAATTTGAAAGACTTTACTAGCGATATTCGGGTTGATCATAGCTCCGCCTTGATGCACCACCTTAATCGCTTCATAGAGTTCCTCTGTCGAGGCTCCCTTTAAAAGATAACCTGAAGCACCATACTTGAGTGCACTATAGATAAATTCATCATCATCAAAGGTTGTTAAAATAATAATTTTGATATCTGGGTAGTGTTCTTTGACCTCTTTTGTGGCTAAAACTCCATCCATGCCTGGCATCCGAATATCCATCAAGATCAGGTCAGGATGTGTCTGCGGAATGCTAGACAGGACGTGATTGCCGTCTTCCACTGTGGCCACCACTTCGATATCGGGGTGGGCTGACAAAATAATTTTCAGAGATTCTCGAATCAAGGCCTGGTCATCTGCCACCATTACTTTTATCACCATCTATATCTCCCTTCTTTATATTTCGGTAAACTGACGCGCGTGAAAAATCCATCGCGGCTTTCAAATTGAAGCTGTCCTCCTAGGATGGAAATTCGTTCCATCATCTGCTTGAGTCCATAGCCATAGGTCAAGGTTTCAAACCCAACCCCGTTGTCCTGCAACTCGATCAGGTAATCTTCTTCATCCTCAAAAAAATGAAGGCTCATCTGACTGGCATGACCGTGGCGAACCGCATTAGTCATAGACTCTTGGATCACACGAAAGATCGTATCTTCAATCATGACGTCCATATCGACATCGACCCATTCATAGTGTAAATCAACCTGCAAATTGGAAAGTGTCTGGTACTCGCGGATCATCTTTTCCAAAGCATCTTTGAGAGTTCGTCCCTCAAGGGCACCTGGACGGAGGCGATTGAGAGAGCCCCTCACATCCTGGATCCCTTCACGAACCACTTCTGATACACTTTTCACCTGCTCTTTTGCCCGATTGGGATCGATATCAATCAAGACCCCAACAGCATCTAAGCCGGCCGAGATCCCTGTTAGCGCGTGTCCCAAGGTATCGTGAATCTCCCGAGCAATCCGCTTGCGCTCTCGATCCTCTGCAATTTTCTCAGACAAGGCCATATAGTTGTTCAACTCCGTATTGACCTTCGAAACCATGGCCAACTCTTCTTCCACTTCGTGGTTTTCCGCAAGAACATTCATAATATAGAACAAAAGCGAAATAATGAAGAGCACCATATTCAAGGCATAGAGGGAATTCTTTAAGAAAAAGGCCAGAATCCGAATGGAGGCAGGATAAAAATGAATATAGACATCAAGAGAAGGTATCGGAAAGAAAAGCGAAAAGACGTCTGAATTGGTCACAAGAAGCATCAAGAAACTCACTAGGATAAACGCAAACCAATACCTGCGGTCTCGCTTGGTATTCAACTCTTTGGAACCATAGAAGATATCTGCAAAAACCAAGAGAATGAGCCCGTTATAAGCAACATTTTGAACCCACATCAAGAGCAACATCAGGAGGATCTCCAGAATGTTCCACTTATCAAAAATGGACCATCGACTCGTTTGAGACCGATAACGACTCATGGAGATCAAGGCAATTCCAGCAAATAAGAGCGCAGACAACCAAAAAGTTGTAGAGGGCGCAAAAGGAATGCGCTCTAAGCGTTCTACCAATAGAGAAGCTTGTCGTTGGGCAATGATATAGTTGGTTGCTTGAAGATAGATGATGCTGTTGAGCATCACAGCGATAAAATTCACGACCATCAGGATGGCCAAACTGTATCTCACACCTCTAAATTTTCTCATTACTGCCACCCATTCACATCAAAGTGATCGATGTTTTCCTTTGTCATCATTTGAACCGGAATGGTTATCTCTTTTTGGTAGCTCTTCCCATCAGCCATATCTTGGATGACCTCCATCACGCGGTCTCCCATCTTCAACGGAGACTGGGCAACGGTTCCTACGACATCATCTGTCGAGTGCAGCAAGGCTTTCATATCTGGTGAGCCATCAATCCCATAAATCGCAATGGAATGGGTGATTCCTTGCTCCTTGATCGCCGCTAAAGCTCCTATAGCCGATCGGTCATTCAGGGCAACTAGGGTATCAACATTCCCCCCTGACTGCAAGAACTTACGGACAGCGGGCATGGCGATCTCCGTCTGACCCTTGGTTTCTAGTTCCGAGATGATCTCATAAGATCCATGTCCTTTGATGGTATCCTTAAATCCCTGAATCCGCGTATCTGCTGAAACAGTCCCTTTGTGCTCCAAGAGAAGGATCCGAGCATTTGAAGAGCGTTTCATCAACTCTTTCGCAATCAAGACTCCTGCTTGGTAGTTATCAGAGACAATGCTGGCATCTGGCTTAAAATGCTTGAGCTGGGTATCAACTGCAATGATCTTAATTCCTTGTTTTCTAGCTTTTTTAAGAGCCCTTAAAATAGGCTGACTATCCCCTTTGACCGGATTAATCACAATCACATTTACCTTTTGAGCGCAAAAATCATCGATCTGCTGGCTCTGCCTTTTTTCATCCAATTCTGGATCTCGGACATAAACAAGAGCCCCTTTCTCATCGGCAATTCGACTAATTTCCGAATGAATACTTTTATAGAACTCATTGTTCATGGTCATATAGGTAACACCGATCTTGGTCTGTCCCTTCATGCTACTGGTTTGACAAATCGCATAGATCCATAAGAGGATGCAGGCCACTGGAATCAACAGTAGAACCCGTTTTATCAGCCATTTCAACCGTTCTTTTCTCTCTTTTTTTCCTTTCAAACTCCGTTCCTTTTCTGAAATTTTTGAATATATATTAGTTTATTTTACTACTTTTTCAAAAAAAGTGCTTGTTTTTATTGTACAGATGTATTTATTTGATTCATTTTAAAAAGAGTCGTTCCCGATTAAAATCCCTCATAAGTAAAAAAGAAAGCTAGTCTATGACGAACTAGCTTTCTTTTTTACTTCTAAAAGGGAAGATCTTCCTCTTCTAAGATAATATCGGCTAAATCTCCCGTTCCACCATTTTCGCGCATCGCTCGCTGAGCGCGGCTCTCTAGTAATTGAAAACTTTGACAGAGGACCTCTGTCACATACTGCATGACGCCATTTTTCTCGTAGCGGCGCGTCCGAATCTCTCCATCCAAAGAGATCAAGCTCCCTTTGCTGGCATAACTAGCCATGGTTTCTGCCAATTTCCCCCAGACAACCACATTGACAAAATCAGTCTCTCGCTCCCCGTTTTGATCCTTATAACGACGATTGACCGCAACGGTCACTCGGGCAACGGATTTGTCTGTGCTGGTTTTATGCAATTCTGGGGCCGCCACTAGGCGACCGATTAAAATAACTTTATTATACATCATTTACCTCCTATCTATTTATTCGAAAAAATTTCAAAAAATGGAGGTAACAAACCAAAATCAAAAAAATCTAGAATCCAAAACATCCTAGATTCTTCTCTTTATTCGTGCCAGTGACGAACAGGATCAAAAGGTGTCCCTGCTACTTCTGCGTCATCCAATTCAATAATGCCTCGTTTTTGAGGAGCATTTGGCAAGTGCAATTCGCGCGGACTGCACATCATACCATAACTTTTTTCTCCACGAAGAGCCCCTGGGAAAATCAAGCTACCATCCGGCATCATGGCACCTGGAAGAGCGACAATGGTCTTTATACCCACCCGCGCATTTGGAGCTCCTGCTACGATCTGAACCGTCTTGTCTGCCCCAACTGCTACTTGGCAGATATTCAAGTGGTCACTATCTGGATGGGCCACCATTTCAAGGATTTCTCCGACCACAAATTTTGGTTCCCGATCGTTGACCAAACGTTCTGAAAAACCTTCTCTTTCCAATTCTTGGTTCAAATGAGCTACTTGCTCATCTGTCAAAAAGACTTGGCCCTTGCCTTCGATGGCGAAGAAAGATGAGGCGTCAAAAATATTCCAGGCAACGGTTTCTTGCTTGTCCTCACGGTAAACGCGAGCCACCTTTCCTTTTCTCTCCACCGCTAGCTTTGCTTCCCCACTATTTTTCAGGGTCAGCATCAATACATCGCCGACTTGTTCTTTGTTGTATGTTACAATCATGATTTTCTCCTATTTTAATCCTGCTAAGAATGCTGTAATCTGCGCTTTAGTTTTCCGATCCCGATTGACAAACCGACCGATTTCCTTATCCTTTTCCAGAACCACCAAACTTGGGATCCCATAAACATCCCAGACTTTCGCCAGATCCATATAGGCATCGCGGTCAATCAAGATAAAGGTAAATTCGGGATTTTCAGCCTCAATCTCCGGCAAAAAAGGTTTGAGGTAACGGCAATCCCCACACCAATCTGCTGAAAAGACAAACACTTTCTTGCCCTCTTGCTCTACATAAGAAGCAATTTCTTCTAGAGAATTTGGTGTAATCATAGTTTTTCCTCTTCGTAATGCAAGAGACCATCCTCATAGACAAAGCGGTAATGGCGCTCATCTTCAAAAATGACACCACCTACTAAGCGCTCTTCACTAGACTCGTAGAGTTCCACATACAGAGTCGCAATCGTCCCCATGGCTTCCATTTGCTCCCGTACTTCTGCTACCAACTCTTCTTGGGTACGGAGACGCTTTTGATCTTTGGCAATTTTATAGACACCGGCCGCAAGAGCTCCTGCACTTGCTACAGCCAGACTAGACAAAATAATTTTTTTAGCTTTCATAGTGCCTATTGTAACACAAAATAAGCAGAGGGACAACGGTCTAAGCTGGATCTCTCCCTCCGATTTTAGAGACTGATTTCCATAATAACGCTACCATCCTTGTAGAAAAAGTGTTAAAATAGCATCAGAAAGAAGGTAACCTATGACTGATTTATTTTCTAAAATCAAAGAAGTAACTGAAATCCCTGCTATCTCAGGTCATGAAGCTCCTGTACGGGATTATTTGCGCCAACAATTGACCCCTCATGTGGACGAAATCGTGACAGATGGTCTCGGTGGGATCTTTGGGGTCAAACATTCAACAGCTGCCGATGCTCCTCGTATCTTAGTAGCTGCTCACATGGACGAAGTTGGTTTTATGATCAGCGAAATCAAAGCTGACGGAACTTTCCGTGTTGTCCCAATCGGAGGTTGGAATCCGATGGTCGTCAGCAGCCAACGCTTCAAACTCTTTACACGTGACGGACGTGAATACCCTGCTATTTCAGGGTCTGTTCCTCCTCATTTGACACGTGGAACAGGTGGACCAACCGTACCTGCCATTAGCGACATCGTCTTTGATGCAGGATTTAGCTCTAAAGCCGAAGCTGAAAGTTATGGGGTTCGTCCTGGAGATACTTTGGTCCCAGATAGCTCTGCGATTCTCACTGCTAATGGTAAAAACGTCATCTCAAAAGCATGGGATAACCGCTACGGCGTCTTGATGGTCAGCGAATTGGCCAAGAGCCTTTCTGGACAAGCCTTAAACAACGAACTCTATGTAGGGGCCAACGTTCAAGAAGAAGTGGGACTGCGTGGAGCCCACACTTCAACCACTAAATTTGATCCTGAAATCTTCCTTGCTGTAGACTGTTCACCAGCAGCTGATGTCTTTGGAGACCAAGGGGCGATTGGGGAAGGAACACTGCTTCGTTTCTATGATCCAGGTCACATCATGCTACCAAATATGAAAGATTTCTTGCTCACTACTGCTGAAGAAGCGGGCATCAAATTCCAATACTATTGTGCCAAAGGTGGTACCGATGCAGGTGCAGCACACTTGAAGAACGGCGGGGTCCCATCAACCACTATTGGTGTCTGTGCACGTTACATCCACTCTCACCAAACCCTCTATGCCATGGATGATTTCTTGCAAGCACAAGCCTTCTTGCAAGCATTGGTTAAGAAATTGGATCGCTCTACAGTTGATTTGATCAAACACTATTAAGTAGCATCGATCTGAAGCCCCGTAAGGGGCTTTCAGATCGAGGATAAAATCCTCTTAAAAACTTTCCTTAGGTGAGTACGGACGTCTGCGAACTTCTCCGAAGTTCCAAGACTAATTATTGAGCCTGAGGTCTCAATAATTCCGAGTGCCTGAAACTGAGTCGTTTCAGGCACTTTTCTCACAGCGGAAAGTTTAAGTACACCCTGCAATGACCTTAATAGACTACCTCATTTTATTTGTTTAGCATCACTTAGGTTATTTTATGTAAAAAATATGCCTGAACAATCAAATTCTATGATGTCTAACCTCATCTTAGGAAAGTATCTTAGAATATTTTATCTTCCATCTGTTTTCTGATATAATATGAAAGAATGAAATGGTAGGGAACGGAACACTCATCCTTGGATTTGTGTGGTAGACCCTTCCCTTATATACAGGAGTTTTACATGAAAAAACAAGCTTTTAGTTCTGAAAAGTATTTGAACTTGCAACGTGACCACATTATTGAGCGGATCAACCAATTCGATGGCAAGCTCTACCTTGAATTTGGTGGTAAGATGTTAGAAGACTTCCACGCTGCTCGTGTCCTCCCTGGATACGAACCAGACAATAAGATCAAGTTGCTCCAAGAATTGCGCGACCAGGTGGAAATTGTCATTGCCATCAACGCCAACAACATTGAGCACTCAAAAGCCCGTGGGGATCTAGGAATTTCTTATGACCAAGAAGTGCTACGCTTGATCGACAAATTCAATGAATTGGGGATCTTTGTAGGCTCTGTCGTCATCACCCAATATGCTGGACAAGCTGCAGCAGATGCCTTTCGCAAACAACTGGACAAGAGCGGGATCGCCTCTTATCTCCACTATCCGATCAAGGGCTATCCGACCGATATGGACCACATCATCTCTCCTGAAGGTATGGGGAAAAATGACTACATCAAAACTAGCCGCAATTTGGTCGTTGTGACAGCTCCTGGACCTGGTTCTGGTAAGCTGGCAACTTGTATGTCCAATATGTACCATGACCAATTAAATGGGATCAAATCAGGTTATGCCAAGTTTGAAACCTTCCCAGTATGGAATCTTCCTTTGCACCACCCAGTCAACTTGGCTTATGAAGCAGCGACTGCAGATCTAGACGATGTCAATATGATCGATCCCTTCCACCTCCAAACCTACGGAGAAACAACGGTCAATTACAACCGCGATATCGAAATCTTCCCTGTCTTGAAGCGCATGTTGGAACGCATCTTAGGAACCTCTCCTTACGCTTCTCCAACAGACATGGGCGTCAACATGGTTGGCTTTGCCATTGTGGACAATGACGCTGCGATTGAAGCTTCCCAACAAGAAATCATCCGTCGCTATTACCAAACCATCTTGGATGTCAAAGCTGAACGCGTCGGTGAAGGAGCTGTCAAGAAGATTGAGCTCTTGATGAATGATTTGGGCATTACTCCAAATGACCGGAAAGTGACTGTTCTTGCTCGTCAGAAAGAAGAAGAAACAGGGGAGCCAGCCTTAGCCCTTGAATTGCCAAACGGCGAGATGGTAACCGGAAAAACCTCCGATCTCTTTGGCCCAACCGCAGCCCTCTTAATCAATGCGATCAAGAAATTGGCGCATATTGATAAAGAAACCAAATTAATCGAGCCAGAATACGTCCAACCTATCCAAGGCTTGAAGATCAATCATTTGGGTAGCCGCAATCCTCGTCTTCACTCAAACGAGATCCTCATTGCCCTAGCCATTACAGCTATGACCAATGAAGACGCTAAGCTTGCTATGCAAGAATTAGGCAAGTTGAAAGGCAGTGAAGCCCACTCAACCGTAATGCTGACAGACGAAGACAAGAATGTCCTTCGCAAGCTCGGTATCAACGTCACCATGGACCCTGTCTACCAGTACGATCGTTTGTATCGTAAATAAACTCAGACAAACAAAAACAATCCCTGTTTTAGGAATTGTTCAGATTGAAGACAAAGTCTTCTTAAAAAACTTTCCTTAGGTGAGTACGGACGTCAGCGAACTTCTACGAAGTTCCATGACTAATTATTGAGCCTAAGGTCTCAATAATTCCGAGTGCCTGAAACGGTATTGTTTCAGGCACTTTTCTCACGGCGGAAAGTTTCATTAGATGACTGAATAACTATAACGAGTATAATTTTTAAAGAATTGATTAGATTCTATTAAAGATTCGTTTATCTACGCTCTCAACAATCCCTGCTCGAGGGATTGTTTTTTTATAATGCAAAGAAGAGAAACTATTTGACAGCATCCCATAATTGGCGAATGGGCTTTCTTTGAACAGGGTCCACAAAATGAGGAGCAATTTCATTCAAAGATTCTAGGACAAAGGCACGTTCTGCCACATAAGGATGTGGCAAGATTAAGCTAGGACTGTAACAAATGGTGTCATCCATATAGAGCAGATCTAAATCAATCACACGTGGCCCCCACTTGATCTCACGGACACGCCCCATTTCCTGCTCAATGGCAAGTAAGGTCTCTAATAAATCCTCTGGGGTCATCCATGTTTCAACCTCTGCCACCTGATTCAAAAAGGTGTCCTGCTCCACTCCTCCCCAAGGTTCTGTTTCAATCCTTGTGGATGTCTGGAGAAGGCGAATGCCTCGATCCTTGAGTTTTTCTAGCGCCGTCTCTAGTTGCAGTTGTTTATCTCCCATATTGGTGCCAAGCCCAATAAAGGCCCGTTTTTTCTCCCGTTCGATTGTCACCGAACAAGTCTCGAGTGGCAAGGGAACAGGAGCCCAAGGTTTTTTCAACTCCAGGCGAACTTTTTCTACGAAGGCATAACTTTCGAAAATCTTTTGAACCAACTGAAAGGCCACCGTTTCAATCAGATCGATTTTTTCTGCCTGCATCCACTCGGTCAATTGTTCCGCTAAGATCCCGTAATGGATCGAAGCTTCCAAATCACCTGTGCGGGCAGCACGGGTCATTTCATAATCCACCCATAGGTCTAGGACAAAGCGTTGTCCCAATTCTTTTTCTGCTGGAAAAACACCATGATAGGCGTATACCTCTAAGTCCTTGATCCGTAATTGATCCACTCTCTTCACCTCTTATAGCCAGCCATTAGTGGCCCATGAGTTTATAGGCTTCATTTTTCAAGTCTTTATCTGTCGCAAGCAATCCACGCGCAGCAGTTGTCACTGTAGCAGTCCCAGGTTTACGGACACCCCGCATGTTCATACACATATGTTCTGCTTCTACCCAGACAAGGGCACCTTGCGCTCCAAGATATTCCATCAAGGCATCTGCGATTTCTACCGTCAAACGTTCCTGAATCTGTGGTTTTTTAGCATAAACTTCGACCGTACGAGCCAGTTTTGAAAGCCCAGCCACACGGCCATTTGGAATGTAGGCAATGTGCACTTTTCCATAAAACGGCAAAAAGTGATGCTCACACATGGAATGGAAGAAAATATCCTTCTCAACCACCATATTGTTATCAATGATTTCAAATGATTTAGACAGGTGCTCTTCTGCTGTCTGCCCTAGTCCTGAAAAGATTTCTTGGTACATCTTGGCAATGCGGGTCGGCGTTTCCTGAAGTCCCTCACGGTTCTCATCTTCACCGACTGCCTCGATGATCATTTTTACTGCTTCTTCAATTTTCTTTGTATCCATATCATCTCCTAGTTGGATTTTTCTGTTTTTAATAAATAAGGTCGTACCTGGCTAAGGAAGTAGAGCGACCCCGTTACAATGAGGAGCTCATTGCCTTCAGCTTGCCAGTTTTGTAGAAACTCTTGCCAGTTGACTTCCTCAAGCTGATGGTTTTTCGCAGCAGCTCTTATCTCTTCTTGAGAATAGGCTCTTGGATCTTCAAAGCTCGTGAGGATCAAGCGACTATTTTCTAGTTCCTGCCACTGAATGAGCATCTCTTCTAAGGCTTTGGTCCGGATGCAGGTAAAAAGAATGGTCTTATTTTGACTTGGGAACAGTTCCCGAAGACTTGCGATCAAAGGCGCAACGGCATGGGGGTTATGGGCCCCATCTAGTAAGATCATGGGATTTTGCGAGACCACTTCCATCCGGCCAGGCCAGACGACTTGATGCAAGGCCTCATCCACTAACTCTCTTGACAAGAGTTCACGCCCTTCTCTTTCAAAAAGTACATCACAGATACTGATCGCAAGAGCTGCATTTCTAGCCTGGTGATGACCTAAGAGCGCTACTTGATAGGAGGCTGTTTCTCTTTTGGAACTGTGATAAGAAAAGGATTGGCCCGATAGACAAGAGGCCTCTAGCTCAACTTGGTAATCTCTGTCATAGGCTGTTATCGGTGCCTGCTTCTGAATCGCAATGCCTTCAATGACTTGGCTGGCTTCTGCTTCTAATTTCCCTAGAACCAGAGGAATTCCTGGCTTAATGATGCCTGCCTTTTCACGGGCGATGGAAGCCAGATCTGGCCCAAGAAGGGCGACATGATCCAAGCCAATCGAAGTGATCGCAGTCAGAACAGGCTGACAGACATTGGTACTGTCTAGTCGTCCCCCCATACCGACTTCCATGATCACATAATCCAGCTCCTCGTGAGCAAAATAATCATAGGCGATGGCCGTCATCACTTCAAATTCAGTCAACCCTTGAAAGATGGCCCTTGATTCTTCAGCTTGCAGGAGCTGCTGGTAACTATCCAGGTAGGTTTGCAGGTCTTGATCCGAAATGGCTTCGCCATTAATGGTGATTTGGTCATTGTAATGGATCAGATAAGGAGAGGTAAAGACTCCAACTCGTAAACCTGCCTGCCTCAAGAGTTGGGACAAGGTGGCAATGGTAGAGCCTTTGCCATTGGTCCCCGCAATATGGATGACCCGACAGTCTAGGTGAGGATTTCCTCTCAAAGCCAAGAGAGCTTCCATGCGCTCCAAGCCGAAATGTGGATCTTGGGAACGATAGGCCTCTAGCCAACGAAGATCCAACTGATGTTCTTTTGTCTTCATTTACTTGTATTGTTTTAAATTGGTATCTGCTGCCTCTTGGGCTTGGAAAATAGCTTGGCCCAGACTGGCTGCCATCTTGTGAAGGGGAATATCATGCACCCGCACCACTTCGACTCCTTGACTGGCTGCAATACTGGTCAAATGGCTCGAAGCCAGGTCCCGATTCCAAAAACCAGTCTCCGTTGCAGGATCTGTCTCAAATCCAGCTTCCTCAATAATATTGACCACAAAACGTTTGCGGGAGACCCCTAGAAAGATCGGATACCCCTTTTGGTGAATCGTCCCGAGTTCTTGTAATAAGAGTAAGTTCTCTCGCTTGGTCAAACCAAATCCGATCCCAGGATCCAGCATAATACGATCCATCTGGACACCAGCTGCTTTCGCTACCGCAAGCGAGCGGTCAAAGAAGGTCCACATCACGTCTTGAATCGGTTCTTGAGCCATCTGTTGAAGTTCTTGCTCTGAAAAGACTGGTTCAAAACCAAAACGTGGAAAGATAGTGGAACTTGGATGATGCGGTCTTGCCATCACTGGATTAAACATGAGAACTGCGCTCGCTTCATGCTCCGAGACGACAGCAGCCATCTTAGAATCTCCAAGAAAACCAGTAATATCGTTGACTATATCAGCCCCAGCTTCCAGCGCCGCCGCCGCCACCTGGGACTTCCAGGTATCCACTGAAATCAAGACATCACTTTCTTTCCGAATGGCTTTAATTACTGGAACCACGCGGTCAATCTCTTCTTGGATTTCCACATAATGACTACCTGGTCTGGTTGATTCTCCTCCGATATCGAGGATCTGAGCTCCTTCTTGGATCAGTTTTCTCGCCTGCTGCAAGGCTGCATCCACACTCGTATACTTACCGCCATCAGAAAATGAATCCGGAGTGACATTTAAGATCCCGCAAAGAAGGGTCCCTTGGCCACTCAGCCATTTTTTATCAATCATTTTCGTTCTCCTTCGATTCCCTTCCTACAGCATGATTGCGAACAAAAGAGGCTAGAACAAGTGTTCTAAACCTCTGAGTCTACTCTCCATACGGATTTCTGACCTTCTGTAGGATGGTTCTGCATCAAAACTCATTGGTACCTACCATTTTATCATAATTTATCATGGAAGAAAACTCTCCATACTGGCAATAAACAAAGGAGTATGACCACCGGATAATAATAAGCCAGCGCATTCAAGGTCATATGAAGGCAAATGCTATACTCGATCCGCTTATAGCGATAAGCCACCCAAGTTAAGATCAAGGACATGCCTCCGTAAGCTACCCACTCCCCTAGGGTACTCGGTCCATGCAAGTACGTAAAAAAGAGAGCACCGGCTAGATAACCGATTGGTTCTGCCCCTCGAAAGATCAAACGAGGGATAATGGCCCGACAGAGCAGCTCTTCTAGAATCGGAGCAACAAGGATCACGACCATGCCCATAGCAAGAAAAGGAGCATGAGATTGTAGTTCATTCAGAGCCGCTTGGTTTGCCGTCGTACCACCTGCCTCTTGTTTCAACAAGGGATAGGCGAGCAGGTTATTAGCCATCAACAAGAGAAGAAAAAGAAAATTTCTCCCCAGAGCCGGCCAGGTTATGACCCGAACATCTAAGTTCTCCAGAGGGCTCATCTTGATGACCTTATAAAAAACAAAGAGCACCGCCACTGTTACCAAGAGAGTGAGGATAGTGACCCACCTTGCATCTACTCCTTCTTGAAGGGAATAAACCATGGTGATGAGGGGGAATTGTGAGAGAAAGAATAAGGGCACAAAAAGAAGGAGCCAGAGGGCATTCTGACATAATGGGTGCTCTCGAATAAAAGACTGTATGTTTTTCAATGGACAACCTCTTTCTTGTATAAAATAAGAAGACTGGGGCTTTCGCCTCCAGCTTTCTCACTTTATTTCAGTTTACTGATTTTTGAAACGTTCAACGTCACGCGCAATCACCAACTCTTCATCCGTTGGAATCACCAATACCTTCACACGTGAATCATCTGTGGAAATATCTCCGACAACTCCAAAGACGTTCTTTTCAGGGTCGACCTTGCAGCCAAACCAGCTGATTCCATTGATAATAGAAGAACGAACGTTTACTGCATTTTCACCGATTCCTGCTGTAAAGATGATGGCATCTGCACCATTCAAGACAGCTAAGTATTGACCGATGTATTTTTGCAAACGATCGATAAAGATATCGTAAGCCAATTTGGCTTTTTCGTCTCCATTGTGCATCGCTGTATGAATATCCCGCATGTCGCTAGAAGATTCAGAAACACCCAGAAGACCTGATTCACGATTGAGGATACGGCTGATATCTTCAGGCTTATTGAAATCCTCTGTATGCTCCATCAAGTAAGGAATAATCGCTGGATCGAGATCCCCTGTACGGGTTCCCATCATGACACCACCTAGAGGGGTGAAGCCCATTGAGGTATCGACAGAGATTCCCTTGTCAACCGCTGTAACAGATACACCATTTCCGACGTGGCAGGTGATCAATTTCAATTCTTCTAATGGTTTTCCAAGAAGTTTAGCAGCTTCACCCGCTACATACTGATGACTGGTTCCATGAGCACCGTACTTACGGACCTTATTTTCTGTGTAATATTTAGTTGGAAGAGGGTAACGATAAGCTTTTTCCGGCATAGTTGTATGGAAAGAAGTATCAAATACGACAACACTGGTAATATTTGGACAAATCTCTCTAAAGGCGCGAATTCCAGCTGCATTTGCAGGATTATGAAGAGGTGCTAACAAAGACAATTCTTCTACTTTTCGAAGGACTTCGTCATCTACCAAGGCAGAATCCTTGAAGTATTCTCCACCAGCAACGACGCGGTGGCCCACGCCTGTAATCTCATCGTAGGATTTGATAATGTCAAAGCGAATCAAATCATCCAACAAAATTTTAACAGCTTGTGTATGGTCCTGGATATCTAATACTTGTTTTTCAGAGCGTCCATCAAATTTAACAGTTGAAATAGAATCTTTCAAACCGATCCGTTCAATCAACCCTTTTGCAAGAACAGTTTCCTCTGGCATTTGGTACAATTGCCATTTCAAACTAGAGCTTCCTGCATTAATAGAAATTGTTTTCGACATATATTCACCTCATTAAGCGTTTTCACTTCCTCTATTATATCAGATCTTTGATCAAATTTCACTATCCTTTAACCAGTTTTGGAAACTTTCCATAAAGTGAACCACCTGGTCTTGATCCTGGAGATCGGTAAACGGATAAACAAAGGGCTGAACAGACTCTTCTTCTTGTTTTCGTAGGACGAAAATCGTCTTTGCATAGGCTGGATTTGAAAAGAGAGATTCTGGCAAGGTCAGCATGGCAAGGAGTTGAGCCTTGTCTGTTAGCCAAGCTTTCAACAGATCACTCTGAGGGCTTGTCAAGAGGTTATTTGGAGCTAAAAAGATGGCAACTCCTTGAGGTTTCAGGTATTTCAGAGCTTGTTCCATCATGAGGTGATGGGCATAGGTATGGCCTTCGGAGCTCGCCACCTGATAGCGCTGTGCAATCGCATCATCTGGATAATAGCCAATCGGTAAGTCACTAACGATCAAGTCACTTTCTTTCAACACTTGAGGACGCACCGCGTCTCCTTGTGCAAAGACAACACTGGATTCCATCACGTCTGCGATACTAGCAGATAGGTCAATCAAGAGATCATCCACTTCCAACCCTAAGTAATCGATCTTGAGACGGCTATTGTTGACAATAGTCTCAGCGAGATTTCCGGTTCCACTTCCCACTTCTAAGACATCCAGTTGGTCGCTTTTAGCCAACTGATCGATCAAAAATGTAATGATAAAACCAATCGCATCTGGTGTGAACTGGTGATTCGCTTGTAAAGGTTCTGTCTGAGCAGCTTTCATAAAAAGGAATTGGTAGGCTCTGCGCCATTCTTCCTTACTTAAACCTAGTTCTTTTAATTTTTTGCTATTGTTTTTAACAATGTCTAGATACGTCTTGCCATCCAAATACATGGCATTTTGTTCAATCAAGGCGTCATAAAAGTTGGTCGACAATTCATTTTGAATACTTTGAGTGTTTTCTAATAGATAGGTATAAGCTTGTTCAATTTTTTCGAAATTCATGATTTCCTCCGCACCCTATCATACCAAAAATTAGTCTTTTTCGCTATTTTCTGCTGGTTCCTTGGTCTCGTTTGGCGTCTCTTCAGAAGGCGTTTCGCTCCCTGCCTTCTCCTTATCTTTCTGTGTCTTCTTCTTTTCTTTTTGACTCTTCTTGCTTTCCTTTTCTTCCCTTACAGGAAGGACAAACTCATAGCTTTCGCCATCCATCTCAGCTTGGGCATGAAGAAAACCAGTATCCTTCTTTAGCTGAACTGTTCCAGACTTTAAATGAATCTCTGATGTCTTCTCATCACTCTTTCTCTTTTCAAGAGCCAATTGCACCAAAGCATAGGCCCGAAGGCGATCTTGACTCGTCTTTAAGATCCGTCTCTCCGCAACCTGACGATGCAGGTAAAACTGAAGCAAGAGACTAAAAATCGCTGCCATCAAGAGGGCGTAGAGCAAGACACCAGCCTTAACTTTTTTCATTTTGTATCGCTGGTACCACATGGTAGACATACTCCCTTTCTAGACCTTCTTCAAAATTCAACCGCAGATGAAGGAGCTCTCCCTCCTGCCAAATTTGGCTAGAGCGAACCCCTGAAATCATAGGCTGATAGCCTCTGCCCTTATCATCTGTTTTTCGGATATCATCTCCTTTAGATTGGCCAATAGCAATTGGTTTTTGATCCTGAACCAAGTAGATATGATTGTCCGCTACTTTTTCAAAATGACTCCGGTCCAATTCCACCTGCAATTGTTGCTGAAAAAGTACCCATTCTTCCTGCTTTTGATGCGCCTGGTAGTCCAATTCAGCATGCAGGAGCTTGGTCAAGCCTTGAAAGACCAACACACCCCCACTGAGCACCAAGAGAGCGACCAAGGCTTCGAGCAGGGTAAAGGCCTTGACCTTTCCGTTATTCCACATGCAGTACCACCTTCCCTTGATGATAGACCGTGAGCTGATCGGCATCTTTTTCGACTTGAACCTGAATACCATTGGCCTCCAGATGATTTTGCCCTGTCTGAAGCGCCATTTGAGCGACAGATAAGACCTCTACCTCTTTGAAATCCGCTAGTCGCTCCTTGCGCGAACGCCGGATCTCCGCTAACAATAAGGTCGTAATCATGGCAAATAAACCCAAGGCAACTAAGGATTCTATGAGAATACTAGCGGGAACGGATGCTTTTTTTAATTTTCCCATTTCCAAGCGACAGTTGATAGGTCACCACTCCTCTCTGTGTCTGAAAGTGAACATTGGCCAGGGATGAATTGCCACCTGCTCGGTCTAAACGAATAGTTTTAGGATCTTGCAAAATGACAGAATCAGGAATCTCCACCGTCTGGTAGGGCGTTTGAATCTTCCTTGCAGTCACTTCAACATCCAATTCCGTTTGCCTTGCCAATGCTATCTTTTGGCTTTCTTGATAGAGATGTTCAAACTCTGCAAAAAATACTTTTTCTTCCACCTGCTGAAAGCTCGTCTTGATCGATCCCGATAAGCCCAGATAGATAAAACTGACGATCATCAAGGTCAGAAGGGTCTCCACCAAAGTGAAGGCCTTAATCTGCAACCGCACGAGTTTCTCCACTATTTTTCGCATAATAGGCACGGTAGGATTCAGCTTGTTTGTTGGTAATATTTCCATCCGCAATCAGTTTTGCTAGAGTGGCTTGGTCATTGGTATGATTGAGCTCATACAATTCAGCCTGGCTTTCGACCACCTTCACAACCGCTGCATTTCCTGTCTCTTTCACGGAGTCTTTTTGCTTGGTCAAATTCGGCACAAAGAGCAATAAGAGCACACTGATGATCAATAAGACCACCAACATTTCAATAAGTGTAAAGGCTTTAACCTTATAGGTTTTTATTTTTTTCATAAATGAACCTCCATATTTTGATAAATCGGCAGCAACATGGCTGCATAGAGTAACACAATCACAAGAGCCACAAAGACAAACACCAAGGGTTGTATCACATTCATGGCCTTGTGAACCCGACGAAAGAAATCTTCCCATGTTTTTTCAGCGTAGATCTCTAGCTCACTTCCGAGCTTTGATTTGACTTCACCGTATTCAATCATAAGGGACAATTCTTTTTTGAAAAAAGGATACCCCCTGACCGTCTCTGAAAAGGACTGGCCACGATCTAAAGAAAGAGCTAAGTCCCTTCCAATTTCCTGAAAAAGCTGGGATTTTTGCCCCTGCATCATGGAAAAAATCTGAGACAATTCCAATCCTTGTCCAATCAGATTACCCCATTCTCTGGCATAATAGGCTGTCAAATAAGCTTGAATCATGCCTTTCCCGAAAGGCAGATGAGACAAGGTTCTAAAAACCTTGATCTTGCCTGACTTTCGATAATAGAGAAAGCTGAGTAAGAAGAAGATCACCAGTCCCGCTCCTAAGGCCAAAAAGAGTTGGGGGAAGGAACTGATCAATTGCGTCCCAATATTTTGAGCATCCATTTGAGGAAGCAAGTAATTGCGCAAGCCTAGCATAATCAGAACTAAAAATCCAAGCAAGATGAGAGGATAGGTGCTCACCTCAATCAGCTTTTTCTTGACCTTGCGCATGTTTTCTAGGTAAGCACTGATTTTCTCCAAGCTCAATGCAAGATTGCCATGGAGTTCAGCGAGAGACAGCTGTGTCATGGCCGCATCTGAAAAACCGATCCCCGCCATCATCTCTGAAAAACTCCGGCCCCGCGAGAGATCCTCTCGCATCTGGGAAACCAAACGACTCTCCACTAGGTGAGAGCGATCCAGAAAATCAACGATCTCCGACAGATGAAAACCACTCGAATAAAGATTCAAAAACAATTCAATGATTTGCTTTTGTTTAGCGGTAGATAATTTTTTCGGCTTGGGCCTGAGCCAGCTGGATATATCCCGATTGAGCCAAGAGATCCATTTGTTGGTTCCAGCGGCTGGCTGAGTGCTCTTGGTAGTTTTCCGTCGCAAAATCGACCACACCTCCTCCTGCAATTAATCGTTGGTAGCAAATACCTTGTAAAACAATCTTGAGCTCTTCCTCACTCACTCCAAGCTCTAAAAGGCGCTCATAAACACCTCGAACGCTCTTGGCATGAATCGTAGAGAAGACGGTGACCCCTGTCAAACTAGCTCGTACGACTGCACGAGCTGTTTCCTTATCTCGGATCTCTCCAATAATGAGAAGGTCCGGCCGATGGCGTAAGGAGAGTTTGATCAGGTTGTCATAGGTCATGCCGATCTGGTCATTCAGCTGAAGCTGAAGCATATTGTCCTGCTTGATTTCGACAGGGTCTTCAATAGACATGACTTGCTGGTCCGCAAAGCGCTCTTGCGCTAAAGCATGCATGAGAGTAGTCTTTCCCGAACCAACAGGACCTGCAAAGAGATAGAGCCCACGACCAGCCAATTTCTTCTTCAAGTCTGGCAATTGATCAAACCAAAACCGCAATTCACGTTCCTCATCATGCAAGAGCCGAATGACCAAGCTTTCATAACCACGATAATCCCCCACCGTCGACAAGCGAATCGAAACCACTCCATCCTCTAATGGGTAATCACACGACCCTAGCTGGCTGCGCCTTTTTTCTCCCACATTCATCCCTGCTACAAACTTAAAATGGCTAATCATAGCCGTCATCTCCTCAAACGGAAAGGATTGTACAAAGCGCCTCTCATCTCCGACCCTCATAAAAACCTGGTACTCCTCCTTTCGAGGGATGAAATAGAGATCCTGGGCTTCTTCCTTTTTCCCCATGCGGATCAATTTTTTTGCAATTTCTTGAACCATAGTTCCTCCTCTCACTTATACTATTCGAAAAAGAAGACAAAAAAAGAAGACTTTCTAGATCGCTCTAAAAAATCTTCCGAATTTCTCTTATGACAGGGTCGTCCCCTTTTTTGAATCGAGTGTATATTGACAAGAACGGTGTTTGCGACTGCCTCTTTCCTTTTCGTAGCCTGGGCGGAGCTTGCTTTTAGGGATCTTATGCTCGTCTTCTAGGAGGACAATCGAATGGAAAAACTGCACATCTTCACTGCAGTCCTCACACCACTCTTGCTCCTTGGTATCCCAAAAGATCGTCATGAGGTCACTCCGACTCTTATAACTTGGAAAGTGCTCATTTAACTCCAACCACTTCTGCTTGTAGTATTTCAAAGCCTGGTAATAGTCTTCAAACTTCCGACTACTCACGATATCTTCTTCCCAACCTTCTAAAAACCACCAGGGTTCACAGTCCCCGTACATTTCAATCACTCGATACATAAACTCTTCCATCCTTTGTATCCTCTATTATATAGAAAATCCTTTGAGAATAAAAGTTTTCTGCTCAGAGCATGATTTTTCAGGTAGTTTTCAGGTGATTTTCACAATTATTTTTCAAAAATAGACTGCCTAATTGCTATTGGTTCCTTTTTTCGAGAATCAAAAGAAGAGAGTCCCAACAAAATGGACAGACCATCCTGGGGAACTCTCTTTTCTCAAGTATTTAGAACAATTCTAGTGCAATCATAGTTGTCATGGTTGCATCGTAATAGTTATTCAGAGGTAGATCTTGTGTAAAGATATACTTGTTCTGTTGAACCAACTTCAAATAGCCTTTTTCATGTTCAGAGGCATAGACAATCGGTGCCAAAAAGCTTGCTGCCTGATGATTGTTCAAGGCCTTCCCTTTCAAGTCATAACCTGCATACAGGTTTCGTTGACTCTTGAAAAAGTTAAGCATCTTTTTCACCAATTGTTGACTGGTTTTGTCCTTACTTTGAACAAGGTTGTATGGAAGGCGACAAGCGTTATACGAGTAGGCACCATCATACTTGGATTCAATCGTCTTGGGATCCGCTACACGCGTTCCTTGCTCATCTACCCAGATGAAATCAGGTAGTAAACCTGTTTTGGTTTGGGAGCTGATCGTTTGGAGTTGCTGCAACATCTTTTCTTTGATATCCAACCACTTCGAATCTTTTGTCACTTCATAAAAGATCTGGAATTGCGCTGGCAGTGTATCAGACGTCCGCATCAAATGATAAAACTCCGAGTCCTGATTGGCCCAATTCCCCACCGTTAACACACCAGTTTCTTCATTGTAGTTGTGTGCGAGAATATCTTCTAAAATCGCTTTGGCTTGAACCTGGTAGTCTTTGGCTTGCTTTGGCCATTGCTGAGCAGCTTTTAGAAGAGCATAGGCGATGTAGAGATCCCCATCTGTGGCGTTATGATCCTCATCTTTTGCTTTTCCATTGCTGATGGTTTGTTTCCAAGACATCAATTGGGTACCTTCTAAGCGATGATTTAGATAATAGTGATAGAGTCGGTCAAAGTCTGCTTGTTGGGCTTGTCCTTTTTCAGCAGCTGCAACAGTAATGAGCATTCCATAACTTTGCGCCTCGGATAACACTACTGTTTGATTGCTATCATTGGTGGTTCGAACATAGGATTCTTTCCCTTTTGAAACAACAAAATGCTCATTCCACTGACGATAAATTCGATTTCGCATCTCCACTTTACTTCTCGTTCTCGCTAAAAACAAGGTCAAACAGAAAATGCAAAGGATGACTAGAAACCATACATATCTCATCTTTTTCGTATTCATAATCTCTCCTATCCTGCGAATCGTTTTGTTTTAACCCATTTGGTTTCTTTCCGGTGCAATAGTTTATCCATCACAATCGAAGAGATGGCATCAATCGACACAATGATAAACAGTTGAGAATAGGTGAAATAGGCAGCCAAGGCCAACCAAATTTGCTTGGTAGTAGCTTGACCAAATTGTGAGGCAAGAGCCACATTAATCTGAAGCAGATAAAGCCCAATCATCAAGATCCAATTGAAGAGCATCAATTGCGCAATGTAGATATTTTCAGAATCAAAGGCAAATGGAATTTGCACACCTGGCACCACTGTATGGATACACATGGCCAGAATATTGGCAAAAAAGATCAAGTCCGATAAGACGATGGCTGCGTTAAACCAGAAGAAGACACAGGAATAGTTGGTCACTTCCAACTTCACGCGCCAATTTCCCTTACCAAATAAATGCTTGAAGTTGGAAAGAACCACTTCATAATTCCCTTTGGCCCAACGTTTCCGTTGCATATAGTAACTCTTCAGAGTCTCTGGCTCTTGTTGGAAGGCTTCTGAATTATAGGCTAGCGCAATCAACTTCCCACTTTGCATAATCTTGAAGGAAATATCTGTATCCTCAGTCAAGGCACCGTTTTTCCATCCTCCAATACTCTTGACAAATTCGGTTTGAATAATGAAGTTAGTTCCTGGAATCCGTCCAATCTTAAAGAGATGCCACATGCCCACATGATGAACCCGTTGGGTAACGACAATTTCTTGGTTGATACAGCGAGTCAAGAAGTTTTGATTGGCATTCCGCGTTTTATTGCGGCCGAAAGAAGCCACATGACGTTCTGGATCTTTGAGGACTTCTTTCACAAGGAAATAAAGAGCATTCTTTTCAGGCATGGCATCTGCATCATAGACGCAGATATAGTCTCCGGTTGCCATCGCCAAAGCGTCATTTAGCACACCGGCTTTCCCACCTGTCCCGCTTCGATTGATAATGGTCAAATCACGTCCTGCATACTCTGGCAATGCTTTAACCGCCAAACACTCTTCATAGGTTCGATCAGAACAATTATCCGCAAAGAGCAGTAATTCAACACGATCATGTGGGTAGTTCATATCAAGGATCGCTTTAGCTGTTTGTGCAATGACCACATCCTCATTATGGGCGGGCACGACGATCGTCACTTTTGGATAATAAGGAAGCGGATCCGTATTAACACGAAAATCACTGTGTTTAAACCAAAAATGAACGGCTGAAAAGAGGATTACTAAGCCCCAGGCTAAGGACAACCAAATCGAAATCAAGGCAATAATCATCACAATCTGACTAATCATGGTCCACCGCCTTAAAATTTTTATTGACACGGTGGTAAATCACCGTATAAGCTACAAATAATACAATAAAGCACAAGGCAAAAAATACACTGATGCCTACAGCTATATTAAAAAATATATTTGTAAGAGACATGTTTTCCTCCTAATATTCCACAATAATATCTGTTTCAAGTTGACGTTTTAAGTAACGAATCATTTCTTTATAGCGATGGTATTTGGTTCGATTGGATTGATCCACTACAAGAAATCCTGACTGAAATTGGATGCCCTGAACCCCATCTTCTCCTTGGAAAACCAGTCCTTCCAACTGTGGTTTTAAGACCGTCATATAATCGCTCTTCAGATCCCGCTCGCTATCAGAAGATAAGATCAAGAAATTACCGTCTGATACATAATACAAGCTTTCATTTGGCTTCAGATGATGCGTTAACAAATAGTTGATTTGGTTCAAGGTCCGATTGTACTCTCTCGGTTGCAATTGGAAGAACAATTCCTCGTGCGACCAGTGAATGAGTAAGGCCTGAATTGTATCATTGGTTTGTCCGCCATAAGAAGCGATGCGGTTGCGGTAATCTGCGTAAGCTTCTGGCTCTTGATCCTTCACTTTTGCAATCTCTTTAAAGAGGTGGTAGCGAATTTGGGTCAAAATTCCAATCAAGATTGGAAAACTAAAGAGCAGAAGCAAGGCTTGATGAAATGGGATATAGACAACACCCGCCACCAAAAAGACAATCCCTAGGGCAAATGACAACAGGATGGTCCATGTCAACAACAAATCTGATAAAACAATAGCAGAAAATAATCCTAAAACAAAGAATAATCCTTCTTCAATCAGAATCTCTCTTGCAAAAAACAAGCAGTAAAGTAAAAGAAGTACTTCGAAAACAATCAAAATTAGCAACCATCTACTTAACTTTTCCGTTTTTTTCATTTATTCTTTCTCTCCCTCATGAAATTCTTCAGCAGCATCTCCCTGGCCAAAGTAATGTTTAATAGCTTGCACGATTCGCTCAGAAGCTCTTCCATCTCCATAAGGATTTCGGGCATTTGCCATTTCTAGATAAAGATGTTCGTTGGTTAAGAGCTCCGTTATCGTGGATTTGACGACGGCAGGATCCGTACCAACTAATTTCAAAGTCCCTGCTTTGACCCCTTCTGGGCGTTCTGTTGTATCACGCAATACCAATACCGGTTTCCCCAATGATGGCGCTTCTTCTTGTACCCCACCTGAATCCGACATGATGAAGTAACTTCTCGAAGCCAAGTTGTGGAAGTCAAGCACATCTAAAGGTGCAATGAGATGGATCCGATCATGATCTCCTAATAGATCGTTTGCCGCCTCTTGTACCGCTGGACTAAGGTGCACTGGGTAAACCACTTCAATAGTCGGTTCTTGATCCACCATTTCTCTCAGAGCTCCAAAGACCGCTCTCATGGGAGCTCCTTGATTTTCTCTTCGATGCATAGTGACAAGGATGATTTTTTTAGCTGGATCTAATTGATCCAGTACTTCGTGATGATAGTTCTCTTGAACCGTGAGTTTCAACGCATCAATGGCAGTATTTCCCGTCACTACAATAGAGGATTCCGGATGATTTTCTTTTAAGAGATTGGCCTTACTTTCGCCTGTCGGCGCAAAATACAGATCCGCTAAATCATCCGTCATTTGACGGTTCATCTCTTCTGGATACGGTGAATATTTATCAAAGGTTCTCAAACCAGCTTCGACGTGACCAATGCGGACTTGATTGTAAAAGGCAACCAGACTCGCCGCAAAGGTGGTTGTCGTATCTCCATGGACGAGCACCATATCCGGCTTTTCTTTTTTGATAACTGGATCTAATTGATTCAGAATTTTAGAGGTAATGTCCAATAAGGTCTGGCTTTTTCCCATAATATCCAAATCGTAATCAGGTACGATGTTAAAGGTTTCTAAAACCTGGTCCAGCATTTGACGGTGCTGGGCAGTGACCACCGTAATGGTCTCAATAACCTCTTTTTGCTTTTGCAACTCCAACACCAAAGGGGCCATTTTAATGGCCTCCGGTCGCGTCCCAAACACAACCATTATTTTCAATTTTCCCATAAACTTCCCCCGTCGACATGCATGTAATTCGACATTTTTTTAATTTGTGTACATCTTTTTTCATTCTACCGCCAATGACTTTAAATGTCAAACCGATTTTGGGTTTTATAAAGAAATTACTAATAGTTAGTCATTTTATTATTTTGGTGTTTAGAATACATATCCATATAATCACTAATTGTAAGTATTTACAGCACGACTTTTACCGGGCTAATATTTTTGGTAAAAAAATAATTCAATAATTATACAATTATTTTTCAAATAATAAATTTTTATAATTTTTTCAAAAAAAAAGCCGGAACTTGTAGTTCCGACTTATTTTCTTATTCTTCTACGACTTCAGCTGTTTGAACTTCATCGACTGTTCCATCTGTTACTGGCACTTCTTCGATAATTTCAACTTCATTAATCGCTTGTGGTTCCAAGTTACGGTAACGAGCCATACCTGTACCTGCAGGAATAATCTTACCAATGATAACATTTTCCTTAAGTCCAAGGAGATGGTCTTTCTTACCGCGGATCGCTGCGTCTGTAAGAACACGAGTTGTTTCCTGGAAGGAAGCCGCAGACAAGAAACTGTTGGTTTCAAGTGAGGCTTTGGTAATTCCCATAAGGACTGGACGAGCTGTCGCAGGAACTCCACCAGAAATAAGGACGTCCTTGTTGGCATCTGTAAAGTCTGTAATGTCCATCAGAGTACCCATGAGAAGGTCTGTATCTCCTGGATCCATGACACGTACTTTACGGATCATTTGACGCACCATTACCTCGATGTGTTTGTCGCCGATTTCTACCCCTTGGCTACGGTATACTTTTTGTACTTCTGCAAGAAGGTAAGTTTCAACAGACAAGACATCACGAACGGCAAGGAGACGTTTTGGTTGGATAGACCCTTCTGTCAGAGCATCACCACGAGAAACTTGATCTCCCACTTCGACTTTCATGCGGGCAGTGTAAGGGACAACGTATTCGCCCTCACCAGTTGCTCCGCTAACAAAGACTTTCTTGGTGCGTGTAGAAGCATCTTCTTCGATCGCTGTGACTTCCCCTTTGACCTCAGTGATGACCGCTTCCCCTTTTGGATTGCGGGCTTCAAAGATTTCTTGGACACGAGGAAGACCCTGAGTGATATCGGTATTTGAGGCAACCCCACCCGTGTGGAAGGTACGCATGGTCAACTGTGTACCAGGTTCCCCGATAGATTGGGCAGCGATAGTTCCGACTGCTTCACCCACTTCAACCGCATCACCAGTCGCCAAGTTGATACCATAACAGTGACGGCAGACACCATGGCGGGTGTTACATGTAAAGACAGAGCGGATAGTGACTTCTTCAACACCAGCTTTGACAATTTCACGTGCTAGGTCTTCTGAAATTAAGGTATCTGGACCAACGATGACTTCACCTGTTTCAGGATGTTTAACAGATTTCTTGGTATAACGACCAGTCAAACGTTCTTCGAGTGGCTCGATCATTTCCTTACCATCAGTAATGGCACGGATCACAAGTCCACGGTCTGTTCCACAGTCGTCTTCACGGATAATGACGTCTTGGGCCACGTCAACCAAACGACGCGTCAAGTAACCTGAGTCGGCTGTCTTCAAGGCCGTATCGGTCATCCCTTTACGGGCACCGTGAGTTGAGAAGAACATTTCGAGTACTGACAAACCTTCGCGGAAGTTTGACAGGATTGGCAATTCCATGATCCGTCCGTTTGGAGCGGCCATCAAACCACGCATACCGGCAAGTTGCGAGAAGTTTGAGATGTTACCACGGGCTCCAGAGTCCATCATCATAACGATTGGGTTCTTCGGATCTTGGTTATCCACCAAGCGTTTTTCCAATTTCTCACGGGCTGCACGCCATTCAGCTGTAACGGCATTGTAGCGTTCGTCATCCGTGATCAAACCACGACGGAATTGTTTGGTGATTTGTTCCACACGTTTGTGAGATTCTTCAATAATTTCTGCCTTATCTTCAACGACCGGAATATCGGCAATCCCCACTGTCAAACCAGCAAGGGTTGAATGATGATAACCCAAGTCTTTCAAGCGGTCCAAGAATGCAGAAGTTTCAGTTGTACGGAAGCGTTTGAAGATTTCTGCGATGATATTTCCAAGATTTTTCTTCTTGAATGGAACGTTTAATTCCAATTTCTCAATCGCTACTTTGACATCTTGACCAGGTTCCAAGAAGTACTTAGCTGGAACGCCTTCTGTCAAGTTGGCATTATTTGGCTCTTGAAGGTATGGAAGTTCTGCAGGCATGATATCGTTAAAGAGGATCTTACCAACAGTCGTCAAGAGAATCTTGTGTTGTTGTGCTTCTGTCCATGGTTTGTTCAAGCTATCCGTCGCAATTCCGACACGTGTATGCAAGTGAACATAGCCATTGCGAAGAGCCATCACGGCTTCATCACGGTCTTTAAAGACCATTCCTTCACCTTCACGACCAGCTTCTTCCATAGTGAGGTAGTAGTTCCCCAATACCATATCCTGAGATGGCGTAACGACTGGTTTACCATCTTTAGGGTTCAAGATATGCTCAGCAGCCAACATCAAGATACGAGCTTCTGCTTGAGCTTCTTCTGAAAGCGGTACGTGGATGGCCATTTGGTCTCCATCGAAGTCGGCATTGTAGGCTTCACAGACAAGGGGGTGCAAGCGAAGGGCTTTCCCGTCAATCAAGACAGGTTCAAAGGCTTGGATCCCCAAACGGTGAAGGGTCGGTGCGCGGTTCAAGAGAACTGGGTGTTCTTTGATCACTTCTTCCAAGATATCCCAGATACGTTCATCTCCACGTTCGACCAAGCGTTTTGCAGCTTTGACGTTTTGCACGATATCACGCGCAACGATTTCACGCATGACAAATGGTTTGAAGAGCTCGATCGCCATTTCACGTGGCACACCACATTGGTACATCTTCAGAGTTGGACCAACGGCGATAACGGAACGTCCTGAGAAGTCCACCCGTTTACCGAGCAAGTTTTGACGGAAGCGTCCTTGTTTCCCTTTGAGCATGTGGCTCAATGATTTCAGTGGACGGCTACCTGGTCCTGTGATTGGACGACCACGACGACCGTTGTCGATCAAAGCGTCAACCGCTTCTTGGAGCATCCGTTTTTCGTTTTGCACGATGATACCTGGGGCATTCAATTCCAACAAACGAGCCAAACGGTTGTTCCGGTTAATTACCCGGCGATAAAGGTCATTCAAGTCAGAGGCAGCAAAACGGCCACCATCCAATTGGACCATCGGACGAAGATCTGGTGGAATAACGGGAAGGATGTTGAGGACCATCCATTCTGGCTTGTTGCCAGATTTGTAGAAGGCGTCCAAGACATCCAAACGACGCACAGCCTTCACACGTTTTTGACCAGTTGCAGTCTTCAATTCTTCTTTCAAGAGAGCAATTTCAGCTTCCAAATCCACTTGTTTCAAGAGGTCTTGGATGGCTTCTGCACCCATCTTAGCTACAAAAGAACCTGGTCCGTATTCACGCAAGCGTTCACGGTATTCACGTTCCGTCATGATGGATTTGTGCTCAAGTGGAGTATCTTTTGGATCGATCACCACGTAAGCTGCGAAGTAAATGACTTCTTCAAGGGCACGAGGGCTCATATCCAAGGTCAATCCCATACGAGAAGGGATGCCTTTGAAGTACCAGATGTGTGATACAGGCGCTTTCAACTCGATGTGTCCCATACGTTCACGACGAACCTTGGCACGTGTTACTTCAACCCCACAGCGGTCACAAACGATCCCTTTGTAACGGATCCGTTTGTATTTCCCACACGCACATTCCCAGTCTTTTGTAGGTCCAAAGATGACTTCATCAAAGAGACCTTCACGTTCTGGTTTCAATGTACGGTAGTTGATTGTTTCAGGTTTCTTGACCTCTCCATAAGACCATGAACGGACCTTGCTTGGAGAAGCTAGGGTGATTTGCATACTTTTAAAACGATTTACATCAACCACTATTTCTTACCTTTCCTTGTTTTCATACTTGTTTCATTTGGATACAGCTTAGGTGGGGAAAGAAAGAAAACTTTCTTGCCACCTCCTTGTGTCTGTATCTTGTTATCGAATCATCCTGTCAGAAGCATTGGTTTCTCACAAGACAATCATTTTTACTGATTATTTTTCTGATTCTTCAGCATCAAAGGCTGCTTTTGCTTCCTTGGCTGCTTTTTCACGTGCTTTTTCAAGGTCATCCACATGAATCACATCATCGTCTTCCCCTTCATCGAGGTCACGAAGTTCCACTTCTTGATCATCTTCGTCCAAGACACGCATGTCAAGACCAAGAGATTGCAATTCTTTGACAAGAACGCGGAAGGATTCTGGTACACCTGGTTTTGGAATTGGTTTACCTTTGGTAATTGCTTCATAAGCTTTCAAACGTCCGTTGACATCATCTGACTTGTAGGTCAAGATTTCTTGAAGGACATTTGATGCACCATAAGCCTCAAGGGCCCACACTTCCATTTCCCCGAAACGTTGTCCACCAAATTGAGCTTTCCCTCCGAGTGGTTGTTGGGTAACCATTGAGTAAGGTCCGACTGAACGGGCATGGAGTTTATCATCAACCATGTGGTGGAGCTTGATCATGTACATGACACCGACAGAGACACGGTTGTCAAATGGCTCACCTGTACGTCCATCGTAAAGAATCGTCTTGGCATCACTATCCATACCAGCTTCTTTTACAGTATCCCAGAGGTCTTCTGAGCTTGCTCCGTCAAAGACTGGTGTTGCGATGTGGATACCCAAGTTACGAGCGGCCATACCAAGGTGAAGTTCCATAACCTGACCGATATTCATACGTGATGGCACCCCAAGAGGGTTCAACATGATATCAACTGGTGTACCGTCTGGAAGGTAAGGCATGTCTTCAACTGGAACAATACGAGACACAACCCCTTTGTTTCCGTGACGACCGGCCATCTTATCTCCGACGCGGATCTTGCGTTTTTGTGCGATGTAAACACGAACCAACATGTTGACACCCGATTGCAATTCATCTCCGTTTGCACGTGTAAAGATCTTAACATCGCGAACGACTCCATCTCCACCGTGAGGCACACGAAGAGAAGTATCACGCACTTCACGAGATTTATCTCCAAAGATCGCGTGAAGGAGACGTTCTTCAGCAGAAAGGTCTTTTTCACCCTTCGGTGTTACCTTACCGACAAGGATATCGCCTTCTTTTACTTCCGCACCAATACGGATAATACCTGTTTCATCCAAGTCACGAAGAGCATCTTCCCCAACGTTTGGAATTTCACGGGTAATTTCTTCAGGGCCTAACTTGGTATCGCGTGTTTCTGATTCGAATTCTTCCAAGTGAACAGATGTGTAGACATCTTCTTTCACCAAGCGTTCGCTCATGATAACGGCATCCTCGAAGTTATACCCTTCCCATGTCATGTAAGCGACGATTGGGTTTTGACCAAGGGCCATTTCCCCTTTTTCCATCGATGGACCGTCAGCGATAAAGTCGCCTTTTTCAACGACATCGCCAACTTTTACAAGGGTACGTTGGTTGTAAGCCGTACCTGAGTTTGAACGACGGAATTTTTGGATATGGTAAACATCAAGAGCTCCATCTTCCCGACGAACTTCTACCTTGTCTGCATCTGCATAAGTAACTTTACCATCATGTTGAGCAATGACTGCAGCTCCTGAGTCATGGGCTGCTTGGTATTCCATACCAGTACCCACGTAAGGGGCTTTTGGATCAATCAATGGCACAGCCTGACGCTGCATGTTGGCACCCATGAGGGCACGGTTGGAGTCATCGTTTTCCAAGAAAGGAATACATGCTGTCGCAACGGCAACTACTTGTTTTGGAGATACGTCCATGTAGTCGACTTGATCAGATGGGAACTCTTGGTTGTTACCACGATGACGTCCCATAACGATCGGCTCAGCAAAGCCACCTTTTTCGTTCAACTTAGAGTTGGCCTGAGCGACGATGTACTCATCTTCTTCATCGGCTGTCAACCAAACGATTTCGTTGGTCACTACACCTTTTTCACGGTCCACTTTACGGTATGGCGTTTGGATGAAACCATATTTGTTCAAGTGTCCATAAGATGACAAGTTGTTGATCAAACCGATGTTTGGTCCTTCAGGTGTTTCGATTGGACACATACGACCATAGTGGGTATAATGCACGTCACGCACTTCATATCCGGCACGGTCACGTGTCAAACCGCCAGGCCCTAAGGCAGACAAACGACGTTTGTGAGACAACTCAGAAAGCGGGTTGTGTTGGTCCATGAACTGGGACAACTGTGAAGAACCAAAGAATTCTTTAATTGCTGCAGTTACTGGGCGGATGTTGATGATTTGTTGTGGTGTCAAGACATCGTTATCTTGTACAGACATGCGTTCGCGAACGTTTCGTTCCATCCGTGAAAGTCCAAGACGCACTTGGTTGGCAAGCAATTCACCAACGGCACGAATCCGACGGTTTCCAAGGTGGTCGATATCATCTACACGGCCAAGACCTTCTGCAAGGTTCAAGAAATAGCTCATTTCTGCCAAGATATCAGCAGGTGTGATGATACGCACTTTGTCAGATGGGTTAGCATTTCCGATGATGGTGACAACGCGGTCTGGATCTGTCGGAGCGACAACTTTGAATTTTTGCAATTCAACTGGCTCTGTCAAAACAGCAGCATCATTTGGAATGTAAGTGATTTTGTTCAAACCATTATCCAATTGTTCAGAGATGCTGTCGATTACATCACGCGTCATGACAGTACCAGCTTCTACAAGGATTTCCCCTGTTTCAGCATCTACCAATGGTTCTGCGATTGTTTGGTTCAACAAGCGGTTCTTGATATTGAGTTTCTTGTTGATCTTGTAGCGACCAACTGGTGCCAAGTCATAACGACGTGGATCAAAGAAACGGGCTACCAACAAGCTACGTGAGCTTTCCGCTGTTTTTGGTTCACCTGGACGAAGACGCTCGTAGATTTCTTTGAGGGCTTCATCTGTCCGTGAATCCATTGGGTTTTTGTGGATATCTTTTTCAATGGTATTGCGAACCAATTCGCTGTCCCCAAAGATATCGATGATTTCATCATCTCCAGAGAATCCAAGAGCACGCACAAGAGTTGTAAATGGAATCTTACGTGTGCGGTCGATACGTGTGTAAGCAATGTCTTTTGAGTCGGTTTCAAGCTCTAACCAAGCCCCACGGTTAGGGATAACAGTTGATCCATAACCAACCTTACCATTCTTGTCCACCTTATCATTGAAGTAGACACCTGGTGAGCGGACCAACTGAGATACGATAATCCGTTCTCCACCATTGATGATGAAAGTTCCCATTTCAGTCATGATTGGGAAATCACCAAAGAAAACTTCTTGGGTCTTGATTTCACCTGTTTCTTTGTTGACCAAACGGAAGGTCACAAAGATTGGTGCTGAGTAGCTGGCATCGTGGATGCGCGCTTCTTCAAGCGAATACTTAGGTTCGCGGATTTCATAACCCACAAATTCCAATTCCATTGTATCCGTGAAGTTTGAGATGGGAAGCACATCTTCAAATACTTCCTTCAAGCCATGATCCAAGAAATCTTTGAATGAGTCTGTCTGGATTTCAATCAAGTTTGGTAAATCAAGAACCTCTTTGATTCTTGAAAAACTACGACGGGTCCGATGTTTCCCGTATTGAACGTCATGTCCTGCCAAAGTTTTTAGCTCCTTTTTCCATACTAGGATAGCTTGGTAAAATGACTTTCACCACCTATCCGGTTTTAACTACAATTGTGTGATTTGCATCACGTGAAGAGCTGTCTCTTCACCTCATTCGTCGCTTTTTGTAATTTTTAGAAAAATTAAATTTGTGTAACAAACTAGGATTTTTCTGAAAAATAGGCACAAAAAGAGCAGCTAAATCGACTTATTCAAGTAAGATTTAACTGCTGTAAGCTCTTATTTGGACAATATTTCAAATAAAGCACACGACAAATTAGTTATCACTATTATACCGTTTTTTGCTCCAAAAATCAAGGCTTTCTCTAGGTTTTCTACTGGATCAGACTAGCGTCGATTGCCACGATTTGAGCTGTTTCGATTTGAACTATTGCTGGATGAACTATTGGTTGTCGAATTGTTCTTATTATTCGACTGATTTCCACTGCTATTACCGAGAATGGCCGCCCAAGCACTTTGATAATCGCTATCCGATCCCCCGATGGCAAAGCGGTATTGAGTAGTTGGCGCTCCGTTTTTGGCCCAAAGACTTGTCACCGTTTGACCGCTCACATCGATATCCCGGCCATTGACATTGACGCGACCCGGTCTTTCACCCGTCGATTTGAGCACTTCAGAACGGATCACACTCTTATCGAGAGTGAATTTATCCTGAATTCCGAAGAGACTTGGATCTGCTTGGTAGATCGCATTCGCCAACTGCGCCATGTATTGGGCATTGTTGTTGTACCCAGTCAAGGTCTGCATGGAAGCATTGTTGTCATGGCCAATCCAACCTCCTAAAGAAACATTAGGGGTGGACAGCATGAGCCACATATCCCCATTTGAGTTAGTGGTACCGGTTTTTCCAATCCAGTCAGCACCTGCCAGCGTTGGATTGACTTGGCTAATCCGTGACTTAAAGGTCGTTGTAGCACCAGACGTAATAACCCCGCGCAAGAGATCCTGCATAATCGTTGCCGTCGCTGGAGAGTAAACACGAACAGGATCTGCCTCGTGCTTGTATACTACATCCCCATCTCGATCAATGATTTGCTCTACCATGTAGCGTTTGAGGTAGTTCCCATTGTTAGCAATGGTTTGGAAACCATTGGTATGTTGGGCAACAGTGACCTCAATTCCTCCCCCCATTGGCAGACTCTCAATGCCATATTCAGGGATATCATAGCCCATTTTCTTCATGTAGGATGGGACATCCACACCCTTTTCACGAAGGGTCCGGTAAGTCCAGTAAGCTGGAATATTCCATGAGGTATTGAGGGCCTCACGGAGATCCATCATGGCTGTCCCTCGGCTATCCACGTGCATGATTGGCTCACCACTTGAGAAATTAGTCGGGTAGTTAGAAAGGATGCTATTGCTTCCCATCAAGCCTTGGTCGATGGCAATCCCATAGGCCAACAATGGTTTGATAGTAGAACCTGGGGAACGCTCTGTATCAAAAGCATGGTTGTTTTGGTTGCCGTCAAAATTCCGTCCACCGATAAATCCTAAAACGGCACCCGTTCGGTTGTCCATAAGGACATTCCCAACTTCTACAAGACCCGTCCCATCATCCAAGACGCTTCCAAAATTCGCTACTGCCGCCTGCATCGCATTGTGAACCGGTTTGTTAATCGTGGTTTGAATGGTGTAGCCACCTTCGCGCAACTCGCTCTCAGCTAATTCCTGGTAAGCCTTGACGGTTTCATTATTTTTCAAGTCTTGCTTGGTGACATTGTCTCGCTTGATCAAGTAATCATACATGGCCTCTTTTGCTTCTTCCATGGCTTGGAAGTAGAGGTAGTCATGCGGTGTTTTCTCGATGCCATCTGGAGCCATGAAGTCTTTGGTCAAGTCGTATTGAGCATAGGTCTCATAGTCTTTTTTCGACAAGACTCCCGTCCGGTACATATTGAACAAAACGTCTTTGGCACGCGCCAGACCTAACTCGAGATTCTCCTTGCTCTTTAGGCTACCGTCTGCAGCATAAGGGGAATAGACAATTGGACTTTGTGGCAAGCCAGCGATAAAGGCTGCTTGTGGAACAGACAAGTCTTTCGCAGAGACGCCAAAGATCCCTTGAGCTGCGGCTTCCACACCTGCAATATTTTGCCCCCGATTGTTTCGTCCAAAAGGCGAGACGTTTAAGTAGGTGGTTAGGATTTCGTTTTTATCCATTCCCCTCTCTAAAGCTAGGGCGTCGACAATCTCTGTCGCCTTACGAGTAAAGGTGGGAGCATCTCCTACGACTTGCTGTTTGATCAACTGCTGGGTCAGGGTTGATCCCCCACTAGAGGAACCCACGCCGGCTACAGATCCAAGTGTTGCCCGAAGAACGGCTTTAGGTACAACCCCCTTGTGGCTTTCAAAATTCTCATCCTCAGTAGCGATCACAGCCTTCTTGACATTGTCCGAAATGGCGTCTCCTGCTACTGGCGTACGGATCAAATCACTGTCCACTTCTGCAATCAAGCTCTTATCGGAATAAGTCAGTTTTGAAACACTGCTGACGTTGCGGACCTGCTGGACCAATTCTTCTGTCTTTGGAACCTTGACGTTACTAAAGAGGCTCGCCGCATAACCAATCCCGATCCCTGCGCCAAATAAAAAGAGGCACACGAACAGGGCGATCATGACATCCCACAAGAGTTTGAGGGTTCGTAAAAAGGTCGCAAAAATATCACCGACAGACCAGCTACTTTCCTCATTTTTTTCCTTATTCGGAGTTTCTGTATACATCTTTGCAAAGAATTTTTGAATCTTCGTCCAAAATTCTTGCAGCTTCTCTTTTAATTGATTCACTGATTCTTTCTCCTTGTTCCCTATATTATAGCAGATTAGGCCCTTTGTTTTCAATCACAAGAGCGTAGAAATCGTCACTCAATCTTCTTGAGTAAGGTCAAGAAAATGATGGAAACCATTGCCATTTCCGCGGTTTATGGTAGAATAGAGAAATGAATAAACTTATAAAGGAGAAAAGACACATGCACATTTTTGATGAGCTAAAAGAGCGTGGTTTGGTATTTCAAACGACGGATGAAGAAGCCTTACGCAAAGCACTGGAAGAAGGTCAGGTTTCTTATTATACTGGTTATGATCCAACTGCTGACAGCCTTCACCTTGGTCACTTGGTTGCCATCTTGACGAGCCGTCGTCTTCAACTAGCAGGCCACAAACCTTATGCGCTCGTTGGCGGTGCGACTGGTCTCATTGGAGATCCGTCCTTCAAAGATGCTGAACGTAGTCTCCAAACAAAAGAAACTGTACAAGAATGGGTTCGCTCCATTCAAGGGCAATTGTCTCGTTTCCTCGATTTTGAAAATGGTGACAATAAAGCCGAAATGGTCAACAACTACGATTGGTTCGGAAGCATTAGCTTTATTGACTTCCTTCGTGATGTCGGAAAATACTTTACAGTCAATGCTATGATGAGTAAAGAATCTGTTAAAAAACGGATTGAAACAGGGATTTCTTACACAGAGTTTGCCTACCAAATCATGCAAGGCTATGACTTCTACGTCCTCAACCAAGAACACAATGTAACCCTTCAAATCGGTGGATCTGACCAATGGGGAAACATGACAGCTGGTACTGAGTTGATGCGTCGTAAAGCAGATAAAACTGGTCATGTTATGACTGTGCCTTTGATCACAGATGCAACTGGTAAGAAATTCGGTAAATCAGAAGGCAATGCAGTCTGGCTCAATGCAGACAAAACATCTCCATACGAAATGTACCAATTCTGGATGAATGTGATGGATGCGGATGCTGTGCGCTTCTTGAAGATCTTCACATTCTTGTCACTTGATGAGATTGAAGAGATCCGTAAACAGTTTGAAGCTGCTCCTCATGAACGCTTGGCTCAAAAGATCTTGGCGCGTGAAGTGGTTACCCTTGTCCACGGCGAAGAAGCCTACAAGGAAGCCCTCAACATCACAGAACAACTCTTTGCAGGAAACATCAAAAACCTTTCTGTTAAAGAACTCAAACAAGGACTTCGTGGTGTGCCAAACTACCAGGTCCAAGCAGAAGACAACCTCAACATTGTTGAACTCTTGGTTACAGCTGGTGTGGTCAACTCTAAACGCCAAGCCCGCGAAGATGTTCAAAACGGAGCTATCTACGTCAACGGCGAACGCATCCAAGACCTTGATTATGTCTTGAGCGATAGCGATAAATTAGAAAATGAATTGACCGTTATCCGTCGCGGTAAGAAAAAATACTTTGTTTTGACTTATTAAGAAAGTAAAACCACGAAGTTTCGTATGAACTTCGTGGTTTTCTTATACACATTTTTCTGGGACTATTTCCCTTTTCTGCGATGCAACAAAGCTTGGTTGATTCGTTGAGTTTTTTTATGGAGCTGCCAAATCTGATAAAGCCAGATCAGGCCGTAAATGGCTAGAAAGATCAACCAAGGAATCGGGCTCCGTAAGGCTGCCCCCCAGCCAAAAAATAAGTAGGTCAATGCTAAGATGGTAGCTGTCACAACTAAATGCAGGACCACACGCAAACTATAGGTCAAAAACTCTTCTTCCTCAAGAATGAACGTCAAGACTCCCATTGTTCCACTCATTAAAAAGATCGCTAGAATGTTGCGTACATTCACAGCAGGATAGACGATGTTGGGATAGACATGGGATAATAACACCAAACACAAATAAAAGAAGGAACCTGTCCTCATACCAGATACAAAATAAGCTATAAATCGTTTCATCACTTTCTCCTATACCCCTAAATAATCCATCAAGGATTTGACATATTTCCGACTGACACTTGATTTCACTCCGCGTGTCAGTTTAGCCATCATATTGCCTGAAAAACTATCCGATAGCGATTCTAAATGGTCGATATTCATCACCGCGTGGCGTGATATCTGTAAAAAATTACGACGATTAATCCGATGTTGAAAATTTGTCAAAGTATCTCTGACGGTGAACGTTTTGTCTGTCGTATAAATGGTTAGCTGATTCTTATCAATCTCGGCTAGAATAATGTCATCAATTTTCACCATAATCAAATGATCATCTGTTTTGATAGGAATCACTACTTGATTCACTGTCGAAAACTGTTCGAGATAGTCCATCACCTCTCGTGCTTGATCAGATAATTGCTTGGCTTGAATGACCACACAAGGGTCGTTTTCTGGGATATCCTGTTTTTCCTCAAAACGAATCTTCATTCCTACTCCAATTCTCACTTACTTTCTTTTACTCGATCTTTTTGCTAAGGGAACCCAAATCCCCAAAGCTAGAAGAATACCACCTAACACTATAAGGTATGTTTGTTCCTTTGTCAATAAGGCTTGCCATTTGAGCTGAACACCCATTTTTTCTTGAAATTCTCGAAGAAGATCATCTCGCCCCTTAAAGGTTTCGCTCACTGCTTCTTTCATGAGTACTTGTCGATAAAGTGCAGCAATATAAGTTGCTGGAGTACATTTCATTAGTAGTTGTGCAAAATCAGGTAGAACACCTAAAGGTACATAAGTCCCTACCAAAAAACCGGAAGCTGTACCCACTATGGTCGCAAACTTTCCAAGACTGTCTACGGATTGGAAAAAATAAACAAAAATGGCATTTACTAAGCTAGAAAGCAGGCTACTAAGCAACATGATGAGGAGCACTTCAGGTAATAGAGAAAGGGTTGGAACTTCTCTAAAATAGCCACACATCAGCACATACATAAGGACTTGCATGAAAAAAGAGATGATGATTGCGCTCGTTAGATACGAAAATGGTAACCGCCACTTTCCTTGATCCGATAAATAAAGATCCTGATCTACTTGATGTTCACGGTCCTTTACTAACTGAGTCAGGGCAGCCAGACTTGTCGTAATCCCTGTCACAGCCAGCGTCCCACTCATTAACCAATTATTTAACACAGGACCACTATTGGGGAGCTGAGCCCAAGCATCTGTTAGATTTTTTTGAAGAAAAATAATATAAAGAATAAAGGAAATCAAGGCTCCCAACAGAGAGAAGAAAACTCCTGAACGATTTCTGAAGTACAATAAAAAATTTCGCTTTAGTAAGGCTAGCATTAGCGAACCTCCCTTCCTGTAAGTGCAATAAAGGCATCATCCATGGTCCCTGGACGAAACTCAAAATGGGCTAGATTATCTCTAACTTGCGCCAGGTAATCAATGGCTTCCCTTTCACTCTTGGGTTGAAAAATATACTCCAATTGACTTTGTTGCTCTACTGACATTCCCGAAGATTTGAGACTTTCTATCTGCTGCATCTCCTTGAAACGAATCTTCAAGATATTAGTAGCATACTGACTCTTAATATCTAGTGCCGATCCTTGAGCAATCACTTCCCCATGGTCTACAATATAAATCTGATCAGCTTCATCTGCTTCGTCAAGATAATGCGTGGTCAAAACAACAGTCATCCCCTCTTCTTTCTGCAATTGATAGAGCAAATCCCAAATAGACTTTCGGGTTTGGATATCCAAACCTGTCGTTGGTTCGTCTAAGAACAGAATATCTGGTTGTGAGAGCAGGGCACGCGCAATGTCAACCCGACGCTTTTGGCCACCTGAAAGCGTCCCGTATTTCTGCTTTTGGAAAGCTGATAGACCTAGCCGATCAATAAGATCAGACACACGATTTGGTTTTAGGTCTTTGTACTGTCTCGCACGAATGGTCAAATTTTCTCTAACCGTTAGCATCTCATCTAAAACACTGGTTTGGAAGACCACACCAATTTTAGTACCTGGTTCATAGATGATTTCACCTTGCGTTGGTTGTTTCAAACCAATCAACATGGAAATCGTCGTTGATTTCCCCGCCCCATTTGGTCCTAGAATCGCATTAAAGGTTCCCTTTTCAAACTGTAAATGAATATTGTTTACGGCTAAATGATTTCCATATCGTTTACTGATGTTTTTAGCTTGTAATATCATGTTCTCTCTCCTTTTGATAAAACCAGTCTAACAAAAAAGCCGCTTAAAAAATGGCTTTTGGGGATAAGTGGTCAAAATGAAGAGATGAGTGGCGAGATAGAAGAGATTAAAATGAGGAAAAAATTTATTGCAGCCATTCTTTTCCCCATTGATTCAAGTCCTTTAAAATTGGCATCAGTGAATTTCCTTTTTCTATCAGCTCATATTCTGTTTGGTACTCTATTAGAGCATCGGTTGCTATCTAGAGGCTCTTTTGTTACACTACTAATATGAATACACCGATTAAACCAAAATTACAACGATTTCAAACAGCCACTGCTTTTGCCTGTCCCATCTGTCAACTGGACCTAGAACTTGTGGAGACCAGTTTTAAATGTCCCAAGGGCCATTCTTTTGATTTGGCTAAATTTGGCTATGTCAACCTGGCTCCCCAGATCAAACAATCAAAGGACTATGACAAAGAAAATTTCCAGAATCGCCAGCTAATCCTAGAAGCAGGTTTTTATGAGCCGATTCTAACAGCGATCGGACAAAAAATTCCGACCAGTGATGCCAAGATTCTAGATACCGGTTGTGGAGAAGGCTATTACTCCCGAAAGCTACAAGAAGCTTATCCCGAAGCTACTTTCTATGCCTTTGATCTTTCAAAGGAATCTGTGCAACTAGCTGCCAAGAGTGACGCTAGCTGGAAGGTCAATTGGTTTGTAGGAGACTTGGCTCATTTACCCATTCAATCCAAGAGTATAGAGGTCATTTTGGACATCTTCTCCCCGGCTAATTACGCTGAATTTGAGCGTGTCTTAAAGGCTGAAGGGGTGATCATTAAAGTCGTCCCAACCTCTTCTCATCTGAAAGAAATTCGTCAGTTGGCCCAAGATCAATTGACCAAGCAATCCTACTCCAACCAGGAAATTTTGGAGCACTTTGAAGACCACTGCCAAATTCTCTCATCCGAAACAGTCAGCCTCACCAAGAGTTTAACTCCTGAAGAACGCCAAGCGCTCCTCGCTATGACCCCTCTTCTATTTCACGTTGACCAAGAAAAAATCGACTGGACCCAACTCACAGAAATCACCATTGAAGCTGAGCTTCTAGTTGGGAAAATCAAGATACAAAGGACTTAAAGTAAAAAGGCTGAGACGATTTGTCTCAGCCTTTTTACTCATCTTCTGCATGCTCTGTCATGACTTGTAAAGCACTTTTTAAATCCTTTTTGCTATTTGTGCGATTTTTTCGAGTTCTTCTTTCCGTTGACGATCACTCATATATTCCACTCGTGTAACTTGTGTCACTTTAACCGGTTTAATACCACAGGGTTTCAAGATTTGGGATTTTAGAACCTTTGCGTAGTCTTGAGAAAAAGGAAGAAAAATTTTTGGCGTATTATGCGTCGTAATGATCCATGCTTTTCCATCTAGTTGCCCCACCGGACCTCGAGGTCCATTCTGATAAGCAAAACCTGCAACAAAAACACGATCAATAAAACCTTTTAAAATAGCTGGCATTCCACTCCACCAAGTAGGGAAAATAAAAATCAACTGATCCGCCCAACTCAATAAATCTCTATACGGTTTCATGTCTTCATTATGCTGTAAATCTCTCCTTTTATGCCTTTCATCAAAACGTAAAACCGGATCAAAGTTTTCTTTATATAAGTCTACTATTTTAACCCTATGCTCTGGTGCTAAATGCTTTTGCACAGTTTGAAGGATTGATGCATTATAACTTGTTTCATTCGGATGTGAATAAATTATTAAAACATTCATCAGCTATCTCCTTTTATATAAATATCAAGCATCGTTCTGACGGTCTTTTGAACATCATTTTCTTTAAAGCTTTCTCCAACGGGACTCCTTACCAATAGAGCCAAACCAGCAATAAAACTCCAAAAATGGATCAAAATTTCTGCGTCACTACTAGAAAGATTTTCCTCATCTTTAAGTCTTAACGCTACCGACTTAAAATGTTCAAATCCTGGTAAAGAGGAGTTGACTGAAATAGTTTCATGGGATAACTCCATATAGTTATATGGAAATTTGATAAATAATGCTTCAAATAGATAGGTTTCCTCTTGGGCAAACCTTACAAAGTTACAGCCCATCAGAGTTAGTTGAGTTCTTGCATCTATGGAAGTATCAATCCCTTGTATCATATTTTTCAAAAAGAACATTGATAAGTGTTCCATAACCACTTGAATATATCTATCTTTACTTCCAAAATGCTTATAGGGAGCTCCATGAGTCACCCCACATTTTTGAGCTATTGTACGCATAGACATCCGGTCAATCCCGTTAGTTCTGATTTCTTCAATGCCGACCAAAATTAACTTTTCTTTCAGTTCTTCCGTATTCCGTTTCATTTGACCACCTTTCCTTATCAAAGTATACGCCGTCTACTTTTTGTAAAGTATACACTGTCTACTTATATTTGTCAAATAAAAAATACTCAAAACTTAGCTTCAGGGTCTCTGACCTTCTGTCACGTACTCACCTAAGGAAAGTTTCTAAGAAGACTTTATCTTCAATCAAAAGGCTGAGACAAATCGTCTCAGCCTTTTACTCATCTTCTGCATGCTCTGTCATGACTTGTAAGCGATAGGTTTTAGGCGATTTTCCACAGAGTTTACGGAAAACCTTATAAAAATAGCCTACATTACTGTAACCGACCTTATAGCAGATATCTTCAATACTGTCATTGGTCGATAAGAGGAGCTGCTGGGCGGCCTTAATCCGCTGTTTGTTGAGGAGTTCTGCGAACGTTGCGTTGGTTTCTCGTTTAATCAATTGGCCTAAATAGACTGGATTGATAAAGAGAGCCTGACTAATGTCCTTGAGTGACAGCTCTTTTTGGTAATCACGGCTAATCACTTGGAGGACACTCGCTACATTTTCGTTCATCCGATAGTGGGATAAGAAACGGGACAACTCTTCCTGGATGAAGCTAATCATCTCGCTAAAGGTAGCAGCTTCTTGGACTTTCTTGACCACATCGGCCAAATCATCTCCCTGCAGGTATTCAAACAAATGAAAGACATCCATCAAAAATTGGATAAAGAGTTGCTTGGTCAACGAAACCTTGGGTGTCTTCTCAAGGATCATTTTTTCCAACCAGTCCAGTTCTTCTAAGATCTGTTGGATATTTCCTTGCATGATCACCCGGTAGGCCGGCTCGTAGTAGTTAAAGACTTCCTCATCTTCATTGAGAGGGGTCGCTCCATAAAAGAGGCTCCGCTCCACTAGGTCCTTAAATTGACGAAAGTGCTCCTTATAAAGGGGCTCAAAGGCCTTCTCAATCATGGCTTCTTCTTCTTGATCTGAGATAAAGAGTTGAAGATTTTGCCCGAGAACTTGGTAAGACGAGCTGATAAAGCCTTTTTTCTCCTTAGCAACCCCAATCCACAGTGAATTTCGTCCTGCGATATACCGACAAAACTCTTCCTCAGAGATATCATCGTGAATCAAACGGTTGGCTAACTCTTGGCTTGGTTGCTGGATTTGGTGCTGAATTTTTTCTAAGATATTGCCCATTTCCACCTTATTGACCGGTTTGAGCAGGTAGTCTGCCACGCGCAAATTGAGGGCTGTCTTGACATATTCAAAATCCTGATAGCCTGACATAATGATAAAAGCAGCATCTGGAATCAAATCCTTCATCTCTGCAATCATCTGAAGTCCGGTCTTTCCAGGCATATTGACATCCGTGATCACCACATCCACTGGACGTTCTCGCACATAATCAAGGGCCTGGTCTGCATCTTCAGCAGTTGCGACCACTTCCATATTCCAGTGGTCAAAGGGGATTAATTTTTTTAACCCTTCTGTAATCATATACTCATCGTCTACTAATAAGACTTTGTACATTCTGTCTCCTTTATTCATCTTGAATGGTTATCGTATAGGTCACTCCATGGTGAGGTTGGGAGAAGACTTGGATATGGTAGCGATCTCCAAAATAGAGTAGCATGCGTTCATGAACATTGATAATTCCGATGGACTGCCGCCCACTCTTTTCTTCGATTTCTGAGCGTGGATTGCGATTGGCTAGTATCTCTTGAATGCTTTCTAGCTGTTCTTCTTCCATCCCGCGCCCATTATCAGTAACTAGAATCATGACTTGCCCTTCTCCTTGCAAGACTTTGACACTAATCACATTGTCCTTGCGTTTGTGATCCACTCCATGTGCAAAATAGTTCTCGACCAAAGGCTGGATGGTGAATTTTGGAATCTTCATTTTTTCCAAACCTGGATCGATCTTAAAGCCATAGGCGATCGATTTGGGATAACGTACCATGCAGAGGTAGCTGTATTTGCGACAAAATTCGAGCTCATTTTCAACCGTCGTCACTCGCTCATCTGAGATATTATTGCGCAAGAGACTACTAAACTCATAGATAATATCACCCAATTCATCCTGCTCTTGCATGACGGCATACATCCGGATAAATTCCAGTGTATTGTACATGAAATGGGGATTGATCTGGGCTTGTAGTGCCCGCATATTGGCATCCTTTTGGCTGAGCTGTAGCTGATAGATATCCCGAATATTCTTATCCATATTGTCCAACATGGTATTGATCATATTACCAATAACCAGCAGTTCTTGGTCCTTGGTCGAGGTATCAATCCGTCGTTCACTATCGCCTTGACTGATTAGATTCATGGTATCGACCAGATCAAGGACTTGGCGACGGTAATTTTTGAAAATTTGTCGCATTAATAAGTAAAGGATCAAGAAAATCAAGAAAGCAATGGAGAGAAAAGTGGTCAGGTTGGCTAGACCTTTCTTGACCAAATAACTTTCTGAAACAGCTACATCCACCTTGTAGCCATAGATCGTGCTACGAGTTTGCCATTTAATATCCTTTGATTGCCCCTTATCCCCTTCATGGTACATCTCTTTTCCAAAAGGGGTGAAGATCCGTACAGCGACCGGAAGATCGCCTCTGGCATTATCAATCGCTGCCGTCAAAATTTCCTGGTCCAGCGTCATATAAGCGATCCCAACTCCAGCACCCGTAGTCGGATCTGTCAAAGGAACCGGAATGGCTGTCGCAGGAGCCTTGTAATGGTCCGCTGAGACTTGCTTGCCCCCCTTCGATTGCCGGGTAGAGACAAATACCGTCTTGTAATCAGACAAGGTGACATCGATGCCCTCGATGTTTTTATTGCTCAAATAGAGGCTGTCAATATTCTTATGTAGGGACAATTGGATATAAGAAGGGAATTGGGCATTCAATCGCCAAGTCTCATACTCCGATGGTGACAAGGTAAAATAGCGATAAACTCCTTCTAATTTTGCAGGGTTTTCAACGAGGCTACGACCTTCTTGTGTGACCCGTTGATAAGAGGTCTCAAGATCCGTCACCACTTCGGTCAAGACCCGTTGGGCGATCCGGTCGGCTTCAGCTTGCTGGTTTTTCCAAGAGATCCCCGCGACAACCAGGCCCATAATGGTCAAAATGACCACCATGACATAGGCGTAGAATTTTAAAAGCGTACTTAACCAGATTTTTTTCATCGTTAGGATACCAATTTTTCGTGGATGTTTTGATAAACAGGGTCAAAGATATCATTGACAAAGAAATGCCATACACCGATCAAGACGAAAAAGAGAAGGGCTGGCATATAGTAGCTAATGACGCCAAGTAGCACGGTTCCAAGGATGAGCTTCAGAACCGGACGAATGTCCAGCAACATTCCGATCAAACTGAGCTTGATACTGTTGGCATAAGAGAGGTCAAAATACACTTGCAATTTCAAATAAACGGCATAAGCTAGAGGCGCAACCAAGAGGAAAACCAGATTAAACAAGAGAACCAAAATTTGGAAGAAATTCAAGTGAGGGATCTGGATCATGAGGTACATGCCATAGAGGAGAACCCCTTCAATGGCAAAGAAGGTATAAAAGACTTGATTAGCCGGGCGTAGATTTTCTTTGAAGAGTTCCCAAGCGCGTGACCAATGATAGTCCTTGTAGGTCATGCCATTTTCCGCATAGAGGCTCATGATAGTGGCACTAGCCGGTCCTACTCCTAGCAGAACACCCCCACAGATCGTCAAGACCCAAAAAATCCCTGTTACCAGCATAGCAACATAGACTCTCGTAAAAATGAACTCGATGATTTTTCCCATCATTCAGCCTCTTTTCCAATTAGTGATTCTATTATACCATAAAAATAAAACGCTTTCCCTTATTTGCATTGGTAAATTGAAATATTGATTTTCATTTACAGTTCTATTTTCATAAAGACATGAAAAGGCTCTGGAGATTCCTCCAAAGCCTTTTTCGAACTACCTGTTCTTATTTTTTAGAAGCAAGGAATTCGTCGTATTGTTTTTGCATTTCGTCAAGCACTTTTTGGTAAGCACCTTCTGATTTCAATTTTTCAAGCATCTTAGGAACTTCTACTTCAGGATCCACAGTACCAGTATTGATAGCACCTGCAAATTGGTTCAAAGTATTTGTAAGAGCAGTGATTTCTGATTTCACTTTATCTGTGTTAAAGATGAAGCCAAGTGCTGGAGATTCTTTTGCAGTTTCCAAATCTTTCTTAGATTGTGCAATTTGTTCATCAGTTACGTTTTCGTTGATGTAAAGAATCCAGTTGTTACCAGTGTTCCATCCAGACATGTGAGTGTTTCCGTTGTAGCCATCCAAGACTTTGACACGGTTTTCTTTGCCGGGAACTTTTTCCCAGTTCTTGCCTTCTGGTCCATAAACAAGGCCGTTCAAGAGTTCTGGATCAGTGTTCAAGAGGTTCAACACTTCCATTGCTTTTTCTTTGTTCTTAGAGTTGTTTGAGATAACAAAGTTAGCTACTTGAGTAGTATTGTTCTTCTTGTACAGTTCAGTAAATGGTTTGATTTCGATCTTACGGTTTGCTACACGAGAAAGCAAGCTGTTACCGTAGTCAGCTGGCCCTACTGTTTCTTCACGAACCAACCATGTATCTTGAGAAAGATCATAACCAGTGTCGCTCGTTGCTACGTCTTTTGGAATGTATCCTGCTTCGTAGTATTTGTGAAGAGTCTTCAAGTTTTCTACATAACGAGGAATTGTGTAACGGTCAACGATCTTAGTAGTGTCACCTTTCAAGTCAACAACGAATGGAAGTCCATCAACAGCCACATAGTCAAAGTCATCTGAAGGTCCACCGTAGCTCTTGTTCATTGCAAATGGAACAACGTTTGGATCTTTTTCTTTGATGGCTTTCAAGACTGGTTCAAGAGAAGCATAGTCTTTCACGTTTGAAACGTCGATACCATATTTTTCAAGAAGTGGTCCGTTAAATGCAAAGTTTTGAGAAGATGCAACGTTAGCTGCTACTGGAACAGCATAGATCTTGCCGTTTACAGTGTTCCCTTTGATGTAAGCTGGGTCAAGTGCTTTGTAAAGGTCTTTCCCTTCTTTCTTGTACAATTCTGTCAAGTCAGCATAAGCACCTTTTTGAGCGTTAATGACATAGTTATTAGCAAAGGCAATATCATAGTTTTCACCAGATGAGATGATAACGTTCATTTTTTGTGCATAGTCACCCCAACCAAGATATTGGATATCCAATTTTGCGCCAACTTTCTTTTCAATGATCTTGTTGGCATTTTTAAGAAGAACATCCAAGTTATCTGGTTTATCACCGATTTGGTACATCTTGATGATTGGTTTACCGTCTTCAGTTGTTGCAGACTTCTTGTTGTTCCCTGTAAGGTTTCCACAAGCAGCAAGAGTAGCTCCAAGAGCGATGACACTAGCAGATGCTAACGCGTATTTTTTCCAATTTTTCATAAGAAAAATCTCCTTTATGTTATTTTCTTTTTAGACTAAGTTATGAGTTGAAAATCCTGCTGATTTTCAATAAACGATGTTATTCTTTCACACCACCGATGGTCAAGCCTTTTACAAAGTAGCGTTGGAAGAATGGATAGAGAATGGCGATTGGCACTGTTGCCACAACCACCATGGCCATACGTCCTGTTTCCCGTGGGATGGATTGTACAGCTCCTGCCAATTGGCCGGATACCCCGACGTTTTTAGCGATGTAATCCATATTGTTTTGGATTTGCATCAAGAGGTATTGCAATGGGTAAAGGTTGTCACTCTTAATATAGAGGAGGGCGTTGAACCAGTCATTCCAGAACCCTAAAGCGGTGAACAAACTGATGGTCGCAATCCCTGGAAGAGACAATGGCAAGCAGATTTGGAAGAAGATCCGTGTTTCACTTGCCCCATCGATCCGAGCGGATTCAAGGATAGCTTCTGGAATGGTCCGTTTAAAGAAGGTCCGCATCAAGATGATGTTAAATGGACTGAGCAACATTGGGATAATCAAAGCCCCGATGGTATCACCTAACTGCAAGAGTTGAGTGGTGACAATGTAGCTTGGAACCAACCCTGCACTAAAGAGCATACTAAGGAGTGAAAATACGGTAAAGAACTTGCGGTATTTAAAGGTACTCCGTGAGATAGCGTAAGCATAAGTTGTGGTGATAAAGACATTACATGCTGTTCCCACAATGGTCACAAACAAGGTAATGAAGAGGGCTTGCAAGATTTTGTCTTTGAACTGTACCAAGAAGAGGTAACCATCAAATCCAAATTTTGCTGGCCAGAATTGGAAGCCATGGACTGCCAAACTTTGTTCGTCTGTCAAAGAGATCATGACAACGAAGATGAAGGGAAGCACACAGGTCAAGCCGACCAAGGTCAACAACAAGGTAAAGAAGAAGTTGCTCTTCTTACTGAAAGAATGGATCCCGACATTATCAATTTTTTCTTTTTGAATGGTTGATTTTTTCATACGATCCTCCTTTCTAGAAGAGAGCGGCATTCTTATCAATGCGACGGGCAATGATATTTGAGATTAACACAAGAACCAGCCCGACTACCGATTGGTAAAGACCGGCTGCTGCTGTCATCCCGATATCCCCTGACTTGGTCAAACCGTTGTAGACATAAACATCAATAACGTTGGTTACACTATAGAGAGCTCCAGCATTATGCGGGATTTGGTAGAAAAGACCGAAGTCTGCGCGGAAGATATTTCCGACTGCAAGAATGGTCAAGACTGTAATCAAGGAAGACAACTGAGGAATGGTGATGTTGCGAATGCGTTGCCACTTAGACGCACCATCCACGGTCGCTGCTTCATAGTAAGTTGGGTCAATTCCCATGATGGTTGCATAATACATGACACTGCTATAACCAAAGCCTTTCCAGATTCCTAAGAAGAGGAGAAGCGCTGGCCAGATCCACAATTCCGAATAGAAATTGATGGCTTTCATACCAAATGAAGTTAAGATGTGGTTGACCAATCCTTTGTCCACGTTAAGGAAGGCATCGGTGAAGAAGCTGATGATAACCCATGATAGGAAGTACGGGAAGAGCATGGAGGTTTGAAGCACCTTGACCACTCTTTTTGATCTCAACTCACTAAAGATGATGGCGATCCCAACGGAAACAATCAATCCTAAGAAGATGAATCCTAAGTTGTACAATACCGTGTTTCTTGTAATAATGTAGGCATCTTTGGAACTAAAGAGGAATTTGAAGTTGTCAAAGCCAACCCACTTACTCTTCATGACACTGTCAATGAAGCCCTCTCCTGTGATATGATAGTCCTTAAATGCTACGATATTCCCAAAAACCGGAATATAGAAGAATAAGATTAACCACGCTGCACCAGGTAAGACCATTAAAAGAAAAATGAAATTTTCTCTCAGAGTCCTTACAAACTTTTTCATTTAACTCCCCCCTTTGAGCCTTGAGCGTGTTTATTTACTTTGGTAGCGTTTACATCACCTATTATAAGATAGCCCATTTACATTTTCAAACTCCTAATTATAGAAAAAATTCTACAAATTTATGACATAGCTTTAAAAAAGAGTAGAAAAGGGTGGTCGTAAAGACAGTTCCTCTTCTACTCCTATCCCACCGTGGATGAGATACCTGTCATCCAACTTGGCATTTTTTACGTTGTATAAATGGTCGAAGCTGTCGCAATGGTGTGCCATTGATTAGCTGTTGTGGCTGCGAAGTCCTGATCCCCGTAGAAATCGTTGAATGGTAAGATCTCTTCTTCTAGTTCATCGATACATGTGATGGAACCAGCTAGGTAGTTTTCAATCCGACTTTCTGCTCGCTTGATGCGTTGCAAGAGTCCACCCATACGGATATCTACGGTATCCAAGCCGAAGACCTTGTTTTCTTTCAACCATTGGTGACTAAAGAGGTCATGGAAGTGTTCAATCTGGCTTCTGAGTTTTGGCAATTCTTCCTGAGCGATTTGTTGCAAGCTCTCTTTATCACCTGCGTGATAGGCCTCACGGATGCGTCGTCCTACATCGACCTTGCTACTTAAAATAGCATTCAACTGTGCCTGAGTTTCAAAGAGATAAGCGTAGACGCCCGCTTTTTCTTTAATGTCAGAAAGAATCTCAGCTGCTTGGGCAAAGTGTGGCTTGTCCTGTTCAGGTGTCATGTGCTTGTCAAGAATTGGGCAAAGAACATCCTGATAAAAGACATAGCGGTTAGGGTTAATCCCACTGAGATTGTCTGGTAGGTCTGGCAAGAGGTTGGCCAGATCCAGCTGCATAAAGTCCTCAACGGATAGGCCTGTATTGGTCTTAAAGTGAGCTGACAGACGCTCTAAATCATTGCAATAGCTGAGTTCTGCCCAAATTTGTAAACTTGGGAGAATCGAGAACTGGGCTGTTTCACCACCATTGTCCCCCCAGCCCGTCACAATGACTTCCTTGATCTGATTAGCACGGCAGGCTTTATTGGCTTCAAGAGCGACGAGGCGACTGAAATGGTTGTGGGGCGTAAAACCAATCCACTTCCAGGCACCACCAGCAAAGGCAATATCCTGACTAATCTTATGGTGATTACGGAAGTTTCGGTTGTATTTTTCCTCGCTATCCTGATAATAATCCCAGTAAACCAAGGTCACACGGTCTTTAAGACGGTCTAAATAAACTCGTGTTTCTTCTGGAATTTCTACCTCACGGTCGTACTGGCCATCTGCTGACATAAGCTTGAAGAACATATCACTCCACATCTGGCAGTGGAAACCATACTTGTCTGCAATATCCAGCACGCGCTCCAAATGTTGGCACATAAGGAGACTCCGATCCACAATACCGTTCAAGATAAGATAACGACCCAAACCGACCAAGTGAGCTTCGTCCATCCCGATGTTGACCTTGCGAGTTTGTAATTTAGATAACATCGCAAACATACCGTCAATCAGGTCGTAGACTTTTTCTTCACCGATGAGGAGAATATCCTCTACATCGCGGAGTTGCTGGACTTCCTTAACCCCCCATTTAACAAAGGCTGATAAATGAGCCAAGGTCTGGATGCATGGGACAAAGGTCATGTCAAACTGCTGGGCATAGTCTTCGATTTCCTGTAACTCTTCAGCTGAGTAGGCTCCACGGAAATAACCAAAGTAAGGTTGCCCCTCAATCTGATAGGTGTCCTCCATATAGAGCTCAAAGGTTGAATAACCCATCAGAGCCAAGAGTTCAATCATCTGTTTGGCTGATGCGACATTGAGCACGGCGTTGCGCGAACAGTCGGCCATATAGGCCAAATCTTCATAAGCCGCCTGTTCTTCAATCTCTACTTTGTCTCCTTCTGCTAAAGCTGTTGCTAGCACAGACAAGGCGCGGTAGAGTTGATGAGGTTTGCGGTAGGTCAGTTGATACTGCCCATTCTCACCCTTGATAGAGATAGAAGCTTGGTCAGACTGAGCGACCGCCACCTCTACATCTGGTAGAGAAATGTGATTGTTTAATACTTCAACAGCTTGGGCTTGTTTGGGACTAAGTCCTGTAAAACTTACCATTGGTTTTCCTCCTGTAACCAGTTGACAAGGGCACCGTAGAGATTGGCATCTGCCTGATAGGTGCAAGCTTGAATCACTGGAGCAATTGTATATTCTTCATATCTTTCCACAAAGATGTCTACTGCTTTTTGCACCCCTTTGATAAAATCTGGGTTTTGACTGATAGAGCCACCTAGGCTAATCACATCTGGGTCAATGAGATACTGGATATTGAGCAGTCCTTGAGCAAGATTACGATTCATGCGCTCAATGGCTTCCTGGCAAAGGGCATTGCCGGCTGTAGCCTCTTGGTAGACCTTACGTCCATCCCAGTCAGACTGACCTGATTTTTCAATCACATAGCGAACCATGTTTCCTGTAGAAGCGAGTTGTGACCAGTTATTGAGCTTTTCTGCAGGCTCGATAGTTGTCATGTAGCCAAACTCACCGCCCAAGCCATGACGTCCACGGTGAAGCTTGCCATTGATAATCATGGCTCCACCGATTCCGGTACCAATCACGACACAGGCTGCATTTTCAATCTCAGGATGCGCCAGCAATTCACTCAGTCCAACACAGTTGGCATCATTTTCTAGATGGACAGGTAGCTTGTGATGAGAAAGGGCCTCATACCATGAAAAACCATGGATATAAGGAATGGCACTGATCCCTTCAATTACCCCTGTTTCTTGGTTAACAGCCCCTGGCACACTCATAGCAATCCCACGGTAGTCACGTTCTGACAATCGCTGGTCCAGCCAAGCTAGCAAATCTTCTAGAGTTTCTGGAGTTGGGGTGCTGGCCTTATCTAAAATCTTTCCATCCGGAGTGAGACTAGCAAACTTAATCCCAGTCCCTCCGATATCAATCGTTGCAATGGTCATTGCTTTTACCTGTAAAAAGGAGCGAGTCAGCAGTTGGTTCTTACTTTTTCGCTCCTCCTTTCCTTTTATTGTTTCTTCAGCTGCAACCAGCTATACTTCTTCTTTTTTAATCCATTCTGTCCGGATTTCTTGCGGTGCCAATAAACCTGTATGGACCGGATACGGTTGTTCCAGAAGATCGACAACCGTTTGTTGTCCTTCTGACACGCGCACATTTTCTTGGCTCATGTTGTAATAGCGAAGGATGTAACCTTCTTCATTTTCTGCTACCTTAAAGGCTGTTGGACAAACCTGAGGATGCGTCAAGGCTGTATGCTTGAGTAAGCTACCAGACGCTGCTACACTTCCTTCTTGTTTTTCAACTTGAAGGCTGGTCATCGGTGTCTGCAAAGCTTTGGCCCGGCGATAAGCAGAGAAGCGCCCCTGAGCTTGATGGCATTCTACTGCATATTCAACCTCAAAGTCCCGCAAACATTGTGCTTCTGGTGTTGGGAAATAGCCCCAGTCACCAAGTTCCCCTGAAGCACGGAGAAGTGTTACAGCTATCGTATCGTCTCCAAGGATTTCGTATTCATGCAATCCTTTATTGGCCACTGTTACCCCTTTGACGTCATCATACAAGCTGACGAAGGCTTGTTGGTGTTGGGGATTTTCAGGATTTTCCCAAGAAGCAGCCGGTTTATTTGGCCGTGTCACAACTTCATAGATACTTTCAGAATCGTTGCTCGGACGTGTATTGTGAGTCTTGACCAAGAGACGGATGCGGTGATCCTTAGCTGTATTGGTAAAGCGCGTCTTGAAGCGAATTTGCGGATCATCTACAAAGATGGTCATCTCTGTTTCAAGAGAGAGGGTTGTCAGCTCTTCTGAGCGACTTGCCTTGCGGTTCATAAACTCGATAATGCCTCTTTGCTCCGCATCCAATTGTTCATCCGCACTGACCGGGATCGTCAAGTCATGCTTGAGCAAGATTTTGGCATAGCGGGCATTGTTTTCCAAGACCTCATAAGCTGTTAACTCCGCATAGATCGGCTCTGTTCCTTTTGGTTGGAAGTAGATATATTCATTTCCGATATCACCACGATCTTCAAAGCGAAGGAAATCCTCATAAGCCTCATTGGTCGTTTTATCATAGAGGGTCAAGCCATCATCGATACTAAGGGTTACAAATGGCGTATCGATCACCCCATTTTGGAACAGACCATCATGATGAGGTGCTTTGCCTTCCAAGAGCTGGAAGGTCGTCCAAGACAAGGCTGCCAAATGAACAGGAACCGTCACGCGCACTTGACGTGCAATATAAGGTTGACGGAATTTATCCTTAGGCAGGGTATAGCCAAAGCTTGCTCCCAAGTCCTCAATCTCTGCTTCTACAAGATGTCCATCTAAATCCTCTACATGGTAGTCTGGCAAGCTCAAAGCAGCCATTTTCTTGAAGCCTTCTGTCGGATGCAATTCCTTAAATGGACAAACCGCAACATCGACAATCGTGCTGACGGTGTCCACCTTATTATGCAAGCCAGTGTTGATGACCGTAAAGAGGTGCTCACTCTGGGCTTTTTGAGTCGCTAGTTTACCCTTCCATTCGTTCAGAAGGTTAGTCTTGACAAAGTTTCCAACTTGGTTGACCTTGGCAAAACGAACTTCCATTTCACGGTGAACATCATCTACGCTACATCCACAAATACTATCGTGTGGCGCATTTTGTAAGAGTGTCTTCCAGGCATAGGTCAATTGATCCTTATGGTTATGCCCACCAGTAATGATGGTCAAAGGTTCCACCACTTGCTCGAGCAAGTTGCTATTCTCTTGGAAGGCTTGCTTGAGATAAATCCGAGAGGAAGACGTATTTGCCAGTGTGTACCAGCCATCGGTTTCCTGACTGGTCAATTCCCCCGTAACCGTTGATAATTGTTCAGGAAGCGCACTTTCCACTGCTTGCACATAGTCATCAAAGGAGCTGTGAACAAAGGTCACGTCAGGGAAAAGTTCGTTTGCCACACGAATGGCTTCACTCAAATTTCGTTGAACTGGTTGGTGATCACATCCGTTCATCATCAACCATTGATTAGTCGATGCATAGTCACGAACATCTGACAATTTTTGTTTCCAGAAAGCCAAAGCTTCATCTTTATCCACTGGAATTTCGTTCCCGTTACTGTACCAGTTAGCAAAAAGAATACCCAGCACACGGCTACCATCCGCCCCTTGCCAGTACATTTCAGAAAATTGAGAGGTAAACTGCTCATCTTCGAGGACCTGGTTGTCAAATCCGATTGGTTTGACACCACGCCCAAAAGCTGCTACGTGAATGCCTGATTTTTGAAGGATTTGAGGAGCTTGCCCCATATTTCCAAAGGTATCTGGGAAATAACCAATCTGAGTAGATTTGCCCCATTTAGCGCATTCAGCCTGTCCAATCAAGGTATTGCGGACATTGGCTTCGCTGGAGATCAAGTAATCATCCTGCAAGATGTAGAAGGGACCAATCTTGAGCTTGCCCTCGTCGATATAGCGCTGCACCTTGTCGCGATTTTCAGGGCGAATTTCTAAATAGTCATCGAGGACGATGGTTTGTCCATCTAAGTGGAAACTTTTGAATTCAGGGTCATTTTCAAAAAGATCAAAGAGATTGTCAAAAAGTTCCACCAATTGCATCCGGTGACTTTCAAACGGTAAATACCACTCACGATCCCAGTGACTGTGAGAGATAATATGTACAACAACATTTTCCATGAGTAAAACCTCATTCTAACTTAAATTTTTAATGTTTTAAATATAAACTTGTGATTCTAACAAGAATCAGTGAAGCTAAAGCGTGCTCCTTATACTCAATGAAAATCAAAGAGCAAACTAGGAAGCTAGCCGCAGGTTGCTCAAAGCACTGCTTTGAGGTTGTAGATAGAACTGACGAAGTCAGTAACATATATACGGCAAGGCGAAGCTGACGTGGTTTGAAGAGATTTTCGAAGAGTATTAGCGAATATCCAAGTAATCCAAGACTAATTCGCAGAACATCATGTTGGCCCACGAGAACCATTCACGCGAGTATTTAGTTGGATCATCTACATGGAAACTTTCGTGCATGACACCCGTGCCTCCATCGCAGGCAACCAACTGGTCCAGCAAATGTTTTTTCTCAGCTTTATCATTTGTTGTCAATCCTTGAATAGATAAAGCAATCGGCCAGATATAGCGATAAAAGGTATGAGAACTTCCGAGCCCACTTGCGTACTTCCCTTCATAGAAGTAGGGATTTTCAGGACTCAAAATCGTCCGACGAGTAGCTTGGTAGACTTCATCGTCGATGGCGCAGTAGCCCAGATAGGGAGCCGCCAACAAACTTGGTACGTTCGGATCATCCATGATGCTAGCATTTCCCAAACCGTCTACTTCAAAGGCATAGATCTTCTCGCCCTTGCTGTTAGTCGTGTAGGCGTAGTTTTCGATTCCTTCTTGAATCTCCGCTTGCAGGCGTTTGGCATCTGCAATGATCCTTTCACTATCGGCTAGATTCAATTCTGCAAAGATTTCTTGGACATAACCCAAAACAACCACTGCAAACATATTGGACGGAATCAAGTAGCTATACTGACAGCAATCATCGCTTGGACGAAAGGCTGACCAGGTCATCCCTGTCACGGCGAAATCTGGCCCAAAGCCGTCATTCACCAGCGTGTCTTCCTTACGATCTGTATCCCGAACAAAGCGATAAGGGGAATTCTTGTGGTCTTGTTCCACTGTCCAGAGATGAAGGATTTCCTTGGTCGCAGTGATAAAGGTTTCATCAAATTGGCTAGTCTCACCAGTTTCCTTCCAAAGGAGGTAAGCCAACTGCAAGGGATAGCACAGCGAATCCACCTCATACTTGCGCTCCCAAATCCAGCCATTGAGATCTGTATGGTCAGTCTCGTGATGGCCTTTCCAGTTCTCCTCAATATTAAAAGAGTTGGCATAGGGATCTTTGAGAATCAAGGTCATCTGGCGTTTGACCAAACCAGCAATGGTCTGACGCAAACGAGGGTCTCTTTTTGCCACATGAAGATAGGGCCTCAATTGAGCCGTCGAGTCACGCAACCACATAGCTGGGATGTCCCCTGTTAACACAAAGGTTGAACCATCTTCTAAAATTTCAACTGTATTGTCCAAAGTGTCTGTATAACAACGTTCAAAGACATCCACCCACTCAGGGTACTCCTTAGCTCGCTCAGCCACTTGATCCAACCATTCTCGCACAATTTCTTTTGAATAGGTCATTTATTTTCCTCACACGTATCGATTCTTTCCTATTCAGTATAAAAGATTTCAAAGGGGAAATACATACGCAAACTATAGCCCTTTTTCTACAAAATTTTCCATTTGATAAAAACGCTATCATATTTGACAACACTTTGATACAATGAAGAAAATACCACCGCGTGTTCCAAGAAAAACACAGATCATTTAAGGTTGATGAAGAAAAAGGAGACAAGATGCGCACAACTTGCCAGACCATCGATACCCGCTGGGGAAGCGAGAATCATCCCCACTATTCCCACGGAAATACCCTCCCTTATACTGGAGTCCCTTTTGGAATGAACTACTTCCTTCCCCAGACGACACACGAACAAGGGGCTTGGTTTTTCAACCCCAATCTTCCTATTTTTCAGGGTTTTCGCCTCACCCACCAGCCTAGTCCTTGGATAGGAGACTACGCTTGGTGCCTCATCACGCCCATCACAGGAGAAGTTACAAGTTCCGACCTCTTCCGTCGCCAAAGCAGTTATTCAATGAAAGAAGCTCTTTTCCAGCCCCACTACCTTCGTATTTTTTCGGAACGTTATCAGATTCAAAGCGAGCTGGTTCCAAGTCGCTACGGGGCTGTCATGCGCTTTCGAGCACCAGAAAAGCTAACACTCTGCTTTCATGCAGCAAAGGAACTAGAGGACTTGACTCTGACAGACCAAACCTGCCACTTCCACATTCTGGATCAGGCCCATACCGCAGATACTTTCTACTCTTTCTTTCTCCAGTGGCAATTTAGCCAGCCGATCGAGAACGTCACTCATATCGATCAAGATCTTTTTCTCACCTTTTCTAGCAATGAAGTGACCGTCCAATTAGGAACTTCTTATCTGTCCCAAGACATGGCTCACAGCCATCTTCCCAACCCTTCCCTAGAGGAAGCTAAAAAAGAAGCAACCGATCAATGGAATCAGCTGCTAAAACGAATTGAAGTGAAGGATACCGGAGGGCGTGACCAAGCCTTTTTCGACCATTGCCTTTACAGACTCCTCCTTTTCCCTCAAACTTTTTATGAAACGGATACTGAGGGAAATGACTGGCACCTGGATGTCACCCATAATGAAATCAAATCAGGAAAAGCTTATACGAATATCGGATTTTGGGACCTCTTTCGGACCTCTTTTCCGCTCTTTAGCCTTGTCTACCCCGATTACTACCGTCACTTTCTCGAAGGATTTTTAAACACTTACAAGGATACTGGTTTTCTACCAAAATGGTTGGCCCCAGATGAACGAGGGATGATGCCAGGCACCCTCATCGATGGCGTCTTTGCGGATGCTGTCACAAAAGGGATCGCACCAGACCTACATGAAAACATCCTGACAGCCATGCTCCAGACGGCTCAAAAAACAGACCCCACTCAACATTTTGGTCGCCATGGTAATGAAAGCTACAAGGCCCTTGGCTACCTACCCGATGATTTTCACGAAAGTGTGAGCCATAGCCTCGATTATGCCTATAGTGATTTTTGCATTGCTACCGTTGCCAAGCAATTGGGTCAGACAGAAACGGCTACTCAGTATGCTACTTCCAGCCTCTCCTACCGAACATTGTATGATACCCAAACAGGCTTTATGAGAGCACGATCCACCAATGGAAACTTTAAAGAACCCTTCTCTCCTACTAGCTGGGGAGGAGATTATGCAGAATGCTCTGCCACCCAGGCTACTTTTGGAGCCTTACACGACCTCTCCGGCCTGATAGAGCTAATGGGCGGTAAAAAAGCCTTCACCCAACGACTGCTGGATCTGGCCAATCAAAAACCTCAATTTGATGTAAGAGGATATGGCTATGAAATCCATGAAATGAGTGAAATGGCCCAAGCCCCATTTGGGCAGATCGCCATCTCCAATCAACCCAGCTTCCACATTCCCTACCTCTTCCGTTACAGCCTTCATCCCGAATACACCAATCTCCTGATCCACCAGATCCGTTCCCAAGCTTTCCATCAAGATTTCCAAGCCTATCCAGGTGATGAGGACAATGGTAGTCTATCTGCTTGGTACATCTGGTCAGCCCTTGGGCTCTATCCAACCTGCCCAGGAAAACCAATCTATGATCTGGGACTCCCTCTTTTTAAAGAAGTCCTTCTCCATCTTCCTAAGCAAGAGCTCAAGATTTGCGCCAACTCACACACTGCAGGCGCCTATTTCATCCAAAAAGCCCTATTAGATTGCAAAGAGAAACAAGAGGTGTCCCATCAAGATCTCCTTGAAGCCCAATTGCTCCAGTTTGAGCTTTCTTGGCTTCCCCCACATGCATAAGAAAAAGAGAGTGGGACAAAAGTCCTAGCCTCTCAATTATTTTTAGATTGTCGAGCAAGACGCAGTGGTTGAGTGGGCTCTACTACGCTGATTTCATCAGCTTTTACAGCCCTACTCAACTGTGCGGAGGTGGGACGACGAAATCGAATTCTAACGAATTACCGATTTCTGTCCCACTCTCTTTTTCCATTATTCATCTCCTACATGATAGTAGATCGAGCCTTGTTCCCCAAAACTAGCGATACCAACACCAGACCACAAGCGGTTTTTAGAGGCATCTGATGTATCCTTAAAGACCACTTGTCCTTGATCATCGACCTGATCACCAATGGTCACTCCCGCAGGAATATACTCCAACAAGAAGCCTCCATCACGACCACCATAAATGCCTTCTGATGCTGTTCCATAATCCGTCAAAGAAGCTCCATAGCCCTCTAACTCTTGTGAGACCAACCCTTTGTCGTTAAAGACTAGCTTGTTTCCTTTATCATCTTGCCAGACACCAGCAATACTGCTGTAATCTCCATTGGCAATAGCCTCAAGATCCATTTTCTTCACTTCTTTTTTCTCTTCTTTTTTTTCTTTCTCCTTCACTTCCGAACTAGAAGCATCCGTCTTTTTGACTTCAGAAGAGGTCGTCGTTTGACTAGAGGAAGGGGTTGATTTTTTGCTCGTTCCCTGTTGCGAACAAGCTACCAACAGGACCACACTGAGAAGACTCACAAGAATTGCACCAACTTTTTTCATTTAAAATTCCCCATACATTTTTTAATTTAAAGCCCTTTCATTGTAACGTATTTTCAAGCATTTGACAAGCTTCACTCCCCATTTTTAATCAAAAAGAGACCGGGATAATCAGTCCTAGTCTCTCTTTTGATACAACTCTTAATGAGCCAGCATTTCCTGTGCCACTTCTAAACCAGATAAGTTCGAAGGATAATAAGTTGGCCAATTTTCCAACTCATCATAAAGCGCTTCTTGACTCTTTCCTCCATGGAAAATGTGGAAGTGAGCTGCCTTTACCGGAGTAATTTCATGGTCACTAAATTGAACATATTTGAAGTCTCCCGCATCGCTCTCCTTGGCTTCAAAGAGATAACGAACACCACGATTTCCCTTCTTATAAGTCAAAATGTGCTTACCTACGTATTTATAGGTATATTTCTTAGAAGATCCTTTTTGATAAAACTCCATTGAATCCTTATCAATCTTAATCCGATCAATATCTGTTTGGTAACCCTTTGTATAATATTCCTTATACTCAGCAGCCGTCATAGTTGGATTTAATTTTGCCTTATAATCAAAGACCTGATCCAAGGTTCCATCTTGCAAGTATGGATAAACTGATTTCCAATCACCCGCATAATTTGCCAAGCTACGATCCTTCACTTGACTATCCTCGAAATAGCCCTTTTGAACTGTCTTAGCATCTTCCTCATGTTCCGGTTGAATATCCTTACCAGCTTGTGACGTAGTTTTCTCTAGCGCCTTCAGATTTTCCTTCATAACAGACACGTAGTCTTCGCCATCTTTCATTTCTTGATCCGTCAAGCTTTCCAAAGGATTTAAGACAGCTAACTCAACACCAGCTTCAGAAGACAAGGTTTTCGCCAAGGACTTAGAAGCATTTTCCTCAAAGTAAATGACCTTGATCTCATTTTTCTTGATATACTCTGTCAATTCACGCAATCGTGCAGCAGAAGGCTCGCTATCAGGTGAAATCCCTGAAATGGCCACCTGGTTTAATCCATAATCCAAGGCCAAGTAACGGAAAGCCGCGTGTTGGGTCACGAAATTCTTTTGTTTCGCATCTTTCAACCCATCCTGATAAGCTTGATCCAAAGCCTGTAATTTCTTCAGATAGGCTTGGGCATTTTTCTCAAACGTCTTTTTCTTATCTGGATAAGCTGCGACCAACTGATCACGAATCGACTCTACCATCTTCATGGCACGATGTGGAGAGAGCCAAAGGTGAGGATCATATTCATGATGGTGTTCTTCGCCCCCTTCGTGTTCATGTTCCTCTTCCAATCCAGGAAGCAAGACCATACCCTTGGTAGCATCGATCACTTTGGTTTTCTTATCCTTCATGGATTTCAAAAGATTTGGAACCCACGTTTCCATGTTTTCATTCTCATAAACGAAAACATCCGAATCTTGAATCATAGCCCGCCCCTTAGCAGACAATTCATATTCATGAGGCTCTGATCCCGCTCCAATGAGCAAGTCTACCGTTCCTTCATCTCCAACAATATTTTTTGTAAAATCATAAACAGGATAGAAAGTGGTCATCACTTTTAATTTCCCATTTTGACTCTGACTTTTGCCACAAGCTGTCAAAACAAGTGTTAAAGCCACTAACAATAACCAACCAAATTTTTTAAAGTTCATATCTACTTCCTCAAACGTGATCCAAGATTCACAAGCAAGAACAGTGCCACAAATAAAAGCGTAATACTGGCACTCGCTGGTGTATCTGCAATATAAGACAAAATCAACCCACTAAACATCCCGATAAAGCCAATAATGACCGCAAGCAACATGACCCCACGGAAGTTCTTCCCTAATTTCAGCGCAATACTAGCCGGTAAGACCATGATGGTTGAAACCAATAACGATCCTGCTGCAGGAATCATTAAGGCGATAGCAACCCCCGTTACCACATTAAATAAGATAGACATGGTCCGGACCGGAAGCCCATCCACAAAGGCCGTATCTTCATCAAAGGTCAAAATATACATAGGCCGCAAGAATAAGGCCGTCAGCACTAATACAACGAAAGCAATCACAAACAAGGCGATCACCTGTTCATCCGTAATGGTTAGGGTAGAACCAAACAAATACTGATCTAAGCTCATGGAGCTCTTCCCACCACCACGCATCAGTACCAAAGCTAGGGCAAGACCTGTAGACATTAAAATTGCCGTCCCGATCTCCATAAAGTCCTTAAATAAGGTCCGCAAATACTCAAGAAAAACCGCAGCAATAATGACAATGATCATGGTCGAGAGCGTTGGAGAGATCCCAAGGAAAAGCCCAAAAGCGACACCCGCAAGAGAGACGTGACTTAGCGTATCACTCATCAGACTCTGCCGTCTTAAAATCAAGAAAATCCCTAATACAGGAGAAAAAAGACTCATGGCAACCATAGCCAACAAGGCCCGTTGCATAAAATCATACTGGAATAAATCAAGCATGGTCACCCTCCCCTTCAGTATCATGGACATTAAAACATCTCCAAGGAGAGCTTTGGTCACGAACCAAATGAATATTCCGATCCGCAAATTGGCTAACCTCTTCAGGATCATGCGTAATCATCAAAACAGATTTTTGATGGTGATGCGCACTGTGATGCATCAACTCATAAAAATCACTCTTTGTCGTCGCATCCATCCCTGTCGTAGGTTCATCTAAAACAAAGATATCCGGATCTGAAGCAAACATCCGAGCAATGACAGCCCGCTGTTTCTGACCACCAGACAAAGAACCAATCGCCCGATCCTTGAACTCCAGCATCCCAACAGATTCTAAACTCTTTAGAATATGCTTTTCATCGTGCTCATTCAACTTTCGAAACCAGCCTTTACGAGGATACCGACCTGACTTCACAAATTCATAGACCGTACTTGGAAATCCAGCATTAAAACTAGCAATCTGTTGTGGCAAATAAGCAATCCTTAACTTCTTTCCCTTAACATTCGTCTTTGAAATCTCAACTGTCCCGACCTTGGGCTGTAAAATCCCAAGACTAGCCTTAATCAAGGTTGACTTAGCAGCACCATTTTCACCGGTCAAAGTCACAAACTCCCCACTATCTAAGTAGTAATTGATCCCTTCTAAAACCGGTTCCCGATCATAATAAAACGATAAATTCGAAACCGTAATATACCTCAAACTATAACTCCTCTTCCAATAGATCTAAAAACCGCGAAATGACCCCTTGCTCATTCTTAGTAAACTTCGACAAAACATCCTCATAAGTGTGAAGGGTATGCTGATGGTGGTGCTGATGCTCCAATGCAATCGGCTTACCAATCTCTGTTAAGCGATAATAGAGAACCCTAGCATCATTTTCATCTCTATAAGTCTCCAGCATCCCCTGACTTAATAACGGTTTCACAGCCTTTGTGATCGCTGCCTGACTAACATTCAATTTCTTAGCTAAGACAGAATTGGTAAGAGCTTCATCAGCAACCAGCATCAAAATATGTTCCTGAGTGTTGGTTAATGAAACACCACTTGTACAAGAACCAACTAAAATCTCATGCTGATTTTCTGATAACAATAAAATAGAATTTAAAAATCGATCGATTTTATTTGCAACTTCAGACAAAATTAACTCCTTCTAATTCATTAAAAGAAACTTTACCGGTTAATTATATCACAAAAAAGAAAAAAAATAAACAAAAAAAGGAGTAAAACTCCTTTTTAATCTATACCGGCGGCCGGGGTCGAACCGGCACGTCCTTGCGGACACTGGATTTTGAGTCCAGCGCGTCTGCCAATTCCGCCACGCCGGCATAAATTTAACTGGGGTAGCTGGATTCGAACCAACGCATGAGGGAGTCAAAGTCCCTTGCCTTACCGCTTGGCTATACCCCAATAATAATATTAATAAATAGGCGAGTGATGGGGATCGAACCCACGCATGCCAGAGCCACAATCTGGTGTGTTAACCACTTCACCACACCCGCCATAAGTATTAACACGGGCAGTAGGAATTGAACCCACACTGAAGGTTTTGGAGACCTTAGTTCTACCTTTAAACTATGCCCGTAAAGGATGGAAGGGGAGGGATTCGAACCCCCGAACCCGAAGGAGCGGATTTACAGTCCGCCGCGTTTAGCCTCTTCGCTACCCTTCCTAATTATTGAATTGATGGCGCGAGACGGAATCGAACCGCCGACACATGGAGCTTCAATCCATTGCTCTACCAACTGAGCTACCGAGCCAAATTGCGGGAGCAGGATTTGAACCTACGACCTTCGGGTTATGAGCCCGACGAGCTACCGAGCTGCTCCATCCCGCGTTAATATTAAGGAGGATGTGGGATTCGAACCCACGCACGCTTTTACACGCCTGACGGTTTTCAAGACCGTTCCCTTCAGCCGGACTTGGGTAATCCTCCAAATATATAGTCCGTACGGGATTCGAACCCGTGTTACCGCCGTGAAAAGGCGGTGTCTTAACCCCTTGACCAACGGACCATACTATTAATGGGCACGAGTGGACTCGAACCACCGACCTCACGCTTATCAGGCGTGCGCTCTAACCACCTGAGCTACGCGCCCAAGTTAAAAACTTGGTAATGAACAAAAGTTCAAAGCGGGTGACGAGAATCGAACTCGCGACAACAGCTTGGAAGGCTGTAGTTTTACCACTAAACTACACCCGCTTAAATGGGAGTTAACGGGATCGAACCGCTGACCCTCTGCTTGTAAGGCAGATGCTCTCCCAGCTGAGCTAAACTCCCAAATGAGCCTAGCATCTACTAGGCTCAATCTCTTGCTAAGCGACTACCTTATCTCACAGGGGGCAACCCCCAACTACTTCCGGCGTTCTAGGGCTTAACTGCTGTGTTCGG